>NZ_CP040753.1:1227500-2455000 GCF_006064855.1 Sulfitobacter sp. BSw21498
TTCCCGCGCCGCGGCCTCTTTGGTGCGGTGAAATTCCATATCCGACGGCGAGAAACCCATCGGTTTCCAATCAAGCCCGCCTTCCAGCAACATCGGTCGCCCCGCATTGCGCGCGCCCTGATGGTGGCTCTCCATCTCGCTCACCAAACGGTCGTACTGGTCGTCGCTCAGCTTGCCCTGCCCCTCGGCCCCGCGGTACACAATCGCCCCCGAGGGGCGCGCTGCGTTGTCCAACAGCGCCTTGCTCCAGCGCGACGCCGCCGCGTGCACGTCCAACGCCATCGCCGCCGCCTGCATCGGGCTAAAGCCATAGTGATCGTCCTGCGGGTGGAAATTCTTGATGTGACAGATCGCGGCCGTATCCCCTGACACGTCAAACCGGTGCTTGCGCCCGCCGACGGCATATTCATAGGCCACCGGCCAGCCATCCGCCCCTGGCACCACCGACATGCGATCCGACCGCAAAACATGCAGCTCCGCCGGCACCGGGCCAGCCCCAACCGCCTCGATATACCCGTTCCCGGTCAACAGCAGCTGCGCATAGAGCGCCTCCAGCAGCTCTGCCCGCCCCTGCGCTCCGTTTGGCCGTGCCACCAGCTCCAGCAGTGGGTGGGTCTCGAACCGTTGCTCTGCATCCTGCAACACCAAGGGCAACGCCGCCGCGGCCTCGACAATCAGCTTGACCGAACGAAAGCCGACAGGGTTGCCGCAAAAGCCGGTGCGTGTCAGGCTGACGACGTCGCGCGGGCTCCAGGCCACGCGCCCGCTGGTCTGATAGGCAACGACAGGCCCAGTGGCAGAGGCTTTCGTCTGCGCAACCGCCTCTACCGCCCCCCGTTTGAGAAAATCAAAAACCATGCCGCTGCTCTCCCTGCTCATTGACCGCCCCATGAAAATCTCACCAATCCCTTAACGCCGCCCGACCAGACCGAACGCAGCTCTCGCAACACCGCTTCATTTTGCCGGTTAAACTCTCCCCGAATGGCCGCTCTCCTCCGCGAACCGCTCACAACCCGCGTACCCCGGGCATCCGCCACCGCGCTGCAGGCTCGATCATCAGCTCGTGCAGCGCCCAGACCAGCGCATCCACGCGGTCCGGCGATCCGCCGCCCTCGTACCCCCGCGCCGTCATCCGGCACATCTGGTCCTCCAGCGCGTCCAATCCCGCGACATGGCCCACGCGGCCCTGCTCGTACAACGCAGCCAAAGGCTCTGCCCGCGCGACCTTCCCGCGGCTGGCGTGGACGGATTTGACCGGCACCAGCGGATCGACCTGTCGCAAGACCTCCACCACCATCTGCCCGCCTTGATTGACCTCGGCGACCAAGCGGTCCGCGCCGAACTGCTCCATCGCGCTGATAGCGGCCCGCGCCCAAGCCGACGGGGTCGCCCCCTGCACCGTGCAATCGGCCAGCACCACCGCACGCCAGTCCTGCGGCGGGCCTTGCGTCTGCGCGCCCACAACCACGATCCCACATTCATCCGACCCTGCTCCGGCGGTCGTGGCAGGGTCCAGACCCACGACAATGCGGTCCAGCACGGGCACATCCCGCACCCGGCCCGCTTCGATCATTTCCGACGTCCAAAGCGCCCCTTCCGCTTCCGCCAGCAACACGCCATCCAGCTCCTGACGCCCCAGCCGTGTCCCGCGATACCGCGCGCGCACCTCCTCCAGAAACGACCCCGCAAGGTTTGCGGCATTGGCCTCCGTCGGCGAGTGGGTGGTCACGGTCGATGGCGACGCCAGCAAGGCCTTTAGCACGCCGACATTGCGCGGTGTCGTGGTCACGCACACGCGAGGGTCATCGCCGAGGCGTAACGCAAACTGCAGCTGGTCCCACGTCTCTTCGGCCTTCTTCCATTTGGCCAGCTCGTCCACCCACGCCGCATCAAATTGCGGCCCGCGCAGCCCTTCGGGGTCATGCGCGGTATGAACCGTCGCCACGGCACCATTGGGCCAGACCAGCCGCTTGCGCGTCGCCTCCCAGTCCGGTCGCCGATCCGCAGGCGAACACGCCAATATCCCGCTGTCGCCAAAGATCATCACTTCGCGCACCTGCTCTATCGTCTCGCCCACCAGCGCCACACGCCTGCAGCGCCCCGCATCCAAGGGCCGCGACCCTTCGACCTGCGCACGCACCCATTCCGCGCCCGCGCGTGTCTTGCCCGCACCGCGCCCGCCCATGATAACCCAGGACCGCCAGTCACCTTCAGGGGGTAGCTGATGCGGCATCGCCCAGAACTCGAACAAAAAAGGGAGAGCCAAAAGCTCTCCCTCATCCAGATCATTCAAGAACCGGTCTTGCACCGCAACATCGGCGGAGCCGATCCAGCTTGCACCCGATGTCAGCCCGCGCCTGCTCCATGTCCAGCGCGTATCCGCCTCGGGCAATGCCCGCTTGTCTGTTTCTGCACTCATTCAGATAGGTCTCCACTTTGATGCAGGTCGCCACCATGCCACTGGCTTTACCCAATGCTTTCGACGCTGCTGTTTCGTTTATTTCCTCCCCGGATCGGGCCTGTTTTCTCAGGCTCTCTATCTCGCGGCGCAAATCACGGATCGCGGTCTGCAACGCCTGAAGCTGCTCTTGGCTGGCAGCAATTTCTTGTTCCGGGGTATTCATCGTCATCTTGCTCTTACCTCTCGTTTTGGACCTCCAACCCGAGCAAACACGAAAAAACGGCCACCGGAACTTAATCCGGGGCCGTTTGCCCATGTCTTCTAGCATGGACGTATTTCTATGTCAGAGCGGACGCAAAGTCAAGAAAAACAAGGTTACCGAAACCTTTCAACCCCTTGCGATGGTTAACAAATTCCTAATTTACACCCGACCGGACGTTTAGTTTCCGCCCGTTGACGCATTGCCCGCCGCTTCCGCGCCGCGCTCTGCCTCGATCTTGCGCCAGCGTGCCACATTGGCGTTATGCTCTTCCAATGTCTCGGCAAAGGCGTGACCGCCCGTGCCATCGGCAACAAAGAATACATAGTCTTCGCTGGCCGGTTGTGCGGCGGCCATCAGGCTCGCACGACCGGGGTTGGCAATGGGCGTCGGCGGCAGCGCGTCGATGACGTAGGTGTTGAACGGTGTCTCCTTGCGCAGCTCGCTGCGGCGCAGACCACGCCCCAAAATGCCCTGACCGTTCGTGATGCCATAGATCACGGTCGGGTCGGTCTGCAGACGCATGCCTTGATTCAAACGGTTGACGAACACGCTGGCGACCTGCTCGCGCTCTTCCGGCACGCCTGTTTCCTTTTCGACGATCGACGCAAGGATCAACAGCTCCTGCGGCGTTTCAATCGGCAGATCAGGATCGCGGGCATCCCAGGCCTCGGCCAGACGCAGTTCTTGGGCAGCAGCCATGCGGGTCAGGATCGCGGCGCGGTCGTCCCCCTCGGACACCTCATAGCTGTCGGGGGCCAAGGTCCCCTCGGCGGGCACGGCCTCGATCTCGCCAGCCAGCAAGTCGATGGATTTCAACGCCTCGGTCACCTGCCAGCTTGTCACGCCTTCGGCCATTGCGATGCGGAACCGTGTGTCAGCTTTTGCCTTGGTCTGGGTATAGACCTCCGGCACCTCATCCTCCCCGGGAGAGAACTCAGCCCGTTCGACAAAACGGTTGGTCGTGGGGTCCAGCTCGCGTACCTGAGTGCTGATACGATTGACGCCGATCCGGTACACAACCTCGGTGCCGCAGGTGCTGGCCCCGCCGCGCGTGACCGTCTCTACGATCTCTTTCATCGAGGATTCGGGCTGGATCAGAAAGCTCCCCGCCTTCAAGGCGCGGGTCTTTTCCTCATACTCGGCCCCCAACCGGAAGATCGCGGCCGAGCTTACGGCCTCTTGTGTGGCAAGATCATCGCCCACAGCCCGCATGTTCGACCCACGTTCCACCTGCAAGCAAATCGCCTGCGACAGAGGTCCGGGCGCATCATACTGCCCCCGGCCCCACAGGATAATCCCGCCTAACAAAAACAAACCTAAAATCAGAAACGTAACAGCGTTAGACGCGATATGCCGCCACATTAGGATGCTTTCCCGAAGATAACGCTCGCGTTAGTGCCACCGAAGCCGAACGAGTTGCTCAGCGCGATGTCAATCTTGCGCTCGACCTTCTTGTTCGGTGCCAGATCGATCTTGGTTTCAACGGCAGGGTTGTCGAGGTTGATGGTTGGCGGTGCCACCTGATCGCGGATCGCAAGAATAGAGAAGATCGCTTCGATTGCGCCGGCAGCCCCCAACAGGTGACCGGTGGCGGATTTGGTCGACGACATCGTGACCGTTTCAACAGCATCGCCCAGCATCCGCTCTACGGCACCCAGTTCGATCACATCGGCCATAGTCGATGTGCCATGAGCATTGATGTAATCGATATCGGTTGGTGCCAGACCGGCATTGCGCAGCGCGTTGCGCATGGACCGCTCCGCCCCGTCGCCGTCTTCGGCAGGTGCGGTGATGTGATAGGCGTCGCCCGACATACCGTAGCCCAGAACCTCGGCATAAATCTTGGCCCCACGCGCCTTGGCGTGTTCGTATTCTTCCAGCACCACAATGCCCGCGCCTTCGCCCATGACGAAACCGTCACGATCGGCGTCATAGGGGCGGCTTGCCTTGGTCGGATCGTCGCCACGCTTGGTAGACAGCGCTTTACAGGCGTTAAACCCTGCCATGCCGATCTCGCAAATCGCGGCCTCGGCCCCGCCAGCGATCATCACATCGGCGTCACCATGTTGGATCAAACGGCTTGCATCACCAATCGCGTGCGCCCCGGTAGAGCAGGCAGTCACGACCGAATGGTTCGGACCGCGGAAACCATAGCGAATCGACACCTGACCCGAGATCAGGTTGATCAGCGCACCGGGCACAAAGAACGGGCTCACGCGGCGTGGGCCTTTTTCGTGCATCATTACTGCGGTGTTCGCGATAGAGTTCAAGCCGCCGATGCCAGACCCGATCAACACGCCGGTGCGTTCCAGATCTTCACGGTCGGTGGGCATCCAGCCGGAATCCTCGACCGCCTGCTGTGCTGCCGCCATGCCGAACAGAATAAAGGTATCAACCTTGCGCTGTTCCTTCGGCTCCATGTATTTGTCGCCGTTGAACGTGCCGTCGGTGCCATCACCAAGAGGTACTTCGCAGGCGTATTGCGTGACCAGTCTACTGGGATCAAAGCCCGTGATCGTGCCCGCACCGGACTGACTATCCAAAATTCTGGACCAGCTGGCCTCTACGCCATCGGCAAGCGGCGTTACCAATCCCAAACCTGTCACAACTACTCTGCGCATATCCAAGCCCCTTGGTGTTTCTTTGCGTTGACCGGCTATACCTTGCCGAGCCCGTAAATTTCAAGACGCGAAGCGTTCAAGCTGCGGCCAGACCGGCGGGCCTTCGCGCGTCATTGAACGTATCTTGTCGCCATAAAGCCCTATGTTACGCGGGGTAAGACGCGCAACATAGGGTACTGTCGCGCCGCGGTTTCCCGTCTCGCGCCCACAAGTGACATGCCGCGAACGCACAGGCCAAGCAGCCCGCGTCAGCCTGACGTAAAAACGGCGCTCCTCCCTTAGGAAGAACGCCGTTCTTTAAAACTCGCGCCGCCGCCATGCCCCTTGGGGCCCGACTGGCGAAAACGTCTTAGGACGCTTCTTTGATGAACTTGACCGCGTCGCCGAAGGTCTGGATGTTCTCAGCTGCGTCATCGGGGATCTCGATGCCGAACTCTTCTTCGAACGCCATAACCAGCTCAACAGTGTCGAGGCTGTCTGCGCCAAGATCGTCGATGAACGATGCGTTCTCAACAACTTTGTCTTCTTCAACACCCAGGTGCTCTACAACGATCTTCTTTACGCGGTCTGCGACGTCGCTCATATTCTGTCCTCATTCATTCGGGCAGTCCTGCCCTCTTCTGTTTCCGTCAGAACCTTATGCGGTCCTTTTGGATCGTGCCCCGAGGGGCGGCTATGGCCCTTGTTGTCACAAGGTAAGGGGGGCAATCAAGCCTCCCTGTCGTGGATTCTGCGCCCCATTTAGCACAACACGCGGATTTGGCAAACGCTTTGCAGCGCAGGCTCACAACATGGCCATACCGCCGTTCACATGCAAGGTGGTTCCGGTAACATAGGCGGCTTCTGGGCTGGCCAGATAGACGACAGCCGATGCGATTTCGGATGCTTCGCCCATGCGACCCGCAGGGATCTGCCCCATGATTCCCGCCTTTTGGTCGTCGGTCAGCTTGTCGGTCATTGCCGTGGTGATGAAACCGGGGGCAACAGCATTCACGGTGATCCCGCGGCTGGCGACCTCATAGGCCAGTGATTTCGACATCCCCACCATACCGGCCTTGGACGCGGCATAGTTCGCCTGACCTGGGTTGCCGGTGGCACCGACAACGCTCGAGATATTTACGATCCGGCCCCAACGCGCCTTCATCATGCCGCGCAGCACGCCTTTGCACAGCTTGAAGTTCGCGGTCAGGTTGACGTTGATCACCGAATTCCATTCGTCATCCGACATGCGCATGAACAGGTTGTCGCGGGTGATGCCGGCGTTGTTGACCAAAATATCAACCGATCCCATCGCCTCGGCCGCCTGCTTGGGCAGCGCGTCAACGGCATCCATATCGCTCAAGTTACAGGGCAGCACATAGGCGCGTTCGCCCAGTTCCGCCTTCAACGCCTCCAACGGTTCGGTGCGGGTGCCAGACAGGCCCACGGTCGCGCCGCGTGCATGCAGGCTGCGCGCGATTTCAGCGCCGATACCACCCGAAGCACCGGTAACCAGCGCATTTTTTCCAGTAAGATCAAACATATATAATTCCTTTCGCGACCTGTCTCAGGCCGTTTTCACGGCAGCAACATCGGCAGCGGTGCCAATGTTCACGCAGGTGATTTCCTTGTTGATGCGGCGGATCATACCGGACAGAGCCTTGCCCGCGCCGATTTCCCAAACCTCGGTTACGCCCTGCGCGCCCATCCATTCAACCGACGACATCCAGCGCACCTGACCGGTAACCTGTTCGATCAACAGCTTGCGGATCTGATCGGGGTCGGTGACCGCTTCGGCCACCACATTTGCCACAACGGGCACGGCGGGGGCGTTCATCGTCACATCTGCCAGCGCGCCGGCCATTTCGTCTGCGGCGGGGGCCATCAGGGCACAGTGGAACGGGGCAGATACGGGCAACAGCAACGCACGCTTGGCACCGGCAGCTTTCGCCAGATCAATCGCGCGTTCAACGGCGGCCTTGCTGCCCGATACAACATTCTGCGCCGGATCATTCTGGTTGGCGACCTGACAGACATCGCCCTGCGCGGCTTCTGCGGCAATGGCTTCGGCCTGATCAAAGCTGAGGCCCAAAAGTGCTGCCATAGCACCCTGCCCCACAGGCACAGCCGCCTGCATCGCGCGGCCACGAATGCGCAGCAACCGCGCCGTATCCGCGAGCGAGAATGTCCCCGCCGCGCAAAGCGCTGCATATTCTCCCAGCGAATGGCCCGCGACATAAGCCGCCTTGTCGACGGTAATGCCTTCGGCCTTCAACGCCGCCATCGCCGCCATTGATGTCGCCATCAGCGCAGGTTGCGCGTTTTGGGTCAGCGTCAGCGCGTCCGCGTCACCTTCCCAAATCAGCGTCGACAGCTTTTCGCCCAAGGCTTCGTCCACCTCGTCAAACACGGCTTTTGCCGCCGGATAGGCGTCAGCCAGATCGCGGCCCATACCGATGGTTTGCGCGCCTTGGCCCGGATATACGAATGCAATGGTCATAAAGTCCCCCGAATTTGCGTTTCCAGCGCTTTAGCGCGTGGGTGCCCGTCAAACAAGCCTGCACGGCGACTGTGCGCTGATCCGCATTGGTCCCGACCAGCCACTATAGTATGGATAAGCCACCTTAATTCCCGACGGAGCAACCCGATGGCCCTTTCCAATACCGCAATCCGCTATGGCGGGGTGACCAAGTTTTTTCACTGGCTCACCGCCCTGCTGATCCTGACGCTGATCGCGCTTGGCCTTTATGCCAGCGACCTGCCTCACGACACCCAAGACGCCCTGACCCGCAAGGCGTGGTTCTTTTCGTTACATAAAACGCTGGGTGTCACGGTGTTCTTTGTCGCCCTCGCCCGAATTGTCTGGGCCTTCACCCAAACGAAACCGGGGCTGCTGAATGCGGATCACAAACTGGAAAGCTGGCTGGCCGAAACGGTGCATTGGGTGCTCTACGGGTCTTTGGTGATCGTGCCGCTGGCCGGCTGGATCGGCCACGCCGCGGCCTCCGGCTTTGCGCCGATATGGTGGCCATTGGGGCAATCCCTGCCGTTCATTCCTAAAAACACCACCCTCGAACACGCCTTTGGCGCGGTGCACATTATCGCGGGCAAATTGCTGATCGGGGCGCTGTTCCTGCATGTGGCAGGCGCGGTGAAACATCATGTGATTGACCGCGATTCGACGCTGCGACGCATGTTGCCGGGCGAGCCGGCGATTGGCCCGCTCCCTGCGCAACACCACTCTGCTGCGCCGGTGGTCACCGCGACCGTGGTCTGGATCGCGGCAATCGGCTTGGGTCTGGGGCTGGGTCTGGGCCAACCGGCCGATACAGAAGAGACCGCAACGCTCGACGCCGTGGCGTCCGAATGGCAGGTCCAAAATGGCACCATCGCGCTTGAGGTCACGCAGTTCGGGTCCGTCGTGGCAGGCAGCTTTGCCGATTGGACATCCGCGATCACCTTTGACGAGACCGTCCAAACTGGCAAAGCCGGCGAGGTGACGACCACGGTCGCGATCCCATCGCTCGGCCTCGGGTCGGTGACGGATCAGGCGATGGGTGCGGATTTCTTCAATACCGAGGCCTTCCCCACAGCAACCTTCCAAGCTGATATCAATGTCGCCGCAGATGGCTACATCGCTGCAGGCACGCTCACGATCAAGGACCAGTCCATGCCGGTCGAACTGCCCTTCACCCTGACACTTCAAGACGACACCGCGCAGATGACGGGCACCACCACGCTGGACCGTCGCAACTTTGGCATCGGGGAAACGGTGACGGATGAAAGCACGCTCGCCTTTAGCGTCACCGTCAACATCGATCTCACCGCCACACGAGGACGGTAATCCGATCCACAACGGCGCGGGCCATATGGCCCCGCCCCCATAAACGCAAAAACGCCGGGGACCTGCCCCGGCGTTTTCGTTTTCTCAATCAAAAAAAGCTTATTCAGCCTTCATCGCTTCGATAGAGATGTTCACTTGTACTTCGTCGCCGACGAAAGGCGCGAACTGACCGAGGTTAAAGTCGGTGCGCGTCACAGTGGTGGTCGCGTCGAAACCGGCCCAAGGCTTTTTGGCCATCGGATGCTCGCCCATCTGGTTCAGCTTGGCGTCCAGCACAACGGATTTGGTGACGTCATTCATGGTCAGGTCGCCGGTGATCAAGGCAGTTTTCTCGCCCGTGACTTCGATGCCCGTGGAGACAAATGTCACCATGTCGCCATCTTCGGCCCCAAAGAAGTCACCTGTCATAAAGTGCTCGGTGCGCGGATCCCAGCCCGTGATCATGTCTTTGACGGGGAAGGAAACCGAAACCGAGGAATTCGCGGGCTCCGCTTCGTCCATCATGATTTCACCGTCAAAACCGCTGAACATCGACGTGGTGGTCGAGAACCCAAGGTGGTTATAGGTGAAAACGATCTGGCTGTGGCTTGCGTCCAGCACGTATTTCTCGGCTGCGAACGCGGATGTGGCACCCAGTGTAAGGGCAGTAGCAAGAAGGACAGACTTCATGTTCATTGGAATTCTCCTGTTGGCGTGTGTCTGGAGTATACATGAAGCATTTCAACATTTCAGCAACCCAGCAGCGTTCAACAGTTAGTGCGCATTGGCGAACAGTCGCGCGCCCTTTAGGTGCCCGCTTTGCCGTACAACACCCGGATAGGATCAGACCACCTGACCGGAATCCCGCAGGCTAAAGGTCAGATTATCGACCACACGACGTTCTGCGATATGAACATCCACTATGAAATTGCCCCGCCCGTCCCAAAAGTGGAAATTCCGGCCGATACGCTCTACCCGTCCCAGATCGCAAAAGTTGCACCGGTGCAGCACGCGTTTGGCCCCGACCGCGCGGGGGCGTACAAGACGCAGCTCGCGGCGCAGCGTATCAATCTGTATGTCGGGCAACGCGGGCTTTTGCCCTGATAGCATCAGGCTTGCGCCCAGCATAAGCGAAAGCACAGACAGCCCCACCTTGAACAACATCACATCAGAGCCAAAGTTCGACCCCGGCGTCAGCCACAGCCCCGTCGCTGCCAGCACCAAAGCCACCCCGAGCACCCGCTGACCGCTGCGCAGCACTGCCCGCGATCCATCCACCATTCCGGCCTGCGTGGAAAACTGCACGCTGTCTGCTGTAAAATTCGTTACTGCGCCCATTGCTCTGACCAACCTTCATCAACCTATGTTCTCTCCCCATCAGTTCTCGTATGAGTTCATGACGAAAAAGAGGCGCACTCGTGACCCATCCGTGATCAAGGTGGACCTATTCAAGCGTCCGTCCAAAGATACATCTGTGACAAACCCGAGGTCCGTGTGCCCCTGCGCGTCACGCGCCCTTGCCCTGCCCGCAAAACCGTGTATATCGGCCCTTCGTTTTGCATTATCTTTTGAACCGCGCAGACTCTCGTGGTGGGGCCGCAAAACGCAAATGCCCTACCTATGAAATGCGCCTTGATATAAATAGGAGTGCACATGCCGCTTTATGAGCATGTTATGATTGCGCGTCAGGACTTATCCAACACGCAAGCAGAAGGTCTTATCGAACATTTTGGCACAGTTTTGGCTGACAACGACGGCAAGCTCGTCGACAGCGAATACTGGGGCGTCAAAACGATGGCCTACAAGATCAACAAAAACCGCAAGGGCCACTATGCCTTCCTGCGTTCGGACGCACCTGCGACCGCCGTTCAGGAAATGGAACGCCTGATGCGTTTGCATGATGACGTGATGCGCATTTTGACCATCAAAGTTGATGAGCACAAAGAGCTGCCATCGGTCCAGATGCAAAAACGTGACGAACGCCCCGAGCGTGGCGAACGCCGCGAACGTCGTTGATCATCAGCTTGCAATAAAGGACATAAACCATGGCCGCTAAACCATTTTTCCGCCGCCGTAAGGTCTGCCCCTTCTCGGGCGACAACGCACCGGCAATCGATTATAAAGACACACGTCTTCTGCAGCGCTACATCTCTGAGCGCGGCAAAATCGTTCCTTCCCGTATCACCGCAGTCTCCGCGAAAAAGCAGCGTGAATTGGCCCGTGCCATCAAACGCGCCCGCTTCCTCGCCTTGCTGCCCTACGCCGTTAAGTAAGGAGAAAGCACATGCAAGTTATCCTTCTGGAACGTGTGTCCAAGCTGGGCCAAATGGGCGAAGTCGTGGACGTAAAGCCAGGCTACGCACGCAACTATCTGCTGCCTCAGGGCAAAGCGCTGTCGGCTTCCAAAGCCAACATCGAAGCGTTCGAGGGCCGCAAGGCACAGCTTGAAGCTGACAACCTCGAAACCAAGAAAGAAGCCGAAGCCATGGCGGACAAGCTGAACGGTCAGCAGTTCGTTGTGATCCGCTCCGCTTCCGATTCGGGCGCTCTGTACGGTTCCGTCACAACACGTGACGCATCCGATGTGGCAACAGCCGAAGGCTTCACAGTCGACCGCAAGCAGGTCATTCTGGGCAGCCCCATCAAAGATCTGGGCCTGCACGACGTTACCGTCGTTCTGCACCCTGAAGTCGAAGTCACCATTCAGCTGAACGTTGCACGTTCCGCCGAAGAGGCCGAGCTTCAGGCTGCTGGCAAGTCGATCCAGGAATTGGCCGCAGAAGAAGAAGCTGCAGCCGAATTCGAGATCTCTGAACTGTTTGACGATCTCGGCTCCGCCGCATCCGACGACGATGATCTGCCACAAACAAACGAGAAATCGGACGAAGACGAAGCGTAAGCTCAAGTCTTTCGACCTGATTCCAAATGAAACGCCGCCGCTGAGCCTTCAGCGGCGGCGTTTTTCGTTGTCCAATCGGCGACATGCCGCCCTTAGGTAAGCGACGCCCTGCCCATCCGAAACCGGCATTGTTGCGCAGCATCTCATGGATTGTATGCATGGGGCTCCCATCAACGATGCGAGTCACCCGCATGAATACGCTCACACGCCGCTCCCTTTGTCAGATGTTGCTTTGCGCACCCGCCCTATCCGCCTGCGCCAGTACCGAAGCAGAACCGCCCGCCGTGGCCCGTAAAATGCCCTTACACCCGAACGAGACGCCAGAGCTGCGTGGCCTGATCAACAAATGGGCCGATCACTACGAAGTGCCCCGCCCCTTGGTCCACCGCCTTGCCATCCGCGAAAGCACGCACCGTCCAGAGGCGCGCAATGGGCCGTATTTCGGCCTGCTTCAGATCCTGCCCGCAACCGCACGCGGCATGGGTTTTAGCGGCGACGCCGGCGAACTTTTAAATCCTGATGTCAATTTGAAGTACGGCGTAAAATACCTGCGCGGCGCTTGGCTGCTGTCCAATGGCGATCACGCCACAGCAATCAAATGGTACGCCCGCGGTTACTATTACGAAGCAAAACGGCGCGGCATGTTGGTTGAAACCGGCCTGCGCAAGGGCTGAGCCGCTGCGCTGACGTCCGGCACGGGGCCGCTGCCAGCATCGCCCCCCAGATAGCAAAAGGGCCACCCAATCGGGCGGCCCTTTCTTTTTACGTCACCGGCGAGGGTGAAAGACTTATTCGTCGTCCAGCTCTTCTACGGCTTTCTGCAGATCTTCTTTCGACACTTCTTTTTCGTTCAATGTCGCTTGTTCGAACACGTGGTCGACCACTTTATCTTCGAACAACGGTGCGCGCATCTGCTGCTGCATCTGCTGGTTTTGTTGAACGAATTCAAAGAACTGACGCTCCTGACCAGGGTACTGACGTGCCTGGTTCATGATCGCTTGGGTCATTTCCGCGTCGGTCACCTGAACTTCGGCTTTCTGACCCAGCTCGGCCAGCAGCAGCCCAAGACGCACGCGGCGCTCGGCCAGCTTCTTGTGCTCGTCTGTGGTCTCGATCTCGGGGTGATCGTGGCCTTCAACTTCGGGGTTGTCTTCGTGCCACAGCTGGTGCGCGATCTGGCCGGCTTCGGCTTCAACCAACGACGGGGGCAGATCAAAGCTGACCATTTTGTCCAGCTCGTCCAGCAGGCCGCGTTTCATAACAGCGCGCGAGGCACCGGTATATTCCGCTTCCAGACGCTCTGCGATCTGGCTTTTCAACGCGGCGAGGTCTTCTGCACCGAATTTCTTGGCCAGCTCGTCGTCGATTTTGGCAGCGACGGGCTTTTTCACTTCTTTAACTTTGCACTCGAATACGGCTTCTTTGCCCGCGAGGTGAGGTGCTTGGTAATCTTCGGGGAAGGACACGGTGACGTCTTTTTCGTCGCCCGCAACAACACCGACCAGCTGCTCTTCAAAGCCGGGGATGAACGAGTTGGAACCCAGAACCAGCGGGTAGTCTTCTGCAGCGCCGCCTTCAAAGGCTTCGCCGTCTACCTTGCCGAGGAAATCAAATGTGATCTGATCGCCATCTTCGGCCTTGGCACCCTCTTCGCGGGCTTCAAAGTCTTGAGCGGTCTCTGCCAGATTGGCCAGCGCTTCATCGACGGCAGCGTCGTCAGCTTTGACAACCATTTTGTCCAGCGTGATGGACGACAGGTCGACTTCGGGGATTTCTGGCAGCGCTTCATAGGTCATGGTGACCTCGACGTCGTCGCCTTCTTTCCAGTCTTCGTTCGCCATTTTGACGTCAGGCTGCATCGCGGGGCGATCACCGGACTTTTCAAAGTGTTCCTGCATGGCGCCATCAATGCTTTCCTGCATGGCTTCGCCCGTAACCTTCTGGCCGAACTGCTTTTTCAGCAGCGCCATTGGCACTTTACCTTTGCGGAAACCCTTCATCTCGACTTCGGGCTGCGCTTCGGCCAGCTTTTCGTTGACCTTGGCCTCCAGCTCAGCTGCTGTCACAGTGATGGCATAGCCGCGTTTCAGACCTTCGTTCAGCGTCTCGTTGACCTGCATGTTTGCTCCATAGGGTAAGGCCGCGCATTGCGTGGCGCGGGCGGAAAAATTTCCGCTCTTCTATTGGCGCCTGCGCTTGGGCGCAAGCGGATTTGGCGGCGGGGGTCCCGTGGGACGGGGCAATTTGCCCCCTGCCCCCGCCTACCGGTGGTAAATAACGTCTCGCGTGGTCCTCAAGCGGCGAAGGGTCACCGCCTCAGGCCCCGATCAAGCCTAGGTCATGCCCAGTGCTTCTTTATACATCTCAAGGACGGCTTCTTCTTCGGCGATATCATCCGCCTCACGCTTGCGCAGCGCGATGACCTTGCGCAGAACTTTGGTGTCGTAACCGCGCGACTTGGCCTCTGCCATGACCTCTTTTTGCTGCTCGGCCAAGTCTTTCTTTTCTGCATCCAGCCGCTCGATCCGCTCTACGAACTGGCGAAGTTCGTTTGCGGTGACACGATACGTTGCATCACCGATGGCGTCTGCGGATTCGGGATTGGTAGCACTGTCGCTCATCTGGGGCGTCCTATGTCTTGAATGGGTCAGCGCAGTGACTACCCCCGTGCCTGCCCTGCCGCAAGCCACTCTTGCCCATTGGGCGGAATTCGGATAGCTCGCGCCGTATGGAAAACGCATCTCTAACTATCTTTGACGCCCTGATCTGGGCTGGCGCAGCTATCTCGTTTGTTGGGCTGGTCGGGCTTGTGTGGTGTATCGTGCGCGTGGCCCGCGCCAAACGCGCCGCCCTGTCCGAAGAAGAGATGCGCGTCGTCTTGCAGAAAGTCCTGCCGTTAAACCTTGGCGCGTTGCTGTTGTCGGTGATCGGGCTGATGATGGTCGTCGTGGGTATTATCCTCGCGTAACGCTTGTTTGCAGGGCATCGCGCGCTCTGCCGGCCGCGTTCACAACGCTTGCGCCTTGTCACACATTCAAAAGTCACTATATGTTTCTCTGACACCTGCCACTTATGGCGGTCTTTGAGGGCGAAATAGCATATGATTGAAGCAGATTGGATTTGGGGCCTGATTGGCGGACTGTTGATTGGATTTGGTGGCGCGGTGTATCTGCTGGGCAACGGCCGCATCATGGGGGCCAGTGGCATCGTGGGCGGGCTGGTCGACGGGTCGGGCCGAAGCACTTGGGCCGAACGCATCAGCTTTTTGGCCGCCCTGATTGTTATTCCCGCGGCAATCGCGGCCTTGGCCCCGACTCAAGCGACGACCCACCTGACCGAAAACCTTTGGCTGGTTGGCGTGGCAGGGCTGTTGGTCGGTCTGGGCACCCGTATTGGCAACGGCTGCACGTCCGGCCACGGCGTTTGCGGGATTTCGCGGCTGAGCCCCCGCGGCATCGTCGCCACGTTGGTCTATATTGCGGCGGGGGCCTTGATGGTCGTCGTCTTGCGCAGCTTTGTCGGAGGGATTTGAGATGCGTAACATGATTGCCGCGCTTGCGGGCGCTTTGTTTGGAACCGGACTGTACCTGTCTGGCATGACAGACACCCAAAAGGTCCAGGGGTTTCTGGATTTCTTTGGCAGCTGGGACCCGACATTAGCCTTTGTCATGGGAGGGGCCATTCTGCCTATGGCGGTGGCGTGGGCGATGACCCGTACCCGTCGCCCTGTTACCGGTGGTGACTTTCCCGCCCGCCCCGATGCGCGCTTGGATCGCAAGTTGATTATCGGCGCAGTGCTGTTTGGCGCAGGCTGGGGATTGGTCGGGCTGTGCCCGGGTCCGGCGCTGGCGTCGCTGGGTTTTGGCGGCTTGGGCGGCATTATTTTCCTGATCGCCATGCTGGCAGGCATGATGATCGCCCCCAAAGCGCGGCGGATACTAGACACACCGCGGACGGCTGGATAAATCAAGCTATGGATATTCGTAAAATCACCCCCCGCTTCTATGCTTCCCCTCAGATCGACCCGTCCGATATGGGCGCGATCAAAGAGGCCGGCATCACCTTAATTTTGTGCAACCGCCCCGACGCCGAGGTTCCCCCCAGCCATCAACATGCGGCCATTCAAGCCGCCGCAGAGGCTGCCGGACTGCGTTTCGCGTTTCAGGAGTTGACCCATCAAACGATGACCCCCGACGTCATTGCCCACAATCGCGAAATCGGCGTGGCGCAGGACGAAGTCGTTCTGGGCTATTGCGCCTCTGGCACACGGTCCACGATTGCTTGGGCTTTGGGTCAGGCTGGCAAACAACCGGCCGACACGCTGATAGAAGCCGCCCGTGCCGGCGGCTATGACCTGAGCCATATGCGCGACGTGCTCAGCGCCCCCTACGCCTAAGAGCCGCGCACAAGGGCCCTCTTGGTCCGTCACGACAGCAGATAGCGCCGCTTTGGCGCTATCCCCCACGCAGCCACGTTCATCTACATCATCCCATAGCGCGCATCCTTTACCGCTGCTTCATCCCCTTCAAGATGACGCACAAAGGTTACGAATCTGCTTAGATGCGATGGGAAATCGGCTTAAACGTCAGTCTGCGCGATCGGCAGCTCAACACGGAATCCGGTGCCCGAGACATCAGTGAGATACGATATATCCCCCTGTAACCGCTTGATAATCTCGCGGCAAATGGCAAGACCCAGACCGGCCCCCTCACCGCCTTGCCCCGGTAAACGACTAAATTTTTCAAAAATCAGTGCTTGCGAAGCGGCGTCAATTCCTACGCCATTGTCTATCAGATCAACGATGATACGCCGCCCACGCTGATGTGCCCGTATGGACAGCTGCGGGTCATCGGCCACACAATATTTCTGTGCATTTGTAATCAAGTTTATGAAAACCTGCACCAAACGATCCAGATCGGTATCCAGCACGATATCTTCACCCGCGCTTTCCCGATCAATTTTGATCACACGCGTATTCGCCGCCCGCGCTGTGATGACCGCCTGATCCAACACATCGCGCAAAACGCCGCGTTGCCGGTTCAATGAGACCTCGCCGTTTTCAAGCACAGACAAGTCCAGCAGATCATCCAACAAGCGTGTAAGCCGGATGGTTTCGGAGTGAATAATCGACGCGTAGCGGGTCTTTTCTTCCGGCCCCAACCCTTCGGCATCGCGCAAAATCTCTGAAAATGCGCGGATAGAGGTCATGGGCGTGCGCAATTCATGGCTGATCTGGCTTAGAAAACTATCTTTTTGATGTGACAGTTGGGTCAGCTTGTCATTGGCGCTGCGCAGTTTCGCAGCGGTATCTGTCAGCGCACGGGATTTGATTTCCAGCTGGCTGGAATATTCCAGCATCTGCGCCGATTCGTCCGCCACAGCGAGCAGATCCTGAACCGAAACAGAGGCCCCGCCCACCAGTTGCGCCACCATTGCATGCGCCGTGGCGGCCCCCACAGATGCTGCGAGCTCGCGTTCTAGCGCCTGCACAAATCGCGGTGTCGGTTCGGGTAGGCCATCGTGTTTTTGTTGCAACTGCGCTTGCGCCCGAAAGAAGCCTTGCGCCTCTGCAGCGCCCAAAATGCGCTGTGCCATGATCATCAGATCCTCGCTCGCCGCGACCGACGCGCTCCATCCGCGTGCGGCCGTGGAATGGTCAAAGATATTCACGAATTGCGCACCTTGCAGCCGCTCTACGGGGGCAGGAAAGCTGAACAGGGACACGGTGACAAAAACCAAAGCGTTGATCGAAAGGCTCCAGAGAACGGCATGAACTGTCGGATCTAACCCATTGATCCCAAATAAGGCCTCGGGTCGCAGCCACTGCAAGCCGAACAACCCGTCCTGAAAGGTAGACGCCGACAGCGCGGCCCCTGCGCCAAAGCTTGGCAACAGCATCGTATAGACCCACAACGCAAAGCCGATGGTCAACCCGCAGATCGCCCCCGTCCGCGTTGCACCGCGCCAGAAGATGCCCCCCAGCAGCACCGGCAAAAACTGCGCCACCCCCCCGAAAGAGATTGTCCCGATCGCCGCAAGCGCACCGCCCCCGCCCGACAGCCGGTAATAGCAATACCCCAGCGAGATGATCAGCAGGATCGACAACCGCCGCGACAGGATCACCACATGACGCACGTCGCCCGACTGCTGGACCGTTTTTTGTCCATAGGTCAGCCAGATTGGCATAACGATATGGTTGCTCACCATTGTCGACAGCGCCAGTGTCGCGACAATCACCATCGATGTGGCAGAGGAAAACCCACCGAGAAAGGCGAACATCGCGAGCGAATTCTGCCCCTGGCTCAGCGGCAGGCTCAGGACGAACAAATCAGGGTTCGACCCTTCGGGCAGCAGATCGAGCCCGACCACGGCAATGGGCACGACGAACAGGCTCATCAGCATGAGATACAGCGGGAAAGCCCAGCTGGCGGTCTGCAAGTGGCGCTCGTCGCCGTTCTCCACGACCAAGACCTGAAACATGCGCGGCAGGCAGATAAAGGCCGCAGCGGCCAGCAGCGTCAACGCGGTCCACCGGCCCCCTTCGACCTGCCATTGCCCGATCGCGGACCGGTCAATCTGCGCCAGTGTCTGTTCGACACCACCTGCGACCCCCCAGACCACGAAAGCACCAACCGCCAGCAGTGCCAGCAGCTTGACCACCGCTTCTACTGCGATGGCGATGACCACGCCGTGATGGCGTTCGTTGGCGTTCAAATTACGGGTGCCGAACAACACAGTGAACAGCGCCAGCCCCACCGCGACCCAAAACGCCGCCTGTGCCGAATTGATCTGGCCGCCCCCGGTCGTGGCCTGTGGCTCGGCGCTGGCAAAGATCGACAAGGACAGGGTAACTGACTGTAGTTGCAGTGCAATATAGGGCGTCACCCCGATGACTGCCATGATCGTGACCAATATCGCCAAGAGGTTCGATTTCCCGTATCGCGAAGAAATAAGATCCGCGACCGAGGTCACGCGATGGGACCGACCGATGCGCACCAAACGGCGCAAGATCCACCACCAGCCGATCATCACCAGCGACGGCCCAAGATAGATCGTCACGAATTCCAGCCCTGATCGCGCCGCATAGCCGACCGCGCCATAAAACGTCCAAGCGGTGCAATAGATCGACAGCGACAGCGTATAGACCAACGGCGAGCGCAACAGCCAGTCCCCACGCCCGCGGGCGGCAGCGCGTTCAGCGGCAAAGGCCACGGCAAACAGCCCCACCACATACAGCAAACAGACGGCAACCAGCTGGTTCAGTGACACCATCAGCCTTGGGTTTCCTGTTCGATCTGACGCGCTGTCCGCCGCCACAGCAAAAAGCAGCAGGCGATCCCGATCAGCCAAACGCCAAAGACATAGCGCAGCGCATGTGACATGGGGACAGCATCGCCCGCAGAGGTATCTTGCACCGGCCACAAAAGCGGTACCATCCAGAACCCCAGCACCAGCAGCGGCAGCAGCCGAACAGCGTCCATCATGCGGCGAAACCTGTAGCTGCGCCGTTCAAGAAACAGCGGCGAGCCGGGCAGTTTACTCATGCTTCTGCGGTGCCTGCAGCTGTTAGATCGCGCACGGCCGCCAGCATATCGGCATTAGAGAAAGGTTTGGTCATAAAGCGGCTGACGCCCGCCTCTAGCGCGATTTCGCGGTCGCGGGTCTGGCCGCGGGCGGTCAGCATCAGAATAGGCAGATCGGCCAGCGCTGCGTCCGCGCGTAGCTCTTTAAGGATTTCGAAACCGCTTTTACCGGGCAGCATCACATCCAGCATCACCAGATCGGGACTGGCATTGCGGATGACCTCGACAGCCGTGGCCCCGTTGGCCAGCGTTTCAACGCGCCAGCCTTCGCGACCCAATAAAAATCGTATCGCCTCGGCGATGTTCGTCTCGTCTTCTACGAGCACGACGTGTTTGCCCATTGGCAAAATCCCTCCCTGTGGCCCTGGTCGCATTATAACGCGATCTTGGTAAGCCGAGAGGCAGGATGCACGGAAAACCCTGCCCTGTCAAAAGCCTGTTACCCGCCCTTATACACCATCATTCAAGATTGACGGCTCGCGGCGTGCAGGACATTCGGTGCGCGGACAAACCCGGCACGTGGCACCGACATCGTGCACAGGTACGGTTTCGGGGCTGGCGGGCAGGATCAACATGACCGACTGCAGCAAAGGCATCGCGTTGTAATCGCGCACGTTCTGGGGTTCGCAGGTCGCATAACAATCAAACGACGCATATCCCCGCCCCAGCTGCGCCACCCGTTGTTTCTGCACCATGCCGGGGCTGCCCAAGACGCTGAACAACGGCCACAGCGGGCAGCACGCGCCAAAGCGGGGCACGACAAACCCGTCGATGGATTTGCGAAAGATCAACGTACCCGACCGGTCGCAAACGACCAGTCCTGCGCCCAGTTCCGGCACCGTCGCCATACGGCGCAAAACACGCGCCACGGGCTGCCGCAGCAGCGCGGCAAGTGCGACGGGGTCCGGCCCTAGGTGACCGAGTGCTTGGGTCAGACCGGCTATGGGCAGCGCCTCTGCATCGATTGAAATCTGCTGTAAAACATCGCGCGCGATATGCCGTGCAGCAACGCTTTGCAGGTCGGGGGCGGCCTGGATCAACGTCTCGATGGCCCCTGCATCCCCATCCGTGACCTCCAGCGTTGCAAAACGATAGCGGTGCGCGGCCAGAAACGCTTCGACCTCCTCTTGCGGAGAGTTGGCGGCGGGGGTTATCTCGGGGTCGGCCTCAAGGTACCCCACAAGCGCCTGCGCGCTATCCGCAAGGCGGCGGCTGTCCTGATCGATGTTGATGTGAAACCGGTCGCGCCATTCGGGTTCAAGCGTCTTGGTATCGGCAAGGATCGATGCGGTTGACCGGATCGCCGCCGCGGTGGTCAGCAGTTCGTGCATAGAGGCCGCCAGATGCGGGTCATGGGCCAAACGGTCGGTCAGCGTCTCGACGGTGCGTTCAAGCGTGGCGATCCGGCGTTGCGCGCTGGCCAGCACATCGGCCCAACCGGGAAAACGTCCGGCAAATTCGTCGGCGCGGTTCACCTCTGGCCCGCTCAGCCGCGCATCATCCGCGGCCTCGCGCAGGGTAGCAATCAAGGCGGCTTCGGCCCCTTCGGTCAGCGCCGTCGGCTCCACCCCAAGCGCGCCTGCGATGTTCAGCAGCAGTTTCCCGCCGATTCTGCGCCGGTTGTGTTCGATTAAGTTCAGATAGCTGGCCGAAATGCCGATCCGCTTGGCCAGATCAGCCTGCTTTTGCCCTGCCATCACCCGCCGCTCGCGGATGCGACTGCCGGTCAACGCATCGCGGGTCATGCGACACAGCCGCCGGATTTATACCGCATTATCAACGGCTTTCTGCGCTGCAATATCATTAAATTTACAAATCCCCTTAGGCCTCTGCGAATATATTTACAGAATAGTTGTTTTTATCAAGGGGCTTGTTGATCGGTTTTCAGTTTTCCTCTCATATCATATTTGCACCTCTGTGCATCATGGACCCGGAAAAATAATCGGGCCGTGGTTTCAACATTTGGGAGGAAATACATGACATTTTCTAACTTGACGCGTCGCGGCGTGATCAAAACCGGCGCTGCTGCCGGTGCTGGTCTGGCCTTGCCGACGTATCTAAGCGCTGCCGCGCATTCAGGTTTTACGAACGCGCCAACGGGCGACACGGTGACGCTGGGCTTTAACGTGCCACAATCAGGCCCCTACGCGGACGAGGGCGCAGACGAACTGCGCGCGTTCGAGCTGGCGGTCGAACACCTGAACGGTCAGGGCGACGGCGGCATGCTGAACACCTTCAGCTCCAAGGCGCTAGAAGGTAACGGGATCATGGGCAAGAAGGTCCAGTTCGTCACCGGCGACACGCAGACGAAATCGGACGCGGCCCGCGCATCGGCGCAGTCGATGATCCAGAAAGACGGCGCGATCATGATCTCGGGCGGCTCGTCCTCCGGTGTGGCTGTTGCTGTGCAAGGCCTATGCCAAGAGGCCGGCGTGATCTTTATGGCGGGTCTGACCCACTCCAACGACACCACCGGTAAAGATAAAAAAGCCAACGGCTTCCGCCACTTCTTTAACGCTTACATGTCCGCTGCCGCTTTGGCACCGGTGCTAAAGAACCTCTATGGCGACGACCGCAAGGTCTATAGTCTGACAGCCGACTACACATGGGGCTGGACACAGCAGGAATCCATTCAGGCCGCGACGGAAGCCATGGGCTGGGAAACCATCAACGATGTGCGTACGCCGCTCGCCGCGACCGATTTCTCGTCCTACATCGCGCCTGTGCTGAATTCCGGTGCCGATGTTCTGGTTCTGAACCACTACGGCGGAAACATGGTTAACTCGTTGACCAACGCGGTTCAGTTCGGTCTGCGCGACAAGCAGGTGAACGGCAAGAACTTCGAAATCGTTGTACCGCTCTACTCCGAGTTGATGGCCCGTGGCGCAGGTGAGAACATCACCGGTATCGTAGGTTCGCAAAACTGGGACTGGAAGCTAGAGAACGAAAAAGGCGACCGCTACAAAGGGACAAACGCCTTTGTTAAGTCCTTTGGCGAAAAATACGGCTTCCCACCCAGCCAGGCAGCTCAGACATGCTACGCGCAGACGCTGCTTTATGCTGATGCGGTTGCACGTGCCGGGTCGTTCAACCCATGCGCCGTTGTCGAAGCCCTCGAGGGTTACGAATTTGACGGTCTGGGTAACGGTCCAACACTGTACCGTGCTGGCGACCACCAGTGCTTTAAGGACGTTGTGGTTGTGCGCGGCAAAGAGAACCCCGAGAACGAATTCGACCTCGTGGAAATCGTCGAAGTCACACCAGCTGAGCAAGTCACCTATGATGTCGACCACCCGATGTTTGCAGGCGGCGCGTTGGGCGACTGTAACCCCGGCGCTTAAATCCAAGTCTAAGGCGGGGGGCTTCCCCTGCCTTACCTTGCCGGCGGAATTTTTCCGTCTTTCACTTCTTAAAAATTCGAGGGCACCGCGATGGACGCCATTCTTTTGCAACTTCTTAACGGGTTGGACAAAGGTTCAGCTTATGCGCTCATCGCGCTTGGTCTGACCCTGATCTTTGGCACCTTGGGTGTCGTCAACTTTGCCCACGGGGCATTGTTCATGATCGGCGCATTCTGTGCTGTGACCCTAAGCAAGATTTTCAACCTAAGCCACAAGGCCGCGGAATCCTCTGGTACCGACTTTTTGGGCAACCCGAAATTCGAAGACGTGCTGTATATCAAAGAGTGGTTCGGCGATGCAGCCGGTGCGTGGCTGCTGGATTGGTCGGTTCCCCTGTCGATCCTCTTTGCCGTGCCGATCATGCTGGTCATCGGCTTTGTCATGGAACGCGGGTTGATCAAACACTTCTACAAGCGCCCCCACGCGGACCAGATCCTTGTGACTTTCGGTCTGGCGATCGTGCTGCAAGAGGTGATCAAGTACTTCTACGGTGCCAACCCGATCCCGACCTCTGCCCCCGAAGCCTTTCGCGGGTCGTTCGATTTCGGCGTGTTGCTGGGCTTTGATCCCAATGCGATCATCTATCCCTATTGGCGTCTGATCTATTTCGCCTTCTCGGCGCTGATCATCGGCGGCGTCTTCGCCTTCTTGCAATTCACCACCTTTGGGATGGTTGTGCGCGCCGGCATGGCTGACCGCGAAACCGTGGGTCTGCTGGGCATCAACATCGACAAGCGATTTACCATTATGTTCGGCATCGCCGCGGCGGTGGCTGGGCTGGCAGGCGTCATGTATGCGCCGATCAATTCGCCCAACTACCACATGGGCATGGATTTTCTGGTGCTGAGCTTTGTGGTCGTCGTTGTCGGCGGCATGGGGTCTTTGCCCGGGGCCGTTCTGGCGGGGTTCTTGCTGGGTGTCCTGGAATCCTTTGCCTCGATGAACGAGGTCAAGAACATCCTGCCCGGCATTGACCAGATCATCATTTACGTTGTCGCGATCCTTATCTTGCTGACACGCCCCCGTGGCCTAATGGGCCGCAAAGGCGTGATGGAGGAATAACCCATGCAATCACTCACTAAAAAAGACTTTCTCCTTCTGTTGGTGGTGGCATTCCTGACCATGGCAGCCCCCGTCATCCTGAACCCCTTCCCTGCGAGCTCCGGACTTGCACAATTCAACGCCGGCTACCCTGACCTGATGCAACGCTTTGTGATCTTTGGCATCTTTGCCATCGGGTTCAACATTCTGTTCGGGCTGACCGGATACCTGTCCTTTGGCCACGCGGCCTTTCTGGGGGTCGGTTCCTACTCTGCCGTGTGGATGATGAAGCTGTTGTCGATGAACGTGATCCCCGCGATTGTGTTGTCGGTGATCGTCGCGGGGTTGTTCTCCGTCGTGATCGGCTTTGTCTCGCTGCGCCGGTCGGGGATCTACTTTTCGATCCTCACGCTCGCCTTTGCGCAGATGTCGTTCAACCTTGCCTATTCGGTCCTGACGCCGATCACCAATGGCGAAACCGGGCTGCAAATCTCGCTCAGCGATCCGCGCATTCTGGACGGTGCAAACGCGCCCAGCTACCCCAACCTTTTCGGGGCGCAGATGAATGCCGCGACGACGTTGGATTTCGGGGCTTGGTCCTTCACCTTCTCGGTCGGGTATTACCTGTGCGCCGTGATCATGCTGCTGGCGTTCTATATCTCGATCCGCGTCTTCCGGTCGCCCTTCGGGATGATGCTGCGGGCCGTGAAATCGAACCAGCAACGGATGAACTATACCGGCCTGAACACCAAACCCTACACGCTGGCGGCCTTTGTTATCTCTGGCATGTATGCCGGTCTGGCGGGTGGTTTGCTGGCCGCAATGGACCCGCTTGCCGGGGCCGAGCGGATGCAGTGGACAGCCTCTGGCGAGGTCGTGCTGATGACGATCCTTGGCGGTGCGGGCACCCTTCTGGGGCCGGTACTGGGCGCGGGCTTTATCAAGTATTTTGAAAACATCTTTTCCAAGATCAACGATAACGTTCTGCACGGCTGGTTCTCTTTCATGCCCGATGGGCTTGAAGACATGCTGATCGCGGTGATCCACCCCTTTGTCGGCAAGGGCTGGCACCTGACCTTGGGTCTGCTGTTCATGCTGGTCGTGATCTTCTTGCCCGGTGGTCTGGTCGAAGGTGGCCAACGCATCGGTCGCGTGTTCCGCCGCAAGGACCGGAACGCGGGATCGGTCGAAGCCGACGCCGCCGCACAACGCAACATACCCCCAGCCGAATAAGAAGGAGCTGAACAGATGGCCATTCTCGAAGTCAAAAATGTCGGCAAACGTTTCGGCGGGTTGCAAGCGCTGAGCAACGTGAACCTCAGCGTTGCGGAAAATTCGGTCCATGCCATTATCGGGCCGAACGGGGCGGGTAAGTCCACGCTGCTGAACTGTCTAGTGGGCAAGCTGATCCCCGATACCGGATCGGTCATGTTCGACGGACAGTCGGTGCTGGGGCGCAAGCCCTACGAGATCAACCAGATGGGGATTTCGCGCGTGTTCCAGACGCCCGAGATCTTCGGCGATCTCAGTGTGCAGGAAAACATGCTGATCCCCTGCTTTGCCAAACGCGATGGCGCATTCCAGATGAATGCGCTGTCCTCGGTGTCCAGCCAGCGCGACGTGATCGAAAAAGCCGAAGAAATGCTGGTCGAGATGAAGCTCGCCGACAAACGCCATATGCACGCGGCTTCTATGTCACGCGGCGATAAACGCCGGTTGGAAATTGCGATGTGCCTTTCGCAAGATCCGCGCCTTTTGCTGCTGGATGAACCCACAGCGGGTATGGCGCGGGCCGATACCAACAACACCATCGACCTGCTCAAACAGATCAAGGACGAACGCAATATCACCATCGCCATCATCGAACACGACATGCATGTGGTGTTCTCATTGGCGGAACGGATCACCGTGTTGGCTCAAGGCACGCCGCTGGTCGAAGACACACCCGACAACATCAAAGGCCACCCCAAGGTGCGCGAGGCGTATTTGGGCGAATCCCAAGACGCCGCCTGATGCGGGGGCGCAGGTCCCCGCCCCCGCCACAGCACCTCGGCTTTGCAAGGATAAGAACATGAACACGAAACCCGATTTCTCGAACAGCGCCAACCATGCCTCTACTGCGCCCGCCTATCTGTCGGTATGGGACATCCACGCCTACTACGGCGAAAGCTATATTGTGCAGGGCGTCAGCTTTAACGTCCATGAGGGCGAAATTCTGGCGCTTTTGGGCCGCAACGGCGCGGGCAAAACATCGACCCTGCGGGCCATCGCCCAGATTGGCGACCCCGAATTGCGCAAGGGCGAGGTCTGGCTCGACCACAAGCCGCTGCACAAAATGGCCAGCCACGAGGCCGCCGCCAACGGTCTGGCGCTGGTCCCAGAAGACCGCCGCATCATCGCGGGCCTCACGGTCGAGGAAAACCTGCAACTGGCGCAGATCGCCCCGCCGATCGGCTGGTCGCTTGACCGCATCTATGACCTGTTTCCCCGTCTGAAAGAGCGCCGCAAGCAAGAAGGCGTGACCCTGTCGGGCGGCGAACAACAGATGCTGGCGATTGCCCGCGCGCTGGCCCGTGACATCAAGGTGCTGCTGCTGGACGAACCCTATGAGGGGCTTGCCCCTGTCATCGTGGACGAGATCGAAAAGACCCTGTCGCTGATCAAATCCCAAGGCATCACCACCATTCTGGTTGAACAAAACGCCGTGCGTGCGCTCAAGCTCGCGGATCGCGCGGTGATCCTTGATACCGGCGGCGTGGTCTTTGATGGCACCGCCGACGAGGTGCTGAACAACGCCGAATTGCGCTCCGAATATCTGGCGATCTGACGACTAACACTTTACGGGCGCGGGACGTTCTGGCGAAACATGCGTTTCATACCAGCACTTTCCCGCGCCTGCGCCCCCTTGCCCCATTGCATATACCCCCTGCCCCGGTCCGCCGCCTCTCGCGGCCAAGGTGACGTTAGGCAACTGCTTGCTTTTCATGACTGCGCCCATGCCCTATAAGGCAGCAATTCAAGGGCACAGGCAGCGCCCTATCGACTTTGACTGGCTGAGGAAAATATGACAAAAAACACCCATGACGCCGATGTGGCTTTTATCCAGGCGCTCGCCGAGTTGCTGAACGAAAACGATCTGACCGAATTGCAGGTCAAGCGGGATTACGCCGAGGATGACAGCCTGAATGTGCGCGTCAGCCGCAAACCACCGCAACAGATCGTAGCACCGCATCAGGCGCAATCGGCCCCTGCGCACTATGCAGCGCCCGCGCCCGCCGCCCCGGCAGCCGCAGCCCCTGCAGCAGAAGCCAGCGATCCCGCGGACCACCCCGGTGCTGTCGTCTCTCCGATGGTGGGGACGGTATATATGCAAGCCGAACCTGGCGCGCCTTCGTTTATATCGGTCGGGACCTCCGTTTCCGAAGGGGACACGCTGCTGATCGTTGAAGCTATGAAAACAATGAACCACATTCCAGCGCCACGTTCCGGCACGGTAAAGCGGATTTTGGTAGATGACGGCGCCGCCGTTGAATTTGGCGCGCCCTTGGTGATCCTGGAATAAGGCGAAACCTATGTTCAAAAAAATCCTAGTCGCAAACCGCGGCGAGATCGCGTTGCGCGTGATCCGTGCGGCCCGCGAGATGGGCATCGGGTCTGTCGCGGTCCATTCGACGGCAGACAGCGATGCGATGCATGTGCGCATGGCAGACGAATCTGTCTGCATCGGCCCGCCCTCCTCGCAGCAATCCTATCTGTCGATTCCGTCGATCATCGCCGCGTGCGAAATCACCGGCGCAGAGGCCATTCACCCCGGATACGGCTTTTTGTCCGAAAACGCGGGCTTTGTGCAGATCGTCGAAGACCACGACCTGACTTTTATCGGACCCACAGCGGCACACATCCGCATTATGGGCGACAAGATCACCGCCAAAGACACTATGAAAGAGCTTGGCGTGCCCTGCGTTCCCGGGTCTGACGGTGGCGTGCCCACACTGGCCGACGCCAAGCGTATCGGCGAGGAAATCGGCTATCCGGTGATCATCAAGGCAACCGCCGGTGGTGGTGGCAAGGGTATGAAAGTGGCGAAAACCGCCGCTGAAATGGAACGTGCCTTCATGACTGCCCGCGCCGAAGGGAAATCGAACTTCGGCAACGACGAAGTCTATATCGAGAAATACCTCACCACGCCGCGCCACATCGAAATTCAGGTGTTCGGCGATGGCAAAGGTCGCGCTGTCCATCTGGGCGAACGCGACTGTTCGCTGCAACGCCGCCACCAGAAGGTCTTCGAAGAAGCCCCCGGCCCGTCGATCACCGCCGAAGAACGTGCGCGTATCGGCAAGGTCTGTGCAGATGCGATGGCCAACATCAACTACATCGGCGCGGGCACGGTCGAATTCCTGTATGAAAACGGCGAGTTCTATTTCATCGAAATGAACACGCGTTTGCAGGTCGAACACCCCGTCACCGAAGCCATCTTTGGGGTCGATCTGGTGCGCGAACAAATTCGCGTCGCTGCCGGAATGGATCTGTCCTTTACCCAAGAAGACCTGAAGATCAACGGACACGCGATCGAGGTCCGGATCAACGCTGAAAAATTGCCTAACTTCTCGCCCTGCCCGGGCAAGATCACACAGTATCATGCCCCAGGCGGGCTTGGTGTGCGGATGGATAGTGCGCTGTATGACGGCTATAAAATCCCGCCCTACTACGACAGCCTGATCGGCAAGCTGATCGTTCACGGGCGCGACCGTCCCGAAGCGCTGGCGCGTCTGCGCCGTGCCTTGGGAGAGCTGATCGTGGACGGGGTCGACACGACGATCCCGCTGTTCCATGCGCTGCTTGACGAACAGGACGTGCTGACAGGGGACTATAACATCCACTGGCTAGAGCATTGGCTTGAAACAAATTTGGGCAATGCCTGACCTGACGCCAGAGCTGTTATTGCACGGCTATTCCATGGGGATCTTCCCCATGGCCGAACACCGCGACGACCCGGAAATCTTCTGGGTCGATCCGCGGCGGCGGGGCATCTTCCCCCTAGACGGGTTCCACATCTCGCGTTCCCTAGCGCGCGCAATGCGGCGGACCCACTTTACCATCAGTATCAACACCGCATTTGAAGACGTCGTATCCGGCTGCGCCGACCGCGCCGATACATGGATCAACGCCGAGATTTTTGCGCTGTACGCGCGGCTACATGCCCAAGGCCAAGCCCATGCGCTTGAGGTCTGGGAAGGTGATGTATTGGTGGGTGGCGTCTACGGCGTCACACTGGGGCGGGCGTTTTTTGGCGAAAGCATGTTCTCGCGGCGCAATAATGCATCAAAGATCGCGCTGGCCTGCCTGGTGGATCGGCTGACCCGAGGCGGGTTTACCCTGTTTGATACCCAGTTCCTGACGCCGCATCTGGCGTCTCTTGGTGCGCAGGAAATAACCCGCGCCGCCTATCACGCCCGGCTAGAAATGGCCTTGATGAAAAACGCGGACTTTACCGCGCCTGTTGCTGCCACTCCTCAAGATGTGGTGCAGCGGATGACCCAGATATCATAGCGCGGATGCTCCAGCGCTGAAAGCGCGGGCGCAGAGGCGATCATCCAGCCGGCAAAAAGCCGATTCTCGTCGCCCGTCTCGACGATATCAAGCTCGGCATAGGCGTCGCCCGCAGGGTTGCCCGCAGGATAGCGACATTCGTTCAGGGTCACATTCAGGCTGCCCACGCGCGAAGTCTCTCCGCGCTGCATCTCTACGTCACGCGACACGCCCGATACCTTGTCCAACGCCCGCAAGACGCCGCCCTCGGCGCTGGCGACTTGCTGTGCCTGCACGGGCGCGGCCATCACGGCGAGGATCATCAAAATCTTGCGCATCACATGGGTTCCTTGAACGTCAAAACGGAGTCTTTCAGTGCCACGCACCGGCCAGACGCCCGCAGCTTCGTGCGCCCCCGTAAAGGCGCACGGGGGCTTTTATTCGGGTTGCCATGCCTCGTAGTCACCGCGGTCGGCAGGCTTTTCACGGCGGATGGATCCCGCAGGCGCATAGGCCAGCGCGGTGCCGGTCAGGTTCTCTTGGTGGGGCTTTTCCCACGTCTTATGTACCAGCGGGCGATCTTGCGGGGTTTCATCCCACGAATGGTGCAGCCAGCCGTGCCAGTCAGCATTCACGCGGGTCGCTTCGATCTCGCCGTTGAAGATGACCCAGCGTTTGCTGCTGTCCGCGTTGCGGTAATACACATTGCCCTCGGCGTCTTCGCCGACCTTGATGCCCTTGCGCCACGTGAACAGCTGTGTGTTCAGCGTCTGGCCGTTCCACCACGTCACGCCGCGCAAAAGAGAGTTGAGAATGCCCATAGTGGTCTCCTGAAGCTTTGATGGATATATGCACCAAGGCCGCGCAAAGGTCTAGCGGGCTTCGGGGCGCATAGCCGCGGTTTTCAGCCGGGTAGGCAGGCGGTGACTTCGATTTCGATGCGGTATTTGTCATCGATCAGGCCACATTCGATCATGGTCGCCGCTGGTGGCGCATCGCCAAAAACCTCTGACAGGATCGGCCAGCAGGGTTCAAATTCGGCGCGATCTGGCAGGTAGTAGTTCACGCGGACCACATCGGCCATGGTGCAGCCTGCCTCGCGCAGGGCCCCTTCAATGGTCGCAAGGGCGGCGCGGCATTGGTCGGTCACGGTATCGCCCTGCCCCACGGTGCCCGCCACATGAACAAAGCCCCCCGCCACAACGGCGCGGCAATAGCCGATCTTGGCCTCAAATTCACCGCCCGAAAAAATACGTCTTGTCATGATGCGCCTCTTGTCTGTCATGCCTACGCCTCTGTCAAAGCGCTTGGCCCGCCAGAGGTCAAGCGGCAAAGCTGGAACCTGCGGCTGGATGTGAAAAAGGCGCACCATCTCTGGCGCGCCTTGATCGGATAATATGCAGTCGATCTTAGCCTGCGGTAGCGGGCTCTTTCTCGGCATCGGCGTGGATCATCAGCGGTGCCGCGTCAGAGTTTACGGCCTCTTCGTTGACAACCACTTCGGTCACACTGTCCATGCCGGGCAGATCGAACATCGTGTTCAGCAGGATATCTTCGAGGATAGAGCGCAGACCACGTGCACCGGTTTTGCGTAGGATAGCACGTTTCGCAATTGCCGAAAGCGCATCATCGGTAAAGGTCAGCTGCGTGTCCTCGATCTCGAACAGACGTTGGTACTGTTTGACCAATGCGTTTTTCGGTTCGGTCAGAATTGTGACCAGCGCATCCTCGTCCAGATCCTCGAGCGTTGCCAGAACCGGCAAACGGCCAACGAATTCCGGAATCAGGCCGAATTTCAACAGATCTTCGGGTTCAAGGTCGGTGAAAATCTCGCCGATACCGCGGGAATCCTTGTCACGCACATCGGCACCAAAGCCCATGGCAGACCCTTTGCCGCGCGCTGCGATGATCCGGTCCAGACCGGCAAAAGCACCACCACAGATGAACAGGATGTTCGTGGTATCCACTTGCAGGAATTCTTGCTGTGGATGCTTGCGCCCACCTTGCGGCGGAACAGATGCGACGGTGCCTTCCATCAGCTTCAGCAATGCCTGCTGCACGCCCTCGCCCGAGACGTCACGGGTGATGCTGGGGTTTTCGGACTTGCGCGTAATTTTATCGACTTCGTCAATATAGACGATCCCGCGCTGTGCGCGTTCAACGTTATATTCCGACGACTGCAACAGCTTGAGGATGATGTTTTCAACATCTTCGCCGACATAGCCTGCTTCGGTCAGTGTCGTCGCATCGGCCATGGTGAACGGCACATCCAGAATACGTGCAAGCGTTTGCGCCAGCAGCGTTTTACCACAACCGGTCGGGCCGATCAGCAGAATGTTGGATTTCGCCAGCTCAATGTCCCCACCCTTCTGGGCGTGGTTCAGACGCTTATAGTGGTTGTGCACGGCAACCGATAAAACCCGCTTGGCCATTGCCTGCCCGATCACGTAATCGTCCAGAACATCACAGATGTCCTTGGGCGTCGGCACGCCATCGGTGGCTTTCAGCCCCGAGGCTTTGGTTTCCTCGCGGATGATATCCATGCAAAGTTCGACGCATTCGTCACAAATGAAGACGGTCGGACCTGCAATCAGCTTGCGCACCTCATGCTGACTTTTGCCACAAAAGCTGCAATAAAGTGTGTTTTTGCTGTCGCCGCTCGAAGTATTAGCCATTTCAACCCTTTCAGGTCTGTCGTTTGATCGTGCCCGCCATACGGCAGCCATCTATATTTTTTTGCTCGGTGCCAGCTTAGGCCAGCGGTGCGTGGTCCACAATCGTAAAATAACGGGCCACGCACGCCTTATTTACTTGCCTTTTTTGTTGCCAGCTTTTGGCGCGTCAGGATCATCCATCTTGCCACGATTTTCGACGATCTCGTCGATCAGGCCCCAGTCTTTGGCTTCCTCGGGAGACATAAAGTTGTCCCGCTCAAGTGCTGCTTCGACTTTTTCCAGCGGCTGACCGGTGTGTTTGACATAAATCTCGTTCAGGCGCGTTTTCAACTTTTGCGTTTCCTGCGCGTGAATCATGATGTCTGTCGCCTGACCCTGATACCCGCCGGACGGCTGGTGGACCATGACGCGGCTGTTGGGCAACGAGAATCGCATGCCCTTTTCACCCGCTTGCAACAACAACGACCCCATGGACGCCGCTTGCCCGATGACCAGCGTCGATACCTTCGGCTTGATATACTGCATCGTGTCGTAGATCGACAGACCGGAGGTCACAACACCGCCTGGGCTATTGATATACATAGAGATTTCTTTGGAGGGGTTCTCTGCCTCGAGGTGCAAAAGCTGTGCAACGATGAGCGAGGACATACCGTCATGGACAGGCCCGTTCAGGAAAATGATCCGCTCTTTCAGCAGACGCGAGAAGATGTCGTACGCACGTTCGCCCCGGCTGGTCTGTTCAACCACCATAGGGACCAGCGTGTTCATATATGTATCGTGTGGATCGTTCATAAAGCCTGCCTGATATTGCCGTTCGCCGGACCATACCCGCGAAACCTTGGCTTAAGATTAATCGCGGCATCTAAGGGGTTCAAGGGGGGCAGGTCCGATCATCTGGCTGGCTGAGGATTCGACGGCCTGGTTATGCAGTGCGCATCGCCCGAATCATCTTTACAAAACTAGTTTTATAGTTTTAGCTCAGCTCCATGACAGCACATCAAAAAACCGCCCGCGCGCTCGCCGCCCTTGGCCACGACACCCGCCTCGAGATCTTTCGCCTTCTTGTGCGCGCCGGAGACGACGCGCTGACCGTGGGTGAAATCGGGGCCCACCTGAACGCCGCCCCTTCCACTCTTGCGCACCATCTTGGGGCGCTTGTCGATGCCGGGCTGATTATCCAGCGGCGGGACGGGCGGAGCGTCGTCAACCGCGTGGACTTCGACGCCATGCGCGCAACGCTTTCGTTTCTGACCTCGGAATGCTGCACCGGCGTTTCGCTCAATAAGGATGCCGCCGCATGACCGATCTTTCCCACCCCTCCCGCAGTGCCTTGAGCGACGCGGTGCATCACATCTGGACCCGTGAACGTGTATGGCTGGCCTTTGCCGGCCTGCTGGCGGTGGTCTTTGTGGTCGACGCACCGCTGGGGGCCAGCAGCGTGCAGTTCACAATCCGCAACCTGATCGATGTTGCGCCGTTCTTGCTCTTGTCTATCGGCGTCGCTGCCTACGCCAGCGCGACAGGGGCCGACGGGTTGATTGCACGCGCTTTTACCGGATCGCCCGCCGTGATGATCGCCGTCGCAGCCGTGGCGGGCGGGCTGTCGCCGTTCTGTTCTTGCGGGGTGATCCCGTTGATCGCGGCGCTTCTTGCCATGGGGGTTCCCCTATCCGCTGTCATGGCCTTTTGGCTGGCGTCGCCTGTGATGGACCCGACGATGTTCATGCTCACCACCGGCATTATGGGGGCAGAGTTTGCCATCGCCAAAACCCTTGCCGCCGTGGGGCTCGGCATCTTCGGAGGGACCGTCGTGCACGCCTTGTCGCGCGCTGGCGCCTTGGCAGACCCGTTACGCGACGGTGTCGGGAATGGCGGCTGCGGTGCGTCAAAGGTGCGCGCGCCCCAGCCGGTCGTCTGGGCCTTTTGGCACGACGACACGCGGGTGGCAAAATTCCTGCGCGAAGCCGTTAAGACCACGTTGTTCCTGACCAAATGGCTGGCGCTGGCGTTCTTGCTCGAGAGCCTCATGCTGGCGTGGATTCCCGCAGAGCTGGTGACCCGCGCTCTTGGCGGCACCGGAATCGTACCAATCGGGGTCGCGACATTGGTCGGGGTACCGGCCTATCTGAACGGCTATGCGGCGCTGCCGTTGGTCGGCGGGCTGCTTGGTCAAGGCATGGCACCCGGTGCGGGGCTCGCGTTTCTGGTCGCAGGCGGGGTCACGTCCCTGCCCGCGGCCATCGCTGTTTGGGCGCTGGTCAAACGCCCTGTCTTTGCGCTGTATATCGGGATCGCGTTGACAGGCTCGTTTGTGTCGGGGCTGCTGTTCCAGCTTTGGGTATCACTGTAACACCCAAAGCTGGTCGTTACTTTGCCAGACAGCTGGCGAAAGCCGCCGTCAGATCGCGCAGCAGGGATGGATACATCTCGACGCCCGGTGCCAGCTGCGCGCCGATCGGGTCAAGCGAGGCAGACTTTAGGGGTGCGCCGTCTTGCAGGGCCTCGATCAGGCCCGCGTTGAACTGCGGCTCTGTGAACACGCAGGCGGCTTGTGTCTCTTTCACCACATCGCGCACGTCGGCCAATCGTGCAGCACTGGGGGCCGCCCCATCGCTCAGGGAGATCGACGCGCTTGCCTCTACGCCAAAGCGGGCTTCGAAATAGTGATAGGCATCGTGGAAAACGATGAACTTCTGCCCCGCAAGCGGCGCCAACTCTGCCTGTAGATCGGCTTGCAAATCCGTCAGACGGGCCTGCGCCTGTGCGGCATTATCGCCATAAATCGCTGCATTTTCAGGGTCTTGCTGTGACAGCATGGCCGCGATCTGATCCAGCCAGACGATCGCATTCTGCGGGTCGAGCCACATATGCGGGTCCAATGCGCCCGCCGCGTGATCGTGCCCTTCGTGCGCGTCAGTGCCTTCATGATCGGCGTGGTCTTTATCGTCGCCACGGTCATCGCCGCTATGGTCGTGCCCTTCGTGATCACCATGGTCGTCATGACCTTCGTGGGCGTCATGATCCTCATGCCCCGCTTCATCGTCGTGATCATGGGCCTCGAACGCAACACCGCTGCGGTTGGTCAACAGGCGAATGCCGTCCACATCCTGCAGGGTCAGGCGCTGTGCATCCTGTGCCAGACTATCCAAAGGCCCCTCCAGCCAAGCGGTCAGCGACGGCCCGACCCAGACCACCAGATCAGCCTGCGCCAGATTGCGGGCTTCGGTGGGGCGCATGGCATAGCTGTGGGGCGACGCGCCGGGCGGGATGATCAGATCGGGGCTGCCTGCCCCCTGCATCACCATAGACACCAACGAATGCACCGGCGCGATGTCGGTGGCGACGCGGGGTACCTCTGCGTGGGCCAGTCCGGCAGAAAAAAGGAGGGTGGTGCAAAGCAGACGGCGCATAAGGGGGCTCCCATAAAATGTTATACTATAACCTTGATAGATCACACGTTATAACATATCAATACCGAACCCTGCTACGGAGGCAAATATGTCGACCCTTGGATTTGAAACGCATGATCACGGTGCCTGTGTCGACGACGCGATGGCCGCCGCAGAGGCGCGTTGCGCGGCCTCGGACTTAAGACTGACCCCGGTGCGCCGCCGGGTGTTAGAACTGTTGCTGGCCGAACACCGCGCCCTTGGGGCCTATGACATTCTGGGGCATCTGTCAGCCGAAGGGCTTGGCGCGCAGCCCCCTGTCGCCTATCGCGCGCTGGATTTTTTGGTAAAGGCCGGGCTTGCCCACCGGATCGAGGCGCTGAATGCCTATACCGCCTGTAGCCATGTCGGATTGGACCACACGCCGGCCTTTCTGATCTGCCGCAGCTGCCAATCGGTCGCCGAAAGCGAAACGGCGTTGACGCAGGGGCGTTTGGGCGACGCGGCCCGCGCGGCGGGGTTCCAGATTGAACGCACGGTGATCGAGGCCCAAGGCCTTTGCCCCGCGTGTCAGAACGAGGCCGCCGTATGAGCCTGATCGCCACCCATAATCTGACCCTGCGCATTGGCGGTCAAACGGTGCTGCGCGACGTCGACATTGCCGTAAATGTCGGAGAGATCGTCACCATTGTCGGCCCCAATGGATCGGGCAAGTCCAGCCTGCTGCGCGCCCTGATTGGCGCGCTGAAACCTGCCGCGGGCACAATCACCCGTGCGCCGGATTTGCGCATCGGCTATGTGCCGCAAAAGCTGCAGATCGATGCGACGCTGCCGCTGACGGTGCGCGGGTTTCTGAACCTGCCCCGTCGTCAGCCGCGTGATACCGTGGCGCAGGCCTTGCTGCAGGCGGGGGTGACCGACCTTGCGAAAAAGCAGATGACCGATCTGTCGGGCGGTCAGTTCCAACGCGTCCTGTTGGCGCGCGCGCTGCTGAACAAGCCCCATATCCTCATTCTGGACGAAGCGACGCAGGGGCTGGATCAGCCCGGCTCTGCCGCGTTTTACCGCCAGATCGAAGAGGTGCGCCGCGATATGGGCTGCGCCGTACTGATGGTCAGCCACGATTTGCATGTGGTGATGGCGGCCTCGGATCGGGTGTTGTGCCTGAACGGTCATGTCTGCTGCGAAGGCACGCCCGAAATCGTCGCCGATGCGCCGGAATACCGCGCATTGTTCGGCACTGGCACCCAAGGGGCGCTGGCGCTGTATCGGCACGAACATTCGCATTCGCATGATCACACCCACGACCATACACATGATGCGGGCTGCAACCACGCGCACGGGGACCAAGATGCTAGATGACTTTTTGATACGCGCCGGGCTTGCCGGTATTGGCGTGGCATTCGCAGCCGCCCCTTTAGGGTGCTTTGTGGTCTGGCGGCGGATGGCTTATTTCGGCGATGCGACCTCGCATGCGGCCTTGCTGGGGGTCGCACTGGCCTTGGCGTTTGAACTGCCGATCTTTGCCGGGGTCCTGTTGGTCGCCCTGTCGATGGCGCTGATTGTGACGGCGCTGAACGGGCGCAGCCTAGGCACGGATACGCTTCTGGGGGTGCTGGCCCACGGGGCGCTGGCCATCGGTCTTGTCGCGGTGTCGCTGCTGCCCAACCAGCGCGTTGATCTTAGCGCCTATCTATTCGGAGAGATTCTGGCCGTCACCAAAGGCGATCTTGCGATCATCTGGAGCGGCGCATTGCTGTCGATCGCCCTGTTGGTCTGGCGCTGGCAAGCATTGTTATCGGCGACGCTGAACCCTGATCTGGCGACAGCGAGCGGCGTTAACCCGCGGCGTGAACAACTGATCCTGACGCTGGCGCTGGCGGTGACCGTTGCAGTCGCGATCAAGGTCGTCGGTGCTTTGCTGATCGCGGCGATGCTGATCATTCCCGCCGCCGCAGCACGCCCCTTTGCACGCACGCCCGAGGTCATGGCCGCGACCGCCTGCGTCATCGGGGTGATCGCCGCCTTGGGCGGGCTGGCCGCTTCCTTTGCATTTGACACACCCACCGGCCCCAGCATCGTCAGCGTCGCGGCGCTGCTGTTCATCCTATCCTCCGGCGTGGCCCCCTTGCTGAAACGCTAGGTTTTCTGCGCGGCACAAACACCAAGGGCCGCAGCATCGCGCTGCGGCCCTTGGTGTTTGGCTCAAACGCTAAAGGAGCGCGCTGATCACGCCGCCACGGGCAAAGACGGGCGCCCGGTGCTGACCAGACTATGCGGGAAAAAGACCGAGAACTTCGTGCCCTTGCCCACCGTGCTTGAGACAGAGATATCGCCACCATGCGTCAACGCCAGCTTTTTACAGATCGCAAGCCCCAGCCCCGTGCCACCTTCTGACCGGTTGTCGGCGTTTTCAATCTGGGTAAAGGCCTGGAAGATGGACTCCAGATCTTTTTGCGCCATCCCAACACCGTTGTCCTCTACCTCGAAGCGGAAGCCACCGCCGTCGACTTCGGCCCGCAGGAATATGTCTTTGGCCTTAGAGAACTTGAGCGCGTTGCCCACCAGATTGATCAGGATCTGCAAGCAGCGCCCACGGTCGGCCATCACATCAAGACTGCCGTCGGGCACATGGAGCGTGACGTCCTTGCCCTGCGCCAAGCCCTGAAACTGATCCTCGACCTGCGCCAACAGCGACCGTGTCGAAAAGGTGGTTTTCGCCAGTTTGATATCGTTCAACTCGATGCTGGTATAGTCGAGGATATCGTTAATGATGGTCAGCAGGTGGTTGCCCGCAAACTTGACGCGTTGGCCGTAAAGCTCTGCCTGATCGCCAATGATGTTATAGTGTTTTTCGGTAATCGGCTCGGACGGGGATAGCTTGGCCGAAGTGGTGGATTTGAGCTTGGTCAGAAAGCTCGCGTAGCCAATCACGATGGTCAGCGGGGTACGCAGCTCGTGGCTGAGAACGCTCATGAATTCGGATTTTGCACGGCTCGCCGCTTCGGCAGCATCACGGGCCTCGCGCAGTTGTTCGATGCTTTCCATGCGGGTGCGGATTTCGATGAAATAGGTAAATAGCCCACCCAGAGTGATCATCGTCGCGGTCCCTGCAATAAGCAACGCCAGCAGTTTATATTCCTCGGGGTTGGTGTAGCCGGGTTTCAGGCCGATACAATCCACATTGAACGCTGCCATACCGGTGAAATGCAAGCCGACGATGGACAGCGTCAGCACGCCAGCCATTTGCAGGCCACTGTGGCGCGAAACACGGCTGCCCAGATACAGCGCGACGGTCGAAAAAAGGATCGCAAGCACCACAGAGCCGATGAGATAGCTGCGGTCCCAAGCCACGACCCCTTCGATACGGTATGCCACCATGCCTGTGTAGTGCATCGCCGAAACCGCCATACCAAAGACCGCGCCGCCGATGATGGTGGTCACGAGTGACCGGAACATGCCCGCGATCATAATGCCCACGGAACACCCTAAAATCGCTATCAGCAGCGATATAAAGGTCAGCTGCAGATCAAACGTCACCGGTGCCGAAGGCTGGTAGGCCAACATCGCGATGAAATGCGTACACCAGATGGCGACACCCGCTGTCAGCGCCGTCAGCACAAACCAGATCGCCGCCTGACTGCGCGGACGCCCCAACGCATGCTGATACAAGCGCGAAACCACCCAAGACCCGAAGGCACACAACAACAGCGCCAAGAGAACCAGGCTTAGGTCGTGGTCATTGTGGATCGTGTGGGCAACTTTAAACATATCGGCGTACTCTAACTGCTAACTTCAGGTACGCTGATCGCCTCGGAAAACGGCAGATTTGAGGCGCGTTTACGTTATACTGGTGTTGGACAGCGAATTAACCGCGATTTTTCTTTATGATAAACAACAGGTTGCCGCCTTGTAAAACGCGTCACACGCCTTTGGGCAAAGGCGCTGCGTTAACCTTAACGAAACATTCAACCACCGGTGCACAAGGCACGCAGCCCGCCTTAGCGCAGTTTGCGCAGATAGGCCCAGGACACATGCCCGCGCACACGACGCGCCTGATCAAGCGAAACGTCGCACCAACGTGTGCCGCCGGTCTGCTGGCATTCGTGCACCTGCAAAACGGTGCCGTTGGGCAGTCCCAACAAGACAATAAACCCCGTCCCCGGCCCTGCCCGCATCTTGAGCATGTCATCCCCGTCCACGCCGCTGACTTCAAAGCGGCCCAGCGATCCTGCGGTTGCGGGGGTTGCGGATACTGTGGTGCCAATCACCAATGCCGATACTGCGGCGGTCATTGCTTTGCGCATTGTTCTTGCCCTTGTTCTGATAGCCTCGGGTTCGGTGGTAGCCTGCGCAGGCCGCAAAATAAACCGTCATATCAACCGGCGGGTGTTGATCCGCCGACCCTGCGCTCTTTGGGACGACAACGTCAGATGTTGTGAACGATGAAATCCGGCGACAGGCCAGCCTGCGCAATCGCATCCGCGACATCCAGCCCCGTGAGCGACCCATAGCCCGTGACCAGCGCCGTGGCAAAACCTGCCTGTGCACCGCCCAGAATATCAGTGTGCAGTGTATCACCGACCATCAACACACGCGCGGGCGAGATCGCACAATTGAACCGGCCAAGCGCGATGTCAAAGACCTGCCCGAACGGCTTGCCCAGAAACACCGGCGTGACGCCCGTGCGATCGGCCAGACGATGTGCAAACCAGCCCGGTTCGCGCGACAGACCGGTTTCACGCGGCGCGACCAGATCAGGGTTGCCCACCAGCACCGGACGCGGGGCGCGTTCCAGCGACGCCTCTAGCAATGCCTGCCGCCCGTCGGTCCAGCCGTCTGCGCCGACCAGCAAGAAACCATCTTGCGCGTCATACGTGTCGGCACTGTCATCCAGAACCGTTACAGTGTGCGTCGCCAGTTCCCCCAGATCAACGGCGGGGTTGATCATCACGCCCCATCGGCACGGCGGCAGCCCCGCGATATGTGCGGTCAGCGCTTCGCGACTGGTGGTGACCTCGGATGCGGTGAAATCAAACCCCAGACGGGCATAGCGGGCCATCATATGCGCCTTGGGATAGGCGGCAGAGTTTGACACCACACCAACCGCCTTGCCCGCCGCGCGCAGTGCCGCGATGGTATCGGTCGCACCGGGGATCGCGGTTTCGCCGACGTTCAACACACCGTAGGCGTCAAACAGGATCAGATCGAACCGCGCCGCGATATCGAGGAACTCTGCGCTTTCGGCCAGACCGCCCGCCGCAGTGCGCGGCAGGCGGTCGGCAATCTGCAGGTACCGGGCAAAGGCGGTCTGGGGGTCAACGCCGTGGTCTTGGATCACAGGATACGGCGCCGTAGATAGGCAGAGATGACCTCCCCCACGATCACCAGTGCGATGATCGCCAGCAAGATGGTCGCGACCTCGGGCCAGTTGAAGGTGTCGATCGCGCCTTGCAGGATGATCCCGATGCCGCCCGCGCCCACAAGACCCAGCACGGTGGATTCGCGCAGGTTAATATCCCACCGTAAGATAGCGACCGCCCAGAAGGTCGGCATGACCTGCGGCACGATGGCATAGACGATGACCTTGAACCGTGACGCGCCCGTGGCCTCAAGAGCTTCGACAGGGCGTGTGTCGATCTCTTCGATCGCCTCGCCCAGCAGTTTGCCGATAAACCCGATAGAGCGGAACATGATCGCCACGATACCGGCCACAACACCGGGCCCGAAGATCGCCACAAACAGCAGCGCCCAGATGATCGTATTCACTGACCGCGATGTCACAAGGATCAACCGCCCCAGCCACAAGGTCGCGCGGTTCGGCGTGGTATTCTGCGCCGAGATATAAGCGACCGGCAGCGACAGCAGCACCGCAAAAGTGGTGGCGAATGTCGCGATGTTTACCGTATCCCACAGCACCTTGAGGATGGTTTCAAGGTTGGTGGGGTCCGGCGGATACATCCGGCTAAACAGATCGCCGATCTGTTTAGGTGCGCCCCAGACCCAAGGCCAGATCACCTCTATCGAGGTCAGCGCCCAGGCGATCGCCAGCCCGCAGCCCAGAAAGATGGCATAGCGCGTCATGCGTTGCTTGAGTGTAAAGCGGGACCAGTCGTCGCGCCCGAATTGCGTAGAAAGTGAGGTCATTGGATACGCTTTCGGATGACGCCGCTGACGGCCTCGGAAAAGAGGATGACGGCCACGATGACGATGGTGATGGCAAGGGCAAAGTCATAGTCATAGCGCCCAAAGGCATTGGCGAGCGTCGCACCGATGCCCCCTGCCCCCACGATCCCCACCACGGCAGAGGCCCGCAAGTTGGAATCAAGCTGGTAGATCGTCAAACCGATCTGGCGCGGCATGATTTGCGGAAAAATCGCATACGACAGCGTCGAGAAGTACGGCGCACCGGCGGCACGCAGGGCTTCGACTTGACCAAAGTCGATCTCCTCGATCCGCTCTGCCAGCATCTTGGCGACGAAACCAATGGAATAGACGGTCAGGGTCAGCACGCCCGCAAAGGGTCCGAACCCGACCGCTTTGACGAAGAGGATCGCCACAATCACCGGATGGAAGCTGCGTGCAATGATGATGATCGCACGGCCAAGATAGAACACCGGCTTGGGGGCGACATTACCTGCGGACATAAAGGCGATGGGGATCGACAAAAACACGCCAAGCGCCGTCGCAAGCACCGCGATCTTGAGGCTTTCTAGAAAGCCGTCAATCAGCAGACCGCTGCGTTCAAAGCTGGGCGGAAACGCCCCACCGAAAATCTTGCCCGCACGGCCGATACCTTCGGCGACGCGGCCCCAGTCGATGGGCATGGTTAGTCCGACCCATCCAAAATAGGCGATGACCCCAAGATACATGGCCCACCGCAGCACGGGATTGGCAATAAAGGGCGGCTTGGCCCAGGTGTCGCGCGGCGCGGTCATGATGCGGCTGCCTTTTCGTCCGGCCCGCCACTGCGGTCGGCATGGGGGCTGCCCGCATAGATCGCCTCCATCGCGGACTGGTCCAGCATGTCGGGTTTGTCGTCAAAGATGATCCGGCCATAGCGCATACCGACGATCCGGTCGGTATATTCCTTGGCTTCGTTCACGTTGTGAATGTTGATCAGCACCGGCAGTTTAAGTTCATGCGACAGGTCGCGCAGCAGCCCCATGATCTGCTCGGATGTTTTCGGATCAAGCGATGCGGTGGGTTCATCGGCCAGCAGGATATCGGGTTCCTGCATCAAGGCGCGGACCACCCCGACGCGCTGACGTTCGCCGCCCGACAGCTGGTCGGCGCGGGTGTCGGCGTAATGGGCGATGCCCACCCGCTCCATCAGTTCATAAGCGCGGCGGATGTCCTGCTTGGGATAGCGCCGCGTGATCGCGGACCATGTTGAAATATAGCCCAGACGGCCCGACTGCACGTTCTCCATCACGGTGAGACGATCCACGAGGTTGAACCCCTGAAACACCATCCCGATCTTGCGCCGTGCGGCACGCAGGTTTTTGCCACGCAGACGGGTCAGGTCGGTGCCGTTCAGCTCGACCGTGCCCGATGTGGGTTCAACCAGCCGGTTGATACAGCGCAGCAGCGTGCTTTTGCCCGCCCCCGACGACCCGATGATGGACACGACGCTTTCACCCTGAATGGTGAGGTCAAGATTCTTGAGGACCGGATCGCCAGAGCCGTAGCGTTTGACGAGGTCAGTAATTTTCAACATGTAAGATACCTTATGCGTAAGGCCGGCCCATTGGGACCGGCCTCGACGGAAAAATCATTCAGCAGCAAGGCCTTGTGGCGTGTACTCGACACCATTGGCAGACTGGATCTGGCGAATGACGGCCCACTGGTCTTTGTAGGTGATCGGAACGAATTTGCTCACGCCCGAAAACTCTTCGCCCAATGCGGTGCCGGTGAAGTCGTAGCTAAAGAACGCTTCCTTGATCTTGTCCTTCAGCTCTGGCGTCAGGTCGTGGGCAACGCCGTAGGATGTCGTGGGGAACGGATCGCTTTCCCAGACGATGCGCACCTCGGCAGGGTCATACAGGCCGCGTTCCGCCATGCGGTCCACCACTTCGGACGCAACCGGTGCCGCGTCGTAGTCGCCCGCGACCACACCCAACATGGATTGGTCATGGCTGCCAGAGTACGTCACTTCGTAGTCCTGATCCGGCACGACGCCCAGATCGGGAAACAGCGCGCGCGGTGCCTGGTTGCCAGAATTCGACGTGGGCGATGTATGCGCCACGCGTTTACCTGCCAGGTCGGCCATCTCTTTGATGTCGCTGTCGGCTTGCGTGTAGACTTGCAGTTTATAGCCGAACTGCCCGTCCTCGGACCCCATGATCGCAAAGGGTTCAACGCCCGCAAGGTTCACAGCATATGGCGTGGGCCCGGTCGAGAAACCCGCGATATGCAAACGGCCCGAACGCATGGCTTCGACCTCGGCAGAGTTGGACTGCACGGCGAAGAACTGGACTTTCTTGCCGGTCACCTCGGACAGGTGGTCGATGAAGGGCGTCCAGATGTCTTCGTAGATGGCGGGATCTTCGACGGGCGTATAGGCAAAGACCAGCGTCGACGGATCCTTGAGCATGCTCTCGTCTGTGGGCGCATCGGCGACCAGATCGCCATTGGCGTCACAGAACATCGTATCCAGCGCACCGCGCTCTGCGCATTCTTCGGCCAGCGTGGCGGTACCGGTCATGGCAAAGGCCGCCAAAAGGCCAGCCGTTATAAAGCTACGTTTCATGTGTTTCTCCTCCCCGAGAATACCCGCGCAGAGGGTACTGCGCGATTAATTAATCGATACGAGCATTGAAGCTTTCGATTCGCAACATTTTCCGACTAGATATTTGGGAGGTGCCAAATTCAAACGGCATATTCGGATGGAGGGGAACCGCTGAATGGATACCGGAACCGAACGCCGCAATCTGCGCAAGCCAGAACGCCACGCGCAGATTTTGCTGGAGCTGCGCCTTGCGCCCCACGTGCGGGTGTCGGACCTTGCGGCGAGCTTTGAGGTCACAACCGAAACCGTGCGCCGCGATATCGCAGAGCTGAGCGCACAGGGGCTTTTGCAGAAATCCTACGGCGGGGCCTCCCCTCGCGCACCGGGGGCGCAAAGCGTGCTGGACCAACGTCAGCGCGAGCATGTCGATGAACGTCGGCAGATGGCGCAGCTTGCCCTAACGCGGGTGACCGACGGGCAAACCCTGATGATCGACGCCGGTGCAACGATGATGGAATTTGCCCGCGCCTTGGCCATGTCGGGCAAAGCAGTGACCGTGCTAACAAACAGCCTGCAGGTCGCTATGATCCTTGGGTCATCGGATGCGGTGCGCGTCATCATGACGCCGGGCGACTATCTTAACGCCGAGGCCGCGTTGACCGGGACCGCAACATGCGACTTTTTACGCGGGTATAATGTCGATGCCTGCTTTCTGGGCGCGTCGGCCTTGGATGAAACCGGCGTCACCGAAGCGATTGCGGGCTTTGCCGAGGTGAAACGCACCATGCTCGCGCAAAGCCGGACCGGGCATTTCCTGATTGATGGCAGTAAGTTTGGCAAACGTCATCTGACGCAAGTCATTGCTCTTGACGAGATGGGCTGCCTGATCACCGATATCGCCCCGACCGAAGCGCTTGACGCCGCTTTGGACTGTCATCGCACGCCTATCATCCTTCCGAACTAAGGCTGAGAGAGCGCAGTACGCAAAAGTCTAAAAAATGCCGCGATTGTGCCTGCATTTTGTCCGCAGCAGTACCGATGATGCGGGACGTTAACGAGGATCAAGCCAAGCCGCGAAGACATCGACAAAAAGTCGGGCACCGCGCAGCTTGGACGAATGAGGGTGGTGATTTGCTTAACAAATTTACGGGGTATCTTGCCTCTAAGGTCTTTATCGTCCTGACGATTATCCTGCTCGTCAGCGTCGGCAGCATCGCCTATTCTATTGTTAAGCTCGACCGCGACAATCATCTGGCGGCCCTGCGTCTTGATGTCGAGCAGGAGCTGAACTCCGTCACCGATCAAATCCAGTTGCGCTTCTTCGAGGCGGTTCTCGTCGCCAAAAATATCGAGAATACGCTTGCGATTGACGGGGAAATCGACGAACGCCAGATCGCCCGCACCGTGCGCGATCTACAGCGCCACAACCCCGATGTGATTGCCGTAGCTTTGGCCCCTAACCTATCGATTACACACAGTTTTCCCCAAACGGACAACGGCGTGACAATCGGCATGAATTACTCGCAACTGCACGCACAGATGCCCAGCGTGGCACAGGCATACCGCACGCGCGCGCCAGTGATTGATGACCGCGTCGACCTTGTCCAAGGGGGCAAGGGCTATATCATGCATTATCCGGTTTTCCTGCCCAATGCCGAGCTGTCGACCGAACAGTTCTGGGGCGTCATCTCTGTTGTGATGGATCAAAAAGGCCTGCTGCAAACCCAGCAGCGTGATTTCTCTGACCCCGCCCAATACAGTTTTGAACTCTATCCCCTGAAAGCCTCTGGCTTGGTAGAGGCCCTGCCCAATCACCGCCTGACCAAGCAGAAAGACAAGCCGGTCGTCACCACGTTTAATGTTCTAGGTGTCACTTGGGAGGCCGCCGTGCGCCCAGCCGGAGGCTGGCCCGCCTATTCACCCCAAAGCCGAAATCTGGTGGGTTTTGCCCTCATTGCCGCCATATTTCTGCTGGGTGTCCTGCTCGCCTTCCGCCGCATGGCGCTGGACCAATCCAACGCCCATGCGCTGTTGTCCGAAGCCGTGGGCGCAATCAATGAAGGGTTCATCGCCTTTGATGCCAAGGAACGGGTAATGGTGGTGAACCAGAAATACCGTGACTACCACCCTCAGATTGCTGATTTGATCGTCCCCGGTGCCAAGATGAAAGACCTGGTTGTGCATTGGGTCGACCGGTCCGATCACTTTGAAGACGCGGCCAGCAAACATACTTGGATCCGCGAGCGTCTGCAGAGTTTCCGCAATCCCGGCACTGCTTTTTTGCAGGATAGCGGTGATGACGGCTGGCTCAAAGTGACAGAGGCCAAGACGCCGCATGGCTATACCGTTGGCATCTGGACGGATGTAACGGTCGAAAAACGCGCTCAGGAAGCCGCCGAAGCAGCCGACCGCGAAAAAACCGAATTCCTTAACAATGTGTCTCACGAGTTGCGCACCCCGCTGACGGTGATTTTTGGCCGCGCCTCCTTTATGCGCCACAGCGATAAAATGCCCCAGTCTCAGCGTTTGATGGATGCACTTGAGGCGGATGGTACGGGCTGCCCGGTGGCCGCCGCCGCCGCACGCGACTACCAGCGTTTTATGACCGACCAAGGCGCTGGCATTGCCGAATCCGCGCAGCATATGATACGTCTGGTCGAAGATCTGCTGGATTGGACTAAAGTCTCTCGGGGGCAGCTTGAACTGGATATGGCCCCGATCCAGCTTGATGAAATCGCCCGCACCGTGACCCAAGAACTGCAACCCGCCGCCGAGGCCAAAGGGCTGACGTTAACCTACGTCGGCGACGGCCCCGTTACGGCGATCGCGGATAAAGTGCGGGTTAAGCAGATTTTGTATAACCTGATCACCAACGCCATCAAATTCACCAATGAGGGCAAGGTCAACTTGTCGATGCTCCATTCAGCCGACGAGATTGTGTTCAGTGTCAGTGACACCGGTAACGGCATTTCCAAGGCCGATGCGCGTCGCGTCTTTCAGCGGTTCCAGCAGGTCGACGGGTCGATGACGCGGCACAACGGAGGATTAGGTCTGGGATTGGCGATCTCTGAACAATTGGCCACGCTGCACGGCGGATCGCTGTCAATGGATAGCGAACTTGGCGTCGGCAGTACCTTTAGCCTGACCCTGCCGCGGGACACCGCCAGCACCGTCCAAAAGCGCACTTGATGATCAGCTGGCCCAGATAAATCAAACTCTAACGATAAAAATTTGGTCCGACGGCAGATTTCGGGTATAACAGCCAGATTAACGATTTATTTTTTTCCACATTAAATTTGTCTCAAAGGATTTCTTTTTGGATCTCCAAGCGAACAGTTATGTCGTGGATGGCCAGAACCGCATCATTTCAGTTGGGTCTGAATGGGATCAGTTCGCGCTTGAAAATGATGCACCGGGGGCGACATCTTCCCGGGTGATCGGACGCGAGGTATGGGATTTTATCGAAGGCGATAACACCCGCGCCTATCTGTTCGGCGTGTTCCAGACCTGTCGGATGGAACAGCAGCTGTTCAGCATCCTCTATCGCTGCGACGGGCCGGATATGCGCCGGCTTTTTCGACTGACGGTCTGGCCCTCGCCAGATCACAGTCTGACCTTGGGCAGCATGTTGGTCCATTCCGTTGCCAGCCGCCCCGCCGCCACCACCAGCGCGTTCGAGGGCTATTATGACACCACCCGATGTTCCGTCTGCTGCGCCTTTCAGATCGGCGAAAAATGGATCGATCTGCGCACCCCGCCGGACCCAGGTAATTTTGCCAAAAGCTATTCGATCTGCCCCTCCTGCATAAAAGATGCAGATCAGGAGTTTGCCCGAATGAGGCGCCAAAACAACGTCTTGCCCATGGTGCAACGCAAACATTAGCCCCAAAAGAACAAGGCCAACCAGGGCCGTCACAAGATGCGCCGCAAAGACGCAGGGCTTGCGCGCACGGCGACTAAATCTCTAAAATATAAGGATTAAGTGGTGCCCCCACACGGACTCGAACCGCGGACCTACTGATTACAAATCAGTTGCTCTACCAGCTGAGCTATAGGGGCACTGAGGGTGCGTTTAAGAGATTGCTGCGGGCCGTGCAAGAGGGGAAATGTCAAATTTTTGCAGTTTTACACAAGTCGCGGAAAAGGCTATTGGAATGCGGGTACCAGTAGGGGTGGGAAAGCGTTCATGCAGTTGATTTTGCACACAGGTGGCCATTACACCGAAGAAGACAGATTGCTGAAAAGCCTGCAATCTAACCATGATTTACTGACCCAGGCAGGAACCCATACGCCAAGCCCCAGCACCTACCGCGGTTTGTTTCGGGATACGTTGAATGCGATGTATAAATCCTCTGCCGCTGAAGGGGCGCGGGATGTGCTGCTAGACGCGGTCATGGGGGATTCAGACGCGGATCGGGTGATTTTTTCCGACGCGAATTTCTTTCGCACCCCCGCCACGGCTGTTGTCGAAGGGATGCTCTATCCCGCCGCCCCTGTGCGTATGATGCGCATGGCACAGTTGTTTCCTGATGACGAACTGCAGATTTTCATGGGGATCCGCAATCCGGCAACGCTGTTGCCTGTGCTGTATGATGTGGCGGCTGACAAATCTCCGACACAGTTCTGGGGCGACAAGGATCCGTTGGATGTGCGCTGGTCAGACACACTGGGATTGCTGCGCGATTCCGCCCCCGAGATCAATATTACGGTCTGGTGCAACGAAGATGCGCCGCTGATCTGGGGACATATCATGCGCGACATGGCAGGCCTGCCTGCCACGACCCCGCTCAAGGGGGAGTTTGACCTGCTCGAAACGATTATGCGCCCCGAGGGGATGAAACGCTTTACGTCCTATCTGGCCGCCCACCCCGAAATTACCGCGGCCCAACACCAGCGGGTGATTGCCGCGTTTTTGGATAAATACGCGATAGATGACGCGCTTGAGGAAGAGCTGGATATGCCCGGCTGGACCGAAGAACTGGTCGAGGATATGACCGAGGTCTATGACGAAGACCTCGCGCGTATCCAAGAAATTCCCGGGGTTCGGGTGATCCTGCCGTAAGCGAGGCACGGGCGGGCGACCGTTAATTTTAGCCCGATATGCAAAAAGCCCGCGCTTAATAGCGCGGGCTTTTCGATCTGTTCAACCGAGAACTCAGGACTTTTTGATCTCGCCGACCTTCTGTTTGTCTGCTTCGGCCTCTGCCGCATCGACGACCCGCTGACCGGAAGCCTTGGCCTTTTCGACAAACGCATCAGCAGCTGAGGCGCCAGGTGCAGCGGCGTCCGCATCCTCTTTGGTTTCGCGCAAGACTTTCTTGGCCTCATCAGATGCCGCCTGCGCTACTTTACCCAGCTTCGACTTCTCTTCGGCAAAGATACGCTCTGCATCGGCCATCAGCTGGTCGCGGTGCTGACCCATATAACGGTCTTCGGTCCGGCTACGCGGCAATGCTGCGCCAATGGCGGCCCCGACGGCCAGTGCAAGCGCACCAACAACCAAGGGCTGTTCTTCAAAGATATCGACTGCGCGATCACGCCCCTCGCGACCATAAGACGCCGCCGACGCACGTGCACGCACGGCGCTTTCACGGGCCGCAATCACACGTTCGCGTGCGTGGTCGGACAGCTCTTCGGTACCCTCGGACAGACGGCGGCGCAGCTGCGCGGCACGATCCGCTGTGGAAGATGCGAAATCACGCGCGCCTGAGGCTACCGAATGACCGGCATCAGACACCGCGCCCGCGGCACCTTTTGCCTTGCCCGCGACGGTCGACCCTGCGTTGGACGCGGCACCGGATACGCGGTCACCTGCGCGCGATGCGGCGTCGCCTGCGCGTTGTGCCAGACCGGGGGTATCGTCGTCGTCATGACGTGCCCAAGACGGCACATCACCAGACCGTGCAACCTCGCCCGAATAGTAGGGCTTGGACGGATCACCAGGCTGTGGCCCAAGATCGCGGCGCTGTCCTGCGGGGATCACGCCATGCTGCTGTGCGGCGACGGGCAGACCACTGTGGTCCTCGCGATCGCCATAGTAGTTTGCGCGGTTGCGCGGATCACGGTGGTCATAGCTGTCACGTGTACCTACGCGGTCACGGCTTGGGGCTCTGTCGCCTGCCATCAGCCATGCCAGCCCTGCCCCTGTCAGCGCCAGCGCGATCGGATTGCGTTTGACCGCGTCGGTGACCGACCGGCCAATGTCACCACCATGCTCGCGGAACTGATCCGAGAACTGGCGGGCAATGGTCTCTACCGAGAATTTATTTTGCAGATCATCCAAGGTGCTGGTCAATCCGGCGCGTTCACGTTCGATCTCGCGTTCGATTTCTTCGGGCGTGCGGTTATCATTTGTCATTGTAAACCTCCTTCACGGCTTGCGCGTCGCGCTTTACGTTTTTAGTGGCACGGCTCGGTGCCAAGCTGCTGAGCTTGAGCGCGCCAGTCCCTTTGTTCGCCATCACATAGGCGATCAGTGCAAAGGCAACGCCAACGATCAGTGCAGACCAGCCGGCGGAAATTCCCGCCTCGGTCAGGGCCGCGACCAGCGCCGCGGAAAGTACGTTCAATGCCGTCAGGGCAACAACAACGGCCCCCACGATCAGACCGATGGCAGCACCAGCCGATTTCAGGTTTTCGTTCACTTCAGCGCGGGCCAGATCGACCTCGCTGCGCACAAGCGAGCTGACGTGGGTCAATGCATCGCTCAGCAGGCTTCCTGTGGATTTGTTGGGATCGGTGGTCATTGTGTGCCCCCTTTCGGTGTGGTGTTCACAGCCGGCGCGGCCACATTATTGGTGTTCAGACCTTGCGCACGTTCGGTTGGCACCGGGCGCTCCATTTCGCGGCCCTCATAGGCATAGCGCTCACCACGGGCACCAGTCTCAGAGGCCTTGGCAAAACGAGTTGCGGCAAAGCCTACCAGTGCGGCACCGCCCAAAAAGACAAACGGGTTACGCTTGGCAAAATCGGTGACCGCGCCAACCATCTCGCCCAGATCCTTGTCACGCATTGAATCTGACGCATCGGCAAGCCCGTCTGCAAGCTGGCTAAAGGTACGTTCTTGGGGCGAACCGCTGCGCAATTCGTCGGCTGCGGTGCGCAATGCGCTGGCTACGCCTTTGACTTCATCTGCAGCGGCACCCTTGGCGTCGTCTGCATAGCGTGCGGCGTCGGAAGCAACGGTATCGGCCACATCTTTAGCCCGCGTTTTCGCCTCTTGCGTGGCGGATGCAGCGGTTGCTTTTACTTTTTCATTCAAGTCCTGCGCGCCGGCAGGATTGCTTTTTGTGTGATCAGTCATGGTGCGCTCCTTTTGGTTAGGCGACAAGGTTGAGAACGGCGAGAACGACCACGATCAGGCCGATGAGGTAAAAAACTCCATGCATTCAAATTCTCCTTAGTTGGTCACGTTCCTGTCATCGAAGGACAAACGGCCAGAGCTGAATTTCGTTCCGCACCCACAGCGTCGAAAGCAATAAAAATCTGCTGCGGGCCGCATAAATTCAGCCTGCATATAAAGGCACGCGCGAGGCGGATCATCGCTGAACACACCATGGAACACATTCGCGCGTCGCGGCGTTTGACACCGAATGCAATCACATCCCAAAGGAGATCGATATGCCGATGAACAGTCTAAAAGACGTGTACCATGACCAATTGCAAGACATGTACAGCGCCAACAAACAGTCGCTTGATGTGGTCGTCGCCCTTGGCCGCGCCGCCAAGGACAAAGACCTGTCCGAAGCCCTGATCGCAGGGTCCAACGGCATCAGCGAAGGTATGGAAAAGCTCGCCGAAATTTGCAACGCCCATGATATCAAACCAAGCGGCGAACACTGCAAAGGCATGGAAGGTCTGGTCGCTGAGGCCAAGGCCCATGTGCTTGACGAAGAGTTCGGCGATGACGACGTGCGCGACGCGATGATCATCACGCAGTACCAACGTATGGTGCACTATGCGCTGGCCGGCTATGGCTGCCTCGTGGCCTTCGCCAACCGTCTGGGCAAAGACGAAGACGGTGCGGTCTTGCAAGAATGTCTGGATCACACCTATGACGGCGACCGTCGCATGACCGAGATTGCAACTGGCGGCGTGAACAAAGCCGCTGCCTAAGCTGACGTTGGCGGGCCCTACCCCTCGTCGTTCACACACAAAAGCCCCGCTGGATCAGCGGGGCTTTTTCTATGTCTGTAGGTGCCGAACTACCTGTGATGCAGCAGGGCCTAGCTTGCCTCTGCCGCCGACACTTGCGGAAAATACTCCACCCCCTGCTTTTCGGCGAGTTTGTGGATTTCGACCATGATGCCTTCGCGTGCATCGCAGGCTGCCTCCCACGAGGTATTGGGATCGGCGCAGGGGACAAGGAACCAGACCTCCATGCCAAAGACATCCTGCCCGCCGACCCGCACGCAGGCGTCATCGCGTTTACCGATGTATTTCTCTTCCATCTCGTCGATCACTTTGTCAAAAGCGTCGCGCAGCGCGGCGATATCTGCCGCGTGAGAGAGCTTAATTTTGACGCTCCGCAGCATCTCAGGCTCCTGCATGGTCCAGTTTTTGAATGGGGTGGAAACGAACTCGGTCACAGGCACGACAAGCCGCGTTCCGTCCCAGTCTCGCAGCTGGACATAGGTGAAATGGATACGCTCAACATGACACAGCGCGTCGTTGAACACGATCCGGTCCCCGATCTTGGCGGACCCGTTCAACGCGATTTGAAGCGATGACATGATGTTGCTCAGAATACTGCGCGCGGCAAAGCCCAAGACAAGGGTGACCGCCCCAGCGGTGCCTAACAATGTCAATCCAAGGTTCTGAAACACATTGGTTTGCGACAAGAATATACCGCCGCCCACCAGTACCACCGCCACGACAAACACCCGACGCGCGGCTGAAATACGGGTCGCGGTGGTGCGTTTATGGACTTCTTCCTTGAGCGTCAGGTCGGTTTCTTCGACCTTCGTCAGATGATCCAAGATCACTTCGACGCAGTTGACCACAAACCACAACCCGGCACCGATCAGACCCAGCCACGCCGTCGGGACCAAAATCGTCGTCAGCTCTGCCGAAAACGAGAAGATCTTGGCCTCGAGCACCATCACAAACAGCGTCGAGACGACAACACAGGCAGGCCCGCGCACCGACTTTAGGATTTGCTGCGCCAGTCGGGACGGTATGCGTTGCGCGACCCAGCTGGTCAGCAGCCAGACCAGACGCGCAACATAGATCGCCAGCACGATCAGAACCGGCAGACCGATCAGTTCCCACAGGGCAAGGTCGACAACCGTGTTTTGCGTCAGCACGTCGGGCAGCATCGTCTCGAGCCGGCCAGGCCCGTAGCGCTCGTAAAGACGCGGGATATTTTGAACGGTATGACGCGAGAACACCCAGACTGGTTCACCGTTCTCCGCCTTGATCCGGTTCAGACGGATCGACGCAGGGTAGTCCTCCATATCCAGCGTCCACAACAGCAAGGACTTGCGCGGCGTCCCCGCCATCGCCCGATCAGACGTCGCCGTCGCGTCCAGCGCATCGGGCCGGTCCAGCAGTTTGTCCCAATCAATCACGGTTTTGCGGCTGATCACGGTTTCAAGCTGACGGATCAGCGAGGTGCCCACCTGCTGTTGGCGGTCCTGACGTATATCCGACAGATCAAGAAGATGCGCCGCCCCGACCCAATCGTCGCGCCGCACCGCCCGCACCAGGCTCTCCATGGTGGCGCGCGGGGTTTCGCGATCAATCTCGGACGGCACAGCGGCCAAGCCGACATTCAGGGTCTCTACGCAATACCAATGTGCGCTATCGCAAGCGTTTTCCTTGTCTTGCGCCCAAAGCGGCGTGGTAAAAATCAACAGCGCGCCCAATAGCCCCACAATATATCTTAGATTGCTCAAAACACTCTCCATTCCGGCATCACGAACCCGCGTGACAAGTCGTTATTGAAACTGAGCTAGCGCAGCCGGCCCATTCTACCAACCTTGATCTTATACCATGGATATATCAGGCGATGCCCCCGCCCCGCGGCACCACGCCGCAACACGGGCCGACGCACCGGTCATACGAACGGAGGAAGTTATGGGTGACACCGAATTTGTGGGGATATTGGCGGAGGAGGTGTCCGCGATCAAACTCTGTTAAGAGTATGATAATAATGCAATTAAAGCAACCACGACTTATACATACCACATAAGATACCACTCGACGCGTAGCCGGTGATCCTATTTACTATCTGCTACCTTTCAACGGCTTTGTTGCACAAATCGCGTCCTGTAGGATCCACTGTATGAACCCAGTATAGTAGCAGGCTGCTATGAGCAGCTGGACACAGACGAAGTACAAGACCCGGAACTGGGCGGAGTACAATTTTTCACTCAAACAACGAGGATCGCTATCCATCTGGTTTGATCCAGGGATGACGTGGGAAGCGGTCGGGTCTGGTCGAAGGGGGCGTCAGCAAACCTACAGAGTTGCTGCTATGCAAGCCTGTCTGACCCTCAAAGTCTTGTTCGGCCTGCCGTTGAGGCAGACGACGGGGTTTGTGGAAAGCCTACTGAAATTGGTTGGGCTGGATTGGGCGGTGCCGGACTTCAGTACATTGTGACGTCGTCAAAAAACATTGTCTGTCGCTATCCCGTACAAAGGATCAGCAGGTCCTCTGCACCTGCTGTTTCCCTCCCGGGACATTGCTGCGCAATGCCCTGCCGGGCAGTGGACAGCACAGGCATCAAGGCGGAGGGCGAAGGTGAATGGAATGCCCGTAAGCATGGTGGTTCCAAACGCCGCCTATGGCGCAAGATCCATATAGGGATTGATGAGGAAACGCTGGAGATACGGGCCATTGAGGTAACAAGCAGCGGTGTCGGCGATGCTCCAATGCTGCCTGACCTACTCAATCAGATCCCCCCGGATCAAAGCCTCGGGAGCGTCACTGCTGACGGAGCCTACGACACGCGCAAATGCCATGATGCGATTGCAGCACGAAATGCCCATGCCGTCATACCGCCGCGTAAGAATGCCAAGCTGTGGAAGCCCGATACGCCCGGGGCCAGCGCACGCAACGAAGCCGTCCAATCCTCAAAGTATCTCGCTCGCGCATTGTGGCGACAGGTGACCGGGTACCACCGCCGCAGTCGCGTCGATACAAAACCTCTCGGGATCATGCTACGCATAACCCTGTCGGTCAGTGGATGCATTGTGTGAAGTTGCTCGGTCAGCGCCTCTCGGCACGTGACTTCGACCGGCAAGTTGCGGAGATCCAAATCCGTGCCGCGATCCTAAACGGCTTCACAGCTCTCGGCATACCCCGTACCGACCCCGTAGGCTAAATCCGTCTGAGGTAAGGGGAAGTCCAACCTCAGCCCGATTTGTGCAACAAAGCCGGTTCCAGGCCAAACGCGTTATCAAAGATTGGATCAGCTTCTACAACATCGAGCGGCCTCACAACGCTCTCGACAAACGATCACCCGACGACGCTTTCTTCACAACAGAACGGACGCAGAAGGCCGCATAAAACCAACCAGATTATATCTTAGCTGAGCCGCAAACCTGTCTTAAAAAGCAGGACCACTTCATTTCTCTTCACTCACTTTAAACTTTTTCAAGTTAAGTCGAGGGAATGTTAAATTTCAAGCCAAAGGCGTTAAGTTAACCCATGATATTATGTGTCTGGCAACCTTATGCCTAATGATGCTTTTCCCGGTGGAAACGATGAACTGCGAAAGATTCGGAATAGCACAAGCAGTCTGTATTTTTCGGTCGGGTTTTTCAGCCTGTTTGGAAATCTGCTGATGTTAACCGGACCATTGTATATGCTGCAGGTCTACGACCGTGTGCTCGGTTCCGGCTCGGAAGAAACACTAATTGCGTTGTCGCTGTTGTTGCTATTTTTATATGGGGTAATGGGGTTACTGGACTACGTCCGCGGTAGAATAATGGCCCGCGTTGGTGCGCGGTTTCAATTTGCCTTGGATGGACGGATATTCGATGCGGTCGTGCGTAAATCTGCCGTTGCTCCGGATACCAAAACCAGTGCTGCGCTGCAAGATCTTGAATCTGTGCAACGGTTGATCATGTCGCCGGTCATGATGGTAGCATTCGATTTGCCATGGAGCCCGATATTTTTCGCAGCTATTTTTATTTTTCACCCGATTTTGGGGTGGCTTGCTGTAATCGGTGCCTTCAGCTTGGTAGTGATCACTGTAGCCAACCAAATATTGTCTCGTCGTCCACAAGCTAAAGCTGCAGCTGAGGGTCAAATGGCACGAGCCTTTTCTGATCAGATCAGGATCGAGGCTGAGATGGTGCAAGCCATGGGCATGCGTGACGCAGCCTTTAAGCGGTGGCGCTATCCCAGAGGCGGCGCACTGGAAGCACAGCTTCGAACAACTGACATTAGCGGGACATTCACATCGATCACAAAGACACTTCGGCTATTTCTGCAATCAGCGATGCTTGGTATGGGTGCTTGGCTAGTCCTTCAAAACGAAATGACTGCAGGCGGGATGATCGCGGGATCTATCCTATTGGGGCGCGCGCTTGCACCTGTCGAATTGGCACTTGGTCAATGGCAAGTTGCACAGCGAGCCCGCACCGGATGGAGAAATATTGCGCAATTGCTTGACGCAGTCGCCCCTGAGGAGCCTAAGACAGCTCTTCCAAAGCCTAGGGCACATCTGACGGTTCGTGCGTTAGTTATCGCCCCGCCAGGTGAAAAACTTCCCGCACTGAAGTCGGTTAGCTTCACTCTTGAGCCAGGCCAGGCTGTCGGCGTGATCGGGGCATCCGGATCAGGTAAATCCACACTGGCCCGCGCACTGACAGGAGTATGGCAACCTTCAAGTGGATCAATCCGCTTAGATGGTGCGGCGCTCGACCAATATGGATCCGAGATATTAGGTTTACATGTCGGATACCTACCCCAACGGGTTCAATTATTTGATGGTACGGTCGCCGAGAATATAGCTCGGCTTTCAACCCAACCTGATACCGAAAAAGTAATTTCTGCTGCAAAACGCGCCGCCGCTCACGAGATGATCCTTGGGCTGCCTCGAGGCTATGACACGGTTATTAAAGCCGGCCAAATACGCCTTTCAGGGGGACAAATGCAACGGATCGGCCTCGCGCGCGCGCTGTATAGCGACCCCGTAATTGTAGTACTTGACGAACCCAATTCCAATCTCGACAACTCAGGGTCGCTAGCGTTGAATCACTCCATTTGCCAGATGAAAGCAGAGAACCGGTCTGTCCTGATTATGGCGCATCGGCCCGCAGCTATCCAGCAATGTGATCGCTTACTAGTCCTCGAAGGCGGCGCAAGAGTGGCCTTTGGGCCTAGAGAGGAGGTTCTGGCGGAATTGGTAAAAAACCACACCCAAATTCAAGCGGCACCCAAACCAACTAGGGCTGTGCGTTGAGCGTTTCGGGGTCGCAGCCGTTTTCGACGTTTCGTATTGTTGCAGTAGGCTATATTGCGCTGTTCGCGCTTCTCGGCGGTTTTGCTATGTGGGCCATGTCGTCTCAGATCGCTGGGGCAATTGTTGCTCCCGGCAAGATCAAAGTGGACGGCGACCGACAGATTGTACAACACGAAATTGGTGGCGTGGTCTTGGAAATACTTGTTGATGACGGTGACATAGTGCGCGCCGGTGATCTGCTGTTCAGACTGGAGCCGCAGCAACTCTTATCTCGTTTGAATATCGTCGAGGGTCAACTTTACGGATTAATGGCGCGCCGCGGGCGTTTAGAGGCAGAGCGCGACAGTCTGGGCCGGATTAAATTCGGGAAAGCGCTGAAGGCCGCAGCTAACAACAATAAGGACCTGATAGAGCTAATGGAGGGACAGTCGAACCTACTTGCGGCGCGTCTGGCCACCGTTGCCCGACGTACCGAGCATCTAAACAAACGTAGCGATCAGGTCGCCTCGCAGATCACAGGCATCGAGGCACAAAGTGTAGCGCTCGAGCGTCAGTTAGCGCTACTAGAAGAAGAGCTAGCCGGCCAGAAGTTCTTGTTAAAGCGTGGATTATCAAAGGTGACAGCCTTTTCAAAGCTTCAGCGTGAAAAAGCCAATCTGCAGGGTCAGATTGGCCAACTCATAGCGTCGAAAGCTCAAGCTGAACAACGGATAACTGAAATCGGCATTGAAGTACTAATGCTGAGAACCAATATGCGTGAGGAAGCTATCTCAAGCCTGCGTGATCTACGCGATCGCGAAACAGAACTGGTTGAGAAGCGTCTCGCGCTTAAGGCTGAAATTGAAAGGTTGGATATTCGCGCACCTGTGTCGGGCATCGTTTATGAATTGCTCGTACAGACGCCGAACTCGGTCGTAAAATCCGCCGAGCCATTGATGCATCTTGTGCCACAAGACCGCCCGCTGGTGATCGTCGCGCGCGTTATGCCCACACAAGTGGATCAGATTAACGTGGGCCAAGTCGTAAACCTACGCATGACTGCGCTCGATCAGCGCTCTACGCCTGAATTGGAAGGAGAGATTTTACGGATTTCGCCAGATGCGGTGGATGATTCATTCACCGGGGAAACCTATTTTAGCACAGAAATTGCGTTTGTTCGTGGCGAGCTAGATAGGCTGCCAGTAGGGACGATTTTACTGCCGGGCATGCCGGTGGAGGCGTTTATTAGAACCGCTGACAGGACACCGCTTTCTTATCTGCTGAAACCGTTAACTGATTACTTTTCGCGCGCGTTCCGGGAAAACTGAAAAGACTGTTTGATGTATCAATACTACTCGCTGTGCCCCCAAAAGCCCACGTTTATAACTAGTGTTTTCCGCTAGATTCTCCTTAGCTGAAGAAGAATCGGAAACGCATGAAGGCATCGAAGTTCGCGGAAGTTAATCGCCTCGGTTTTGCCGGAAACTGTTAAGTTTCCTTAAGCGAATTTATCGGATTTGATCATGTTTACATTGAACGCATCCCAAGCTTCCATTGGTGCAATGTGAGTAGCCCCTAGTTTCCCAGTCATCTTCATGGTTTATATTATGGTGTCTGTTCTCGAAGTCGACGGGCGACAATGCGCAGCCGCTTCGGGTTAAACAGCTTCATGCTGCTGACACACGTCAATAGTCTTTTCGCCAGCTTACGGTTCCTTGATAATTGCTATGATCTGTTTGTCTGTGACTAATGGCTTCATTAGTCTGTTCTTTTGTAGGCCGGAGCCTACACAATTTTTGAAGGAATTTTTGAGGCTCACGGCATGCGTGCTCGATCTGAAATCTAGGTCTCAACACGGAACACGCATGGTGAAATTTTTTAATAGTAGTTTTGATTTGATAAGTTTAGTGAGTGACTGCTCTCACCAAGTTCATATTAGCACGCCTATTATACTATATGGTTAACGGGATATGAGTTGAGTGAACCGCCCCTTGTTTGCCGGAGACCCAGAAGTAACGATGCTGGGTTTGACCGAGTCGCAATTGAATCCTCTATTATTAGCTAGCTCTGTTCAGGTATTGGTCTTCCTTTGACCGATTAGCATATTCCGCTGGCGTCAGGCCAGCGAGGCTTGTGTGCTGGCGGTGATGGTTAAAGTCATTGCGCCATGCCGCGATTAGACGGCGGGCGTGATGCCGGCTGTCGAACAGATGCTCGTCCAGACATTCATCCCTCATCTTACCGTTGAAGCTTTCGACAAAGCCTTTTTGCATGGGCTTGCGAGTGCGCCCCATCACAGTCACAGTCCTGTCCCCTTGGATCGGTGCTTGGGCATTCTTAGCAAAGACGGCATCATGAAGACCCCACATCCAGCTATTAGCGGCATCGCCACGCACATGGCCAGCCACGTCGCTGTTGGATTGATACGCAAGACAACCGAACCGTTCGCGGCGAACGGCTTGGGCAATACATCTTCGAAACCATTGAGGAGGCACAAGACCAAGCAACTGAATGGCTCTGGACTTACAACAACGAGCGACCCAACATGGGTATCGGCGGCATGACACCCGCCATGAAACTGAAAACAACCGCCTGAATTCTACGGCTGGACCCCGTTAAAAATGGGGGGATTACCATAGGAGCTTCGGGGCGCTGGCAGTGAAGATGAGTGGCTTGTTCAAAGCAGAACTGATCCTCAGATACCGTCGAATGGGAAACCCTCAAACGGGTTAATTGGTTCAACAACCGCCGCCTGCTTGAACCTCTCGAATATATCACACCGACGGTAGTTGAGGAGGCGTTTTATACAGACATGAACACGCTCGATAAAATCGTCTAAGAAGAACTTGACAGCCTCCTGTAAAACCGGGGCGGTTCAGGGTGGTGGGCCACGTGAACACCTGTATTCACTGCAAAGACCAAAACGATCTTGGCAGATCGACGCCCTAGCGGGTGAGATTTTACACCATCAAACCCCTAAACAAATGTAAAATTATAGTATTTCTGCACATTACGAACACAATCAGGAGGAATTGCCGACAAATTTCCGGCAGAATACAGACGCAACCTTCAAGCAGAGGAGATTGCAGATGAAGAATTTCACCGTAATTGAAACAGATAGTTTTTCTAAGGATGTTGTAAGTGAAGCTATGTTCGGCACGAACTTCGTAACAACATACGATTATGAATTCTTTAGCGACGAGAATCTTCTGTCTGTTCTGAAGGAAACTGGAACCACCAACTTAAGATTCCCTGGGGGAAGTGTAACTGAAAGTGTTTTCACAGATGTATCATTTAATACAGGTATTTGGGACGCAACGTCATATGTCGATGAGAATGGGGCGGATAAAAATCTCGTTTCTCTGAGTAAGTTTTTTTCGGTAGCGTCTGAAGTAGACGCTCAGGTACAGCTAGTAATTCCAACCCGCGTGGGTTTCACAACCTCTGCGGGGGACGCCGTACTAGATGGAACGTACGGGAGCCGTACAGATCTTGACCCAGCCTATCTTGAAAATGTCAAAAGGTACATTGAGCAGGCTCAATACCTAGCAGAACAAAAAGAAGTAACAATATCAAAATTCGAAATTGGAAACGAATTTTGGGGAAGCGGAATAATGACTGCTTCCGAGTACGGAGTATTGGCGGCAAAATTAACAGTATTTTTGCATGAAAGCTATCCAGATATCGGTTCGATTGCTCAAATCACTTGTGGGGCGAATAGATATAGCCCAAGTAGCGATCGCGACGTATTTCTCAAGCCTGACCTTGAAGGAGGCTATGATATTGTCATGCTTAACGAGCATGAGGGCGAGGTTCCAAATGACTGGATTAGAAAGACACTTCCTGGACAAGGATCCGCGACTGATCAAACAAAACAAATTGCAGACCAATTTATAAATTACGAAAATTCTATCGATATCCTATCAGGAATCGTGGATCACGTTTATTTCGATGGAGGATTCGCAGAAATCGATGAACAACGAAACTATGCTCTTTCATATGTGCCTGAAACGTTCAAGGCTCATATAAGCTCGAATGAATTGGAGTACTTTATTAGCGAGTGGGGTCCGAGAAATATTCGTTCGGATGATCGTAGTTTAAACGCCGGTAACTCAAGCGGTTTGCAATATGCACATAGTACGGTGGAGGCTTTCTTTGAGATGGCCTCATTTGGAGTTGATGGTGCAAATTTTTGGCCGACAACATTCGGATACCCCTCCGCTCTATATAGAACCTTAATAAACAGCGTAGATGAGAGCCTGACATTTGGGGGGGTCGCATTTTCGTGGCTTTCACAAGCAGCAATAAACAAAAAGCCACTATTCGATTTTGAAATCGACGGTCAGATTGATATTCATGGCTTTGAGAGCGGTGGTTCCATGTCGATTTTTGCGGCCGAAAGAAGCGGCAATCGTGATGAAGTCGTTAGCTTGAATCTTGGTGATTTCGCACCCACCTCTTCCTATTTCACGATGATATCAACCATGAATAGCGATGATGGAGAAGCGACTAGCGATATGTCATCGCCTGTTATCTCCTACCTATCTGACGAGAAAGATCTGGATGACACCATTTCGTTCCAGCTCAAGGCGTGGGATCTGGTTTGGCTGGAACTACAATATATTACAGATGGGAATGATACGATCAGCGGAGGGATTGCCGATGATCGTATAAGAGGCGGTGGTGGAAATGATCAGCTATCGGGTGCCGATGGGGATGATACGGTTCGTGGTGAATTGGGACATGATATTCTCGAAGGGGGTAGCGGAAACGACCTTCTAAATGGCGGATGGGGGCATGACCAATTGGCCGGGGGGTTAGGGAACGATGTTCTTATCGGTGGTCAGAACGATGACTTCCTTTCTGGGGGAAATGGATCGGACACTCTGCGTGACGGCACCGGTCGCGATACACTGACCGGCGGTCAAGGCGCAGATTATTTTGTCCTTAGCTTGGACGGTGAAAGTGATACCATAAGTGACTTCTCTAGCACTGAAGACTATATCGATATATCTGAGTGGGAGGGTACGGGTAGTCCCTTAGGCTTATTGCATGAAGTCACATCAGATGGATGCGTTTTAAGTTCAAACGATGAACTTTTAATCGTACGCTCTATTGATTTTAAGCCCCTAAACTTTGAAGATATTAAATTTCTCGGGGATATCAAGGTTGACACACTGGAGACCTATCCACCGAGTTTACATGGTGATGACAGCATACGGGGAGACGCAACTAACGATGAGCTAAAGGGCTATGCCGGCGCTGACGTTATAGAAGGCGGAAATGGTGACGATACCATTTGGGGGGGCAATGGCTGGGATATTCTTAAAGGAAATTCGGAGAATGATGTGATATATGGCGGTGATGGGTACGACACCATTAGCGGTGGTGAGCAAAACGATATACTTTACGGAAATTTCGGTATGGATATTATTTATGGAGATGAAGGTGACGACGAAATTTTCGGCGGGTCGCATTCGGACGTAATATCCGGTGGGACTGGCAATGATACTCTTGAAGGAGGAGCTGGCGCAGATACCATATTTGGTGGTGCAAACAATGACTACATGTATGGGAAAGCTGGTTCTGATATTTTAGAAGGCGGAATGGGAAGTGACTACATCTACGGGGGAATTAATAATGACATTATCACCGGGGGCTCGGGGGACGACACAATGCATGGTGGAAACGGATCGGATCTCCTTGAAGGTGGAAACGGTCAAGACCTTTTAAAGGGAAATTCAGGTCAAGATACCCTTGATGGGGGGGCCGGATCAGATATCCTCTTAGGAGGAATTGGTGCCGATACATTTATTTTTAGTAGTGGGTTTGATCGGATAGTTGATTTTCAGAATAATATAGACAGCTTAGTTATTGATCAAAGCATGCTGGGAGCAGACGGAATTACGGTTAAGAATTTGGGCTTTTTTGACGTTTCTGAAGGTACTGATAGCCTCCACTTAGATTTTGGATCAGGTAACTATTTAGTAATAGATGACATTCATGATCTTTCTATTATTCTGGACGATATATCTTTCATATGAGTTATTCGGATACAGTTTAGCTGTATACTCTGAATAGCCCCTGAGAGTGTCCGATTGAGGTGCCCCTAGCAACTGTATTAAATTGCTGGGTTCCACACAACAATTTTGGCGAGCAATGAGTTTGCCAATACGATCAACTTTCGAGCAACTGCGATGAGAATGACCTTGGGTGGCTTGCCCTTCGCGCGCAATCGTTTTGCAAAGTCACTTAGGGTCAGGACCCATTAAATGATTGAGCTTGTGGCGCTGTCGTGATTCATGACCCCCAGTTTTAGGGGATATGATGAGCACTCTTTATTGGCTGACGGAGACACAAATGCAGCGGCTTCGACCAAACTTTCCAAAGAGCCGAGGGCGCGCTCGTGTGGATGATCGTCGTGTTTTGAGTGGCATTATTTTCATCAATCGTGACCTGCCCCCCGAAACTTCCCTCAGTTTAATGTAGAGTTTGCTCAACCTTCGAAGGAGCAAACAGATGCGACAGAGCCGTTTTACTGAAGCCCAAATTATCGGAATGATCAAAGAACAGGAAGCTGGCATGCCGACGGCAGAGGTGTGCCGCAGGCATGGCTTGAGTCCCGCGTCGTTCTACAAGTTCAAAGCCAAATATGGTGGCATGAACGTTTCTGATACTCATCGCCTTAGATCGCTGGAGGATGAGAACGCCAAGCTGAAGCGCCTTCTGGCGGACACGATGTTGGACAATGTTGTGTTGAAGGATTTGCTGGGAAAGAACTGACGACACCGAATGTGCGACGGGCCGCAGCACGCAAGGCAATGCGAGACCATGATATCTCGCAGCGCCGGGCGTGCAGGCTTGTCGGTGTCGATCCCAAGACCGTCCGGCGCGATCAGTCACCGGATAATCCAGAAGTTCGCGAAGAGATGAAAGCGATTGCCAGCAAGCGACGGCGCTTTGGCTACCGCCGGATCGGTGTGCTGCTGGAACGCAAGGGAAGGATCATGAACCACAAGAAACTGTATCGCCTTTATACTGAAGAAAAGCTGGGCGTTAGACGGCGCAGGGGCCGCAAGCGTGCGCGTGGCTCGCGGACACCAATGCCGGTTGCTTTGCGTCCTGGCGAGCGTTGGTCCTTAGATTTTGTGTCGGATACGTTCGGCGCGTCACGCAAGTTCCGCATGCTGGCTGTAAACGACGATTGTTGCCGCGAGAACCTCTGCTTGGTGGCTGACACCAGCATCTCGGGCGCTCGTGTCGCGCGGGAACTTGACGCGCTTGTCCGTATTTATGGAAAGCCTGCCTGCATTGTCAGTGATAACGGCACGGAGTTTACCAGTCGTGCGATCCTAAAATGGGCCGGTGATAACGACGTTGATTGGCATTACATCGACCCCGGCAAACCCCAGCAGAATGGCTTCATAGAAAGCTTCAATGGCAGCCTGCGCGACGAGCTGTTGAATGAGGAAATCTTCGATACGTTGGATGACGCCCGTCGCAAGCTGGCACTCTGGCGATACGACTACAACAACGTCAGGCCGCACTCATCGCTTGGGAACCAAACACCGGCAGAAGCTCGTCGAGCGCTTGAGCAATTTGAGGGCTCCGCGCAAGACGCGCTTGCCCAAACTGACGACGAAGAATATGAAACCCAGACCCGCAAACTCTCGTTATGAATGAGGGAGCCTCGGGGGGCAGGTCACGGGGTATGTTTGCGTTGTGTCATAAGGGTCATCCTTGGAGAGTTTTACTCTCCGGTAAACCCGGGGCGGTTCAAAGCTATCGAAATCTAAACGAATGGGCCGTCTTCACGGACGGCCCGAAGCTGCCATTCGCATCGCCTACTAATGCTGCAGCGCAGCTTCCAACAATGCATAAATGCTGTTTTCTCAACGCTTACTGTTACTTTGGCTCAGCCGCCTTCGATGCACCTTGCGGCGGCATCCAAAGCGTTGGGGGAACTGGCAAGCGGTAGTGCCTACATGCTGCAAGTAATAAGGGAACTAAACCTCTTTTGATCGCCGTCATCTCAAGTATGGCGTCGCACTCCTTGATTGCGAGGTTCAGGCTTTCTGCTATCTCCGCATGTCCACGTGCTGGCGACAGATCAGTTACACAAATCCCATGGTAGGTATTCCCACGCCAGATTTTCTGGTCTGTTTCCTCATCTGGGAACCATGCCTGATGTGTGCACTCGGGTATTCTTTGCGAAAGCCGGCTGGAGAACTCCTCAATAGAATTTTGGTCCGCACCGTACTGAAGCCACACAAATAGGTAGGGATACAGGACACTGCCAACGCAAGCCTCATCGCGATATTCCGGTTCACTACTCGCAGGATGAGCGAGCAAATCGTTGTAGTCGCGAAAGCACGTCGGGTAACTGGCATTGGCTAATAACGCGAACGACGTGTTCTCAGCCATTGAATGGAACCATGGCATAAACCGCCTGCCTGACGATGTTTGTTGCGCGAGATACATTACCAAGGCGGCCTCGATCATATGGTCATCCTTGAACGGAGAGCCCAAAGTCGGGTTGTTGTTAATCATGGCTACCAACATGTCTAACATCTTCGTCGTCTGCTCGTTCAGGCTGCGTGCGAAATCGGCGTTCCCCTCCGAAAGAGCTTTTCCGAACAAATCCGTCCAGATCGCTCGAGTGGCTGCACGACCAAGTAGCTCGAACATCGCAAGATTTGCATCGACTGCTTCACGCGATTTTACAGAAACCGTTAGGGCATGAAGTGTCTCAGCATGAGGATAAAGTACCCTGTCAAAATACAGCTCGGACATCATCAGATAGAGCCGAACGTACTGATCTAAAATTTCCGTCAGAGCAACTTGATGCTTGGTCGGCTTCTTCTTGATTGGCTGCTCCCTCATAGTGTCCCAGCAGAACAGCAAGCCCAGCTCAGATATTCGATAAACGACATCGAGGCTCTTCGCTTCAATTGCCCAAGCGCATATGGCGTGAATGCAAATATACGCCTGCCTGAGCCTCAACAGACGCTCTTTATCCTTTAAGTCTTCTGATGGTAGGATGACACCAAGAAGACTTCTCGTATACTCGTAGCAGGCCTCCGGCTCATTCACCATTGCCAAGGCTTTCTGGAAATGTCTACGCGCTGCTTCGTCCAGCAGTTCCCTAGCGAGCAAAGATTTTTCCATAAATCCGGCAAGCCGATCCCCATTCCAAAGCTCAAAATGAACTTCGTCAGTCGCGTTCCTCCGAGTGAACCCAGCCCAGTTACCTTCAACCGTTTCCTTTAGTTCGCCGCCCATGCAGAGGCAGATTTTGACTGGTAAACTCTGGTGCTCTTTTGCAATCCTTGAACCTATGTAGACGTCTAGAATTTCTTGTAGCTCCGGGCGCACTGATTGCGGGCCAGCGTCCCAATCAGTACGGCCTACGTCTCCTGCTTTGACGCAAAGCAGGTAAAGGTACTTCTGGTCGTCATCTGGCAAGCGCCCTACAGCGGCAATGTCAACTCCATCTTGGCGCGTCCCGATCATTGGAGTTTTCAGAACCTGCAAACCCATCGCCGACAGCAGGTTTGGTAGCAGTGCTTTGTCAAGATCACCCCGCTCCTTAAGAGACGACAAGTATTCTTTAAGTATAAGTTTCATTGGATTTTCCTCTGCTCGATCCTGCAAATGACGAGCAGACCATTAAAGCCAACCGGGTCGACTACAGACAAACGCGGAAACTCAAAGCTATAGGAGTGTTCGCTGAGCCGGGTGATGTTTGGAAACTTTTTGCCGTCAGCACCAGTCACCAGACTAAAGCTCTTGCGTCCATAAAGCATCGTAGCAGTGTGAAACATATCGCCAAAGACCGACATCTTTCGCGCTTGCTTATGGATATCTGTGTTCCTCTGGTGATCCTTGATCGCCGCCGCCCGCCTCGCCTCATTTGAAGGCTCAAGTTCGCTTAGGTCCTGCGCCTGTTCCAGCCCTCCGATGTACGCTGCGTGTCGCGCTATCAGGTCTTGTGTCACCCGAACCACAGTCGGGGAAGCATGCGTCGCTTGTTGTTCAAGATAAGGCCTCAGCTCACTGGAGTAGCTAAGCAGAAGCGGCTCCCAAAGAAGTCCTTCAATCTCAGGGGCAGCATCTGGATGCCCGTGTTCGACGAGACTGAGCAGAATTGATGCTGCCGTGATCTCATGCAGCCAAAGGAAGCCGATACATTTTCGGGCTAGAAAGACTTGATCTACCGCTTTTGGAGGTAAGTCTTGCGGGTGGAGTGATAGCGCTGCTCCCTTATCTCCGCCACTGACCATTTCGGCCAAGAAGCTGCACAAGGAGAAGTCGCCAGAATTGAGCCAGCGCGCGAAAAGGTATGAAGCGTTTGCAGGTTCTTCCCAAATCCATTCGCAAAAGCTATGAAACTGCTTGCTCTTTGCTGGCTGCTCAAAGTGCGGAACCATGGCCTCCATGAATGCGACCACCTCCTTGAATGACCAACGATCATCTTTCCAAGTTAGGGCGCTTTCTATCCAGTGGCTTGCTGTCTCGAAGCTGGAGGATATGCTTTGTGTTCTACTCAATACTGCATTGATAGTTTGCCCTGTGGATGAATTCTTGTGATAGAAAAGCATTGCACAAAGCCGCACCAAGTCTTCATCTGTTGGCTGGACGAGAAGGAACTTGATCACTTCATCTTGCCGATATTTTGCCTTGCGCGGTTGCTTTTCCCAAATGCGGAAAACGGCTTCAATAGCAGCATTTCGCGCATCATTAGAAGACGGGCTTTGAATTTCCGATAAGCAAGCATCTACGGCAGTTTTGTCATCCTGTGATGTCATATCCTTGAGCCTTCCTAAGGCGCGAAATCCTATGGATCGAATTTCTGCTCTACTGTCCTTTAAGAAATCTTCCAAACACCCAAAGTCATTGATGCCTTGCAAGGCGAACACGCAGGAGCGTTGGCAGTCCTCTCGGCCGTCTTTTGCGCCTATTACAATTTTTCTGGCTTGTGAGGGATGTTTCTCGCACCAACGAACGAATGACACAAACGGGGTGTTGGAAGCCCCATCGTTGCCCGCTCTCTCGACCAGACACTCGGCAAACTGCTGCACAGAGAGGTAATCATCCGCCACGTGCTCAATTGCGTCAGACAACACGCCGAATATCATCCAGAATTCGTTGTGCTCAAGCTTTCGAATGGCCTCAAGATTGGCATCTGAAAGCAGAGAAATCTGACCCAAGTTATGTAATTCCGCCAAGAAGCCACCGAGCTCGCGTTTTCTGTCCTTGTATTCAAAGTCAAGAATGGTCGACATAAGATGTCCATCGGCGTCACCATCGATAATCGTCTGAGCTAATTCACTTTTCTTCATCACCCTGCCAGCCACTATCAATAATGCATTTTTGACACATCCATAGCGTGTGCGAAACCTTTTGGGAACAGCAGCATATCTCGAAGGTATCACTGATTTTGGAACAGACCGCCTCGACCTTGCACATGCAGCGAAGGTCTGGAATCCGCCCTTGGTGTCGATCAATGCGAACGACCCAAACCGAACGTTAGTTAATCCTCGACAATACTGTGGTGCGATGCATCAGACAGGACGCGCTGCGGGCGCAGTATTATCAGAAGCACGGTTAAGATACCGATAAGGGTTGCAGGTGGCAAGTCGTCGACGGACTATTCGAGTACATCGCATTCCCCCCGTGCCTTGTCACGCTTTTCCGCCAGGCCCTTTGCCGCAGAATATTCCGCTGTGCCCCGGAGGAAGCGGTGCTGATAGAAGTCGATGATCATCTCGTTTTCCTCTTCAGTGAAGACCAGATCAGAGCACAAGGCATCCATAAGCTCACTACTGCGAGTTTGGGACATCTTCGCGTAGTGCTTTTCCGTGATTTGTTCGTCCGAATGACCAAGGTTCATCGACCAGGCTTTGCGTTGTTCATGTGATCGGCACATCTGTGCACCTAGTGCTTTCAGGGTATGTCGTGCAGAATGAGGCGTGTAAGATCTGCCAATCCGCTCTGACGCCTTTGCAAAAGCGTCCTGCAAGGGCTTACTCGAAGCCAAAGGCTTTACCGGGGTCTCGCCTAACGCCCGCGGCACAAGTTTCTTGCTATCTGGAAACAAGGCGTCTTGGGACTCAAAACCAAGGTCTTGCAATTCCCTCACCCAAGCCAAAAAAATCTCTTGAAACGCTTCCGTCCGCGGGAACCACTTTGCACGGTAGGTCTTGCCGTTCTTGGCAGGAACCTCCCTTGCGTCCTGCACGACCGAGAGGCCGTCAAAGTCGACGTGCTTGATGCGAAGGGCGGAAAGAGCGGCTGCCCTGAAACCCGAGACGAAGGCAAAAGCAATCATTGCGCGATCACGGCGTTGGATGACGCTCTTTTCCGGCATCAATTCAACCATGCGCCACGCTTGATCAAGCGTTGGGTACTCTTTGCACTGCATCTTTGACTGCGGCGCTGAAACGCTGCGACGGAGGGCGAAGTAGTCTGGGATGCTAGCACTCAAGCGGCGGTAGCCCTCCTGCCCACGAAGCCATTCGAAAAAAGCTTTGAGGTGGGAAACCCTATGACGAACAGTGGAATTGCTGAGACCGCCTTTATCCTTCGACTGGTCCAATAGGCGAACCAGATGATCGCGATATTGTCCGGCATACTTCGGCTTCACTTTGCTAAGTTGGACGCCCCCCAAGAACGCTTCAAAATCGCGAATGCTGACCAGATGCGCTTGCACTGTTTTCGGGTCATATTTGCCTGCGAATGCTTGCCATTCGTGAATCACCCGGTCGTTGATAGTGAACCATCGTACTCCCCGAGAACCCGATTTCTTCACAATACCAGCCGAAGAGTCCAACTTGCTTTCGTCTATGAGCGCCAGCGGCGTGTTGGTATCGAGGCATTCTTCAACTTTGTCGCACTCCGTCGCACCCAGTAATTTGAGCATAGCGGCCCCGCAGTCGCAGCACGTCGCATGAGCGAGGCTAGCGCGACCTTCCTTGCGTTGGAACGTGATAGTGCTGAGCTCCGGAAAAACCGCATTGCCGCACGCAACACACTTGAATTCTCCCAGCCGCAGATTCAGACGAGTGCGCTCTACTCGTTCAGCATGAAAGCGCTTTAGTTCAGCCCCACGGAAGAGCTGAGGCAGCGACCCATCTGACGGCTCCAGGCCGGAGCCCACCCAGTTCGAAACCGTATTGCGATGTACGCCGAACAGCGCTTGAACTTCGTCAACCGAATAGACCATAGCTTGCTGTGGACGAATTTTGCGGTAAGAGCGGCTCATTGCTGACCTCCCGCATTGGGGGTCTTCAAGCGGTTCGGGCGGACCACTTTCCCTTTGGCCCCCTTCGGCAAAGAAATTTCGTGGGCGGCTAGATCCGAAAGTCGCCAGCGAGTGACACCCACCGATAGCTTGATCGGCTCCGGCAGTGCCCCCTGCGCCGCCCAGCGCCACACTGTCTGACGGGTTACGCCGTAGCGGTGAGCCACCTCCGAGTCTCGCAGGTAGCGCTCGTTTGGCGCTTCCTCTACTGAGGCAGCAGAGGTGGCCTTCCTTTGTTTCGTGAAATTAGACTTGGCTACAGGCTGCGAAGACTTCAGCTTGTCGTCCCGATGAAACGTATGCTCAGAGAGTCCGGCAATGGAAAAAAGGTCGAGGTCTTCGCGCGTTTGGCGTGTCTTTTTTGACATTTCTACACCTCACGCGTTCTGAGACGGATCAACGCGATTTGCCGCGACCCATGCATTCAGATCGGAACCGCGATAGATGATCTTGCGGCCCAGGCGATAGAAAGCCGGGCCTTTCATCTTGTGACGCCATTGCGCCAGCTTTTCGCGATCCCCGATTATGTCGAGTTCTGCATCACCCAGAACATAGTTGCGATTGTTTTCGAAGAGATTGGACACGGTCTGCTTTCCTTTCGTTGCTGCGGATTACAACGAACGGATAAGCTCAGATCAGAAATGACCGTCAGTCCCCGATCTCTAAATCGGGGACCCTAAATCATTGATTTAAAAAGAATGAAATTTGCTCGCTTTCATCCACGTAGGGCTTATTCGAACTCCTCGGAGAATTACGGCAAAATTCCATGCGAATTTGTTCAGCTAGAGCTAGCATGTCAATTGACGGAAGCGCGCTGTCTCCGTGCAAGTCCATCGCCATACCCAAGTGAACAACCCCTCGGTACGAACTCCAAATCTTTCTGAGCGTGTCGTGATCCTGCGCTCCGAATATCTTTTCTTGCTGGGCGAAGTAGCGCACCTGTTCAAGTATCCCGGTTTCGGTTTGAAGACCCTCAAACTTTCCCTCTTTAATCGTAAGCAATACCCGCATTCCAATGTATTCAGCGATATTAAGCTTCTTCTCTCTGCTCCGACCCCGGCCTCCTTCAAACTCACGTTCGGTCTGAGAAAACTCAGCGGCAGCCGCTCGACGTACCGGGGCATCAAGCGCACTGCGCCTGAAGAATTCCGCGTTGGCAGACATCCACTCTTCGCTGCGCCCATCCACGATCAGCTCGTCCACATGCGCCGCCACCTCCTGCTTCAAATTAAAAATCCCACGAAGGCGCTGTGGATTGTCAGGCGCGCTCAGCGCGATCCTGAACATCTCAATGAACTGAAGCTGCGTGTCAGTAATATACACCGTTTTCATCGACGCGGCCTCTATCCAGCTGTGCTTGCGACGAATTGAGACCAATCGCGCATCAATGCACGTCGTTTATCCAGTAGGTCCGAGCGGGCGTAAGCCCGCTCAACATCCGACCCGACAGAGTGCGCCAAACTCTTCTCGGCAACCTCACGCGGCACATTTGCGACCTCGGATGCCCAATCGCGGAACGTGGATCGAAAGCCGTGAACTGTGACCCCTTCCACATCCATTCGGCGCAACAGCATGAGCATCGACATATTGGACAGTTGCTTGTGACGCTTCTGACCTTCGAACACAAAATCTGACCTTAGCTCTTTTAATGGTTCAATGATCGAGAGCATCTCATCCGTCAGCGGCACACGGTGGGCTTCGCCGGTCTTCATGCGATCTGCCGGACACGTCCAAAGCTGCGCCTCAAAATCGATCTCTTCCCACCGCAGCCCCAGCACTTCTCCCGTTCTCGATCCCGTCAGACAGGTGAACATCAAGGCCTTCGCGGCCATCGCTTTTCGTGTTTGCAGACCCGCATAGAATTTTGGAACGTCCTGCCACCGCATCGCCTTGTGATGCTTCACCTTGGCTTTGACTCTTGGCAATGCTCCGGCATCCTTAATCGCCGTGACGGGGTTCTCGCCTGTGCGAAACCCTTTTGAACGCGCCACGTCCAGCACTGTCTTGACCCTTTGCGCCAACCGCTTTGCCGTCTCATGTTTCTCGGTCCAGATAGGCGCAAGGCACATCATTACCTCGGGCTGATCAACGCTATCAATCGGCATGCGCCCGATCTTGGGGAAAGCATAGTCGCGCAGCGTATTGATCCACTGTTGGCCATGTTTGGCATTTTTCCACGTGGGTATCCGGTCAATGTGAACCTGCTGCGCCACCTCTTCGAAGGTAGGCACCTCTTGGCGAGCGTGAAAACGCGGGTTCAATCCTTGCTTGGCCATCCGACGATATTCGAGAGCCCGTTCGCGCGCTTGGTTCAAGGGCACAATATCCGCGCCCCCAAGACCAAAGTCAGTGCGCAGAGGCGCACCTTTTTTGTTCTTCTGGCCTTTGACGACCACCCGCACGATCCAACGGCGTGCGCCTGACGGATCGACTACGAGATAAAGGCCATTGCCGTCACCATGCCGCCCAGCGCCGAGATTCTCGACCAGTTTCTTTGTCAGCTTACCAGATAGGGTCATTCAAAAATACCACATTCCATACCACTCAAGGAACAAATATAGACGCTATCGAAAGAAACTCAAGGTAAACGACGGCAGGGGCTAAATCCATGCAAACAAAAGAAAAAGGCCGCCTAAAGCGGTCCATTCAAACTCAGCAAAAAGGTGTAGTGGCGGAGGAGGTGTCCGCCCGCGTGCATTCCAACCCATTCCAGTAAATAACTAGATTCAATATCTTAGCCCCCATATAAGTCTTGATTGTTCCAGTGCCGTCCCCCACATTCCAGATAATAATGGGGGACGGAATGGCGGACGCGAAAACAGCTATCGAACGAACCGAACCAAGCAAGCGGGCTGAAAAGGCGCTGTCCGCTGCATTTGTGCGCACCGTCACTGCTCCCGGCAAGTACACAGACGGTCAAGGCCTGTTTCTCAAGGTCGATACATCGGGCGCAAAGCGTTGGGTGCAGCGCATCATGATACGCGGCAAGCGGACCGAGATAGGCATGGGCAGCGCATCGCTCGTTACCTTGGCAGAGGCCCGGGAAGCCGCGCTACAGAACCGCAAGTTGGCGCGGGCGGGCGGTGACCCCCTGCAATCCAAGCGCGCCTCAGAGGCTTTGCTGACGTTTGAGGAAGCATCGCGCAAGGTTCACAAAATACACGAACCAACATGGCGAAACAAGAAACACGCGGCGCAATTCATATCGACGCTGGAAACCTACGCCTTCCCCCGTATCGGCAAGTTAAAGGTGTCAGAGGTGACAACCGCTGATGTGCTCGCCGTGCTGCAACCCATATGGCTGGAAAAGCCCGAAACGGCGCGGCGGGTTCGTCAACGCATCGGCACCGTGATGAAGTGGGCCGTGGCAAACGGATGGAGGCAAGACAACCCTGCGGACGCCATCGCCCAAGCCCTACCCAAACAGGACAAGACCCAAGCACATCGCAAAGCCCTGCCCTATGACAAAGTGCCTGAATTTCTCATCGCTCTCGAAGCATGTGATGCAGGGGACGCCACCAAACTGGCATTAGAACTGGTTATTTTGACAGCATCACGGTCTGGCGAGGTACGTTTAGCGGAATGGTCGGAGTTTGATCTGGATCGCGCCATCTGGACGCGCCCAGCGCACCGCATGAAAGCCAAGAAAGAGCATCGCGTCCCGCTATCGCCCCGCGCTATTGAAGTGCTTTCACAGGCCCGCAAATTAGGGGCAGGCGATGGTCTAGTGTTCCCCGGCACCAAACACGGCAAACCGCTCTCTGACATGACGCTATCCAAACTAACCAAGGCGCTGGGATATGATGTGGACGTTCATGGGTTTCGTACCTCGTTCAAGACATGGGCCCAGGAGCGCACCAACACGCCCCGCGATGTGTCGGAGGCCGCGCTGGCCCATACGGTGAAGGATAAGGCAGAGGCCGCTTATGCGCGGTCGGACTTCTTTGACAAACGCAAGACTCTGATGGAACGATGGGCAGTCCAAATTCTCCATCGTTCCCAAAAAACAGTTATAAGGATTTCTTAAATTGCACGCACTCGAACTTTGGGGTCTCGCTGACAACTTGTCCGTTGTTAACACGGCCATACTCATTGCTGGTGGCGACCCTAGCGAACATTACGTGGATGACCTCGGAGAACGCACCAAAAAAACTTGGCAACACGCAGGCTTTGATGCTGCTTTCGACGCGCTCAGGAATTCAATAATGACAAACAAATTACAGGCCAATCTTGCTCATGGAATGAGGGGACGGCATACATTCGCCGGTCACGACGGAATTTTTGGCGAAGTTGAATTTGGTCCAGAAGAGGAGAAAGCTAGTTTTGACCTGTTGATCGCTCGAAATGAAACCGAGGGGTCTAGTACCAGCATGTATTTCGGAGACACAAAGCTCAACTTTACGGTTGACGATATTCGGGGACGAGCGGATTTATTTATCTGGAGAGAGCCCAACTGGGAAAACTCCACAATTGAAGTTGATGCCATTAAGAAATGGCTGGCTGAGCGCGGTATTTATCCTAATTTTTTCTTCCCATCGGGCAACCAAAGTAGCTTTTTAAACCAGCAAAATCCTCGCTATTCGGCAAAGCTGGCTTGTGCAGTTGCGGCTTGGAAAGCGGTGAATAAGGCGTCGCGTGGGAAAAGCGTAAAGAGGACTATTCAAGATTGGGTCCTTTCAAACGGTGCCGGCTATGGTCTGGCCAACGAGGGTGTAGTCTCGCCTACTGCGGCAGAAGAAATCGCGAAAATTGTAAATTGGAACATAAAGGGTGGCGCGACCTCCACGCCTGAGGTTGACTGCGAACCCTGCGAAAAGCCAGCCAGCAAAGTTGACAACTATGGATTTGGTTGCCCACCAGAGAAATTAGACTGATACGAAAATCCATTTTTCCTTAGGTAAGCCCAACCTAGGCAATCGACATAAGTCATTGTTATATATGTAAATAATATATAACTCATATAAGATTTTAGATTTCCCCCCATTATCCGCCTCCAGAAAAAAGCAGCCTCAGGTAAGGTTTTTGAAACGTCGGTGACTATCCTAGCGCATCTGTGACGGCAAGTATTCCAGCACAAACCGCAACATCCCGAAAGGAACCGCGACGTGCCAGAACACCACTTACGCCGACCAGCAGTTGAGGCCGCCACTGGACTCAGCCGCTCAACCCTTTACGCAATGATGGAGGCTGGCGATTTTCCTCGCCCAGTCCGTATAGGCAAACGCGCCGTGGCGTGGCCTGAAAGCGCCGTGATAGAATGGCTGGCATCCCGCCCAGCTTCTAAGGGCGACAAATAAGCAACGCCCACGCAATAGCAAGACTAGCGCGGGCGCTGGGTCGTTTGAACACTTAAAACCTATCGTTTCGCGCCTCTCAAATCAATGAGGCATATATGAAAGTCCGAGTAACGCTCAACTTGAGCGAACAATCCCGCACGTTTGAACTTAAAGGTCGCTTAGGCTGGGCAATGGTCCAACTGGTCCAAGCAGGACATACGGGCGTGACGTCAATGACCCGCCCCGCACCCCGCTGGTCAGCCTATATCTTTGCCCTTCGTGAGCTGGGTATTCCAATCGAAACCCACACTGAATCGCACAAAGGCAACTACCCCGGCATGCATGCACGTTACGTCCTTTCCTGTGGTGCCGGAGTCCAATTTTTAGAGACAGAGATGTAGAATGTGCACAGAACGGTCCGACCAACGCATCATGACTATCACGCCATTTGATAGCCATCTGATCAAGAAGCGTATTCTACCAATCCAATCATGCCAACAATTCTTATTCTGGTGCATCGCAGGGCAAATCTAAATGGCGAGCAAACCATACAAGCGCAAGAAAAAGGGGGGTGGGCGGTTCGTCCAGCTCCCCGAATGGCTGCAAGCCTCGGAGGCATGGACGACGCTCAAGCCTGGTCCACGCGCACTCTATATAGAACTAAAGCGCCGCTATAATGGATCAAACAATGGGCACATTATTCTTAGCCACAGGAGCGCAGCGCAATCTTTGAATGTTAATCGCAACACAGTTGGCGGCTGGTTTCTGGAGTTGCAGGAACGAGGATTTATTCGAATGACGCAAGCACCCTACCTTGGTCCATCAGGTGTCGGGAAATCATCCGTTTGGGCACTGGAGGAAGAAGCAACCGATGACATGAAGCCCGCCCGGAAGTTATTCATGTCTTGGACAGAAAATTTAAAAACCCCGCCTAAAAAAGTGGACACTGCGTCCTAATTTTCAGGACACGGGCGCTCACAAACAGACGAATGTAAGCAAAGTGTCCCAAAAACGAGGACGGTTTTGGCTGATTTGGACAAACGTGCGTCCCAAAAAACAGGACATATATAGATCTACCATCGGCAGATAGAAAAAGTGAGCCAAACAGAAGCTGGAAAGCTGACCTCAAAAACCGTTGGAGAACATTGGTTTTTCACCCCAAACCACGAAATTTCCAAGTGATTTCGGGAAGTATCAGGAGCACTGATGAACAGACATGGCTCAGGACTGCGTCCAAGTAAACAGAAGGCTGAAAATTGCAACTCGTTAAGCATCAAAGATGTTCAGCGCTCAGGCTGCTTGCGCCCTGGTAGTAAGGGCTACTGGTCATATATCGTGAATGGCACTGAAGTTAGCCGAGTAGGCTACCGAGCTGAGGCTGGGCGATTCATCCTAAATTACAAAACGCGAAAAAACGGGGAAGATTGGGTACATATCACGCTAGCCATCACAATTGCTCTAACCGACTGCAATTTTGGTGGAACGCGCCCCTATTTCATCTGCCCAAGCATCAAGAATGGAGTTCCCTGCGGCCGCCGCATTGTCAGGCTTTACTCAGTCGACATGTATTTTTTTTGCCGCCACTGTGCAAACGTCACTTACACAAGCCAGACAGAACCCAGCCACGAGCGCCAGTTGCGCTTAGCGAACAAAATCCGAGCATCGCTAGGTGGCAAGCCAGGAATGGCCAGAAGTATTCCACCCAGACCTAAGGGCATGTGGCAACAGACGTATCAAAAAAAGCGTTCCAAGATTGAGCGCTACGAGAGCCAAGCGGACTATCATTTTCTCAGCAAATTTGACCACCTTCTCAGCGCAGAGGAACGTGAGATGTTTTTACGGCCGGACACCAAATAGCAATTTTCACACGACCTCTGGTTGACGTGGCAAACAACGCACCTTCTAGTGGAACGTATTGGTATCCGTAGGAATAATCATGACGCCGCAAGAATTTATAAAAAAATGGCACAACGTTGAGCTGAAAGAACGCACCGCTTCACAATCACATTTTAACGACCTGTGCGGCTTGCTGGGGGTCGATGACCCGGTATCATCTGATAAAAGAGGCGACTGGTTCACATTCGAAAAAGGCGCTTCCAAAACCAGCGGCGGCGAAGGCTGGGCAGACGTCTGGCGCAAGGATTGCTTTGCTTGGGAATACAAAGGCAAACGAGCCAACCTCGACAGGGCGTTTGACCAACTGCTGCAATACGCCATAGCACTGGAAAACCCGCCCCTGCTGATTGTGTCGGACATGGATGTGATACGCATCCATACCAACTGGACCAACACCGTCCAGAACGTCCACAAGATTGCCCTCGAAGACCTGACAGACGCCGCCAACCGTGACCTGCTCCGCAACGCCTTTCTTGACCCCGAAAAGCTGAAACCTGTCAAAACCCGACAACTGCTGACCGAACAGGCGGCCAAGAACTTCGCTAACCTTGCCCAGCGCCTTCGCGAACGTGGCCATGACCCGCAAGAGGTCGCGCATTTCGTCAACCGTCTGGTGTTCTGTATGTTCGCCGAAGACGTGGACCTGCTGCCCAATAAGATGTTCGAGCGGATGATAAAGACTGCACGCCCGAAACCCGAAACCTTTGCCATCCATGCCAAGGCGCTGTTCGGTGCGATGAAGGGGGGAGGACTTGTCGGCTTTGAAACAGTCGAATGGTTCAACGGCGGCCTGTTTGACAGCGACCACGTGCTGCCACTGGAATTAGAAGACCTAGACGACCTCATACGTGCCTCTGCGTTGGACTGGTCCGACATTGACCCGTCTATCCTTGGCACACTGTTTGAACGCGGGCTTGATCCGGCCAAACGCAGCCAGCTTGGCGCGCATTACACCGACCGCGATAAAATCATGCAGATAGTCAATCCGGTGATTGTCCAGCCGCTGTTAGCCGAGTGGGCAGAAGTTAAGGCACAGATTGAGGCGCAACTCGACAAAGCGCCCAAAGCGACGAAAACAAAGCTGCTGAGTACGACAGAGAAATCCGCTGCCACCCGTGCGCTGGATAAGGCGGAAAAGCTACACCTTGGATTTATCGAACGGCTCAAAGCGTTTCGCGCGCTGGACCCTGCCTGCGGTTCTGGCAACTTCCTTTATATTGCGCTGCTAGAGCTGAAAAACATCGAACACCGCGTTAACCTAGAGGCAGAGGCACTGGGCCTGCCGCGCGGCTTTCCCCAGCTGGGGCCAGAGGTGGTACTGGGGATTGAGCTATCCAGTTATGCGGCAGAACTTGCCCGAGTATCGGTCTGGATTGGAGAGATCCAATGGATGCGCCGGAATGGATTTGAGGCGGCCAAGAACCCAATTTTACGCACGCTAAACACGATAGAGAACCGTGACGCCGTATTAAATGCAGATGACACCCGAGCCGAGTGGCCTAAGGCTAATGTGGTAATTGGGAATCCGCCTTTTTTAGGCAACAAAAAGATGATTGCCGAGCTGGGGGAGGATTACACCGTTGCCCTGCGCAAAGCTTACAATGACACCCCGGGCGGTGTTGATCTGGTCGCCTATTGGTTTGTGAAAGCGTGGGAGCAGATGCAGACAGGCAACCTAGAAAAAGCCGGGCTAGTATCGACCAACTCCATACGTGGTGGAATTAATCGAAAAGTCCTTAAGCCTTTCGTAGAAAATGGTCAGATTTTTGAAGCGTGGAGTGATGAAGCGTGGACCGTCGAAGGGGCCGCCGTAAGAGTTTCCCTAATCAGCTTTTGCAAAACAGGAACGGCAAAACTCGTCAAACTTGATGGCAAAATTGTTGATTGCATCCTATCGGACCTAACAGCAAATGGCATGGGCCACGATATCACGAAATCGAAATTGCTAGCAGCTAATACAGAACTCGCTTTTCAGGGGTTCAAATTTGGCGGACCTTTCGAAATTAGCGCCGCCCAAGCACATGCCTTACTTGCGGCACCTACGAATCCCAATGGATTTAAAAACGACTCCGTCATTCGCAGGTGGTTCAATGGCATGGACTTGACCCGCCGACTCACTGAGAAATGGTGTGTCGACTATGGCGTATCTTTGAGCCAAGAAGACGCAGCTCTTTTTGAACAACCCTACGAAACCTTGAACCGGCAGTGGATAGAAGAAAACGAGCGCTTGGTTTCCAACGGCAAGCCACCTCTACGCAAAGGCGAGCCAAAAACCCTAGCGACTTGGTGGCTGCATCAAAGACCACGGCCTGAACTGCGAGATGGACTGAACGGTCTTCGAAGATTTATAGCCACTCCCGAAGTATCAAAGCACCGGATGTTCGTTTGGCTTACTGGCGGTATGCTTGCGTCTGGATCAGTTTACTCCATCGCCCGTGACGACGATACGACCTTTGGTATTCTGCATTCCAGCTTTCACGAACTCTGGGCGCTGCGTATGGGCACGTCGCTTGAAGATCGTCCCCGTTACACCCCCTCAACCACGTTCGAAACCTTTCCCTTCCCCGAAGGTCTGACCCCCAACATCCCTGCCGCCGACTACGCTGCCGATCCGCGCGCCATCAAAATCGCCTCCGCCGCCGCCCGTCTGAACGAATTACGCGAGAACTGGCTCAACCCCGCTGATCTGGTGGACCGCGTGCCAGAGGTGGTGCCGGGCTACCCCGACCGCATCCTGCCCAAAGACGAAGCCGCCGCCAAGAAACTCAAGAAACGCACCCTGACCAACCTCTACAACGCCCGCCCCGCATGGCTCGACTACGCCCATAAGGCGCTCGATGAAGCGGTGGCGGAGGCCTACAGCTGGGGCGACCACTGGCGCGCGGGCTTGCTGACAGAAGACGAAATCCTGTCCCGCCTATTCAAGCTGAACCAAGAGAGCGCAGCGGCTGAGGCCAAGGCAACCACCAAGAAGCCCTCAAAGTCCAAAGCAAAGGCCAAATCAAAAAAATGATCAATTTCACCCGCCCAAAACCAATTTCTCTCAAGAACCACCCTGTCTATTCCGAAAACTGGGTTCAGGACATCATTGCAGATGATCCGTCCATCCTTGGTTTGGGTGAAATCGTTCTGCGTGACCGTGAACGCATTCATCCACGCGCCGGGCGGTTGGATCTGCTGATGCAAGACCCAGAGACCTACAAACGCTATGAGGTCGAATTGCAGCTTGGATCTACTGACGAAACCCACATCATCCGGACCATTGAGTACTGGGATATTGAACGGAAACGCTACCCTCAATATGAGCACTGCGCTGTCATCGTTGCCGAAAACATCACCAGCCGCTTCCTGAACGTTATATCTCTGTTCAACGGTGCAATGCCAGTCGTTGCCATTCAAATGCAGGCTTTTGAGGTGGGCGAACACGTCACCCTTGTGTTCACGAAAGTGCTGGACGAGATGCGGCTTGGTCTGGTCGATGAAGATGAAGATGCCATAAGCGCCCCAACCGACCGTTCTTACTGGGAGAAAGAAAAAGGAACTCCAAAGACAGTCGCACTGATGGATCGAATGTTCAAAATCGTGCAGGAAGGTGATCCAATTTGCGAGCTTAAATACAATAAGTTTTATGTAGGCCTCATCAAAGATGGCAGAGCAAACAACTATGTCGCCTTCCGTCCGAAAAAATCCTTTATGATTTTCGAGCCTAAACTGCCCCAAACGGGTGAGGTGGATGCACTGCTAGCAGATGCAGGCGTTGAGACCCTTGAATACAGCGCCCGTTGGGGGAACTATAGAATTCGTGTCACCGACAAGGATTTGAAAACTCATGAGGAAGTCTTCCGTGAACTTATCAACCGCGCGCGAGATTTGAGGGAAGGCTAGATTGAAAGAGCTTTCACCCATGGGCCTGTTGGCGCATATCCGCCCCCTGCCGTACAGTTGCACCCGCTGCACAGAACTTGAAAAAGCAATCGGAGTTGGCGTTGGGTTTTCTGGTGCTTGGTATAGGTCTCAAAAAGAGCACTGGATTGGATGGCTATCTGAATATGATCGTCCCGGCGCGTATAGGCGTGAAACCAAAGTGCTCAGAGGTGCATCCTATGCATATAACCGCATCCAGTGCGCACCCATGCTGTTTTGGTTGTCTGAGGCGCTGAGCGCACCCGAGGCACAGCTAGACAAAGCATTCGATGCGGTATTGAAGGCTCCCAGCAAAGGGGCTTCTCAATGTGCGGCTTTGCGGAGAATTCTGCCGTGGCATGTAGTAGAAAGTCGCTTAAAAAGGAAGAAATACACGTTATCTGAGAAACTACAGGTAAAGGTATCGAACCTTTTTTGAGCTCAAGACGACCTTTACTATAGTCGTGGCCAGAGCCAAGCCGTTGCTGCGTGTCAGGGCGCGGAAACCAACTAAGCTCCGGGCTGGGCGGTGAACCAGGCACAGCGAACTGGATAGGATCCAAGCCCAAAGTCATGTCGCAATTGATTTATCGAAGAAAGCAGTTTGAAGTTGGGTGGTGCAAGAACTAAGCAGACCAACTGTTTCTGAGCAAATTTGCGCACCTTCTCAGCTCAGAGGAACGTGAGATGTTTTTTGACACCCTAGCATCTTAAGGTCTTAGTACATTTTGCGCCCACCACTGGCTTGTGTACTTATAGTAAATCACACGATACATCTGACTGACGACTCTTAGTCACCAGTTGCCGATACCGAGGAGGACGAACGGGACATGAATTTATCATGCTAAAATTTCATCGTACCAGCTTGATGACATCCCATAGTCAAACCGTCGTAAACACAGTCAACACCGTTGGTGTGATGGGCAAGGGCTTGGCCGCCGCTTTCAAAGAGCGCTTCCCACCAATGTTCTTAGAATACAAGAAAGTATGTGACAGTAATGGCTTGCGACCGGGTAGTTCTTGGCTCTGGAAAGGGCATGATCAATGGGTCCTAAATTTTGCAACAAAGAAGCATTGGCGCAACCCGTCCAAACTAGAGTATGTCCGCGATGGATTGGATGAGTTTCGAAAAACGTACGAAAAAAACGGTATTCGTGAGATTGCTTTTCCAAGATTAGGATGCGGGAACGGCGGGCTGGATTGGGATGTAGTGAAACCGCTTATGGTAGATAAATTGCATGATCTGCCGATTGCAGTTTTTATACACGATTTTGAAATGCAGATTGGAGTTCCAGAGCATGATTTACCTCTTTTGGAGGAGCGCTCTCCAAGTGACTATAAGGCATTCGTAAAAGACCTTCGTCGTGTGGTGGATACCAAGCGAGGATGCGTAAATGCCGTAGGACTAGCTAGCAGTTTCTTTGTGGAAATGAGTGATGATATAGAGCTTCGCGGAGCGAAAAATTGTCGCGAACTACTTGCAAGTGAAGATGACATTTTTCAGATCTGGTCTCTGCTAACCAAAAGCCCTGTTAGTCGCTTTGACTTGCCTGAAACGCCCTACCAGCATGCCTTGAAGGTGTTTTCAGTCTTTGCAGAGTTACCCTATGTACGACTAATAAATCTGGCCAATGCTTCGGGCAAACCAAACTTGGCCATAGAGATGCGCAGGGAAAATTCTGCGACGTCTATTAGCACTTCACGAGCTATCTAACATGGGGATTAGTTTTGAAAAGTTGACATCTCATAGGTCGACGTATGAAGCAAAGTATCAGAACTATCGGCAGTCATGGCCTCGGTTTTTGTACCGTCACGAACCAATCGAAAACGCACTCAAAATTCTCGATCAGGGCTCCCTTTTATCCCGAAACTTTGCCAAGAAAAATGGCCTTATTGGGTTAGACATTGCTCCAGAAGCAATAATCAATTCGACCGACGCTGCACATGACTATGCGCGGCTTTATTTTCGACCTAGAAACCCAACGCAGTTTCATATTGAGGGCATTCGGAAAGTTGCTGACTATTATGGTGGTAAGCATGCGGGCTTCACGGTCATGTTGATGTTCGACTCGGCTTCTGTTCTTGTTCGAAACGGCACTCACTTTTCCTGTGGGAACATGCAGAGTCATTCCACAACAGTTTACGATGGCGATGATGGATTTGATGAATTGAACTTCGATTATATCTATCATGATAGTGCGCATCAAAACCAAGAGATAACCCGTCAAAGGTGCGCGGAAGTACTTCCTCGGTCAGGATTAAATCTGGCTGACACATTGAAATTCATAGTGGTTAGAACCGACGCGGACCTGGCAACTTTGAAATACTCACTTTCAAGTATGGGTCTAGACCACTACCTACCTTTGGTAAGAACGACGACTGGCGCTGGCTTGTTCTTTAACCGCCATACTGCGGTAGACCACATAGATACGTCACCCAATCGCGTGAACTTCAAGCTAGCAGGGACGAGCTCCGCTGGGAAAATAACAGCTACATTGCAAATTCTTGAACTAACTTCGAGGAACTCTGTTTTCGACCTTACATCAGACCTAGATGGCAACAAACGCTATTACATTGAGCACAATCTCACACCGAACGATTACTTGGTAAATTTTTCGCTCGAAGGCGTCTTTGCACATGAGAGTCGAATAACTCTGTCATAGGGATTCGAATTGGCGGACAAAATGGGGGACAACAAAAAGACAGGAACCCCTAAGTATCTGATATAGATTTAAAAATTAATTTTATATGGCGGAGGAGGTGGGATTCGAACCCACGGTACGCTCTCACGCACGCTGGTTTTCAAGACCAGTGCATTCGACCACTCTGCCACTCCTCCGCAGCACGCACCGCATAGAGGGATGCCATTGATTCTGCAAACCTCGAAATTGACGGACATGTCGTTAAACCGCTAGCGCCAGCAGACGGTGCAGGAAGGCGCATGTGGGTCGGGTTTCGGTGTGGGTGGGGAAATTTGCCGACGCGGGGCTGTCAGCCTTTCCAAAGCCCCTGCACCCGCGCTAGTGTAGCCCAAAGACCCCGGCAATGGGGCATCAAACATGCCGTATTGACGGCGCGATCAGGCGGCGGCGGATAACCCCGCGCCAGCAGGCAAGGACGACGGACATGAACAGCCCCAGGCTTCACCCCTTTTCAGGCAACCGGCCGCTTCGCTGCACGGTGGGGGTCTTGCTGATGATGACAACCTTGGCGGGCTGTGACGCGGTCGGCAATCTGTCCGGCGGTCAGAAAGGCGCGGCTGCGGCATCCTCTAACTCTACCAAACTGGTGGAACGTGATGTCGAAGCGCCCGAGGTTTTTTCGGTCAGCGATCAGGGTCTTTGGGACGGTCGCCCCAGTCTAGGCGGCGTCTGGGTGGCGCATCCCGACGTGACCGACCCCGAACGTGTGATCATCCGCAACGAAACCAACGGAAAGTTTGTGATTGGGGCGCTGTTCCGCCGTGAACGCGACCTGCCCGGCCCCAAGCTGCAAATGTCATCAGATGCTGCCGCCGCCCTTGGTATCCTTGCCGGTGCGCCGGCGCCGCTCAACGTGACCGCCCTACGCCGACAAGAGGCCGACAGCCCTGCCCCCGACGCGGCCCCCGAGGGGACGATTGAAACCCCTTCCGAGGTGACCGAGACCGCACTGGACCCCGTCGCCGTTACCGCAGGCACCGCGATCGAAGCCGCCCCGGCAGCGGCCAAGCCCGCCGTTCCTGTAGCCCCCAAACCCGCTGCGGCCAAGCCTGCGTCATCGCTGGCGAAACCCTTTGTCCAGATCGGTATCTTTAGCGTCGAGGCAAATGCCGAACGCGCCGCCAACCAGATGCGCAGCGCGGGCATGTTGCCCACCGTCAAGCGCAGCGAGATCAACGGCAAGGCGTTCTGGCGTGTCGTCGTCGGCCCGGCCGGTTCGAAATCCGAGATGAACACTTTGCTGAAATCCATCAAGACCGAAGGGTTCTCTGACGCCTACGCCGTGTCGAGCTGACCCACCGCCAAAGGAAACTGCCATGATCCGTATTTTTGCAGCCACGATTGCGACCCTTCTGTTGGCCCTGCCCGTACAGGCGTTCGAAACACAGGCCCGCGCGGCCTATGTGATCGACCAGACCACCGGCACTGTGCTGCTGACCAAAAACGCGGATGAACCGCTGCCGCCGGCCTCAATGTCCAAGCTTATGACGCTCTATATGGCGTTCGAAGCGATTGAACGCGGCAAAAGCAACGGCGGGCTGGATCTGACCGAAGAGCTGCCCGTGTCGCAGCACGCCATGTCCTATGGCGGGTCGACCATGTTTCTAGACACCACCGACCGCGTCAAAGTCGAAGACCTGCTGCGCGGGATCATCGTGCTGTCGGGCAACGACGCCTGTGCGGTCATCGCCGAAGCGCTCAGCCCCGATGGGTCAGAGGCCGGTTTTGCCCGCCTGATGACGCAGCGGGCGCAGCAGATGGGCATGACGAATTCAACCTTCGCGAATTCCAACGGCTGGCCAGCCGCCGGTCACCGCATGTCGCTGCGCGATCTGGGGCTGTTGGCCACCCGCCTGATCGAGGATTACCCGCAGTATTACCCCATGTTCTCGCAGCGTGAATTCCTGTTTGACGGGCGCGCACCCCAGAACAAGACCAACCGCAACCCCTTGCTGGGGCTTGGCATCGGCGCGGACGGGCTGAAAACCGGCCACACGTCAGAAGCAGGCTATGGGCTTGTCGGCTCTGCCAAACAGGGGGACCGCCGCATTGTGTTTGTGCTCTCCGGTCTCGACAGCGCCGAAGCACGCGCGCAGGAATCTGAATCGATTGTAAACTGGGCCTTTCGCCAGTTTTCGCAGCGCTCGATGGGCAAGGCCGGCACGATGATCGCCGAAGCCCCCGTTGCCCTTGGCGCACAAGGTGCCGTGGGTCTTGAACTGGAAAGCGATCTGTCGGTGCTGGTGCCTGTTTCGGGCGGCAGTGATGTCTCGGCCGAGGTGGTTTATACCGGCCCCCTCCGTGCGCCCATCACCAAAGGCCAGACCGTCGGCGAGCTTGTCCTGACACGTGGCGACCTGCCCGAAGTGCGCGCCCCGCTGGTGGCCAAAGACAGCGTCGCGGCGGGGGGCTTTATGGTCAAGCTTGAAGCAGCCGCGCGCCACCTGCTGACCCGATTGAACGAAGGGCCAGAGGCGGCCTCGTGAGCGATACCCCAAAGGGCCTGTTTATCAGCTTCGAAGGCATCGACGGCTCGGGCAAATCCACCCAGACCAAACTGCTGAAAGACCGGCTTGAGGCAGAGGGCCACGAGGTGATCCTCACGCGGGAACCCGGTGGATCCCCGGGGGCCGAAGAAATCCGTGCGCTGGTGCTGCAAGGCGACCCCGACCGCTGGTCTGCACGGACCGAGATTTTACTGTTCACCGCGGCCCGCCGTGATCACCTTGAACGCACGATCCAACCCGCGCTTAAAGCAGGCAAAATCGTGATCTGCGACCGCTTTGCCGATTCCACCCGCATGTATCAGGGCCTCAGCCGCGGTGATCTGCGCGGTGCGGTGGACCAGCTGCACAGCCTGATGATCGGCGTCGAACCGGATGTGACTGTGCTGATTGACATGGACCCGGGCGAAGGGCTCAGCCGTGCCCTGTCGCGCAATACGGTCGAGGAACGGTTCGAGGATTTTGGCGAAAGCCTGCAGGTCGCCATGCGCGCAGGGTTCCTGTCATTGGCCACTGAATTCCCCGACCGTTTCGTGACCATCAATGGCGCGCAATCGATTGATCAGGTGGCTGCGGATATCTTTGCGCAGGTGCGCCCGCGTCTTGATCCGCGCTAACCCCTTTTCCTGCCGCTGCAATCTGCTAGACCACAAACCATGAGTGATGACGCCCCCCAGCCTGACCGTATAGACGGTGCGCGCCACCCGCGCGACACGCCCCAGCTGTTCGGCCAAACGGCGGCAGAGGCGGCGTTTCTTGATGCGTTTAATTCGGGCAAATTGCACCACGGCTGGCTTCTGACCGGCCCGCGCGGCGTCGGCAAGGCCACACTGGCGTGGCGCATTGCGCGATTTCTGCTGGCGACGCCGGACGCAGAGGACGGCGGCATGTTCGACACGCCCGCCCCCACCAGCCTGGAAATAGACCCCGATCACCCCGTAGCGCATCGTGTGGCCGCAGGGGGCGAAGGGGCTCTCAAGGTGATAACGCGGTCAGTGGACGAGAAAACCAAACGTCTGCGCAAGCAGATCGTGGTAGATGACATTCGCAAGCTGAACGGGTTCTTCCAGATGTCAGCCGCCGATGGGGGGCGCCGTGTGGTCATTGTTGATGACGCCGACCTGATGAACCCCAACGCCGCCAACGCCCTGCTCAAGATGCTCGAAGAGCCCCCCGCCCGCGCGATCATCCTGTTGATCAGCCACCGCCCTTCAGGGTTGCTGCCCACCATCCGCTCGCGCTGCCGGACGCTGCGGCTTGGTACGCTGACGCCGGACGACATGGCACTGGCCCTTGGCCAATCAGAGGTGGACATTCAGGGCGATCCCGCAGCGCTCGCGGCGCTCTCTGGTGGGTCGGTCGGCGGCGCACTGTCGCTGTCGCTGATGGGCGGGCTGGCGATGTATGGCGAACTGGTCGCCCTGCTCGATACGATGCCCCGTCTGGATCGCGCCCGCGCGCTCAAGCTGGCCGAGGCCGCCGCCGCCCGCGGGGCCGAAGAAAAACTGTCGCTGCTGTTCACGCTTGTTGATCTGCTGATGCTGCGACTGGCGCGCACCGGTGCCCTTGGCCACCCGCCTGAAACCGCCGCCGCCCCGAACGAAGCCGCTGTCCTGACCCGACTGTCGCCCACACCGGCACAAGGACGGGTCTGGGCAGAGACCGCCCACGACATCGGCACCCGTGCGCGTCACGGGATGGCGGTCAACCTTGACCCTGCCGCACTGGTCCTAGATACCCTGTTCAAGATGGGCGACGCCGCACCCCGGTAGCCCACACACGACCAACAGGCAGGACCCCAGGCATGACAGACAGTACTCTCGACATTCACCCGATCACCGACAGTCATTGCCACCTGGATTTTCCCGATTTCGACGGCGAACTGCCCGATGTGATTGCCCGCGCCCAAGCCGCAGGCGTCACGCGCATGGTCACCATCTGCACCAAGCTCAAGAACGAACCCGCCGTGCGCGCCATCGCCGAGGCACACGCTCAGGTCTTCTATGCCGCTGGCACCCACCCGATGAGCGTCGCAACCGAGGCCATGGCCAGCTATGACGATCTGATGGCCCTGACCAAACACCCCAAGATGGTGGGCATTGGCGAAACGGGGCTGGATTACCACTACACCGCAGACAGCGCCGAAGCGCAGCAAACCAGCCTGCGCACCCATATCGCCGCGTCCCGTGACAGCGGCCTGCCCCTGATCATCCACGCCCGCGACGCCGATGACGATATGGCCCGCATCCTCAGAGAGGAGCACGCCAACGGTGTCTACCCCTGCGTGATGCACTGCTTCTCTTCGACGCAAGCGCTTGGTCGGGCCGCGCTGGATCTGGGGTTCTACCTGTCGATGTCGGGCATTACCGCATTCCCCAAATCCCAAGACCTGCGCGACATCTTTGCCGAGGCACCGCTGGACCGGATATTGGTGGAAACCGACAGCCCTTATCTGGCCCCGCCCCCGCATCGCGGTAGACGGAATGAACCAGCCTTTACCGCGCACACGGCACGGCGCGGTGCCGAAACCTTTGGCATCGACTACGCCAGCTTTGCCGCGCAAACACAGGCGAATTTCGACCGGCTGTTCACCAAGGTGGCACAGTATCAGGACGCCGCCTGATGGCACAGATGAAGATCACCATTCTGGGCTGCGGTTCTTCGGGCGGGGTGCCGCGCCTTGGCGGACATTGGGGGGCCTGCGATCCGGCCAATCCCAAAAACGCACGGCGACGCTGTTCCATTCTGGTAGAACGCATCACGGACGCAGGCACGACATCGGTGCTGATCGACACCTCGCCCGATATGCGCAGCCAATTGCTGGATGCAGGCGTCGGCCGGCTGGACGCGGTGCTGTACACCCATTCTCATGCCGACCACGTACACGGGCTGGACGATCTGCGGATGATCGTGATCAACATGCGCCAGCGCCTGCCCGTCTGGGCCGACACACCGACGCGCGACGCACTGTTGGACCGCTTCGGCTATGTCTTTATCCAGCCCCCCGGATCGTCCTACCCGCCTATTCTCGAAATGAACCACATCGACGGCGACGTGACGATTGACGGCCCCGGCGGGCCCCTGACCTTTACGCCCTTCCTCGTGAACCATGGCGGAATGGATGCGCTTGGCTTCCGCGTCAACGATGTGGCTTACCTGCCCGATGTGGCGCAGATCCCCGACGACATCTGGCCCCACCTGCGGGATCTACGCTGCTGGATCGTCGACGCGCTGCGCCGCGATCCGCATCCGACCCACAGCCACCTTGCCCAGACCCTCGACTGGATCGCACAGATGGCCCCGCAAACGGCTGTGCTGACCAATATGCACAACGATCTCGACTATGACACGCTGGCCGCGGAAACCCCCGACCATATTGAACCTGCCTTTGATGGCATGACCTTGAATTTTCCCGTCTAAACAGCGCCCTGCCTGCCTAACTTCATTTTGCCCACTAAACTCCACGGGGGGCGTGGGGGTGTGAAACCCCCACTGCGACAGCGCCTCCCGCACCCAAGGCCATATTTCACGTGCAAACCCTTCTCGAAGTCATCCTTCCCGTCTTCCTTGTCATCGGCTTTGGCTATGTCTCTGTCTGGCGGGGGTATTTTCCAGTCTCGGGCATCGACGGTGTCATGCGGTTCGCGCAAAGCTTTGCGATCCCCTGCCTGCTGTTCCAATCCATCGCGCATCTCGATCTGTCGGCCTCTTTCGACCCACGACTGCTGTTCAGCTTTTACACCGGTGCAGCGGTCTGCTTTACGCTGGGGCTGCTTGGCGCGCGGTTCTTGTTCAAACGTGACTGGGAAGACTGCGTCGCCATCGGGTTTTGCAGCCTCTTTTCCAACTCTGTCCTGCTTGGCCTGCCGATCACCGAACGCGCCTATGGCCCCGACGCCCTGATCGGGAACTTCGCGATCATCGCAATCCATTCTCCGTTTTGCTACGGGTTGGGCATCACGGTGATGGAGTTTGTGCGGAACCGCGGCCAGTCTGGCACAGCTTTGGCACGCAATGTGGCGCGGGCGATGTTCCACAATCCGCTGGTCTTGGGCATCATCGCGGGCTTTGCTGTGAACCTGAGCGGGCTGGCGATCCCCGGCGTGATTGATGACGCGCTGTCGTTGATCGTTCGGGCCGCCCTGCCAGCGGCGCTTTTTGCACTCGGCGGCGTGCTGATCCAATACCGTCCCGAAGGCGACACCAAGACCATCGCGATGGTCTGTATCCTGTCCCTAATGGTGCACCCCGCGATTGTCTGGATGATGGGCAGCAGCTTTGGCCTGCCCCAAGACCTGTTCCGCTCGGGCGTGTTGACAGCGGCGATGGCACCGGGGTTCAACGCCTATATCTTCGCCAATATGTATGGCCGTGCGCGCCGTGTGGCCGCAAGCTCGGTGTTGGTGGCGACAATGGGATCGGTCCTGACGGCATGGCTGTGGCTGAGCGTGCTGCCATGATGCCGGTGCTCTATTCCTTCCGCCGCTGCCCTTATGCCATGCGCGCGCGATTAGCGCTGCGGGCGTCGCGGGGCCAGCAGGTGCAGCTGCGCGAAGTTGTTCTGCGCGACAAACCGGCTGCCTTTCTGGCGACCTCGCCCAGTGGAACGGTGCCCTGCCTTGCGCTTGGATCGGGCGATGTGATCGATGAAAGCCTCGACATCATGATCTGGGCGCTGCGCAAGAACGATCCCGAAGGGCTGCTGGATATGCCTGACGCGGGATGGGACTGGATCAGCCGTTGCGATGGGCCGTTTAAACAGGCGCTAGACCGCACCAAATACGCCACCCGCTATCCTGACGCCGACCCTGTGGCAGCGCGCGCTAAGGCGGCGACCCACTTGGCGGCACTGGACGGGCAAATCGGAACCCATATTTTTGACGCCCCCAGCATTGCCGACTTGGCGATTGCCCCCTTCGTGCGCCAGTTCGCTTTCATCGACAAACAATGGTTCGACGCGCAGCCCTGGCCACAGCTTCAGGCTTGGCTAGAGCGGTTTCTGACGTCCGACAGTTTTGCCGCCGTGATGGACAAATACCCGCAATGGGCAGAGGGCGACGCGCCCACGGTTTTTCCCGCCTAAAGCGGCAACCGCTACGCCCTGCCCCGATATACGCTGCATTGCAGCACATGTTACCCTACGTCACGAACGCCGCTCTACGTCCTGACACCTGTCAGTCAGGTTGCCACAGCGTCCCGCCCCCTCCTAACCTCGGGTCGTGAGCCCACCGGGCCACGACAATCGGGAGGAAATATAATGAACCATTTCAGATCAGGCTTGGTCGCCGGGGCGCTGGCCCTTGGCACCGCCTTTGCCACCCTAACACCTGCATGGGCCCAAGAGCTGCCACGCGGCGACGCGACCGCCTTGGGCTTCGACCCTGACCGGCTGGCGCGGATGGACGCGACTTTTGGCGCGCTTGTCGACAAGGGGATGACGCCGGGTGCCGTGCTGATGTTGATCCGCGACGGTCAGATTGCGCATGTATCGACGATGGGCAAACGCACTCCCGACGGGGAGCCGATGACCGAAGACACGCTGTTCCGCATCTATTCCATGACCAAACCCATCACCAGCGTCGCTGCAATGATGCTGGTGGAAGAAGGCAAACTGCTGCTGAACGCCCCCGTTTCCACCTACCTGCCCGCCTATAAAACACTGACGGTCGCCACTGGCGAGAAAGACGCCGAAGGCAAGCCTGTGACCCGCCCTGCCAAAGGCGTGATGACCGTGCAAGACCTGATGCGCCATACTTCGGGGCTTACCTATGGCTTCTTCGGGGCCGGTCCCGCACGCGAGGCGTATAATGCAGCAGAGGTCGGATCGCAGGAAAACACTGCGATCGAACAGGCCAATCTGCTGGCGTCACTGCCGCTAGAGCATGACCCCGGCACCACATGGGAATATTCCCGCGCCACGGATGTTTTGGGTGCCGTGGTAGAGGTCGCGTCGGGCCAAACGCTCGAAGCGTTCATGAAGGCGCGTATCTTTGATCCGTTGGGGATGGACGACACCGCGTTCTATATCGACGACGCGGCAGATTTCCCCCGCATCGCCGAACCCTTCGCCGATCAAGCCAAACTGGGCAGCCGCGATGTATTTGATCCGCGCGTGCGCAAACCAAACCAGTCGGGTGGCGGCGGGCTGATGTCGACCGTGCATGACTATGCCAAATTCGCGCAGATGATGCTGAACGGCGGCGAGTTGAACGGCACACGTTTGCTGTCGCCCAAGACCGTGCAGCTGATGACCTCGAACCACCTTGAAGGCATCAAACCCGGAAAATATTACCTGCCCGGCCCCGGGTACGGCTTTGGTCTGGGATACGGTGTGCGGCTTGAAACCGGCAATGCGCCGTCGTCAGGCTCGGCTGGGGAATACAACTGGGGAGGTGCCGCAGGCACCGGCTACCACGCAGACCCCGCCGAAGATATGATTGCCCTGTTGATGATCCAGTCGCCGGCCAATCGCGGGCCGCTGCGCCTGATCTTCAAGAACCTCGCCTATAGCACCTTGGCCGAAAGCCGCATCGACGACTGACCCCCTTGGGGCACGCGTGCCCTACCCCTAAACCCGCGCAAAAGGCCCCCAATGTGGGGGCCTTTTGTCGTGTGGGACGACAGATTACTGGCTTGGCGTAGAAAATACCCCTAGAATTTCATACCGGCCATTGTCACCGTGATGGCGCGCGTTAAGTCATCGCATTGATTATAAAGGGTTCACATTGTGGCAACAGAAACACTCGGCGCGCTTAATCCTGTAACAGCTATCGCATTGGTGGGCGCGATCGGGGTGGGGTCACAATGGATCGCATGGCGGCTGCGCATGCCTGCGATTGTGCTGATGCTGGTCGCGGGGATTCTGATCGGGCCGGTTCTGGGCATCTTTGATCCCGCACGTGATATCGGGCCGTTGATGGGGCCGATGATCTCTATCGCCGTCGCGATTATCCTGTTCGAGGGCGGGCTGTCGCTGAACTTCCACACGCTTCAAGATGCGGTCGGCGGTGTCCGGCGGCTGGTCTATATCGGCGCGCCGCTTGGCTGGCTGATGTCGGCGCTGTCGCTGCACTATGTGGCGGGCCTCAGCTGGTCGAGCTCTGCCGTGTTTGGCGGGATCATGATCGTGACCGGTCCGACGGTGATCGCACCGCTGTTGCGCACCGCACGGCTGTCACGCCGCCCTGCCACCCTGCTGCAGTGGGAAGCAATCTTGAACGATCCCATCGGTGCCCTAGCCGCTGTGCTGGCGTTCGAGGTGGTGATCGCGCTGAACACGGCCACCACCGCCTCTGAGGCGATGCTAGAGCTGCTGATCGGTGCCGCCGTGGCCACTGCTGCCGGTGTCGCTGCTGGCATTGGTCTGTCGCGGGCCTTCAAACGCGGCTGGGTTCCGGAATACATGAAAGTGCCGGTGCTGTTTGCCCTGCTCTTGGGGGTCTTTGCGGCATCTGATTCGGTGCTGCACGAAAGCGGACTGCTGGCGGTGACCATTATGGGCATCGTGATCGCGAACTCCAAACTGCCCAGCTACGAAGAAATGCGCCGCTTTAAAGAGCACGCGACTGTGTTGCTGGTATCGGGCGTGTTCATCCTGCTGGCTGCGGGTCTGGACGTCGAAGCGCTAAGCAACCTTGATTGGCGCGCCGCGGTCTTTGTGGCCGTGGTGGTGCTGGTGGCACGGCCCGCGACAGTATTTATCTCGCTTATCGGGTCGGGCATTCCGTTTCGTGAAAAGCTGCTGGTCGCCCTGACCGGTCCACGCGGCGTGGTGCTGGTGGCTGTGGCGGGTCTGTTTGGCGAACGCCTTCTGAGCCTCGGGTTCGAGGACGCCGCCCTGATCGCACCGCTGGCCTTTGCACTTGTCGCAGTGACGGTGGTCGTGAACGGTTTCACCCTCGCCCCCTTTGCGCGGCTGCTGGGTCTTACAGGAGCGGATACGCCCGGTGTGGTCATCATCGGCGGGTCCGACTGGACCACACAACTGGCCGAAGTGTTGAAGAAAGTGGAAATTCCCGTCCTGATGACCGACCCGAACTTCATCCGCCTGCGCAAGGCCCGCGCAGCAGGGATCGATACGTTTTCAGGCGATATCCTGTCAGAGGCGGCAGAGCAGCGGGTCGAGCTTGTGAGCTATGCGACCCTGATCGCAGCCACGGAAAACGACGCCTATAACACCTTGGTCACCACCGACCTTGCCCCTGAATTCGGCCGCGAGAACGTGTTTCAGGTGATGCGCGAAAAATCCGAAAGCAGCCGCCACCAACTGCCCCGCACCCTTGGTGGACGGCCCCTTGGGCTTGATGCGACCCACGCCGAACTTCGCCAATTGGTGGCTGAAGGATGGCAGTTCCGCAGCACGCGCCTGTCAGAGGAATTCACGCTGGAAGATTGGCGCACCGAAAGCCCTGACGCCCGTCTGCTGGCGCAGATCACCACCAGCGGCGAGATCAAGTTCATACGCAAGAACGAGGAATTCAAAGGTGGGGCCGGCATCCAGGTCATCGCCCTACGCCCGCCAGAGGCGTAATCGGCAGCGTTGCCCGCGCCCCATTCCACCCCGACGGGTATTGAGGCTTTGTATATACCTCAATTGCACCATTTTTTCGCCACACCGATCAGGCAGTTGCTTCAGTCATGTAGGTAACCAACTGAAAAGGCACATCTATGTTAGTAAGTTCACTTTTCTCTGGCTCTAGCCAGCAGTCCCAGCCCAAAGCGGCCGAGACGCAAAAAGACACGGCCGAAACCAACGAAGCCGAAACACAAAGCAATCAGGAGGCCGCGCAAGAAACGCAGCCTTCTGCCGAAGCTGCTCCGGCGCAGTCGTCACAGGCCGCGGCCCCTGCACAGAAAGCGCAAACTACCGAGGCACCGGCATCCGCCACTGCCACGCCAGATGCGAAAGACACCGGCATGAGCGAGGCGCAAGCCCGCGCCGCCGCAGAAGCCCGCATCGAAGCCGCACAGGCACGCAGCCTGATCGACCAGATCGCACCGGTCAGCAGCTCGCCCCAACAGGCTAATAAATCCTACCTGTCGGCACTGCTGAAATCGAACGCCCCAACCGAGGCAGCATCGGCGAAATCTATCGCTGAGCCCGTCGCCGATAAAGCCGTCAAACCGCTAAAAGCAGCGGCATAACCCACGCAAATCCCGTCGCGCCCGACATCTTTGGGCGCGACGCATTGGTTTCGACACACAGATCAGGCCAAAGCCGCCACGCGGCACCAAGACGACATATTTCAGCAGTATAAATATGAGAAAAGTGGTGCGGGTGAAGGGACTCGAACCGTTGTAGGGGGTGTAAAAACTACTGATTGATTGACCGGTTGCTGTCGGGCTCAATCTCTTATGGCGTTTTGACCTTCCATTGGGGTCAGTAGGTCAAGGGATTTCATACTTATTAGCCTACTGATACTAAATCCGCTGACTATCAGTAGGTCACATATTTCTCAGCGCAGCTCTCCTGTGGCTAGCCACCGGCAACACGTTGTTAGTTGTGGGAACTTTCGGAAGATCCACTAAAAGGTCGTTTGCTAGGTCAATGAAGGCTTGATAGAAGCAGCCTCGCTGTTAACGCGCCCTTATACGGCAACGCAAACATAACATCACGTTCCTGTCCTATTGCCAATATTTCAATACGTCTAACGCCCCTATTCGGGAACTGCTATTTACTCAATCGTCGACCAGTGTGTGATTCCGAGATGAAAGATAACTCTCCTCTGCCGGAAGATTTGCTGGTAGGCGAGTAATATTGGTAGAAGCAAGAACGCTGTACAACACATGCCGAAAATCGATTTACGCCAACAAACTGATATTATTTATGCAATTAGAACTTTGGAAGCGTACTAATGAAAAATGTGGCCGACTTTAGGAACTTCCTTTCGGATACCGTCAACCTTAATCAAACCCGACTTGGTCAACTAAAGACGCGGGTTACCACGATCAAGAATTTTATACGCGACTCCGATTGGGAGCCGCAGATTTCAACCTTTGTCGAGCATGGTTCTTGGGCGCACGACACTGATCTGCCCCCATTGGTCCCTCACTCATAATGAGAGTTTGCAGGTTTGTTTTTGATAGTTGGGGGTTCCGGATTGGGCAAGCGCGGTGGGCGCGGAGACCTCAAATTGCTCAAACGCCTGCCGCGCTTGCTGTGGCGTCTGTTTTCTGGGCGATGAGTGCGGCCTGACGGTGTTGTAGTCGTAGCGCCAGAGGGCCAGCTTCCGCCGAGCATCATCCAAACTGTCGAGGATCTCCTCATTCGGCAGTTCGTCGCCCAGGCTGCCGTTGAATGACTCGATGAAGGCGTTCTGCTTTGGCCTGCCGGGATCGATGTAATGCCATGGAATTGCGTTCTGGTTGGCCAATCGCAGGATGGCCCGACTGGTGAACTCGGTCGCGTTGTTGCTGACAATACAAGCGGGCTTTTCGTAGATCCGCACCAGCGCGTCCAGTTCCCGAGCGACACGCGCGCCGGAGATGCTGGTGTCTGCAATTAGGCCCAAGTTCTCACGGCTGCAGGCGTCGATCACCGCTAGGATACGGAACTTCCGTGAAGCCCCGAAGCTATCGGAGAGAAAGTCCAGCGACTACCGTGCATTGGGGTGCACCGCCTGCGGCATAGGAGTGCGTATGCCTTGGGCCCGCTTGCGACCGCGGCGTCGTTTCACTGAAAGCCCTTCGTCCCAGTATAGCGGATAACGTTTCTTGTGGTTCATGATCACATCTTTACGTTCGAGCAAAACGCCGATCCGACGGTAGCCGAACCGACGCCGCTTGCCGACAATCTCCTGCATCTCCTTGCGTACATCACGCACGCAGGGTATCCGGCCCACAACTAATCTTAGGTGCAATCGATTTGATCGTTGCAGAGTGGCTGTCAAATTCACCCTTATGTTCGAATACCATCCGCACGGCACGTTCGCGCACTTGAGGTGAATATCTGTTTCCACACTCGTTCTTTTCCATAGCCAGTATCCTTGCTTCTGGGTCTCCGGCAAACAAGAGGCAGTTCAGTCGCGGCTAGGTCGTCGGAACAGCCCTCAAAGCGAAGCATTTCATCATGCGCTGAAGTTAAGTTTTTAGCTGCACTATATCTCAAATGGGGTGTGAATAGCCCCAGTATAAGGCCAATGGCGTGTCTGCGTAGATGTAAAATGGTTCACTGGTGACATGACCATCTCTTTCTAGAAGATATGCAAATAAGGAAGGCGCATCGGTTTTTTTCGATATTAAGATTGGGTCCAATTGTCGTAGACCGCGTTTTGACAAACATACTTGTTGACCAGAAAGCGCTGATCCCTTTTGCGTGTTTTTTACTATCAGACGCTTTTGGAAAGCTATCGAGCCTTGCCTTTTTGACAACCTACCAAACCACACGAGGTGGAAAGGTAGCAGCACACTCGGTCTAGTGTTTTGTCGGGTTAACGTCATTTTTAGCTCAGTCATAGGTCGCTCCCATTTTGGGAGCAATCTATGACTGAGGTATGGGTGCTTGTCTAGGCTTTCAGGAGCAAGCAGCTTGGCAGGCGCAGTTCACACAGATGCATACCGATTGCTTCGGCAAGAGATCGTTAGGGTTAGGCTAGAGGCAGGTATGTCTCAGGCAAAACTTGCTAAAATACTTGGAAAGCCAGCATCCTATGTTGCTAAGTACGAGCTTGGGGAGCGGCGATTGGACCCAGTAGAGCTTTGCGTCATACTTAAGGTAACCAGTGCCGATTATGAGCTTTTCTTTCTAAAGTTGTATGAAGGCTCGCCAATACGGTTGTGATACCCGCCTTCGTACCGATCATCTTTAATGACCTTGAGTAGCTTAATATTGATAGACACAATTGACGTGTCACGGTTTTATGCCGCTCCTTTAATTGAGCTACTCCCCATTAGTTGGACAGGATCTGGCGTGATTTAAGCTACTCTTTGCACCTGCTGATCGGGGTTGGTTGTTTCGTTTCGCTGCCAATAGATCACAGCGGGTGGTTTACCGCCAAGGGCGGAATGCGGTCGCTTGTGATTGTAGAACTCGATCCACTTTCTGACGCCAGCCTTAGCTTCTGAGCCGGTTTCCCAAGCATGCAGATAGACGCACTCGTATTTCAGAGACCGCCACAGTCGTTCGACAAAGATATTGTCGAGGAACCGGCCTTTGCCGTCCATTGAGATGCGGATGCCGGATCGACGCAGGCGGTCGGTCCAAGCAAATGACGTGAACTGAACCGCCCCGGGTTTACCGGAGAGTAAAACTCTCCAAGGATGACCCTTATGACACAACGCAAACATACCCCGTCTTATACGGCTGAGTTCCGCGCGCGCGGCGTTCGGCTTTTCAATGAACAACGCTCGGAATATCGCAGTGACAACGCTGCTTATCAGGCAATTGCACCCAAGCTGGGCTGTGCGCCAGATAGCCTACGGGGGTGGTGTCGTCAGTCTGAACGCGATGCTGGTGCCCGCAACGGTCCCACCAGTGAGGAAAAGGCCCGGATCAAAGAGCTTGAGCGTGAGGTTCGGGAACTGCGCCAAGCAAATGAGATACTGAAGAAGGCTTCCGCGTATTTTGCTCAGGCGGAACTCGACCGCCCGTTCAGGAAATGATTTCATTCATTAAAGATTACCGCACAGACTTTGGTGTCGGGTCGATCTGCAAGATTTTGCGGGTCGCACCATCGTCCTACTATACAAATTTGGCGATCAGACGAGACCCCCGGCTCGCCTCAAACAGGGCGCGCCAAGACGTAACGGACAGCGTGGAAATCCGGCGCGTTCACGATGAAAGTCGTGGCCGTTATGGCACCAGAAAGGTCTGGCACCAGCTGCGCCGTGAGAGCAAGGACATCGCCCGATGCACTGTCGAACGCTTGATGAAAGTTATGGGATTACAGGGCGTTGTTCGCGGCAAGCCAGTCATCACGACGAACCCCGATGCCTCTCAGCCGTGTCCGGACGATAAAGTGAACCGCGAATTCAAAGCACAATCCCCAAACCAGCTCTGGGTCAGTGACTTCACTTATGTTTCCACATGGCAGGGCATGGTTTACGTCGCATTTGTTGTCGACGTCTTTTCTCGAAGGATCGTCGGTTGGCGGGTCTCAACATCGATGACAACAGCCTTTGTGCTTGATGCCTTGAACCAGGCGATCTGTCAGCGCAGCCCTGAAAAAGGCGGCGGGTTGATACATCATTCCGACCGCGGATCTCAATATTTGTCCATTAAATACACTGAGCGATTGGCGGACGCTGGGATCGATCCATCTGTCGGAACCGTGGGAGATTCCTACGATAATGCCCTCGCTGAAAGCATCATTGGCCTGTTCAAAACTGAGGTTACAAAGTTGCTCGGCCCATGGAAATCAATGGGCCAGCTTGAATGGGAAACGCTGAAATGGGTCGATTGGTACAACACCAAGCGCCTGCACAGCGCCATCGGATATGTCACGCCGCATGAAGCAGAGGAGATGTTCTATGCAACCTTGAACCCAAATGAAAAAGCAGCCTAACATTCGAACCAAACGCTCTCCGGCAAACAAGGGGCGGTTCAAACTGGCTTCCCTGATCCGTATTCATGATCTGTGGCAAACCAAATTTGTGGATGGCCTCGTTCAGGGCGTCGACGCAGAACTCCGCTTCCAGCGTGTTTGATATGCGCCACGCCAACACCTTGCGGGTGTGCCAGTCCACCCTTTCGGGATCATGCTGCGCATAACCCTGTCGGGCAAAGGATGGCAACCAAATACAGAAAGCCTCGCCGCATCGGTAGATAGGTGATGTCAGCGCACCAGACTTGGTTGGGCCGGTCCACGCGCAGCCCACGCAGCAGATAGGGGTAAATCTTATGGCCTTTCGCAGCCTTGCTGGTGTTGGGTTTCTGATAAATCGGCATGAGCCCCATCAGCCGCATCAAACGCCTGATCCGCTTTTCGTTCATCAGATGATCTTCATTGCGCAAATGCCATGTCATCTGACGCACTCCGTAAAACGGGGTCTCCAGGAACTGCTTGTCCCCTCTCATCGAAACTGCGTTTCGACTGCCGGGCAATGGATCAGCCGCATCAGATCGAGGTTCCTCTCCGTCTCGCCCTTGGGATCATAGTAAAACGACGACCGCGAGATCGACAGCAACGCACACTGCTTGCTGACTGACAGACTTGATAGGTTCGGCTCAATCATCCTGCGCCTCACCTGCCGGTCCAAGGCTTGAGCTTTCTGGCCAAAAAATCGTTGGCGACGGCCAACTCCCCGATCTTGGCATGTAGATCTTTGACCTGCTCTTCATCGACTTCCGGTGCTTTCCGGCTGCCCCGCTCGAAGACCCCTGATGCGCCTTCAAGCAGTGCCCGCTTCCATTGATGGATCATCGTCGGATGAACCCCAAACCGGCTGGCAAGCTCGCTCACCGTCTCTTCACCCTTCAGCGCCTCTAACGCCACCTTGGCCTTAAACTCTGGATGATGTTGCTTCCGTTTCGACCTATCTGATCTCCTTCGTGTTGAAGATCAGCAGACTACAAATCGCAGCTTACGTCAGTGTCCGATTTTCGGGGGGTAGCTCAAATCCAGATGAGCCCGTACCTTAACATTTTTGGACCCGAGCTGCCTAACCAACATTACGGTTTGGTAACCCTTTGGTAAACGTATCGCTACCGTATCGAGGTTACCCCTGTACAAAAGGGGCAAGCATGTTTGGAAAAGCAGGGTGGTACTTGGGGCTTGTAGCAGCAGCTATTGTGTTTGCAGCGACTGAAGGCGCTCTGTTATCGATGGCGGCGTCGACTCTTGGCAGGTTTAGCAGCGCAAAAGAAAGCAAAATATTTGACCCTGACCGGGTTCATAAATTGACGACCTCGAACACTTTTTCCCTGCTGGCTGCCGGCGATATAGCGGCCTGTCGCGTGAACGGAGGTATTGACCGGCTTAACCGAAATATCCGGTATGCCCTAGGGATAGAGCGACCGGCTCCTGAGCCCAATCAAGGGATGCTGGTGACGACTTCCATCTTGAACAAGTTTTCCGATCTGCCGGTGCTCGCACTCGGGGATCTCGCCTACAAACGCGGTGAGCCAGTATCATTCAGCGACTGTTATGATCCCTACTGGGGGCAAGCAAAACAGCGAACTTGGCCTACACCCGGTAACCATGAATATCAGTCGATTGGCGCATATGGATATTTCGACTATTGGGCCGACCGTGCTGGTCCGGACCGGAATGGCTATTATGCTCTTCAGGCGGGGAAATGGATCATTCTTTCATTGAATAGCGAGGTTGACGCCTCTCGAGGTTCTCAGCAAGCTCTCTGGATTGACGATTTGCTGTCCAACAATCAGGACAAGTGCATCGGGGCATTTTTTCACAAACCAGCGTTCTCGGCAGTCGAGCGCAGCGCCTCAAACAATGCCAGACTGCTGTTTTCGAAAGTAGCTGACGCTGGGGCTATATTCGTTCTTAATGGACACAATCATTTTTTCGAACGGACGGTCCCGCTTAATGGTGATGGTCGTCCTTCGAGAGGGGGAACGACGGTGTTTGTAGCCGGTGCCGGTGGTAAAGTCACCAATCAAGCAATTCCCGGCAACAATCGAACTGCCGAAATAGTCACCAAGGTTGCTGGAATTCTTAAGTTGGATTTTGGTGAAAATGCCGTCGATTGGTCGTACGTCGGCGGCATGGATGCTGATGAAGTATCGAGAGGCCACCTGACTTGTTCGTAATTTCAAAATTTTAAAAACGAACGTTCCATTTCGTTTACCCGTGCCGCACAATTAGGGGAAACGTTCCCTATCTAGGGCGCTCACATTAAAAGTTTGCGGCTGCACGCGAGTAAGTTTAGCGCTTTTACCTGACCCGTTCATCGTAGCAATATTATCCAGTCCGACGTGTAGATATGTACGGACTCTCGGGACACTTTCTGTAAATTACCCAATTTGGGGTGGAGGAAGTTTTCATGACGAACGAAGAACGAGACATCCAGCGCAAGCTTAAAGTGCTCCAGCACGCCGAGAAGATCGGGAATGCCCCGGTATTTTGGGATTGGGAGATCCAGCTTCTACAGATGGCGTGATGCCTATCAAAAGCATGGCGAAGCCGGTTTGAAGAATGACAAATCAATTCCAAAGAACCCGGCCAATCAAACGCCGCCCGAGATCGTTGAGAAGATACTGTATCTGCGCCGGAAGTATCATCTGGGGCCGATCAGGATCGTCTGGTACTTGGCACAGTACCACAGCATCAAAATCTCGGATGCAGGGGTCTACTGCATCCTCAAGCGCAATGGCCTCAATCGGCTGCCCAGAGGCACACGAATGCGTAAGCTACACACCAAGCGCTATCAGAAACAGGTACCCGGCCATCATATCCAAGTGGGCGTTAAGTTTCTGACCTTCAAAGGAAAAAGTGGCGAGAAAGTGCGCCGATTTCAATTCACTGCGAATGACCTGCCCCCCGAAACTTCCCTCAGTTTAATGTAGAGTTTGCTCAACCTTCGAAGGAGCAAACAGATGCGACAGAGCCGTTTTACTGAAGCCCAAATTATCGGAATGATCAAAGAACAGGAAGCTGGCATGCCGACGGCAGAGGTGTGCCGCAGGCATGGCTTGAGTCCCGCGTCGTTCTACAAGTTCAAAGCCAAATATGGTGGCATGAACGTTTCTGATACTCATCGCCTTAGATCGCTGGAGGATGAGAACGCCAAGCTGAAGCGCCTTCTGGCGGACACGATGTTGGACAATGTTGTGTTGAAGGATTTGCTGGGAAAGAACTGACGACACCGAATGTGCGACGGGCCGCAGCACGCAAGGCAATGCGAGACCATGATATCTCGCAGCGCCGGGCGTGCAGGCTTGTCGGTGTCGATCCCAAGACCGTCCGGCGCGATCAGTCACCGGATAATCCAGAAGTTCGCGAAGAGATGAAAGCGATTGCCAGCAAGCGACGGCGCTTTGGCTACCGCCGGATCGGTGTGCTGCTGGAACGCAAGGGAAGGATCATGAACCACAAGAAACTGTATCGCCTTTATACTGAAGAAAAGCTGGGCGTTAGACGGCGCAGGGGCCGCAAGCGTGCGCGTGGCTCGCGGACACCAATGCCGGTTGCTTTGCGTCCTGGCGAGCGTTGGTCCTTAGATTTTGTGTCGGATACGTTCGGCGCGTCACGCAAGTTCCGCATGCTGGCTGTAAACGACGATTGTTGCCGCGAGAACCTCTGCTTGGTGGCTGACACCAGCATCTCGGGCGCTCGTGTCGCGCGGGAACTTGACGCGCTTGTCCGTATTTATGGAAAGCCTGCCTGCATTGTCAGTGATAACGGCACGGAGTTTACCAGTCGTGCGATCCTAAAATGGGCCGGTGATAACGACGTTGATTGGCATTACATCGACCCCGGCAAACCCCAGCAGAATGGCTTCATAGAAAGCTTCAATGGCAGCCTGCGCGACGAGCTGTTGAATGAGGAAATCTTCGATACGTTGGATGACGCCCGTCGCAAGCTGGCACTCTGGCGATACGACTACAACAACGTCAGGCCGCACTCATCGCTTGGGAACCAAACACCGGCAGAAGCTCGTCGAGCGCTTGAGCAATTTGAGGGCTCCGCGCAAGACGCGCTTGCCCAAACTGACGACGAAGAATATGAAACCCAGACCCGCAAACTCTCGTTATGAATGAGGGAGCCTCGGGGGGCAGGTCACCATCGATGACGCAACTCGAGTTCGTGCTCTCAAGATTTATGAGAAACACACGCAGGCAAGCGCGGTCGACTTCATTAATCACATTATCGAAAAGTTCCCGTTTCGCATCCGTGAAATTCGGACAGATAACGGCCACGAGTTCCAAGCCAAATTCCATTGGCATGTCGAAACCTCGGCATCAGACACGCCTACATCAAACGAGGCTCCGCAGCTCAACGGCAAAGTCGAGCGCTCACACCGATCCGATCAGCAGACATTTTACCAACTTCTCAGCTACAAAGGTGACGTCGATCTCGTGGCCAAACTCGACGAATGGGAACGGTTACACAGCTTCGTCAGACCGCACGGTGCCCACAACGTGCAAACCCCTTACGAAGCTCTCAGAGACAAGCTACAGTAACCCAGAAATTGTCCCGCAGGTCCGTCCAGGTTACAGCCTGAGAGTGTCTAGTCAGTTGGATCCGCTTTAACTTCCAGCGTTAGGTCCTTAGTCGCCCAAAGCACGAGCAAGACGCCTGATCCGTAGCGCACGATTAAGCTCCCCTCCGAAGATCAGGAGGAGTGCCGCAAGATACATGAAGTAAAGAGCGGCGATGATCCCCGCCATGCCGGCGTAATAGCTGGCGTAGGTGCCAAAGCGGCCAACGTAGAACGCGAAGGCAGTGGCAAGGAGCGTCCAGGCGACTGCTGTGAAGATGACTCCCGGCCAGATGTTGGAAAACTTGGTCCGACGGGCTGGCAGCAACACATGTGCTGAAAGGAGTGCAACAAGAAAAATGGTTGCCGAAGCCGGAAAACGGATCAACCTTACAGTAACCGACGCGGGATCGAAGCCTGGTATAAGCGCGTGCATCCAAGACCCGGCCCGCGGGGCGAGAACCAGCAGGTAGCCAACGGTCACCAAAACCAGACTGGCGAGGACGACCATGGCGATTTGCAATCCGTAGACCACAACAATTGATCGGGTTTCGCGAATTCCGTAGGCGCGGTTGAGACCCACTCGTACACCGTCAACGCCCCCAACCGCGAACCAGATCGTTAGCAGGATACCAATGCTGAGAACACCACCACGCGGCACCATCATAACTTTTTCGACTTCTGAAACGAGCGGCTCAATGAGGGGGGATGGCACGATGGCGATCAGAAAATCTACCAAATGATCCGCCATTGCGCGATCTCCGATGAAGGCCGTCATCGCGCTCGTAAAAATCAGGAATGGAAAGAGCGCCAGCAAAGCTCGGAAAGCGACATTGCCTGCCAGGCCGAACGCATCGTCGTTCCAAAGTCGCAGGATCGCTTCATGGAGCACTGCTCGCATGACGCGCCACCCCTTGCCATAGAATAAAACTTCTGGGTTCTCACTGAGAACCCCGTGGGTCATGACGATCTCGCGTCCTGAATGCTGAGGCGACTTGGCGTTCACGATCTAATCCTGCTTCGATAGGAAACCCTCACGCTACGAAAAGCAGGGATTGAATAAAGGATATCTTTGTCATGCAGGAGGCACCACCGTGAAGTCGACAGCGAAAAGCCCACGCTTATCACTATTGGTAATACGGTTTCACACCACGCGAAGGCAGTTGCCTTCAAGCTTGTTTACGAATGCGGTCCCGCAGCATTTTGCGAATGCACAAAAAAATTGGGCGACGCGAACGGCCCATTGCCGCCTTTCACCCTTTGGTCGACATGCTGCGCTGCGGCCCGTCGAACCAGCCATCCGTGCATCGCGCAGCATACTCACCGCTTAAACGTCGGTCTGCGGACAAAGCGAGCTTTCGCTGCGGCGGCACCAATGTCGGCTTCGGTGAAAGTCGTTCAACAAAGGGTGGTTTTTGGAACCATTATCCCCGAAACGTTTTAGGGCACATACTCAGAGTTACGGTCTATTCTGTTAAATGTCATCTTGATCTGCTGGCGGCACGATGTGGGGCACAACAGCCAGAATGGTCAGCACGACTACTGTTGAGAGGACTGCGGTCGCTTCCAGGCCAAGTCCAACGACCACTCCGTCCCCGCCGTTGCCCAGATGTTTGCCGCCGTGGTCAGCCCTCTTATTTTTTGCTGACCGGCACGGACTATGATTGCTCCAGCACCCAAGAACCCAACACCTTGGACAATACCTTGCAAAACGCGCGACATGTCCGAAATTTCCATACCACTTTGTAAGGGGGCAATAACAAAAAGTGCAGCACCAACGGCCACCAGCATATGCGTCCGCACACCAGCGCTGCTTGCTTTGAGCTCGCGTTCATAGCCTAAAATGCCACCCAAAATTGCAGCCAGCACCAAGCGCAGCACAATCCGCGTCATAGTGGACAGGTCGGGAATGTCGGAAAATTCGGTAACAATGGCCGTCCAGATTTCTTGCCACATGGCGGTTTCCTTCAATTTAGCCGAGTAATGAGCGTCCGACTGGGTCAGCCATGCCAGCAAACCAACCTGAAGGCTAAACGCCCACCTTTCGTAAGAAGGGCATTACGCAATCACGTGACGTAAAACATCAATAAAACAGGGCTAACATAAACTGTAAGACCGAGCATAACGAACAACCCGTCACGGGCCAACATGCCGAAAGCGAGCAATGCTACTGCGCCACCAACCAAAGAAGACGAAAACGGGACAAACTCCAAAAAGGGCATCACAAGGCCGGATAGAACGCACACTATTTGGGGAATGAATATTAACGGGCGATGCACGAAGACAGTCAATCGGGCATGTGTATGGGTGTCCAGCCACGCTAATGCTGGACGCAGCCGTTGGAAGACAGACCTCACACGCGCACTATTAGTTTGGCGTCGTAAGAGCCATTGTGGAAGCCAAAGACGATCCCGGAGCAATAACATTTGCACCGCGACGAGAAATATCAAAACCCCCATCAGAGTTGAGAACAATGGGATACCACTCAGCGGTGTCGCAACAGCAATAGCCGGGAGCAGTAACACCGGGGTGAAACTCGCATGCCCAATGGCTTGCACCAGATCATTGATATCCACTTGTTCTTTGTGGGTCGCCTCAACGACACGGTCCACAATAGCGGTCAAGATTGCTTTGTCCTCTGACACAATATGTCCTTGTCGACAGTTTCAGGCGCGCAATCGAAAGAGGTGTTAGAAAACCCTGTCGATCCAGTACGGTCCATAGTGGCTTAAAACAATTATGCGGCCGTTCCTGTCAAAAACAGAAAGATCATGTAGGCAGCATATGCCAACAGCATCAGCACACCCCATATTCGCCCAATGCTGCGTGTCGCGAAGAGAAGGCCCAGCAGTAACAGGCTGGCCCCCAACATAAGCGGGGTATCTATTTCACGGAACCGGGCGTTCACACCAATGGGTTGGATCACGACTGTTATGCCAAGAATGGCGAGAATATTGAAAATATTCGAGCCAATGACATTGCCCAGCACAACATCAGACTGTCTGCGGATCGCGGCAACGACGGCAGTGGCGAGCTCTGGCAGGGACGTGCCGATCGCAACCAGAGAAAGGCCGATCACCGCGTCTGAGACGCCGTATGCGCGTGCAATAGACACCGACCCCTGAACCAGAAAATCAGCCCCAAAGACAAGGGCCGCAATACCAGCGAGCACGAACAGCGGGGCTTGCCAGGGGCGTTCCATGGGAATGTCTTCAAATGCCTCGGCCTCATGCTGGAAGCTTTTTGCTTTCCGGTCCCGTTTTTCGATCCAGTAGGTCGAAAACAGATACCCAGCCAGAACCACCAGCATAGTGATCCCTTGCATGCGGCTGATCACATCGCCCTGAACAAGCCCCACGACTGCCAAAGCGACGAGCGTGGAAACAAGCGCCTCGCGGACGGCAGTTCGGTCCCAGCCGATAATTGGCGTGATAACCGCTGCAACCCCCACGATAAGCAGGATATTTGCGATGTTTGATCCCACCACGTTGCCAAGAGCAAGCTCTGGGGATCCATCAAGTGCAGCATTTACGGACACCAAAAATTCCGGCGTCGATGTACCAAACCCCACGATGAGAAGCCCGATCAGAAGCTTGGAAATGCCAAAGCGCTCGGCGATGGCAACAGCGCCCCGCACGAGGCCTTCGCCGCCAACAAAAAGAAGAACAAGGCCAGCGGCCACCAAGAGAAGATCGTGAAGCATTTACTTATCCAGGTTTAGAGCCGCCGCAGCGTTCGAGTTACAGAAGGGTGAGATCACCAAACAAGTCATGACTCTGTTTGCGAGGGGGACCTGTTGGGTCAGAGACCTTTCTTTGCGACGAAGTAGGACGGGCCACTTTAGTCACACTCGTTTCTGTCGGTTGTTTCGTTCGGCATTTGCGTCATGCATAATAACCCCGCTTCGAGATTGGTTCTTTCCAGAATTGCGTCTTCGAAGACTGCGGCTTTAAGGTTTGCGTTTTCAAATGACACGTTGATAAGTCGCGCCCCGGAGAAACTGACACCCGTCAGATCAGCAGACTCAAATGAAACATTCTCAAGTGTGGCGTTGTCAAATAAAGCAATATTTAATCTTGCTTCGGAAAAATTGACATCCCGTATTGTGGATTCCGACAGGTCAATGGCCGTAAGCTTTTGACCAGACAAGTCCAGTTCCTCAAATACACAGCCACGGCATTTGCCGAGCATGCGCAACTGCTCCTCTCCACCTGTTTCCTGTGCACTGGCAGGGCTCAAAAACAGCGAAAAAAGAGCGCCAAGAAGCCCCGCACGCCCGGGCCGGGCTATAAATATTTCCAAGTGATCCAGTCCTGCTCTGTGAGGCGTCCTAAAAATCAAACAGTTCGCCAAGAAAGCCTTCGCGCCGCTTTTTCTTATAAGGTTTACCGTCGCTGTCGCTTTGGCTGAGGTCACGATGGCGATTATCATCCCGGCCGTCGTCACGAAAGCGGGCGACCTCTCGCGGAGTAGATGAAGAGTTTCCACGCTCGATTATCTTGTCCAACTCACCCCGATCCAACCAAACGCCGCGACATTGCGGGCAATAGTCGATCTCGACGCCGGAGCGATCCGTCATCACAAGCTGGGTTCCGTCAATTGGACACTGCATCAGTCACTCTCCTTCATAGGTGCTAACTATCTGGGGGTGACAACCGTGAAGCACAACCTTGAACCGCGATTTTGTTTTCTACAAATCGAGCCTGAATCACCGCTTCAGGAGCTCCACTTCTGTGGCGCAGGTTGCCGAGTTCATGTATCTGTTTCGCTTTCAAACACACAATATATTAAACACGATTTGCAGAAGTCGTTTCATGGCTCAGCGCGCGAATGGCGGCCTGGCTGATGAGATAGGCCCTTCGAGACGGGGTGGCTTTCATCAGTATTATTGCCGTCGACAGGACGGCAGTGGCCTCCCAGCCGAGATCTGCAACATACCGATCGCTGCGGTCGTCCAAATGTTTACATCTGTGGTCAGTCCTTGGATTTTTTACTGACTGGCACGGACGATTATCGCGCCAGCGCCCAGAAAACCAATCCCCTGAACAACCCCCTGTTTGATACGCGACATATCCGGCATGGGCATACCACTCTGCAAGGGTCTAATTACGAAGAGCGCCGCACCTACAGCCACCAGCATATGTGTCCGTCCCCCCGACGCTCCAAGATTTGAGTTCAAACCTAAGCATGCCGCCCAGAACCGCAGCAAGCACCAGGCCCAGAGTAATGCGCGTTATGGTAGACAAATCGGGAGTGTCAGAGACATTCACTCAAGGTCGTAGCCCAGATTTCCTGCCCCATTGCGAAACCCTACTCTGTTCGAAAGTTTACACGTTCATAACCGCAGTGCTCTTACGCCTGACATCTATATTTCACGCCAATAGAGTGGCGTTAGCAGAACGAAAACAGTTAGCAGTTCCAGACGGCCGAGGTACATGCCGATGGCCAAGAGCGTCTTTGCGGGATCACTTAGAGACTGAAAGTTGCCTGCGGGGCCAATAATTGGGCCAACGCCAGGCCCAACGTTTGCAACTGCCGTCAATGCGCCGCTGACTGCCGTTTGGAAATCGAGTCCCAGAAGACTGAGAGAAATAGCGAGGACGGCCATTGTACCAAAATAAAATAAAAAGAACGTTATTACACTTGAAATTACATCGTCTTCGATCTTTCTGCCTTCATAGCGGGCAAATGCGACCACATGGGGTGTGCGAACGTGTGCAAGTTCAGCTTGCGTTGCGCGGAAAAAGACAATCCAGCGCATCATCTTGGCACCACCCGATGTTGAACCAGTACAGCCACCAACGACGGTCAGGATAACAAACGTAGCTACAGCGAAGGACCCCCAGGTGGTATAGTCTGTCGTCGCGAACCCTGTTGTTGTAACAACCGAGGCAACGTTGAAAACGGATTCACGGAAAGCCTGCTCGATGGGTTTTCCTGAGGTTATGGTCAACCATATCGTAAGGAGAACGCTCGTACTCAGAACGAAGGTCAAAAGCATACCAACCTGGCCACTCCTGAATGATCGTTTCAGGATTACCCGGATGTACCAGGCGAAAGGCAACCCACCCAATAACATGAACACGGTTGCCGTATATTGCAGAAAGGCGCTGTCAAAATACCCGAAGGAAGCATCATAATTCGAGTACCCTCCAGTCGAGAGGGTCGTCATCGCATGTGTAAGTGCGTCGAATGGCTTCATGCCACCAATACCATAGAGTATGGCGCATAACCCCATAAGAATCCCGTACATCGTTAGTGTTGCCAATGCGAAACGTGCAGCGTTTCCGAATTCCTTGTCGCCCTTTTCGGAACTCTCGGTGCGAAAAAGCTGCATCCCGCCAACTTTGAGGATAGGCAGTAGAGCGACGCCAGTGACGATGAACCCAATCCCGCCAATCGACTGAAGCATCGCGCGCCAAAGCAAAATACCCCGTGGCGTTTCATTGAGGCCCGTCATGACCGTCGAGCCAGTGGTTGTAATTCCAGACATCGCTTCAAAGAACGCATCCACGGGCGACAGCCCCCACAAGTAGAGTGGCAGGGCACCCGCCAGCGCTGCGATCATCCAGACACTGGCAGTCAGAAGAAACCCAAACTGGGGGCGAAAAGACATCTTGGGGCGGCCGTTTGCGATTAGGATCAGACCACCCAAAAGACCGGCAATGAGGAAGCTCTCACCAAAAGCACCAGCGGTTTGCGGGAAAATGATGGCAACAAGACCCATCAACCCCCCCATTGTCACACAAGTTATGCCACTGACCATAATGATGAAATTCATGATAGACCAAGTCTCTAAAACTGGCTTTCCAAAGCCTTGGCGAAAGGAAATCGACCCGCGTTATGGAGCTTGGTCACAAGATGATGCCATTTACCAGACGGTGAAACCTCAAAAAGGCAAATCTTAGCATACCCAATTGAAGCAAAGATTCAGATCCTGTCGGTTTTGGGGCCAACACCCCAGAGTAAGGATTTATGCGCCCAGCCGGTATATCCATCTGCGGTCAATTCGCACCATTCGCCTTGGCAATCGTGGAGCCGCGCGATGACGTTTTCTTCCAGTTTGGCCCTCACGTACGCGGTTTCAGACGGGTTGGTGCGCAGTGCGAGAAGATCTTTTTTGACGATCACTGTGCGTATGCCCGACAGCAAGACATAATGCACCCAGCCACCTTGGTCGTCACTGTCGATCACGCGACGCCAATGGCCGTACTCAGCAATGATCTGCAACGGCATTCTCCGACGCTGGAACACCCAATCAATGCGGTAGGTCAGGCCTGGTCCACGGCGCACATTCGCTTTTTTTGCTTTCAGACTGACGTAGCGGGGCAGTGGCAGTTTGGTTTCCTGTCCCACATCCGGCGCTGCAAAGCTGGTCGAAATCGATAGCGTGTTCTGCGCCATCAAGGGGGTGACAACCGTAAGGGCGGTCAGAAAACACAGGATATGTGAAAGGGTCATGAATGCCGCCTCGATCTGCCTGATGGGAACGGTGGTTCTCGTGCAGGGCACCCCTGACTGGCACTGTGCCACCATATAGAGGTATTGGAAAGTGATGCAGGGAGAATATGCCGAAGAAAACGATGAGTATTTTCGTGACGCGACAGTCACCGGAGGCTTCCGAGATGCGGTGACACTCGAAACGCGGCGCTTGCATCACAGACAACGCGCCGCATAGTGCAATCCACCAGATGAGCCAAACGCTCTCTTAGTTTAAGCCGCAATTGGTTCCAAAAACCCTGGCGACGGACACCAGAAACCATGCGATCGTTACGCTTTTCCCGCTAAGTCTAACGCGCTTTCAAACTCTCGTTTGATAAGTTCGAAGTCTTCAATACCGACGGACACGCGGATCAAGTTATCTTCGATCCCGAGTTCGAGGCGTTCATCCCTCGATAATTTACGGTGTGATGACACCGCTGGCATGATGACCATTGTCGCCACATCGCCAAGCGTTGGGCCGTAAGCAATGTTTTCACATCCGCGCAGAAAGGCGTTTGCATGTGCTCGCTCCCCTTTCAGGACGAAACTAACCATCGCCCCGTACCCCCCAGAGATCATTGACGACGCCAGTTGGTGATCTGGGTGTGTAGAAAGTCCGGGGAAGTGAGTCTGTTCAACCATGCTGTGTCCGTCAAAGAATGCGGCCAACTTGTGGGCATTTTCTTGCGCCTGCCTGAACCTAAGGTCGAATGTGTTTAGCCCACGCTCTGCCATCCAACAGTTGTAGGGGCTGGCGTTCAAACCCATGGTCGCGATCACATCGCTAATTTTGTCCAAAAGGTCGGCATCTATACCGCCAAGATACCCCAAGTTCAGATCGCTATGGCCTGAGAGCATTTTTGTGACCGAATGCATGACCAGATCAGCGCCTTGATCCAAGGGGCGAAACCCTGTGGGCGTGGTGAAGGTATTGTCGATTAACAGCAAGGCTCCGACAGCTTTGCAAGCTTTCACCAGCTCGGCGAAATGGGTCACACGCAGCATCGGATTAGACACAATCTCCGCCAACACAATGCGCGTTCCAGGCGTAATCGCTTGCGCAAAAGTGGCCGGATCGGACGCATCGAACGTGCGGCAAGGAAACCCCATGCGCGGCAGATCGCCCGTCACCATTTTCAAAGACCGACCATAGAGCTGCGAGGCGGCAGCGATGGAATCTCCAGCCTGCAAGAAAGACATAAATGTCGCCGAAATTGCAGACATGCCAGAGGCAGTCATGACACCAGCATTTGCGCCTTCCATCCATGACAGTTTGCTGGCCAAGGTATCCGCGTTTGGATGCCCCTCACGTGCGTAACCAAATCCTTTTACCTCGCCGTCATAGACTGACTGCAACTGATCCGCGTTTTCGTAGTGGTAGACAACAGACGGCGACAAAGCAGGCACAAGAGGTTCACCCAAGTTTTGGCGTATCGTCCCGCGCCGTACAACCGAGCTATGTGAGTTTTTCATCGTCCATGATCCTATTACGTATCGCAGTGAGCTTTTTGCCTCTCTACTGATAGCGGACATTTGTGCACAATGCCGCATTCGTCGAAGTGGGCTCAGAGCAGCCTTGCGGCGATGCAGCGAAAGATCTCATGCAATACTGGGGTGGATGTCGGCTTCCTCTGCCTCGGCAAGTATAGGGCGCGCCTGCGGCGAAAGACCGGTTTCCGCCCTTTCTGACGCGCCCGCGCGAACGGCCTTATGCGGGCGTGTCCCTCGAAAGAGCCACGCGACTTTTCTGCATTTTGGTTCTCCCGTTAAATCAAGTCCTCAGTCAACGTTAAATTATAACAGACTTTCGCGGCCGATGGCTGCTACTTAAGTTTTCAAAATCATGCACTGTGGCATGCAGGGCAGTGAGACAGAACGACAATGAGTACCTAAGGTGATAGGGCAGCGAACTATATGACGTCAGGTGAAAAACAGGCGATTTTGCGCGCAATCCCCAAGCTATTTGCCCGCTGGCAGATGACAGAGCAACAGTCGTCTGATCTTCTCGGTGTCTCTCGTAAAATTTGGAATAGGATCCGGGCTGGACACTATGAAGAGCCGCTCACCGAGGACCAAGCTTCGCGCGCACTTGCGCTTATAGGGATACATGTAGCGCTCCGCATGATTTTCACTAAGCCACGGTGCTATAACTGGATCATGCGCAATAACCGCGCCCCGCTTTTTGCGGGCCAATCTGCCATGGATGTTATGATTGCGGGAGGACTGCCCGCAATCATCCGCGTACGTCAATACCTCGAAAGTGAACTAGCAGGGTGACAAAGAGGGTCTCGTACAGCCTATGAAACTTCTGAGACCCTGCGTTGTTCTTCACTGTTCGTTGAATATATCGGTATGGCGGTCCACAACTGCTACAAGTACAAGATCGGCGTTGACCAGTTTCGTGTCCTCGTTTCCAGTGTCCATGAGCTGGGGCAAAGGTGATGTGGTAAAAAAATTTTCTCAGCAATCATACTTTCCTGCAGAGCTCTGCGGCGGCCAATCGCCTTGGCTCGAGCCTGATTCTAGTCCTGAGATGGCTGAAGATTGGTTTGAGAGGCGCAGGAGAACGGTAGGCGTCGACCGCGCGGCTTCATGCCAAAAGTGACGTTATATAGTTACCTTAGGTGGGTCGTGTCGGCAAAAAAGTACCAATATAAGATACATTGTAGGTTTTTTCAGGCCATTTATTTGCAGGCCATTTAAAAGAAGAATGTTAAAAGACGTTAAACATGCCCGTCGCAAAGACCCTCATCATACTGCCTTTGACATTTAATCTCGAATAGCTGCTTTAGGTCCGCTAAAAATGTCTGACGTCAGCGCCTATGGGGCTAAATAACGTTATTTGCTAAGAGAGGGTTTGTTGCTCATCGTAGCCACTGAGGAGTGGACGACGAGAACGACAACGGAGAGCCTTGGCGAGAAGATCGTCAAAGACATCAAGCGCGCCACGCGTAAACATTATTCACCTGAAGAGAAGATTCGGATCGTTTTGGACGGCTTGCGTGGCGAGGACTGAGGCGCTGAATAGCCCCTAGATTTGTAGACGCATTGCTTGGTAATTTTGGAACCAAGGAGAGACGGATATGAACAAGGGAATACGGTTTACGGACGAGTTCAAACAGAATGCCGTAGCGCAAGTTGTTGAGCGTGGATATGCGGTCAGCGAAGTGGCTGAGCGACTGGGGATTAGCACCAAGTCGCTGTACACGTGGAAGGCACAGTTTGCGAAGTCACCACAGGTCAGATCAGAAGTTGCTAAACAAGCGGCAGAGATCGGACGATTGAAGCGTGAGTTCGCACGGGCCACTGAGCAGCGGAAAATCTTAAAAAACCGTTCCGGGTTGGTGCCCGCCTGTGCGCGGTAGAAACCGGTCCTGCTATCGTTGCAAAATGAAGGGGAGCGGCCGTTAGCTTATTGGTGGTCCGTCTGAGGGAGGAACCCCATTAAAAATCGTGGTCCATGGGTTGATGCGAACTCGAGAGTGGTGACGCTGTCTTGGCAGTGATCCCGATTAGGAAGATGACGGATTTGCGTAGCCCACGCCCTTCTGCTGCCAACAGGAGGATAGACAATGGCAAAGCAAGAGACTCGCCAAAGGCTAACAGACCGATCAACCAATAGCCATAAAGCCCCAGAGGCTGGATCGACGGCAGAAGTTCGTTAAAATACGTTTACATCGCACCCTCTCCTAAGCCTGAAAGACACTGGGGCGTCGCAAGATTACTTGCTATAAAAGGCCCGTAATGAAGCGATCGACACGTGTCCCCCGCACATAAAATGATGGCAGCAGAACGGCTGCAAATGCGCCTGTCAAAGCGCCTCCAAGGACATCACTGGCATAATGGGTGCCAACGTAAACCCGCGAGATCGCGACGGTGAGTGCAGCCAAACCAAACCAGAAAGCACGTTTTGGCATGTTGCTAACCGCAAATGTCACCGCGATTGCAAAGGCTGCTGTTGCATGATCGGAAGGAAACGAAGGATCGGCACTTGGGGCGATCAAAAGATCGCTTATACCAGCGGCATAGGGGCGAACCCGATCTACAAAAATCAGGATGATCTGGTTGAAACCTAAACCAAGAAAAAACGCCAATCCGGCCTGGACCAGCACATGCCGGGTGCCTTGTCTGTCCGGCCTTGCCCACCATTGACAGGCAACCGCCAGAACAAGCAGCGGAATGCCTGCGGCGGAGACCCAGATCATCGCGGTATCAAGGAACAAGGTCTGCCCCGCGATACCGTTGATCAGTTTTGTAACGGCTAAATCGAGGTCATTCTGCGTCATCTTGCTCTCACAGCCCCTGATTAGCGTCGAAAACACGTTGCGAATAATCCGCGAGCGTTTCTTCGCAAGAAGTCATACGTTCTGATGCAGTTGTCGCTAACGGAGCGCCGTAGAAATCCAGATTTTTGATTTTTTCGATCCAGCTTTGAAGCTTTTTGAGGTCGTTGTCCTCTTCTTCAAGCTCGGCGTAGGTGAACTTTTCTATCGCTATTTCCTTGGCAATTTCAGCCTCGAATGCATCGCATTTTCCGATAAACTCACGATACTGATCATCACGATCTGCCTTGAATCGCGCGATAACCTTGTCTTCTTGAGCCTGATTCAATGACTTCGTTACCAGAAGAACCGTCTCGCCACCCATTTCAGCAGCATCATTTTCGAGCATTTTGAGTTGGCGCATGTGCTCCTTGGTCTCAGGCAACAGGCACACACCATTCTGAAGGTATACCGCGCCCATACTCTTGAGCTTTCGCCACAGCGCGACACGCCTGGCAGCTGGTTCCGGCGGAACCTTGTAGGTCAGTAGAATCCAAGTCATTTGTTCCATGGTGTCAGTTTAATGTTACGGTCGTTACATTTCAATGTCTGACTTAAGCTGCACTTATTGCGTATGACAAAAGTAAGGATTTGTGACACCGGCAGAAGCTGCCGTTTTAGGAGGGCTACCGAAAGCAACCGTTGGCGCAGCCGCACCCAAAGCTCGCTTTGTCCGCACACCGGCGTTTTAGCCGACAAGATACTGCGCTCTATGCGAATGGCCCCTATGACGGGCCGAACGGAATTTTTAAGTGGTGACGAGTGACCGTTAAGGCCGCTTGTGAAGACTGCTCAAGTGTTCGATTCTAGTAATTGCGAAATCGCTGCTCGTCGCGTCGAATACTTCCCGTTGGCTTTTGGATTTGGGTTAACCCCTCCATCGGCAGGTGGTCAATAACAGCCGCGCCTCAGTCAGGAGCAGGCGGAAAGTCAGCTACGATCCGAAGGCCAGGTTGATTATCTGAAACCATAAGTTCGGCGGAATGAAGCTCAGCGATCGCCTTGCACAGGCTCAAACCCAGCCCGTTGCCCCCACTCGTTCGGCTTTTTTCGCCGCGGTAAAAGCGCCTGAACACCTTTTCGCGGTCTTCGCGGGCAATCCCGGGCCCAGTGTCAGCAATGCATAGCACGGGCGCTCCATTCGAGAATGAGGCCTCCATACATATTGTGGTGCCTTCCGGTGTGTGTCGGAGAGCGTTTTCGACAAGATTGGATATCAACTGCATCAAAAGATCAGAGTCGCCGAGAACGAACAGAGGCTGATCCGATATCTTCAATTGGAGTTGCTGGCCAGCGTCCTCTGCGGTTGGTTCGAAAGCGTCGTAAACATTGATAACGAGGTCACGCAGATCAGTTCGGCGAAACCTTTCACGCCTGTCCCCCGCTTCTATCTGAGCAATCCGCAAAAGCGCATTGAAGGTATTGATGATGTCCTCGGTCTGGGCCAGCGCGATACCAGCTTCATTTGTGTCTACGACTTGTTGATTGGTCATTTTTTCCAACCGTTGACGCAATCGCTGCAACGGTGTGCGAAGATCATGCGCGATATCGTTGGAAATTTGGACCTGACTTTCCATCAGGTTTTCAAGCTTTTCAAGAGTATTATTGATACTCTTCGAAACACGGTCCAGATCGTCATTCGACGTTTCATCTATCGGTATACGCGCGGCGAGCTTGCCTTCCGCGACTTCTTCCATCGTTGTCGAAATCGCTTCGATCCTTTGCTCTGTAAGGCGGCCGACCCAAACACCCGCGAACGACCCAATACCCATGATCAGAATGAAACCTGACACAAGACTTATTCCGAGAGCTTCAAGAACTTCAGCAATGACGTGATTTCCGGTTCCTTGAACAAGAGTATATTGGCCGAATTTTTCTTCAATGATCCAGTAGCCCGAAATCTCTTCCTCATGTTCCCCGACGATGAAAACGTTTTCGGCAGAAACGTATCCACGCTGCTCCTCTCCGTCGATTTGTGTGATGTTACCCGCCAAAACCGTGCCATCTGGCCCAAGCAGCTGGAATATGCGTGCGTTTTCAAAGTTCACCCGCGCCATCACATCGACACTTTTGACCAAGTCATCGATACCGTTTTCTTCAAAGATTTCCAGCAAGATTTCCCTGTCGGAATTCATTTGATCGTGTAGCCAGTCACGCACCTCATAGTTGGAAAACCAATAGGCCCCAACGAATATCACGGCCGACAGTACCGAATAAAGAAATGCAAACTGAAGCGACAGCCGCAGTGATGTTCGGCCCGACTTAAGCATGCATGCTATACCCAGAGCCGCGCACAGTGTGGATCAATTGACGGTCAAACGACTTGTCGATTTTATTTCTTAAGCGGCTGATGTGGGTTTCAACGACATTGGTCTTGGGGTCAAAGTGAAAATCCCACACGCCTTCCAGAAGCATCGTCCGCGTCACGACACGTTCGGCATTTCGCATCAGAAAGACAAGTAGCCGAAACTCACGAGGTTGCACCTGTATTGTAATCCCAGCCCTGACAACAGTGTGTTTGATTAGATCGATCTCAAGGTCAGCAAGTTGCAGTTTTGTCTCTTCGGCCTGCATAGGAGGCCTGCGCGCCAATGCTGTTAGGCGGGCCGAGAGTTCTGAAAAAGCAAAGGGCTTGACCAGGTAATCGTCTGCACCTGCTTCCAGCCCATCGACCCGATCGTTGATGCCGCCCATGGCGCTCAAGAAGATGATTGGCGTGGCGACGTCAGCGCTGCGAATTGACTTGACCAGTGACAAGCCGTCGAGACCCGGCAACATCCGGTCAATAACCATAACATCAAAATCGCTGTCCAGCGCGCTGAGAAATCCGCTTTTGCCGTCGGCAGCGTGCTCGAACACATGCCCAAGCTCCCTCAGGCTAGAGCAGATGTAGTCTGCTGTTTCTTGGTCATCTTCCACGATCAGGACACGCATGGGGCTCACCTTCAAATGTTCCCACTAGATTACCTCCAAACTATTCGATCCGCCATGGGGCCAACATTACCAATCGGTATAGACGCGACCACTAGCGGGTCAGATCGGCTGTCTTACTCAAAACCAAGAAGTTTCAAGAGGACGACATGGTCACGCTCGATACCAATATCCCGGTTCAACACCGTTCGGTTAGCTTTCGAGGCACTTTCGGGCTCACGATTCAAGATCGCCGGTTTCTGATCGCCGCAATATTTACGCTATTGGCAATTCGCGTGCTCTTTATGCTGTGGTTGCCATTCACAGACACAACAGAAGCACGGTATGCTGAGATCGCGCGGAAAATGATCGAGACGGGCGATTGGATCACCCCCCAGTTTGACTATGACGTACCATTCTGGGGAAAGCCGCCGCTACACACGTGGTTTTCTGCGTTCGGCATGCAGATTTTCGGCGTCGGCGGATTCGGAGCACGGATCTTCATTTTACTTTCAGGGTTGTCCGTTCTTGGCCTGACGGGCGTGTTCATGAAGCGCCATGTTGGTGCGGAACAGGCACTGGTGGCAGTTGTCGCGTTGTTCTCGTCCGTATTGTTCTTCGGTGCCTCGGCCTTCGTTATGACCGATATAGTCATGACACTTGGTATAACGTTGAGCATGGTCGCCTTTTTCACTCAAGCAACCGATCAAACCGGCCAAAGAATATGGGGCTATCTGTTTTTTGTCGGGTTGGCCGTCGGTCTGCTGGCAAAGGGCCCAGTGGCACTTTTATTGACGCTGATGCCAATCGGTTTGTGGATACTCATCGGTCGACGGTGGTCGAATGTTTCGGCGTTGCCTTGGCGTACGGGCATGGCATTGCTTTTGGCACTAACTCTGCCTTGGTACATTGCCGCCGAGCTGAAGACGCCGGGTTTTCTGCGCTATTTCCTTATCGGCGAACACTTCGAGAGATTTACCGTATCGGGCTGGCAAGGAGACCTATACGGCTCGGGACATGCGCGGGCGAAAGGCCTGATATGGCTTTACTGGATCGCTGCGTTTTTACCATGGACCCTGTTTGCAGCGTGGCTTGTTTGGCCCGTAAAAAAGATCGCCAGGGTTGTTAGGGAAGATACGCGCGGCTGGCACAGTTATCTTTTGCTATGGGCTCTGGCACCAATGCTGCTCTTTACGCCAGCCGCCAATATTCTTGCCGCTTATACCCTCCCTGGAATGCCGGCCGCCGCCCTCCTGCTGGTGTCGCTTTGGTCGTCGGTTCAAGGACCCCCTGGGCGCGCTGCAAGGACGATGTTCGGCGTCTCCGTCGGTGTAGTGACAGCACTGTTTGCCACCATCACCTTATTGTCGAAAGTTGCGCCGGAGGCACTGAACCTGAAGTCGCAGCAGGCTCTGGTCACACAAGCTTTAGAGATCGACCCACTGATGCGCTTCTCATATTGGGGCGGCAGAAGTTATTCCGCGGAATTCTACACCGCCGGTAAAGCGCAGGCGATCACAGATCTCGGTGGGCTTGTAGCGCTTGCCTCAGATGACGTGAGAGACGCCGTCGCCGTGTCGCCTGGTGCCCTTGACCAAGTCTCTTCGACGCTCGGTCAACGATTTACAAATCTCGGCAAATTTGGACGAAACTTCCTCTTTGTAGAGGCGGGTATCACAGGAGAAAAACCATGAAGTTGGCCGCTATGCAGATGCACGACGTACGAAAAGTAGCCAGCCCAATTAGGGTGCCCGACCTCTCATTCGTTATCCCTGCGTTTAACGAAGAAGAGAACATCGCAGAGACCATCCGACGCGTCGATACCGAAGCCCGTAGCTTAGTGCGTTCCTATGAGATCATCGTCGTGGATGATGGCAGTTCGGACAGCACCTTCCAGCACTCCAAGGCCGCCGATCGCGACGTTCCAATAAGGGTTATCCGATTGTCGCGAAATTTCGGCAAGGAACAGGCGATCATGGCTGGGCTCGAGGCGTCGACAGGCGCGGGGGTTGTCATTCTTGATGCTGACCTGCAAGAGCCTCTTTGCCACCTCGCAAGCATGATGCAGCACCGTGCCGAAGGGTTCGAGGTGGTTTATGCTGTGCGAGCCCATCGAGACGATGAACCATACCTAAAACGTCTGTTCACCCGCGTTTTCTACAAGTTGCTCAATCTGGGCACCGAAGCCAGCATTCCAGAGGATGCCCGGGATTTTCGCTTGATGGACCGGCGGGTTGTCGATGCGCTGTGTGATCTTCCGGAACGCAATCGGTTCATGAAAGGGCTATATGGCTGGGTTGGCTTCCGGACCAAAGCCATAGAAATCGAATTGGAACAGCGCAGAGGCGGTATATCCAAGTTTGGCTTTCGGGGCCTCCTAAAACTCGGTCTTACGGGAATGACTTCCTTCACCAACTGGCCTCTGCGTGTCTGGACGCTGATTGGCATGAGCGTCGCTATGCTCTCCATTGTCTATGGGCTCTGGATCGCCGCGAAAACCATGCTCTTTGGTATTGATGTGCCAGGCTGGTCGACGCTTGCAGTCGCTGTGTTCCTTTTGGGGGGCGTGCAGCTCATCTCTATTGGCGTGTTAGGTGAGTATCTTGCGCGGGTCTTCACCGAGGTCAAAGGGCGGCCTGGCTTCATCATCGCGGAAATCCATAACCATATCGAAGCCGAGGGGTAATCGTGTATCAATTCCTGAAATTCGGGTTTGTAGGAGCCATTGCAACGTTGGTGCATATGCTGATTGGGGTGACGCTTGTTCACTCTGGATGGCCTGCACTTGCAGCAAACCCGGTCTCGTTTGTAATCGCATTTGTCGTCAGTTTCATGGGGCACTACGGCTTTTCTTTCTCCAACCAAGAAAAAGAGATTGCCACATCGCTAAAGCGATTTGCCGTGGTGGCATGTGCGGGGTTTGTCGTTAATGAAACCTTGCTCGCCGTGCTGATATGGTCGGTGCCTCTACCCCATATCGCGTCTCTGGTCGTATCGACTGGCGTTGCGGCTCTCGTGACATTTTTTGCCAGCCGGAATTGGGCGTTTCGGCGGTTGCATAAAGACCATGCCTAAACACTGTGCCTCGGCAATCGCGCTCTGCGGTTGCCGCGGCGAAGCTATTTGCAGAAACCTAGTTCTGAAGTGTGTGACTGTGTATTCTAGGCGACGGCACGGCCGTGTTGCCTGCCTTCGGTCGTTCTGGGTGCCTGGTTTGTCTGGATGTATCCCGAAATAGGTTCGCCCCGATTTCTGCAGCGCCGAGACGACTTGGGGCTCAATCACTGTTGGGATAGGTCTTTCGACGCATTTCAAGAACGGTCAAATAGATCACGACCAAGTCGATTACTGTAAGCAATACCAGCATCCCGCCGCCAATCGAGAACCATTCAAAGACCTGATACACAACGAAGGCCGCAAGAATGGCAATCGCAGCGATATCCGCCCATTTTGCACCGTAGAGCAATGCCGCCACCACGCCGATGTGCAGCGCGCCATGTGCCGTAAAATATGCGGTATAAAACGATAGGTCAGCTTGGGGGATCGAACCCGCCAATGACATGATCTTTGTGGCTAGAAAGTCTTTTGGATCCTGACTGAGTTCGGCCTTGAAAACCCATTCGGCGAATTTGGGCAATTGCTGCGTTGCGCCAAAGACGATTGCTGCAGCTGTTGCAAGCTGGAACAGGCCAAGAAGCCCTTTTGCAACGACCGTTAGAAGAAACAGCTGATGAGATGTAGCTTCAGTTCGTTTATCAAAAAGTATCACATTGCCGCTCCGGGTAATCGCACAGAATTCTTGGTAGACTAGTCGCTCAGACCTTGCCGTACCACCATCATGAGCCTCAAAAACTGCCCTGCCGTAACATCGCTACATCTTATTAAAAACGGCCTGCTTTCGTTTCCGGAAGCAGGCCAGTCGAGGCAGGTTACGTGTGGCGTATGGTTATTCCGGGATGCGCTCCAGTCCATCCTTAGAGCGCGTCATGTACATGATCGTCGCGGCAATCGCGGCAAAGAATATCAAGCTTGTGATAACTGTGCCAAGACCGATCCCACCGTTTGCGACGGGCTGGGATAGATAGTCACCAAACGAAGCCCCCATGGGTCGCGTAACGATGTATGCCAGCCAAAAGGCAAGAATACCGTTCATCTTGCCCGTGTAGTAAAGTCCAGCGATAACGGCGATGACAGTGGCATACATCACCCCGGAAAGAAGGTACCCTGCGCCCAGACCCTCTGCAAGCTGGTCACCTGCGGAGGTGCCAAGTGCAAAGGTGAACAGGATAGCAAGCCAATAGAAGGCCTCGCGCCGGAACGTGTAGATCGAGTGGATCGACAGTGTCTTTTCGACCGCATACCAGACCGCGAAAGTTGCAGCGAGCGCTGCCGCGAACATCAGTGTTATCGGCGTAAAAGACCATCCAAGGTTGTCAATGAAGTTGTCGGTAATCAACGTACCGACAACACTGACAAGCACCACGGTCGACCAGTATATCCAGGGTACGTATCTTTGCTGCTGGAACTGGAAGAAGAGTGCGATGCCGAGGAAGGCGGACATGATCAACGAAGTATTGGTCAGACCCAATCCCAAGTTGCTTGCAATCAAATCGGCAGCAGTTTCGCCCACTGTGACAGCCAACAGTTTCACCAGCCAAAAGTCCCACGTTACTTGCGGTACCCGGTTGTATATTGTCTCACCGGTTGTTGCGTCGATCATCGAATGAGCGTTACCGTCGCTCACCTGTCGTGCTGAGGTTCGTGCCATTGGATTAGATCCTTTCAAAAGGGCATCAAATCCGAAGCCGACACCTCACCTTTTATTAGTCCTTCGCGCCGACATCTATGCGGGCTGGATTTGGGTCAGGTCGGTGCCGAATTCGATAGGATCACTTATGGCGCGCCGGTGGTTACCATGACCTTCGGAACAGCATACCATTTGGTAATCTCCGATATATGGCGACAAAAGTCTTTCGGCGCGGCATATGTGCTCGCGGATCTATTCCAGAGTAAAGACTTTTTAGTAGCAACACTGATCAAATCGATGGAGGCTGCTGACCTTGTTGCATTGCATCATCTTCGGCCGCGTCAGCTGCCGCAGCGCTCGTGTCCGCACCGTTGGACGTCACTGTCACACTCCGTTTTGCGAACTCGATACCATTTTCAGCAAAAGCTTGCTGAAGAAGGCGCAACATCTCACGGCGCATGACGAACTGTTCGCCTGGAACGGACATGAACTTAAGCCGAACCATAAGCCCAAATAGATCGACGTCGTCGATACCCTGAAACTTTAGTGGTTCAAGGATATAGGGTCCGAACTCGTCCTCTTCCATGATCAAAGCGGAAACCTGTTTGACGATTTTTTTTACTTTCAACACATCAGTATCGAGCGGTAGTTGGAACTGGAATTTCACGATGACCCAATCTCGGCTATAGTTCGTGATGGAAGGAACAGCACCATAGGGGATTGTATGCAGCGCGCCGCGATGGTGCCGAACCTGCATGGATCGGAGGGAAAGGCGCTCGACCGTACCACGAAGATTGCCGACTTCGACATATTCACCGATGCGAAAGGCGTCATCGATCACATAGAATATCCCGGCAAGAATATCCTTCAGCAGGCTCTGTGCCCCAAGCCCGATCACAAGTCCCATAACGCCAGCTCCCGCAAGCATGGGACCCAGATCTACTCCGGCCTGAGACAGTGCGATCAAACCAGCTAGCAGTATCAATGCACCCCAAAGGACACCTTGAACAAGTGAAATAACACTGATGGCGCGGGACGCCTTCGCCGGCCGACCTGTCCCAGCGGAGACAGTTTCACTGTCTTGCGTAAGTTGACGCTTCAAAAGCGCCGAAAATGAGATAATGCCCGTTCCGCCGATACTCAGAACCAGCAGCACCTTCGTCAATGGCGTCAGCACTTTAGTCTGGCTATCGAGCAAAAGGTCCCCAAACTGAAACTCCAGAAATGCCAAGACAGCAAGCACAACAACAAGGCTGATCCAGCGTGTGTGCCGTTTCATAAGTGTGAGTTCCCGTTTCTGCATATGGTTGCGTGGCCTAGGGTAAATGGGATGCCTGATGACCAAGATGTTGAGGTGGTTTCCAGTTAAAACTATCACTTCACCACGAAGAAGGCTCAACAAATTTCAGATCTTACCAAAAGGTAATCTCATGGCAATGCGAAGCTGCGAGTGTAGTGTTAATGGCGTGCTTGATCCCATCGGAATTTAACATTTGTGATATTGGAGCCGACCGTGACCTCAACCTCAAAATCCACATTGAACAAGATCGCCGAAGTTACGATCTTCTTCTGGATCATCAAGATTATCGCAACAACCCTCGGCGAGATGTCAGGGGATATGCTCGCCCAGACACTTAACCTTGGATATGTCATCGCCCTCGGGATAACGGGTGCGTTCCTTGTAACGGTTCTGATATTTCAGGTTCGTGCGGAGCGCTTTCATCCTGCGCTGTTTTGGGCTGCTATTGTCGGTACAACGATGGTCGGAACCGAGATCTCGGACATGATGGACCGAACCTTTGGGCTCGGTTATGTCTGGGGATCTGCGATCCTGTCGGCTGGGCTGCTTGCGACCTTGGCAATCTGGTATAAGCGTGATGGCAACCTAAGTGTTGATCCGATCATCCGGAAAGATGCTGAGATCACCTTCTGGATCGCCGTTTTGTTCTCTAATAGTTTGGGCACCGCCTTCGGTGATTTCCTCGTTGACGTAGTCAATCTAAGCTACATTCAGGGTGCGATGGTCACCATGGGCGTCATCGCTGTGGTACTGCTCCTACATTACACAAAAGCGATGAACGATATCGCGCTGTTCTGGATCGCCTTTGTCTTTACTCGCCCCTTTGGCGCAACGTTTGGCGACCTGCTGACCAAGCCCCTGGATAAGGGCGGTCTTGACCTTGGCACGCATTGGGCGTCGCTGGTTTCCCTGGTTCTAATAATTGGCTTTGTCTTCTGGTCGCATAAATCGGACCAACGCAAGCGCCACAGCTGAGCTGCGGAGCACCGATGCCCGATCGCGGGTGCCGGTGCTGAGGGAAAAACCGGATGTACACGTCACCCCATTCCACCCAATCACATCGTTTCTGGCTCTTCACCCCGGTTTTCCTAATAGCGATGATGGCTGCCAACCTTTATCTAGGTGTGCTGCATGGGGAGCTTTCTAAATCGGATTTGGCCGAGTTCGGCGTCAGCCTGACTAGCTTAGCGCAGGGCGAATGGCTTCGTCTCTTCACGGGCTCCTTTATTTCCCACGATGCAGACATGCTGGCTCGTCAACTCCTGCTCGCAGCATTCTCTATAGGTTGGTTTGAATGGCGGTGCGGGCCACTGCGCGCAGCGGTAATGTTCTTTCTCCTCGACTTCTTAGGTACGCTGTTTTTGATGTTCGGCGTCGTCATGTTAATTGAGCTTCTTCATGTCAGTGGATTCTCAGGGCTTTCAGGTACTTATGATGTAGGTATGTCAGCCGGTGGGTTCGGCTTGATTGGTGCAAGTCTCTACTACCTGAGCTGGCGAAAGTGGGCGATGACGGCTGGCGTTATGGCGCTGGTCGTCAAGGCTGCGCTATTTCCTGAGCCGATTGCCGATCTGGCGCATCTGATGATGTTGCCAACTGGATTTATTACCGAAGGGCTGGTTTCTCGTGCGTTCATCAAGTTTGCAGGGGAACTGGGTCCGTCACCTTCAAATTAATGACGCGCTTTTTGTAAGACTGACTTGACCTAGAGCCAGATGCGCAAAACATTAGATTGCCACCCTATTCGTGCTGCTTCAGCTGGCAGCAGACGCCGAACACCTAGCAAGCCATACATCTGCAAAATGAAGCACAGGAGCACCATTTTATCCTTTGCTAAATCTGCGTTCCGATCAACGAGCCCACTATATGGGTGATGGTCATAGCTATTACGCCCCAAAAAACAACACGTAGAGCCGCTTTCCCCGATGGTGCGCCTCCTAGCTTCGCTCCCGCTGCTCCGAGCATTAGAAGCATTGTAACAGTTATGGCCGCGACTAGGTAAGCAAGTATGCTAGTCGGTGAGATTAAGGAAGCCACTACTGGTGGAAGACCGCCTAAAATAAATGCAACCGCTGATGCCAGGCCTGCTTGTATTGGGTTGGCTGAGTTTGCCTCCGAAAGACCAATTTCTTCGCGAACATGTGATCCGAGCGCATTGTAGGCCGTCATTTCGTCAGCGGCTTTAATTGCTGTCTCTCGGGTCATTCCGCGAGAAATCAAAATCTCCCTAAGTTCTTCAAGCTCGCCAACTGGATTCCTAACAAGCTCTGCTTGTTCCAGTGCTATATCAGCTTTCTCAGTATCCGACTGTGAACTGACCGACACATATTCTCCGGCAGCCATGGACATTGCGCCTGCTACGAGCCCAGCGACGCCCGCCAACATAATCTGCGAAGGCGATGTCGCCGCCGCCGCTACGCCGACAATCAAACTTGAGGTCGACAGCAATCCGTCGTTTGCGCCAAGCACGGCTGCCCTTAACCAGCCTGAACGTCCCGAGTAATGTTTCTGATCATGCGCCTCTTCAATCACCGGAACTAGCCTTTTCGAATGTCATTGCGACGCGCAGGCCAGGCTCATTATCACTCATCTCAATCTCTCCCTCATGCATGTCGACGATTGCCGCAACCAAGCTTAAACCCAATCCGTTTCCCGGTGTCGTCCTGCTTGTTTCCAGTCTGTAGAGGCGTCTCAACACATTTTGCCTTTCGTCAGCGGGCACGCCTGGCCCGGTATCACTAACCTCGAGACACACCTTGTCCGCCTGCGAACTTACGGCAACTTTGATCGAAGACCCTGCTGGGGTATGGCGCAAGGCGTTTTCGATTAGATTCGCGAGCACTTGGCCAAGCAATCCCTTTTCACCCAAAATTATTGCCGCGCCTCTCCCCGGCAGAACGGCTTCAATCCGATGACCAGTTTCCTCAGCAGCCGGCTCATATACCTCGACAAATGTTGCAGCCAGCATTCCCAAATCCACCGGTTGAAACCTGTTCTTCGGGCTCCCGCCTTCAATCTGCGAGATTTGTAGCAATGATTGAAAGGTCGCGACGATGCCGGTTGTCTCTTGCCCTGCTTCATCCAGAATGGACTCTAGCTTTTCAGGCAGGTCTGGCATCTCGCGGGCCTTGCTCAACAGGACCGCAACGCGCTGAATAGGCGTCTTGAGGTCATGGGCTATATCCGCAGAGACCTGCCTGAGTGCATTTACAGAAGATTGCTGCGCGGCCGCCATACTATCCACCAGCCGGGCAATTGAAGATAGGTCATCCTCGCGACCATCAATGTTCTCGACGCGTGCTGACAGATCACCCGCGGTAAGCTGCTTCAGCGTTCCACCAATAGCATCGATACGTCGACCACTGCGTCGGGAAATGATCAAACCTGCTGTCAGTGCGACAACGGTGGTGGGAAGAACGCTGAGAAGAAGGATGTTGAGAAATAGCTCCCCCAAATCCTCAATCTGAGAACGACTGTTGGCGACCGTCAGCTGGCCGCCGTAAAGGTTTGAGGTCAGAGCAAGATAGAGACCTTCCGAAAGCTCGTCCTCATCTGGCAGTGAAAGAATACGAAACCCTTCGTTTGAACGTGAAGCCCTAACATTCCCGGAATATTTCCCATCTGCCGAAACGTAGCTAAGGATGCGCCGCTCAGGATCCGTCACGGCAGCTTCGGCTGCTATTAACCGGGCGACGGCACTCGACGAAGGGGCTGCCTGAAATCCAGCAAGCTCTTGACGAAGATCAGCCTCCATCGAGTTGTTGAAGGAATCCTTAATGACCAAATAGGAAGCGCCGAGGCTAAGCAGGCTCACAAATGCAAATAGTACTACGAGCGCCAGCGCGAGACGCAATGGTGTCGACTTTAACAGGGTTTGGGATCTCTCACGGAAACTACTTTTCATTCTTCGATCCGGTAGCCAGCACCCCTGACCGTTTTGATCAGTTCCACGTCAAAAGGCTTGTCGATCTTTGCACGTAGACGGCTGATGTGGGTTTCGACAACGTTGGTCTGAGGATCGAAGCTGATATCCCATACCGCTTCTAACAACATTGTGCGGGTCTGGACCCTGCCTTTGCGTCGCAATAGATGTTCTAGTAGCGCAAACTCTCTTGGCAGCAGGTCAATAAGCATTCCTGCACGCGTCACCTTCCGCCGAACAAGGTCCATTTCCAGATCGCCAGCGCGTAGCACTATTTCGTCCTGTGTTCCGCGTGGACGCCGAGCCAAGGCGGCGACGCGGGCAGATAATTCTCCGAACGCGAATGGTTTCACGAGATAGTCGTCACCGCCTGCATTGAGGCCCTCTATTCGGTCATCGACGCCGCCCAAAGAGGTCAGGAATAAAACCGGTGTTTGATTTTTTGCACCGCGCATCGTTTTGACCACAGACACACCGTCTAGGCCAGGCAGCATGCGATCAACTATAAGAATATCATAGTTGGTGGTGCTGGCTTGCAGTAAAGCGTCCTTGCCATCGGTCATCAAATCAACCGTATGCCCCTCCTCACGGAGCCCTTCGGCAACGTAGTTTCCGGTCATTCTGTCGTCTTCGATCACAAGAATTTTCATGGTAGATGTCCGTGAGTTTCTGATGGCCCCGTAAGCGAGGCCATCAGCATTCTTACACCTTTATCAGATGTTTGCGACTTACTTGTCGTCGTTGGCTTCGTTCTCAGCATCGTCGTCAGTTTCGGCGTCGTCGTCGCCATCATCATCATCCTGATCCTCGGCGTTAACGGTCATTGAGTTGTCAGCCAAAGTGTACAGGATATCTTGTTCGGACCCATCCGCCATAACGACCTCGAATTCGACGACACCATTGCCTTGGGTTTCGTCATCGAATTCGGCTTCCATTACTTTTCCGCCAGTCTTGGTTTCGACGTCTCCGACGACTGCTGCGACCTCAGGATTGGCTGTCAGGAACTGCCTAAGTTCTTCCGCCGATTTTGCGTCGGAGTTTCCGGCAGCATATGCCATCGACCCGGCGAGAACCGAGAGTCCGACAAGACCAGAGGTGGCTGCCAGTGCGAATTTGTTACGTTTCATGTTCGTCTCCTTGATGTTGGGCGGGATCATCCCGTCCGATGAGACTTATGTAGGTGGCCACATTCTCGAACGACTGACTGTCGCATTACATCTATGTAAGGTTCGAAGTCTCGTTCCGCACAGAAGTGTCTGCCATTGAGCGTGTGTCTATGGATGGCCGGATTTGGTGTGGTCTGGCCAGTCAACTCTCGCAACCCACAAGCTCAGAAGCTCAGAAGTTCGGAAGTCCCTATGTCTGTACACAGACGGCGGAAACAGTTTGAACAAAGGAAAATAGGGAGATTGCTGGTAAGATCACTGCCACTGACCCAATCATTTTCCTTGTTGATATGAGATAACGGCAGCCAGAATGTATGGGATTACGACCATCGTGCTGTTCCGCATTTGAAGGGAATAGCGAATTTGCGGCGAGGACTACCGCCAGTGAATTGATTTTGATGTCTGCCAAACTAAGTCGGGCGATCATTCTTTGGTGGAAAATTCAGTCTGACCAGTGGCCAACAATATGTTTTGTAGAAGAATTCCGGTGTTCAATGCGGTATTATGTGCGGCGTGATTTCACGACTTGGCTAAAACTAGATCCTTGCAGCCGATCCGGTTTTTTAAAGGGATGGCGCTAGTTTTGGATGCCCAAACGACCAGCGGCAGGGAACGTCCCCGCCGCTGGTATGCTGTAGAATTGGTCTTAGAGAGAAGCAGGCTGCGCCTTAAAAGGCCCGACCGGATCAGCGTATGCGCGTTTCTCGGCTTCGGCCAAAATACGGGGTGCAGCCAAGCGGAGAGCAAGCGCGAATGCCCCACCGAGCACGATCGCGAAACCAATGGCTATAACCCCAAAGCCGAACCCGGCGAATACGATCACGGCCAAGAGGATACTTGCCAGAATTGATTTTACACGTTCCATAAGTCAGATCTCCTTGTTTCTTACACTAAGAATATGGGTGGCATCCCATGTCGCGGCCTGACGGTAACAATACAACGATGTAATAAGCTACGGCGCTGAATTTCCGGGTAACCAAGATGTTCCAGTCCGCGCATAAATTCGCAACGAACAGAACAATCCACGCCACGAAAGCCGAGCATTGCCCCGATGTTTTTGTCAGCGACAGAAAAGGCCACGATGACAGGAAGTAGGCATGTCGCCTATAGAACCATTGCAAGTGGCTGATCTCAGTTTGATGAAGCAAAACTAGCTGTAGGTTATACTGGCCTAGGTTATTGAGGAAATATTGTGATCGAAAAATTTCAAGACCACGCGTCAAATGAGAGAACCTATCTATCGTGGATCAGAACCGCTGTCGCAATTGCTGGCTTCGGAATTGTTATTGAGAGATTGCCCAGCAACGCTAATGATACATGGACAGGGCTGGCATTAGTGATCTCCAGTGCAGTGCTTGTGGCCCTCGCATCGTTGCGATTTTTGGTTATCCGACGACAAATTGAGCGTTCAGATGCGGGGCGGTCCATGTTCGGCCCAATCGAAGTTCTGTTTTCCTCCATGTTGGCAGTACTGCTGTTAACAATTTTCGTCTTTCTTCTCGGGCTTGCGCGCGGGGGCTGACGTTGGCAACGATTTCACGACGACATTTTGGTATGCAAAGGGTATCTCAATACCTCCCGTATCGAACCGTTTTTTGACCGCTTCGGTCAGGTCGTATTTGACGCCGGCCCCAATCACCGGGTCAGGGCAGCAGACTCTCAAATTCATGTCGACACTGGACGTGCCTGGCGACATCACCGGGCATCCAGCCACCTATTCTACCTGCGAATGAGTCTCTGCAAATGCCAATGTGAGCGTTCGGGCTTTGTCGATATCCGCATCGTAGCCGATAGAGAACGGCACGATTGCGGGTGTACTGCTGTCAAGTTGACCGTCACAGTGTTGGAGATTACCGAGTTTGAAATGATCACCCACAGGTTGTCGAAAGTTTGCAGGATTGTGTACCCAAGTGAAACATCTTCAACGACTCCCGTTTCTAGCCCCGTCGGCGCGTTGATCTGAATACGATCGCCAAGGCGAAACGGACGATAAAAGATTAGGCTGAGGCTCGAAACGAAATTGGAGAGCGTCGATTGAGCGGCGAGGCCAATAACGATCGTGGCAACAAAGACACTGGCCAAAAGTGCCGTGCTGAGGCGGTCCAGCGCTGGAAACATATGGGCATAGAACATCAGAATTATGAGCCAGACGAAGACGCTTGCCACCTTGGATCGAAAGCGTGCAGTCATACGGTCAATGCGTTGATCGCGATCGCGTTCTATCACCAACCAGATTGCGCGATGTAGTGTCCACGATAAAAGCAGCCCGCCAACCCAGAACAAAATAGCCAATGCTAATGCCCCCGACCATGTATCTAGATGAAGCTTCACGAGCTAAGACTATAGCCATTGCCATTTCATTCCGCACCTACATCTTCAGTCTTGACCAAGTACATGCTTTCGAAAAAAAACTGATAAAATAGAGGGGAGATTCATATCGAGTATAAATCACGATTTCGGAGCGCGAAGCGACTCAGTCATTTGAGGCGGCGTAGTCGACCGGTTGGGGGATCTCCGGTTGAGATTACTGCACCACAGAACGCCCATCCAACTGAGATAACCACGCATGTCTACGGTGCAACTACATACGAAGTGCAAGACCGGCTGCTGCCCGCGCAAGTGGGGCAGTTCCGTTGGATTGACATTGTTGGGCTTGAGAATGACTCGGAAATTTCGAAACTAGCTCAGAATTTAGGGCTCAGTGATCTTTCGATCGCGGATTTCTTTCACTTGGACCAGCGTCCCCACACAGATATTGATGGCGACCTCGTCCAAACCGTTCTGCGAATGCCGGTCAGAAACCAGCCGTTCACGGATCAGATTACACTTGTTTTGGGTCAGGATTTTGTTCTTACGCTACGCGAACAGCGTCGCAACTGCCTTGACGGCGTACGTAAGCGCTTGGCTGGCGGCAAGGGGCGCATGCGCAACTCTAGCGAGTATCTCTTTTATTCTATCTGCGATGCAGTGGTCGACAGTTTCTTTCCTGCTCTGGAAGAACAGGGCGATTTGATCGAGGCTTTGGAAGAACGCATTTTGCACAATCCCAGTGATGGTGCGATGCGCAACATCCATATGTTAAAACGCGATCTTTTGGTTTTGCGACATGCGATTTGGCCGATGCGTGACGCGTTAGCCATACTTCAGCATGATGATACGCCCCAGATAAATACAGATTTGTTGCCCTATTTGCGGGATTGTTCAGATCATGCCTTTCAGCTTCTCGATATGGTCGAAGTCTATCGGGAAACCGCGCAAGGGCTTGTCGACTTACAGTTGTCGTCGCTTTCTAATCGAATGAACGAAGTTATGAAGGTCTTGACGATGATCGCGACAATATTCATTCCGATGACCTTCATTGCAGGCCTGTACGGAATGAACTTTGATCGGGGGTCACCTTACAATCTCCCCGAACTCGGTTGGCGTTTCGGCTATCTTTATGCAATTGGCCTGATGGTCACTACCGCCATTACCATGCTGTTCATATTTTGGAGGCTCGGTTGGCTCTTCGGTCGGTCTAACGCTGATCCACGTGCCGGCTACCCAGACGCCGACTAGCCATACGGCTATAAGCAGTCCCAGAGTGCAGCTAATGCGGGTACTCTTGAGCCAGCAGTAGCTCTGCGATGTCACGTTTGGGACAGCGAATAGCATCATTTACTTCTTGCGGCATTTCCCGAACATCGGTTGCATTGGTCCACACTTAAGCTCGCGAGACCAATCGCGCCCTCTGAAGTGGTCCGGCAAAACTGGACAGCGTGCTAAGATGTATCCAACCTTGAAGACAGGATACACAAATGACGAAGAGACGCAGTTTTTCAGACAAGTTCAAAGCTACTGTGGCACTCGAGGCGCTACGTGGTGACAAGACCGCGCAAGAGATTGCAGCGAAGCACAAGGTTCATCCAACGCAGGTTGAAGTGGTCCTGCTTTTTAAGACAGGTTTGCGGCTCAGCTAAGATGTAATCTGGTTGGTTTCATGCGGCCTTCTGCGTCCGTTCTGTTGTGAAGAATGCGTCGTCGGGTGATCGTTTGTCGAGAGCGGTGTGAGGCCGCTCGATGTTGTAGAAGCTGATCCAATCTTTGATAACGCGTTTGGCTTGGAACCCGTCCTGCAATTCATGCAAGTATACGGCCTCCTGTTTGAGGGATCGCCACAGCCGTTCGATGAAAATGTTGTCGAGATAACGGCCACGCCCATCCATCGATATTTTGATGTCAGCGTCAGTCAAAGTGGTGATCCAGGCTGAACCTGTGAACTGCGATCCTTGATCGGTATTCATTATTTCGGGTTTACCATATCCGGCGATGGCTTCTTTCAAGGCTTCGACACAGAACCCGGTATCCAACGTGTTCGATAGCCGCCACGCCAGCACCTTGCGCGTCGCCCAGTCCATGATCGCCACCAGATATAAGAAGCCACGTCGCACGGGGATGTAGGTAATGTCACTGCACCAAACATGATTGGGTCGCGTGATCGGCAGGTTTCTCAGCAGGTAGGGATAAATGCGATGCTGAGGATGCCTCTTGCTGGTGTTCGGGCCTCTGTAGATGGCCTGTAGCCCCATGATAGCCATCAAGCGGCGCACACGATGCCGACCTGCATAGAACCCGTTTCTGGGCAAATAAGCTGCGATCTGGCGGCTGCCAAAAAACGGGTATTTGGTGAACACCCGATCAATCTCGTTCATCAATTCCAGCGTCTCAGCATTCACACCGACTGGCGTATAATAAAGCGACGACCGGCTAATCTTCAGCAACTTGCACTGCTTGGTCAGGCTCAGGTCTGTGCGGTCAGCGTTGATCAGCGCCTTGCGTTCGGTCGGGCTCATCGCTTTAGCCCTTGTGACAAAAAATCGTTTTCGACCGCCAGCTTTCCGATCTTGGCGTGAAGCTCTTTGACCTCAGCTTCGTTAACTTCGGCCCGCCGGACCTTATCGGAAAATACCCCGGTCAGCCCATCAATGGCCTGTCGCTTCCACGTCGTCACCTGCGTTGGATGAACCTTGTGCTTCGCTGCAATCTCTTGCGCGGTCTTGTCACCACGTAGCGCCTCGAGTGCCACAGTAGCTTTGAACTTGTCTGAAAAACTGCGTCTCTTCGTCATTTGTGTATCCTGTCTTCAAGGTTGGATACATCTTAGCACGCTGTCCAGTTTTGCCGGACCACTTCAGGTGACGACGTGGAAGCGACAGGCCATTGATGGGCTGACCGGGGTATTTTCCGATAAGGTCCGGCGGGCCGAAGTTAACGAAGCTGAGGTCAAAGAGCTTCACGCCAAGATCGGAAAGCTGGCGGTCGAAAACGATTTTTTGTCACAAGGGCTAAAGCGATGAGCCCGACCGAACGCAAGGCGCTGATCAACGCTGACCGCACAGACCTGAGCCTGACCAAGCAGTGCAAGTTGCTGAAGATTAGCCGGTCGTCGCTTTATTATACGCCAGTCGGTGTGAATGCTGAGACGCTGGAATTGATGAACGAGATTGATCGGGTGTTCACCAAATACCCGTTTTTTGGCAGCCGCCAGATCGCAGCTTATTTGCCCAGAAACGGGTTCTATGCAGGTCGGCATCGTGTGCGCCGCTTGATGGCTATCATGGGGCTACAGGCCATCTACAGAGGCCCGAACACCAGCAAGAGGCATCCTCAGCATCGCATTTATCCCTACCTGCTGAGAAACCTGCCGATCACGCGACCCAATCATGTTTGGTGCAGTGACATTACCTACATCCCCGTGCGACGTGGCTTCTTATATCTGGTGGCGATCATGGACTGGGCGACGCGCAAGGTGCTGGCGTGGCGGCTATCGAACACGTTGGATACCGGGTTCTGTGTCGAAGCCTTGAAAGAAGCCATCGCCGGATATGGTAAACCCGAAATAATGAATACCGATCAAGGATCGCAGTTCACAGGTTCAGCCTGGATCACCACTTTGACTGACGCTGACATCAAAATATCGATGGATGGGCGTGGCCGTTATCTCGACAACATTTTCATCGAACGGCTGTGGCGATCCCTCAAACAGGAGGCCGTATACTTGCATGAATTGCAGGACGGGTTCCAAGCCAAACGCGTTATCAAAGATTGGATCAGCTTCTACAACATCGAGCGGCCTCACACCGCTCTCGACAAACGATCACCCGACGACGCATTCTTCACAACAGAACGGACGCAGAAGGCCGCATGAAACCAACCAGATTACATCTTAGCTGAGCCGCAAACCTGTCTTAAAAAGCAGGACCACTTCACTCAAACCCGGATATCTACCATTACCAATCCGTAATCTCTCCGTCAGGTCGGCGTAGAGCCCTTTAACGTAGCTGTGGCCTAGATACTTAGGGTGCCGCTTTAGACGCGGTTCCCAGAGGCTTGGGAAGAGTGAACATGTTCAATATCATTGCCACTTGGATGAGTGGTCTCGGTCATTTTGGCGTAGCTGCCCTCATGCTTGCGGAAAACGTGTTCCCGCCGATCCCGTCAGAGCTCGTGATGCCCATTGCTGGATATTTATCGGCGGAAGGTCAACTCTGGCTACCTGCAGCGATACTCGCCGGAACCATCGGCTCGGTACTTGGTGCATTGTTTTGGTACTACATTGGCATCTGGATCGGCGAGGAACGGTTGCAGCGGTTCGCCGCACGGCACGGTGCCTGGCTTACGCTTTCTGCAAAAGACGTGGACAGCGCGGGATTGTGGTTTCGTGACTATGGCTGGCGCGCGGTCTTTTTCGGTCGGATGATCCCGGGGGTGCGTACGCTCATCTCGGTACCTGCCGGCATTGCACGTATGCCGCTCAGGCCCTTTCTGATATTCACGACACTCGGCAGCTTGATTTGGACGGGCTTGCTCGCAGCCGCGGGGTTTTTGTTGCAAGCTCAGTATGACGCCGTTGCGGTTTGGGTCGATCCGGTTTCGACCCTCGTGGTAGTAAGCTTGATCGGCGTCTACATTTTTCGGCTGATACGGCATTTACTGCGCCGGTGAGAGGCTGACGTCAGTTGATGCGCTAGAAGCAAGCGGCTAACCTCTGCCACGCGGTTGGCACGGAAGGCCGACAATGTCAGACCGCTCGTTACTTGGGCTATATGTGGTGGCGGCAGAAGTTTTGAAAATGTGCCAGATCTAAAGGGGCCGCGGTGACGATTTCAGAGTTCGCACGATCAACCGGAATTTGGACGCGTTTAAAGCCGATCGCGCCGTATATTCTGACCGCGGTATTGTTCACGCTCGGAGCTTTCGCTCTTTACCACCTGTTGAAGCCAGTAAACTTCCGGGAAGTTATGGATCAGGTCCGTGGAACGCCTTGGCACATCATCGCACTTGCGCTTCTGGCGATGTTCACGGGCTACGCCGCACTGATTGGGTATGATTGGTCCGCCTTAAGATATATTGGCAAGAAGCTACCCTTTCCAGTTGTGGCTACCGGAGGATTTCTAGGATACGCTCTTGGAAATACGTTGGGGGCAGGCCCCGTGACCGGCGGTGCCGTGCGCTATCGTATCTATTCGTCATTAGGGCTTACAGCATACGATATCGCAGCCATCGCGGTTTTTGGATCTTTGTCGTTCGGTCTTGGGGCGATGATTGTCGGTTTCGGGGCGCTCGCCTACCATCCATTTGCTCTGCAATCCCTCACATCAATCAGTCCGCACGCCCTCAGATGGGTCGGTATCGTTGCTTTGATCGTTTCGCTCGGTTTGTTGGCGGCACTCGCTGTCCAAAAGTCACAGATTACCGTACGCGGGCATAGCTTTCAGACACCTTCATCAGGGCTAATGACTGGTCAATTGTTATTCACCGCCATTGATATTCTCATGGCTGCGACCGTTCTCTATCTGCTGTTGCCGTCCAACGACATGGGGTTTGCCACGTTTCTGGCTGTCTTTTCGGCGGCAATTTTTGCAGGAGTTGCCAGCCATGTACCTGGTGGTGTCGGTGTGTTTGAAACCATCATTATCACGGCGCTCCCCGCCTCTGTTCCTGTCGATCAGGCGGCTGCCGGACTACTGCTTTACCGTTTGATCTACTATCTTGTGCCCTTCGGGCTAGCCCTTGTTCTTCTGGCACTGACCGAACTGCGCATGGCGAGCACAATGGTCCAGTCACCACAGATGCAAGCCTTCGCGCCAGTGTTCGGCGCGGTTAGTTCAATTGTGCCGCTGGCCATGTCGGCCATGATCTTCGTATCCGGCGTTTTCATGCTTCTTTCAGCGGTCATTCCCGCGTCAAGCGAGGTTGCTGAAGACATGGAGCTGCTCCTTCCATTGGGGTTTGTCGAAGGCGGCGCGTTACTGTCCAGCGCCATCGGCGCGGCCCTTCTTATCATTGCGCATGGCATGATGCGGCGTATCGAAGGCGCTTGGTGGCTGGCTGTCGGTTCATTGGCGATCGGGATAGTTGCATCGCTATTTCACGGTCTTGATTATGAAAGGGCGCTCATCCTTTTTGTGATGATCTTTATCCTGCTGCCTTGTAAGCGCGAATTCTACCGGAGCGCGCGATTGACGAGAAACCCCCTGTCGCTTCGTTGGGCTTTACTATTGGGGTCAATAATCGTTGCGGGGCTCGGCGTTTATTTTTTCGCCTATAAGGCAACAGCTTATAGTCATGAACTGTGGTGGCAGTTCGCTGCTGATCAATCCGCGCCACGGGCAACGCGCGCAGGACTAGTCGGCGCGCTTCTTATTGGTCTCTTCGCGCTTTTGTCCGCTTTGCGGCCACCAAAGGTTGCAGCAGAACTGGCCACCCCTGAGGATACGGCGCTGGCGCGTACAATCATTGCAACACAAGCCAACCCGGACGCGAACTTTGCCCTGACAGGGGACAAGTCATTGCTGTTTTCCGATAGCGGCCGATCTTTCTTGATGTACAGGGTTCAGGCCCGGTCGTGGATCGCGCTTGGCGATCCCGTTGGTGACCCAGACGAGGCGGCTCAATTGGCGTGGGAGTTTGTCGATGCGGCCAACGCTGCAAATGCGCGCCCGGTATTCTATGAGGTTGCTGCTGACAATCTGGCCCTTTGGGTCGAAATGGGTCTAGCCATGCACAAAATGGGCGAAGAAGCGGTCGTGCGCTTGTCTAGTTTCTCACTTGAAGGCAGCCACCGGAAGAAACTCCGCACAGCCTACAATCGAGCGGGCCGGGATGGCCTCAGTTTCGAGATGTTGAATGCACCCATAGACGATGCAACCATGGACGTGCTGCAACAGATTTCGGATCAGTGGCTGGAGGACAAAAATAGCTCGGAAAAGCAGTTTTCCGTCGGTCGCTTTGATAAAGATTATCTGCGTCAGTTCCCTATTGCCGTTGTACGCCATAACGGGCGCATCGTGGCCTTTGCCAATGTCCTGATGACCGAGATAAAAGAGACGGCCACTATAGATCTGATGCGGCATGTCAGTGATGCACCCTCGGGCTTGATGGATTACCTTTTCACCGATCTGATGTTGAACTTGAAAGCGGATGGATTTTCCAAATTCAGCCTAGGAATGGCTCCTCTGTCGGGCCTAGAAGGCCGACGAGGTAGTCGCTGGACGATGAAATTGGGTGCGCTTGTCTATCGACACGGTGGGCACTTCTACAACTTTAATGGATTGAGAAACTTCAAAGACAAATTTGATCCCGAATGGGAGCCCCGGTTCCTCGTAGCTCCTGCACGAGCAAACATACTGCTTATCGCCACCGACGCGGCTGCGCTGATAGCAGGTGGCATGCGCAAAGTTGTCGTTGTGAGTTGAAGCAACCATGTTTCGCACCGTTAAAACAGAATGGCTTTGCCAGTGCCAATCGGATTGTACAGTCATTTGGCGCGCCAAAGGATTGGGTGGGCTGCATTTAGGTAAGAAAATAAACGATAAGATACATGGGCCGCGACTAACCGGATCTAGTTCAATCGCTTTCTCTCAGCCTTTCCGGAAAGGTATCCGTCCGAACAAAACCTACTTGAAAGCCAAAGGGGCGACTAACTTTCTTTAGGGTTTCGAGCGTTGGATTGCCTTTCCCGTTTTCCAGATCAATAACTTGCTTCCGAGTTAAGCCAAAATGGCGGGCGAATTCTGCCTGCGTCATATCGATTGCATTGCGCATCTCGCGAACAGCCTGAGGAAGTACTAATTCGCCGTCACAGGCTTTTCGAGCCAACTCTGTCCGACGGCGACTAACCTGATCTTTCGAAAGGGGTGCTTTAGGCGGCATCTCAGATTCTCCAAAAGAACACCCTCGATAGGGACATTCTGCGTCAACATAATCATTAGGGATTTCCCTTTAGTGGATACGTTTTGCTCTATATTAGATCGCGTTGCAAAAAAAATTGTCGGCTTACAGGGCCTACGGACGGGAAGCGCGAACTTCCATATGCCTAATGCCGCTTTGCGGCATGCAATGAGAGGCTCTCTACGGCCCTTTATATGAGAGCGTTCGCCTCTCATTGCGATCCTGCTGCTGACGTTTTCATGCGCCTGAACGTATTGGGTGGTTAATAAACCAGAGCTTTTGAGGTGGGTAATCATAGTTAATGTGTATTCTAATGCACATTAATGTTCTTCAGCATGAATTTATATTATATAATATATTCAGTATCTTATTACTTATATGAAACTCTTTATCAACCTAACTGGTAAAGATAAGGGTTCAGGCTCTCGTGGTAGCGTTGGTTGTTGTAGTAATCGACGAAGGCGCCGATTTGGCGTTCGAGATCACCGGGTAGGTAGTAGTTCTCGAGCAGAACCCTGTTTTTCATGGTCTGGTGCCAGCGTTCGATCTTGCCTTGCGTCTGCGGGTGGAATGGCGCGCCGCGGACATGCCTCATTTTCTGATCCTCCAACCACTTGGCCAGATCGGCTGAGATGTAGCATGAGCCGTTGTCGCTGAGCAGACGTGGCTTGTGCCGCACAACGGCCCTGACCTCTAGATTTTTCTAGCTTTGTTCGGATAATGACCTGCCCCCAGAATTTTCCAAACTCTCGTCTTTAAAAGTAGTATTCTCATTTTTTAGCGGATCGATATAAACGCGGGAGCCCGTCAGCGTGGCATATTTGGCAATCTCCCCTCCCGCTTTGTCGGTATCATGCTTCCGCCGCTCGCTTTGCACGAGAGTGCATCTGAGCTTCGACCCTGGCAAAGTTAATCAGATAGCTTTCGCGATCAGCGCGTTGATTTCACTATGTCCGCCCCAAGCCCGCTTGCATGTCTTCTTTTCCACGGCTGACAGATACCTTGAAGAATATAATATCGCGCTTCGTACATAATCGGAGGGCTCGTCCTCGTAAGATGTGCGCACTGTTCGCTTTTGCTGTGCTACACCGTGCTTTGCGGCAAAAATTGCGGCCATGGCGCGCGTCTCTTTCGCCACTGACCTATTCTGGAGCCATTGCAAGGCGGTATTCACCGTCGCCCGCGTGACAGTCCTGGCGCGCAACAGTACCGCCAGCAAGAACATCCGTTGATAATCGGACACGGACCCGTCGGCTATAAGCCCCTCAAGTGCATCGACGACATCGTGCTCGGTCCGCACGAAATTGGAAATGTACGAGAAATAAAGTCGCGTCTGGTGGGGCTTCTCACGAATTTTTCCCAGCACATGCTCGAGTGCGCTGTCAGACTGAGCGGACCGCAGAATTGGCAGGCAGAATTTCTCGATCTGATCCTCCTGGTTCGGGTAGTCGCCGATGTTGTTTATCAAGGTCCCGACAGCTGCGCTCTCAAAATACTGATCGTCTTCCCCACTTTTTTGGCCTTCTTCGTCTTCCTCGTCTTCTTCCCCCCACTCGGCCTCAAAGCCATACGGGCTGGACCGTTCGTAGGTTTGGTCGTCCTCAATCTCCTCACGTATCTCATCGAACAAGCGGTCAATGGCAGTTTCATCTCGGATCACATCGTTGGCAGGCATGATTTTCGACTTGAACTCGTTTAGATGCAGGCCGTCCTTGCGTAGCGTTTCGATCAGGCTGGCGAGGCCTTTTCGCGCCTTGGCCTCCGATGCGAACCCCATATAGATATCATCCACATAACGAGCAGAGGGGACTTCTGCCAAATCGCAGTATGCGTCAAAATCGGACAAGAAGAAGTTACCAAGCGCGTCTGAAGAATAAAGGCCCTGTATTATTCCGAAGGAGTTTCGCTCGCGAAACGCCAGCATCATTTCCTCTAGCAGACTGACAATTTCAGGAGCACAGCCAGCCGCTGCCATTAAATTTACGAGGTGGTGCTGGGGTAGCCGCTCAAAGTAATTCGCGATGTCAGCCTTCAGGAGGAAAGTGCTCTCGTCGCAAATTTCTGCGACGTGGGTCTGAAAGGATTCCCAACATTCGTAGTTAGGCTGGAACATGTGATTGTCTTCGCCCGAAGGGACATGGCTGAAAGAGCGGGTACGGTCGAGACCTTCTTCCAACTGGCCGATGATATCGTCAATGAGGGCCTGATACATGAAGCGATCTGTAGGCCTTAAGATACTTCCCGGTCTCGTAAAAAACCTCTCTTTCGGAACGCTCATAGTAATTGGCAGTTCCGGTTGGTAGGTCCCTGCTCTCAGCTTCTGCTTCAACTGATCCCACAAATCATCGCCCGAACGATTGAAAACCGCATTGTAGTGCGGGGCAAGGATGAAATCACTTCGAATATCGGCCTTCACGTGAGCGATCACGCTTTCGTGGTCAATCTGAGAAATTTTCCGTCGGTCGAGGCCCGGCATACCATTACCCACATGTTTTGATGCGATCACATCCTGCCTATCGACCCAAAACACTAAAGTCTATTGCTGCGCTGCCTGGCCCGACTCGCCGCGCTTCGCAGCCCCGAGGCACTGGTACCCAGCGGAGTGAGAGCAAAACCCGATCTAGTGTTATATCTTTACCTCTGATCTTGGCCTTATAGGCGGCGAGCGCGAGAGTGTCTAAAATCGGCCTTTCACTTCGATGAACATGAAGAAAACCGAAGTGCTGTTAGCCGTTGCCTTTCGGATCAGGTTTGCCGTGCGTATCACTATCAATGATTTGGCCTCTTTTGTGAACCGAACCATCTCGTGATGCATGCTCTCTTACCTCACCGCCACCTGAGGATATTGCCAGCCCCTTAGCGATATCCTGTGCTTCGGCTTTTGTGCTGGCGGTAGCGGAAGCTCTCTGCCCTCCTGCTTTGATGACTTTCCATCCTTCAGCATCCTTCGAAATATGATAATCAGCCATTCTGGTCCGACTCCTGTTATAATTGCCCCCTGATCTGCGGGCGATCCTAGTTAGAACTTATTCTGACGAAGGTTTTCACCGGAAAACAAGCCCTTCCGTCTAAGCAGGTCCACGAACTTCCGCGACCCCGTTGGTTTACTTCCTTTGACGACTTCTCCATCCACAAGGTCGAACCCATAGTCGTAGAGAATGGTAAAGAATTCCTCGACGATTGCGACCTCTTCATCCGACGGATGATTTACTGCTGGAACTGCAACGTCCTCGACACCGAGGTATCTATTGGAGTTCTTAATTTTCGTCACGAATCCGTCCAATATACGCATCTGAGCCTTTGCTTTGTCTCGCTCCGCGAGGACGTCCCGGAACATGCTCTTTAGCCTAGGAGTAGATAGGGCTTCCAGTAGCTCTTCCTCGTCCGAAGAGGCTGCCTTGGTCTTGCCGCGCGCATCCGCTTTCGAAGGAACCGTATCGATGTACGAGTTGATGAGCGTTTTCAGATCGGCGTTATTATAGATTGATTGCGCCTTTGGCCCACCTTTCAAACCGAGTGTGTCGATCTTTTCCGCGACAAACGCATACGTAATTTTTGCATCTTCTTTTGTCAGCGCCTCACACGCGACTACAATATTATCAACTGCTTTTACGCGACGCGGAGACGCGCTCTGCTTAAGCTCAGATGCGATAGCGCGTTGCTTCCTAAAATCACCCATCCGCTTTTATTCCCGACTGTCGTTTGTTTGCGGCGGTTACCGACCGCACCGCTAAAACGTAGGCCTCATAGTCGCCGACGATCACTACCTGCTTAGCCGCGCGAGTTACTGCCGTGTAGATCAAGCTTCTCTCGACGAAGGAACTATGACCAGCATTGAACAATGGGACGATCACCCTATCCCACTGGCTTCCTTGGCTTTTATGCACAGTCAGGCAGCAAGCCAGATCGATATTTTTGATGTCGCTTTCGTCGACATGCACCTCGCTTCCGTCGAATTCCGCTAATTCCGGGCTAATTAGTCGGCCAAGCGAACCATTTCTCAGATCCTTCTGCGGATCATTGCGTAAATAGACAATCGGATCACCGACTCTGACAGTATCGCTGCCCGTCATGAACTTACGATTTGGTTTCAGGCCCGACATGAACCTATTGATATTATTGACACCGCCAGCTCCGCGTTTGACCGGGGCAATTATCTGAACATCGTTCCGGTCGCACCCTGCTTGAGCAAACGCCCTTCCAATACTGTAAATAACCTCAGGTGCCTCTACTTCATCGGCATGGAGGTATTGCACACCATCCTTCAAACCTGAATAAACCTCCAACACATCCGGAATACCGCTTCGGATGTTCTTGGCAATTGCCGGGATACCAGTGGTTTCGTCTTGCCGATAGACTTCATCCAGTACGACTTTTCTTACCCTTGGGAGGATCGCCAGGTCAGCGAATGGTGCTCCAAAACCGATAGGTGGCAATTGCGCTGGATCACCCACTAGGCAAATGCGAGCGTTCATGGATATACGCAGGATGCGATATAGGTCAGACAAGTCCACCATGGAGGCCTCATCGACCAACACTAAGTTCGCGGGCTCGAGTTCACTGCCTCGCTGGCCTCTTAAGAACCGTGCGATGGTGCAGGACCTATAGCCTGTCGCTTCAGTCATACGCTTTGCTGCTCGCCCCGAGAGCGCCATTAAGTGGGTTTTGAGGCCACGCGCCTCAGCAAGCGCGCAAATCGCCCTTAAGACGCTTGTCTTACCGCTGCCAGCATATCCCGCTAAAATGTTGAAATGCCCCTCCAGGGCGCTCCTAATTGCTCTGAGCTGCATTTGTGTGAAGCTAAAGCCCTGCTCGGCCTCAATTTCCCTGAGCTGGCGGTCAAACTCGCTCTCCGACAGTCTTCGGTTTGAGAACATGTCCTTCTGGTCGGAACCGGCATGGAGCGCTTGGCGGATAATGAAACGCTCCATAATCGCCCCACCGAGCGGCTGTAGGCCGTCCGCGTTGAGAACAGCTCCGTGATTATCCAAGCATGCGTCAATCGCGGGCGCTGCGTTCCTCTCACCAACGAATGCGGAGAGATGCTTCTTAGCTTCTTTCAACGACGTCCAAGTGTGGCCTTTGTTAAGACGGGAATACAAAACATGCTCGCAGGCTGCGCAAAGGCGCTGAGGATCCTCACTCGGAATTCCAATTCGCCTGCCAATTTGGTCAAGCTCATCCCAGGGAACCCAGCTTACCAGAAGGTATGGGTTCTTACGGAGCTTTTCGGCACCCAGCTGCCCCCAAGCCCCGACGATCTTCTTCCCAAGCCTCCCGCTAATGCCAAGCGCGTCGAGATACATCGCCAATTCTGCACCGGCGGCCGCCTCCCAGAAGTTTTCGAAAAGGACAATTGCTACGCCTTCCGGAAGAACCTCGAAAACGGCGGGATCTCGAACCTTGATCACCGTAAGCAAACCGGCACCGAAACGATCTACAAGCTTTGAAGCCCGCACGTTTCCAATACCAGTGAACGTCGGTTCCTCAGCCAAGAAACGCACGATGTTTGCCTTTGAACTCTGCTCAAACAAACGCTCACCAAACACAAAACCGTTTTGCGTTTGGTTCCGCTTGCCTTCTCCGCCCCCCAATTGGAACAGCCCAGTCTCAGCATCAATGGGGCCGGGTCCTCGCTTCGCTGCGGGCCGCACCTCCCCCATTGACACTGCGCCCGCGCCGTTCCCTTCAATTGGGGCGAAGGCAGCGCGGCTCCGAACACAAAACTTTGCGCCTGAGAAGCTCATAGACAGACCCGACGACCAGAAGGAATGATGTCATCGAGCAAGTTTTTGCTGGAAGACAGCTTCTTCTTGAGTTCCTCGTTTTCAGCCGTTTTCATCGCGAGCCGTTCACGCAAAGCCTTTAATTCCCGTTCCTTACTCGCTAGTAGGAATTCGAATGCGCCGGGTTCCAATTTGTGCTCACCATCGCTGATTCGACCTTTGAGAATGCCCGTTTGAATAAACTCGGCTTCGATCTTTTCGAGTTCAGCGCGGGCTAGATCGTTTGTCGAAGACAGCGTTGAGCGCGCTATTCCAAGCTCCGCTGCGATCTCGGTTCGATTCAATCTGCCGTACCTAATGTATTGGCCGAGTGTGCCAGTCTCAATCTTCTCACGCACCCAGGCCCGCAGCTTTTCCACTGCTTCAAGCTTCTTTTGCGCAGTGCTTTTACCCTTATTGCTCACGTTCCGTTCCGATCATTGGTGCAGATGACGCCAACTGTGTCGCTTCAGATGTGCTTAGCTCGATTGCCTTGCCGACCAGCGTCTCGAATTTGGTCATGCCTCCAATCTGTTCGAGGTTGAGTTTTCCGGAGATCAGGTCGGCAGTATCCTGTTGCCCGTAGAACTCGGTCATGAGCGATGTCAGCCGATTGCTGGCTCGATGCATCTCCTCTTCGGAAAGGTGTAGCAGAAGGGGCTTGCAACCGTTTTTCTGGGCCATTCGTTCAAGTAGAATGCCTTTGCGGAACCTTGCGCCAGAATCCGGAATTTGCGGAAAAAATTCGACAGTTTGCGATGCCCACTCGATCCCTTCGAAGTTCGATGCCTCAGTCAGCCGAGCCTCTATCTCCGGCGCTTCAAGTTTTGTGATCAAAGCAGCCTTCTCAGAGCCACTTTCGTCTTGGTCATTCATAATGTCGAGGCTGGCGTAGATATTGCCGATCCGGGCTCCAAGCGCAGCAATGCGCTCCTCCAGCTCGATTTCCACTTTATCGAGTTGGTCCTGAGCCCTGCGAGCGTCTCTGTTATTCCCTCTATTTCGCGCTTCCGTAGCCATTTGGAAGAGCTTGTCCTGTTGCTCACTCCTTTCGCGAATCGCATAAAAAAGGGTATTTGCAACGGTAACCTGACCAGCGAGGAAAGCAGGCCCGGTAACGTGGAAGCGGCACAATGCGCAGTTGAAACCATCAGGATAGATGGGCTCATAGGAAGCGATGCCAGTCTCAAGATCAATCCGCTCAAGCCCCTCATTGCACGAGCTTTTCCCCGCCGTGCAAAAGCCATCGACATCGACGTGCCAGAGGCCCGGATCTCCATCGGGAAGTCGCGCTAATCCATCGCTTTTCCCAATTACTTGTTCGTTAAGCAATTCACTGGACATTTCGGTAAGGCGATCAAAGAATTCATCCTCATCAGCCTCAATAAGATTTCGCGATGCCTCAGCGATCACCTCGTGGATTTTTCTCGGTCCGAGCTTGGTGTAGTAAAGAGTCATTACCAATGTTTGGTGGCCGGAGAGGAATTCCGCAAGTACATGAAGTGGAACACCGGCTTCAATAAAGTGGGTAATGTTACTTACGCGAAGCGAATGAAGTGTAAATTCCGTTCGGAGTTTTCCGCTTTCATCCTCCCAAACAAGCTGAACTGGCGCGCCCTCGGCCTCCAAACGCGTCTGTATTTCCTGCAACAGACGCAACCACAGCTTGTTGATGGCATCCCTAGTTGGAAGATCCCATCGGCGAGACCCCTTGAAAACATCTGACCTGCCCCCCGAGGCTCCCTCATTCATAACGAGAGTTTGCGGGTCTGGGTTTCATATTCTTCGTCGTCAGTTTGGGCAAGCGCGTCTTGCGCGGAGCCCTCAAATTGCTCAAGCGCTCGACGAGCTTCTGCCGGTGTTTGGTTCCCAAGCGATGAGTGCGGCCTGACGTTGTTGTAGTCGTATCGCCAGAGTGCCAGCTTGCGACGGGCGTCATCCAACGTATCGAAGATTTCCTCATTCAACAGCTCGTCGCGCAGGCTGCCATTGAAGCTTTCTATGAAGCCATTCTGCTGGGGTTTGCCGGGGTCGATGTAATGCCAATCAACGTCGTTATCACCGGCCCATTTTAGGATCGCACGACTGGTAAACTCCGTGCCGTTATCACTGACAATGCAGGCAGGCTTTCCATAAATACGGACAAGCGCGTCAAGTTCCCGCGCGACACGAGCGCCCGAGATGCTGGTGTCAGCCACCAAGCAGAGGTTCTCGCGGCAACAATCGTCGTTTACAGCCAGCATGCGGAACTTGCGTGACGCGCCGAACGTATCCGACACAAAATCTAAGGACCAACGCTCGCCAGGACGCAAAGCAACCGGCATTGGTGTCCGCGAGCCACGCGCACGCTTGCGGCCCCTGCGCCGTCTAACGCCCAGCTTTTCTTCAGTATAAAGGCGATACAGTTTCTTGTGGTTCATGATCCTTCCCTTGCGTTCCAGCAGCACACCGATCCGGCGGTAGCCAAAGCGCCGTCGCTTGCTGGCAATCGCTTTCATCTCTTCGCGAACTTCTGGATTATCCGGTGACTGATCGCGCCGGACGGTCTTGGGATCGACACCGACAAGCCTGCACGCCCGGCGCTGCGAGATATCATGGTCTCGCATTGCCTTGCGTGCTGCGGCCCGTCGCACATTCGGTGTCGTCAGTTCTTTCCCAGCAAATCCTTCAACACAACATTGTCCAACATCGTGTCCGCCAGAAGGCGCTTCAGCTTGGCGTTCTCATCCTCCAGCGATCTAAGGCGATGAGTATCAGAAACGTTCATGCCACCATATTTGGCTTTGAACTTGTAGAACGACGCGGGACTCAAGCCATGCCTGCGGCACACCTCTGCCGTCGGCATGCCAGCTTCCTGTTCTTTGATCATTCCGATAATTTGGGCTTCAGTAAAACGGCTCTGTCGCATCTGTTTGCTCCTTCGAAGGTTGAGCAAACTCTACATTAAACTGAGGGAAGTTTCGGGGGGCAGGTCATGCTCAATACCGAGCACCTTCAGTCCTGCATCGACGTGTGTCCTCATCGTGAGAATGGGGTCATGACTTCCACGTCTTCGCGGAAAACAGTCGACGACGGTTGTCGACGCAGGTAACTACTGGAGCTAAGGTGAGTAGTGAACGGTTTACGTCCGCTATCGACCGGACATTTGGAGGCGAGCTCTTGGAGAAACCTTCTGCAATCCCACAATTCGTTACGGGCTAAACCTGCCTTTTTGAAGCCAACGGAGATGCACTCATCTACTTCTTCAGTATAAGCATCGAAGTCAGGAACGCGAACGCTTGAAAAGATGAACCTATACCTAGCGCCTGCGGTCTTTAACTTGTTTTTGCTATTGCAGGTCGCTTTAAACCATTCAAAGAACTTTTCATATGGGTGGCCAGTAATTTTGGGCTTCAAACCGGCATGCCATGCGGGAGCCTCTTCACTCCTTGGCTTTACCATTGGAAGCAGAAGGCAGTCGGCATTCAGGTAGTGCCGGATAACTTCGAATAGTGTCTTCCGAATGACGGTTTTGGTTTCATCGTGGATATCTAGGCTGTCAACATCCGATAGGTCATCCAGCATCTTCTCCCAAAAATGGGAAGTTTTTACCCTGTGAGCGGCGTGGAAATAGTTATCCCACAGGAAGAGTCGGGATGCAGTCTTATAGAAAGACCTGTCATCTACTTGATGAAGGTCATATCTCACCAGTTCATTGGCTCGGGACCAACCATAGGCGGTCTCGTCCACAAATAGGCGTGACTTGCTCAGGTTAACCTTTGCGTTCCCAATTTTTTCTACGTTGACGGTTACATGTTTATATTCGGTCACGGTTCCTCCCCAAGCCTTGCGGTGTAAATATTCCAGCCGGATCACTTATGTATCTACCCCCAATCAGATCCGGAGCTTCTAACGCGGGCAGATTTGAGTAATTGCCGTCTTTCATGGCCCACATTCGTGCAGCTGCCTCTTGCAAGTGCGTATTTACAGTTTCATCACTCGGCCGAGTATATACTTGCTGACTTTCTATACTAAGGTGGTGCATCGCCTCCTTAACGTAGAGAGGCGATAGGCCCATAGATACGAGATTTTGGCCATAACTGTGCCGGAAAGCATGTATGTTAGTATCTTCGAACTTCGACGGCTCCATGCCTGTCTTATTCATCGCCGCTCGGAACGCATCTTTGAGGCCTTGAATGGACCATGGCCTTCCGTAGTATCGCGTATCCGTAGATACGAATAAATATGGGTGCGCTGGATTACTTGGGTAAATATGCCGCCTATATTCATAGAACACTTTATAGAATAGCTCGTGCCAATAAGGCAGCAGAAATAGTCGTGAGCGCATTCGTTGATCATCGGTAATCAGAAAGCGCTTCCAACCTGCGCGTTGAGTTCCAGTTATCCGGTTCCTGGGAAGTAGACCGAATTCCTCCCGGAGGTAATCCGATCTCATTCGGCCCCTTCGATCTTTTCCATACTCTGGATGGTACATCCATATAACATTGGGGCGAATATCATCGAGAAATATATGGAAAAGTTCAGACTGCCTGAGCCCACCGCCAACCATTAGAATTACAGCCATGAGCAGGTTCAAATTGAATTCGCTGGCGAGCGTCGGTTTACCCGTCCTGTCGTAGAAGGCAGGTATTGATCTACTACGTCGGCACCCGACTTGCAGTAGTTTCAAAAGTGCCTCTTGGTCAAAACCACGCTTCTTATGCTGAACGCCAAGGGATCTGCGGCTGTCATTGGGTTTGCCAGAGTACGTTCTTGGTGTGCCGAGATGGTAGAGAAGCGATCTCGCCCTTTGATATTCACGCGCTCTTGAGCTGATTGCCACCTGACAGAACCGTGTTGGTATGATCGTTCCTTCGTCGCTAAAATCCTGAAGGGCTTCAAGGAACTGCCGTAAATAGGATTTCCTGACCGCGTATCTATCGGGACTCGATGGCTTCCAGCGCAGCCCTGTCGGGTCCTCGCCATCCCTTAATATCGTCCCTCTTGATACGGCGAGAAGGAAGTTTCGGACCAGCATATGCTGGTTAGTTGCACCGCCAAAATCCTCAATTTCTGATGCTTTAAAAAAATCAAAGAACAGGCCAATAGTCTTTGCCGCAGCTAAACGCCAACTATGGCTCCTGTCGCTGTATCGCTCATCATGGAAGAATGCATGCGCTTCCCTTAAAAAGAAGCCGTCTTGTTTAGAAACTATAACCAATGGGACGTGTTCTGATGCCATCAGCGGCGACGGCATGGAACGAATGAGGTGGTAAGTGATCGGACGTGACATTTTGATCCACCTTCTACCCCTAATTGGAGTAGAAAGTAGTCTACCACCTACATTGTGTAAAGCCCTTCATTGTTTCTAACTTTTGGCCGGAAAGGGCTCGGACCTACGATTGGATGTCGCGACCCGCCAAAACGCACTCGAACAACGTCGGGCCGCTCGCGCCCCCAACGGTCATATTCTAGAAAGTTTGCCTTATTTACAGAAAGTTAGTGGTGGGGACAGAGAGACTCGAACTCTCACTGGTGTTATCCAACTGGAACCTAAATCCAGCGCGTCTACCAATTCCGCCATGCCCCCACTGATAGGGTTAGAAAGTAGCTTCTTCAGCCCCCTATATGAACCCCCACGCCATAGGCGCCAGAACCTAAATCTGGTGCGTCTACCAATTCCGCCACACCCGCATTGCGCGTTCAGTATCAAAGATATCTGCCAGTGGCGAGAGGGAAAAACGCCCACGGCGCAAGGTTTTTGTCCTGCACAGTGATGACTGTGAGACGCTAGAGGTTTAGCGCCGCAAAGACATGGGGAATCTCTTCGATCAGATCTTCGGCGATCAGCCCCGGACCAAAGCGGCGCGCGGCTTCTACATGCAGTCACGTTGCATATTGCGCGGCCTCGAACGGGGCAAACCCGCGCGCGAGCAGCCCGGTGATCATCCCTGACAGCACGTCGCCCGCGCCGGCTGTGGCCAACCACGGGGCAGCGCGATCTGCGGTGCTGTCATGGGTGGCAACACGTCCGTCCGGATGTGCGATGACGGTCATGGCCCCTTTGTATAGCACCACGGCCCCCGCCTTTTGCGCAGCTGTCAAACACTGTTGGACCTTGGTGGCATCGTCATCCGTTAGCCCCTTGAACAGACGTTTAAATTCGCCGCCATGGGGTGTCAGCACACAGTGCGGGCCCAAACGTTTCCACAGCTCGGGGTCCTGCGCGATCAGGGTCAGCGCGTCGGCGTCCAGCACGCAGGGCTTGCCGCTATCCAGCACCGCTTTGACCAACGCCGCCTGCGCCGGCTTCAACCCCAGCCCCGGCCCGATACAGATCGCGCCGATGCGCTTATCCGACGCCAGCTCTGCCAGCTCCTCGGGGCCGGCGACACGGGACAGCATTAACGCGGTGATTTGCATCGCCACTTCCATCTGCGCAGCCGGAGGGACAGCCAAGGTGACCAGCCCCGCCCCGATACGTAAAGCCGCGCGACCAGAAAGACGTGCGGCCCCGGTGCGCCCGGCACCGCCTGTCATGACAACCGCATGCCCGTGATCGAACTTGTGCCCCTGCCCCTTGGCCAGCAGGTCAAAATTTAGCGTCTCAGAGGTGATGGCAATCGGCTGCATTGGGCCCCTTTCCGGTCGGTCATTGGCGTCAAGATAGACCATCTGCGCGCGCGACATCCAAGCCCAACCGCAGGTCGATTTTCAAACTGACTTATTTTTAATCGTACCGCACATAAATCAGGCGATACGCACAAATTTTCGCCTCTTTCGGTGGACTTCGCCGCGCGTCTGGTAGACCGTCGGCTCGCACGGTGAGATGACACCGATGTAGAACGAAAATCACCCGTCTGGCAGGGAGGCCTCAGATGAAAAAGATCGAAGCTGTAATCAAGCCGTTCAAGCTTGATGAAGTCAAGGAGGCGCTCCAAGAGGTTGGCGTTCAGGGCCTTAGCGTTATCGAAGTCAAAGGCTTCGGTCGTCAGAAAGGCCATACTGAACTGTATCGTGGCGCTGAATATGTCGTCGATTTTCTGCCCAAAGTGAAAATCGAAATCGTTTTGGACGACGATCAGGTCGACGGTGCTATCGAAGCCATCGTCAACGCGGCGAAAACCGAAAAGATCGGCGACGGCAAGATTTTCGTCAGCCCCATCGAACAAACAATCCGCATCCGTACCGGTGAAACCGGATCAGACGCGCTTTAATCGAATTTCTGAGATTCAAGAAAAGGATATCATCCAATGAGCACCAAGGACTTCCTGAAGAAGATCAAAGACGAAGACATCGAATATGTTGATGTCCGCTTTACCGACACACGCGGTACGTTGCAGCACGTGACAATCGTTTCCGATTTGGTCGACGAAGACTTTATCGAAGAAGGCTTTATGTTTGACGGCTCTTCGATCGCGGGCTGGAAAAGCATCGAAGCATCCGACATGAAGCTGATGCTGGATACAGACACGGCCTATGTTGATCCGTTCTACGCTGAAAAAACCATCTGCGTGCACTGCTCGATTGTCGAGCCTGACACCAATGAACCATACGAGCGCGACCCCCGTGGTACCGCGCAAAAAGCCGAGGCTTATCTGAAGTCCTCCGGCATCGGTGATGTGGCCTATATGGGTCCGGAAGCTGAATTCTTCCTGTTCGACAATGTCAAATTCTCGAACACGATCAACAAGGTATCCTACGAAGTTGACGCATCCGACGCGTCTTGGAACTCCGACACCGACTACGAGATGGGCAACATGGGCCACCGGCCTGGGCTCAAGGGCGGCTACTTCCCCGTGAACCCCGTTGACGAAGCACAGGACCTGCGCGCCGAAATGCTGTCGACGATGAAACGTCTGGGCATGAAGGTCGACAAGCACCACCACGAAGTGGCGTCCTGCCAGCACGAACTGGGCCTGATCTTTGGCACGCTGACCACGCAAGCTGACGAGATGCAGAAATACAAATACGTGGTGCACAACGTCGCCCACGCCTATGGTAAATCCGCAACCTTCATGCCCAAGCCGATCTATGGGGACAACGGCTCTGGCATGCACGTGAACATGTCGATCTGGAAAGATGGCAAGCCTCTGTTCGCAGGCGACAAATACGCTGACCTCAGCCAAGAAGCGCTGTATTTCATCGGCGGCATCCTGTCCCACGCCAAATCGCTGAACGCCTTCACCAACCCGACGACGAACAGCTACAAGCGTTTGATCCCCGGTTTCGAAGCCCCCGTTCTGCGCGCCTATTCCGCACGCAACCGTTCGGGCTGTGTCCGTATCCCATGGACAGAATCCCCCAAAGCAAAACGCGTAGAGGCCCGCTTCCCCGATCCGGCAGCCAACCCCTACCTGTGCTTTGCAGCCCTGCTGATGGCCGGCCTTGACGGGATCAAGAACAAGATCGATCCAGGTGAAGCCATGGACAAAAACCTCTATGATCTGCCCGCCGAAGAACTGGCCGATATCCCAACCGTATCCAGCTCCCTGCGCGAAGCGCTGGACGAACTGCAATCGGATATGGATTACCTGCTGGCCGGTGACGTCTTCACCAAAGACCAGATCCAGGGCTATATCGACCTGAAGATGGAAGAAGTTCTCAAGTACGACCAAACACCTCACCCGGTTGAATTTGGCATGTACTACAGCTGCTAAACCCGTCGCCCACCCTCAGGGGTGGACCTAAATACCAGTTAAGGGCGTCCCAATGGGGCGCCCTTTCGCTTTCAAAGCTGCTTCTTATTTGAAGTTCGCCGCACCTGAGCTAGAGTCAGCCGAAGTCAAATTTAGCCAGAGGTACTTTTATGCGCCCCACCCAACGACTTGCCACTGCTCTTCTGCTGTCCATGGGCTTTGCTGCCCCCGTTGCTGCGGCCCAATGTGGCAACAACGCAGGGGGCTTTGAGGCCTGGAAGCCCGCCTTCGCCAAAGAGGCCGCGGCCGCAGGGGTTGGTCAACGTGGCCTCGATGCGCTGGCCAATGCGCGCTATGCCAGCAGCACCATCGCCGCTGACCGCAACCAGAAATCCTTTAACTACTCGCTGGATAAATTCATGCAGGTGCGCGGTGCCGATACAATCGTCGCCCAAGGTCGCAAACGCAAATCCCGTGACGCAGGCTTCTACCAGTCTCTCGAAGCACGCTATGGGGTGCCTGCCGGGGTGATCATCGCGATCCACGGCATGGAAACGGCCTTTGGCGGATTCATGGGCGATACCTCGGTTGTCTCGGCGATTACGACGCTGACATACGACTGCCGTCGCTCAGACTTTTTCGCCCCCCACGCCATCGGTGCCCTCAAACTGGTCGATACCGGCGCGATCAGTGGCAGCACTAAAGGGGCCAAACACGGAGAGCTCGGGCACACACAATTCCTGCCTGGCAATGCTCTGCGCTACGGCGTGGATGGCAACGGTGATGGCCGTGTCGATTTCTACAACCAGACCGATGCACTGGCCTCCACGGCGAATTTCCTGCGCCAAAAAGGCTGGCAACCCGGTGCGGGCTACCAAGAAGGCCAGACCAACTTTAACGTAATCAAACAATGGAACGCGGCTGGCGTCTATCAAAAGGCCATCGCCATCATGGCAGCCCGCATCGACGGCTAATCCCCGCCCGATCCTATACCGACACACCAACGCGCGCGCCTTTTACTTAAGGCGCGCGTTTTAATTCCAAATGGCAAAATATCCTCGCCGAAGGCATCCTGCCCTTTCGGCCCCATCCCACGGCAAATGTCGTCCACATCCGCTCACTGGCCGCATCCCTGCTTTGCCCCTTCTCAGGCAGCCTTGTCCCCGTCACGCACCACATACGTGTGGATGGTAAAGACTACCGCGTCGCTTTCGGGGAGGCGCAGGATACCCTGCCGCTCTGATCGGGTAAAGGGCATGTCACTGCCCGTCTCGCGGCGGCGGGGCTGGTGAAGATCCGCATCGGCATAGCGCAGCTTGTTAAAGCGCCACAAAGGTCGCCCTGCCCGCACCCCGTCAAACAGACGTTGTACGCGCCGCGCAATATCGGCGTCGTATTCCGCGACCGGGGTGTGAATAGCGGTCAACGGCTGTTCTATCTTGTCCGCCAACCGCCAGTTCGCCGGAAAGCACAGCGCCGCTGCGGTGAGCACATGTTCATCGCCACGCTTTTGCAGAATGCAAACGTCTTCCTGCACCAGATGTGCCAGCGTCCAGAGCGGTTGTGAACGGTCCAGCGTGACCTTGCGCCCATCGGGGCAAACCACAGCCTTTGTGTCGATCCCAAAGCCAAAGCGCGGCAGCAACGCGAGCGCGTTTTCCAGCAGTTCGGACGCGGCGGGCTTTGCTGCCTCGCTTTGGTAGAAGACCGCTTCGGGCCGCTCTGCCAGCAGCGCCTCGCGATACGCCATCTGCGGGGCATAGGCTTCGTCCATCAGCAGCCAATCCTCTGCCCCGCAGGGCCCCGTGCCTGGCAGCCCCGGTGTGCCGGTTTGCGATTCCGGCAGTCTGGTTTGCAGTATCACGGGCATGGGCTCTCCCTGTCAGATAGGTGGATCAGGTTTGGTCAGTGGGCGACACGGGGCAGGATCAAAGCGCGGCGCGCCCCAGACCCACTGCGCGGATATTCACCGTGCCTTCGGCGAGGATTTACCCCCATTTGGAAGCGGGCGTCAGTTCCCGAGCGCGTCTTGCAGCGCGGGCAGGAAGCGTTGTTCATAATCGCTCCCCACCAGAGGGCCCGCATAGCGGAACAAGACCGTGCCATCGCCTGCGATGATAAAGGTCTCTGGCGGGGCAGTGACGCCCCAGTTGATCGCGGTACGGCCCTGCGGATCAAACGCAACGCCCTCGAACGGGTTGCCATCGTCGGTCAGGTAACTGGACGCGGCACCAACGAGGTCTTTGAAATTGACCCCGATGATCGACAGCCCCTGGGCTTGCATATCCAGCAACTGCGGGTGCTCTGCGCGGCACGGCGGGCACCAGCTGGCCCAAAAATTCACCAACGTCACCTCGCCATTGGTCAGCACGTCCGGCGCGGCGGCAGGAAACCCTTCGAGCGGTTTTTCCGGCAGCGCGGGGGCCATTTGCCCGACCAGCGTAGAGGGCAACCCCTCGGGATCGGCGCGGAACATACCAAAGGCGGCAAGTGCCACGAAGCCTGCAAACACCAGCGGTGGCGCGATCATCAGCGGAGAGATTTTACCCATGTTTACGTGCCTCTACTTCGGCCAGTGTGGCGCGGGCCTTGCGCCCCTTGCGCAGGCTAAGCACCACGAGCCCTGCCAGCAGCAGCAGCGACACGCCATAGGCCGCAAGGACTTCGGCGGCGTATTTTCCAAGGTCTGGCATCATGCCCCTCTTTCACTGCGGGCCAGCAACGCACGGGCGCGGCGCAGGCGGATTTCGGTTCCTGTCCGGTACAGCACCAGTGCCAGAAACAGCAGGCCAAAGCCGATCATGCTGATCAGCAACGGGTAGAAAAAAACATCCGACACGGTGCGCCCGCCGGTCGCCAGCGGGACAGAGGTGCCTTGATGCAGACCCTGATTCCAGAACTTGACCGCATAGCGCGACAGCACCGCAAAGACCGACCCCACCAGACAGAGCACTGCCGTCAGGTCCGCCGCGGTGTCGGGGTCTTCGACGGCCTCCCACAGGGCGATATAGCCAAGATAGAACAGGAACAGGATCAGAAAGGACGTCAGCCGCGGATCCCACGCCCACCACGTGCCCCACATCGGCTGGCCCCAGATCGCGCCGGTGATCAGCGCGATCACGGTCATAACAATGCCTACGGGTGCTGCGGCTTTGGCCGCAAGCGCGCTGACGTGGTGCCGGCGGATCAGCCAGATCAGCGATGCGACCAGCATCATGAACCACGCATTGATCGCCATCAGCGCAGCGGGCACATGCAGATAGATAATCTTGACCGTTGATCCCTGCCGGTAGTCATCGGGCGTGGCGAAGAACCCCCAAAGCAGGCCAACCGCCAGACATAAGGCAGCGCCCCCCCAGACAAAGGGTTGCACACGGGCCGAGAGGCCCAAAAATTTCACCGGATTGGCGTATTCCCATAAAGACATGGCGGGGTTCTATCGCTCCGTTAATTGGCACTCAATGGTCAAAAGCGCGCACTCACCTTAAGGTCATCCGCAAAACCGCGGCAGAGGCAAACGGCATCAGCGCGATGGTGCCAAAGGTAATACCTGCGAGCAGCATCAGCGGGGTTGTGGCGTCCAGCCCCATTGCGCCACGGCGCGCGGCCTCTGCGCCGAAAATGAGCGTCGGCACATAAAGCGGCAGCACCAACAGCGACATCAACAGGCCCCCGCGTTTGATCCCGACGGTCAGCGCCGCACCGAAGGCCCCGATTACGGAAAGCGCGGGCGTGCCCAGACCCAAAGATGCCACCAGCCACAGATAGCCCGACGGCGCGAGGTTCAGCATCACCCCCAGCAGCGGGGCGGCCAGCACCAGCGGCAACCCAGTGGTCAGCCAGTGGGACAGCGCCTTGATACTCAGCGCGGCCTCAAGCGGGAGCGGGGCTGTAGCCAGAAGATCCAGCGTGCCGTCCTCGAAATCCAACGCAAGGAGGCGGTCGAGCGACAGCAAACAGGCCAGCAACGCCCCCAACCACAGGACGCCAGGCGCAATGGTTGCCAGCAGGTCAGATTGCGGCCCAACCGAGAATGGCACCAGAACCGTCACGATCAGAAAAAACGCCAATCCTAGGCCAAAGCCCCCGCCCGCCCGAAAGGCAAGCATCAGGTCACGGCGCAGCAGGGCGATCATAGGAAAGCCTCGTCGCTGGCACCGCTGCGCTGTGACAGCTTGGCGCGAAAGGGCGTGATGTCAAAGGTTTGCGCATCTAGACCAAGATTAATATGGGTCGCGATCAGCGCCATACCCCCGCCTGCCAGATGCGCCGTCACGGCAGAGGCGAATAGCCCAACGGCGGCGACATCCAGCGACACGGTCGGTTCGTCCAGCACCCAGACGGGCCGCCCCGTTACCATCAGACGTGCCAGACCCAGACGACGTTTTTGCCCCGCCGAAAGGGTGCCCGCCAGACGATTTTGCAGCGCTTCAAGGTCATAGGCGATCAGGGCTGGCGCGATATCGTGTTGACCAAAAACCTGCGCCCAGAATTCAAGGTTTTCGCGCACGCTGAGCATGGCTTTCAGCCCGTCGGCATGGCCCGCATAGGCGATGGTTTCTTCGGCACCGTCGATGCGGCCGGACAAGGGCGGCTGCAGCCCCGCGATGCAGCGCAGAAGCGTCGTCTTGCCTGCGCCGTTTGGCCCGCGCAGGATCAGGGCCGTTCCCGGCGCTACCGTAAAAGTGACCCCGTCCAGCACAGGCACGCCACCGCGCGCAACCGCAAGCTCGGAGACACGCAAGGTCATGTCAGACAGGGATCAGGGCCAAGGCGATGCGACGGCCTTCGCTCAGCAAGACGTTATAGGTGCGCGCCGCTGCGGGGGACGACATGACGTCGACGCCGATACCTGCGTCTTCCAATACGCTGCGCAGGTCGGCGGGGATATGGGTGATCTCGGGGCCCGTACCGATGAAGAGAATGTCGATCTTGCCCGCCAACGCCAACAGCGGCGCATGGTCGTCAAAGCCGGCCCAAGGCGACACGCCGGAGGCCCCTGCGATCACCGGCCCGTTAAACACCTCGCCACCGATACGAAAGAAGCCGGGGCCATAGCCTTCGACGGGTTTGGCATCAGAATACACGACCTCGTTCAAACGCATGATGTTCTCCTTTGGACAGGGGCTGCGCCATCATAGCCGATCCAGCGCGCAGAATACAGGTTAACTGGCGGTGGAACGGGGCGGTCGCGCAAAGGCGTGACGTCGCGCCGGATAGTGGCGCGGGCTGCGCTGCCAGCGCGAGGAACACCCCCGCTGGCAGAAAACGCTTTACGCGTCGATGTTGGCGTATTGGCCCGTGTTGTTGCCGTCTTTCTTGGACCAGTCGCGTTTGACGCCCAAGAACAACACAACGTTCTTGGCGACGTAGACCGAAGAATACGTCCCCACGACAACGCCCCATGTGATCGCGAATACAAAGCCACGGATCACATCACCGCCCAGAACAAGCAGCGCGATCAACGCCAGCAAGGTCGTGCCCGATGTCATCAAGGTCCGGCTCAGGGTTTCGTTGACGCTAAGGTTCATGATCTCACGCAGGTCGCGTTTCTTGTACTTGCGCAGGTTTTCACGCAGCCGGTCAAAGATCACGACTGTATCGTTGATCGAATACCCGATGATGGTCAGGATCGCCGCAATCACCGGCAGGTCAAAGCGGATTTGCAAGATCGAAAACACGCCGATGGTCAACACAACATCGTGGAACAGTGCCGCCACAGCGCCGACCGAAAACTGCCATTCAAACCTCAGCCAGATGTAGATCAGGATCGCGCCAAGCGACGCGGCAACCGCCAGAAACGCCGTCTGGATCAGCTCGCCCGATACTTTGGGGCCAACGGATTCAACCGAGGTAAAGATGATATTGGGGGCAACAGTCTGCAGCGCTTGCTCGACGTTCTGGATCATCTCGGGGGATGCGGCCTCTTCGCCTTCTTGCGACTGGATGCGTACCATGGCGACGTGTTTGGTGCTGTCGCTCGCGGGGTCGAATACCTCCGAGATGGACACATCGCCAAGCTCGAGCGGTGCAAGCGCCTCGCGGTAGGCCGCGATGTCTACGGCGGCGTCACTTTGCGTGCGAAGGGTCGTACCGCCTCGGAAGTCGATGCCATAGTTCAGGCCCATGGTGAACCACACGGCCAAGGCCAGCAGCACCGCCACACAGGACGCACCAAAGGTCAGTTTGGCATGTTTGAAAAAGTCGATATTCGTATCGTCGGGGATCAGTCTCAGACGCATGACGTGAGGTTCCTATACCGTGATTGTCTTGGGACGGCGACGTTCAAACCAGAACACCACGATCAGACGTGTGACGAAATATGCCGTAAAGACCGACGTGATGATGCCAAGCCCCAGCGTCACCGCGAACCCGCGCACAGGGCCAGAGCCAAGCACAAAGAGTATTGTCGCAATGATGAAGGTCGTAATGTTGGCGTCCAGAATGGCGCTGAGCGCGCGTTCATAGCCAAGGCTGATGGCGCGGGCCGGTCCTTTGGCGGTCTTCAGCTCTTCGCGGATGCGTTCAAAGATCAGCACGTTGGCATCCACCGCCATACCCACGGTCAAAACGATCCCCGCAATACCGGGCAAGGTCAACGTCGCGCCGATCAGGCTCAGCAGGCCAAAGATCATACCCACGTTGACGATCAACGCGATATTGGCGAACAGACCGAACAGCCCGTAGCTGGCCCACATAAAGAACAGCACCGCGGCAAAGGCGACGCTGGTCGCGATCTTGCCCGCGTCAATGCTGTCTTGGCCCAGTTCCGGCCCAATGGTGCGTTCTTCGACGAAGGTCAAACCGGCAGGCAAGGCCCCTGCCCGCAGCAAGACGGCCAGATTGGTCGATTCCTCGACCGAGAAGTTGCCGGTGATGATCCCCGACCCGCCGGGGATCGCGCTCTGGATGGTGGGCGCGCTGATGACTTCGTCATCCAGCACGATGGCAAAAGGCGCGCCGATGTTTTCGGCCGTGTAGGTGCCAAACTTGCGCGCACCCGTCGTGTCAAAGCGGAAGCTGACAGCGGGGCGGCCGTTCTGGTCAAAGCTGGGCTGCGCATCGACCAGCTGTTCGCCGGTCACCACGGGGGCGGTTTCGACAATATAGAAAGTGCCGGGCGCTTCGGCATCAGGCAACAGGGAATTGCCCAGACCCGGTGCAGCGTTTTCATTCGCGCCGCGGTTGACCACAGGGTTAAAGGTCAGCTGCGCGGTGGTGCCGATGATCGCCTTCAGCTCGGCGGCTGAACCGATACCCGGCACCTGAATCAAAATACGGTCCGACCCCTGACGCTGGATCGTTGGTTCGCGGGTGCCGACTTCGTCGATACGGCGGCGAATGATTTCCAGCGATTGCTGCATGGTGCGTTCATCCGTCGCCTGCTTTTCGGCGTCGGTCAGGGTGATGGTGATGATGTCGTTGGTACCGTTTACCACGATGTCATTCTGTCCGGTGACGGTCAGCGACTGCACCGGCCGCGCCAGTGCGCGGGTCGCTTCAAGCGCTTGTGCCATGACAGAGCCGTCATTGATGCGCACGCGCAACTCGCCCGTGGGGGCTTCTACACGGCGGACCGGCGTGATCGACCGCAACGCATCGCGGACTTCTGGCCAGGCGGCCTCCATCCGGTTGGCGTAAACGTCTTCGACGTTCACTTCAGCCAACAGATGGGCACCGCCGCGCAGATCGAGGCCCAGATTTACCAGTCGTTCCGGCATCCATTCGGGCCAGAGCGCTTTTTGCGCTTCTAGCTCGGGGGTGGATCCAGCGACGTTAATCGCCTTCACCGCATCATTGTGCTGTTCAACGGGACCGTAGAACGCATTGGGCAGCGCCAGCCACAGGCCAGCGGCACAGGTGAGGATGATCAACACCCGTTTCCACAGATCAATCTGAAGCATGGTACTGCCCTTTTCTGGACACGCCCTCAGGGGCGCTTACTTGGCTGGTTCGGTCTTGGAGACAACGGTGGCGACGGTCGACTGCACGACACGTACTTTGACGTTTTCCGCCAATTCGACTTCAAGCTCGCCGTCATCTTTGACTTTGACAACTTTGCCGATCAGACCGCCAGCGGTGACCACTTGATCGCCGCGACGCAGGCCTTCTACCATGGCTTTATGTTCTTTGACCTTCTTCTGCTGCGGGCGGATGAGCAGAAAATACATGATCGCGAAGATCAAGATCAGGGGTACGAATTGTTGAATGGCTTCCATGGAAGGTCGTCCTTTGTGTTGGGCGCATGCCGCAAACGGCCTGCCGTCTAAGTTTGGCGGAACCTATGTTCAGACGCAGGGCATTGCAAGGCGGGTTCCGGGGGAAATAACGCTGTCCGGTGTCGCACTGCGCAATTACCTGTTTGCGCAAGCATCCAAGGCCCGTTTGCCCCCTCTTGGCGCAACCACATCTGGCACCGCGATCCACAATCGGGCATAACGCGCGCAACGCAGATCATGCGACTCGGACGACAAAGGAACAGCCCATGCACGACATCAAAGCCATCCGCGAAAACCCCGATGCCTTCGACGCGGCCCTCGCACGGCGCGGCGACGCACCTGTGAGTCCACAGGTATTGGCACTGGACGAGGCGCGGCGGGCCAAGATTTCAGCAGCTGAAACCGCACAAGCGGACCAGAACAAAGCCTCCAAGCTCGTGGGCGCTGCCAAGGCCAAGGGCGACGAGGCCGAATTTGAGCGTCTGCGCACATTGGTCAGCGACAAGAAAGCCGAAGTGACCGCCATGCAGGCAGAGGCCAAGGATCTCGACGCGCAGTTGACCGACATGCTGGCGCGCATCCCCAACCTGCCCGCCGATGATGCACCCGACGGCGCGGACGAGGCCGACAATGTCGAAGTGAATCGCTGGGGCGACGTGCCGCAGTTCGATTTTACCGCGAAAGAGCATTTCGAGATTGCCAGCGTCGCGGCGTCAATGGATTTCGAAACCGCCGCCAAAACTTCCGGCGCGCGGTTCGTCATGCTGAAAGGAGCCTTGGCACGGGTACACCGCGCGCTGGCACAGTTCATGATCGACACCCATGTCGATCACAACGGGCTGACAGAATATATGACGCCGGTTCTGGTACGCGACGAGGCGATGTACGGCACCGACAAACTGCCCAAATTCGGCGACGATAGCTATCAGACCACGAACGGCTGGTGGTTAATCCCCACCTCCGAAGTGACGCTGACCTATTCGGTGGCGGGGGATGTGCTCGACCAAGCCGCCCTGCCCCGCCGGATGACCGCCCACACCCTGTGCTTCCGCTCTGAGGCCGGCAGTGCGGGCCGCGACACCTCGGGTATGCTGCGCCAGCACCAGTTCGAGAAGGTCGAGATGGTGTCGGTCACCCACCCCGATCAGTCGGACGACGAACAAAAGCGTATGCTACGCTGTGCCGAAGACATGCTGGAACGTCTGGGCGTGCCCTACCGTACCGTTATCCTGTGCACCGGTGACATGGGCTTTGGCGCGCGGCGCACCTTTGACATCGAGGCATGGCTGCCCGGTCAGAACGCCTACCGCGAGATCAGCTCTGTCTCGACCACGGGGGATTTCCAGGCCCGCCGGATGAATGCACGGTTCAAGCCCGCAGATGGTGGCAAACCGCAGTTCGTGCACACGCTGAACGGGTCTGGTCTGGCCGTCGGGCGCTGCCTGATCGCCGTGCTGGAAAACGGCCAGCAAGCAGATGGTTCGGTCAAGCTGCCCGACGTGCTGGCCCCCTATCTGGGCGGCAAAACGACTTTGGGCGTCGACGGCACACTTAGCTGATTGAATGCGGGCATACTCGGGCTATCTCACGCGAAAGTAACTTCACGCAAGGTAGCCCGATGTCCCGTCCCTTCATTGCCCTGATCACCTTTCTGCTGGCGATCGGCTTTGCCGTATCGCCTTTTTTCGTGTCCGGCTTTAACGGCTTTTCGCCGGATCAATTCCCGATCCCCCAAGACAACCCGCCGGTGCAGCCTGCGGGCTATGCGTTTTCGATCTGGGGGCTAATCTATGTCTGGCTGATCGTCGGCATGGGCTGGGGCCTGTGGAAGCGGCGCGATGACTATCTCTGGCACGACATGCGCCTGCCGCTGGCTCTGTCGCTGTTTGTGGGGTGTTTCTGGCTGGCGGTCGCGGTGGCAAGCCCCATCTGGGCGTCGGTGCTGATCTGGGTGATGCTGGTTTCCGCGCTTTACGCGCTGTTTCGATCCCCACGCGAGGATCGCGGCTTTGCAGCCCTGCCTGTGGGTCTATATGCCGGCTGGCTGAGTGCGGCATCCTGCGTGTCGCTGGGACTTCTTGCGGCAGGCTATGGCTGGATGAGCGGCCCGACCGCGGGGCTGGTGTTTGTCGGGTTAGCAATTGTGATCGCGGCGGGGGTGCAATCTTCGCTGATGCGTGCGCCGACTTATGGCATCGCCGTGATTTGGGCGCTGGTCGCAGTGGTCGTGGCGAATATGGCGACAGCACCATCAGTCGCTGCACTGGCAGCGGGGGGCGCGATTGCGCTGATTCTGCCGACCTATCGGTCATGGCGACGCGGTTAAGCAGCGTCTAGAACGCAAAAAACCGTCGCTTGGGATAAGCGCCGGTTCTTTTGTTTTAATCTCTCGAAAACCCTACCGGTCCTTGCGATGTCCGTCGGTATGTTTGCGCAACTTCGACGGCTTGGCCTTCTTGCGCCCTTTATAGGGGTTGGCATCCGACTGGCCGCGCATCCACAGACGGATGGGCGTGCCCGGCATGTCAAAGTCGATCCGTAACCCGTTGACAAGATAGCGATTATAGCTTTCTGGCACTTTATCGGGGTGGCTACACATGACCACAAACCCCGGTGGACGGGTCTTGGCTTGGGTCATATAGCGCAGCTTGATGCGTTTGCCTTGGGGCGCGGGGGGCGGGTGCGCCTCCATCATGCCCGCCAGCCAGCGGTTCAGCTGCGCGGTGGTGATACGGCGGTTCCAGACGTCATAGGCGCGCATGATCGCTTGCTGCAAGCGGTCCAACCCCCGGCCGGTTTTGGCCGAGACAGTCACCAACGGTGCGCCTTTTAACTGCGGCAACAGACGTTCGAAGCTTTCGCGCAGGTCTTTCAACTTGCCTTGCTTGTCCGTCTCGAGATCCCATTTGTTGACCGCTATCACCACAGCGCGGCCCTCGCGTTCGGCAAGGTCTGCAATACGCAAATCTTGCTGTTCAAACGGAATATCGGCATCGAGCAGAACAACCACCACTTCGGCAAATTTGACGGCACGCAGACCATCGCTCACGCTCAGCTTTTCCAGCTTTTCCTGAATTTTCGCTTTTTTACGCATACCGGCGGTATCAAAAATCCGCATCGGGACGCCGTCCCAGACGGTGCGTAGAGATATCGCATCGCGGGTAATCCCTGCTTCGGGGCCAGTCAGCAAGCGATCTTCGCCCATGATCTGGTTAATCAAAGTCGATTTGCCGGCGTTCGGGCGCCCGACGACGGCAACCTGAAGGGGTTTTGTGTCAGTCGGTACGGGCATTGGCGCGTCTTCGTCACCCAGCTCGGCTTCTTCTTCGGTCAGATCCACGTCAGTTTCGGGCGCATCGGTCTGTGCGCGCTCTGCAAAACTGTCCGCGATCGGCATCAGATGGGTGTAGAGATCGTTCAACCCTTCGCCGTGTTCGGCAGACATACGAATGGGTTCGCCCAGCCCAAGGCTATACGCCTCGATCACACCGGCGTCGGCGGCTCTGCCCTCGGCCTTATTGGCAGCAAGAATGACATGCGCAGATTTCTTACGCAGGATGTCGGCGAAGACCAGATCGGACGGCGTGACCCCAACGCGGGCGTCGATCATGAACAGGCAGACATCTGCCATATCGACAGCGCGTTCGGTCAGACGGCGCATGCGCCCCTGCAAGCTGTCGTCGGTGACTTCTTCAAGTCCGGCGGTGTCTACAATTGTGAATCGCAGGTCAGCAAGCCGCGCAGCACCTTCGCGCAGATCGCGCGTCACACCGGGCTGATCATCGACCAACGCCAGTTTTTTACCGACAAGACGGTTGAACAGCGTGGATTTCCCAACGTTGGGACGGCCCACAATGGCGAGGGTGAAGGACATGGAACGGCTCCGAAGACTAGATCAAGCCTGCCGCTTAGCCTATTTGCAGCCTAACGGAAAGCGTGCAATTGCCCTTTCGCGGATACGACGTACAGAACGCCCCCAGCAACGACCGGTGCAGTGGTCGCGCCACCGGGAATATCGGCCTGTGCGACCAGTGCCCCGTTGGTCGGATCAAAGCTGCGCAGCTTGCCATCGCTTGACGCCACGATCACGCGGCCACCGGCGATGATGGGACCGTAATTGCCGAAAACCTCGGACTGGCGCTTGGGCTTGTCCTTGACGAAATTCGGCAGCGGCGTGCCCCAGATGCGCGTGCCCGTGCTGGCATCCAGACGCACCAGTTCATTCAGGTCCGTCACCACGAAAACGCTATCGCCTGCGGGCCACACAGGGCCGATCGCCCCTTCGCGTGCGGTCCACTGACGGTCGCCACCACCAAGGCTCAGCGCGGCCAGACGGCCCGACTGGTTGCCGACGTAAACGGTATCACCGGAAATCACCGGTGCGCTGGTCACGTCAGAGACATTGGCCAACGCGCGACCGGGGCGCTTGCCCACGACAGATGTGCTCCAGCGGTCAAGGCCGCCTTGACGGAACAGCCCCTGCACCTCGCCCGAGCCGAAGGCCAGAACCGCAATCTGCGATCCGATGGCCGGGGCCGGTGCACCAAGCACGTTGCTGATGCTGGCGGTCGACCCGGTTTGCCATTGCACGCGGCCATCGGATTTGTTCAGCGCCCAGCCGGTGTCATCACCGGAGGTAAAGTAAACCATATCGCCAAAGACCGTGGGTGCACCCGATCCGGTGCCATCGATGTCTTGCGTCCAGCGCGTGCCGCCGCTGTCCACGTCCAGCGCGGTGACCGATCCAAAGCCGAGCGATATATAAACCGTGTTACCATCCACCGCCAAGCCACCGCCCGTTGCATCGCCCTGGCCGTCGTTTTGCGGCGTCAGATCGCGGGTCCAGAGCGTCGCGCCGGACGCCGAAGTCGCGGTAACTGTCGCACCGGAATCAAGGGTAAAAACGCGCCCGCCTGACACCACAGGCGTCGCGGTGATGCGTTGCTTGCGGCTGTCGCCATTGCCGATGGCGGCCGACCACGCCAACCGCGGCGCCGCACCAAGTGCGGGGTGGCTTGCGCGCGTGCTGGGGGTGCCAGAGCTTTGCGACCAGCTCGCGTTGGCCGTTGCGGCAGGCAAAGAGATCGCACGCGTTGTGTTGGCAGGCACCGGCAGATCCGCGGGTGCGGTGAACCCGTCGTTGCCTTGAAGCACAGACCGCACATCCTGACGCACGCCGGGCAAGATCACCTCTGGTTCGGCGCAGGCCGACAACAGCAGCGATGCCACCACCGCCCCCATCCCAAGAGAGGCACGGCGCGTCGACGTGGGTTTCGTGAAGATGCTGTGGAGAATGGTCATGGCCCTGCTCGCTTTGCTCTTAAAGTCCGTGTCACCTGAATGGATCAGGCAGGATTAGTTACTGTCTGCATCCAGCGCCGGCACGGTATCCGTTTGCGGCGCGGGGGCTGCGGCACCCATTTGCGGTTCCCCCCCCAAGGCGACAATCACCTGAAGGGCGCGTTGTTGCAAGTCCGAGGTCACATCGGCGTCGTTCAGGATACCCTGATAGCGTTCAATGGCCGCCTCGGGCGCGTTTTCTTCGATGTCGATCATCGCGAGCTGCTCTTGCGCGAGCAACCGCAGGCTGCTGCCCGGCTGCGCCAGATTTTCCAACGCCAGACGGCGTTCATTGGCGGGCATATCCGATCCTTGCAGGGTAATCGCCTTGAACTGGGCGATTTCGCGGTAGATCGCGGGCACATCCGCGTCCAGTCCGATGCCGTTCAATGTGGCAACCGCTGCGTCGGTCTCGCCCGCTTCGGCCTGCTCTGCCGCTTGCAGCATCCCCAGCAGAACACCGGCACGCGGGTGCGTCGCTTCGATGTTTTCGAACGCGGCGGCGCGGGCCGCGGTATTTTCGGCAGACAGCGCGGCAAATATCGCATCGCCAAGGGTTTCTGCCTCGGCGCGGGTCTGTGCCTTGTTGTATTCGTTCCACGCCGCCCCGCCGACCAGCAGGACCACGGCAAGGATCGCGATCCAGCCATATCGCTTGAGCATAAAGTAGAACCGGTCGCGGCGGACCTCGTCGTTAACTTCGTCGATGAAACTGTCTGTATCGCTCATGTGGTACCCGTCCCGCCTGATTTAACGCCCCTCTTAACCTGCGGGTGCAGGGCTGCCAAGGGCTTGGCTGCACAGCATTGATACACACCTCTGTCGACAAGGCCGCTTTGCCGAAGTTTTTTGGACCGTGAGCTATGCAGAACAGTTATTTTCACTTAATCCCTTGGCCCTATAGCATACGACATACTGCGGTGCCGCAAAGCCCGCGTTCTACTGAACCGAGGCCCGAATGCGTATCTTCCCCCTTCTTGCGGCACTCGCTGTTTCCGCCGTGATGTATATGGCGATTTTCGAACGCGACGCCCTGATGGGGCTGACGCAAGGGACCACGCTGACGCCCGCAGCTGAAACCGGCGCGCCTGATACCGCCGGCCCGTCGGATGTAGCGGATCCTGACCGCGTCAAAGTCATGGTGCTACGCAGTGCCGCGGCCCCGCTGGCGTCTGCGGTCATTGTGCGCGGCCAGACCACCGCCGCGCGGCAGGTGGCGGTCAAGGCGGAAACCTCTGCGGTTGTGATCTCGACGCCGCTGCGCAAAGGGGCCACGGTACGTGCAGGCGATGTGCTGTGCGAACTGGACCCCGGCCCCCGCGGTGCCCAGCTCAAAGAGGCGCAGGCCCGTCGCGAAGAGGCCCGGTCGCGCGTTCCCGAAGCGCAGGCCAGCGTGGCCGAGGCGCAGGCACGGCTGGAGGAAACCCTGATCAAGCTCAACGCCGCGCAAAAGCTGGGCCAAGGCGGGTTTTCATCGCAGACCACACTTGCCACAGCCGAAGCGACCGCTGCTGCCGCCCGCGCCTCTGTCAGCTCGGCCAAGGCGGGGCTGAACGCCGCCCGTGCGGGCATCGATGCTGCAGATGCCGCCGTTGCCAGCACCCAAGCCGAGATTGACCGCCTGACCCTCACAGCCCCCTTCGAAGGGCTATTGGAAAGCGACACTGCCGAACTCGGGAGCCTGCTGCAAACCGGATCGCTTTGTGCACAGGTGATCCAGCTCGATCCGATCAAACTGGTGGGCTTTGTCCCCGAAACCGAAATCGACCGCGTCATTTTTGGCGCGCAGGCACAGGCACGACTGGCCGCAGGCAACCAGAAAATCGCTGGCACGGTCTCCTTTGTTTCGCGCGCGTCCGATCCCACGACCCGCACCTTTCAGGTGGAAATCGACGTACCCAACCCCGATCTGAGCATCCGCGACGGCCAGACTGCAGAAATCGCCATCGCCGCGGCGGGGGTAGAGGCGCACCTGCTGCCGCAATCGGCGTTGACACTGAACGATGACGGGACCCTTGGCGTGCGGATGATCAATGCCGAAAACATCGTTGAATTTGCCGCCGTCGACCTTTCGCGCGACACGCCGCAGGGCATCTGGGTGACGGGTCTTCCCGCACAGGCCAATGTCATCGTGATGGGGCAGGAATATGTGACCAAGGGCGTTATGGTCACTCCCAGCTTCCGCGACGAGGCCCCGCAATGAGCAGTATCGTCGATTGGGCCGCAGGCCGTGCCCGTATGGTCATGGCCTTTATCCTGCTGAGCCTTGTGGTGGGCGGCTATGCCTATTCGACCCTGCCCGAAGAGGGCGAGCCCGACATCGAGATCCCTGCCCTTTTCGTATCGGTCCAGTTTCCGGGCATCTCTGCGGCGGATAGCGAAACCCTGCTGGTCAAACCGATGGAAACAGAACTGTCCGATCTGGACGGCCTGAAAACCATGACCGGCACAGCGGCAGAGAACTATGCCGGTGTCGCGCTGGAGTTTGAATTCGGCTGGGACAAGTCCAAGATAATGGCCGACGTGCGCGACGCGATGAGCACGGCAGAAGCAAAATTTCCCGAAGGCTACGAGAAATATTCGATCACAGAGATCAACTTCTCCGAATTCCCCATCATCATTGTCAACCTGACCGGCCCCGTGCCCGAACGCACCATGGCCCGCGTCGCGCGCGATCTTCAAGATGCGCTGGAAAGCGTGGATGCCGTGCTTGAGGCGGGGTTGGCGGGCGACCGTGACGAGATGCTCGAGGTGCTGATCGACCCCCTGCGGCTGGAGGCCTATGACGTCACCGCGGGCGAGCTGATCAATGTGGTGCAGAATAATAACCAGCTGATTGCTGCGGGCGAAGTGCGATCGGATCAGGGCAGCTTTTCCGTCAAGATCCCGTCGTCGTTCAACGACCCGCGCGATGTCTATGCCCTGCCGGTTAAAACCAACGGCGACCGTGTGGTGACACTGGGCGATCTTGCGACAATCAACCTGACGTTCGAAGACCGCCAAGGCACGGCACGGTTTAACGGGGAAAAGACGCTGGCGCTGCAGGTGGTCAAACGCAAAGGCTATAATTTGATCGACACCTCCACGCAGGTAAAAGAGATCGTCGCCGCCCAAAGTGCCGCCTGGCCCGAGGGGCTGAAAGCCGCCGTCACGCTTGGCACCTCCAACGACCAAAGCCGGATCGTCAACAGTATGGTGCAGCAGCTTTTGGGGTCGGTCTTTACCGCGATTGCGCTGGTGATGATCGTGGTGCTGGCCGCCCTTGGCATCCGCGCGGCACTGCTGGTGGGCTTTGCGATCCCCACGTCATTCCTGCTGTGCTTTGCCTTTCTGGCGCTCATGGGGATATCCATCTCGAACATCGTGATGTTCGGGCTGATCCTCGCCGTGGGCATGTTGGTGGATGGCGCGATTGTTGTTGTGGAATACGCAGACGCCCGCCAGCAACAGGGCGAAGGCCCGATGGCCGCCTATGTAGAGGCTGCCAAGCGCATGTTCTGGCCGATCATCTCTTCTACGGCGACGACGCTATGTGCCTTTTTGCCCATGCTGTTCTGGCCCGGCGTACCGGGTGAATTTATGGGAATGCTGCCCGTCACGCTGATCTTTGTGCTATCCGCCTCGCTGGTGGTGGCGCTGATCTATCTGCCCGTCATGGGCGGCGTCACCGGACGGCTGGAACGCTGGATGGCGCAGAATATGACCGCTATTTCCAAGCTGCCCTTTTATCTGCATCTGCTGCTGTTCCCCGTCGTGTTTGCCATGATCGCCTTGCCGGTTGCGCTGATGCCGCCGCTGTTTGCCGTGATCTCTGGGCAGTTTGCGGGGATGGACGGGCTGGATATTCCGGGATCGGTCATTCCGGTCTTTGCCGTGGTCTTCGTTTGCATCGCCGTGCTTTGCGCGCTTGTGGCGGTTGCGGTTGCTGGGGTGCTTTTGGGACTGACCAGCTTATTCGCGCTGTTCACCCGCTTGGGGCGCGGCGGGAGGTGGGTCACGTCGCGGCTGTTTCGCAAGCGGCCTGATGTGATCAAGGCAGGCTACCGCCGCTCGGGCTTCGGGCGGGTCATCGCCTTTATCGCAGGCAATCCGGTGATGCCATTGGTGGTTGCGGGGGTCGTTTTTGTTTTCGTTGGCACCACAATGATTTTCTTTGGCAACAACAGCAAAGGCGTCGAATTCTTTGTCGAATCCGAACCCGAGCAGGCGATTGTTTATGTGCTGGCACGGGGCAACCTGTCGCTAGCTGAAAAAGACGCGATCATGCAGCAGGCCGAGGCCATTGTGCTGGCGCATCCCGGTGTGTCCACCGCGTTCGCTTTTGCGGGTGAAGGCGGGTTGGACAGCAACACCGGCGGGGTCCAAGCGCCCAAGGACAGCATCGGTCAGGTGCAGCTGGAAACCATCCCGTGGGAGGACCGCGCCCTGCGACCCGAACTGGATGGTGACATCGTCATAGCAGAGCTGACAGAGGCGCTGAGCGCGATCCCCGGCATCAAGATCGAGATCCTCGCGCAGGCCCTTGGCCCCGCCTCGGGCAAGCCGGTACATCTGCGCCTGAAATCCGACAGTTTCACCGATCTGATCAGCGCCACCGCCGTGGCACGCGACACCTTCGATAAAATGCCCGGGCTGACCCTCATCGAAGACACCCGCCCCCTGCCCGGCATCGATTGGCAGATCGACGTGGATGTCGCCAAGGCAGGGCAATACGGGGCTGATGTGATCACCGTGGGGGCGATGGTGCAGCTGGTCACACGCGGGCTGCTGCTGGACACGATGCGGGTCGACAGTTCGGACGAAGAGATCGAGATCCGCGTGCGTCTACCGCAAAAAGACCGTGTGCTAAGCACGCTAGACACCCTCAAGGTGCGCACGGCGGACGGGCTGGTGCCGCTGTCAAACTTCATCACCCGCACTCCGGTGCCCAAACTGGCAGAGATCAATCGCATCGACCAGAAACGCTATCTCGACCTCAAGGCAGATGTCTTCCCCGGTCTGGTCAAGCTGGTGCGCACAGTCGACGGGCCAGAGGCTGACGCTAGTGCCGCGGAAAATGGGGCAACGACGCTCACGCTTGCCACGATGCGCCCTGCGGGGGGGGCGGGCGATATCACGGGGCCGGACGGCGCGGCCTTCAAGATCAGCCACCGGACCAATGCCGCCCAAGGCGTCGATCTACAGCAGCAGCTCGACAAGGGCACCCTGCGCATGATCCCGATCAACGCAAACGAGCGGATTGCGGAGCTGACAAAATGGCTCGAGACGCAGCCTCTGCCCGATGGCGTCAGCTATGAATGGACCGGCGATCAAGAGGATCAGGCCGAAAGTCAGGCGTTTCTGTCGTCGGCCTTTACGGCGGCACTGGGGTTGATGTTCATCATTCTGCTGGCGCAGTTCAACAGCATCTACAACTCGGTACTGGTGCTGCTGGCGGTGGTGCTGTCGACCACCGGCGTGCTCATTGGCATGCTGGTCATGGATCAGACGTTCTCGATCATCATGACGGGTACGGGCATTGTGGCGTTGGCGGGGATCGTGGTGAACAACAATATCATCCTGATCGACACCTATCAGGAATTCAGCCAGTACATGCCCCGCATCGAAGCGATCATCCGCACGGCCCAAGCCCGCATCCGCCCTGTTTTGCTGACCACCATCACCACAATGGCAGGGCTTGCGCCGATGATGTTTGGGCTCAGCCTCGATTTTGCCAATGGCGGCTACACCATCGACAGCCCCACGGCGCTGTGGTGGAAACAGCTGGCGACGGCGGTGGTGTTCGGCTTGGGCATCGCGACGGTGCTGACCCTGCTGGTCACGCCGTCGATGCTGGCGATCCGCGTGTGGGCCACGACCTATGCCCGCTGGATTGCGCGGCTGCTGGCCAAGATGTCGCTGGGGCGGGCGAGCCAATCGGCGCAGGACTGGGCACTGGCACGCGATGCGCGTCGGCTTCAGACGACCGTGATCCAGTGGGAAGAGATGGGGCAGCCGGCACATACCCCACCGGCCACATAAGCCTCAGGCAGCGGCGCGCATCTGCTGAGCCGCTACGGCGTCTTGCTGCTGGCGCAGCTTGGGCATGGTAAAGATCACCAGCCCCAACCCCGCCACGCCGCACAGCGCAATACTTACCACCATTGGCACGGCTGTCCCGTCAAAGAACGGTGCCGTGGCCGCGATACAGAAGGCGCCGGTCAGCATGGTCAGGCTCCCGCTCAGCGAGGACGCCATGCCCGCGCGTCGCCCGTGTGCATCCAGTGCCGCGACCATCGCAGATGGCACCACGACCCCCAGAAACGAATAGGCCAGAAACAGACCTACAAGCAGCACAGGCAGCGATCCAAACCCTGCCAGCACGACGCCCGTCAGCACCGCCGAACACACCGCAAATCCGGTAACCCCGCGCCCGATCAGCGTGGCAAGCCCCCACATTTCGGCCAGACGACCGGCGGCTTGCGTGGCGATAAAGAACCCCACCGCGTTAAACGCAAAGGCCAGCGAGAACTCGGTCGGGGTCAGCCCGTATTGGCCGGTATAGACAAATGACGCGCTCGAGATGAACAAAAAGAAACTGGCCATGCCAAAGCCCGCAATAAAGGTCAGACCGACGAACACGGGATCGCGGAACAGAATGCCGCAACTGCGCGACAGCTCTCCCAGATTGACCTTGCGACGTTTCTCAGCGGTCAGCGTTTCAGGCAGTGCGATCTGTGCCATTAACAGCGTCGCCGCTGCAAGGATCGCCAGCGCTAGAAAAATCTCGCGCCAGCTGCCAAAGGCGACAACCGCGCTGCCCGCCAAGGGGGCCAGCATCGGCGAGACAGAAATCACCAGCATGATCGACGACATCAACCGCGTCGCCTGCGCGCCCGTGTACATATCGCGCACGATAGCGCGGGGGATCACCATCACCGTCGCCCCGCCAATGCCCTGCACCAGACGCCCCAGCACGAGAGTTTCGATGTTCGGGGCCACCGCACAGATCACGGCACCGACGCAAAAGATGCTCATCCCGATGGCAAGGGTCTTTTTGCGTCCGATCTGGTCCGACAGCGGCCCGTACACCAGCTGCGACACCCCATAGGCCAGAAAATAGGCAACCAGCGTGATCTGCGCCGCCGAAACAGAGACATCCAGCGCCTCTTCGATCGCGGGCAGCGCGGGCAGATACATGTCGATGGCAAAGGGACCTGTCACACAGATAGAGCCAAGAATAAGGGCGGTACGGAACATTCCGGCGGGCATGGGCGGTCCTTTGAAGTTGAAAGAGTGCCGTTCGCTTGCGCTCGGCCAGCGCTGAGCTAGCACATACGCCTCCATGAGCAAGAATACACCCCGTCGTTTGTGCACATATAGCGGCAGAATACTGCGGGCTGATTAAATTTCGGTCGCTCGGACGCCAGACCGCACTAGGTATGGGGGTACCCGTGACCAATAGGTCAATTAAATCAAAGGAGACACCCCGATGATCCGCAAGACACTTGCCGCGACAACGCTTGCTTTGACGACGCTCACAGCCCTACCCGCTGCTGCCGAAATCGTGACCAAGACAAGCCCCCACTCTGTACCAGAAACGATCGATCGCCTTGAAAGCGCGGTGACCGAAGCAGGGGCCACGGTCTTTGCCCGCGTCGACCACGCAGAAGGTGCCGCCAACGTAGAGATGGAGCTTCGCCCCACCATGCTGCTGATCTTTGGCAACCCGCAACTGGGTACGCCTGCGATGTTGGACGGTCAAACCGCTGGGCTGGACCTGCCCCTGCGGGTGCTGGCTTATGCGGATGACAGCGGCATGGTGCATGTCAGCTATCACGATCCCGCCACGCTGGCGGCAGACCACGGCTTGCCCGCGGACGCGGAATATCTGACCAAAATGACCGGCGCGTTGAACAAACTGACCGACAAAGCGATCGCAGAGGAATAACCCCTGCCCTAAACGATGCGCGTGACGCCAGCTATTCGCTTTCGGATTGCTGGCGTTGCCACAGCTGCGCATAGCGCCCGTTTCGTGCCAAAAGATCGTCATGGGTGCCCTGTTCAACCACCTCGCCCTGTTCGAGCACGACAATCCGGTCGGCCTCGGCCACAGTGGACAAACGGTGTGCGATGGTCAGCACCGTGCGGCCCCTGCCCGCCTGACGCAGCGCATCCTGAATTTCGTGCTCTGTTTCGCTGTCCAGCGCACTTGTCGCCTCGTCCAGCAGCAGGATCGGCGGGTCTTTCAGCAAGGTCCGCGCGATGCCCACGCGCTGCTTTTCCCCGCCCGACAGTTTCAGCCCGCGTTCGCCCACGGCGGTGTCATATCCAAGCGGTAAGCGCTGGATAAAGTCGTGGATCTGCGCGGATCGCGCCGCGGCCTCGATGTCTTCTTGTGTGGCATTATCGCGGCCATAGGCGATGTTATATCCGATCGTGTCGTTAAACAGCACGGTATCCTGCGGCACGACGCCAATCGCGCGGTGCAGGCTGTCTTGGGTCACGTCGCGCACGTCCTGCCCATCCACGCGCAAAGCACCGCCTTGCACATCATAGAACCGGAACAACAACCGCCCGATGGTAGATTTACCCGATCCGGTAGAGCCGACAATCGCCACCATTTCGCCCGGGGCTGCCTCGATCGACACGCCCTTGAGGATTTCCCGGTCGTCATCATAGCCAAAGCGCACATTATCAAGCGTGACCCGCCCGCCCGTAACCTGCAGCGCAGGGGCGTCGGGTTTATCAGAGATTTCAGCCGGTTGGTCGAGCAATGTAAACATCTGCCCCATATCCACAAGTGCCTGCCGGATTTCGCGGTAGACAGTGCCGAGGAAGTTCAGCGGCACAGTGAGCTGCACCATATAGGCGTTAACCATGACAAAATCACCGACAGTCAGATCACCGTTCTGCACACCAATCGCGGCAAGGATCATCACGCCGACCAACCCGCAGGTGATCAACAACGACTGGCCAAAGTTCAGAAATGCGAGCGAGTAATTCGTCTTGATCGCCGCCTCTTCGTAGCCCGCCATCGCCGCATCATACCGCTGTGCTTCGCGTTGTTCAGCGACGAAATACTTGACGGTTTCATAGTTCAGCAGACTGTCGATGGCCTTTTGGTTCGCGTCTGTGTCGCGGTCGTTCATTTGGCGACGTAGCTTCACGCGCCATTCGGTCACCGCAAAGGTGAACCAGACATAAAGCCCGATAGTGACCGTCACAATCAGCAGATACCACGCATCAAACAACACCGTCAGGATGATGCCCACCAGCAGTAGCTCAAGGATCAACGGCCCGATCGAGAACAGCAAGAAGCGCAGCAGAAATTCCACGCCTTTTACACCACGTTCGATGATCCGGCTCAGCCCGCCGGTCTTGCGCGTGATATGATAGCGCATCGACAGCTTGTGAATATGTTCAAATGTTTCAAGCGCAAGCATCCGCAGGGCACGCTGCCCCACACGGGCAAACACCGCGTCGCGCAGCTGTTGAAAGCCCACGTTCATCGCGCGGGCCATACCATAGGCAATCGTCAGCCCTACCGCGCCAAGCGCCAGAAACGGCACGCCCTCGTTCGCAAGTGCGTCAACAGCGTCTTTGTAAATCACCGGAATGACGACCGAAATCAGCTTGGACACCACAAGGAAGATCAGCGCCCACACGACCCGCTTTTTGACCCACGGCATATCGTCGGGCCAGAGATAAGGGGCCACTTTGCGCAAGACAAGCAGGTTCGATTGCCGCTCTGCAGCTTGGGCAATTTCCTCTTCGGTCATGGGATATTGGGTGGCGGGTTTGGGCTGGCTTGCGGTGCGCGGGCTATCGGCTGACATGAACGATCCTGTGTAGTTGCCCCTTACATAGGGCCCACTTTTAAATCATGCCAGTGCGGCTGCCCAATCCGTATGCATAGCCGTTAGTCAATCCGGCAGATCAAAGACCTGACCTGGGTAAATCAAATCGGGATCGCGGATGGAATTGCGGTTCGCCGCAAAGACACGCACATAGAGCGTCGGATCCCCATAGCGTTCCCGCGCAATCGCCCAAAGCGTCGCCCCTTCCTGCACAGTGACCGCCTTGATCGGGCCGTCGATGCCTGCCGTGGCGCGTGCCAGCACTTCGGGGGATTCACGTTTGAACGGGGTTTCAACGCGACTGATCACGTCCCCGCCTTGATCCAGTTCATCCACGCGCAGGGTATAGATGCCGGTTTTGATATCGGCGATATCGCCGCGCCAGCGCCCTTCGGGATCGACCTCAAGCGCGCCTACATTGCGATTGTCGAGATAGACCCGCACCGAGGATGCCATGGCCTGAGCACGCCCCGCCAACCGGACCTGCCCCGCTTCGGAATAGGTGATCGTATCCAGCGCAATGCGGTCGGTGACCTCGGGTGCTGAAGCTGACAGCAGCTCTACCCCGTCGGCGTCAGATTTGAGCAGCGCAACCGTCGTGTCGGTCGCAGGCGGCGATGGGGCTGTGCGGGCAACAGGTTCGGGCTGCGGCTCAACCGCGGCCATCTCTGTCAATTCTGGCGCTGTGTCGTTTGGCATACCGCCAGGCGCAGGCGCGTCGGGATCAATCGCGGTGCCAACCGACGGCACTGGATCATCGCCTACGGTCGCTTGGGCCACCGCCACTTGCGCCACCGCAGGTGCGGTGATCGGGGCCAGAATGACCTCCTCAATCGAGGCGACGGGGCCGCCATCAGCATCCGCGGTTAGGCTCAGGATTTTGCCGCCGCCGTCGGCAGGCAAAATGGCAAGGGTTGCGAATTTACCAGAACGGTCGGCTTGCGCGCTGGCGACCTCTGCCCCGTTGCTGATGACGCTGACGCGGGCACCGGGGGCAGCACGGCCAGCGATCACGGTCATCCCGTCACTTTCGCGGCGGACTTCGTCGAAACTGGGTGTGGCGGGCGATGCAGCCGGTTCGGGTGTTTGCGGTGTGGGTGCAACATCGGGCGTAGCGACGGTGTCTTGGGGGACGACGCTGGTCTGAGTGGTTGTAGCATGCGTGGTGCCAGTCTGCGTGGTGCCAGTCTGCGTGGTGCCAGTCTGCGTCGTCATGACTGCATCAGGCGCGGTGTTTTGCGTTGCCGCGGGCGGCACAGGATCAGCGTGATGCGACCAGAAATATCCGGCCACTGCAACCGCCACGACCAAAGCCGCGCCTGCAAACTGAGCACCCCGCGTTTGAAACACCGACATTCCGTTCATCCCTTTGAACTTCCCCACATTGAGGACTTGTACCAAGCAGGCTATCACCGGTCAAAATACAGCTGCATGCCAAGTGCATATTCGCAAAAAGGACCCCCGCTTATGATCCAGAAATCCGTGTGTGTTTACTGCGGCTCGCGCCCCGGTGATGACCCTGAATATACCACACAAGCCGACGCTTTGGGACGGGCTTTGGCGCAGAACGACTGGCGTTTGGTCTATGGCGCAGGTGATGTGGGGCTGATGGGGACCGTCGCGCGGGCGGCACAGGCAGCGGGGGGCACGACCTTTGGTGTGATCCCCGACCACCTTGTGAAATGGGAAGTCGGCAAGACCGATCTAACCACCTATGTCGTGACCGAGACGATGCATGAACGCAAAAAAGTGATGTTCATGAACTGTGATGCAGTGGTGGTTCTGCCGGGTGGTGCCGGATCACTGGACGAGCTTTTCGAGGTCCTGACCTGGCGCCAGCTCGGCCTGCACCAGAAGCCGGTAATTCTATTAAATACAAAAGGTTACTGGGACCCGTTGACCGCGCTATTGGATCACGTCGTCACGCGTGGCTTTGCCGAAGAAAGCCTGCTGAGCTATATCGACACCGTGGATGATGTCGATGCCGCGCTCGAGGTTTTGCGCCGCGGGCTGACAGCTTAAGTAGTTGTTAGATACGGCAGAAAAAAGACTGCAAGTAGCCGCGTTGCATCAGGTGCGCGTAAGGAAAGCGCCGAGGAGACATCTCACGGAGCGGCGCAGTTAACGGAGCTTCTGACTGCGCGCTTCGGTCTTTCTCAACTTTAAATGTGAAAGGGCACCCACGAACAGGTGCCCTTTTCTTTTCCGCTAAATATCGCAGATAATCAGCTGCAAATCCGGCGGCAGAACCACACCTATGGTGTGTCTATGCCGCCACAGTGTCACGCTGCTTCCAGTGTCGATTTCACGATATTCTCGATCTCTTCGATGGGGTGATTGGTCAATGTCTTGGGGATTTCGCCTACAACCTTGTTTGCGACCTCTTGGTGCATCTCGCGGCGCAGCTCGCCTAACGTGTTCGGCGGGGCTACAAGGACGATCTTGTCGAACTTGCCCTTATGCGCCTGTTTATACAGGATTTCGGCCAGCTCTGCTGCGAAACGGTCCTTGGATAGCTGGTGCCAGTCGGTGTCATCCACAGCCGAACGGTGCACCGATGGACCATCGTTAAAGCGCCCCCGTCGGTTTGCGGCCTGATCGCGGTTCGGTGGATTCTCTTGCTCTTCTTCGCGAAACACTTGGAAGTAAGGGTCTTCTCCGTCGGTCTCATTCACCATGAACAGGGCTTTCTCACCGTCTGCGATCAATACCCAGGTGCCATTTTCAATCTTGGTCATGCGTTCTCTCCATGGTTGCGGTTGGTGTGGGGGGTGACGCGGGTGATGGTGACCTTGGTAATGTCTGCCGTGATAATTTCGGCACCGTGGCCGCCCTCGTCATCCTATGGGTTCAAAGATAAAACGCTGCGATCGGGCCCTTGGTTCCATAAGAAAAGGCCCCGCAGCGGAATGCTGCGAGGCCTTTCACATAGGTATATCAATAAGTTGGCGTAGCGCCTTAACCTATCAAACTGCGATTACATGCGCGATGCAACGTTGTCCCAGTTCACCAGATTGTCGAGGAAGTTCGACAGGTAGTCAGGGCGCGCATTGCGGAAATCGATGTAGTAGGAGTGTTCCCAAACATCGCAACCCAGCAGTGCGGTCTGACCAAAGCAAACGGGGTTCACGCCGTTTTCGGTCTTGGTCACCTTGAGGCCACCGTCGGTGTCCTTAACCAGCCACGCCCAACCGGAACCGAACTGACCGCCACCGGCTGCCTTGAATTCGTCCTTGAACTTTTCGACCGACCCAAAGCTTTCGGTGATCGCTTTTTCCAGCTCGGACGGCATGTTGCTGTCTTCGGGGGACATCATTTCCCAGAACTGGTTGTGGTTCCACAGCTGGCTGATGTTGTTGAAGATGCCGCTTTGCGCGACCGCATCAGGGTTGTAGGTGCCCTTGATGATTTCCTCGAGGGTTTTGCCTTCCCACTCGGTGCCTTCAATGGCTTTGTTGCCGTTGGTCACATAGGCGTTGTGGTGCTTATCGTGGTGATATTCCAGCGTTTCCTTGGACATACCTTTGGATGCAAGCGCATCGTGGGCATAGGGAAGATCAGGAAGAGTAAAAGCCATGAAAGAAGCCTCCGTTATTGAATTGCGTCTGGGTCACATGAAGCGCGTCGCATCATAAGGTCAAGTGCTGATCGCCCCGCGAAAGGGAAACCGGCATGACTGACAGGGCGCTTCTATCGTTACCCGCTTAATGGTAAAACGGCTGGTCAGCAGGAATGTTCCCGCCAGCGCACCGCCCTACCCTTGATCGGCGACTTATGGCTTGGCGCTATAAAATGCAGGGGCCGAACCGGGCTGCGCCGCGATTTTAAGCAGATCATACACGTACTGTGCGACCGACCGGAAGCAGACAAGACGGAAGCTGTCGCCCTCTTCGATCCAGAACGCCGCAGGTACTTGCGCGAGCCGCGTGCGGCGGATCATGCCGGGGGTAAAGGCGGCCGGCGACAGGTCCACGGGGGCGAGCTTGGCCAGCACGTCGCGGCTGTCCGCCCCGCTGATGCGAAAGACCGCGCGCGCATCGGATACATTGACCGCCAGCGTGTGATTGCTGCCAAGGCCCTTGGTCAGCGTGTCGATCATATCGCTGACCTGATCATAGGGGCAGATCAACAGCAGCTCGTCCGGTGACATCCACGCGATACCGCGGTCACCATTCATCTGGACGCTACGAGTGTCGGGCACGCCCAGTCCGACGGCCTTTTTCAGCGTCTTCTTCATATAGCCCGCCGTCAAATCCCCACGCACAGAGATCATGCCAATGGGATCCATCAAGGACACTTCGGCGATGCCACCGGTGAATGCTGCCGCTTTCAATGCGCTTACCGCCTCAGACATTTTGCTTGGCCCCTTCTTTGTCGTAGAATACCGGATCGACGATTTTCGCCTGATAGGTCTTGCCGTCGGTACCGGGGAAGTCGAGCACCTCGCCCATCCGGTCCGGCCCGTTCAGCACCAGCCCCATGGCGATCCCCTTGCCCAAGGTCGGCGAATGATAGGTCGAGGTGACGCGCCCGATCATATTGCGCTGGCCGTTCTCGTTGTCGCCCTCGCCCACGGCATAGGCGCCGTCAGGCAAGGTGCTGCCGTCAGTGGTTTCCAGACCGACCAGCTTCCACCGCGTTGGATCGACCATATGCGACCGCTGCTGCGCACGTTTGCCAAGGTAATCTTCTTTCTTTTTAGAGATCGCCCAGTTCAGCCCCAGATCCTGCGGGATCACAGTGCCGTCGGTTTCGTCCCCGATCATGATAAAGCCCTTCTCGGCGCGCAGGATGTGCAGACATTCGGTACCATAGGGCATCACGCCAAGATCATTACCTGCGACCATCAGCGCATCCCAAAACGCCTGTCCCTGCCCTGCGTCAACTGCGATCTCGTAGCTCAGTTCGCCCGAGAAAGAGATCCGGTAAACGCGGCATTTGAACCCGCCAAGCGTGCCGTCCGCCCATTCCATGAATGCCAGCGCTTCTTTGCTGAGATCCATGCCGCCGAGCTTTTCAAGACATGTGCGGGCATTGGGACCGACCACGGCGATCTGCGCATATTGTTCGGTGACATTGGCCGTATAGACGTTGAAATCCCACCATTCGGTTTGCAGCCATTCTTCCATATGCTGGTGAATGCTTTCCGCGCCGCCCGTGGTCGTGTGGCAGAGGAAGGTTTCGTCATCGATCCGCGCGACAACACCATCGTCGATCAGAAAGCCGTTTTCCGAACACATGAGACCATAGCGGCATTTGCCCGGTTTCAGCGATGACATCATATTGGTGTAAAGCATATCGAGGAACTTGCCCGCGTCCGGCCCTTTGACGATGATCTTGCCAAGGGTCGAGGCATCCAGCATCCCCAGTTTGCTGCGCGTGTTGGTGACCTCGCGCATGACCGCGTCATGGGTGCTTTCGCCATTGCGGGGATAGGCGTAGGGGCGTCGCCAGTGGCCGACAGGTTCCCAGTCGGCACCATTCGCCTTGTGCCAGTCATGCAGCGGCGTGCGGCGGATCGGCTGGAACACGTCGCCGCGCGCCTCGCCCGCGATCGACCCCATAGAGATCGGGTGGTACGGCGGGCGAAAGGTGGTGGTACCCACAGCCGGAATATCGGCATCCATCGCGCCGGCAAGCGTTGCCAGCCCGTTGATATTGCTCAGTTTGCCCTGATCCGTGGCCATTCCCAGCGTGGTATAGCGTTTGGCGTGTTCGACACTGACAAAGCCCTCTTGCGCGGCAAGCCGCACGTCTGACACTTTAACGTCGTTCTGATAATCCAGAAACGTCTTTTCGCGTAGTTTGACGTTGGCACCCTGAGGCATCATCCAGACAGGGGCGAGCGGCGCTTCCTCTTGACGATCGGCGTTCGGGGATACGGCATCTGCCGGCAATTTGAACCCCAGCGTGGTGACCACGCCATCGGCTGCGGCGTGGGCGTCGTGCAGGATGTCATCCAGCGCAAAGAAGCCACCCGCGGCACCGGCAGCGGTCACAAACCCGTGCCCGTCGGCCCCCAACGGCGGATTGTTCACATCAGGGCGGAACATCGCACCGGCCGTGTCCCACGTCAGTTTGCCGCCGCAATGGGACCACAGATGCACCACGGGCGACCATCCGCCCGACATGGCCACTGCGTCGCAGGGGAAGGTTTCCAGAACGGCCCCCTCGCCTGCCTGACTGCACACTTCTACGCCGGTCACACGCTTGCCACCTGTGACCCGCGCCACGGCGTGGCCCATCATCACGCGAATGCCCAGATCTTTGGCCCGTGCCATCAACGCGGAGTCCTGTGGCAATACGCGGGCATCCAGAATGGCGGGCACGGTCAGGCCTGCCTCTGCCAAGGCGATGGCCGTGCGGTAGGCATCATCGTTATTGGTGACGACAACTGTGCGATCCCCGGCCGAGACACCATAGTTCACCAGATAATCCCGCACTGACGCGGCCAGCATCACGCCGGGTATGTCATTGCCCGCAAAGGACAAAGGCCGTTCGATCGCGCCTGTTGCCGTCACGATATGACCGGCACGGATGCGCCACAGCCGGTGACGCGGCCCTGTCATCTTGGGCGCGTGATCGGTCAGTCGTTCATACCCCAGCACATAGCCGTGGTCATACACACCTGCCCCCATGACGCGGGTGCGCAGGGTGACATTCTCCATCGCGGAGAGATCTTCTACCAGAGTATCAACAAAAGCCCCAACGGGCGTGCCATCCACTGTTCCACCATCCACCGGTGCACGTCCTCCCCAATGGGAGGTTTGTTCCAGCACGATGACTTTCGCACCAGACAACGCCGCAGTACGCGCGGCCTCTAGACCCGCAACGCCGCCACCGATGACCAGCACGTCGCAAAAGGCGTGAAAATGTTCATAGGTGTCGCCGTCCATATCCTTGGGCGCTTTGCCCAGACCGGCAGAGTGGCGAATGATGGGCTCGTAGACGTGTTTCCAAAAGGGACGCGGGTGGATGAACATCTTGTAGTAAAAGCCCGCAGGCAAAAACCGGCTGAGGTGTTTGTTGATCGCGCCGACATCGAATTCGAGGCTGGGCCAGTGATTCTGGCTCTCGGACTGCAGGCCGTCGAAAAGTTCGGTGGTGGTGGCGCGTTGGTTAGGCTCGAACCGGTCGCCCTGCCCCAGATTGACCAGCGCGTTGGGCTCTTCCGGTCCTGCCGCGACAATGCCGCGCGGACGGTGGTACTTGAACGAACGCCCCACCAGCATCTGGTCATTCGCCAGCAAAGCCGAGGCCAGCGTATCGCCCTCGAAACCGCGCAGCTGCTTTCCGTTGAACGAAAAACTGACTGCATTTGATTTGTTCAGCAGGCGGCCGCCTGTGGCAATTCTGGTGCTCATGAAGTCAAACCTTGGTGTATTGCGAAAGCGCTGGCGCCTCCGGCGGGAGTTTTCTTGGCAAAATGAAGGAGCGCAGCGATCATGGGGCGGTCGATGCCTGCCAGTCGGGGCGACGGTCCTTAATCTTGTTGATGGTATCTTGCGGAACGGTGCTGGTCTGGGCGGTATAGGTCCCGAACACCTCGAGCGTCATGGTATCGCGCGCGGCGTGAAACCACTTGCCGCACCCATAGACATGGCGCCAGCGTTCGAAATGCACGCCCTTGGGGTTGTCACGCATAAACAGGTATTGCTCGAATTCGGTATCAGAGGAACCCGGGCCGAACCGTTTCAGATGCGCCTCGCCGCCGGCGTGAAATTCGGTTTCCTCGGCGGTGATGCCACAGTTGGGACAAGTCAGGATTAGCATGGGGCGCTCCCTTTGAGATTGGCGTGAAACGCAAAAAGGCCGGCCCCATCGCGGGGGCCAGCCTTGGTCATCATAGATAGAGTGGAAAGCGGCTTAGTTGCCTGTTGCTTCCTCTGCTGCGCCTTCAACGGCATCGGCAGCGCCATCTGTGGCCCCTTCGACATTGACGTTGATATCACTGGAGTCGGTCGCAGTGGTGCCGCCAGAAAAGAAGAAAAAGCCAAAGCCAAGGACCAGAACGACGAGAACACCGATGATGATACCGGAACCTGTGCCGCTGGTCTTGTTGACGGTGGTGTGGGGCGCTTGAGTGTTGTGTGGCGCTTGGTTGTGGTCAGGGTCTGCCATGTGAATGGTCCTTCATAAACTTGATATGAAGTGTAAACGCCGCTGCGCCCTAAAAAGTTCCATACTTTGCCGAAATGAACCGAGATACGCAGGCCGATCAATGGGCCACCCCTGCCGCCACGGATTCGTCGATAAAGCGCCCTTCCTGGAACCGGTTGAGCCCAAATGCGTCGGTCAATGGTGACCGCCCCTTGGCCATCAGTTCTGCCATGGCCCAGCCTGATCCTGGGATTGCCTTGAACCCGCCGGTGCCCCAGCCGCAGTTCACAAATACGCCCTCCACCGGCGTTTTCGACAGGATCGGAGACCGGTCCCCCGTGACATCCACGATCCCGCCCCACTGGCGCAGCATCTTGAGCCGCGATACCATCGGGAAGGTTTCCACCAGGGCGCGCACAGTTTCTTCGATGTGATGGAATGACCCACGTTGGGTGTAGTTGTTGTACCCGTCGGTACCGCCGCCAATCACCATCTCGCCCTTATCAGACTGGCTCATGTAGCCGTGCACGGTATTGGCCATGATCACCACATCCATGCAGGGTTTGATCGGTTCGGACACCAGCGCCTGAAGCGCGACGGATTCGATTGGCAGACGGAAGCCCGCCATATCCGCCAAATGCCCCGAGTGCCCCGCGACGACCATACCAAGCTTGTCGCAATCAATGTCGCCCCGGTTGGTAGAGACGCCGGCGACTTTGCCATTTTCCTGCCGGATACCGGTGACTTCGCATTTCTGGATCACGTCCATGCCCATATCAGAGCACGCCCGCGCATAGCCCCACGCCACAGCGTCATGGCGCGCCGTGCCGCCGCGCTTTTGCCAGAGCCCGCCCAGAACCGGATAGCGCGGCCCGTCGATGTTGATGATCGGCACCAGTTCTTTGACCTTTTCAGGCCCGATAAAATCGGTTTGCACCCCCTGAAGCGCGTTGGCATGGGCGGTACGTTGATAGCCGCGCACCTCGTGGTGGGTCTGCGCCAACATGATCACGCCGCGCGGGCTGAACATGACGTTATAGTTCAGGTCCTGGCTCATGGTTTCATACAGCGACCGCGACTTTTCGTAGATCGCAGCAGAGGGGTCTTGCAGGTAGTTGGAGCGGATGATCGTCGTGTTGCGGCCCGTGTTACCCCCCCCCAACCAGCCTTTTTCAAGGATCGCGACATTGGTGATGCCAAAGTTTTTACCCAAGTAGTAGGCCGTCGCCAGACCATGCCCGCCGGCCCCGACAATGATCACGTCATAGCGTTTCTTGGGCTGCGCATCGCGCCAAGCCCGCTGCCAACCGGTGTGATGGCGCAGAGCTTCGCGGGCGACGGCAAAAGCTGAGTATTTCTTCATGAAAGCGGTCTCCGGCAGGGATTCGTGGGCAGCCGCACTCGGCTTGGCTTCTTTCTGGGTCCTCGGGCGAAAAAGAGGATACCCGTCGCGGCACTCCATAACAGTTTTACGACATCCGCCGCAATCTGGCAAAAACCATACCCCGGCCGCGACGAGGTGCATCAATATGGCCCCTTTTGTCACAGCCCCGCAGCGGTTAGGTGTGCAGTAGCTATAATTACTGGACCGCATCTTTATGAGTTTCTGGATCATTGCCGCCGCCGGGGCCGCCCTTGTGACCGTATTGCTGGCACGCGCCCTGACCCGCGGGGCGCGCATGCCTGCCCAAACGGGTGCTGCGCATGACGTTCAGGTCTACCGTGACCAATTGGCCGAGGTCGAACGCGATGTGGCCCGCGGTGTTTTGCCCGAAGCCGACGCCGCCCGTGTGCGCACCGAAATCTCGCGCCGCATTCTGGCCGCTGATGCCGCAGGCCAAATCGTTGTTGCCGCGGGGGGCAAACCCTCGCCTGTCGTTACCTCGGTCATCTCGGTTGTTTTGCTGGGCGGCAGCTTGGCCCTTTACTGGCAGTTGGGTGCACCGGGGTATGGCGATCTCGCGTTGCAGGACCGCATCGCACGTGCCGAAGACATGCGCCTGAACCGTCCTGATCAAGCCACCGCCGAAGCAGAACTGCCTGCCGCCGACCTGCCACCTGAACTAAGCCCGGAGTATCAAGCCTTGCTGACGCGTCTGCGCGAAACAGTTGCCGCGCGACCCGATGATATCCAAGGCAATGTGCTGCTTGCCCAGAACGAGGCGCGCGTGGGCAACTACGCCGCCGCGGCGGCTGCACAGGGCAAGGTCGTGCGTCTGAAAGGCACGGAGGCCTCGGTTGAGGAAGTGTCGGGCTATGCCGAACTGATGGTGATGGCCGCAGGCGGCTATGTCTCGCCCGAGGCCGAAGCCGTGCTGCGTGCTGTGCTTTCGCGTGAGGTCGAGAACGGCACCGCACGCTATTATTGGGGCCTGATGTTGGTGCAGACGGGGCGCCCCGATCTGGCGTTCCGCATGTGGGACGGGTTGCTGCGTCGCGGCCCCGAAGACGCCCCCTGGATCGCGCCTATTCTCGCGCAGATCGGTCCTATCGCCACAATGGCCGGCGTGGACTATACCGTCCCCGAGATTGGCAGCGGTGCCCTGCGGGGCCCTTCGGCAGAAGATGTGGACGCAGCGCAGGACATGACCCCCGCCGAGCGTATGGAAATGATTGGCGGCATGGTTGAAACCCTGTCGTCGCGGCTGGCGACCCAAGGCGGACCCGTCGAAGATTGGGCGCGACTGATTTCGTCGTTAGGGGTGCTTGGCGAAACGGCACGCGCCCGGTCGATCTATGAAAACGCAGTAGAGGTGTTTGCCGATGACCCTGCCGCAATGGATGATATTCAACGCGCGGGCGAACGTGCCGGAGTGACTGAATGATCTATGACGACATCACCGAATTCGCCGCCGCCCTGCCCCCGATGCAGGCGCTGATCGGCCTGGACCTTGGCGAGAAAACCATCGGCGTTGCTGTCACGGACAGCTTTCTGTCTATCGCCACGCCGCTGGAAACCGTGCGCCGGAAAAAGTTTGGCGTCGACGCTGCCCGCCTGTCAGAGATCATCGCCGCGCGCAGGATTGGCGGGCTGGTGCTGGGACTGCCCCGCAATATGGACGGATCAGAAGGCGCGCGCTGTCAGTCCACGCGGGCCTTTGCGCGCAACTTTGACCGGTTGGGGGATATCCCCATCGGGTTCTGGGATGAACGGCTCAGCACGGTCGCGGCGGAACGCGCCCTGCTCGAGGCTGACACGTCGCGCCGACGCCGCGCCGAGGTGATCGACCACGTGGCTGCGGGCTATATCTTGCAAGGGGCGCTGGATCGCTTACGTGTCATCAAGGCGCAAGGGACATCGGCATAGGGCCAGGGCGTCAATCGCGAAAAAGCGTAAGGAAACAGGCATGAGCGACGATATCTGGAAACGGGACGAAGTAGAAAGCCCCTGCGTAAAGCTCTGCGTGGTGCATCCCGAGACCCGTTTGTGCACAGGTTGCTTTCGTTCCATCGACGAAATCGGTGCCTGGTCGCGAATGTCGCCCCACGAACGCCGTAGCGTCATGGCCGACCTTCCATCGCGGGCGGGAACATTGGCAAAACGGCGTGGCGGTCGGGCCGCACGGCTAAAACGCGGTGCCAACGATTAAACTGTCACTCGACTGGATCAGCGGGCGACGCGGTACAGGAAATCAAGCATTTCACTGCGGGTTTGCGCGCCTTCGTGATCTTGCGGCGCGTAGTTTTCATTCGCTGCCGGTACCACCGGTGTCGACCCGAAATGCTGGGCCACGGTGATACATTTCCATGTCGCAACAGCGGGCACGAACGTGAGGATATTGGTCTGCTGATCTTGCACTGTATTTGTCATTTTCATCTCTGCCATCTCTCGTGTCGTTCAATTTGTGCGCCGATAGATTCGATTCTCGGTCGCCTGTCGGTAGTTTGGCTCCGACAGTGTGATATAAGTGTGAAGATATGGCAGGATTTAGGCAAAATCAGGGTAATAAATGCGCTGACCGCCCAAGGGCACAAACTGATGCCTCTGATTTAGGCAGACCGCTGGCGCGCGGTATGTGAACCGCTGGCCCTTGCCTCCGGCGCGCGGCTATAGCATTGACCCTTCCGAACCCCCATATTTCCAGTTCGATAAACGACAAGGCTCAGACCCTCATGGGATATAAATCCAATATCACCCGCGCTTCACGGCTATCCGTTGCACCCATGATGGACTGGACCGACCGTCATTGCCGCTACATGCACCGGCTGTTTTCGCAAGAGACGTTGCTTTATACGGAAATGGTGACCTCGCCAGCTTTGGTGCGCGGCGGTGCTGTGCATTTGCTGGATCATGATGTGTCAGAGCATCCCGTGGCCTTGCAGCTTGGCGGGTCCGATCCGGACGAGCTGGCAGAGGCGGCGCGGATCGGCGCGCAGGCGGGGTATGACGAGATCAACCTGAACGTGGGTTGCCCGTCGGATCGGGTGCAGTCGGGCTTCTTTGGCGCGGTGTTGATGGAGCAGCCGGCCCTTGTGGCCAAATCCGTCGCGGCCATGCGCCGCGCGGTTGATGTGGACGTCACGGTCAAATGTCGGATCGGTGTCGATGACCAGAACCCCGCAGAGGTGCTGCCCGAATTTTTGGCTCAGATCGTCGGTGCGGGCTGCGAACGGGTGACGATCCACGCGCGCAAGGCGTGGCTGCAAGGGTTGAGCCCCAAGGAAAACCGCGACATCCCGCCGTTGGACTACGAGATTGTCCACCGGATGAAGGGGCTGTTCCCGAATCTGCATATCTCGGTTAACGGCGGCATCACGTCGCTTGATCAGGCAGAGGCGTTTCTGGACGCAGGGCTGGACGGTGTGATGATCGGGCGCAGCGCCTATCACAATCCAACCGATATCTTGGCCCAAGCAGATCGCCGGATTTACGGCACGGCGCAAGACACCACCCCCGAAGATGTAGTGGCGCAAATGCTGCCCTATATCGACGCGCATCTTGATCAGGGCGGCAGGCTGAACCAGATCACGCGGCATATGATGGGCCTCTTCGCGGGGCGCACCGGCGCGCGGGTCTGGCGAAGGACACTGTCCGAGCAAGCCTCTCGACCCGGTGCCGACCGTCAGGTCTTGCTCGAAGCACTGGACGCCATGCAGACATTGGCCGAAGCCCAAGAGGCGCTATAGCAACAGCGACCCCCTACGACACAAGGGCCGCCGTTTCTCAAGGTGCCGCCCCCTTTCATCAGATTGGTATGACGAACGGGGTTATCGCTGCGGTCGCCAAGCTGCTTGAATTCATAGGGGTTTGATGCCCCCCGCACGCCACGTCAGGCCCGCAGGATCGCGATAAGCTCGGTTTCGGTCAGGGCGAAAGGCGTGCCTTTCATGGATGACGCCCCGGCCGAAAGCTTGGCCACCTGCGCGTGTTCCTCGGGGTCCAGTCCCATCTGAGCCAGATCGCGCAACCCCATGTCGCGGGACCAGTTGCGCAAGGCAGACAGCCCTGCCCCTGTCTCCACCTCGAATGCGGTATCGATCAGGCCCAAGACCCACATCAACCGTGTGTGCACCTGCGTGCCCGCCTTTGCCTTTTCAACGTGAGACGCAAGGACAGCAGGCAGTAAGGCACCGCAAATCTCTCCGTGCGGGGCACCGGTCTGGCCACCGATGACACCGGCAAAACCGTGCACGGCCCCCAGACCTGCATTCGCGAGGGCCAAACCACCGCAGGTGCTGACCCACGCCATGTCGTCCCACGCATCTGCTGCGTCCTGCTCTACGATCGCGCGCAGCGCAGCCAGCCCTTTGGGGATGGCCGCCTGACACAGCGCATCCGTCATCGGCGTCGCTTTGACTGACAGGTAAGGTTCAATCACCTGCGTCACCGCATCCAACCCAGCCGCGAGGGTCACACGGCGTGGTGCGCCCTGCATCAGGGCCGCATCCACGATCGCGATGTCAGGGATCATCCGCGCGTCGCGCAGGCTGACCTTGACCGCATGTTCCGGCACAGCGATCACCGCATTCTTGGTGACCTCAGCCCCCGTGCCCGCCGTGGTCGGCAGGGCAATCATCGGCAAAGGTGCCGTCTCCACCGGTTTGCCGCCCCCTACCCCTTCAAGGTAGTCCAGCGGCTTGCCCGCGCAGGGGATTAGCGCCGCAAGCGCCTTGGCAAAGTCGATAACGGAGCCACCGCCAAGGGCGATGACCACATCGGGCTGATTTGTGCCTATACGGCCAAGTGCGGCCTCCAGCGCAGGTAAACTTGGCTCTGCCCCACAGCTTTCTCTGACAACAGACAACCCAGCCGCGTGGCAATCTTCGATCAGCCACGCAGCGCGGGCAGTATTCGCCCCGTGCACGATCAGCACCCGCGCGCCAAAGCCAGCCGCCAGCGCTGCGGTCTGCGCAGCTTGTCCACGCCCGAAATGCAGCGCTTGCGGAGAGTAGAACGAAAACATCGCTTTAGCTGTCTGTGGCATCTGCGTGATAGGCGTCGAGCACGGCAACCTCGTCGCGCGAACCAAGGATCACCGGCACGCGCTGGTGCGGTGCCGTGGGGGCGACATCCATGATCGCGCCTTGGCCTGTAGAGGCAGCACCGCCCGCGGCCTCGATCACCATCGCCATCGGGTTCGCCTCGTACATCAGACGCAGCTTGCCGCCGGTCTTTTGATTGTTGCTGTCCGCGGGATACAGGAACACGCCCCCACGCGTCAGGATGCGGTGCACGTCTGCAACCATCGACGCGGTCCAGCGCATGTTGAACGACCGGCCACGAGGGCCTTCCTTCCCGGCGACGGCCTCGTCCACATAGCGGCTGACAGGCGCGTACCAATAACGTGCGCGAGACGTGTTGATCGCGTATTCCGAGGTCTCTGCCGGCACGGTCATCTGGGGATGCGTCAGGCTGAATTCGCCCGTATCAGGATCGCTGCTAAAGCCCGCCACTTCGTCGCCCTTGGTGAGGACAAACATGGTCGAGGGGCCATAGATCGCATAGCCCGCGCAAATCTGGTTGCGCCCGTTGTGCAGCACATTGCGGTCGCCATCGGCCTGCACCTGCATCACCGAAAAGATCGACCCCACAGACAGGTTCACATCAAGGTTGGACGACCCGTCCAGCGGATCGAAATACAGCAGGTAGTCGCCCTTTTGCGGCTCTTTCAGCCAGGTGACCTCTTCGACCTCTTCGGACACAAGCGCGGCCAGACGCGGGCTGTTGGCACACTCACGCTCGAACACATCGTTGGCCATAATATCGAGCGTCTTTTGCGCCTCGCCCTGCACGTTGATCTCTCCGGCGGCACCAAGGTTGCCCTCGAACGCGCCACGGCGTACCAGACCTGCGATCAAACGCGACGCAGATGCGATGTCTTCAAGCAGAAAGACCAGATCGGGGTCAAAGTTGTTTTGCGTCAGATACCGGCGAAGCGTGGGGGCTGTCATGAAGAGTTCCTTAAAAATTCAGGGTCGCGTCAACGGCCTTTTTCCAGAGCGCATATTTCGCGTCGCGCTGGTCATCGTCCATTTTCGGCTTGAATTGGGTTTCCTGCGTCCACGATTTCGCGAACCGTTCCTGATCAGGATAAACACCCGCGTGCATCCCCGCAAGCCACGCCACCCCAAGTGCCGTGGTTTCATGCACCGTGGGCCGGTCGACGGGAGCGTTGATGATGTCGGACAGGAATTGCATAGTCCAGTCGCTGGCAGACATGCCGCCATCCACCCGCAAAGTAGGCTGCACGCCATCGGCTTTCCAGTCGGCGGCCATCGCTTCCAGCAAGTCGCGTGTCTGGTAACCGACGCTTTCCAGCGCTGCCTTGGCCATTTCGGCAGGCCCCGTACCGCGGGTCAGACCAAAGACAGCGCCGCGACAATCGGGGTTCCAATACGGCGCGCCAAGTCCGACAAAGGCCGGCACCAGCACCACGTTCTGATGCGGGTCCGCCTGCTCGGCCAGGCCTTGGGTCTCGGCCGAATCCTGAATGATCTGCAACCCGTCGCGGAGCCATTGCACCACGGCACCTGCGACAAAGATTGACCCTTCGAGCGCGTAGGTCGGCTTGCCATCGAACTGATAGGCAATGGTCGTCAGCAGCCGGTTTTCTGACCGCACCGGCGTGTCGCCCGTGTTCATCAGTGCGAAACAGCCCGTGCCATAGGTCGATTTCAGCATCCCCGGCTCGAAACACGCCTGCCCCACGGTCGCGGCCTGCTGGTCGCCAGCAACCCCGTGGATCGGTACGGCAGCCCCCAGAATATCGGGATCGGTGCTGCCAAAATCGTCGGCGCAATTCTTGACCTCTGGCAACATCTCCATCGGGATGTCGAGCAATTTGCAGATCGAACGGCTCCACCGGCCTTTGCGGATGTCATACAGCATAGTCCGCGCGGCGTTGGTGGCGTCCGTCGCGTGAGAGGCCCCACCGGTGAGCTTCCAGATCAAAAAGCAATCGACGGTGCCAAACAGCAGCTCGCCCTTGGCCGCACGGTCGCGTGCACCTTCGACGTTGTCCAATATCCACGCCAGCTTGGTGCCCGAGAAATACGGGTCCAGCAGCAAACCGGTGCGGTCGGTGAACATTTCCTCGTGGCCCGCATCGCGCAGGGTGCGGCACTGGCTGGCCGTGCGGCGGTCCTGCCAGACGATGGCGTTATAAATCGGGCGTCCGGTTTTCTTGTCCCAGACAACGACCGTTTCGCGCTGGTTGGTGATGCCGATGGCCGCGATATCGCCTGCCTTGATCCCCGCCTTGTCGATGGCCTCGCGGCAGGTCGCCTGCGTGGTACGCCACAGATCGTCGGGATCATGTTCAACCCAGCCGGACTGGGGGAAATGCTGGGGGAATTCTTCTTGGGCGCTGGCAATGGACGTCATCGTGTCATCGTAAACGATGGCCCGTGTGGAGGTGGTGCCTTGGTCAATGGCAAGGATATACGTCATGCGCGTCCCTTTGGAAGTTTAGCAACCGTCAACTATGGCCGCATCCTAGCAAGGGTCGGCAGGCCCGACCAAATGTCAGGGCAATGACGGATGTAGGTGTTTTCAGAAAATTAAAGGTTCCGGGGCCAGCGAACCGGCCCCGGAAAGATTGGCTTACTGCCAGGATTTGATCAGCTCATCATAAGCGATGGTCTGTGGCTCTTCGTCTTCGCTTTCGAGTTTCGCTTTGGGCGAACCGGGCTGCGACAGCCAGTACTCCGGGTCACGCTCTTCGTTCATCTTGGGGCCAAATTCCCCTTGAACGCCTGCGCGCTCCAGACGGATCAGGACTTTTTCCTGATCGGCGCACAGTGCATCCAGCGCTTCCTGAGGTGTCTTCGCACCGGACATTGCGTCGCCGATGTTCTGCCACCACAGCTGCGCCAGCTTCGGATAGTCAGGCACGTTGGTACCCGTTGGGGACCACTGAACGCGCGCTGGCGAACGGTAGAATTCAACCAGACCACCCAGTTTCGGTGCACGCTCTGTAAAGCTTTCGTGCTGGATCGACGATTCACGAATGAAGGTCAGGCCAACGTGGCTTTTCTTTACGTCCACTGTCTTGGAGGTGACGAACTGCGCATAGAGCCAAGCGGCCTGTGCACGGTCCACCGGAGTGGATTTCATCAGCGTCCACGATCCGGCATCCTGATACCCGATCTTGGTGCCTTCGGTCCAATATGCACCGTGGGGCGAAGGTGCCATGCGCCATTTCGGCGTGCCATCTTCGTTCATCACGGGCAGATCAGGCTCTACCGATGCTGCGGTAAAGGCGGTGTACCAGAACATCTGCTGGGCGACGTTGCCCTGCGCCGGAATTGGGCCCGCTTCAGAGAAGGTCATGCCTGCAGCCGCCGGAGGCGAATACTTTTGCAGCCATTCGATCGCTTTGGTCACAGCATAGACCGCTGCTGGACCGTTTGTGGCACCACCACGCGCAACGCAAGAACCCACAGGCTGCGAGTTTTCGTTGACGCGGATACCCCATTCATCGACGGGCAGACCGTTTGGTTCGCCTACGTCCCCGGCACCAGCCATCGACAGCCACGCATCAGTGTAGCGCCAGCCAAGCGACGGGTCTTTTTTGCCGTAGTCCATGTTGCCAAAGACGTCGCCTTCAACGCCAAGACGCGACAGGTCGCGACCGGTGAAGAATTCGGCGATGTCTTCGTATGCGGACCAGTTGACCGGAACGCCCAGATCATACCCAAACTTCTCTTTGAAGTCGGCCTTGTTCTGTTCGTCGTTGAACCAATCGTAGCGGAACCAGTACAAATTCGCGAACTGTTGATCGGGCAGCTGGTAGATCTTGCCATCGGGGCCGGTTGTGAACGACAGCCCGATGAAGTCTTCGAGGTCGAGACCGGGGTTGGTCACGGCCTTGCCTTCGCCTTCCATCCAGTCGGACAGATTGCGGGCTTGTTGATAACGCCAGTGCGTCCCGATCAGGTCGGAGTCGTTGATATAGGCGTCATAAATGTTCTCGCCCGACTGCATCTGTGTTTGCAGCTTTTCGACAACGTCACCTTCGCCGATCAGGTCATGGGTGACCTTGATGCCGGTGATCGCTTCGAATGCGGGGGCCAGAACTGTGGATTCATATGTGTGCGTGCCGATTGTTTCGGACACAACGTTGATCGCCATGCCTTCAAACGGTTTTGCAGCGTCGACAAAGAACTGCAGTTCGGCTTCTTGGTCTTCCCGCGACAGCGCGGACAGATCGCCGATTTCCTTATCAAGGAAAGCCTTTGCGGCCTCCATGTCGGCGAACGCAGGTGCGGCAAACATGCAAGCAGCAAGTCCGATCGCAGTCGTTCCCTTTAAGCGCAAGTTCATGATGTTCCTCCCTAGAATTGAACATTTGAGAGGTCCGATTCTTGCAGACCGGCCCCCCTTATATTCCTCTTTTATACCCAGCGGAAAACCGCGATGGCATAGAAAAGGCAGACAACCAATGCCCCCCATTGGGGTGCACTGAGCAGCCCGAGCCAAGCCAGATTGATAAAGGCCGAGCCCAGAAGCGTGATGAACAAACGGTCACCGCGCGTCGTTTCCATCCCCAGTATACCGGTGCGCGGCACTTCGGGGAATTTGATTGCAAGGATCGTAAAGGTGATCAACGTCACCGCGATGATCCCAAAGAAAGCGGCGGTGGGCCAAGTCCAAGCCATCCAGTCCATAATGTGTCCTCCGGTCTTTCTTTTATTAAACGCGGCCCAAGGCAAAGCCTTTGGCGATGTAGTTGCGCACGAAATAGATCACCAATGCGCCTGGCAAGATGGTCAGCACGCCTGCCGCGGCCAGCACACCCCAGTCGATGCCGGCGGCCCCGACGGTGCGGGTCATGGTGGCGGCAATCGGCTTGGCATCCACGCTGGTCAACGTCCGGCTCAGCAGCAGCTCAACCCAGCTGAACATGAACAGGAAGAAGGCCGTGACCCCGATCCCCGACGCCACCAGCGGCGTGAAGATGCGGATGAAAAAGCGCGGGAAGCTGTAGCCGTCGATATAGGCCGTCTCGTCGATCTCCTTCGGGACGCCGCGCATGAACCCTTCTAGGATCCACACCGCCAGCGGCACGTTGAACAGACAATGCGCCAGTGCCACCGCGATATGCGTGTCAAATAGCCCGACCGAGCTATAAAGCTGGAAGAACGGCAGCGCGAAAACCGCAGGTGGGGCCATCCGGTTAGTCAGCAACCAGAAGAACAGGTGCTTGTCGCCCATGAAGGAATAGCGGCTGAAGGCATAGGCCGCCGGCAGCGCCACCGCGAGCGAGATCACCATGTTCATCACCACATAGGCCATCGAATTCAGATAGCCCGTGTACCATGACGCGTCCGTCAGGATCGTCATATAGTTGTCGAACGTCAGATCGGCTGGCCACAGGGTAAAGCTGTTGAGGATCTCGGTGTTGGTCTTGAGGCTCATGTTCAGCAGCCAGTAGATCGGCAGCAGCAAGAACAGCAGATACAACGCCATGACAATCGCATTACCCTTGATCTTGGGCAGGGAACGCGCGCGTTTTTGTGCAAGATCAGACATCAGTGGCCATCCCTTTTATCAAGGTTCGTCATCACGGTGTAAAACACATAGGAGATCAGCAGGATCACCAGATAATACATGATCGAGAACGCCGCCGCAGGACCAAGGTCAAACTGCCCGAGGGCCATTTTAACCAGATCGATCGACAGGAAGGTGGTAGAGTTACCAGGCCCCCCGCCCGTCACGACGAACGGTTCGGTATAGATCATAAAGCTGTCCATAAAGCGCAGCAGGATTGCGATCATCAATACGCCCATCATCTTGGGCAGCTCAATGTAGCGGAAGACTTTCCAGCGGCTCGCCTGATCAATCTTGGCAGCTTGGTAATACGCATCGGGGATGGATTGCAGACCGGCATAGGCCAGCAGCGCCACCAGCGACGTCCAGTGCCAGACATCCATCACGATCACAGTGATCCAAGCGGCATAGAAGTCTTGGGTGTAGTTATAGTCGATCCCCAAGGCAGACAGGGTATAACCCAGCAGGCCGATATCGACGCGACCAAAAATCTGCCAGATCGTGCCAACCACATTCCACGGGATCAGCAGCGGCAGCGACATCAGAACCAGACACAGCGACGCCCAGAACCCTTTTTTCGGCATATTCAGCGCCACGAAGATTCCCAGCGGGATTTCGATGGCCAGAATGATCACCGAAAATGAAATCTGACGGCCCAAGGCGTTCCACATCCGTTCGCTCGCCAGCATTTGTTTGAACCACTCGAGTTTGTCGTCAAGCGGGTAGAAATCTCCGGCGAAAGCATCCTGCACGGAATAGTTCACCACGGTCATCAGCGGGATCACCGCAGAGAAAGCCACCAGCAGCAACACGGGCAGCACAAGGAACCAGGCCTTTTGATTGACGGTCTTGTTCATGACGCGGTCCTTTCAGCGAGGGTCAGCGGGAAAGCGGCGGATACGGTCATCATGCCCCCTGCGGCGCAACGCGCCAGCTGTTGGCATAGACATTCACCCCGGCAGGGTCGAAAATAATGCGGTTCATATCCGGCGTAATCTCGGCACCTTCTTCGGCGATTACGTTGATTTCAGTGCCGTTAAAGTCAGCGCGCACGATCTTGTGGCGGCCTACGTCCTCGATCCGTTTGACTGTGACAGGTAGACCCGCCTCGCCCGTGGCAAGGCGGGTGAATTCAGGACGCACGCCCAGTTCGACCTTACCGTCCAGCGGCGCAAAGCCGTGACCCAAGGCGATCTCGTGGCCGCCGATAACGGCCTTGTCGCCGGTCACGGTCGCGTCCAACACGTTCATACCGGGCGAGCCGATGAAATAGCCCACGAAGGTATGCTGCGGTGTCTCGAACAGCTCTTGCGGGGTGCCCATCTGGACCACGCGGCCATCATACATGACGACAACTTTGTCAGCAAAGGTCAGCGCCTCTGTCTGGTCGTGGGTCACGTAAATCATCGTGTGACCAAATTCATGGTGCAGTGATTTCAGCTGTGTGCGCAGTTCCCACTTCATATGGGGGTCGATCACGGTCAGCGGTTCGTCAAACAGCAGCGCGTTCACGTCTTCGCGCACCATCCCCCGCCCGAGCGAGATTTTCTGTTTGGCATCCGCCGTCAGCCCGCGCGCCTTGCGGTTGAGCATGTCTTCCATGCCGATCATGCCCGCGATCTGCTGCACGCGTTCGGCAACATAGGCCGCATCCGCACCACGGTTGCGCAGCGGGAACGCCAGATTGTCGCGCACAGTCATCGTGTCATAGACCACCGGAAACTGGAAAACCTGGGCGATGTTGCGCTTGGTCGTGGGATCGTTGGTCACATCACGGTCGTTGAACAGAATGCGCCCCTGACTGGGGTGCAGCAGGCCCGAGATGATGTTCAGCAACGTGGATTTCCCGCACCCCGACGCGCCCAAAAGCGCATAGGCCTCGCCGTCGACCCAGTCGTGGTTCAGTTCTTTCAGCGCGAAATCATCTTCGCTGGTGGGATTGGGCAAATAGGAATGCGCCAGGTTATCAAGGGTGATTTTTGCCATTGGTCCGGTCCTCCCTTAGGCCGCTGCCGCATAGGATGCGGGGGCCACGGATGTGCCGTCTTCGGCAAAGATATAAACATGTTTCGGGTCAAGATAGACGTTCAGCGGTGCCCCGATCTTGAGGTCTTTGACCCCGTGCACCAGACCGACCCAGTTTTCGCCGTGGTGATCAAGGTGGATAAACGTCTCGGATCCCGTGATCTCGGTCACGTTCAGCTTGCCCGCAAATTCCAGCGCGTCGGCGGACTGCTTGGACAGCTCTAGGTGGTTGGGCCGGAAGCCCGCGACATAGCTGCCATCGCCCACAGTCTTGAAGCTGCCGAATACCGCGACTTTCTTGCCGTCGCCAAAGGTCAGGATGTCGCCTGCTTTGGTGATGTTCAAAAAGTTCATCGGCGGATCAGAGAAGACACGCGCCGTGGTGGCATCAACGGGCTGGCGGTACACCACAGGGGTCAAGCCAAACTGTGTGATGCGCCCTTCCCAAAGGGTTGCCGTGTTCCCGCCCAGCAAAAGTGCCTCTTCGGGTTCGGTTGTCGCATAGACAAAGATCGACCCTGCCTCTTCAAAGATCTTGGGGATCTCGGCACGCAGCTCTTCGCGCAGTTTATAGTCGAGGTTCGCCAGCGGTTCGTCCAGCAGCACCAGCCCTGCGTCCTTGACCAACGCCCGCGCCAAGGCACAGCGTTGTTGCTGGCCGCCCGATAGCTCAAGCGGCTTGCGGTCCAGCATGGGCGTCAGTTGCATCAGATCAGCAGCCTTGCGCACGGCACTGTCGATCTCGTTCTTGGACTTGCCCAACAACCGCATCGGGCTGGCGATATTGTTGTAAACGGTCATCGATGGGTAGTTGATGAACTGCTGATACACCATGGCAACCCCGCGGTCTTGCACGCGCATGCCGGTCACATCCTGACCGTTCCAGATCACTTTGCCGGTGTTGGGCACATCCAGCCCCGCCATCAACCGCATCAGGGATGTCTTACCCGCAGATGTCGGCCCCAGCAGCACATTCATCGTGCCTGACTGCAGCTCAAGATCTGTCGGATGGATATGCGTCTGGCCATTTACGACCTTGGACACGCCTTCCAAAACTAGCGACATGTTCCTCTCCCCTTCACGCGCCGGTGGCGGCGGTAGTGTTTCCTGTGGGCAAGGCGGTGTTTTTCACCATCCATGCCTCTAATTCGTTCAATTCATCCCCGCCAAGCCGCAGGCCCAGCTTGGATCTGCGCCAGATGATGTCATCTGCGGTGCAGGCAAATTCCTTGTCGATCAGCCACTTGGCTTCACGCTCGGTCAGGGTTGCGCCAAAGTCGCGACCCAGATCAGCTGCATTCTGCGCGTCGCCTAAAACATCGAACGCCTCGCGGCCATATGCCTTGACCAGACGGTCCGCCCATCGGGGCGTTAGAAAGCCATAGCGGTCCTGCAACTCTTGTTTCAACGCCGCCACGCCGTCTACCGGAAAATCGCCGCCGGGCAAGGCGACACCCGCCGTCCATGGCTTTGCATCATTGGCGAAATAAGGCTGGATTTTTTCCAGCGCGCTTTCAGCCAAGCGACGGTAGGTGGTGATCTTGCCGCCAAAGACGTTCAGGATCGGCGCACCAGCAGAGTCGTCGACCTTAAGCACATAATCCCGGGTCGCCGCCGTGGCAGAGCTCGCCCCATCGTTATAAAGCGGGCGCACGCCGGAATAGGTCCAGACGATGTCATCCGTGGTGATCTGCTTTTTCAGATACTTCGACGCGAACCGGACAAGATAGTCCTGCTCTTCAGGCGTGCAGACCGGCTTTTCGGACACATCCTCGTGGTCGGCATCCGTGGTCCCGATCAGGGTGAAATCCGTCTCGTAGGGAATGGTAAAGATAATGCGGCCATCTTCGCCTTGGAAGAAATAGCATTTGTCGTGGTCATAAAGCTTGGGCGTCACGATGTGACTGCCCCGCACCAGACGCACCCCTTCCGACGAATTGATGCGCACCGTGTTGCGGATCACGTTTTCGACCCACGGACCGCCAGCATTCACCAGCATCTTGGCCCGCACAACACGTTGCGTGCCGCCGTCCTTTGGTTCCAGCGTGACCTGCCACATGCCATCGACCTGCTCGGCAGAGACAACCTTGGTGCGGGTATTGATCCGTGCGCCGCGGGCTTGGGCATCACGGGCATTCAACACCACCAGACGGCTGTCTTCGATCCAGCAGTCGGAATATTCATAGGCTTTTTCGAATTGGTCGTGCAGCGGTGCGCCCTCGGGCGTGTTTGTCAGATCAACTGCGGTCGTCCCCTTGAGGATCTGCCGCCCGCCTAGATTGTCATACATGAACAGACCCAAGCGGATCAGCCACGCAGGGCGACGCCCCTTCATCCACGGCATAAAGACATTCAGCAGCTTGGACGTGGGCGTGTCGCCCTCGAAGCGCATATCTTTATGATAAGGCAGCACGAACCGCATCGGCCATGAGATATGCGGCATCGCTTTCAACAGGGTTTCGCGTTCGATCAACGCCTCACGCACAAGGCGGACCTCCCAGTATTCCAGATAGCGCAGCCCGCCGTGAAACAGCTTGGTCGAAGCAGAGGATGTCGCAGAAGCCAGATCGTTCATCTCGGCCAGCTCAACGCTAAACCCACGGCCCACAGCATCGCGCGCAATGCCGCATCCATTGATGCCCCCGCCAATCACGAAAAGATCGACGCTGTGTTCTGTATCAAGCTGGCTCAATGAAGCCTCCCCGCATCATTATCGCGTCTCGCAGACAGGTTTGCGGGACGTCGTGACAAAAGACACCAAGCCCCTTCGTTTTTCAAGATCGAACGTTCGTTTCTTTTCGTTTTCACCTAGAGCCTTGATTTCAGGCGTCTTAATCTGCCCATAGACGCGCATTTCCGCGCACTTTGAACGATATACCACGATTCGCGGCCTTGACGTGCTTCGCTTAACGTAGATTGTACGGTTTGGACGGGCGTGCAGAAAAGAACAGCATCCACGGCCCAAGACCGGGGGGATATATGTCAAATTTCAGACAGCGCGAGATTCTAGAGCTGGCACGCAAAGACGGAAAAGTCACCGTCGACGGGCTGGCAGAGGCGTATAATGTCACCGTCCAGACCATCCGCCGCGATCTGTCGGAGCTCGCCGAAAGCGGCAAGCTGGAACGGGTGCATGGCGGCGCGGTGATTCCGTCGGGGGTGGTGAACATCGTTTATGACGAACGCCGCCGCCTGAACGAAGAAGGCAAACGCGCCATCGCCGAACAATGTGCGCAGGCAATCCCGCACGGGGCATCGGTGTTTATGAACATCGGCACCAGCACCGAAGCGGTCGCGCAAGAAATGCTGCACCACGAAAATCTGCTGGTGGTGACCAACAATCTCAACATCGCCAATATCCTCGCCGCCAACCAAAGCTGCGAGATCATCCTGACCGGCGGCGTGTTGCGCCGTGCAGACGGCGGCATGGTGGGCGGGCTGACCGCCGAGATGGTCAAACAGTTCAAGTTCGATTTTTCGGTTCTGGGCTGCTCTGCCATTGATGCGGACGGGGATTTGCTGGATTTCGATGGGCAAGAGGTGCTTGTCAGCCGTTCTGCCATCGGGCGGTCGCGCACGGTGATGGTCGTAGCCGATCACCTGAAGTTCCAGCGCAAGGCCCCGCTGACCATCTGTTCGTTGCGTGATGTGAACACGCTCTTTACCGATCACCGGCTGCCCGAAGCCTTAACGGCCGAATGTGTCGGCTGGGGCACCTCTGTTGTCACGGTCTGACCTTGGCCTAGCGATGAGAACCAGCCCATGAAACAGTTCGACCAGACCGGCTGGTTCTTTGTGGCCCCCGCCTGCATCCTTCTGGGCGTTGTCGGACTGATCCCGCTAGTCACCATCATCAACTATTCCTTCTTCGAGATTTTCACCCTGCAATCGCGGTTCTGGATCGGCACCGAGTGGTTCCGCGATCTGATCACCGCACCGCGCTTTTGGGCCAGCTTTGGCCGAAGCGCGTTGTTTTCGACCTTTGTGCTGTGCATTCAGATTCCGCTGGGGATCGCGCTGGCGCTTTGCATCCCGCGCGGGCGGTTCTGGGCGGGGGCGGCATTGGCAATGCTATCGCTGCCCCTTCTCGTACCGTGGAACATGATCCCTGCCCTATGGCTCAGCTTGATGAACGGCGACACAGGGATTTTGGGGCAGTGGCTTGCGGGACACGGCTGGCCTGCCGCGTGGAAAGACAGCGCCGTGCTGACGTGGGTGGTGATCCTTGCGATGGACACATGGCATTGGACCAGCCTCGTGATCATCCTTGCCTATTCCGCGCTGACCACCATCCCCGACCCGCTGTATCAGGCCGCGGCCATCGACGGCGCGCGCGCCTGGCAGGTGTTTCGCCATATCCAATTGCCGCGTTTGCAGCACGTATTGCTCATGGCGGTGCTGTTGCGGTTTATGGACAGTTTCATGATCTACACCGAGGCCTTCCCGATCAACGCGGGCGGCCCTGCCGGCGCAAGCCTATTTCTGGCCGTCGATCTGGGCGAGGAGATCAAGGCCTTCAACTACGGCCCCTCGGCCGCGCGATCTGTTCTGTATTTCCTGATCGTGCTTTGTGTGGCGTGGGTGTTCACCAAGGTTCAGGCCAACCTTGATGACCCAAAGCCCGAGGTGCCGCGATGATACCGCGTCGGGCATGGCCAGTGATCAAGCTTGCGCTGCTGGGGGCGTTTATCCTCTTTACCATCCTGCCGCTGGTGCAAATGACCGTGCTTAGCTTTACCGCGACGCTGGCGCAGGACGGTCTGACATTGGGCGAGACGACGCTGCGCAACTATCGCGCGATCTGGGCCGATCCGAGCCTGCGCGCGGCCTTTGGCAATTCTGTCGCCTATGTGCTGATCAATATCACCATCACCATCCCCGTCGCCCTGCCCGCCGCCTATGCCTTTGCGCGGCTGTCGTTTCTGGGGGACAAACACCTGTTCTTCAGCTTCATCGCCTTTCGTATCACGCCGCCGGTGGTGCTGACACTGCCGATTTTCCAGCTGTTTTCCGTGCTTGGTATCGTCAATTCGGTCACCGGCATCGCGCTGGCGCATTGTCTGTTCAACCTGCCGGTGTCGATCTGGATCTTGCAGGGCTTTATCGCCGCCGTGCCGCGAGAGATGGACGAGACGGCGTTTCTCGACGGCTATTCGCGGCCCCGCTACATCTGGAAAATCCTGCTGCCGCAGATCGCGCCGGGCATCGCGGTCACGGCGTTCTTCTGCTTTATGTTCTCTTGGGTCGAGGTCGTTTTTGCCCGCATCCTGACCACCACGAATGGCAAACCAATCTCTATGGCGCTCAGCGCGATGTTCGGGTTTCACACGGATATCGGGATGGTCATGGCGTTCACGCTGACCTCGATGCTGCCGGGGGCGTTGCTGCTTTTTGCCATGCGCAACCACCTGTCGCGCGGGTTCAAGGTCGGGCGGGTGTGACCCGCCCCACCCTTAAGATTACCCTCGCGCCGCTTGCCGCGAGGTGCGGCGCGTCACCAGCAGGCGGTTGATAAACGCCAAGACAAAGATCATCGTCAGGATCAGCACGATCGTAGGTGCCGGTGCGCTATCAAGGAAAAAGCTGGCGTAGACACCTGCAAACATCGACACGATACAGACCACCACCGACACGATCAGCATCGGGCCAAAGCTGCGCACCACCAGAAATGCAATCGCCCCCGGTGTGACCAACAGCGCCACCGCAAGGATCAGCCCCGTCGCCGTCAGCGTCGCCACGATGGTCAGCGACAAAACTGCCAGCAACCCATAATGCAAGAACCCCGTGTGCAGCCCGCTTGCCTGTGCCTGTGCCGGATCGAATGCATGCAGCAGCAGGTCTTTCCATTTGAGCACCAGAAACGCCGTCACAAAGACCGAGATCAGCCCAGCCGTCCAAAGGTCCTGCGCGCCGACGCCCAGCATATTGCCAAACAGCACGTGATCGAGATGCTGGTTCGTGGTGATCGAGGTGTACATGATGATGCCGATCCCGAACATGCCAGAGAAGACGACCCCCATCACGGTATCCTGTTTGATCCGGCTGTTATGGCTCAGGTATCCGGTCAACATCGCGCAGGACATTCCCGCGGCAAAGGCTCCGACGATCAGGGGCAACCCCGTGATCCACGCCAGCACCACCCCAGGCAACACAGCGTGACTGACCGCATCGCCCATCAGCGCCCACCCTTTGAGCACGAGAAAACACGACAGCAGCGCCGTGGGCGGGGCGACCAGCAGCACGATCCAAAAGGCGTTCTGCATGAAGGGGAACTGGAACGGAAACAGCAACGTGTCGATCATGGGGCCACCCCGTCTCGCAAAGATTTCAGGGCAGACTTCGCCTTGCGTCGTGCGGCCAGCACACCGTGTTTCGGGGCGAACACAAAGGCCAACAGGAAGATCGCGGTTTGCAGGGTGACGATCACCCCGCCTGTGGCCCCGTCGAGGAAATAGCTGGCATAGGCCCCCAGAAAGCTGGTGATTGTGCCGATCAGCACCGACACGATGATCAGCCGTGGGAAACGGTCACACAGCAGATAGGCCGTCGCCCCCGGTGTCACGACCATTGCGATCACCAGAAAGGCCCCGACGGTCATCATCGCGGCCACCACCGCCGCTGACAGCAGCATAAAGAACACCACTTTCAACATCTCGGGCCGCAGCCCAATGGACCGCGCGTGATTCTCGTCAAAGAAGGTAACCATCAGGTCTTTCCATTTCAGCAGCAGCACGGTCAGGCAGACCACGCCAATGATCGCCAGCTGCACGATGTCTTGCGGGGCGATGGCAAGGATATTGCCCATAATGATGGTCTGGATGCTGACAGACATGGGCGACAGCGACACCATGAAGAGGCCCAAACCAAAAAACGCGGTAAAGATGATGCCGATGATCACGTCGATCTTTAGGCCCGACCGTCCCGACAGAAACAGCATCGCCCCCGCCGCCATGCCGCCCGCCAAAAACGCGCCAAGCGCAAAGGGCAGCCCCAACATATAGGCCCCCGCCACACCGGGCACGACCGAGTGGCTCAGCGCGTCACCGATCAGCGACCATCCCTTGAGCATCAGATAGCACGACAGAAAGGCGCAAACTGCGCCGACCATCGCCGATACCCACATGGCATTGAACATATAATCATAGCTAAACGGCTCTAGTAGCAGGTCGATCATTTGTCGCCCTCTGTCGTGTCGATGCGTTCGCCGTAATGCACGAAAGGCCGTTCGTCGTCGGTGATGATCCGCAGTTCGCGCCCGTCATCGTCGTCGTGCAGGTCTTGGCCCCCAAGGGTGAAATGCCGCAGTACCCCGCCAAAGGCGGTTTCCAGATTGTCGTGGGTAAAGACCGTTTCCGTCGGGCCATAGGCCAGCACCGTGCCTTTGACCAACACCGTCCGGTCGCAGAATTCGGGCACAGAGCCTAGGTTATGGGTCGACACCAGCATCACCCGCCCCTCGTCGCGCAGCTCGCGCAAAAGATCGATGATCTGATCCTCGGTCTTCACGTCCACGCCGGTAAAGGGTTCATCCAGCAAGATCACCTGACCGTTCTGTGCCAGCGCCCGCGCCAGAAAGACCCGCTTGCGCTGCCCACCGGACAGCTCTCCGATCTGGCGGTGGCGGAACTCGGTCATGTTGACGCGGCGCAGGGCGTCGTCCACCGCCGCATGGTCTGCAGCCTTCGGACGGCGCAAGAACCCCATATGCCCATAGCGTCCCATCATCACCACGTCCTGCACCAGCACCGGAAAGGCCCAATCGACCTCCTCTGACTGGGGGACATAGGCCACAAGGTTCTCACGCAGCGCCTCTTTTACGGTCTTCCCCAACAGCGTGATCTGCCCTTGCGCGGCGGGCACAAACCCCATGATCGCTTTGAACAGTGTGGATTTCCCCGCGCCGTTGACCCCTACCAGCGCCGTGATCGTGCCGCGTGGGATCTCAAAACTGGCATCATAAAGCGCGGTATGACCATTGCGATAGGTCACCGTGACATCCGTGGCCTTGATGCCAATGGCATCGGCGACAAGCTCTGATACGGGGGCGGTAGTGGTGGCGGGGTTCATATCGGTTTCCATTTACTTCAGGCCTGCATCCAGCCCGTCTGCGACAGTCTGCGAAGTGACGCGCAGCAAGTCCAGATAGGTTGGCACGGGCCCCTCGGCTGTGCTGAGGCTGTCGACATAAAGCACACCGCCATAGGCAGCGCCGGTTTCGCGCGCCACCTGTTTCGCAGGCGAGGTGTTCACCGTGCTTTCGCAAAAGACGACCGGAATATCGTTGTCACGCACGGAATCGATGACCTTGCGGACCTGTTGCGGCGTGCCGGTCTGATCGGCGTTCATCGGCCAGAGATACAGCTCTTTCATCCCGAAATCGCGTGCGAGATAGCTAAAGGCCCCTTCGCAGGTCACAAGCCAGCGCTGGTCTTCGGGGATTTGCGCAATCCGGTCACGCAGCGGCGTGATCGTGTCGCGAATCTCTTGTTTGTAGCTTTCAGCGTTGGACGCATATGTCGCGGCATTGTCGGGGTCATGTTGGGAAAAGGCAGCGGCAATATTGTCGACATAGATCAATGCATTTTCCAAACCCATCCATGCGTGCGGGTTCGGTTTGCCCTCATACTCCCCCTCACCGATCGAGATGGGGTCGACACCATCTGTCAGCGTGACCGACGGGATTTCGCCAAGGTTGGAGATGAACTGTTCAAACCACAGCTCAAGGTTCATGCCGTTCCACAAGATCAAATCTGCCCCTACCGCACCTACGATATCGCGGGGCGTGGGCTGATAGCCGTGGATTTCTGCGCCGGGCTTGGTGATCGACACCACCTCGACCGCGTCGCCCCCCACCTGCTGCGCCATGTCGGCCAGCACGGTAAAGGTGGTAACGACTTTGAAATCAGCTGCGACCGCGGGCATTCCCGCCATCGCTGCAACGCCTAAAACCGACGCCAGCACACTCTTTTTCATTCTGTTCCTCCACGGACCAATGCATTCGCTAGATGTAAATGCGAATTAATCGCATATGTCAAACATGCAATTAAGAATAGGTCGCATAAACTTGCGGACAAGGGGAATCTCGCCTAAAAGAACCACAGACGACAAAGGATACCGGCATTGACCCAGAGCATTGATTACAAACAACTGCTGCGCGAAGCGGGCCTGCGGGTCACGCCACAGCGGACAACGATCGTGTCGTTGCTGTCGGAGACCGACGACCACCCCAATGTCGAAGACCTGTATGAAAAGGCGCGTAGGCTGGACGACACCGTGTCTGTCGCCACGGTCTATCGTACCATGTCAGTGCTTGAGAATGCAGGGCTGGTGCGCAAACTGGTGCTGGAGGACGCCCCCGCACGGTACGAGATGATGCCCCAAACCGACCACGACCATTTGGTCGACATGGACAGCGGCGAACTGGTGGAAATTCCGGGCACAGAGATCGCAAGCCTACTGGACCGCGTCGCCGCCGAAATGGGCTATGAGCTGGTCAGCCACCACACGGTGATCCGCGCGCGTAAGGTTTAGGTCTGCGTTTGATCCGCGAGGGATTTGACCATCGCCGCGGCACCGGCTGAAATCGTGCGCAAGATCACTTCGTCGGGGATGTCGCGGATCAGCCAGTCGCGCATGGGGCCAAAGGCCGACAAGAACACCATCAGGTTTGCAACAATATCAAGCCGTTGATCGTCGCCTTGCAGCCCCAGTCGCGGACCAAGCTGATCGGCCAGGTCCTTCATCACCGCGAATTCACGGGCATGCAGGGCACGGCGATCTTCGGCCTTCATATGTGGCACACAGCGATAGGCCAGCAGGGTGCCGTCCCGTTTCATCGACCAGCTTTCTCGGAAATATTTCTCGAACGCGTCTTCCAGTGACAGGTCTTGATCCAGCAGGATAATCGGCAAGGTCGACACGTCTTCGCGAAACCACAACTGGTTCAGCAGCCGACGCAGGATGTCGTTCTTGTTGGCGATGTAGTCATAGATGCTGGCCTGATTGACGCCCGACAGCGCACAGATGTCGCGGATCGTCGTCGCGGCAAAGCCCTTTTCTAGAAACAACGACAGCGCTGCTTCGCAAATCTGCTCGCGGCGGCTTTGGATCAGCGACTGGTTTTGCACATTGGTAATTTCCGCCTCTGCCAGCATTTGCGTGCGCAGTACAGACAGCCTGTCGCTGCGGATGGCCAGAGAGGATGTATCGTGCATGTAGCTGTCCTTTAATTCTCCTAAATCCTATCGGCTTTCGATATGCGAAACAACCGACAAGCGTTTGCGCCGGCGCCACGCAAAACCCCCGCCGGTACAGGACCGACGGGGGGCAGCGTTTTCATCCATCTTTAGGGTGGTTTAGTCGTCCAGACCCAAGGCCACAAACCGTGGATCGCCCGCGCGGCGAACCAGCAGCAGCAGCGATTTGCGACCACCGTCTTTGGCCTCTGTGATGCGGTTTTCCAGATCGGTGATCGACAGGATCGGCTGCTGCCCTGCCTCTGTGATAATGTCACCAACGCGCAGGCCTTTTTCAAAGGCTTCCGACATCTCGTCGACCTCGGTCACGGCCAGACCTTCGACGGAATCATCGGCCCCGAGGTCGGTGCGCATGTCGTCGGTCAGCGGCGTGACGGTCAGGCCAAGCACAGATTTCACTGCAGGCGCTTCGGGCTGTGCCTCGTCCTCTGGTGCGGACACGGTTGGTCCTGTCCCTTCCGCATCTTCGCGGCGGCCAAGTTTAACCTTGAGCGTCTGGGATTTGCCTTCGCGCAGAACGGTCACGCGGACCGATGCCCCAACGGTGCTGTTGCCCACCTGACGGACCAGACCACGGGTATCTTCGACCTCGACACCCGCAAAGCTAAGGATGACGTCACCGGTTTTCAGGCCGGCCTCCTTGGCGGGACCTTCGGGCACATCCGTGATCAACGCGCCTGTTGCTTTGGCAAGCCCCATCGCGTCGGCCACGTCTTGTGTGACATCCTGAATGCGGACGCCCAGCCAACCGCGGCGCGTTTCGCCAAATTCTTTCAACTGGTTGACCACACGGGTCACAACATTGGACGCCATCGAGAAACCGATACCGATGGACCCGCCATTGGGGGACAGGATCGCCGTGTTCACGCCAATCACCTCGCCGTCCATGTTGAACAGCGGCCCCCCCGAGTTGCCACGGTTAATTGCGGCGTCGGTCTGGATATAGTCATCATAAGTGCCGGACAAGGCACGGTTGCGCGCCGATACGATACCGGCCGACACAGAGAACCCCTGCCCCAACGGGTTCCCCATCGCCAGCACCCAATCGCCCACACGCGCGGCGTTGCTGTCGCCAAAGCTGACAAACGCCAAGGCGCTTGGGGCTTCGACCTTCAACAGCGCGATATCGGTGTTGGGGTCGGTGCCGATCACTTCGGCCTTCAGTTCAAGGCCGGTGAAAAATTCGATGGTGATCTCGTCCGCGCCTTCGATCACGTGGTTGTTCGTCACGACGAAACCGTCCTCAGAGATCACAAAACCCGATCCGAGCGCGGATGATTTGCGCGGCGTCGGGACCTCGTCGCCATTGTTGCGGTCACGGAATTCCTTGAAGAAATCCTCGAAGGGTGATCCCTCGGGGACGATGCCGCGGGGGCCAGTGCGACCTTCGACGGTGGTCGAGGTGGTGATATTCACAACCGACGGGCTGATCTTTTCAGCAAGCGGCGCGAGGCTTTCAGGTTTGGCCATCGCCATCACGGTCTGCATCAGGACAAAGGCCAGCGCCAGCATACCCATCATTAACCATTTGATCTGGGGTGATATTGCGTCGGTACGCGACTGGGAAACGGCCTTTGGCTGCATTCGTCAACTCCGGTTATATAAGGGGCGCTAGACCCCGTTTTTGATGTCTAGGCAGAGTGCATCTGCAAACTCACTGCTGCAAGGTGAAAGATGGTCATCCTCACGCGCATGTCAACGCATGCAGCGGTTTCTATCCGAAATTGCCGCGCGCAAGACGGTCGGCAGCACATTCCGCGCCCCAAACGAAACAGGGGCCGGCATTGCTGCCAGCCCCTGTTTAAAAGTCAACCTGATTGGGATCAGTTGCCGGATGTGGTGCCGATTCCGGTCTCAGCACCCTGGGCCCCAGTGCCCTGGGTCGTCGTGCCGGGGGTCGTCGTCGCGCTTTCGCTCCGGCTGCCTTCTTCTGAATTGAAGTAGTTAAAGAACTCGCCGTCAGGTGACATAACCATGGTAGAGTTTTCACCCTTCAACGCCGTCTCGTAGGCGCTAAGCGAGCGGTAGAATTCAAAGAACTCTACATCCTTGGAATAGGCCTGCGCAAAGATCTTGTTTCGCTCGGCGTCTGCTTCACCTTCGGTGATGCGGGCATCACGACGGGCTTCCGACAGGATTTCGGTATAGGTACGATCCGCAAGGGCGGTCACACGCAGAGCCGCCTCGCGACCACGCGCCCGTTCGTCAGTTGCTTCGCGGTCCCGCTCGGCAATCATACGCTGCAAAGTCGCATCAAAGTTCTGCTCGGGCAGATTGGTCTGGCGCAGACGCACGTCGACGACTGTGAGGCCCAATGCCTTTGCACGTTGATCGCTGCGTACTTGGATCTGGTCCATAAGGGCAGAGCGCTCGGGCGACAGGATCGTATCAGACGTCACACCCTGTGAACCAAGCACCGCACGGATCTGACCGTCGAGGATACCGTTCAGCTGGATTTCAGCCTGACGCCCACCATCAACACCCAAAGCTTGGCGAAACTGACGAATGTCGGAGATCCGGTAAAGAACAAACGCGTCCACCTCAAGCCGGCGGTCATCAGCTGGGGTCACCTCGATCATCGGGGTTTCAAGCGTCAGAATGCGGTCTTCGTAACGCACAACTTCGTCAAGCAAGGGCAGCTTAAAGCCAAGGCCCGGCTCTTCGCGTACTTGTTTGATCTGGCCAAACCGCAGCACCAGCGCCTTTTCACGCTCGTCCACAATATAAACAGATGACAGCAAGCCCACGAGCACCACGGCGATGATGGGAACAATAAATTTTAGTTTGTTCATCAGTTTGACCCTCCGGCGTTGCCAGCATTGCGGCGCAACTCATTCAGCGACACATAAGGCACGATACCTTGTCCGCCGCCTTGTTCGTTGTTCTCGAGGATAATCTTGTCGACATCCGCCAGAACCTTTTCCATCGTCTCAAGATGAAGCCGCTTGCGTGTTACTTCAGGCGCTGCGGTGTATTCCTGCAAAACGGCTTCGAACCGGCTTGCTTCACCCACGGCTTCGTTGACGACGCGGGCACGGTAACCTTCTGCAGCTTCCAAAATCTGTGCCGATTCACCGCGTGCCTCGGCAGTGCGCCGGTTTGCATAGGCGTCCGCCTGACGTTCCACCCGGTCGCGCTCCTGTGCGGCGGCCTGAACATCGCGGAAGGCATCAATCACGGTCTGCTGTGTCGTACGACCTTCGGCGTCAGTCATTGTTACCGTCTGGCTGGGCGGATCCACCTTGTTAAAGTTGACGCGGATGATGTTGATCCCGGTCTGACGGTTGTCCAGCGTCGTTTGAATCAACTCGCGCGCAGCGGCTTCAATGGCGGCACGGTCGCGGTTCAGGATCGGTGCCAATTCGGATTGGGCGATAATCTCGCGCATTGCGGATTCAGAAATCGCGCGCACGGCCGAATCCGGATCACGCAGCGAGAATTTGAAATCCTGCGCGCTTTTCACGTTCCAGACCACCTGAAAATCGATGTCGACGATGTTCTCGTCGGTCGTCAGCATCAGACCATCGTTGTCGTCCGAATTTCGACCTGCACCGATGGTTTCGGCGCGGTTTGTGGTCACGTCAAATACTTCGGCTGTCACAAGCGGCCAAGGTGCAAAGTTCAAACCCTCGGTGCCTATACCCGAGAATTTACCCAAGAAAAGCTCGATCGACTGTTGCTCGGGACGCACGGTATAAAAGCTAGCCATACCCCAGACGACGACAGCCGCCAGCACACCTAGACCGACTGTACCACGGGTGAGTTTCGGGCCCGCACCGCCGCCGCTGCCGCCAGCACCACCGGAATTCCGCGCGCCGCCTTTACCCCCCATGAGAACGCGCAGTTGTTCCTGCCCCTTCTTCATCAGATCATCGATTTCGGGTCGTTGGCCTTTATCACCGCCCGGTCCACGTCCGCCGCCACCGGTGGGTCGTTCACCACCGGGACGGTTCTGGTCACCGCCGTTGTTACCTCCGCCTGAGTTTCCACCGCCGCCCCAAGGGCCGCCTGTATTTCCAGCCATTAATTCTTCCCTATTTTTTGACCGCTTCAGCGGCCCTATCCCAACCGCCTAAGCGGTTTGATCGTGTGCAGAGTCGGGCATAATCGCCCGGACTTCAAGCAGTGCGTGTCGGGCTGCGCATGGTGACCAGTTCTTCGGACATGGTCGGGTGCACGGCGCAGGTCGCGTCAAACTGCTCTTTCGTGAGCCCTGCCTTGACGGCAATGCCCACCAGCTGGATCAGCTCGCCTGCGTTTGGTGCGACGATGTGGCACCCCAGTACAACGCGTGTTTCCTTGCTCACAACGAGCTTCATCATCACACGTTTGTTCTTGTTCGCAAAGGCCGTTTGCATCGGCCGGAACGATGCCGAGTAAATCTCGACCGGTTCTTGCTCTGCTGCTTGCTCTTCGGTCATGCCGACAGTGCCGAATTCAGGCTGGGTAAACACGGCCGACGGGATCAGATCGTGATCCACCGGCGTCGGGTTCCCGCCAAAGACGGTCTGCACAAAGGCCATCCCTTCGCGGATTGCGACAGGTGTCAGGTTCACGCGGTCGGTGACGTCGCCAATGGCATAGATCGACGGCACGCCTGACTGGCTGTATTCATCGACTTCGATCTCTTGGCGGCGGCCCAGCGAAATGCCGACCTCTTCCAGCCCCATATCCCCTGTGTTCGGCGCGCGCCCTGTGGCGAACAGCACCATGTCGAACACTTTCTCGGACCCGTTGGATGCCTTGACCCAAATCGGCCCCTGCGTGCCTTGGGGTGCGGCGCTGCTGTTCAACTCGTTCGACTGCTCAGCTGTGGCACCCATCGCCGCATCAGAGTTGCTGGGCATGGTGCCGGCTTCGTGTTGGGATTCTAACGCCATTTCGACGATATTGGTGCCGCAATGGATATCGATACCCGCCTCTGTCATGGATTCCGCGATCAGCCCGCGGGCTTCGTCGTCAAAGCCCCGCAGGATCTGTGCTGCACGGTTGTACATCGTCACTTCGACGCCCAACCCGTTCAGAATACAGGCAAATTCGCACCCGATATAGCCGCCGCCGATGATCAGGATCGACTTGGGCAGGCTTTCAAGATGGAAGATATCATCCGACACGATGCCGAGCTGTGCGTTGGGCACGTCAGGACGGACGGGGCGGCCACCGGTGGCCACCAAGATATGCTTGGCAGTGCGGGTTTCGCCGTTCGCCAGCTGCACCGTATGCGCGTCCTTGATCGTGGCGCGTTGGTCAAAGGTATCAACGTCGGAATTGGCCAGCAGCTTGCGATAGACGCCTTCAAGCCGGTCCAGCTCGTTGTTCAGACGGCCTTTGAACGCGTGCCAGTCGAACGTACCAGGCTTGATGTCCCAGCCAAAGCACTGTGCTTCGTCCACCAGTTCGGCATAGCCCGACGCGAACACCATCAGCTTTTTCGGCACACAGCCCCGGATTACGCAAGTCCCGCCATACCGGTCCTCTTCGGCGAGGGCGACCTTGGCCCCGTATTCACCCGCAGCAACACGCGCGGCGCGTACCCCGCCGGAACCGCCACCAATGACAAAAAGGTCGTAATCAAAATCGCTCATCTGGGCCGGGGCCTTTCTTTGTTAATCGCTCAGGTCGGAAAACAGATTATCTGTCTCGACGAACTCCATCTTAGCGCGATCAACAGTACCTTCGTTGATGTCGCGCACTTCGACGCGGCCATCGCCATAGCCGATCACCACAGCATCACAGATATCAATGAACAGCCCGTTTTCAACTACACCCGGCATCTGGTTCATCACCAAAGCCATCTGGCGGGCGTTGCCGATCCGCTTGAGGTGCAGGTCAAGGATGTAGTTTCCCTCATCCGTTATAAAGGGGATCTCGCCGTTCATCCGAAGCGTCGAATTGCGCCCCAGCACATCCATAGACACCAAAGTCTCTTCGACAAGCGCCTGTGTGGTCTGCCAGCCAAAGGGAATAACCTCTACCGGAAGGGGAAATGCACCCAGCGTTTCGACCTCTTTGCCGATGTCGGCAATCACGACCATTTGATCTGACGCGGTCGCCACGATCTTTTCTTGCAACAACGCACCGCCGCCGCCCTTGATCAGGTTCAGCTCGCCGTCGAATTCATCCGCGCCGTCGATGGTCAGGTCCAGCCACTTGGCTTCATCGAGGCTGATCACCTCGATCCCCACTTCGCGCGCCAGCTGTGCTGTGCGGGTGGAGGTGGGCACGCCCTTGATCCGCAACCCGTCGTCGCGCACCATTTCGCCCAAGCAGCGCACCAGCCACGCAGCGGTGGAGCCGGTGCCCAATCCGACGCGCATGCCGTCTTCTACAAATTGCGCAGCGCGTTTGGCGGCGACAAATTTGGCCTTATCGATGGGTGACAATTCTCCGGTCATGGCAGCGACTCCTCGTTAATCGATGCCCTTATAGACGCAGCCGTCCGCACGCGCGACCCTCAAAACCGCGATATTGGTGGCTCTTGTGGCCCTCGTGCCCGCCAAGGTGACCCGCGCAGGGGTTTTATGCAGCGATTATCACGATAGAGTACCGCAAACCGCGCAGATCGGTCGTTTTCAATCGCCCGCCCCAGATGCAATGAGATACCACCACCCTATGACCGATCACAGCCTGCAAGGACGTGCCACCTGATGTTTCTCTCTGTCTTCGATATGTTCAAAGTGGGCATCGGCCCGTCCTCGTCCCATACAATGGGGCCCATGGTGGCGGCAGCGCGTTTTTTGGACTTGATGCGCGCCTCGCCGTTCAAATTCTCGGGCCTGCGCGCGTCGTTGCATGGCAGCCTCGCCTTTACCGGCGTCGGCCACGCCACTGACCGCGCCACGATACTCGGCCTCGCCGGGTTCACGCCGCAAGACTATGACAATGACCGCGCCGAAGAGGTGCTGGCCGAGATACACGAGACGCAACAGATCACCCTGCCCGGTCTTGGCACGCTGAAATTCGCGCCCAAGGCCGATATGATCTTTGACTATGACACCAAGCTGGATGGCCATGCCAACGGGATGATGCTGATGGCCACCGACGCCCAAGGCGACGTCAGCCTACGCGAGACGTATTATTCCATCGGCGGCGGCTTTGTGATGACCGAAAGCGAGCTCGCCGGGGGCAAGGACACGGACGAAGGCGCGCCTGTCCCCTTCCCGTTCAAATCCGCGGCCGAGATGCTGCAAATGTCGGCAGCATCCGGCAAGAGCATCGCGCAGATGAAACGCGCAAACGAAGAATCCCGCGGCGGGGCAGAACACCTGCGCGACGGCACGAAACGTCTGTGGCAGGTGATGAACGATTGCATCAACCGTGGGCTCGAAACCGACGGCATCCTGCCCGGTGGGTTAAACGTCAAACGACGCGCCAAGGCGATCCATGACGCCCTGCTGCAAGAACGCGGCCAGAACCAGCGCGCGCCCCACACAATCAACGACTGGATGAGCGTCTACGCCATGGCCGTGAACGAGGAAAACGCTGCCGGTGGGCAAGTTGTCACCGCTCCGACGAACGGGGCCGCTGGCGTTATGCCTGCGACCTTACGCTATTATCTGGACCACGTACCCGGTGCCTCCGAAGCGCATATCGAGGACTTCTTGCTGACCGCCGCGGCGATTGGCGGGCTGGTCAAGTTCAACGCATCGATCTCGGGGGCCGAAGCAGGCTGTCAGGCCGAAGTCGGATCCGCCGCGGCGATGTCTGCCGCGGGACTTTGTGCCGTGATGGGCGGGACGCCCGCGCAAATCGAAAACGCCGCTGAAATCGCGCTGGAACATCATCTGGGCATGACCTGCGACCCCGTGCGCGGTCTGGTGCAGGTGCCGTGCATCGAACGCAACGGGCTTGGCGCGATTAAGGCAGTGTCGGCGGCCTCGCTGGCGCTGCGCGGCGATGGCACCCATCTGGTACCGCTGGATGCCTGCATCGAAACCATGCGCCAGACCGGTGCGGATATGTCCGAGAAATATAAGGAAACCTCGCTTGGCGGGCTGGCGGTGAACGTTCCCAACTGCTGATCTTACGCAGCGGCACGCAGCCCTGCCCGCGCTTGACCCCACCGAGGAACTACAACAGTCTGACAGCCGTCAGGAAATTTGCGGGAGGGGCATCATGGAACTGAAACAGGCAATGCAGGAAAGACGCAGCATCAGGGGTTTCAAGAAAGAACCCGTGTCGCGCGAACTGCTTGAAGAAGTCGTCGCACTGGCCAACCGTGCGCCATCGTCGATGAACACGCAGCCGTGGTATCTGCACGTCCTGACGGGTGACCCGCTGGAAAAAGTCCGCGAGGGAAACTCCACGCGCATGTTGGAAGGCGTGCCGCCCGTGCGTGAAATCAGCGACCACGGGGCTTATGCGGGGGTGCACCGGGACCGTCAGGTGGGCATCGCGAAACAGCTTTTTGCCGCTATGGGGATTGAACGCGAAGACAAGGAACGCCGTCAGGATTGGGTCATGCGCGGTTTCCGCCAGTTTGATGCGCCCGTGTCCATCGTGGTGTGCTTTGACAAGTCACTGAATGACAATGGCACTATCGCGCATTTTGATCTGGGCGCGGTGACCTATGGCCTTGTCCTTGCCGCATGGAGCAAGGGACTGGGCTGCGTCATTAACGGTCAGGGTATCATGCAATCGCCCGTGGTCCGCGAACACGCGCAAATCCCCGACGATCAGGTGATCATGACCTGTGTCGCTATGGGCTGGCCCGACGAGGATTTTTCGGCCAATGCCGTCGTCTCTACCCGCCGTCCCGTCGAAGAGGTGACCCGCTTCGTCGGCTTCGACGACTGATAAAATCTGACTGTGTCGCACGGGGGAAGGCATCGCTGCCCGCCCTGTGCGACCATGCACACTTATGGTTCGCATAGCGACTATTGCCGCATGAACGCACGCCCCTTATCTAAGTTCCAGACCAGGATAAGGAGAGCCCCTATGTCGATCCGCCCTACCCTAGAGACTCGCGCGGCCCAGCAAACGATGGAAGGCGCAGGCGTGAAGCTACACCGTGCTTTCGGGTTTCAGGACCCGTCCGAGCTGGACCCCTTCCTGCTGTTCGACGATTTCCGCAACGAACGTCCGCAGGATTTCGAAAAAGGGTTCCCGTGGCACCCGCACCGCGGGATCGAAACAATCACCTATGTGCTGGAAGGCACGGTCGAACACGGGGATTCCCTGGGCAACGTCGGCACGCTTGGTGCTGGTGATGTGCAGTGGATGACGGCGGGCTCTGGCATCCTGCATCAAGAGATGCCCAACGGAAACGCCAAGGGACAAATGCACGGGTTTCAGCTTTGGGGTAATCTGCCATCTGCGCAAAAGATGACTGCGCCGCGCTATCAGGATGTCACGGCCAAGGATATCCCCGTGGTCACCGATGACGATGGCACGACAGTACGCGTGATCACAGGCGAATTCTGGGGCAAAAAAGGCCCCGTGGACGGCATCGCGGCCGATCCGCAATATCTTGATATCACGGTCCCAGCCGGTGTGCGCAAAACCTTTCGCATCGACACCTACCGCCGCGCTTTTGCCTATGTTTTTCAGGGGTCAGCCGCCTTTGCCGATGCCTCTGCCCCGTCAGGTGTCTTGCTAGAGAAAGAGGTCGGCGGCGAAGAGGTGAACATCCGCGATCTCAGCGGCGACCGCACACTGATCCGTTTTGGCACGGGTGACGAGGTAACGATGCAGGCAGGACCAGAAGGCGTACGCTTTTTGCTGATCTCGGGTGCACCGATTGACGAACCCGTCGCGTGGCACGGTCCGATCGTGATGAACACGCAAGAGGAGCTGCGTCAGGCGATGCGCGATCTGAACAACGGGACGTTCATCAAACCCGCACACTAAATACCAAATCAAAGGGGTATGGGCCGGCTCGGCCCTACCCCGCCATGACGGATTTGCGCACCATACCCCAATATTGCGCTATCACCTCGTCCAGCGACAACCGCCCGCCCGCGCGATACCACGTGTTTACCCCCGTCAGCATCGCAATCACCGCCAACGTGGCAATCTTGGTATCTGCGATGGCGAAATCTCCGGCGGCGGCCCCATCGCGCAATATCGTCTCAAGCCGGTCCTCATACTGACGGCGCAGGGCTTCGACAGTGGCAAAATTCTCGGGCGTCAGGTTGCGCAGTTCCATATAGGAAATGAACACCTCGTCCGGGCGATCCGCGTGGAACCGGATGTGGAAATCAACGAAATGCCGCAGGCGTTCAAGCGCGGTCGGGGCAGCGTCACTGGTGCAGGCTTCAAGCAGATCGTTCATGTGATCCTGAAGCAGAGTGAAGAGCAGCGTTTGCTTGTCCGGCGTATAGTTATAGAGCGCCCCTGCCTGTACCCCCACCTCTGTCGCGAGCGCGCGCATGGACACGGCGGCAAAGCCGTGCCGCGCAAACAGCCGCAGCGCAGCCGCGCGGATTTTTGGCCGAGTGATGTCAGAATGTGATCCGGTTGTACGCCCCATGGGGCAAAGGTTAATTGAACACATGTACAAAGGCAAACCCCTGCTTGCGCGATTTCTGTCGCTGGTGCATGACTGAGAAATGAAGAACCGTATCCTCCTATCATTCTGCCTTGCCGCGCTGGTCCTGCCGGCGGCGTGCACCCAATTTCCCGCGCTCGACAGCCGTGCCACGCCCGAGCTGCTTGCCGCGGATTACCCCGCGCTGGTGCCAATTGATCCGCTGCTGGCCAAGGCAGACGCCGGAGAGGTCAACATCCCGCAGATCGAAAACGGCCTGACGGCACGGGTCGAACGGTTACAGGCGCGTGCTGCACGGTTGCGTGGATCGGTCCTGTCGGGGTCTGAAAAGCAGCGTTTGTCCCAAGGTTTGCGGTAAAGCAGATGCAATGTCGCGTTGCGTGCGCGGCGGGAAAAGGATACATCGCGGCGAACCCCGTTAAACGCCGCAGCCCGCTGCCGCGCACCACCAAAAGGATTGCACCATGTCACAACCGCTTCGTCTTGGGATTGCCGGATTGGGCACCGTTGGGGTTGGCGTGGTGCGGATCATCCGCAAGCAGGCCGCACTGATCGAAGCGCGCACAGGCCGCCCTATCACCATCACCGCCGTCTCTGCACGCAGCCGCGACAAAGATCGTGGTGTGTCCCTGTCCGGCTACGCTTGGGAGGACGATCCAATCGCGCTGGCGAAACGCGACGACGTCGATGTGTTTGTCGAACTGATGGGCGGCGACGAAGGTCCCGCCAAGGATGCCACCGAGGCCGCACTGGCCTCGGGTAAGGATGTGGTCACCGCGAACAAGGCATTGCTGGCCATCCACGGTCAGGCGCTGGCCGAACAAGCCGAAGCTGCCGGCTGCCTGATCCGCTATGAGGCCGCCGTCGCAGGGGGCATCCCGGTGATCAAGGCGTTGACGGAAAGCCTTGCCGGGAACGAGATCACCCGCGTCATGGGCGTGATGAACGGCACCTGCAACTACATCCTGACCCGCATGGAAGAGACCGGCAACGGCTACAACTCGCTGTTCGAAGAGGCCGAGGCGCTTGGCTACCTTGAGGCGGACCCGAACCTTGATGTTGGCGGCATTGACGCCGCGCATAAGCTGGCGATCCTGTCGTCTATCGCCTTTGGCACACAGGTGGATTTCGACGGGATCGAAATCGAAGGCATCCAGCGCGTCAGCATCGACGACATTCTGGCCGCCGCCAACATGGGCTACAAGATCAAGCTTCTAGGTGTCGCACAAATGACCGGCCGCGGGCTGGAACAACGCATGCAGCCCTGCCTTGTGCCTGACAGCTCTCCGCTGGGGCAACTGGCGGGCGGAACCAATATGATCGTGCTGGAAGGCGACGCAATTGGGCAGATCGTCCTACGCGGCCCCGGTGCGGGCGAAGGCCCCACGGCCAGTGCTGTTTTGTCAGATATCTGCGATATCGCGCGCGGCTGGCATGGACCGGTCTTTGGCCAGAAGGCGACGACGCTCGCCTCGGCCACCGCAGCGCTGTCGCAACGCCCTGCCGCGTTCTATCTGCGCATGGGGCTGCTGGACAAACCCGGCGCATTGGCCAAAGTTGCCACCGTTCTGGGCGAGGCCGGCATCAGCATCGACCGCATGCGCCAGACCGAACACCGCAGCGATCAGGCCCCTGTGCTGATCGTTACGCATAAATGCAGCCGTACCGCGCTGGACGAGGCGCTGGACGCGATGGCGCATACCGGTGTACTGGCAAGCGACCCTGTGGCGCTGCGTATCGAGGATCTTTGATCCCGAAGCAGGCGAGGTTTGGGCCCCGATCTGCGGAGTATGCGCAGGACAGGCCGGATGCCTTCGGCGAGGATTTTTGACCATTTGGAAGTGAGGGATGCATGAGCTTTCTAGGTGTTGATGCGTCTTTGACGGGGCGTCGCTGGGTCGGCCCCGGTGTCGAGGTGGAACGCGCGACGGAAGTTCTGGTGCAGCAGACCAGCCTGCCGCTGGCCCTATGTCAGGTATTAGCGCGGCGCGGCGTGGCGGCGGAAGAGGCCGAGGCCTTCCTTGCCCCCTCCTTGCGCGACCTGCTGCCCGACCCACGATCCCTGCGCGATATGGAAAAGGCCGCGACCCGTTTTCTGGCTGCGGTTAAAGCCCGCCAGCGGATTGCGGTCTTTGCGGATTATGATGTGGACGGCGGTAGCTCTGCCGCGCTGCTGCTGGTCTGGCTGCGCGACATGGGCTGCGCCGCGACGCTGTATGTGCCCGACCGGATCGACGAAGGCTACGGCCCCAATGACGCGGCGATGGCCGAGCTAGCGGCTGCGCATGATCTGATTGTCTGCGTCGATTGCGGTACCCTATCTCATGGGCCCGTGGCCGCTGCCGTCGGGGCGGATGTGGTTATTCTGGACCACCACCTTGGCGCAGAAACCCTGCCCGACGCTTTGGCCGTGGTGAACCCGAACCGACAGGATGAAGACGGCGCGCTGGCACATTTATGTGCGGCGGCGGTCGTATTCTTGATGCTGGTCGAGGCTGGGCGGCAGCTGCGAGAGGCGGGTGCACGAGGGCCCGACCTGATGGGTTTGCTGGATCTGGTGGGGCTGGCCACGGTGGCGGATGTGGCCCCGTTGATCGGCGTCAACCGTGCCTTTGTACGACAGGGACTGCGCGTCATGGCGCGGCGCGACCGGGTCGGTCTTGCGGCCCTCGCCGATGTGGCACGCATGGATACGGCCCCCGCGGCCTATCACCTTGGGTTCTTGCTCGGCCCCCGAATCAACGCAGGCGGACGCATTGGTCAGGCCGATCTCGGGGCGCGATTGCTGGCCTGCGATGACCCGCACGAGGCACAATCCCTTGCTGAAAAGCTCGACCTGTTGAACACCGAGCGGCGCGATGTAGAGACCGCCGTACGTGCCGCTGCGCTCGATCAAGCAGAAACACGCGGGTATGACGCGCCGCTGGTTTGGGCGTCGGGCGCTGGCTGGCACCCCGGCGTGGTGGGCATTGTTGCGTCTCGTCTGAAAGAGGCGTCAAACCGTCCGTCGGTTGTGATCGGGTTCGAGGATGGCATCGGGAAAGGATCCGGGCGCTCTGTCTCGGGGATCGACCTGGGTGCCCCGATCCAGCGGCTGGCAGCCGAGGGCCTGTTGATCAAGGGTGGCGGACACAAAATGGCCGCAGGCCTGACCGTGGCCGAGGACAAACTCGAGGAAGCGATGGCGCGGCTGTCGGAACTGCTTGCCAAACAGGGCGCGCATCTGGCGGGCGCTGCAGACCTGAAGCTTGACGGCATGCTGATGCCAGCCGCTGCCACTGTTGAACTGGCGCAGCAGGTGGAACAGGCCGGTCCCTTTGGTGCCGGTGCCCCTGCCCCGCGATATGTGTTTGCCGATATGCAAATCCGCTTTGCGAAACGGGTGGGTGAAAGCCATCTCAAGATCAGCTTTGGCGACGGCAACAATACAAAAATGGACGCGATCGCCTTTGGCGCGTTTGACGGGCCGCTTGGTCCGGCACTGGAAAACCACGGCGGCGCGCGGTTCCATCTGGCGGGGCGTCTGGATATCAACACATGGCGGGGGCGACAGTCGGTGCAGCTGCGTCTGGAAGACGCGGCCCCGGCATAAAAATTTTTCACTTTCTTTCGATTTCTGCTTGCGTGCCTGCGCCGCTTTCCTTAGAGAAACGCTCACAAGCTAAGTGGCCCGTTCGTCTATCGGTTAGGACGTCAGGTTTTCAACCTGAAAAGAGGGGTTCGACTCCCCTACGGGCTGCCACTTGTGCCTTCCTTGCATTAGCAATAGACTTATCAGACCTTGCGCTGCTATTTATCTGCGCGTTTTGAGGTCGGCACTCCCCATTGTGAGCCCCACACGAGCGCTGCGCGACATGCAATTTTTCGCCCGATTTTCGTGTTTTTCCTGCGCGGTTTCTCTTGCGCCTTCCAGTAGCTTTCCCTAAAGAAGCGCTCACAAGTTAAGTGGCCCGTTCGTCTATCGGTTAGGACGTCAGGTTTTCAACCTGAAAAGAGGGGTTCGACTCCCCTACGGGCTGCCACATATCATTGTAAGTCGTTGGTTTTATTGCGACTTTAGAATCTAGCAAAATCCTACTACATAACTACTACACCAAAAAATGGCCGGTTTGACCTGTCGAACCCCTGCGAAGCGATTACGCAGTCGTGAGAGATATAAAGCTTAAATCACCTTCAAATCACTTAAATTGACTCTGTAAGATTCTTAGTGCTAGTGTTTTGTTAATAAAGCGCGTTCACCTTATAGGGGCACCTAGTCTTGCTAGTAGCCAAGCTAACCGTGTGAAAATTGTATTGTCGAACGGAACGAAACTCGTTACGGACCGTTGAATTAAAAGAGCAAGACGTAAACTAACTCAGAAAAGGAGACGGCCATGGCATTTAGCTTGAACAGTGTCTTTCGATTGTTTGGTTCGGATTGTGTCGAAGAAAACGTTAAACCTGCTTTTGATAGCCAAAGGCAGGTCTATGACTTTTGCCGACACAGCTACAAAAAGTCGGGTGGACCGAATAGTGAATTGCGACAGCTATATAAAAATTATTTAGAGTCTGCGTCGCATGAATCACGAGATAGATTGGAAGCCAATCCACGGTAAGGATTGCCTCAAGGACTTCAAGTGTGGAGTTCCCGAGATCGACAGTTGGGCTAAAACTAAAGCGTTTAAGAGGCATGAGCGTGGGCAGTCGAATGTGACGGTCGGCTACAGTGGAGGTAGCGTCTCGGGCTCTTCGTTTATTGCTATCTCATTGACCCACGAGGACAGCAGAAAACTCCTTCATGCTGATCACTCGTCTCTTTGGCCTACTGGTGCCCCCCTAATCTATATAGAGTATTTGGGCGTCAGTACTTTTAGTCAGTCCAAAGGCATCGGTGGCCACCTGCTCATGAGGACTTTCGAACAAGCCTACGAAGTCCGTAGACACGTTCCAATCTATGGAGTTGCTCTGCGTTCTCTTAATGATCGTACAACCTCGTTATATCAAAACTTAGGTTTTCGGATTGCCCCCAAAGAACCTGATCAACACCCACTGATGATCATGGATATTTGGACGATTAATGATCTGATCGAAGATCGTTAGAATTAGAAACAGACTGCGGGGATGCCCACAATTAGGCGGTCGGCGTCGGGGTCAATGCCCCGTGCAACAGCCGCTTGGCGCAAGGTCTGCCCGTCGGCGACGCGAACCACATGACAGGCCGGGACGCCCCGCAGCGGATCGTGTATCGCGGCCCCTGACAGCCAAACAACATGCGCGGCCCGTTTGTCTAGCTTGGCCTGCCCCTCAATCGCTGCAAAGGTCGCTGCGGGCACGTCATGGGCTTCCAGTAAGGGCAGACAGCCCAAGGCGGTAGCCGCCGACAGATCGGGCGCAGGATCGTCTAGGGCGACGGTCACAAGCTGCCCGTAGGCGTCGTGCCGAATGAAGTCGTTCCCCAATGAGGTTCGTTCGTCCTGCGAAGACGCGGCAAGCCATGCGGTCAATTCTTTCAATTGGGTTTCGGCCAATGTGGGCATGGTTATTCCCCCGCTTCGGGCGCGATCAACGGCGCATCTACGTCAACCCGGCTGTAAGATGCCCGGTCGGCAAGGGCCGACGAAAACATTGCTTGCCCAAGCTTGTTCAATCCAGCTTCCATACGTTCGGCCTGTTTGCCGACTTCAAGCGCGTGGTTCATGTGAGCAACGTCGTCGGGCGCGAACGCTTCAAGTGCATTGGTGACAAGGTGCATACGACGATCATCGCCGACGCCTGACAAGAAACCCGGCCCGGCGCTGATAGCCCGCGCAACGTCAATATCGGTGCGAACCATCTGCGACAACTTCGCCGGAAAATCTGGGTCGCCCTTCGCAGCCTGTTCACGGCAATACTGGCGAACTTCGGTATAAATCGTGCCCTTGGTTGCGTCCGGTGCCAGAACGTCGAAAGCCCGGTTCTTCGCGGCTTCGGCTTCGCGGTCGCCATAGCTGCGAATTGTCTTGATTGATTGGGCAACTTCTTTCGTGACGTTCTTGAACAGCGTCTTCGCAGCTTCGTTCTTTGCGTCGTCCGTTTTCGAAGTGTCGGTCGCCAAGCGTTCAAGGCGCGAAATCGCCTCTTGCACGGCATACTTTGCGCGGGTCGCTGCGGTGCCCGGCACGGCGTCAATGTCTTCGACGTTCATTGCGAAGAAGTTGACCTTAAACCCGACTTCTAGACGGGCCATGTCCAAGAATTTCACATGGTCGGGGTTGTTGTTCAGATAGCGGTTCATCTTCTGTTTCCTCTTAGGGCCAAGGCGTCAAGTTCAACGCCGTTTATTTCAATGTATCGCGCCCGCTTTTTGTTCTTGGGTAGCGGCGCTAGGGGTTCATTGCCCACAATGGCGGGGATGCCTTCGGGCTGCGGTTCGTTCATGTCGGCGAAGATTGTGCGAAGTTCGGCTTGCAAGGCGTTCTGTTGATTTCGGGCATATTCGGCGAAGCCGCCCGGCGGTTCTTCGCGGCGCAGGTAAAGAACGCCGTCAACTTCTTCGATAAATGAACCGTTGAAGCGGCCCCCGATAACGCCTTTCGGTTTATCGGCTGCGGATTTGTGCTTGGCTTCCAAGCGAGCCAAACGTGATTTCAACGCGGCGGTCATTCGCCTAGACCTTCAAGGGCTGCAATTCTGTCTTCTAACGACGTGTCGATGAAGCTGCGCTGAATTTGGGAAAGAACGTGAACCAAACGACTTCCATCCCCAACGTCTAGCCGCTGATTTCTCATGTCCTTGTAAAGCCGGATCATTTCAACGCGGCAATCCCCCATTGACGCAAGCTTGATCCGCTTTTGCGGGGGGACGGGGGTTGCGGGCTTCGGCCATGCGGGGCTTGGGGTTTCCATCGAATTACCATGCGGATTTGAACGTTTAAGGCGGGGCTAAAGGCCACTTAGGACGGGCAATTCAAAGCTGGCAAGGTGTCAAATTCGGGGCAGACAACGACAGACAAATGCGGACAAAAGAAAGTTTTCGCGCCCTATCCCCATGCTGTTTTGAGCGCCCGAAGTTCGGCCCGGCGACGGCGATAGGCGGCGTTCCGTTCTGCGTCGCGTCCATCGGTGCCCCCGGCGTTTTCAAGCCGCCTGCGCCTCTTGTTGGCCTGCGCCGCGTCCTTCCGCATGGCGGTGACAAGTTCGACGTAATCAGCTTCGGTTAAGGCGCTTGGATTGCGGAACGCATTTACGACACACGGCTTCATGCTATCCGCGCCTCAAATTTCGGCGTGTTCAATTCGAACGGCACAAGTTGGCCAACGCGAAGCAATGCAGCAACTTTCATCATTCGGCTTATTTCGCGCTCATACAGTCTTGGATTACAGATTGCTTGATGGTCCATTTGATTGAGGTATTGAACGAACGTCGTTATTGGCGCGTCGCTGTACGCTACCTTGCAGCCGATTTCGTCTTTCACTTGAATGAAATCCGCAGCCGAAAAAATTTCGTTGCGATGATAACGAAGCAAGTCGATTGTCTTCGGCCATGCCGACGGAACGCGATCAATCAAGTTCGATGATAGTTCCGAAACGGATACGACCCGATAAGGCGCAGCTTTGCGCAAGTCAGCTACGACAGCCCTAAGTCTTGACCCAATGACCGCTTCGAAAAGTTCGCTTGACGTGACGCTTGACCTTACGTTTTCGGATTGATTAACGACCACAAAACAAAACTGACTTTCAAGCCAATCGCGATCTAACGTTGCATAGACCGCTTCGATACTCATTTCGTTCATGTTAGACATTTCGACTTCCTTAGTAGATTTGTAGTAGATAAGTTCGAAGGCTATTTCGGCCTTGTTTTGTTGGAAACTTTGGCAGCCCAAATCGCTGCCGTGATGCCCACAACTTAGAACAGCCCTGCGAAAATGTTGGTGTTGCTACTGCCCGGCACATCGGCGGCGATGCTTTCGGCAAATTCAGGAATGACGCACAAAGCTCGGTGCATTTCATCTGCTGGCATTCCGTCGCGAATTACGGCCTGCCATGCGTCAATCAACAGCGTAAGCAAGCGTTCTTCGTCGCTCATGTTCGGCCATTTCTGAACCCAACAAGCGCCAGTTGAAAACATGAACGGGCCGCTTGCGTTGACGTGATCGGGATGCCGAACGACGGCGGCTTTCTGCGACGCTGCATCCCAACACAATATTGCGTGTTTGATTTCGATATTCATTTCGGGGTTCCCTTCGTTTGGGGTGAATAAAACGATATGACGTAAAATGGCCGCTTGCCGCCCCGCCTACCCTTAAGACCCCCCATCACAGCCGTCACACTGTCACTCTTACTGTTATGGGTGTGACGGGGGGTGTTAGGGCGGTCGCAACTGTGACGGCTGTGACGGGTGCTATGGGGTTCCATAGGTGGTTCCCCCGGCAAGCCATGTTGCGAGTTCGTATTGTCCATATCCGGTTCGATAAACGATTTGATTTTTCGTCATTCGAACCAAAGCTTGCCGAACACTTTCGCCCGACATTCCGGTTACGGCTTCCATATCCTTCGGGGTAACCGCCCCGTTTCGGATTGCCTCAATAAGAACCTTTTGCGTATCGCCTGCGAAGGCTTCTTTCGCTGTTCCGTCGGCAACCCAATGGAAATTTTCGAACTTTATCGCCTTCTCAAATTCGGCAATGTCTCGGCCCCGGCCATACATAATCCCGGTGCCCTTATTCGGGCCGCGCTTTAGGACAATGACGGTATCGGCAACGCCAGTTAGACCAAGGGTTGAAGTCACGCTTTCTAAGGGGTCTTCGCTTTCGGCCTTGCGGGTATGGGTGACGACAATGATTGCGACGCGCTTTTCGCTGGCAAGCTGTTGCAGCGGCTTGACCGCTTGAACGTCCAAATCATAAGCGGATTTGTTGCCCCTTGTGGGAACAGGCTTCACCATTGCCAGCGTGTCGATTACGATTAATGCCGGGTTTGACTTGCTTTCAATCCAATTGCGAATGTCGTCTAAGCCGCCTTCGTCAAGTCGGGGCCATTCCGTCGCATATTCGAGATTTGCGGGCCATGCGTCGCCCCCGGTTACGCGGCGCAAACGATCCTGCATACGGCGGTCGTTGTCTTCCAACGCCAAAAGCAAAACGTCGCCGGGTTCGCATTGCTGCCCCATGAACAAGTCGCCGTCTGCCTTTGCGCGGGCAGCGTCCAACGTCCACCAGCTTTTGCCGAACTTCGGAACGCTGGCAAGGAACGCCAACCCTTCCGGCACGATACCGGGCAGCACCCAATTGATAGGCGCAAAATGCTTGTGTTGCAGGTCGCGGGCCGACCGCAGACGCGACCTTGGCGACCCGACAGGCTGCGGCGCGATACCAGCGGCTATCTGCGCCCCATGTGCTGCGGACTGCGCCCCCCGGTGCCGTTCCTGCGCACCACGGCGGGCAGCGCGGGGGTATTCGGTTCCCCACAAGCGTTCGACCTTTTGTTGGCGAGTTTCCCCATTCGCACCGGGCGGGCCGTTCTGCACAAGCGGGCTTGCCAAGACAACCCGGCGAACCTGCGCTTCGTCATTAGAAAAGAGGCAAAGGGCGTTGAGAACGGCGAAATGAGCATCCGAAGGGTTAGCCCCGCTTGTGCCGTTGTAGTGTTCCGCGTTTGCAGGCGAACCCAATATGCTACCGCGCAAGGCTTCGTCATTTATCGTCGGCGCGGGGTTCGGATCAACGACGGGATTTGCAGAACTTTCGACGGGGGCGCTTCGGTCAAGGTAACGCCAAAGGTCGTTTAGGCGGTCATTGCAATCATGGATACCGCCCGACCGAAATACGTTTCCGGTCATGGTCATGTATCGACCCGACGAATAGATTTCGACCTTTTCCTTGTTGCGGCCCGTCGGCACCGCGCCTTTGACCCAAAGATGCAAACCCCGCCCGCTTGGGCTGATTTCTGCATAGCCGGGAAACTGTTCAAGGACTTGCTTTTGCAGTTCGGTCGGCGCTTCGCCGGGTTTTACGTCAAGGTCGATACAAGCGAAGGGGTCATTTTCAGTCATTACGAAGCCGCCGCCTGCAACACTTCCTGCGGCGACAAAGGCTTGAACTTGTTCGAAGGTGCCCCAATCGTTCGGATTGGCAACGGAAGCCAAGCGCCCATTGTGGGGATTGATCGGTTCTTTAGCTTCGTTGCGACAAACCCATTGTGACAGGTCTTTAAGTTCTTGCGGTATGTTTTCAACGTTCTGCGGGTTCATCTTCGGGCCTGTCTGTAATAGGTTATTAGTAGCAATTTCGGGAATTATCTTTCCCGTTTTAATTCAATTCTTTAGCGAATATTTCGGAAGCCGTTTCGGCTGCCATTACGCGCAATGCTTGCGGGCTTCGGTCAATTGAACGACTAAATCTTTCAGTTGGTTTTCGGTTTTTCCGGCAAGACGATATGCGCACCACATGTTCACTTCCGCAGCACCCCAAGCCGACGACTTTTCGCCAAGCTTGATCGGACGCGGGAAGATACCCCGTTGCATAGCTTCATAGAGCGTCGGGCGGGCCATACCCGTTACCGCGCAAACGTCGGGGGTTCGCAGCAAGGCGTTCGGCACAAGGGCCGCAGGGCTGAATTTGGGGAGTTCCGCAGGAATGGCGGTCGAATTGGTCAAGGCGTTCATTGGTGTATCCTCACATGTCTAAGCGGGTCTGCTTGACTTGTGAGGAACATGGGCCAGCCTGACGAAGCGGCCAATCCTCAATTTTCTACGATAACAATAGCTTACAAAAGAACGATTACTAATTACGACGCATGTTTCATTCTAATTTTCGTGGCAAGATAGTCGATTTTGGTTTCGCGTTGGTCTGCGGTTCCCAAACTTTTACGGTAGTAGTAACGATCTACAATTGAAATTGCAGCTTGGCGGTAGCTACGATGAATACCGCTTTCAAATCCCGAAGATGCTTCGGCAATCAAGGTTTCTTTATCCACCCAATCGGACTTCGCAATCTTAAAGTCACCCGGTTCCCAACGTGGCATTACGCGACCCCTGCCCGTAGCGGAACGACCTTCGACGCTTCGGTTTCTTCGCCGCGACAGAAGGCGGCAAAGGCATTCATCATGGCCCGACGTTCTTCAACAAGGTCGTCGCGGCGATACCGACGTTCCACCTCTGTTCCCACATTGTGGCTTAATGCTAACTCACTCAAAATATTATCAAATCCGCGTCGTGCGCAGAAATCCTTGAATGAGCTTCTCAACCCGTGGGGTACAGCGGGCTTCGGCAGTCGCACTTCTTCGGGGTCGTCGGATTGCGTGAGAACCTGCGGATCAATCCAGCCTTTGCCGTCTTTCTTCGCCTTGGTTTCGTGCATCCGTTTCATAACAGCCGACATTGTTGCGTCGGACATTTCACCGCCTCTTGGGGCCGGAAAGATAAGCGCATTTGGATTGTTGTGATCGGCTTCGAAGTTCGGAAGCGACTTCAACAGCGCAACGGCGGCTTCGGGCATGGCGACAACATGGGGCTTTCGCATTTTCGCCCTAGCGGCGGGCACTGTGAAAATCTTCGACTTGAGGTCGATTTCGCCCCATGTCGCGCCCCTTATTTCGCCGCTTCGATTTGCGCAAAGGGTTAGGAAAGTGAGCGCCCTTGCGGCCATGCCTTCCCGCTTTTCAAGTTCTGCGAACCATGTGGGCAAATCATCCTGTTGAATGGCAGCAAAGTTCTGCGCCTCGGCCTTCTTTTGGTTCTTGATCCAGATTTGCAGAACCTTTGTCGAAGCGGGATTGTCAGTTTCGCGGCTACCTTCGTCAATCGCCCAAGCAAAGACGCTTTCAATACGCTGGCGAACACGCCGGGCGGTGTCGGTTTTCGTGGCCCAAATGGGCTTCAAAACTTCTTTCACGTCGTCAATCGTGACAGTGCCCACATCTTTAGCCCCCATCTTTGGGACAACGTGAAGGTCAAGGCTGGCCCGCCATTGCTTGCGGTGCTTGTCGCTTGAAAGCGTCTTTTGAATGTAGTCGCTTTGCATGTATTCGTCCAAGGCATCGGCGAACGTAACGGCTTTGGCCGCGTCGGGCGCGGCGTTCAACTTGCGGCGTTCTTCGACAGGATCACGGCCCTCCCTTACTGCGACGCGAAGGTTATCAACTTCGTTACGGGCGTCTTTCAACGAAACGTCTTCATACGACCCAAGCCCCATGCCACGCGCTTTGCCGCGACTCGTGTAACGGAAGACCCAAGATTTCGTGCCCCATTTCGACACTTGCAGAAAAAGCCCCCTACCGTCGCGGTAGTGCCCCGGTGCCGTTTTCGCCTTTACGGTCTTGTCGTCCAGAAGATCGGAACCCCGTGCCATGTGCTATCCTACTCATTTTCTACTACAGAAATTTGGCAGATTCAGGCAGACAACGCAAGACACTGATAGACGATACAATCCAACAAGTAATTGGAAACAATGGGTATTTCAGACGACTCTAGACGGTGATAGACATACTATCGGAAGCCCTACGGGCTGCCACTTGTACTTTCCCCCAACCTATATTTGCCGCAGTTACTGGCCCACCCGACGGTCGGTTAGGGCCTGCAGTGGCATGGCGCATCAAGACCGGGCCGCACCAATCATGCCTGACGCCAAGGGTAGCGTGCAAAACGCGGCTTGACGGGTGCCGGAACAACTGTCATCGAAATGCGGTCGGTTTCCTTCGGGAAATAATAGGGAATTCGCCATTCGAGCTTGGTCTTGGATGAACCGAAACTGCCCCCGCAACTGTAGACGGTGAGCTACCTCCATCATGCCACTGGGCCCTTTGGTCCGGGAAGGCGGGGACAGCCGCGATCCGTCAGTCAGGAGACCTGCCGACACTGAACCTGAAACACCGGGCGGGGTTGCTCGGGAGAGGATGATGATGGGACCGAGCCTTACGACACGCGCAGACCACCTTGCGCCCGCGCGCCGTTTTGCTGGCCCCTTCTCTTTCTATTCAAAGACCCCGGCGTCGGACCAACCGGAGCCTTCGACATGACAACCACACGCGCAAAAGCGACATTTACCGGCCTGACCCTGATCGCCTCCCTTGCAGGTAGCACCGTGCTGGCGGCAGAAACAGACTATCCGCTGACCATCGATAATTGCGGCCACAGCCTGACCTTTGACAGCGTCCCCGAGGCCACCGTGACCATCGGGCAATCCACGACCGAGATCCTGTATCTTCTGGGCCAGCAGGACCGGATCAAGGGCACGTCGGTCTGGTTCAGCTCTGTCCTGCCAGAGTTTAAAGAGACCAACGCCGCCATCGACAGGTTGGCCGACAATGACCCCAGCTTTGAAAGCGTTCTGGCCAAACGTCCCGATCTGGTCACCGTCATGTATGAATGGCACGTCGGTCCCGAAGGTATGGTTGGTACCCGCGACAGTTTTCACGAGGTTGGCGTTCCGACCTATGTGATGCCCACCGACTGCGCCGCAAAGGACAATACGGTCGGGGCGGATGGCACGCGATCTGAACTGTTCACCACCCAGCAGCTCTATACCAGCATCGAGGAACTTGCCCGGATCTACAACGCGCAAGATGCTGGTGCAGCCCTGCTGCAAGACCTGCAATCGCGCGAAGCAAAGGCCGTGGCGAAGGCCAAATCGCTGAACCTGCCTCAGGGTACATCAGCGTTGTTCTGGTTCTCTGCGTCGGAAATGGCGGCGGACCCCTATGTCGCCGGCCAGCAGGGTGTGCCCGCCTATATGATGGACAAGCTTGGCGTCGAAAACGTTGTGACCTCGGCCGAGGAATGGCCGCTGGTAGGCTGGGAAACACTGGCGAAATCAGATCCGACCTTCATTGTTCTTGCCAAGATGGACCGTCGCCGCTTTCCGGCTGATGATATCGAGAAAAAGCGCGAATTCCTGATGACTGACCCCGTCGCCCGCGAGATGACCGCCGTGAAAGAGGGCCGCATCATCACCATGGACGCCCATGCGATGGACCCGACCGTGCGCGCGATCTATGCGCTCGAGACGATGGCCGACGCGCTGTCCGGTTTCGATCTGGCCGAATGACCGCAATCGACAGCCCCGTAATGCGCAGGCCGCAGTGGCACTGGTGGGTGATTATCCCGCCCGTGCTGTTGGCCGCGCTGCTGTTTGGTGCCGCTATTGGCGAAGTCTCCATCCCGCCGCAGGTGGTGCTGAAAGTGCTGGCCAACAAGGTGCTGAACGCGGGCTATGCGGTCGACAAGATCGACGAAGGCATTGTGTGGAACTACCGCATGGCACGGGCCGTGGTCGCGATGTGTTGCGGGGCCGGTCTGGCGCTGTCAGGCGTCGTGTTGCAAGCCCTGCTGCGCAATGCGTTGGCGGACCCTTATCTGCTGGGCATCTCGGCGGGCGCGTCGACGGGTGCCGTCGCGGTGACCATCCTCGGGCTGGGAGGTGGTGCGATCTCGCTGTCCATCGGGGCATTCAGCGGGGCGCTTGTGGCCTTTGCCTTTGTCGCCGTGCTGGCGCAGGCAGCGGGGGGCGGCGTGGGACTGCGGGCGGCGGGTGTGATCGTGCTGGCAGGCATTGCTGGCAGCCAGATGTTCAACGCCCTGACCGCGCTGATGATCACCAAATCCGCGAATGCGGAACAGGCCCGCGCCATCATGTTCTGGCTCTTGGGAAACATGTCGGGCGTGCGTTGGCCGGATGTGTTCAGCGCGCTGCCTGCCGCGATGATCGGCTTGGTCGCCTGCCTGTGGCACGCCCGTGCGTTGGATGCCTTTACTTTTGGCAGCGACAGTGCCGCGTCCTTGGGCATTCCGGTGCGCCGCGTGCAGCTGCTGCTGATCGGCACGGCGGCACTGGTCACGGCGGTGATGGTATCGGTGGTCGGGGCGATCGGCTTTGTCGGGCTGGTGATCCCCCACGCCATGCGCATTGTCGTAGGGCACCGCCACGCGATCCTTGTCCCGGCGTCCGCCCTGGCGGGCGCTGTGTTCCTGGTCTTTGCCGATGTGATTTCGCGGGTGATCGTACCGGGCCAAGTGCTGCCCATTGGCGTCGTTACCGCTTTGGTCGGCGCGCCTGTGTTTGCGCTGATCCTGATTGGCAAAAGGACGTCGCCATGATCCTGTCGTGTCACGAACTGGGCTGGCGGGTGCGCAACCGCGCCATTGTCAACGATGTGTCCCTGTCCTTGCGTCCGGGCGAAAAGCTGGGGCTGATCGGGCCGAACGGATCGGGTAAATCCACGTTGCTGCATATGCTCGCCGGCATTCAGAAACCGTCGCGCGGGCGGGTCGAACTGGACGGCGCACCGCTGGCAAAGATGCGCCAGCGCGATATCGCGCAACGGCTGGCGTTGGTCGAACAACACGCCGACACCGCTGACCGCATCACCGTGCGGCATGCCGTTGAACTGGGCCGCACACCGTGGCTGTCGGCCCTGCGCGGGTGGAGCCATCAGGATGATGCCATCGTGACACAGGCCTTGGCGGATGTGGACCTGTCGGGCTTTGGCGACCGGCACTGGCACACGCTGTCGGGCGGTGAACAACAGCGCGTCCATATCGCGCGCGCCTTGGCACAAAGGCCGCAAGTGCTGCTGCTGGACGAGCCGACGAACCACCTTGATATCCGGCACCAACTGTCGATCCTCGAGCTGATCCAACGCCTGCCAACCACCGCCATCATCGCGCTGCATGACCTGAACCAAGCCACCCTTTGCGACCGTATCTGCGTGCTGCAAAACGGCACTTTGCGTGCCATTGGCACCCCGTCCGAGATCATGAACGAACCTCTGCTGCGCGAGGTGTTCGGCGTCTGCGGCCACTTCCTCACGGATCCGGCGGACAACGCCCAAGTGATCCGCTTTCACACCGCTGCCCATTAACTGGCACAACCTGCGCAACATTTAACGCTCATCTTACGCATCCGGTCGGGAACCTTACGCGCTCTCCTTAGGTTTAACCTAAGGATCCTGAAGGAGTAGCTACAGATGACCGATAAAAAGCAGACCCCTCCCACCACCACTGACGCAGGTATTCGCGTTCAAAGTGATGAACATTCGCTGACCGTTGGCCCCGATGGCCCGATCGTGCTGAATGATGCCTATCTTCTTGAACAGATGGCGAATTTCAACCGCGAGCGCATCCCAGAACGCCAGCCCCACGCCAAAGGCTCCGGTGCGTTCGGCACCTTCGAGACGACGCAGGACGTGTCGAAATATACGATGGCGAATATCTTTCAGCCCGGTGCGACATGCGATGTGGTGATGCGGTTCTCTACCGTGGCGGGGGAACGCGGCAGCCCTGACACATGGCGCGACCCGCGCGGCTTTTCGGTCAAGATGTACACCGACGAAGGCATCTTTGACATGGTCGGCAACAACACCCCGATCTTCTTTGTGCGCGACCCGATCAAGTTCCAGCAGTTCATCCGGAGCCAGAAACGCCGCGCCGACAACAACATGCGCGACCACGACATGCAGTGGGACTTCTGGACCCTGTCGCCAGAAAGTGCGCATCAGGTAACCTATCTGATGGGAGACCGCGGCATCCCCAAAAACTGGCGCGAGATGAACGGCTATTCCAGCCATACCTATTCGCTGGTCAACGCGGAGGGTGAAAAATTCTGGGTCAAGTTCCACTTCCACACCGATCAGGGCGACGGCAACGCCTATCTCAGTCAGGACGAGGCCGACAAGCTGGCCGGGACCAACGGCGATTATCACCGCGCCGATCTGTTCAACAACATCCGCGACGGGAACCACCCCAGCTGGACGCTCAAATGGCAGATCATGCCGTACGAGGATGCCAAGACCTATCGCATCAACCCGTTTGACCTGACCAAAGTCTGGCCGCACGACGATTACCCATTGATCGAGGTCGGCAAGCTGACGCTGAACCGCAACCCCACCGATTTCCACACAGAGATCGAACAGGCCGCTTTCGAGCCAAACAACATGGTGCCGGGCGTTGGACTGTCACCGGATAAGATGTTGATGGCACGCGGCTTTGCCTATGCTGATGCGCACCGCGCGCGGCTGGGGGTGAACTACAAGCAGATTCCCGTCAACAAGCCCGTCTCGCCCACGCATAGCTATTCAAAGGATGGTGCGGGCCGGACTGAAAAAGTCTCTGATCCGGTTTACGCGCCCAACTCCTACGGTGGCCCGTCTGCGCAGCCGCACCGGCATGAGGCCGGCCTGTGGTATTCCGATGGTGAAATGGTGCGTCAGGCCTATACCCTGCGCCCTGATGATGACGACTGGACCCAAGCCGGCAAGCTGGTCCGCGAGGTCATGGACGCGGACGGCCGCGAACGTTTGGTGTCGAACGTCGTGGGTCATTTGTGTGACGGTGTCAGTGAAAAGGTGCTGGTCCGCGCCTTTGAATACTGGCGCAATGTCGACAAGGAAACCGGCGACAAGATCGAGGCCGGAGTGCGTGAAAAGCTGGGCGGTGAATCCAAAGCGCCCGGTATGGCGTCAGCGCTAAGCATTGGCGGCAAGTAACGCCAACCTATCTATTGCACGCGATCAGCGGGGCCTTAGCAGGCCCCGCTTTGCTGTGTCTAGCTTCGCTGTGTTATCCGACGGCGATATTGTCGATCAGCCGCACACCGGCCAACCAAGCAGCTGCAAGCAAGCGTGCAGGACGGTCGGGCGTGGTCATCAGTTCCAACCGGTCGGCGGATCGCAAATCAAGGTATTCCACTTGCGTAAAGCCCGCGCGCTCAATCCGCTTCACTGCCACCGCGCGCAATGCTTCAAGATCCCCCCCCGCGCGCAGCCCCTCTGACATCTCTTCCATCGCGCGGTGCAATTCTGGTGCCCACGTACGGGCGCGATCCGACAACATCAGGTTGCGCGACGACATGGCCAGCCCGTCCTCTTCGCGGATGGTAGGGCAACCGACGACCTCGATCGGGAGGTCCAGATCGCGGGCCAGACGGGTGACCACCTGCAGCTGCTGATAGTCCTTTTCGCCAAAGAACGCCTTGTCGGCTTGGGTCTGGGTAAACAGCTTGGTCACGATGGTCGCAACCCCGTCAAAGTGCCCTGCCCGATGCGCACCGCACAACCCTTGGGTGATGCCATCGACGGATACGGTCGTCGCAAAGCCATCGGGGTACATCTGCGCCCCGTCAGGCACGTAAACCACATCCGCCTTCAACGAGATCAGCTTGCGCGCGTCCTCTTCTTCGGTGCGGGGATAGTTCTTGTAGTCATCAGGGTTGTTGAATTGCTTGGGGTTGATAAAGATCGTCACGATCACGCGGTCGCAGACCTCTTTCCCCGCCCGAACAAGGCTCAGGTGACCCTGATGCAGCGCACCCATCGTGGGCACGACGGCGACACTTTCGCCCGCGGCTTTCCATCCGGCGACTTTGCTGCGCAGCTCGGTCAGGGTGCGGATAATTTGGGGTGTCATGTTTTGGAAACCTCGTCAGAAAATACATGGTCGGGCCCGGGGAAGGATCGCGCCGTGACCTCGTCGGCATAGGCCTGAACCGCGGCCTTTGCGTCATCACCCAGATGGGCGTAGCGTTTTACGAATTTCGCCTTGAAGGCGGTGAACAGTCCCAGCATGTCGTCGACCACCAGAATTTGCCCGTCGCATTGCGCGGATGCACCGATGCCGATGGTGGGAATGGCGACGGTTTTGGTGATCTGGTTGGCCAGCGCTTGCGGTACTTTTTCAAGCACCACGGCAAAGGCCCCTGCCCGCGTCACCGCCTGCGCGTCGACCATCAGCTGCGTGCCTGCCGCGCCGCGCCCCTGCACCTTATAGCCGCCAAGCGTGTGGATCGACTGCGGCGTCAGCCCGATATGCGCCATCACCGGAATGCCCCGCTTGGTCAGGAACGCGATGGTGTCTTCCATCACCTCGCCCCCCTCGAGCTTGACCGCCCCAGCACCGGTTTCGCGCATCAAACGCGCCGCGTTTTCAAAGGCTTGAGCCGGGCTTTGTTCATAACTGCCAAAGGGCATGTCGATCACCAGCATCGACTGCTTCAGCCCGCGCCGCACGGCTTGACCGTGCAAGATCATCATCTCCATCGTGACCTCGAGCGTCGACGGCAGCCCGTGCAGCACCATCCCCACTGAATCGCCCACCAGCACAAAGTCGCAGATTCCATCCATCACCTGTGCCATCGGCGTCGTATAGGCCGTCAGGCTCACCAGCGGAGCCCCCCCTTTTCGAGCCAGAATATCCGTCGGCATCGGGGCAGTCTTGCGGGCTGTTGCGCTCATCTTGGCGGTCCTTTGTATAAGGTACGTCATTGCAATCACTGTGGCGCATGCACAGGCATGGGCCGGCTTGCGCATGCTTCTAGACCAAAACATCGCGGTTGAGGTAGCAAAACCCGAAAGAATTTTCGCGTGTCGCAGCGTCAGGTGATTTGGTGCTACTTTGACGGGATGGGCGGGACGGTCTGGGCACGGTGTCCCATAGGCATGGTCAACACCAGCAGGCACATCACGACCAGTCCCACACCGGTCCACCCCAAGGCGGGCAAGCGTTCGCCCACAATGACCACGGCCAGCACCGCCGCGACCACGGGTTCGATCAGCGTCAGCGTGGTGGCCATACTAGCACGCACCCGTGACAGCCCGTACCCGAAACAGATATAGCCCAGAAACATCGGCACAAACGCCATATAAAGCCCCACCGCCGCATTGCCCCATGATGCCAGCAGTGGGCCACCCGTTACGATCAGCACGGGCATGAGCAGTATTCCTCCCAGACCAAAGGTCGCGCCCATCACGACCGATGACCGCACGCCACGCACCATCACCGCCCGCGCCGTCCAGCTATACAGCGCATAAGTAAAGCCCCCCAGCAGACCAAGCGCCACCCCAAGCGGGACAGATGAACCGCCCACAGCGCCGTGGCTGCTCCCCTCGGCCAGACAAATCAGCACCATCCCCGCAACGCCCGACAGCGCACCGACGGTCCAGCGCAGGGTCAGCTTGGATCGTTCCATCACATTTTCAATGAGAGCGGCAAACAAGGGCGCGGTGCCGATGGTGACGACGGTACCGATGGTCACCCCCGCCAGCCGCATCGCGCCGTAAAAGGCCAGTGGATAAATCATGACGGCCAAGGCCCCCAGCAGCAGCAAACCACGATGCTGCCACAGTTGCGCACGCGCATGGGCCATGCCCCGCAGCGCGAGCAGCGCCTGTCCGAGACCGCCAATCCCCATGGCAGCAGCACCGATGGCAGCAGCACTGACATCGGGGGCGAAAGTCGCGGCCGTGCCTGTCGTGCCCCAAACGGTACCCGCGAACAGCACACCCGCGATGCCACGCGCATTGCTTTGACTGCCCGCATTGGCCGCGTTTGTCATAGGGTCACGCCTACCGCCTTGAAGCTTGCCACGCCCGCGCAATGAAGGCCGCCGGCATCATTGAGTTATTCAGAGTGCAACCGCGACACGATGCTGCTGGCTGTGACCGTCCCGATCGTCTCTCCATCTTCGACGACAGGGATCGCCTGTCCATCGTCGCCGATTTTGCCAATCAGTTCCGAGACCGGCGTTTCTGCGGCAACGGCCCCGTCCGAACTGGCGGCCGGTGGTCCCATCACGTCGCGCGCCGTCAGCACGCCAAGCGGGTTCATATTGGCCACAAACTCCGCGACATAGTCCGACGCGGGGTTCGAGAAAATCTCGCGCGGGGTGCCGCATTGCACGATGCGCCCCCCCTCCATGATAGCGATGCGCCCGCCGAGCTTGAAGGCTTCGTCCAGATCATGGCTGACGAAGATGATCGTGCGTTTAAGGTCGCGTTGCAGATCAAGCAGCTCGTCCTGCAAGCGGGTACGGATCAGCGGATCAAGCGCAGAGAAAGGCTCGTCCATCAAAAGGATCGGCGCTTCGGTGGCAAAGGCACGGGCCAGACCCACACGTTGCTGCATGCCGCCCGACAGCTCGCTGACCTTGCGGTCGGCCCAATCGGCCAGTCCGACCAGTTTCAGCTGCGCCTCTGCCCGTTCAAGGCGTTCGCGTTTCGGCACATCCGCCAGTTCCAGCCCAAGCGCCACGTTGTCACGCACTGTGCGCCACGGCAGTAATCCGAACTGCTGGAACACCATCGACACACATTCGCGGCGCACACGGCGCAGGTCAGCGGCAGAGCTTGCGGTGACGTCACAGCTCCAGTCGCCATCATGCACCCGCACCGATCCGCGCGCCAGCGGGTTCAACCCGTTGACCGCGCGCAGCAAGGTGGATTTGCCTGACCCCGACAAGCCCATCAACACAAGGATCTCGCCCTGTTTGACGTCGAGCGAGCAGTTGTGCACCCCGAGGATCTGGCCGGTTTCGACCTCGATCTCGGCGCGGTCTTTGCCTGCATCCATCAAGGGCAGCGCCTTGGCCGGTTTCGTGCCGAACACGATGGATACGTTGTCGAATTCGACGGCGTTTGCGGGGTTGTTCATTTGATCGCTCATTTACGTGTCACCCGTAGCATCCGGTCCAGCATGATGGCGACCACCACGATGATCAGCCCCGATTCAAAGCCAAGCCCTGTGTTCACCTGATTAAGCGCCCGCACCACCGGCACGCCCAGACCATCGGCCCCCACAAGTGCTGCGATCACCACCATCGACAGCGACAGCATGATCGTCTGGTTCAGACCGGTCATAATCTGTGGCAAGGCATAGGGCAGTTCGATTTTCCACAAGGTCTGGCTGGGCTTTGCGCCAAAGGCTTGCGCGGCCTCAAGCAGCGCCTTGGGGGTCGATGCGATGCCAAGCTGCGTCAGCCGGATCGGCGCGGGCAGTACAAAGATCACTGTTGCGATCAGCCCGGGCACCATGCCGATGCCGAAAAAGACAATCGCGGGAATTAGATAGACGAAGGTGGGCAGCGTCTGCATCAGATCGAGCACCGGTGCCATATAGCGATACATCCGCGGGCGGTGCGCAGCGGCGATGCCGATGGGGACGCCGACGCCCATACACACCACACAGGCCGACAGCACCAGCGTCAGGCTTTCGGTCGTTTCCTCCCAATAGTCCTGATTGAGGATGAACAAAAACCCCACCACGATCAGCAACGGGGTTTTCCAGTTGCGCTGTATCGCCCATGTCAGCGCGCCGAAGACGGCGATGATGAACAGCGGATGTGGCGTTTGCAGCACCCAGAGGATTGCGTCAATCAACCACTCCATCGCGACGGCCAGCCCGTCGAACAGCCACCCGGCGTTGATCAGCAACCAATCAAAGATCGCCTCTGCGGCGTCATCAATCGGGATCTTATTGTCGGTGAGCCAGTTCATGGGAACCTCCGGAGGACTGTTATCGTGCGATCATAGCAAAAAGGGCCCGCCCAGTGGCAGGCCCTTTTCACATTTTGTTGGATCAATTACTCGACGATGGTCTTAGCGGCGGCCATCGCGTCGCCACCGTCACGTGTTGTGACGCCGTCCAGCCATGTGTTCAGCACGTCAGGGTTGGCCTTGATCCAGGCCGTTGCCGCATCGCGTGGCTCTTCGCCGTCATCCAGAATGGCACCCATGATTTCGTTTTCCATGGCGAGCGTGAATTCCAGATTGTTCAGCAGCTTGCCGACGTTCGGGCATTCTTCGACGAAACCGGCGCGGGTGTTGGTCGCAACTGTCGCCCCGCCCAGATCGGGCCCAAAGAAGTCGTCCCCGCCTTCAAGATAGGTCAGGTCAAAGTTCGCGTTCATCGGGTGCGGTTCCCAGCCAAGAAAGACGATCGGCTCGTCCTTGGCGGACAGGCGTTTCACCTGCGCTAGCATCCCCTGCTCGGAGGATTCCTTGACCTCGAATTCGGCCAGATCAAAAGCGTTGTCGTCAATCATCGACTGGATCAGACGGTTGCCGTCGTTACCGGGCTCGATGCCATAAATCTGGCCGTCCAGCGCGTCTGCATTGGCAGCGATATCGGCGAAGGTCTTGATCCCCAGATCGGCGGCGGCTTTGTTCACCGCCAGCGTGTATTTCGCGCCGGTCAGGTTGGTGCGCACAGTGTCAACCGTACCGTCTTCGCGGTAAGGCGCGATGTCGGCTTCCATTGTGGGCATCCAGTTGCCAAGAAACACATCTATATCGCCCGCAGCCATCGACGTATACGTCACCGGAACGGAAAGGATTTTTACGTCGGTTTCATACCCCAATGCGTCCAGCACAACGGTGGTCGCAGCGGTTGTTGCGGTGATGTCGGTCCAGCCCACGTCGGAAAAAGTGATTTCGTCACAGCTGGCCGCAGCAAGGCTGCTGGCGAGCGACAAGGTAAGCGCGGTGGTTGCTGCAAGGATTTTCATGGCAGAGGAACTCCCGTTATGTTTATTGTTGGTCGCGCAATAGAGCGCTATCGCGCCCTTCGATGCAACCCGATTTCTATAGGACCGCGCGGCATGATGCAGCGCGGACAAGGAGAAAACCAATGATCTGCATGCCCCATTATCACCGTCCGTTTTACGCAGGTCGCCCCGCGTGAGCGGCGCAAGCCCTGCGTGGATCGGCGTCGATGTGTCGAACGGACACGTGCATTTGTGGGTGCATGATCCCCGTGGTGACGTGCTGGCACAGGCCGACGGGCCAGTTGCCGATTTGCCCGCCGAGGCGGGGTTTGTTGCCGCACTGACCGACCTGCTGTCACCCTATTTGTCAGAGCACCAGCGCTTGCCGGTGATTGTGGCTGGGCTGCCCGCCCTGCCCGCACACAGTCTGAGGCCGGTGCCAGCGCTGCCCGTTGACGGGTTGTTGGGGCTGGATGCCGACGACCCACGCTTGGATTTACGCGCGGTGCCGGGGCTGAAACAGGCCAGTCCGCCCCAGATTATGCAAGGCCCCGAAACCGCGATCGCGGGCTACCTGCAGGGACTGCCAGAGTTCGACGGCGTGATCTGCACCCTTGATGCGCAGTCCACATGGAGCCACATCAGCGCGCGCGAGGTGGTCAGCTTTCAAACATTCGTGACACCCGCGATGGCACTCCAGCTTGGCGGTGCCGCCCCCCTGTCGCAGGCCGTTGCCGGCACGACGCTGATTGAAGAGACGTTTGACACGGCCGTGAATGACATCATGGCCCGCCCTCAAGGCTTTGGTACCGCCCTTGCCGAGATTTCTGCGCAAGCCGCCCTTGAGGGGACCAGCCCCGATGCAGGCTGGTCGCGGCTGATGGGGGCTCTGATCGGGCTCGAGCTTGCCGGATCGCGCCCCTACTGGCTGGGCCGCGAAGTCGTGATCCTATCGGACAGCCCGCTCTCCGCGCTGTATGCGCGCGCCCTAAAAGCTCAGGGCGTCGTGGCACAAGATGTCTCGCGCAGGGAGCATCTGCGCACAGGGCTTCAGGTCTGTGCAGAGGCGAGCGTCGGCTGACCAGACGGGCTCACCTAACCAGACGGGCCCACCTAAGGGGAAGCCCCCGGCCTTAGGCCGGGGTGCCACCGTTTTCGGGAAAGAAGCAGGCCGCCGCATGGTGGCCTTGGGTCAGTTCGGGCCGTTCAGCACGGCATTTATCCTGCACCTTCCAGCACCGTGGCGCAAAGGGGCACCCGTCGGGAATGGCTAAGGGCGATGGCAATTCGCCCTGCAGCTTGATCCGTTCTTTCGCGGCACGCGGGTCTGCCTGCGGCGTCGCCGACAGCAGCGCTTTGGCATAAGGATGAAACGGCGTGCCGAACACATCCTCGCGGCTACCGCGTTCGACGGCACGGCCCAGATACATCACGATCACCTCGTCGGCGACGTGACGCACAACGCTGAGGTCGTGCGAGATGAACAGATAGGCCAGCTGCAGACGTTCTTGCAAATCAACCAGCAAGTTCAGTACCGAGCTTTGGATCGACAGGTCCAACGCCGAGACAGGTTCGTCCAGCACCAACACCTTGGGGTCCAGCATCAGCGCGCGGGCAATCGCGATCCGTTGGCGTTGCCCCCCCGAGAACATATGCGGGTAGCGGTCAAAATGTTCGGGACGCAGGCCCACTAGACCCAGCATTTCACGCGCTTTGGCGGTGCGATCCTTGCGGCTCATGTCGGGGCGGTTGATCTTGAGCGGTTCCTCGAGGATCGCACCGATCCGCTGGCGCGGGTTCAGCGAACCATAGGGATCTTGAAACACGATCTGCACCGACTTGCGCAACGACGCCCAGTGTTCGCGCACCACCGGTTTGCCGTCCAGCGTCAGCGATCCCGCGGTCGGATCTTCGATCATGGTGACCATCCGCGCGAGCGTCGATTTCCCGCAGCCGCTTTCGCCCACAACGGCCAGTGTCTTGCCGGGGTAAAGCGTGAAATCCAGCCCTGCCACCGCCTTGAGAGTTTGCGGCTTGCGAAACAGCCCGCCGCCGACCTCGTAGTGGCGTTCAAGCGCGGTTGCAGTCATCACAGGTGCGGTCATGATGCGACCCTTTCGTCTGTATTCAAAGGGTAGAAACAACGCGCATAGCCCAGATCAGGGCCCAAAGCGGGCGGTGCTTCGGCTTTGCATTTGGCGTTGGCGAATTTGCAGCGTGGCGAGAACAGGCAGCCTGCGGGGCGGTCGAACTGCCCCGGCACCACGCCTGGAATTGTCGGCAGCCGTTTCTCTGTCGCCCGTTCTGGCAACGCATCCAGCAGCGCCGACGTATAGGGGTGATGCGGCGTGTCAAACAGCGGGATCACCGGCTGCTCTTCGATCTTTTGGCCCGCATATTGAACGCTGACGCGTTCGGCGGTTTCCGCAACGACGCCCATATCGTGCGTGATCAAGACCAGCCCCATGCCGGTTTCCTCGCGCAAGGACGCCAGCAGATCAAGAATCTGCGCCTGAATGGTCACATCCAGCGCCGTGGTAGGTTCGTCCGCAATCAACAGCTTGGGCTTGCAGGCAATCGCCATGGCGATCATCACACGCTGGTTCATCCCGCCCGACATCTGGTGCGGAAAGGCGGACAGCCGCTTTTCGGGATCGGGGATACCGACCTGTTCAAACAGCTCAATCGCCCGTTTCTGGCGTTCGCGGCGGCCCATGCCAAGGTGGACCCGCAGGGCCTCGCGGATTTGCCAGCCGACGGTGAAACACGGGTTCAGTGATGACATCGGTTCCTGAAAGATCATCGCCAGATCATTGCCGACAATCTTGCGGCGCGCTTTGGCGCCCATCGTCAGCAGGTTGTGCCCGTCAAAGGTCAGCTCGTCCGCGGTGACGGTAGCCGTCCAGGGCAGCAGCCCCATCAACGCCAGCATTGACACGGATTTACCCGACCCGCTTTCCCCCACAATCGCGAGGATTTCGCTTTCGTTCACGTCTTGGTCGACGCCGTCCACCGCCCGGAACTTGCCCGAGGCCGTGGCGAAATCAACGCTTAGGTTTCTGATACGCAAAAGTGTCATGGCTCAGCTCCGTTTCAGTTTCGGATCAAGCGCGTCGCGCAGGCCGTCACCCATGAGGTTGATCGCAAGTACGGTCACAAGGATCGCCACGCCGGGGAAGGTCACGACCCACCATGCACGCAGGATGAACTCGCGTGCTTCGGCCAGCATGGTGCCCCATTCAGGTGTGGGCGGCTGCGCCCCCATCCCCAGAAAGCCCAAGGCAGCCGCATCAAGGATCGCGGTCGAAAACGACAGGGCGGCCTGCACGATGATCGGCGCAAGACAGTTTGGCAGCACGGTGACGAACATCAGCCGGACTATCCCTGCCCCTGCGACACGCGCCGAGGTTACGTAATCTTTTTGCCGTTCTGACATGACGCTGGCGCGGGTCAGACGCACATAGTGAGGCTGCAAAACAATCGCGATGGCAATCATCGCGTTGGTCAGCGATGGTCCGAGGATCGCCACCAGCACGAGCGCCAGCAGCAACGACGGGAACGCCAAAACGATATCCATCACCCGCATGATGATGCTATCGACCCATTTGGGCGCAAAGCCCGCGATCAGGCCGATGATGATGCCGCCGCTCGCCGCGATGGAGACTACAACGACCCCCACAAAGAAAGAATAGCGCGCGCCCACGATCAAGCGCGACAGCATATCGCGTCCCAGCGGGTCGGTGCCCAGAATATGGTTCCAGCTACCGCCCTCCTGCCACGCGGGGGGCTGTAGGGTGGCGGCGCGGAATTGCTCGGTTGCGTCATGAGGCGCAACCCAAGGGCCGAACAGCGCCAGAAAGGCGAAGACCGCAAAGATATACAGCCCGATGACAGCGCCACGGTTTTCGCGGAAGTAGAACCAGAATTCGCGCAAGCGGCCCGGACGTTCCTGAACCATTGCGGCTTCGGCAGAGAGTGCGTCGTCCATATTATCGCTTTCTGATTTTGGGGTTGATGACGCCGTACAGCATGTCGACGGTCAGGTTCACGACCATCACCATCACAGCAATCAGCAGCAGCCCGCCCTGAACCACGGGGTAATCGCGGCGGAAAATACTATCGACCATCCACTTGCCGATGCCCGGCCAGCTAAAGATCGTTTCGGTCAGGATCGCGCCGGCCAGCAGCGTGCCCACCGACAGACCAATCACGGTGATCACGGGGATCAGCGCATTACGCAGCGCGTGGATGCCGTTGATCCGTCCCGGAGACATACCCTTAGCGCGGGCGGTACGGATATAATCCTCGCCCAAGACTTCAAGCATAGCCGACCGCGTCTGGCGTGCGATCACGGCCAGCGGGATCGTCCCCAGCACAATCGTCGGCAAGATCAGATGCCGCACCGCCGAAATAAACGCGCCCTTCTGGCCTGACGCCAGACTGTCGATCAGCATAAAGCCGCTGGGGTTGGGGAAATAATACAGCAGATCGATCCGCCCCGACACAGGCGTCCATTGCAGGTTGCCCGAAAAGACGATGATCAGCAGCAACGCCCACCAGAAGATCGGCATCGAATAGCCCACCAGTGCCGTCGACATCAGCGCCCGGTCAAAGAACTTGCCACGGTTCACCGCCGCAATCACCCCCGCCGGAAGGCCAAGCGCGATGGCAAAGATCATCGCACAGACCGACAGCTCAAGCGTCGCGGGGAACAGCGTAAAGAATTCATCGAACACCGGGCGTTTGGTGACAAAGCTGTTGCCCAGATCGCCCTGAAGCACGCCGGTTAGATAATCCCAGAATTGCACATAGATCGGCTGGTCATAGCCGAATTGTTTGGCCAGTTGGGCATAGCGTTCGTCAGAGATGCCACGCTCGCCCGCCATCACCTGAATGGGGTCGCCGGGCAGCGCGCGGATGAACCCGAAGGAGATCAGCGTCACCCCGATAAAGGTCGGGATGAACGTCAGCAGACGTCCCAGAACATAGTTCAGCATTTTATCACCATCAGCTCTTTGGGGAAGTTTGTCAGCGTTTCATAGCCATTGTCGGTAATCAGCACGTCATCTTCGATGCGCACGCCAAAATTTCCGATCTCGTAGAGTCCGGGCTCATTCGTGTAAACCGTTCCGGCGGGTAAAGTCATGTGATTGCCGCGCATGATATAGGGGGCCTCGTGGACTTCGCGGCCCAGACCGTGGCCGGTCTTGGTACGGATACGGTCACCATAGGGCGACGCTTCAAGCACAGAAATCACGGCGTCGTCGATGTCGTGCGCAGACACCCCTGCGCGGGTCACGGCAAGGCCGGCCATATTGGCGCGCAGCACGGTATCATACACATCGCGCCCCTCGTCGGTCACGTGATCCAGAAAAACGGTGCGGGTAATGTCGGCGGCAAAGCCGTTCTTGCGCGCGCCGAAATCCAGCAGCAGCGCGTCGCCTGCCTTGACCGCGTAATCCTCGCGCGCGTGGGCATGGGGGCGGGCCGATCCGTCTGCGGCGGCCACGATGGGACCAAAGGACAGGTCATCCGCCCCTTCGGCAAACAGCGCCTGCACCAGCGTCTGTTCAATCTGCTTTTCGCTCTGGCCCAGCTTGACGCTGTCCAGCGTCCGCTGCAGGGCGCGTTCGGAAATCGCGATGGCCTCGCGCAGGGCGGAAATATCTTCGGGGGTTTTGATCATCCGCAGGGCCGAGATTTCGCGCTCTGCATCGGTGATGGTCAGATCGGGCTGCGCAGTCTTGAACGCATGGTGCACGAACACGCGCATCACCTGCCCCTCAACCGCCAGCGACGAGATGCCCAAATGCTGCGTCAGCGCGGCAAAGGCATCGGCATAGCCCGTCTGATCACGCCAATCGAATACCGCGCCGTCAAATCCGACCGTGTCCCAGCTGCCCAGCTCGAGGTTCGGCAACAGCACAGCCGCGGGTTTATCCGCGGGGATCACCAGAACAAAGGGGCGTTCGTGGCTCATAAAGCTTTGGCCGACAGCGCGCGAAAAATTGGGCCCGGGCACCAGCGCCACGGCATCGACACCCAAAATGGCGGCCACAGCGGCATAGTCGGCAAGACGTTGAGAGAGATTTTCTGACACGGGGGCTTGCGCCTTTCGTTAACGTGGCCGGGGCCTAGAATAGAGGAAGGGACGGCGCGATATGCACCGTCCCCATTGCTTTGTGGTCGCTGTTATTGCGACAGACCAACTTGGTTGAAGATGTGGCCACCCAGCGGGTGTACGACATAGTTTTCAACTTCGGGACGCATTGGCATGTAAACAACCGAATGCGCGATGGTTGCCCAAGGGGCTTGGTCTTTGAAGATTTCCTGCGCTTTTTCATACAGCGGCGCACGTTCTTCTTGTGTTGGCAGAACCTTGGCTTCCTGAACCAGGGCGTCGAACTCCTCGTTGCACCATTGTGCGCGGTTGGATTTCTCTACGCCGTCACAGCCCAGCAGAACCGCGAGGAAGTTGTCGGGGTCACCGTTGTCACCTGTCCAACCCAGCAGAACGGCACCATCGCGGTCTTTCGCTTTGGAACGCTCAAGGTATTCACCCCATTCGTAGGAAACGATCTCGACGTCGACACCGACCTTGGAGAAATCTTCCTGCATCAGCTCGGCCATACGGCGGGCATTGGGGTTATAGGGACGCTGAACCGGCATCGCCCAGATTTTCAGCGTCAGGTCGGATACGCCTTCGGCTTCCAGCGCGGCTTTCGCGGCTTCGGGATCGTATTTGTCATCCTCGATCGCGTCGTTGTAGGACCACATTGTTGGCGGCAGCGGGTTCTTGGCGATCTCGCCGGAGCCCTGGAACACCACGTCGATGATCGCCTGTTTGTCGATCGCCATGTTCAACGCTTTGCGCACGTTGGCGTTGTCGAACGGAGGCATCTGTGTGTTGTACGCCAGATAGCCCACGTTCAGGCCCTCTTGCTCCATCACGACGACATCTTCGGCGTCTTTCATCGCCTGCACGTCGGCAGGGTTTGGATAGGCCATCACGTGGCATTCGCCCGCCTGAACCTTCTGGTAGCGCACGGACGCGTCTGGTGTGATCGCAAAGATCAACGCTTCGACGCGTGCTGGGTCACCCCAGTATGCGTCATTGCGCACATAACGGATCACGGCGTCTTTCTGGTAGGCTTGGAAGGTGAACGGACCGGTGCCGATGGGCGCTTGGTTCATCATTTCCGGCGTGCCGGCTTCCAGCATCGCGTCAGCATATTCCTTGGACACGATCGACGCGAAATCCATTGCCATGTTGGCGATGATTGGCGCTTCGGCGCGGGTCAGGTTGAACTGAACGGTGTAATCGTCAACTTTTTCAATGCTTTCGACCAGATCAGGCATCGACATCGCACCGTAGTATTCCCACGTGCCGCCCGATACTTTGTTGTAAGGGTTTTCGGCATTGCCCTGACGGTCAAAGCTAAAGATCACGTCATCGGCGTTGAAATCACGTGTGGGCGTGAATTGCGCGTTGCTGTGAAACTTGACGCCTTTGCGCAGCTTGAACGTGACGGTTTTGCCGTCTTCGGAAACGTCCCAGCTTTCGGCCAGCGCGGGAATGGTTTCGGTTGTGCCGACCTTGAATTCCGCCAAGCGGTTGTAAACCGGATGGCTGGACGCGTCAAAGGTCGTGCCCGATGTGTACAGGGCCGGGTCAAAGCCTTCGGGCGACCCTTCCGAGCAATAGACCAGCGACTGCGCCTGCGCCGCAACGCCAAGCGTGCTCAGCAGCAGGCCAGTGGCCATGATTTTCTTAAAAGACATTCGATTTACTCTCCTGGTTGGTAAAGTGGTATGTCCCCACGGCCTCTTTGGGCCGATGAGGGCGATAGGGTTAACGCCTGAGGGGTAACATTTCGCGCGAGCTCTCTGCTGGCGCGGCCTCATTCTGTCCGATTTCCCCGGACTTATCGTATTTCATCCGACCGACCCATAATATGCGGGCCTGCCGATCTGTCTTGTTGGACCAGCAATGCGGCGTGGTACCCAGATAATGCAGACTGTCGCCCGCGGTCATCAGATACTCCCGTTCGCCAACCATCTGCGAGATCTCTCCCTCGAGGATATAGATGATCTCTTCGCCAACATGGGTCACTGTTTCGGATTCGTAGCCGGGCGGGACATTCATCACATAGGATGTCATCTCGTGGCCCGCGCGTTCGGCACCGATCTGTTCATATTCAATCGACGATCCTGCCACCGCAAAACGGGGACGTCCGGCACCGCGGGTCAGACTGTCGACCGTACGCGGGGTGCGCACAAAGAAATCTGTATTTACCTCAAGCGCGGCGGCGATCTGGCTGAGCGTGCCAAGGGTCGGCGTCGCATTGGCACGTTCCACCTGGCTCAGATAGCCGACCGACACACCGGACGCGGCGGACAGCTGCTGCAATGTCATCGCCATACGATGACGCTGCATCCGCATGCGGTCGCCCAATCCATCCGGTGGCGAAAGCGTTGCCGCCTGTATCGCTGTTGTTGACAAATAATCCCCCGAAAGCACGCTTTGGCGTATCTTGGCGCACAGACTGTCGCGCAACTTTGTTTACGTCAACAATAAAAATTATTGTCAGAGTGAAAACATTGCCAGTTGCCGCGACGGCACTTTGCGTTGAACCCGACACGGATCGCCCACCGTGGCACAGGAGCGATTCCATTTATACGTGCACACTCCCCGCAGTCCGATGAGTGCACATTTTTTAGGCAAACGCTAGAAAAAGCGACGCGGACCGCGCCATCGGCCCGTCTGCCCCGTTGCAACAATCAGCCCCGCGACACACGCTAAACAGATGAATATGCCCCCATCTCTGCTGGTGTTTACCGACCTTGATGGCACGTTGCTGTCGCATACCTCCTATCGCTGGGACGCGGCCACACAGGCGCTGGATACACTGCGCGATATCGGCGCAGCGCTGGTGATCGCCAGCTCCAAATCCGCCCCAGAGATCATAGAGATTCGCGCCCAGTTGGGCTGGACCAGTTGCCCCGCGATCATTGAAAACGGCGCAGGCATTCTGCCCCCCGAGAGCACCGACACACCCAACACGGATACCTATGTCCGGCTGCGCCGCGTGCTGGATAGTTTGCCCGCCGATCTGCGCGACCCGTTTTGCGGGTTCGGCGATATGACCGTGGCGCAGATTGCGCACATTACGGGCCTGTCGCACAGCGGTGCGTCTAACGCGGCAGAGCGCGCGTTTTCCGAACCCGGCATCTGGTCCGGCAGCGCCCAACTGCGCACCACATTTATCGACGCCTTGCACAACCACGGCATCCATGCCCGCGAAGGCGGCAGGTTTCTCACACTGTCATACGGGCGCACCAAGGCCGATCAGATGGCCGCGCTGACCGAAGGTTTTGGGGCCCGTCATACGCTTGCCCTAGGGGACGCCCCCAACGACATCGAGATGCTGCAAGCGGCAGATTTTGGCGTCATCGTTGCCAACCCGCACCGTAACCCCCTGCCCCCGATGCCCGGCGAAGGCACGGGCCGGATCACCCGCACCACCCTTGCCGGCCCCGCAGGGTGGAACACCGCCGTGCTTGATCTGATCGCGCGCCTTAACCTGAACAAAGGATAGACAAAGCATGGCTGATTTTCATCAGAACGGAAACATCGCGACACTGCACAATCTGCGCACCCGCTCTCAGGCCGAAATGACCTACGAGCTTGAAACCTTCGCCCAGACCCGCAAAATGACGCTGATCCTGCCGTGCCTCTATTCCGAGCTGGAAACCGAAGCGATGCCCCGCATTCTGGATGAGCTGTCCAAGGTCACCTATCTGCACCGCATCATCATCGGTCTGGACCGCGCCGACGAGGCACAGTTCCGCCACGCCAAAGAGTTTTTCAAAGGCTTGAACCAGAATCATATTGTGATCTGGAACGACAGCCCGCGCATGCAAGCGCTTGAGGCTCAGCTACAAGAAATGGGGCTCGCCCCCGCCGAGAAGGGCAAAGGCAAAAACGTCTGGTCCTCTCTTGGGTATCTGATCGCCTGTCAGGACAGCGCCGTGATGGCGATCCACGATTGCGACATCGTCACCTATACCAACGACCTGCTGGCCCGCCTGATCTATCCGGTCGCCAATGCAAATTTCCCCTATCAGGTGGCCAAGGGCTATTACGCGCGGGTGGGCAGCGACAAGCTGAACGGGCGGGTCACGCGCCTGCTGGTCAGCCCGCTGCTCATCGCGTTAAAAAAGGTCGTGGGGGATCGTGACTATATCGATTACCTGCGCGCCTTCCGCTATCCGCTGTCGGGCGAATTTGCCATGCGTACCAATATCCTGCCCGACCTGCGCATCCCGTCAGACTGGGGGCTAGAGATTGGCGTTCTGTCAGAGGCATGGCGCAACCTTGCCCCGAAATCAGTCTGTCAGGTCGAAATCGCGGACGACTATGACCACAAGCACCAGGACCTGAGCGAAGCGGATGCCGACGCGGGCCTGAACCGCATGTCCACCGACATCTGCAAAGCGATCTTTCGCAAGCTGGCAGCGGATGGCACGGTGTTCACGCCCAACGTATTCCGCACCCTAAAAGCGACCTACTATCGCTGCGCGCTCGACCTGCTGGATGCCTATTACAATGATGCCAAGATGAACGGCCTCAGCATCGACCGCCACCAAGAAGAGCGCGCGATTGAACTGTTCACCGAAAACATCATGCGGGCGGGGCATTTCTTTTTGGACAACCCGCACGAGACGCCCTTTATTCCCACGTGGAACCGCGTCCATTCAGCGGCACCGGATTTCTTGACGAAACTACGCGAAGCCGCGGCGGCGGATGATGCCGAATACACCTAATCACGGCAGTGTCTTTCGCCCAGTCAAAAGCGATTGGTGATCCACATGCATTGATAAGGCTCCAGCGTGATATGATCCGCGCCAGCGTCAATCATTTCACCGCTGATCAGGTCCAGCCATGGCTGGTCCTCGATCAGGTTCAGTGCCGCAGCAGAGATCGCAACAGACGCATCGCTGACGTTATGCAACGCAAAGATCGACTGCTTGCGATCCAGACTTTGCCGCCACACGCCAAACACGCGGTCGTCTTGCAGGTTCACGGTAAACTGTGTGGCATTGGGGTGAAACGCCTTTTGCTTCTGCCGCATCTTCAAGCGCGCCGACAAATCGCCCAAAACCCGCGACTGCGCGCTGGCCCCATCGGCCAGCCGGTCGCGCAACGTCGGATAGTCCCACCGATGGCGGTTGATCGCGCGGCTCATCCCGCGGTGTTCGACCTGCGCATGATCATTGGGCGTCGCCAGCATCGCGTGAATATAAAAGGCCGGTATCCCCTCCAGCGACATGACGATGGTCTGCGAACAGATAAAGCGCGTGTGGTGATGGTCGTCTTCGCCCTTAAAGGTCCGAGATAGCGCATCGTAAAAGGTCGTGTTCAGCTCGTACGGGCTTTGCCCGCCGTCTGGCAAGCTGCGCATCGACACCAGCCCGCCGACCTGCAGCACCGTATCAATGACCTGTTGCTTTTCATCTTCGGGCAACAACCCTTCGGCAGGGCGCATCCCGATCCCGTCGTGGCTGGCGGTAAAATTCAGATACGCGCAGCCCATCGGCGCGGGCGGCATGGTGCGCTGCCAGCGCCGCAGATGCGCCCCGTTTCCCGACATCATCGCGTGCAAAATCAGCGGCGGCAGCGGAAAGTTATAGATCGCATGCGCCTCGTCCCCCGCGCCGAAATAGCTAAGGTTTTCGGCCTTGGGTACATTGGTTTCCGTCAGCAAAATGAGCTTTTCGGGCGCATAATCACACAGCAACCGCATCAGCCTGATAATCGCATGGGTCTGCGGCAGATGGATCGACGGTGTCCCGATCTGCTTCCATAGAAACGCCACCGCATCCAGCCGAATGATCTGCACGCCATTGTCCACATGCAGGCGAATGATCCGCAGAAACTCCAGCAGCACCTCGGGGTTGCGGAAATCAAGGTCGATCTGATCGTGGCTAAAGGTGCACCACACGTGACGCGGCCCGTTTGGTGTTTCTACCTCTTGTAGCAGCGGCGTCGTGCGCGGGCGCACCACATCGCGCAGATCATCTTGCGGCGAGGCTTCGAAAAAGAACGTGTCAAAAGGGGGCTGACCCTGACGGTAAGCGTTGAACCAATTGCCCTGACTTGAGACGTGGTTCAGCACCAGATCCGACATCAGCGTGAAATCGGCGGCGATGCGATTAATGTCAGGCCAGTCGCCCAGTTGCGGGTTCACCGCGCGGAAATCGGACACCGCAAAGCCGTCGTCAGAGGTATAGGGAAAGAACGGCAGAATATGCACGCTATTCAGAGTTCCGCGTAGATAGCGATGCAGGAAATCGTTCAGTAGATCCAGCGGCTTATGCGCACCGTCGACGATTGAATTGCCGTATGTAATCAACAGCGCATCCTGTTCCGACCACAGCGTATTGCCCGCCACACGGCCCCTCTTGCGTCGGGTTGTGCTCTCCGGCCAAAAGGCGTCCAATGCCATGCTGGCTAAAATGTCGGCATCCAGTTCGGGGTAGATTTCGCCCAGCAATGCACTAAGCCGATAGCCGAGAGAACGCGCGCTGTCCGTCATGATCTATTGCCTTGTATAAGTGCCATTTCCAAAACCCTAGCGCAGACAATCGCGCGCGACGAGCCAGCATGCCGCGGCCCCCGCCCTGAGGGCACTAAACCCAGAAGGTCAGGAAAACCCGTCCGATTAACAGGCGCAACGCCCAATCGACGGGCATTTAACGGACCCCGAGGACGGGATCAGCCTGCAACGGGCCAGATATTTCAGAGAGGCTAGGCAAAACAGTCTGGTCCCCACAGCTTGCCCACTTGCCAATACAGCGCCTCGGGCAGCGAAGATGATCGACAGGCGGCTTTCACCCGCGACGTCAAAGCGGTTCGCCGCAAGATTGAAATCCCCCCTCGCCCAGCGCGACATTTGGTATTTTCAGTTTGGCTTTCCGACTTAAAATCGACCCTAGCGGGTGAAAACACCTTCTGCCAGCGAGGGTAGCTTTGGCACTTTAGCCTTCTGGTCCCGCAATTTCCTACTCTAGGGATGCCTCCTATTCTGGGTCTGCGTCACCCCATCTAGCTGGTATGGATATCATGCTATTTTGCCGCGATAGCTCGCCGATCTCTTTCCTCACCCTCTTCCACTAGGGTTTCGTCGCATTGTTGCTTTGCGCTTAGACGTGCAGCGTATGCTGCGCACGGCCAGCGTGCTTGGAGCGGTAGAGCGCCGCATCAGCGTCCGACAAGACATCCTCCGCGACGGCATCCTGCCCCTTGCCAACCCGAATGCTACCAATACTGGCAGAAATCCTGCAGGCCGCGCCGTCAAAATCAATTGGCCGCTCCAGCTGCGCTATGATCCGATTGCCAACTTCGGTGAGATGGGCACCGTCTGTGATACCCGGTAGAAGTACCGTAAATTCGTCACCGCCGACGCGGGCAATAGTATCGATCTCTCGTGTGGTGTCGATCATCACCCGCGCGGCGGCCTGTAGCACATGATCGCCCGCCGCATGACCCATGCTGTCATTCACCGCCTTGAAGTAATCAAGATCGATCTGCATCACCGCGAACCCCTTTTTTCCCGCAATCAGACGTGCCAGCACATGGTCCATCGCACGGCGGTTTTTGAGACCCGTCAGCGTGTCAGTAAAGGCTCGCTCTTCCGCCGCGATCTTGGCGACCTCTAGCTTCTGGTTCAACGCACGCGAGGCCGCCATCGCCGCGGATTTCGCCTCGATGAGATAGAGCATTTCAACGGCTAGATCCGTGGCCGCAAAATCTGCATTGCTCAGCCGATAAGCACGTACCCCGTTCAGAATTGAGATACCAAAGGACAGGTTGATCACGCAGTCATCTTCCGCGACATTTGCATCCCGCCCCCCGCTGCGATCAGGCAGCGGTACCAATACTCCCTTCAATACCAGCTCCGGGCTGTCACGTAGCGCTAGATGCAGCTTGCGCCCTGCCAAGGGGCGGATTTGCGCAATGCTGCAAGCCATATTCGGGCGCCGTATGACGAATTGATCAAAGAAGTTGCTGCCAACCCATGTACCGCGATGGCACAGCTTCTGAACCGTGGGCCCCACATGGCGAATACGTCCACAGGGCCGCACGATAAGATGCATCGGGCAAAGCATATCCAGCGCCGCCTCATAGGCAGCAGCCGTGGTCATACGCTTGCGCCCAACTCAAAGCTACGTCCCTGCGCATAGTTCCGGTCGATGATGGTGACGCTGATTATCTCCTCCCCCGTGGTGAACCCTTTGCCGTCCAATAGGGCCAATGTGCCATAATCATCCGCGATCACCCGCATTATGCCCATCATCACGTACCCAAAGCCCGATACCGGCCCGCGACACGTCAGCGAGAAACGCCAGTCGTCCAGCTGCGTGACCTCCATGGCGGGCAGACGAAGTTCCTCTATCGCGAGGGTAGCACGTTCAGGAAGATCATTGAGAGAGTGGAGAAACTCTTCGAAATCGACGCCGCCGAACCGCAGCAGACGGCGCACCCCGTCGCGTGCGGGGTTAGACACCAACCAAGCGCCTAAATCCTCAAGCAGGTCCGGTATCGGGCGGTCCACCACCGCAGACAGGCGCTTAACGACCCGTGGCGTGATGGCGTCATCATAGGTCAGCATCGGTTCAAAGTCGCTCGACCCCATTGCGCCACATAGATCGGCGCGCAGGGCGACTTGCGTCCATACCGCCCCCCCAAAACTGTCCAGCACGAACCGTTGGATCGTATGGTTGATCAGCCCGTGCATCGCACCCCCTTCTGCCGCATTCAGGGGGGAAGATGACGAAAGACCGTTAATAAACGCCGAACGGAAACAGTCACCGAGGGTCGAAAGCCGATCAAATTTATATCAATTCAAAGGCAAACGTCCGACAGCGCGCCTATTGTGACCGACTGTCAAGCCACGCAGGCAGGTGGCCAATGTCAGGCAGCACCACATCCGCTGCGGCCTCAAGATCCTGCCGTGTGGCCATTCCAGTCAGCACCGCAACACACGCCATACCCGCTGCACGACCCGCTACCATATCATGCAGACTGTCACCGATCATCGCCACTTCGGATGGGGCCAATCCAACAGCCTTAGCAAAGGCCAGCAATTGCCCTGATGTGGGTTTTGCACCGTAGCCGCTGTCGAAACCCGCGATAAAATCAAAGTGCCCAGTCACCCCCGCCTCGCCCAGATGCGCCCGCGCGGGGCCTTCGGCGTCATTCGTCGCAACACCAAGCGCCAACCCGCGCGCCTTGAACTCTTCGAGCAATGCAATGAGAGGCACGGCCTCTGCCTGCGGGGCGTTTTCGGCCTCGTAATTCAACAGCTGCAACAAATCCGCTTTTGTCATATCGCTGACCTGAGGGGCAAGCGCCTCCACGATCTCCCCCGGGGTGCCGGCAATGGCAATACTGTCCGCAGAGAACGTTTGCGTCCGCACGTCAAACCCGATTTTTTGTCCCAACAGGGCGGACCGATCCGCATCCCCCTTGCCAAGCCGCGTGAGGAAGGAATTGGCCCATGCCTCCCATGTTGCGGCGAAATCGAATAGGGTTCCGTCTTTATCGAACAGCAGGGCTTTGATCATTCTCAGGTCCAATTCATCTGCGCGCCGCCCGGCAAAGACTGCCGCGCCTGCATGATACGGTCGTAGGGCACATTAATCGTGTCGCATAGCCCCGTCACCCATGCGTCATCCATCATGATGAAATCAAGCACAGCGCCAAGAAACACCGGGTCACCAGCTTGCGTGCGCAGATCTTCGGCCGACGCGCCGGTGGCCCCCATGAATGTCGGCATGAGGTCCTCGTTGGCGGCCAGCCAACCCAGCGCCTGCAAGGCGACTGTTTCGGCGGCATCTTGCTTCATCATATTAAATTCCCTCGCGGCTTCATAATCGAAACACTTTGTTAACCATTCACGGCAACAAAGAGCATTCAAGCCAATTACACGCGAGCGGAGAATGAAGACAAGTGCCGGGTAAAGTCCTTATCGTCGATACTGTTGCCACCAACCGCATCGCATTGGAAACCAAACTCACGACTGCCTCTTACGAGGTACGCGAGGCGACAACAGTATCGCAGGCCGTTGAAATAGCGCAGCAATATGAACCAGATGTCATTATCGCTGCACACCGCACAGGCGGCCAAGATGCAGCACAGCTGTGCCGTGCGCTTGCGTCGTCCCCCCTTACATCATGCATGCCGGTTTTTGCGCTTGCTGACGGGGGTGATCCGGCGATCTGTATTCATTTATTATCCCATGGCGCACAGGAGGCGATGGTGAAGCCGGTTTGCGACTCTCTTTTCCTAGGGCGGGTGCGCAGCATCATACGCGCACGAAATAGGCCCGCCCCGTTTTATATGCACGAGGCTCTCTCCCCCGCGCCCGGACTGGCAGAACCTGCCGGTGGCTTTGCGCTTCCGGGAAATTTCCAGATTGTCAGCAGTGGCCAGCCGCGTACGCCAGCCTGCCTTTCGCAGCTGCGCAAACGACTGGGCGGCACCGTGACACAAACGACGCCCCGCGACGCGCTTGCCTGCCTCAGGCAAAATAACCTGCCCGACGTGTTTATTCTGACCCTGACCGGCGCGGACGAGACGGACGAAGAGCAGCTGCGTGTGATCTCTACCCTGCGGGCGAACGCAACCGCGCGCCACTGCGGCATACTTGTCCTACAGACGCAGCCCCACCCCGTTGCCGCGGCGCATGCGCTGGATCTGGGGGCAGATGACCTGATGCAGCACGGCTTTGACACAGAAGAACTGGTCCTACGGCTTGAAGGCTTATTGAAGCGCAAACAACAAGGGGGGCACATTCTAAACTGGGTTGCGAAATTTCCCCTATCTTGCTGGAAAGCAAGGAGAATGAAAGATGGCCCATACAGAGCTAAACCTACGTGAACGGCGCACGATCGAAGATATGTTGAATGCTAAGATACCTGTACGAGAGATAGCAGCGCAGATCGGCAGGCATGTTTCGACGATTTATCGTGACATCAAGCGCAACCGCTATGCCGACGAAGACCTGCCGGAATTGAACGGATACTATGGTGTCGTTGCTCAACGCGCTGCGGTTCAAAGGCGTGCGCGCCGTCGAAAATTGGTGCGCCTTGTTAGCCTGCGAAAGGCTGTGATCAAACAGCTCAAAGAAGGTTGGTCTCCCGAACAGATCGCGGGTCGATTGCTCTTTGAAGGCCAGACAGTTCGTGTGAGCCACGAGACAATTTATGCTTATGTCTACAGTCCAGCCGGTCAATCCAAAGAGCTGGCCCGATACCTCCCAAACCGGCGCAAGAAACGGAGACCGCACCATTCACGCAGGTCCCGTGGCCTTGTTTTCCCGCCAGATCGGTCCATCCATGAACGACCCGACTACGTTGATACGCGCGAGACTTTTGGCGAATGGGAGGGCGATTTGATGATTTTCGAATGTGCTCAGGGTAAGATGAACGTCGCCTCGCTCATTGAGCGCAAGACCCGCTTCGCCGTCCTGTTCCGTAACAACGACCGCAGCACAACGCATCTGATGGACAAGCTAATGACTGTGATGGAACCCCTGCCCCAAACGGCCCGTAAATCGATCACCTTTGATAGAGGTATTGAGTTTAGGAATTGGCGCAAGCTGGAACCTGGAATCGGAACCGAGGCATGGTTCTGTGATCCGCAAGCCCCGTGGCAAAAGGGTTCCGTCGAAAACCTGAACAAGCGTGCTCGGCGCTACTTACCAAGAGATGCGCCTGTGGCCGCGCTCTCAAATCGAGATATGAAGTCGATTTGCGACCGCTTGAACGGCACGCCCAGAAAGTGTCTGGGATGGCGCACACCAGCGGAAGCATTCAGGGAAGAACTGATGAAACTGAGATAGCGGTAACCGTCGCAACGACCCTTGAGAATCCAGGGACACGATCCGGCGCGACGTGGATGCCCGCCTGCGCGAGGCGGTGTTTGATCCGCTTACAGGCATGTACAACCGCCGCCATGCCCTCTCCGAAGTGGCACGTCTTGCCGTGCGCATGCGCCACAAAGGACTGCCGCTGGCGGTGATGCTGGTGGATATAGACCACTTCAAACGGGTGAACGATGCTTTCGGCCATGCATCCGGCGACGCGGTGCTGGTCGAAACAGCGCGCCGGCTGAAATCATGTCTCCGCCCGCTGGATGTCGCTGGCCGCATCGGAGGGGAGGAATTCTTACTTGTGCTGCCCGGAATAACCGAGGACGAAGCGGCCCAGATGGCCAAGCGTATTTGCCGCGCCTATCGCACCACGCCCTTTACCATCCCCGCAAGCGTGCAGCCGATCCATACCACCATCAGCATCGGGCTGTGCATCGCGCAGCCGGAAGACAGCCCGCCTTTGGGCACATCGCAAAGCGCACAGGATCTCGCCGCCCGTTTGATCGACCGTGCGGATCAAGCACTGTACAGCGCGAAACACGGCGGGCGCGACCGTGTGGGGCTGATCAGGTCGGCCGCATGATGGTGCCACGCGGGGTATTTGCAATGCGGCGAAAAACGCGCCACTCTCGTGCTTGCGTGTTCAGGCTTGCCCGGACGCGTATCCCAGATCCACGACAAAGGCCTCGCCATGCTGCCCGATAAACCGATGACCGGTATTGCCATGATGCTTGGCTTTTGCATCATCGCCCCTGTGGGGGATGCGATCGCCAAACTGCTCGGGGCATCGGTGCCGCTGGGCCAGGTGGTCTTCCTCCGCTTCGCCGTCCAGCTGCTGATATTGCTGCCGATCGTGATATTGACCGGTCGGCCCCTGATCCTGCGGGGCAAAACGCTGTGGCTGACGTTTTTGCGCACGGTGCTGCATGTCATCGGGATCGCGATGATGTTCTCCGCGCTGAAATACCTGCCCCTTGCGGATGCGGTGGCGATTATCTTTGTCATGCCCTTCTTCATGCTCTTGCTCGGCAAATATGTCCTGAAGGAAGAGGTCGGGCCCCGTCGGCTAATCGCGTGTATCGTCGGCTTTTGCGGCACGCTGCTGGTGGTGCAACCCAGCTTTGTCGAGGTCGGCTGGCCCGCCCTGCTGCCGGTTGGCGTTGCGCTGAACTTTGCCCTGTTCATGCTGGTGACCCGGCAGATTGCGAAACACACCGACCCGATCAGCCTGCAAACGGTCAGCGGGTTTATGGCCTTGGTGATCATGCTGCCGTTCCTGGCGCTTGGTCAGGGCGTGGCGCTGCCCGCCTTGGGATGGATCGCGCCTGACACAACAGATTGGTCGCTGCTGATCGCCATGGGCGTACTGGGAAGCATCGCGCATCTGCTGATGACATGGTCCCTGCGCTACGCCCCCTCGGCAACGCTGGCCCCTATGCAATATCTCGAAATTCCCGTGGCGACGCTGGTCGGGTTGATCGTTTTTGGCGATTTCCCCAATGCGCTGGCGGCGCTCGGCATGGGGATCACTATGGCCGCGGGGCTTTATATTATTCTGCGAGAGCAGGCCACCCAGCGGCGTCTGGCCGCAGCAACGCTTGTGCAACCTGCTGCATGAGGTCCCGTGGCACCATCAGCAGCGCGGCGGGGCGGTCCATCGAAAGCGTCAGGGCACCTGTGGCCCGGTTCGATGTGCCCAAACGCCCAAGCGGCGACAGCTCTAGCCCGTCAAGCGGCCACTCCAACCCGCGGCTTTGCCCCCGCACTGCGGCCAGCGGATATACCGACACAATATCGCCTGCCCGCGTCGGCAGGGTTAAGTTCGGCGGAGCGAGAAAGATAAGCTGCGTGCCAGCGATCAGCAGGCAGCGTTGGTGGAGGTGGCGCGCCAGACTGCTCAGGGCCGCAAGCTGATGGTCCACGCGCCCTCCCGAAAAACCGACCGCCACGATCAAGGGGGCAGCCACCGACCGGAGCGCTTTGTCAAAGTCGGTCGTCTCTTGCTCTGCCAGTTTGAACTGACGCGCAGACGGGATGCGGGACAGGGTTTCGGACGTTACGGAATCAAAGTCGCCGACCAGCGCCGCGACCTCTACCCCCTGGGCAACGGCCAGATTGGCCCCGCCGTCGACCGCTACGCACATCGGCGCAAGCTGCAGCGCGTCGTTCAGGTCATCCGGACCCACCTGCCCGCCCCCAACGACCGTTATAGGGCTGTTGCTTGCAACAATCGTTGTTTTCACGGCGATTTACCTCAAATTGGAAACAATGCCGCAATTTTGACATTAAATGATACGTTGCAGGGCACAGATTCGAGCCGAATTGGTCTTGAACCTTATGGTAAACAGTAAGCTGCAAATAGGCAGAGGACGACCATCCGATGATGAATAATAACAAAATTCTGACGGTCTCATACGGCACTTTCTCGTGCACGTTGGAAGGCTTTGACGATTCATTCGGCACCATGAAGGCCATCGCGGAATATTTTCGCGATTTGTCGTCGGAGGATCGGTATTTCGGTGCAGAACCCGCACAGCCCGATGCGGAGATGCTGGCACATATCGCACAAAAAGAGATTTCGCGCCGCGTCGAGGCGCGTCAGCAAGACGGACAGATTGTCCTGAGCGCACAAACGCCCGAAAAAGCCGCAGCGCAAGCGCAGCAAAGCCCTGCCCCTGCACCTGCGAGCCCGTCGGTCGTATCGACCTCTTTTGCGCCCCGCGGGCCTCAGGAAATTTCCGCCTATTACGACGCCTACAGCGTCAACGCCTTGAAAGCCGACACAGCTGAGACCGCCCCTGCAGCGCAGGCCGAAACTGTCACGCAGCGCGTTGATGCGGTCAGCCGCGCCGTTGAGACACCGCAGCCTGCCTACCAAGCCCCTGCTCCGCAGGCCGAAGCCCCCAAAGCGCCGGCCGCCGAGGTGGATATCGTTCCCGGCCAGCCCGACGAGGACGTCGAGGCGTTCTTCGCCGATAGCCCACGCAACACCGTGACCCTCGACGACCAGGACGCCGAAATCCAGCCGGTAGCGGCACCCGCCGTCGATAGCATCGCGGCCAAACTGCAGCGCATCCGCGCCGTGGTCGCCAATCAGGATGTGCCCGCTGCGCAACATCCCCAGATCTCTGAGGATGACGCCGCAACCGACACCAAAGCAGACATCGATGATATCATCGCCAGCGCCATTCACGACATCGAGGATGCGTTGAATGCGGATGATACCGTCGAAGACATCGCCCACGCGCCTTCATCCGATACGCAAGCAGAGGAATCCGCAGCGCCGGCCGAAACTGCGACCCAAGACCACGACGACACTCCAGAACAGCAGCCTGACGCGACGGCGCAAGACAACGCGTCCGACGAAGATGATGCGCAGGACGACGACACAGCTGAAAGCGAAGAGTTTGAAGCCGTCGAAGACACCGCGCCCCGTGGTCGCGTGCTCAAGGTGAAGCGCGCCGACATCGACCGCGCCATCGCCGCGGGCGAGCTGGAAGAAGTCGAAGAAGACGCCCCCGCCGTGCTGGAAGAGGCTGACAAGCCCGCCGCGCGCCGTGCGCGTGATCCCGAATCGACGCTCTCGGACGAGGACGAAGAAGATTTGGCCCGCGAGCTGGCCGAGCTTGAGGCGACATTGCCCTCTGCCTCCGCCGACACGCTGGCCGACGCGCCCGAAGAGGATGCGGACACTGCGGTGGAAGACGAGATCACTGCGGAAGACGAAACCACCGCGGAAGACGTGTCAGAAGATACAGATGCCGAATTGTCGAAAGACGACACCGAAACGGCGGCAGAGCCCGAAGCCGAAGCGCGCAAAGATGCAGCCCAGCGTCGCAGCCTGCCAACGCTCGACGCGGATACCGGACCGGACATGAACCGCCTGCTTGCCGAAACCGACAACCAAATGGACGAACCCGAAGCCGCCACCCGCCGCGACGCGATCACCCATCTGCGTGCAGCAGTTGCCGCGAAAAAGGCCGACATCGCCCTTGGCGCGCCCGCCACGACCGAGCAAACGAATAACGCCTACCGTAGCGATCTTGCAGAAGTGGTTAAACCCCGCCGTCCCGCGACGACCACCGCCCGTACCGAGCGTCCGGCAGAGCCACGCCCTGCACCGCTCAAGCTGGTGGCGGCACAGCGGATCGACACCCACCAGCCGCGCAACGTCACCCCTGTACGCCCCCGTCGCGTGGCCGCAGTCGCGCCAGCCCCCGCGCCAGTTCCACAGGCCGGTGGGTTCGCCGAATTTGCCGAAGAGATGGGTGCGACCAAACTGCCCGACCTGCTGGAAGCCGCCGCGGCCTATATGGCCTTTGTCGAAGGGATGGACGAATTCTCGCGCCCGCAGTTGATGAACACAGTGCGCCAAGGCGGTGCCGACGACTTTAGCCGCGAGGAAGGCCTGCGGTCGTTTGGTCTACTGCTGCGCACCGGCAAGCTTCAAAAGCTGGACGGTGGCCGGTTCAAAGCGTCAAAACAAATCGGTTTTCAGCCAGATGAACGCGCCGCCGGCTAAGCTGGCCAAGCAGAAGGTTCGGAACGCAAAACGGCCCCCTCGGGGGCCGTTTTTTTATTATGATGCAAGGTCGTGTATCCGCAAGGCGGGCCCACCAAAGCGGTTCTATTCAGCGTCGTCGCGCGCGTTCGGATCGGCCTGACCGATGCCTTTGAACACGAACTTGAGCGGGATCGCCCAGACCACGCCAAGCGCAATATAGATCAGCAGTTCGACCCAGAACGGCGGCCGGTCAAACAGCGACACCGCGACGACAGCCGCAATGATATAGAGCGGCAGACCGACCAGAAGAATGACCAGCGCCCAACGGCGTCGTGCTTTATACCCAAGGGCCATCGTAGTGTCCTTTCATCAGGTGCCAAGGGCCCCGCAGGGCCCCCGGCGATATAGATCAATCGGCGAAGGGGTCAGTGACCAGAATCGTATCTTCCCGCTCTGGCGAGGTCGACAGCATCGCGACGGGGCACTGGATCAACTCCTCGATGCGGCGCACGTATTTGATCGCGTTCGCGGGCAGATCAGCCCAGCTGCGCGCGCCTTCGGTGCTTTCGGACCACCCCGGCACTTCCTCGTAGATCGGGGTGCAGCGGGCTTGTTGATCGGCTGCCGTGGGCAGGTAATCCAACACTTGACCGTCCAGATCATAGCCGGTGCAGATCTTGAGCGTCTCAAACCCGTCAAGCACGTCAAGCTTGGTAAGCGAGATGCCGGTCACGCCACTGGTGACACAGGTCTGGCGCACAAGGGCTGCATCGAACCAGCCACAGCGACGCTTGCGCCCGGTGGTGGTGCCGAATTCGTGGCCGCGTTCGCCCAGACGTTGACCGTCGGCATCGTCCAGTTCAGTCGGGAACGGGCCTTCGCCGACGCGCGTGGTATAGGCTTTGACGATCCCCAGAACATAGTCGATCGCGCCCGGACCGATGCCCACACCCGTCGCCGCCTGCCCTGCAATCACGTTAGAGGAGGTGACGAAAGGATAGGTACCAAAGTCGATGTCGAGCAGCGCGCCTTGGGCACCTTCGAACAGGATACGCTTACCGGCTTTGCGCTTTTCGTTCATCACCTTCCAGACAGGTGCAGCATATTCAAGGATCTTCGGCGCGATCTCTTTGAGCAGTTCAACCAGTCCGTCGCGGTCAATCGCTTCGACGCCCAGACCCTTACGCAGCGGATCGTGGTGCTGCAACGCGCGGTCGACGCGTGCCTCGAGCGTGGCAGGGTCGGCCAGATCGGCAACGCGGATGGCGCGGCGACCGACTTTATCCTCGTAGCACGGCCCGATGCCGCGACCGGTGGTCCCGATTTTGGTACCTTTTGACGCGGCCTCTTCGCGGGCGCGGTCCAACTCGCCGTGGTAGGGCATGATCAGCGGCGTGTTTTCCGCGATCATCAGCGTTTCGGGCGTGATCTCGACGCCTTGGGCGCGGATCGTTTCGATTTCTTTCAGCAGGTGCCACGGGTCAAGCACAACACCGTTGCCGATAACCGAAAGCTTGCCGCCGCGTACAACACCCGAGGGCAGCGCGTGCAGCTTGTAGACCTTGCCGTCGATGACCAGCGTGTGGCCCGCGTTATGGCCACCCTGAAAGCGGGCGATGACATCGGCCCGTTCGCTGAGCCAGTCAACGATTTTGCCTTTTCCTTCGTCGCCCCACTGGGCGCCTACGACTACGACGTTGGCCATGAAGATATTCCTTTAACAGTTCAAATAACCGTGCAAACCCGTGGAGGTATAGCGACGACCGCCAAGGTCCGAAACTGTAAAATGCAGCCAAAACGCCGCGGCGTCACATTTCTCGGCATTTATCGGCCTCGAGCGGTAAAACTTGAACCCGTCCCCATAGACTTTGCTACGGTAGCGCCGATATTCCAAGCCAGACCAAACAAGGAAGTACCACAGATGGGTTTTTTCATACGTTGGGCCTGCGCCTTTGTGCTGTTGGCCGCGACCTTTAATCCGACGTCTTATAACTATGTCACATGGGTCATGCGCTACGGCCATATGAATCTGTCCATCGCCGTCTTGCTGGGGCTGCTGCTGCTCATCGGCTATGTTGTCTATCTGCGTGCGACGCTGCGCTCTATTGGCGGGTTGGGGATGTTGCTGGTGCTGGCACTGGTCGGGGCCAGCCTCTGGGTGCTCTATGATCTGGGGGTCCTGCGGCTGGATAACGGCAGTTTTAACCTGTGGCTCGGCCTTGTCGCGCTGAGCTTTGTACTGGGCATCGGCCTCAGCTGGAGCATCTTTCGCCGCGCCGTATCGGGGCAGGCAGATGTGGATGATGTGGAAACCTGACGCGGGCTTTCTGCCCAAGCGGGGCAACGCGGGCCAATCCTCCCTTGCCCCCATAGGCAAACTTGCCTAGACACGCCCAAAGTCAAAACCGCAGAGCCGTAGGTACCAATGGAAAATGTAGTCCTGATTGTCCATCTCATTCTGGCCCTTGGCCTGATTGCAGTCGTGTTGCTGCAACGGTCCGAAGGGGGCGGCCTTGGCATGGGCGGTGGGGGCGGCGGTGCCGTTTCCGGTCGCTCGGCAGCCACTGCCATGGGCAAACTGACCTGGATTTTGGCCGCGGCCTTTATCGTGACCTCGATTACACTGACCATCATCGCGGCTGAAAAATCCGCCGGTTCCTCGGTAATCGACCGTCTGGGCGGCACGCCACCAGCGCTGAACCAAGGTGACGCACCAGCGCTGCCCGATACCGATTCACTGCTGCCGCCGACACCTGCGGAAAACACACCGCAAGTTCCGACTGCGGATTAATCCAGACACTACAACAGCTTGAGGTAAGGCCAAGATACGCAACAGGATGTTGCGGCTTGGCCTTGCTTTTTCCATCCGAATCCTGTTAGGTATAAGTCCCGTGATGCTGCGGTTTTCCGCAGCTCAATTGCTTGGCTTTTGCCACATCAAATCTGAACTCACGGGGGCCTTCATCACATGGCACGCTATATTTTTATCACCGGCGGTGTGGTTTCCAGCCTTGGCAAAGGTCTTGCCTCTGCGGCTTTGGGGGCCTTGCTGCAAGCGCGTGGCTTTTCCGTCCGTCTGCGCAAACTGGACCCTTACCTGAACGTCGATCCCGGCACGATGTCGCCCTTTGAACATGGCGAAGTTTTTGTGACCGACGATGGTGCCGAAACCGATCTGGATCTGGGCCACTACGAACGCTTTACCGGCGTCGCGGCACGCAAGACGGATTCGATCAGCTCTGGTCGGGTCTATTCCACCGTGCTCGAGAAAGAGCGTCGCGGTGACTATCTGGGCAAGACCATTCAGGTGATTCCCCACGTCACCAACGAGATCAAGGATTTCCTGCATATCGGCGATGACGAGGTCGACTTTATGCTGTGCGAAATCGGCGGCACGGTCGGCGACATCGAAGGCCTGCCCTTCTTTGAGGCGATCCGCCAGTTCAGCCATGACAAACCGCGCGGCCAGTGTATCTTTATGCACCTCACCCTACTGCCCTATCTGGCAGCCAGCGGCGAGCTAAAGACCAAACCGACGCAACACTCCGTCAAGGAATTGCAAAGCATCGGGATCGCGCCCGACATTCTGGTCTGCCGTTCCGAACACCCGATCCCCGAGAAAGAGCGCGAGAAGATCGCCCTTTTCTGTAACGTCCGCAAAGAGGCCGTGGTTGCGGCCTATGACCTGAAAACCATCTATGACGCGCCGCTGGCCTATCACGCGCAAGGGCTGGATCAGGCCGTGCTGGATGCCTTCGATATCTCCCCCGCACCCAAGCCTGAACTGTCGGTCTGGCGCGATGTCTCTGACCGCGTGCACAACCCCGAAGGCGAAGTCAAAGTCGCCATCGTCGGCAAGTACACCCAGCTTGAGGACGCCTATAAATCCATCGCAGAGGCGCTGACCCACGGTGGCATGGCCAATCGGGTCAAGGTCAAGATTGAATGGGTCGATGCCGAGGTCTTTGATCAAAGCGACGACCTGTCCTCGCACCTCGAAGGGTTCCACGCGATCCTCGTGCCCGGCGGGTTTGGCGAACGCGGTACCGAAGGCAAGATCAAGGCCGCACAATATGCCCGCGAACAGAAAGTCCCCTATCTGGGGATCTGTCTGGGCATGCAGATGGCCGTCATCGAAGCCGCGCGTAACGTGGCGGGCCTGACGACTGCGGGCTCCGAAGAATTCGACCACGAATCCAGCGGCAAAAAGCGTTTTGAACCCGTCGTCTACCACCTCAAGGAATGGGTGCAGGGCAACCACAAGGTCGAACGCAAGCTGGACGACGACAAAGGTGGCACAATGCGTCTTGGTGCCTATGATGCGACGCTCAAAGAAGGATCGAACGTGGCCAATATTTATGGCACCACGTCCATCGACGAGCGTCACCGTCACCGCTATGAGGTCGACACCGCCTACCGCGAGAAATTGGAAAAAGCCGGTCTGACCTTCTCGGGGATGTCGCCCGATGGCATGCTGCCCGAGATCGTGGAATGGTCCGATCACCCGTGGTTCATTGGCGTCCAGTTCCACCCCGAACTGAAATCCAAACCCTTTGATCCGCACCCCTTGTTCAAGGACTTCATCCGCGCCGCCAAGGAAATGTCGCGGCTGGTCTGACCCTCGCGAAAGGCGGCCCTCGGCATGCTCAGCTACCAACATATCTACCACGCCGGCAATCTGGCCGATGTTCACAAACACAGCCTGCTGGCGTGGATGTTGGGGTATCTGACGCGCAAGGACAAACCGCTGTCCTATCTGGAAACCCATGCCGGTCGCGCGTTGTATGACCTGTCCGACACCCCTGCCCTGAAAACCGGCGAGGCGGCGCAGGGCATTGGCCGTGCCCGTGGCTGGTTTGGCAATACGCATCCCTACGCGCAGGTGCTCGATCAGATCACGCGTGAGCAAGGGGCCGATGCCTATCCCGGTTCGCCGCTCTTGGCCGCCAAGCTGCTGCGCGACAGCGACAGCATCCAACTGGCCGAACTGCATCCCGGTGAACATGCCGCCCTTGATCTGGCGATGTCGCCCTATAATGCCAAGTGTCACTACCGCGACGGGTTCGACATGGCTTTTGCCCTGACGCCGCCCACCCCGCGCCGTGGCCTGATGCTGATCGACCCCAGCTTCGAGATTAAAACCGATTACGTCGATATCCCGCGCCACATTGGCAAGCTCGCCCGCGCATGGAACGTCGGCATCATTGCGCTGTGGTATCCGATTTTGACCAGCAAGGCGCACCAGCCGATGCTGAGCGCGCTGATGGGGGCCCACCCCGAAGCACTGCGCCACGAGGTCAGCTTTGCCCCTGCCCGCCCCGGTCACGGGATGGTCGGATCGGGCATGTTCGTGTTGAACCCGCCATACGGGCTCAAGGAAGAAGCAGCCCGTCTGACGGCCAAGTTCAAAACTCTCCCCAGATAAGGAGCTACCGATGCCCAAAGGATACTGGATCGCAAATGTCGACGTCCGTGACGCCGAGGTCTACGACAAATACCGCGCTGCAAATGCCAAGCCTTTTGCAGATTTCGGGGCAAAGTTTCTGGTCCGTGGGGCCACGCCAGACATCCGCGAAGGTACGTCACACCCGCGCATCGTTGTGATCGAATTTGCCTCTCTTGCTGATGCCGTGGCCTGCTATGAAAGCGACGGGTATCAGGCGGCCAAAGACATCCGGTCGTCGGTTTCGGATGGCAATCTTGTCATCGTCGAAGGCTATGACGCCTGAGGCCACGAACAGCAGTTGCGCGCGCGTTTAGAATTGCGCTTTTTATACATCACCCCTTTGCGAATATGGGCCGATTGGAACGTCGGGCTTTGATTTGAGTTAGCCTAGAACGCCCCGAACGATAAAGAGTTGCCATGTTTGAACGTCTATTCCCCCGCCGCAAGCCGGACCCCAAGCCGCTGCCACAGCCGACCCCACAGCTTGCCCTTGGTGCGTTGCTGGTGCGTGTGGCGCTGGCCGATCGCACCTACCGTGCTGCCGAAGTCGGACAGATCGACCGCATTCTGGCGCAGACCTTTGGTTTGAAACCGATCGAGGCCGCGAAACTGCGTGCCACCTGCGAAGCCTTGGAACGCCATGCCCCCGGCACGCCTGAATTTGCGCAAATCCTGCGCGAGGAAGTCGCCTATGACGACCGCAAGGCGCTTGGCGATGCGATGTGGTCTGTGGCGCTGGCCGATGGGGCGCGGGACGACGACATTGAAATCCAGCTGCTGGCAATCGAAACCGCGCTTGGGCTCAGTGACAAAGATATGTCCGCCGCCCGCGAAAAAGCGTTGAAAGCTTTGTGACCTTGGCCTTGCGCCGCAACCGCTCTATATCACGCCCATGTTTGCAGAATTCATCAAACGGCTGACCCAGCCTGATCCCGCCCAGCTTCCCGATGGGGATGCCCGCCTTGCGCTGACCGCGCTTTTGGTGCGCATCGCCAAGTCGGACAATGAATACGCCCCGTCTGAGCGCGCGCGCATCGACCAGATCATCGCCAAACGCTATGCGCTGGATGGTGACGACACCGCCTCCCTGCGTGCCGACGCCGAAGCGCTTGAGGCCGAAGCCCCCGATACCGTCCGCTTTACCCGCGCGATCAAGGATGCTGTGCCCTATGACGCCCGCCTTGCGGTGATCAAAGCGCTGTGGGAAGTCGTGCTGGCTGACGGCATGCGCTCTGACGAAGAGAACGCCCTGCTTCGCTTGGTGACCAATTTGCTGGGGGTCTCGGACACCGACAGCGCCATCGTACGCAAACAGATTGAAGACAAAGACTAGTTTACGCGCAGGTGGCGATCTTACGCGGGGTCAACCTTTGAATTATTGGGCGAAACCCAAGTTCAAGATTGCAAATCCCTGTGAAAATCACCTTAACTTGCTGCGGAATGCACAATAAGGCAGCACAGTGACAGAACAGCCCCCCGTTATCGAGATCAACAACCTGCACAAGGCCTATGGCCCTCTGGAGGTGCTCAAAGGGGTGTCGGTCAAGGCCCCTCGGGGGCATGTCATTTCGCTGATCGGGTCGTCGGGCTCTGGTAAATCCACGTTGTTGCGCTGCTGTAATCTGCTCGAAGACAGCCAGCAGGGCGATTTGCGCTTTAACGGCGAGGCGGTCGCATGGAAAGGCACGGGCCACAACCGCCGCCCCGCCGATCCCAAGCAAGTGCTGCGCATCCGCACGAACCTGTCGATGGTGTTTCAGCAGTTCAACCTGTGGGCCCATATGACGATTCTGCAAAACGTGATGGAGGCCCCCCTCACCGTGCTGCGCCGCGACCGCGCCGAGGTCGAGGCCGCGGCACGGGCGTACCTCGACAAGGTGGGCATCGGCGACAAATGCGATGTCTTTCCGGCGCAGCTGTCGGGCGGCCAACAGCAACGCGCCGCCATCGCGCGCGGGTTGTGTATGGAACCCGAAGCACTGCTATTTGACGAACCGACCTCGGCGCTTGATCCCGAGCTTGAACAAGAGGTCGTCAAAGTCATCAAGGATCTGGCCGCCGAAGGGCGGACCATGATGATCGTAACCCATGATATGAAACTGGCGGCCGATGTGTCGGACCACGTCGTTTTCCTGCATCAGGGTTTGATCGAAGAACAAGGGGCCCCTGACGTATTGTTCGGTGCCCCTAAATCGGAACGTCTGCGCGGGTTCCTCTCGGCCACCCACGCGGACTAAAAACGACCTAAAAACAATAAACTGGGAGACTTCAAAATGAAAACACTCGTTCTTGCCACTGCCGCACTGGCGCTCAGCACAGGTTTCGCCATGGCAGACGCCCACGGCAAAACCATCCGCATGGGGACCGAAGGGGCCTACCCTCCCTATAACTTCCTGAACGATGCTGGCGAAGTAGACGGCTTTGAGCGCGAAGTCGGCGACGAGCTGTGCGCCCGCGCCGAGCTGACCTGCGAATGGGTCACCAACGAATGGGACAGCATCATTCCGAACCTGACGTCGGGCAACTACGACACCATCATCGCCGGCATGAGCATCACCGACGAGCGCGAAGAAGTGATTGATTTCACACAGAACTACTTCCCGCCAGCGGCCTCTGCCTATGCTGCGAAATCGGCTGATGCCGACATCACAGGCGGCGTCGTTTCCGCACAAACCAGCACGATCCAAGCGGGTCACGTCGCCGAATCCGGTGCCACCTTGCTGGAATTTGCCACCTATGACGAAACCGTCGCAGCCGTGAACAACGGCGAAGCAGACGCGGTTTTCGCCGATAAGGACGCACTGGTCCCCACGGTCGAGGAATCCGGCGGCGAGATGATATTTGTCGGTGACGACGTGCCACTGGGCGACGGCATCGGCCTTGGCCTGCGCGAAAGCGACACAGAGCTGAAAGCAAAGTTCGACACCGCCATCCAGTCGATGAAGGATGACGGCAGCCTGAACAAGCTGATCATCAAATGGTTCGGCGAAGGCGCCAAAACATTCTGATCTTGATCGGGGCGGCGCATCTGCCGCCCCCTTTTCTCTTACTGCCGATCTGACTAAAGACCCCAATACAGACGCCCGCAAAGGGCGCATACCACCGGGACATTTCGCTATTTTTGCTTGCACTGACCCAGAAACGCTTTCCGGCCTGTCATGGCTGACGTGCTACCTGACCACGGGCAAGCATTTGGCATTCTATGGCGCATTCGGCACTGTATTGCTGTTGCTTGCCATCACCGCCCCCGCAGCGCTTGCCTTTGGCTTTGGGGGCGCAATGGCCGCACGGTCACCCTTTGCACCGCTGTCATGGCTGGGCCGCACCTATATCGCTGTTGTGCGCGGCGTGCCGGACATCGCGTTCTTTTTGTTTTTCGTCATCGCCTTGGATCAGGGCATTGAATACCTGCGCCACAAGGTGAAATGCCCCGACTGGGATCAACCGATCCGTCAGGGCAGTGACTTTCTGGTCTGTCAGGCCGCCAAGATGCCGCTTGGGAATTCGGCGCAATGGGTCCACGAGGCCTATGGCTTTTCCCTCGCCGTACTGACCTTTGCGATCGTGTTCGGCGCCTTTGCGGCCAATGTGCTTTATGGTGCGATGCGCGCCGTGCCGCGGGCGCAGATCGAAACCGGCGAAGCCTACGGCATGTCGCCGCGCCAGACCTTCTGGCGTATCCTTGTGCCACAGATGTGGGTCTATGCGCTGCCCGGGCTTGGCAATCTGTGGATGGTGCTGATCAAGGCGACCCCGCTGCTGTTCTTGCTGGGCATCGAAGACATCGTGTACTGGGCGCGTGATCTGGGCGGGGCCAAGACGCCGCGCTTTACCGATTACCCCCACCCCGACTGGCGCATGTGGTATTTTCTGGCGCTGCTGGTCTTTTACCTTTGCTTTACCCGTGTGTCCGAAATCGTGCTTGACCGGCTGATGCGGCGACTGACCAAAGGTCAGGCCACTGCCGGTGGTGAAGCACAGCGAAAGGCCGCCGTATGACCTGTTGGGACACGATCCAATCCTACGGGCTGCGCTCTCTTGGCTATGGTGAACGGCTGCTGCCGCGCAGTGACTTTACGCTGTGTGATCAATTCACCCTGATCGGGTCGGGCATGATCTGGAACGTCTACTACGGATTTTTCGCCCTGATCAGCGGCTTTCTGCTGGCAACGGTTCTGGCCGTGGGCAAGGCGCACCCCAGCCCTTGGCTGCGCAAACCGTCAGAATGGTTTATTTTTCTGTTCCGCGGCTCGCCTTTGTTCATCCAGTTCTTTTTCGGCTATTTCTTGTTCCTTAGCCTAAAATCTGTGCATCCGTTCTTTGATATGTTCACCTCTGCGTGGCTCGGGGCGTTGATCGTTTTATTCTTCAATACCTCCGCCTACTCGGCCGAGATTTTCTATGGCGCGCTGCAATCCATCCCCAAAGGCGACACCGAAGCCGCTGATGCCTATGGCATTTCGGGCTGGCCGCGTTTCAAGCGCATCGTCTGGCCGACCATGCTGCGGTTGGCCTGGCCCGCCTATACCAACGAGGCAATCTTCTTGTTTCATGCGACAACGCTGGTCTTTTTCACCGGTTTTCCGGCGCTGCAACAACGCGGCGATGCGCTTTATTATGCCAGCTATTTTGCGGACAAAACCTTCAACCCGTTCGTCCCCTATCCCATCCTCGCCGGCTATTTCATTTTGCTGACACTTGTGATCATCTCTGTCTTTGGGCTGATCAATCGCCGTCTTAACCGCCACCTGCCCCAGTCATCGGTGCGGAAAATTCGCTTGCGTCTAAATCTGATCCGGTAGTATCTATTTTTTGATCAAATTATTTAGCGCGTGGGCGCACCCCTCGGTTTTCATGTTTTAAGAACACCGTTCATGCCCGCCGCTTACAAGGTGTGATATGAAAAACTGGCTTCGCAAACATCCTCAGGTCCGCACAATCCGTGTGGCCGCCGCTGACCTGAACGGTCAGGCCCGAGGCAAGCGCATTCCCACGCGTTTTGCCGACAAGGTCGTAGAGGACGGCACGCGCTTTCCGATGTCGGTGCTTAACCTCGACATCTGGGGCGAAGACATCGACGACAGCCCGCTGGTATTCGAAAGCGGTGATGCCGATGGCATCCTGCACCCGACAGAGCGTGGCTTTCTGCCGATGCCGTGGCTTGATGCGCCGTCAGCCCTGCTGCCGATCTGGATGTTCCACGAGGATGGCCGACCCTATGGCGGTGACCCGCGTCATGCCCTGCGCGCGGTGGTTGATCGCTATAAATCGCGCGGGCTGACACCGGTCTGCGCAGTCGAGCTTGAATTCTTTCTAATCGACGATTCGGGCCGCAAGCTTCAGGTGCCCCTGTCGCCGCGGTCGGGCAAACGCCGCAAGGCGGCTGAAACCCTGTCGATCCGCGCGCTAGACCAGTTCGATGAATTCTTCACCGACCTTTATGACGCCTGCGAAGAGATGGATATCCCCGCCGATACCGCGATTTCAGAGGCAGGTCTGGGCCAGTTCGAAATCAACCTGATGCACTGCGACGATGCCCTGCGCGCCGCCGATGATGCGTGGTTGTTCAAGATGCTGGTCAAGGGCCTTGCCCGCCGTCACGGCTTTGCCGCGAGCTTTATGGCGAAACCCTACGAGGATTACCCCGGATCTGGTCTGCACACGCATTTCTCTGTGCTCGACAAGAACGGCAACAACGTCTTTGACGACGGCGGCCCCCAAGGCACCGCGATCATGCGCCACGCGGTTGCGGGCTGTATGAACGCCATGGTCGGCTGCGCGCTGGTCTTTGCCCCTCATGCCAACAGCTTTGACCGGATGGTACCCGGTGCCCACGCGCCCACGGGCATTTCATGGGCCTATGAGAACCGTACCTCGTCGATCCGCATCCCGTCGGGCAGCCACAAGGCGCGGCGTATCGAACACCGTGTGTCGGGCGGTGACGTGAACCCCTATCTGATGCTGGCCGCCGTGCTGGGGGCCGCGATGAACGGCATCGAAGACGGGGCCGAACCCCCTGCCCCGATCACCGGCAACGCCTATGCCGCCGAACTTCCGCAAATTCCGGGCGACTGGAAATCCGCGATCGATGCCTTCGAGAACTCGGAAGAGGTGAAACGCATTTTCGCCCCCGAAATGGTGCGCAACTTTATCCTGACCAAACGCCAAGAGCTGCATTATATGCAAGAACTGACCCCGCAAGAGCAGGTCGAAATCTATCTGGACACGGTGTAGACAGATGGCTCTCATGAAAATCGGCATCCTCCAGACCGGCCACTCCCCCGACAACATGAAAGACGCGCTTGGCGATTATGGCGATATGTTCGTCAAACTGCTGGGCGGGCATGATTTCGAGTTTCAGATCTGGTCGGTTGTCGATGGCGACTTCCCCGCGTCGGCGGTCGACGCCGACGGTTGGCTCATTACCGGATCCAAACACGGTGCCTACGAAGACCACGACTGGATCCCACCGCTTGAACAGCTGATCCGTGGCATCCGCGACGCAGGCCGCCCCTTGGTCGGCATCTGCTTTGGCCACCAGATTATCGCCCAAGCCCTTGGCGGCAAAGTCGAAAAATTCGCGGGGGGCTGGTCTGTCGGCCGGACCGAATACACCATCGACGGCGAAACGCTAGCGCTGAACGCCTGGCATCAGGATCAGGTCACCGAACTGCCCCAAGGCGCGAAGGTTGTCGGCGCATCAGATTTCTGCGCCAATGCCGCCTTGCTCTATGATGATCAAATCTGGACGATCCAGCCCCACCCCGAGTTTACGCAAGATTTCATCGACGGGCTGATCCGCACCCGCGGCAAGGGCGTGGTACCCGACCACCAGCTTGAATCTGCCTCGGCCCTGCTGGGCGCCCCCACTGACAACGCGAAAATCGCCGCCCACATTGCAGACTTCCTCAAGAAAGAGAGATTATGATGTCCGACTGGCTTGAAGAGCTTCCCCCCGCAGCACGTGCATATCTAGAGGGTCGACGGCTCGACGAAGTCGAATGTATCATCCCTGATATTCCCGGCATCGCACGCGGCAAGGCAGTGCCCGCGACGAAATTTGCGCGTCAGGAGTATTTTCACCTTCCCGACAGCATCTTCTACCAGACCATTACCGGCGAATGGGGCGATGCCGCCGGTGTTGACGGCTTCATCGAAAAAGACATGATCCTGCGCCCCGATATCTCGACCGCGACCGCCGCCCCCTGGACGGGTGACTGGACCTTGCAAGTCATTCATGACGCCTATGATCGCGATGGCAACGCTGTCGGCTATTCGCCACGCAATGTGCTAAAGCGGGTCGTCGAGCTGTATCGCGCGCAAGGCTGGGAACCCGTTGTGGCCCCCGAGATGGAATTCTTTCTGGTCGCCCGCAACCTTGACCCCGCCCACGAGATCAAGCCGATGATGGGCCGCTCGGGCCGGCCCGCCGCTGCGCGTCAGGCCTATTCCATGACCGCCGTGGACGAATTCGGCCCCGTGATCGACGACATCTATGATTTCGCAGAGGCGCAGGGCTTCGAGATTGACGGCATCACCCAAGAAGGCGGCGCGGGCCAGCTGGAGATCAACCTGATCCACGGCGACCCTGTGCGTCTGGCAGACGAAGTGTTCTATTTCAAACGTCTGATCCGCGAAGCCGCGCTGCGCCACGATTGCTATGCCACCTTCATGGCGAAACCCATCGCCAATGAACCCGGCAGCGCGATGCATATCCATCATTCGGTGCTGGACGCGACAACGGGCAAGAACATCTTCTCTGACCCGGAGGGTGGCGAAACGGAAGCGTTTTATCACTTTATCGCCGGTATGCAAAACCACATGCCCGACGCGCTGGCCGTCCTTGCACCCTATGTGAACAGCTATCGGCGCTACGTCAAAGACCACGCCGCGCCGATCAATCTGGAATGGGGCCGCGACAATCGCACCACGGGCATCCGCGTGCCCCTGTCCGGCCCGTCGTCGCGCCGCGTCGAGAACCGTCTGGCCGGGATGGACTGCAACCCCTACCTCGGCATCGCGGCGTCTCTGGCCTGCGGCTATCTAGGAATGATGGAACAGAAAGACCCCAAACCCGAATTCAAGGGTGATGCCTATGACGGCGACGGGGATATCCCGCAGGTTCTAGGGTCAGCACTTGATCTGTTCGAAGAGGCCACAACCTTGCACGAGGTGCTTGGGCCCGAGTTCGCCCGCGTCTATGCGATCGTGAAACGCGCCGAATACGAGGAATTCCTGCATGTCATTTCCCCGTGGGAACGCGAGCACCTGTTGATGAACGTCTAGGCCCGCATCGCCTGCGGGAGCCTTCGGCGAGGATTTAGGACCATTTGGAAGCGACTGCGGGGGCCGATCTGACATGAATCTGCTATATGCAAATGACGCGCCGGGGCGTTACCCCGACAGCTGGTACGCTGCGACCGCGACCTCCAGCACACCCTACCCAACCCTAAAGGGGGACCAGCGCGCCGATGTCTGCATCGTGGGTGGCGGCTATACCGGACTGTCCGCCGCCTTGCATCTGGCACAAGCGGGGCGCCGCGTGGTGCTGGTCGAAGCGCAGCGTGTGGGCTTTGGCGCATCGGGCCGCAACGGCGGTCAGCTGGGCAGCGGGCAGCGGGTGGAACAAGACGCCTTGGAAAAGATGGTCGGTGCTGACGCCGCCCGCCGTCTGTGGGACCTGGGCGAAGACGCCAAGGCGCTGGTCAAGCAGCTGATCGCAACCCATGACATCGACTGCCACCTCAAGCCCGGTGTGGCCTGGACCGCCAGCACGTCGGCGGATGTGGATCACCTGCACGCCTACGCCGGCTTTCTGCAAGAACGCTATGGCTACGACCAGATAGAGCTGTTGGACCGCGACGCCCTGCGTAACGTCTGCGCCTCGCCGGCCTATGCTGGCGGTATTCTGGATATGGGTGCCGCGCATCTGCATCCCCTGAACCTCGCCCTTGGACTGGCCCGTGCCGCGGCGGCCGCGGGGGTAGAGATCTATGAACGCAGCGCCGTGCACCATATCGCCGAAGGGGACCCTGCCATCGTGCAAACCGATGGCGGGCGGGTAACGGCCGATCATGTGATCCTTGCCTGCAACGGCTATCTTGGCGGGCTGAACCGCAAGGTTGCGGCCAAGGTGATGCCGATCAACAACTTTATCGTCGCCACCGAACCCTTGGGGGATCGCACAAAGGAAGTGTTGCCCCGTGACGTCGCCGTGGCCGATAGCAAATTCGTGGTGAATTATTTCCGGCTTAGCCATGACGGGCGGCTGCTGTTTGGCGGCGGCGAAAGCTATGGCTACCGGTTCCCCAGTGATGTCGCGGCCAAAGCCCGCAAGCCCATGAGCCAAGTTTTCCCCGCTCTGCGCGACGTAAAAATCGATTACGCTTGGGGCGGCACGCTGGCGATCACCATGAAGCGTCTGCCGTTTCTCGCACGTGTTGCGCCGAATATCTTGTCGGCCTCGGGCTATTCCGGCCACGGCGTCGGCACGGCGATCCACGCAGGCCAGCTGATGGCACGTGCAATTGAAGGCGACGGCGATGGCTTTGACACCATGAGCGCCCTGCCCACCCCCAGCTTCCCCGGCGGCGGAGCCTTGCGCAGTCCGCTGCTTGCGCTGGCAATGACCTGGTTCAGCTTGCGCGATCGGCTGGGGATCTAGTCACAAAACATTCATAAGGCGGAGCGGGAAAAGGCTTGGTCCCACGGGCGCATTGTTTTACCATTCTGAAAACAAACATTCAGGATAATGAAATATGACCCTGCCCGACATGCACAGCGCCGAAGCCATTCCCGACTCTGCCCGCGCCGAGATAGAGCAGCTGTTGCAAAGCGGCGATCTGTTTCGCTACACCGCTGCTGCCGACGCGCCGGTCTCCCTGCTTGAGGCCGAGTTCGCGCAGATGATGGGCAGCCGCTATGCGCTGGCAGTATCTTCGTGCTCTGCCGCGCTGTTTTTGTCGTTGCTGGCGCTGGACCTGCCGCCGAACGCCAAGGTGCTGATCCCCGGCTTTACCTTTGCTGCCGTGCCCTCTGCCGTGATCCACGCCAATTATACGCCGGTGCTGTGCGAAGTCGGGGCGAACTACCGGATTGATATGAAAGATTTTGCCGCCAAGCTGCCGACGGTAGATGCGGTGATCATAAGCCACATGCGCGGGCATACCTCGGATATGGATGCGATCATGCGGCTGTGCGACTCTGCAGAAATACCCGTGATCGAAGACGCAGCTCATTCGCTTGGCACGCTGTGGCATGACCGCAAGATAGGGACCATCGGTAAAATCGGCTGCTTCTCGTTCCAGTCCTACAAGATGGTCAACGCGGGCGAAGGCGGTATCCTGATCACCGATGACGCCAATCTCGCGGCCCGTGCGATCATTATGTCGGGGGCGTACGAGCACAACTGGAAGAAACACCCCGGCATCGCTGACGCCTGTGCGCGGTGGCAGAACCAGCTGCCGCTTTACAATCTGCGGCTCAATAACCTGTCGGCTGTGTTGGTCCGCGCCCAACTGGCAGAACTGCCCCGCCGTGTGGCGGATGGCTTGCGCAACCACGACTATGTCGCGGCCAAGCTGAATGCCGTTCCACAGATCGACGTCCCCGCCCCGCTCCCCCCCGAGACCCGGGCACCGGATTCCATCCAGTTCAATCTGGTTGGCTTGGACGACGCCGCCATCCGCGGCTTTGCAGATGCCAGCGCCAAGGCGGGCGTCAAGGTCCAGGTCTTTGGTCAAAGCACCGACAATGCGCGCGCTTTCTGGAACTGGCAGTTCATTCAGGATTTGCCCGACCTGCCCCAGACCCGCGCCATGTTAATGACCGCCTGCGATGTGCGCCTGCCCGTGCAACTGCAAACCGCCGATCTGGATGCCATCGTCAATGTGCTGCTGGGGGCGCTGGCCTCGGTTACAAAATCCGCCGCGGCCTAAGGCTTCATTTTGCCAGATAAACTCCCGCCGGAGGCATCCGGCAGACACAGCAAAGCCCACCCGTCAGCGGGTGGGCTTTGACCGTTCTAACGCACCGAAAAAGAGGCTACTTCAGCTTGGACAGTTTCTCTTGCAGCTCGGCCAGCTGCTGTTTGATCGCATCAAGACTTTCATCCTGACCGCCCCCCTTAGCGGGGCGCGCATCACCACCCCCCATGCCATTCCAAGGCGTCGGAATGTTGCCTGTCATCGCTTTCATAAAGGCCTCTTGCTGGGCCTGCATGACCTCGAAGCCCGGCATTTTCGACATCGGGTTGATCGTGTTGATATTCTCGAGCACCCGTGCCTGACCATCGCGCAGCATATCGAACGACGATTTCAGGAACTGCGGCACGACACTGGCATCGGGGGACATATAGCTGCGGACAAGATCGTTCAGCACATCCACGGGCAGCACGGATTCACCGCGGCTTTCGTGTTCGGCGATAATTTGCAGTAGGTATTGGCGGGTCAGATCGTCGCCTGATTTCAGGTCCACAATCTTCACCTCTCGGCCATCGCGGATAAAGCCCGAAATATCGTCTAAAGTGACATAATCACTGGTTTCGGTATTATACAGGCGGCGGCTTGCATATCGTTTGATAAGCAGGGGCTTGACTGTTTCGGTCACACTAGGTCCTTCCCAAATAGGCATGCTGCATTGCAGCTTAGGGCAGCTTAAATGAAAAAGATAGGCGCCACAAAAAAGGGCAGACCGCAAAGTCTGCCCTCATTAATCTTTACTGTACCAAAGGCCAGAGCGATTACTTCGCTGTGGCTTTCTTTGTCGCGGCTGTCGCGTCGGAAGTTGCCTTTTTGACAGCAGCCGTTGCTTCTTCGGACATGTCTTTGCCAGCAGCCATCATCAGCTCAACAGTGTCCATCTGGACCTTCTTGGCGATCTCGGCGAAAGCGGCCATGTGCTCGGACGCAACTTCGGCAGAGGCCGAGGTGAACTCGGTCATTGCTTTGGCGTAGTCAGCAGGCTCTTGCTTGGCTTTCGACATTTCCGACATTTTTGTCAGCGTGTCTTGAGTCCATTTGCTGGAAATCGCTGCGGATTTCTCAGCGGCGCTCAAGGCCACACCGGACAGCTTTTCGTTCAGCGTCGCGGTGGTTTTGAACGCATCGTTCATTGCGGATGTGTCAACGGGGAATGCACCCATCATGTCTTTCATCATCGCGGCGAAATCTGGTGTCTTCGTCATGATAAACTCTCCTTATGGGGGTAAGCGGCGTCTACCGCTTCGTTATGACTAAGCTTAAGATAGATGCTGCAGTGCGGCATTGCAAGCTTTTTCTGCATTGCAGCATCGTCATTTCTCGACACTCACGCCCCTAAAAAATTGGGCAATTAGATCAACCTCTTGCCCTGCGGGCCACATAGGTGCCGGGCGCATCGCCAAACGTCTCACGGCCATTTTCACCCGCAATACGTGCATCCACCTTACCGTCGGACTGATTCTCGAGCCACGCCCCCCAGCGGGGCCACCATGACCCTTCATGGAAGGCCGCGCCCTCTAGCCAGTCCTTGTGATCCAGCGATACATCAGCGTTGGTATAGTGGCCGTATTTGCCCTTGCTGGGCGGATTCACGATGCCTGCGATGTGCCCCGACTGCGTCATGACAAATGTCTTGTCAGCGCTGCCCATCAGCCCCACGCCGCGATAGCTGTCTTTCCACGGCGCGATGTGGTCCGTCTCGCAGCCGACCGCCATCAGCGGCACGTCAATGTCTTCGAGCTTCAGACAGTGGCCCAGCAGGTCGAACCCGCCGTCGACCAGCTTGTTCTGTTGGCAAAGCCCCCGCAAATATTCCATCGCCATGCGCTGCGGCAGGTTCGCCCCGTCGCCGTTCCAGTAAAGCAGATCAAAGGCGGGCGGCGTATCGCCCAGCATATAGCTCTTGATCGCAGGTCCATAGACCAGATCATTCGACCGCAAAAAGGAAAAGGTACGCGCCATGATGAGCGACGGCAGCATGCCTTTGTCCTGGGTCTCTGCCTCGATCCCGTCAATAAAATCATCTGTCAGGAACGGCTGGAACTCCCCCTGATCGGAAAAGTCGGTCAGCGCGGTAAAGAAGGTCGCGGATTTGACCGACGTATCGCCCCGCTGTTTCATCAGCGACAGCGCCAGCGCCAGTGTCGTGCCTGCAATGCAATACCCCACGGCATGCACATTGTCTTGACCGGTGATCGCCTTGGCCTCGTTGATCGCGGTCACAAAGCCGTCTTCGATATAGTCGCCCATTCCGACGTCACGATAGCTTTTGTCGGGATTAACCCATGACACCATGAACAACGTATAGCCCTGATCCACGATCCATTTGACCAGACTGTTCTGCTCCTTCAGATCAAGAATGTAGAATTTGTTGATCCACGGCGGAAAGATCACGATGGGGGTGGCGTCCACCTTTTCGGTACTGGGGCTATACTGGATCAGTTCGAACAGTTTGCTGCGGAACACGACCTTGCCAGGGGTTGTGGCGATGTTGCGGCCCAGCTCGAACGCGCTGTCATCCGCCAGCCGCACGACCAGCTCGCCGTTGTTGGCCTCCAGGTCCGCGATCAGGTTCTCAAGCCCGCGGATCAGGCTTTCGCCTTCTGTGGCGACGGCGCGTTCCAAAGCATCGGGGTTGGTGGCCAGAAAATTTGTCGGGCTCATCAGATCAACGATCTGGCGGCTAAAGTAGCTCAGGCGTTTGCGTTCGTGCGGGGCCAGATCGGCGACGTTCTCGACCGCTTGGCCAAGCGCCTCTGCGTTGATCTGGTACTGTTGTTTGACAAAATTGAAATAGGGGTGCGATTTCCACAACGGGTTGGCAAAGCGGCGGTCCTCGGGCGCGGTATCTTCAGGGGCTGCCAGCTTGCCTTTGGCCAGCGCCTGCTGCGCCTCGACGAAGTGGCTGACAGATTTGCTCCAGTACGACACCTGCTGCTCGATCATCTTGGCCGGATTTTGCACAGCTTCGGCCCAATAGGACGTCGCAGCCTTTGTGAACAGCTCCTGATTCGGGCCGTCCAAACTCGCCTGATGCGTGTCCCGGCCGACCATGATCTGCGACAGCCGAGCCCCCAGCGCTTCGACCTTGCGCAGGTTTTCCTCCATACGTTCCTGTGCCTTGGAACTCTCAACGTCGGTCTTAGTTGTTTTTATTGTCATGTTAACCGTTCCTCCCTATGTTTGCACCTGCAGCATCGCGCCGACCTTTGGGGGAGGGTCCGACAAGATGCAGGGCGCAAGGCCCCCCAACAGGAGACCCCTTACATGAAGTATATGGCATCTTACGATTTAATGGAAACGATGAGAAACACCAATCAGTGGCTTGGCGCCACCGCGTTGGCGATGGCATCGTATCCCGCTTTTGCCGCTGTTCCGAACCCCGCGTTGAACTGGATGGCCGCTTGGGGCGAAGTAACCGAACGCAGCTTTTCGCGCATGGTGGTCAAACCTGATTGGGACATTCCGCCGGCTGTTGGTGCCGATGGTCTGGATCATCCCGTCCTGATTGAAAAAGAGCTTGAAGGTCCGTTTGGCGATCTGGTGCATTTTGTTGTGCAGGGCCGCGACACGCCCAAGCGCAAGATCCTGCTGGTCGCGCCCATGTCCGGCCACTATGCGACCCTGCTGCGATCCACCGTGATCAGCCTGATCCCCGATGCAGATTTGTACATCACCGACTGGCATAATGCCCGCGACATCCCTGTCAGCGCCGGCAAGTTCGACGTAGAGGATTATACCCTGCGGCTGGTCGACTATATGCGCCATCTGGGCCCCGACGTGCATGTGATCGCCGTCTGCCAGCCTGCGCCGCTGACCCTTGCCGCGACCGCCTATCTGGCCGAACAGGATCCCAAGGCACAGCCCAGCTCGCTCACGTTGATTGGCGGGCCGATCGATACCGCCGCCAGCCCCACAGAGGTGACGGATTTCGGCCACCGCGTGAACATGAACCAGCTGCAAGAAATGATGATCCAGCAGGTCGGCTTTCAGCACCAAGGCGTGGGCCGCAAGGTCTATCCCGGTCTGTTACAGCTGAACTCTTTCATCACGATGAACGCCGAAACCCACGCCAAAGCCTTCCGCGACCAGATCATGCGCGTCGCACAGGGGACGGCAGGCGACCACGACAAGCACAACAAGTTCTACGACGAATACCTCGCCGTGATGGACATGCCCGCCGAATTCTACCTGTCTACCGTGCAGCGGATCTTTAAGGACAATGAAATCGGCACCAACAGCTTCACGATCCAAGGCCAGCCCGTCGACATCGGCAAGATCACAGATGTTGCGGTGAAAACCGTCGAAGGCACCAAGGATGATATCTCGGCCCCTGGCCAATGTGTCGCCGCGCTGGAACTGTGCACCGGCCTGCCCGACGACAAAAAGGCCAGCCATCTTGAAGACGGCGCAGGGCACTATGGTATCTTCGCAGGCAAAAGCTGGCGCGAGAATATCCGCCCGCTGGTGCTGAAATTCATCGATGAAAACCAGCGCACGGCCAAGGCAGCGGCCCCCCAAGCAGCCGCCGCCCCAGCCAATGTCGACAAGGCCTCTGTCCCGGCCCAGAAGTCGACAGCATAATGCCCGCCGCGCCGCGTGATCTGCCCTTTGCCTGCAACTGCGGGACCATCAAAGGGACCTTGCGCGGCATGACACCCGCACGCGGCAGCCATGCCCAGTGTCACTGTATCGATTGCCGCGCGGCCGAGGTGTACTTGAACCAACCCGACCCTGCGCCACAGGCGGTCCAACTGTTCCAAACCACGCCCGACCGGTTCGACTTTGATCAGGGGTTCGACCAGCTGGGCGTGTTTTCATTCGGCGATAAGAACCTGCTGCGCTGGTATGCGACCTGCTGCGGGACGCCAATGTTCAACACGCTGCGCAAGCCCAAGCTTGCCTTTGCCAGCATCATGACCAGCGCTCTGTCCGACCCTGCGGCGCTTGGGCCCATCGTTGGTACCGGATATATCCCCACATCGTCAGGCAAAACCCGCAACGAGGGACTGCCGCGGTTGATCTGGGGGGCGCTGTCGCGTGCTGCGGCGGCCAAGATAACGGGACGGTGGAAAACCAACCCCTTTATCGATCCCGATACCGCGACGCCCACCCGCCCTGTGAAGATCGTGCCGCACGACCAGCGCCAAGCCATCCTCGACGCCCTGCGTTAATTCCGTCCTCAGACTCTAGGCAGGGACCAAGGGCAGCTTCATCCACTCCTTGATCGCTGTGGTCGTTGCTTCTGGCTGCTCCAGCGTGGGCAAATGCCCTGCCCCTTCGATCACGCGCAAAATGGCATAGGGCAGCAGTTCGGCCATAAAGCTATGGCGCTTGACGGGGTTCTGCTTGCCCACCTCGCCACACATCACCAGCGTCGGCACCTTGCATTTACGCAGCACAGCCTGCTGATCACGCGCCCGCTGCAAGGCGCGGGCCTGACGAATGTAGACCTCGGGTCCCAGCGTATCAGCCATATCCAGCGCGATCTCTAGTATCGCCGCGCGGTTCGGGCCGGGGGCCAGCCACAGAGGGTCCAGCTCTTCGCGCATCGCATCCGCCAGCCGCCCCGACTTGACCTTGACGATCAGCATCTCGCGGGCCGCAGCGGCCTGGGGTGGTTCGGCCAGCGGACTGGCCCCAATCAGCGCCAACCGTGACAAACGGTCCGGCGCACGGCGCAAGATCTCGAGCGCGACCGCCCCGCCCAGCCCCATCCCTGCCAGCGCAAACCGTTTGGGCAATTGATCCAGCAGACCGGACGCGATTTCCTCGATCCGTTCGCCTTGGGTGATCGGGGCCACGGTGACGGCGGTTTTCGCCGACAGTTCGGCAATCTGCGGCCAGAACACCCGCGCGTCAGACATGAGGCCGGGCAGAAGAACAAGAGGGTCAGCCATGTATGTCCCTGTCATTAGTCATAAATTCGCGCCACTTCGGGACACTGCTGCTGCGCCGCACCTCATCATGGATAGGCGATGCCACGCAAGGGCGGAAAATCCCTATAACGTGCGCGGCGCTGCGCCAAGGGCTCTGACGGCGACTTCCCGCCACGCAACAACATCCCGCGCGGCGCGATATAGCTTGAAATGCTGCGCTGCGGCTCTGGTCGCCACGTCAGGTTAAATGCGGCAAGCTTGGGGAAAAACCACATCTCGGAATAGGGCAGATGATCATGCACCCACCACGCCAGATCGCGCCAGTCGCGCCCCTGATCGTACTGGTCGGCAAACCACGGGATCACGATGCTGGCGCCCGCGATTGCCTGCGCCCCTGCCCCGCGATCCCAGATATGACATTCGATCGGGTTGTCATTGGCCGCGCAATTCAGCTTGTGCCGGTTACCATAGGCATTCAGCGCCGCCGACCGATACCCCGACCGCACGGCGATACGTCCAAAGGTTTCCTCAAGCGGGTCCAGCAGCGTGGTGCAAAAGGCCCGCCCGTTTTCAATCGCAAGATCAGGATCGTCGGGGATATTGGGCTGTCCGTGAAAGCCCGAAATTTCGGAATACATAAAATCGCGCATAAAGAAATGCCGCGACAGGCGGACCCGCCCAAAAGTCTCAAGGCTCCACATGCTGGCAGGTTTGCGCATGCTGTTGCCCCTCCCTACCCCATGTCCGGCGGGGCCCGTTTCAGGCCGCCAATGCAGCGACCTCTTCGACGGCAGTCAACAGCAAAGCAAGACACCTGTCATCGGAAAAGCGGTGATCCGCGTCCTTGACCAGTTGCAACTGCATGTCAGGCCCCTGCGCATGTTCCAGCAGCCGCACAGCGGTGGCAACGCTGACGGCGGTGTCTGCCGTGCCCTGCAAGAACCGCGTGGGAAACGGCAGATGCAGCGGATCGCGCAAGACCAGCTGCGTGCGCCCGTCCTCGATCATGCGGCGGGTGATGATGTAAGGCTCCATATAGTCTGACGGCAATTCGACCTGCCCCGCCTCGGCCAAGGTTTGCTTTTGCGCATCGGTAAAGCTGGCCCAATAGCCGTCCTCGGTAAAATCAGGGGCCGCAGCGATGGTCACCAGACCCGCGATCCGCGACGGCAGCGCGCGCGCCAACAGCAGCGACTGCCAGCCGCCCATGGACGACCCCACCGGCAGGATCGGCCCCTCGGTCAGCGCTTCTACCGCCGCGCGCGTGTCTTGGGCCCAATCGCCAATGCACCCGTCGGTAAACACACCCGAGGATTCTCCGTGCCCCGAATAATCAAACCGCAAAAAGGCCCGCCCCTCGCGTATTGCCCAGGCTTCGAGGAACACCGCCTTGGTGCCCATCATGTCAGATTTCAGACCGCCCAGAAACACCACGCAAGGGCCTTTTCCGTCGGTCTTGTGGTAAGCCAGCCGCCGCCCTTGGGGCGTTTCCAGATACTTGGGCGCAGTCATCATCAGCCTCCCAGATAGGTGCCCTTGGCGGGGCGGTAAAAGATTTTCTGATTGTGCAAACGGCCCAGCAGATCGTCGATCCGGCGCAGGCTGTCTTTGGCGGCATCGGCGGGCAGCATCGATGCCGTGTCATTCAGCGCGTCCATCGACAGGTCGCGTTTGGTCACATGCAGCGCCGCTTCGATCAGGTCGATATCGCTGATCGTCAGCTCAAAGTTGCGGTTGTGTTTGGACATGGGCTTCCCCCCCTTTGGGTCAAATGCGCGCCCCAGTCATACGGCGCGCGGCCCCGACGATCAATCCGCCGCTTCGACTTCGCGCAGGCCAAGCGCCGCAAACGCCGCCGCCGCGGACATGAGCGCGAATAAAACCAGCGTCGCCACGGGGCCGATCAGTGCCGCGCCGCCACCCGCCACACCGGCGATCAGCAGCAGCCCCCCAATCACGGTGTTGGACACGGCGGCATAGGCCGACCGCTGGTCCATTGGCGACATATCCACCAGATAGGTCGACCGCCCCTGCCGCACCCCGTGATAGGCGATCATCAGGACAAACAGCACCAGCGGCATCGCCCAGATCTGCGTCGCCATGCCAATCAGCTCTAGCCCCACGGCACCGACCATTGCCACGGCCCCCACGATGCCCGTCAACATCAGCACGCGGCGGCTGGACTGGTCTGACAGCCGCCCCCAGACATAAGAGCTAAGCAATGCCGCAAGGGCCGACGCCAGCACCAGCGCGCCCAGTTGGCCGAGCGCGGATTGATCCTCTCCGCCTGCCAGCACCACAAAATACGGCGGCGCAAGCGAGGTCGCGACCAACAGCCCGCGCACCAGAATGAACCGGCGCAGGTTCGCGTCTTCTTTGAGGATGGCAAAGCTGGCCGGCGTGGCCTTGGCGCTGTCGCTGGGGGCCTCGTCCAGGGTTGAAAACAACAGCGCCGCCCCGCCCCACAGCAGCGCGGCCAGCGCAATCGCCGCAATCACTACGCCGCGATCCTGCACCAGCCCCGACATCAGCAACAGCGCCAGCACCAGCACACCGGCCGAGGCAACAGACCCCGCCGTGCCCGTGATCGACCCGCGCCGCGACTTGCCCACGGTCTTGCCCAAAATATCTTTATACGACACCGAACAGGCGGCACGGCTGACCGCCAGCCCCGCCAGCGCCCCGCAAATCGCCAGCCCCGCCGCTGATCCGTCCAACGTGAGCGCCGCCAGCACGATCAACGCCGCGAAAATGCCCTGCCCCGCCGATCCTGCGACCCACGCCCATTTGCGCCGCGCCATCGCTTGCACCCAGCTGGCCATCACGATCTGCGGTAGCAGCGCCCCCGCCTCGCGGATCGGCACCAGCGCCCCCGCATAGACCGCCGGCGCGCCAAGCGATGTCAGCAGCCACGACAGCATCAGCTTGGGGTCAATCAGCCCGTCCGCGACTTTGGTCATCGTCAGGCTGGCGATATGGCGCAGGGCGTTCCGGGCCTCGGCCTCTTGCGCGTGGGGCGACAGGTCCTGCGCGTCACCCTCTGCCCCCGAAAGCGTATCAAACGCCCGCTGCGCCACATCATCTTGCATATCTTCCGGTCCCGTCGCTTCTTGGTAATCCCCTGCAATCTATCGCACGGGGCCGCCAAGGAAAGGACGCCACCGCGTTTCATGCGCCGGCACCGCTGACCCCACCGCGATATTGACAACCCAGACCACCGACGCCAAACAGGCCGAACGCATATAACCCGCAACCGGGCGTCTCGTAGGCGCCAAACCGACGAGGAGGCCCGAATGGCCCAGATCACCCTCACCCTTCCCGATGGCAACGCACGTCAGTACGACGCAGGTATCACTGCGGGCGACGTCGCGAACGACATCTCCAAATCGCTTGGCAAAAAAGCGATCAGCGCCACCGTGGACGGTGCGCATTTTGATCTGGCCTGGCCGATCAACGCAGATGCCGACATCGCGATCCACACCATGGCTGACGAAGCACAAGCGAACGAGCTGGTACGCCACGACCTTGCCCACATCATGGCCCGCGCCGTGCAGGACCTGTGGCCAGATACAAAAGTCACCATCGGCCCCGTCATCAAAGACGGCTGGTACTATGATTTCGACCGCAAGGAATCTTTCACCCCCGAAGACCTTGGCCTCATCGAAAAGAAGATGAAGGAAATCATCAACAAGCGTGACCCCGTGCGCACCGAAGTCTGGGACCGCGCCCGCGCGATCAAGCATTACGAAGACCTGAACGAACCCTATAAGGTCGAGCTGATCAACAGCATTCCCGGCGACGAGCCGCTGCGCATGTACTGGCACGGCGACTGGCAGGACCTCTGCCGTGGCCCGCACCTGCAACACACCGGCCAAGTCCCCGGCGACGCGTTCAAACTGATGTCGATTGCGGGCGCTTACTGGCGCGGCGACAGCGACCGCGCGATGCTGCAACGGATTTACGGCGTGGCCTTCACCGGCAAAGAAAAGCTGAAAGCGCACCTGAACATGCTCGAAGAGGCCGCCAAACGCGACCACCGCAAGCTGGGCCGCGAGATGGACCTGTTCCACATGCAAGAAGAAGCGCCGGGCCAGATCTTCTGGCACCCCAACGGCTGGCACATCTATACCGAGCTTCAGGACTACATGCGCCGCAAACAACGCGCCGGCGGCTATGTCGAGGTGAACACACCGCAGGTCGTGGACCGTAAACTCTGGGAAGCCTCCGGCCACTGGGAGAAATACCAAGACCACATGTTCATCGTCGAAGTGGACGAGGAACACGCCCGCGAAAAATCGGTCAACGCGCTGAAACCGATGAACTGCCCCTGCCACGTGCAAATCTTTAACCAAGGTTTGAAATCCTACCGCGACCTGCCCCTGCGCATGGCCGAATTCGGGTCCTGCAACCGCTATGAACCCTCGGGCGCGCTGCACGGCATCATGCGGGTGCGCGGCTTTACCCAGGACGACGGCCACATCTTCTGCGCCGAAGACCAGATCGAAGCCGAAACCGCGAAATTCATCGAATTCCTGTCGGGCATCTACAAAGACCTCGGGTTCGAAAACTTCAGCGTCAAATTCTCGGACAGGCCTGAAAAACGCGCCGGCTCGGATGAAGTCTGGGACAAGGCCGAGGCCGCGTTGCTCTCTGCCACCCGCGCGGCTGGCATCGAACCAACGCTCAACCCCGGCGAAGGCGCGTTCTATGGTCCGAAACTGGAATTTGTGCTGACCGATGCCATTGGCCGCGACTGGCAATGTGGCACCCATCAGGTGGATTTTGTGCTGCCAGAACGGCTTGATGCGACCTATATCGGATCGGATGGCGCGAAACACCGCCCCGTCATGCTGCACCGCGCGACATTGGGATCGTTCGAACGTTTCATCGGCATCCTGATCGAAGAACACGCAGGCAAGCTGCCCTTCTGGCTGGCCCCGCGTCAGGTTGTCGTGGCCGCCATCACCTCAGAGGCCGATGACTACGTCCACGAGGTCGTCGCCACTCTTAAGGCACAAGGCGTCCGCGCCGAGGCGGATGTCCGCAACGAAAAGATCAACTACAAGGTCCGTGAACATTCGGTTGGCAAAGTGCCGGTGATCCTTGCCGTTGGCGGCCGTGAGGTCGAAGAGAAAACCGTTTCGGTGCGTCGTCTGGGCGAAAAGCAAACCTCCGTTCAGGCGCTATCGGACGTGGCAGATGCGCTTGGCATCGAAGCCACACCGCCCGATCTGCGCGGCTGAAACCTGTAACAAACCTCTCGGGGCGCAATCATCTTGCGCCCCGAAGATGTCACTATGTTTCAATATTTCGCCCCCCAGAGGGTAATCGCGCGAATTGTTACAAAAAAACCGGCGATTTCCTGACGCCCGCGTGACACACTGCGATGTGAGTAGATTTGTCGCACCCGCCTGGCTTTAATGGCTGTATCGACACGCAACCCAATCAGGAGGAAACATCAATGTCCAACACGATGAAAACGCTCGCCGTTGCCGGCGCTGTCGCCGCAGCCATGTCCGCACATGCCACCACAGCAAGCGCGGCATCCAAGGAAAAATGCTACGGCGTGGCGCTTGCCGGTCAGAATGATTGCGCAGCAGGCCCCGGCACCACATGCGCCGGCACATCCGTCACCGATTACCAGGGCAACGCCTGGACGCTGGTTGACGCAGGCACCTGCGCAGAGATGGAGCTGCCCGAAATGACCGACGGCTCCGCACGTATGGGCTCGCTCGAAGCGCTGGACCGCGACATGCCAGCCTAAGGCCCCTTGCGGCTTAAACCCCTCGCCTGTGCAGCACGGAGCATCCGGCTGCGCAGGCCCCTTACGCGACCCCTCGGATAGGGAGCCTCCCATGCCAGACGGAACCGCCCGTTTTGCCACCTTGCCCGCCAGTCCGGGCGTAGGATATAAACCCCAGCATTTCAAAGACCTGCAAGACGATCCTGGTCCGGTAGAATGGGTCGAAATCCATGCAGAGAATTACATGGGCGACGGCGGCCGCCCCCTTGCGCAGCTGCGCGCGCTGTCCGAAAAATTCGCCCTGTCGGTTCACGGTGTCGGCCTCAGCATCGGTGGCGAAATGCCACTGGATCGTGACCATCTGGCCCGTCTGAAAAAGCTGTGTGACGGGGCAAAGCCCGCCAGTTTTTCCGAACATCTGGCCTGGTCCACCCATGACAGCGAGTTTCTGAACGACCTGCTGCCCCTCCCCTATACGGAATCCACCCTGTCCCGCGTAGCTGACCATATCAAACAGGTTCAGGACACAATCGGGCGTCAAATGCTGCTGGAAAATCCCTCCAGCTACCTCGCCTTTGATGAATCCACCTTGTCTGAATGCGACTTTTTATCAGAAGTTACCCACCGAACATCCTGCGGTCTATTGCTGGATGTCAACAATGTGTTCATTTCGGCCCAAAACCTTGGTCTCGCGCCCCGCGACTACATCGACGCCTATCCGGTTGACGCCGTGGGCGAGCTTCACGTCGGCGGCCACGAAGAAGACAGCGTTGGGTTCAACCAGCCGCTTTTGATCGACAGCCACAGTCGCCCCGTTGTCGATCCCGTCTGGGATTTGCTGGCCTATACGCTGGATCGCACGGGCCCCAAGCCGGTGCTGGTGGAATGGGACAACGACGTGCCCGACTGGCCCACCCTGCGCGCAGAGGCCGTGCGGGCCGCAGATGTGTTGGCGCGATGACCACGCTTCGCCGATTTCGCGCGCCCTTACTCGACCCGACACAGGACCGCCCTGAAGGGCTGCGCGGTGCCGCTGGCGCACCGGCGGACACGCGCTATGACGTCTACCGTAACAACGTGACCCATTCCTTAATTGCAGCACTGCACAGCGCTTTTCCCTTGGTGCTCAAAGTATTAGGCACGCAGAATTTCGACCGGTTGGCCCCTGGCTACGTCCGTGCGCACCCGCCGAGCTCTCCGTTGATGATGCATTATGGCGCTGATTTTCCTGACTTTCTCGCCGCACAACCGCAATTGTCAAAAATGGGCTACCTGCCCGACTGCGCCCGCCTCGACCTTGCCCTGCGCCGATCCTACCACGCAGCCGACAGTGCGCCCTTTGATCTCGAAACGTTCCAGCAGCTTACGCCAGAAGAGATGATGCAAACACAGCTCATCCCCGCCCCTGCGACGGTTTTGCTGCGGTCAAGCTGGCCGCTTTTCGATATCTGGCGGTTCAACATGCAGGCCGATGCCCCCAAGCCGCAAATGCTGGCCCAAGACGTGTTGATAACCCGCCCCGAGTTTGACCCCGCCCCGCATCTGTTGCCCCCCGGCGGCGGCAATTGGTTCGCCGCATTGGCCGAAGGCGCAACACTCGACCAGGCCCATGACACCACGCTGGCGCTCGTGCCTGATTTCGATCTTGGTGCGGCCTTAGGGCTGTGCTTTGCAACTGGCGCATTTTGCGCAAAGAACGGCGGATAAGATGCTGAAGACCCTCACCCTTTATGACCGCGCCACCCACTGGATTTCAGCGCAGGACTGGCTGCTGCCGACGCTTGCACGGTTTCTATTTGCTGCTGTACTGATGCAATATTTCTTTGCCTCTGGCCTCACCAAACTCGACGGGTTGGTGACGCTGAGCACCGGTGCCTATGTCCAGATTTTCCCCCGCGCGTTCGAGGCGGCAGGCTATGACGCGACAGCGCTTTCGCCGCTGCACGGGCTGGTGGCCTATGCGGGGACGATGGCGGAATTTGTGCTGCCGGCGTTGATCGTGGTGGGGCTGTTCACGCGGCTTGCGGCCTTGGGGATGGTGGGGTTTGTAGTCCTGCAATCGCTCACGGATCTTTACGGTCACCAACAATGGAGCGCGCTTGGCCAGTGGTTTGACCGCCTGCCGGACGGGACCATTCTGGACCAGCGCGCGCTTTGGGTGCTGTTGTTGGTGGTGCTGGTGGTCAAGGGCGGCGGGCCGGTGGCGCTGGACCGTATTTTGCTGGCGCGCCGCCGCTGAGCATTACTGCGCGGCTTTGACCTCGGCTTGGGTCGTGTCATTCCAGCCGAGGAAAAGATCCTCCCCCGCGGCGATCAGCGGGCGTTTCATCAACGCGGGATGGGCGACCAAAAGTTCAAGCGGATCGGAGGCGCGTTCGGCATCGTCCAGACCACGCCATGTGGTGGAACGCGTGTTCACCAGTGCTGCGCCAAAGCGGGCATGAGCGCGGGCCAGCACCTCGGCGGGGACACCGTCTTGGCGGACATCGACCAGCTGCGCGTCGGGCAGCGCCTTGATCGCCTTGCGGCAGGTATCGCAGTTTTTCAGACCGTAGATCAGCATTCTCGTCTCACTTTTTCGGGTTTCATATGTCCTAGGATAATCGTGCGCTGCAAAATTTCTTGATTTTCGCCACGGGCGAACAACCTTTTACCGCATGGGGCGGCGAAAGCAATTTTCGGGCCTGCGACAGTGAGTAATGAGGAGCGTTGAGATATGCCTACGGGTACAGTCAAATGGTTTAACACCACCAAAGGATACGGATTTATCGCGCCAGAGAGCGGCGGGACGGATATTTTTGTTCATATTTCGGCAGTGGAACAGTCCGGTCTGACCGGTCTGGCGGACGATCAAAAAGTGTCTTTCGAAATGTCCGAGGGGCGCGACGGGCGTCAGATGGCGACGGAGCTGGAACTGCTGTAAAAAACCCGATGCCAGAGGGGCGCCGGATTTTCTGGTGGTTATTCGGCATCAAACGGGGCTGCGGCTTAGCGGCAGCCCTTTTCGCCCGGCACGCACGCATAGCTGGCGCGGCGCGGGTGATAGTGGCGGACCTTGTGCTTTTTCGGCGCGGGGTGCGACATCATCTGCTGATAGCTGGTGGCCGTGTTCGGCGTGCCGCAGCAGATCACGCCGGAGATCGTGACCGGCTGAAGCCCTACGGGGCAGAAGTTGGCGGAGGACGGATAGGCGTAGATATTGGGCTCTGCCGAGACCTGCGCGGGCAGCAAAACTGCGCCCATCAAACCCAATCCGGCGATCATTCCTGTTGTCAGACGCATCGTATCCCCCGTTCTTTTCAATTCCCTTTAATTTGCCCAGACTAAAGCGCCAAGTCTAGCTTTTTCGCCTTTTGGGGCTGGAGGCTGGCGGGATTGGCGGGGCGGGATTTGCGCCGCCGTCGGGACTCGGGTTACCCATGGGTAACTTAACCTATTGTTATTGTTTGTTTATTTTTTGTTATGGGTGCGTGCGGTGGGGTAGCGAACGCGGAATGCCGCGCATATTGCTGGGGATGAATGAGTTGACCTAGATTGGAACCGCCGCGCCCGAACCGAGGGGCGGGAAGCAAAGCGCCCGCCCCGTGGGGGCGGTTCGGGCGCTGCCCAATCGGAGATTGGGCATGGGTCAGTTTCGGATTTGTCTCTCACTAAATGAATCTATCAGGAAATCGCAAAATGCAAAGGTAAGGTTTACCACTAGTACCGCATGCCGTCTTACAGGCTTATGCCTAGCAACATGGCGGTCGCCTGATTTATTCGCTATTTCGTAAAATCCGGTAACCAGAGTAGAAAGGCCATTTAGAAGAGGCCTTAAAGAATCCTCAGTCGTAGATGATTGGTCCATGTTCGATGCTATAGCCAAGGCCTTATAGAGTTTCTTGATATCACCTTCAGTGTCCTTGAATTCCACGCCCTGCTTTTCGAGCGAGAGTTTCAGAAACCCTTCAATAACAGTGTAGCAAATCGTAATTGCACCATCGAAATCATTAGACTCTATTCGTGCCCTCGCTTTGGTCACTCTCTCTTCAAGGATCGGATGAGTTAACAGCAACTTTGTTGGTGAATTACCAAACACTAACTTGTTTGGCACGACCTGAAAGAAGATTGGCCCAGGGACGTGATCGTTTCCGTCATAGAAGCCAGGTCGGTAATCTTTATTCAGTTTGTAGCCGTCCTGAGCTAAAATTTTGGAAAACTGAAAAGCAATATTTTCGGCGTGATTTTCATCTTCGTCTAGCGCGTTAAATGCTTCCTCGATCACATCTTTCAGCCGATGTTGTCCGTTCATTGCAAGCAGCTTTTCCCGCACGAAAATATGTCGAGACGGAAACCCTGCACCGTACAGGTCCATCTCGCCATGGCCGTTGAAGAAATTTACTAGCTGCGGGCCAGAACGATATTCAGAGACCTGCGAGTCCCCAGAAATAATACCGACCAAAAATTCAATCGCTTTACTACCTATCTTCACCCATCAATCACTCCCTTAAACTCCCGCCATTCCCCCTTGCTCATGCCAGAGGTCTCCTGCGTGACGTCCTCACCTTTGACCATCCGGCGGATACACTCAAGAGCTGTATTGGACATAGTTGCGCCACCTAGACGGTAATCCTCGAAGGCGCGGTAGGCGGCGGGGACCCAGTCGGCGACGACGTTGCAGATGGCATCGGCATAGACGCGGATTTCGTATTGGGCGTGGGCGTCGGCGCGCAGACGCAGGAAGTGGAACAGGTTGTGCAGGTCCACCTTCCAGTACCATTGCGTGTAGATGTTTGAGGGCAGGTTCATCCGCGCCAGCTCTCGCGCCAGACCGTCCTGGGGTTCGCCGTCGGGGCCGGTTTCGGCAATCATCGCCTCGTAGTTGTCATAGGCGCGGTTGCTGTCGGATTTGAGGGTCTCGAGCACGCGGGCGGCCTCTGCCCCTTCGAGCACGCCACCGCGGCCTTGATTGTTCACCACGCTTTGCGCGTTCACATGGGCAGGTTCGGGGATGTAGAATTCGCGGTCAAGGATCGAATAGCGGGCGGAGTATTCGTTGACGTTGGCGGTCCGGTGACGGATCCACTGGCGCGCGACAAAGACGGGCAGTTTGACGTGGAGCTTGATCTCGCACATCTCGAAGGGGGTGGAGTGCCAGTGGCGCATCAGGTAGCGGATCAGGCCTTCGTCGTTTTGGACCGATTTCGTGCCACGGCCATAGCTGACGCGGGCCGCCTGACAGATCGCTTCGTCGTTGCCCATATAGTCGATGACGCGCACAAAGCCGTGGTCGAGCACGGGAATGGCCTTGTAGAGATGCGCCTCCATGCCTTCGGAGACGGCACGCAGGGTCTGTTTCGGCTCCGCCCGCAGGGCGTCGATTTCGGCTTGTTGGTCGGGGCTGATCGGCATGGGGGGCGTCCTGTCATATGGGCTTGGATTCGGAGTTTACTATATCCGGGGCAGCAATGCAGCAAGGCACAGGAACCGCCGTATGCGGTATTGTTTTTGGGATGCACTTTGCCGGCAAATACGCGTCGGGTGCGGTGTAGCGTTGACAGACGGGCGCGGGATTGGCGACTGTCGCGGCAATAAACAAGAAATTTTCGAGGCAGACAGTTATGAAATTCGGGACATCAGCGCTGGCGCTGTGCGTATTTATTGCAGCATGCGGCAACGGCACGCCGTTTAACGGCAAGGTAGACGTCGATACGGGCACGGACGGGAGCACGGGGGAAGACGACGGGGCCACATTGTCGCGTGAAGGGCTTCCGCCCGGGACGGCATCCCCTACCCCCAACGACAGCATCCGCCGGTCAGAGCCCGAGGATGACAACGGCAACGGCGAAGCCAAGGATTTCGCCTATAACGCGCAGGACGATACGTTCACGATTGATGGGCTCGCCTTTGACGGCGACAACGTTTACACGCGCGGCGCTTTGGTCAGCAGTCTTGGGCCGTTTGCAGTATATGAAGGCGCGGAGGTCGTGTCTGATAGCCAAACGGGCCAGCCGATCAACCAGTTCACCCACCGCGCGATCTATGGTGTCAGCAAGAACGTCGACGCCAGCGGCACGCCAAAGACCCAGTTCGCGATCGTGCGCACAGGGCAATACCAGAACTACGGTTTTGGCGGGTTCATCTACAAACGTGCCAATGGCGTCACGCTTGAGACGGCAAATGGTGCGCAGGGCATCTACACAGGGTCCACCGCCGGCATCCGCGATTTCAACGGCAAAAGCGGCATGCAGTACACCACGGGGACTTTGACCGTGCAGGTGGACTTTGGCGATTTCAACGATGGTGCCGGAACAGTGGGCGACGGCGTATCCGGAACGCTGTCGGATCGGCGAATCTATGATGTCGATGGCACCGACGTCACGAACGATGTAGTTGCAAACATCAACACGCAGAACGACGCTTCGATCGCCCGTCTGCCCGCGGCCTTGTTCAAGGTGGGCCCCGGCGCACTGGACGCCAATGGCGAGATCATCGGCACGCTCAACAGTAGCTTGGTCAACAACAACGGGGAAACAGTCGCTTACGAGAGCGGGAATTACTATGCCGTGATGGCAGGGGACGACAGCCAGGAGATCGTCGGCGTGCTGGTGCTTGAGAACGCGGCCGAGGAGACAGGCGTGACCGCACGCGACACCAGCGGGTTCATCATCTACCGCGAACCGACCCCCGTCACACCGTAAGCGCCGTGCGGATGGTGTTTCAGGGTTTGGTACGTACCGCGACTGTGGCGGTTCTTTGGGCCTGCGCAACAGGTGGGGCGGGGGCGGAGATCACGCTCTCCCCCGATCAGTTGCGCAACGCGGCGATCCGCAGCGTCGAGACGGGGGCCACGCAGCAAGGTTTGCGCTTTGCGGATGCGCTGCTGCAGCGCGATGCGGGGGATTTCAAGGCGCAGGTGGTACGTGCCCGTGCGCTGCGCGATCTGGGCCGGACGGATGACGCCATTGCCGCGGGGCGCAAGGCGTGGCGTATGTCTGATAGCGACAGTGAAAGATACGCAAGTGCGATGATTATGGCGCAAAGCCTGTCGTCGGCCGGGCATAAGACGCGAGCCCAGTTCTGGCTGCGCAGGGCAGCACAGCATGCCCCTGGCCCCCGCGCCCGCAAACAGGTGGAGCAACACTATAACTACGTGCGCCAGACCAATGCGCTTCATACCCAGCTGTCGTTCACGCTAGCCCCCAATTCCAACATCAACAACGGCAGCGCACGCGATACATCCGAACTGAATTATGTGGTCAGCGAAATTCTATTTGGCACGCCGGTGGAATATGTTCTGTCGGGCAGTGCGCAGGCGCTGTCGGGGATAGAATACGGGTTTGGGTTGAACACACGCTACCGGTTTCACCAGACGTCAACCAGCGCCCACGATCTGACACTGGGGCTGTCCTATCGGACGTTCTCCCTTTCTGACGGGGCCAAGGCGGATGCGCCGATGGTCGACGGGGGCGACTTTGCCTTTGGGACGGTGATGCTGGGGTATGGGTTCCGGCAGATCAATCTGGACGCACGCGGGGAGTTTCAAAGCTCTGCCCAGCTAGGGCAAAGCTGGTACGGGGGCGCGGAGTACGCATCCCGCCTGCGTGCTGGTGTCTCGCAGAGTTACCAAATCGCGCCACGTCAGAAAGCCATGCTATCACTGGCACACGAGATACAGGACGGTCAGCGCACCGTCGATCAGGAGACCACCAGCATTTCAGGGTCGTTTACGCAGAACCTGAACTCGGGCGATCTGGCCTACCTGGCACTGGGGGCGTCGGTCGCGACCTCGCCCGATGTAAATTCGGAGTATGACGAGGTTGAGGTGCGCGGTGCCTATGTATTCCGCGAGCCGGTCGCGGGTGCGGCGCTGCAACTGGGGATGGGCGTGGAAGTGCGTGATTACGATGTATCGCGCCACAGCGCGGACGGCCGTCAGGATAAACGCATCTTTGCCGATATCACCGCGACGTTCCAACAGTTTGACTATTACGGGTTCAACCCGTCGGCCACGCTGCAAGCCTCGCGTACGGACAGTAATATCAACCTTTATGACATCAACCGTGTGGGCATCAGCATCGGCATTAAATCTGCCTTCTGATCAAGGTTTTGTGTAGGCTATGGCCCCCTGCCCGCTGGCAACTGCTGCCAGCCGTGCTACTCTGCGTGTCGAAGATGAAAGCAAAGGAGCCGACCCCATGCCGATCAAATATTTGCACACGATGGTGCGCGTCAAAGATCTGGAGAAATCGCAAGCATTCTATGAGCTGCTGGGCCTGAAAGAGCGGCGCCGGATCGACAATGAGGACGGGCGGTTTTCGCTGATCTTCATGTGCCCTCCCGGGCAGGACGACGGCCATGCCGATGTGGAACTGACGTATAACTGGGACGGCGACGATGCGCTGCCGGACGACAGCCGCCATTTCGGGCATCTCGCCTATACCGTTGAGAATATTTACGAAACTTGCAAAATGCTGCAAGAAAACGGGATCACGATCAACCGGCCTCCGCGCGACGGGTATATGGCGTTTATCCGGTCTCCCGACAATGTGTCGGTTGAATTACTGCAAGAAGGTGACCGGCTTGAGCCGCAGGAACCCTGGGCCAGTATGGAAAATACCGGCCACTGGTAGACCGATGATCCGGACGGCTTTCCTTGCCACTGCGCTGGGCCTTGCACCTGCTACCCTATGGGCGGCGGAGTGCAGGCTGGCGCTGGTGCTGGCGATGGACGTGTCCAGTTCGGTCGATGCGGTCGAGGACCGTTTACAGCGTGGCGGGACCGCCGCCGCGCTGCTGTCCGACCCGGTGCGGCAGGCATTTTTCGCCAGCGATCTGCCGGTGGCGCTGGCGGTCTATGAATGGTCGGGGCGCTATAACCAGAAAATGGTGCTGGACTGGCGGATGATTAACACGCCCGATGATCTGATGCGCGCGGCGGGCGTGGTGGCGGGCAGCGCGCGCAGTCATAATGATTTCCCCACGGCGATGGGCTATGCGCTGGGCTTTGGCGCGGCGGTGATGGCGCAGGCACCGCTTTGTTTATACAAGACAATTGATCTGGCGGGTGACGGGCAGAACAACGAAGGATTTGGCCCGCAGCTGGCCTATCAGTCGTTTGATTTTGACGATGTGACGGTGAACGGATTGGTGGTAAATGCCGCCGATTTCGAGGCCGAGACAGGGTTGATCGCCTTTTATAAACGCGAGGTTTTGCACGGGCCCGGCGCGTTTTTGGTGATCGCCAACGGGTTCGAGGATTTTGAGCGCGCCATGCGGATCAAGCTGGAACGCGAGCTGACGCCTCCTGCGATCGGCGGCCTGCCTGTAGCCGAGGACGCGGGATGATCCGCGCCGGTGCTGTGGCTGCTGTCGGCGCAACGCTTTGGGCGTCGGCGGGTTTGGCGGACTGTCGGCAGGCTTTGGCGCTGGGGCTGGATGTGTCGGGGTCCGTTGATGCACGAGAGTATCACTTGCAATTGGATGGCGTCGCGGGGGCCTTGGACGACCCCTTGGTGCGCGCGGCGATCCTGTCGGCACCAGAGGCACCGGTGTCCCTGCTGGTCTATGAATGGAGCGGCCCGACAGACCAGCGCGTGATCGCACCCTGGCGGTCGATCACGGATGGTGCCGCCTTGCAGGAGGTGATTGACAGGTTGCGCCAGGTTGAACGCGCGGCAGCGTCGCCCGGGACCGCGCTTGGCGTGGCGATGGCGGCGGGGGCGGCGTATCTTGCGCAGCAGCCCAACTGTTTAAAGCACACGTTGGATATTTCAGGCGATGGCATCTCTAACCTTGGGCCCCGCCCTCGCGATGTGAAACAGCAGTTGGCTGGCAAAGACGTGACCGTGAATGCGCTGGTTATTGACCCGGCGGGGATTGATGCGCCCCTGACCGCGTATTTCGCGGCAGAGGTGGTCACCGGCCCCGCAGGTTTTGCCCTGCCCGCCGCGGGGTTTGACGCCTATCAATCGGCCATGACCACCAAGCTGCTGCGCGAACTGGCAGTGCTATCGCTGGCGCAACTGGCCGAATAGCATGCCCTCCCGCCGCACCGTTTAGTAGATATAGCGGATCTGGTCTGTCCAGTATCGTTCCATCCGTTTAAGAGAGCGGGTGATGTCATCCATGCCGGATGCGCCCAGCGCGCCCTTGTTCATCAGCCCGCTGGCGTGGCGGCCAAAAAGGTCCGAGACGACGCCGCTGATGTGACGCCCCTTGCCGGTCAGCCGCACCCGTACCGAGCGGCGGTCGATCTGGCAGCGTTGGTGGTGCATATAGCCCATATCCACCAGTTTTTTCAGATTATAGCTGACGTTGCTGCCCTGATAATAGCCGCGGCTTTTCAGCTCTCCGGCGGTGACTTCATTGTCGCCGACATTGAACAGCAGCAGCGCCTGCACCGGATTGATCTCAATCACGCCGACACGTTCGAATTCGTCCTTGATCACGTCCAGCAGCAAACGGTGCAATCGTTCCACCAGACCAAGTGCGTCCAGATAGCTTTGCATAAACCCCGCCTGAGACGGCGGAAGGGGGATGGGGTTTTGGATGCTCATATTCAACTCCGACATTGCGATTGGGGCGGAAGCTGAAGATAAAACTAAAATATATCGTTAAACTGGGCGGATGCCGACGCAGCGCGGCCGACATCCGTGGGGCAGACTGCGCCTAAAGCGGGTTTGCAGCCAGATGAGTCTGGATGTCCGCGATCAGCGCGGCAAAGGATTCAGGCGCGGGGGATTGACCCGTAACCCATTGATAAAGATCGTGATCATTTTCGCTTAGCATTTCGTCATAGAGCGACAGCGCGGCGTCATCCATCGCCGCAAGGCGGGTTGAGGCATAAGAAGGTAAAATGAGATCCATTTCCTTAATACCGCGCCGCATGGAGCGCATATGCAGACGTTTGACCTTGTGTTCGTGCAGCTCAGCCATGGGTGTTCCCTTTGAAAATCCGGCGTAGTTTCTTTTCGAGACGGCCCATTTGTTCCGCCCGTTTCAACATATCGGCGCGCATGTCGCGCAGTTCGATCAATGCTTCTTTGATGTTGTCATCCGAGGTCTGGGCATCATCGGGGGCGTCGATCCCGTCACCCTCGCCATTGATCAGCCACATCATCGACACGCCCAAAACGCCCGCGAGCGTCGCCAAGCGGTTGGCGCGGGGTTCGGACAGGTCGTCTTCCCAGCCGCGCAGGGTGGATTGTTTGATCCCCAAGCGCTTGGCAAGCGCGGCGTGCGTCATATCCGCATTCTCGCGCGCGGCAGCGACCCGGTCGCCAAAGGTTGCCACGTCGGATGCGTACCAGTCTTCGTTCTCGGCCATTGCGTCTCTCCTGTTTGGACCGATCTGGCTTGATCGGTGCGGGGGTGCGCCCTATGAGGGTGCTGCACACATATCAAACTGAGGCCGAAATGGAACTGCTGTCCAAGACCCTTGCGCGCGTAAAACCGTCGCCCACCATCGCCGTGACCCAAAAAGCAGCCGAGCTGAAGGCCGCAGGCAAGGATGTGATCGGGCTGGGTGCCGGAGAGCCGGATTTCGACACACCGCAGAACATCAAGGACGCAGGGATCGCCGCGATCACCGCGGGCAAGACCAAATACACCGCCGTTGACGGCATCCCAGAGCTGAAGCAGGCGATTTGCGCCAAGTTCAAGCGCGATAACGGGCTGGACTATAACCCGTCGCAGGTCAGCGTCGGCACGGGCGGCAAGCAGATCCTGTACAACGCGCTGATGGCCACCATGAACCCCGGCGAAGAGGTCGTGATCCCCGCGCCCTATTGGGTCAGCTACCCCGATATGGTGCTGTTGGCCGGTGGCACGCCGGTGATCGCGCCTGCCACGCTGGAGAACGACTTCAAGCTCACCCCTGAAGGGCTGGAAGAGGCGATCACGCCCAATACTAAATGGTTCATCTTCAACTCGCCCTCGAACCCCACGGGCGCGGGGTATAGCTGGGACGAACTGAAGGCGCTGACGGATGTGTTGATGCGGCACCCCCATGTCTGGGTGATGACCGACGATATGTATGAACATCTGGCCTATGATGATTTCAAATTCTGCACACCCGCGCAGGTGGAGCCCGCGCTTTATGACCGTACGCTGACGGTCAACGGTGTGTCCAAAGCCTATGCCATGACCGGCTGGCGTATCGGCTATGCTGCGGGGCCGGAAAAGCTGATCGGCGCGATGCGCAAGGTACAGTCGCAATCCACGTCGAACCCCTGCACCGTCAGCCAGTGGGCCGCAGTAGAAGCGCTGAATGGCACGCAGGATTACATTGCAGAGAATAACAAGATGTTCACCCGCCGCCGCAATCTGGTGGTGGACATGCTGAACGAGATCAACGGCGTGATCTGTCCCAAACCCGAAGGCGCGTTCTATGTCTATCCGTCCATCGCAGGGCTGATCGGCAAGACCACCAAATCTGGCGTCACCATCACAGATGACGAAGTCTTTGCCACGGCCTTGCTGGAAGACACCGGCGTTGCCGTGGTGTTTGGCGCGGCTTTCGGGCTTAGCCCGAACTTCCGTATCAGCTATGCTACCTCGGATGAGGCACTGAAAGAGGCCTGCACGCGTTTGCAGAAATTCTGCGCCGCGTTAAGCTAAGCCGGACCCAAAAGGAGCCGCCATGTCGAGCGATCTGCCAGAGTATTACTTTCGCGTGCGCGAGAATGGCGCGGCTGTGTTTCGTGTGGACGCAGAAAACCGACAGCGCCGGATCGAGATGGACCAGATCGCCGTTGTGAATATCCGCAACGGCGAGATCAAGCCGCAGGGCGACCGTGTGCTGTCGGACGGTGATATCGAGCGTATCCGCCAGTGGATGAACGCGCGCGCACAGGTCCTGGCGCAGCGCGACATTGACGACATTCACCGCGCTGTTGATCACCTCAACCTGACCACGCAGTGGGTGCAGTCAAAGGCCACAGATGAACAGCTTGATGCCGTGACGGATGCGCTGCTTTTGGCGATGCATGATCTGCGCAGCACGCTGGTGCGCAAGAAAGCCGACCGGCTGCCCTAAGCTGCCGGTCGCGGGTGTCGTTACGCGGCTGTGGGTGCGGTTGGCCCCAGCCGTTTCAGCACGCTGCCCCAGAAGCGTGCGTTCAGCAGGATTGCCGCCACCCCAAGGCCAAAGACCAGCCCGAGCCAGACCCCCACCCCTTCGAGGTCGAAGACAAAGCCCAGCAGATACGACGCTGGCATGCCCACAATCCAATAGCTAAAGCCAGCAAGGATCATCGGCACCGTGGTATCCTGCACCCCGCGCAGAATGCCCAAGGCCACGGCCTGCGCGCCATCGACAAGCTGGAACAGCGACGCCATCGCCAGCAGTGCCACGCCGATCGCAAGGATCTGTTCGCGGGCGGGTTCATCACGCTGCATGAACAGGTTGATCAGGGGTTCGGGCCATATCACGAAGACAAAAATCGTGACCACCGCTACCAGCGCCGACATCACTGTCGCCATGATCGCACCACGCGCCAGATGCGCCGGATCGCGGCGGCCATAGGCATTACCCGCACGGATGGTTGCCACATTGCTGATGCCGAGGTGCACCATAAAGGTGATCGACGCCAGCTGCAGCGCAATGCCGTGGGCGGCGAGTGCCACCGTGCCCAACCACCCCATCATGACGGCGCTGGCAGCAAACAGCCCGACCTCGCTTAGGCCGGTGAATCCGATGGGCAGGCCCAGACGGAACACGCGGGCCAGCATCTCCCAATCGGGGCGCCAGAGACGGACAAACATCTGGTGTTGCGGCATTTTCCACAAAACATAGATCACCACGGCGACCAGCGACACGCTGTGCGAGGTGACAGAGGCAAGGGCCGCACCGCGCACGCCCAGTTCGGGCGCGCCCCAGTTGCCAAAGATGAACGCGTAGTTGGCCAACACATTCGCAACGCCTGCCAGCAGCGTGATCCACAGCACGACCTGAGTCCGCTCCAGCGCAGCAAGGTAGCTTTTGAGCACCATGACCATCAGCGCGGGGAAGATGCCCCAGCCTGCAATAAACAGATAGCCGTCCACCATATCGGCCAGCGCCTGATCCTGCCCCATCAGCGCCATGATGGGCCGCGACCAGATCATCAGCGGCAGCGCCAGCACGGCAAAGCCCATCGACAGCCACATGCCCATACGCGTGGCGCGGCGCAGGCCGATCTCGTCTCCTTCGGCGTCAAAGGCGGCGACCAGCGGCATCACGCCCCATGCAAAGCCCGAGCCAAAGATCAGCAGCACAAAGAAATAGGTGCTGGCAAGGGTCACAGCGGCAAGCGCTTCGACGCTGTACCAACCCGCCATAATCGTATCAGAGACCCCGATCGCGATCTGCCCCAGATGCCCGCCCACAAGCGGAAGCCCCATCACGGTGATGGCTCGGGCGTGGCCCGGATATGTCATGTGTTTTCTCATCCGCCTTTCCTACGCCGGAGCCGCCGCCAAGGAAAGGGCCGATGGCCTTGGGGTGGCGCTGCCAGACGGGCTTGCACGCTGACGCTGCGCGGGCCACAGTCCGGTCAACGGGGCCAAAGGGTCCGTGTTGAACCGTAGCGATCTGCCGCAGCCCATCGCCGGCGGGCAGCCAAGGTATCGGCGCGCAGGCCTTGCCCAGGACAGTGATGAAAGGAAGACGTGATGACCGCCCATTGGACCGAAACCACAGAGCTGAACGGCAACCCGTTCTTTATCCGCCACTGGGGAGACAAGGATGCCCCCAAACTGCTGATGTTGCACGGCTTTCCAGAATACTCCGGCGCGTGGAACGATCTGGCCCCGCTGCTGGCCGACCGGTTTCACTGCATCGCCCCCGACCAGCGCGGCTATGGTCAAAGTTGGCGACCCACAGAGGTAGAGCACTATAAAACCGCAAAGCTGGTGTCGGATATGGTGGCCCTGATCGGGGATGAACCGGTGATCTTGCTGGGCCATGACTGGGGGGCCTCTGTCGCCTATGCCCTGACCATCGGGCGGCCTGATCTGGTGTCGAAGCTGATCATCATGAACGGCGTCCACCCTGCCCCGTTCCAGCGCGAGCTTGCCAAGGGGGGCGCGCAGACGGACGCGTCGCAATACATCCATTTCATGCGCCGCGACGGGTCCGAGGATATTCTGGCCGCCGATGATTTCGACAAGCTCATGGGGCTGTTTTCAGCGCATATGGATATGAGCTGGCTCAAGGGGGATACGCTGGCGGGGTACAAGGGCGCATGGCGTGATGCAGCGGGTTTGCGCGGGATGGTGAACTGGTACCGCGCCTCACCGCTGAAGCTGGGCGACGCAGGCGAGGCGATTGACGACGCGCTGAGCTTTGATCCTGCGCGGTTGCAGGTCCGCTGCCCGCACCTGTTGGTCTGGGGGACGGACGATACCGCGCTGCTGCCCGAAACGACCCGCGGGCTTGAGGAGTACGCCGCAGACCTGACCCGCGTCACCATCGACGGGGCCGACCACTGGCTGCACCACCAAAAACCAGAGGAAGTGGCCAAGGCGATCCTCGACTGGCTTTAGGCCGCGCCTGCCCCGCGGGCTGCGTCATTTGCGGGCGCGGCTGAACACCATCTTTTGCTGGTGCAGATCTGCAGGGTCGCCCATCCAGGCATAGGCCAGCAGCGCCGGTTCGCGGTCCCCCACCGTGATCCGGTGCAGATGTTCCGGCGGGTTAAAGATCATCGAGCCGGGCACATAGACGCCCTGATGGTTTTCCGACACCGCGCCGGACAGACACACGTAGCTTTCGGTGATCCCCTTATGGGCATGCGACGGATAGGTGCAGCCCGGCGCAAAAAGCACGACACCCAGAATGATATCATGGCTGACGACCGGCCCCTGCGCCCCCGCCAGTTCGGCATAGGCATAGCTGTTGGTCAGCCCTTTGGGGACTTTCTCGTAGCCGTATTGCCAGCTTAGATCATGGGCTATCGCATCCAGCGCCCGCACCGCCGGTGCCAAAGCACCCTGTTTGCCTTCGTCAAGCGCGCGACGCAGATGCGCTGTCACGGGTTTTACGGCAGGCGGTTGCAAGCGCAGCTCTGCGTTGCCGCGAAGCAGCCGCGCAATGGCCTCGCGGGCTTTGCGCTGGTGGCTTTTGATCCGGTCGCTGCCCCCTGCGGGAAGATAGCGATACAGCTCGTCACATTCCTGCATCATATAGCGCCAGTCAGGCACGTCGCGCAGGGTGGTGGGCACAGTGGTGTCAAACGTCATAGTGGGCCTTCCGACGGTTTCGTGCACCAATGATACCAAAGGCACAGGCGCAGGAAACACCGCTTTGCGACGTCATCCGCCCTTCCCCCGACCATGGCGCTCTGGCATAGTGGCAGGCTCAACAAAAGCAACAGACAGGCAGGCCCCTACATGTCCGATCTTCTTTCCGGTGCGCAGACCAACGCCAAGGAATATGATGCCTCATCCATTCAGGTACTTGAGGATATGGAGCACGTGCGCCTACGCCCGGGCATGTACATCGGGGGCAAGGACGACCGCGCGCTGCACCATATGGTCGCGGAAATCATCGATAACTCGATGGATGAGGCGGTCGCGGGCCATGCCACCTGGATCGAACTGGAACTGCACGAGAACGGCCATGTCACCGTGCGCGACAACGGGCGTGGCATCCCCACCGATCCGCACCCCAAAGACCCTAGCAAATCCGCGCTTGAGATCATCTTTTGTACGCTGAATGCGGGCGGCAAATTCTCGGGCGATTCGTATGAAACCTCGGGCGGTCTGCACGGGGTCGGGTCATCGGTGGTCAACGCCCTGTCCGATCACCTGCGGGTCGAGGTCGCACGCAATCGCGAGCTTTTCGCGATGGAGTTTTCGCGCGGCATCCCCCAAGGCAAGCTCGAGAAAATCGGCGCGGCCCCGAACCGGCGCGGCACGGCTGTCACCTTCAACCCCGACCCCGACATCTTTGGCGCGCTCAAGCTCAAGCCTGCGCGCTTGTTCGCGATGGCACGGTCCAAGGCCTATTTGTTTTCCGGCGTCGAAATTCGCTGGAAAACCGCCCAGACCGACGGCGACACCCCGCAAGAGGCGACGTTCCACTTTCCCGGCGGCCTGTCGGACTATCTGAACGAAACGCTGAAAGGATCGACGACCTACGCTGAACACCCTTTCGGCGGCACCGTCGACTTTCGCGAGAAGTTCAATGCGCCGGGCAAGGTCGAATGGTCGATCAACTGGACGCCATCGCGCGACGGGTTCATCCAGTCGTATTGTAACACCATCCCCACCCCCGAAGGCGGCACCCACGAGGCCGGTTTCTGGTCCGCGATCCTGAAGGGCGTCAAAGCGTATGGCGAACTGGTCGGCAACAAAAAGGCCGCCACCATCACCCGCGACGACCTGATTACCGGCGGCTGTGCGCTGGTGTCGTGCTTTATCCGCGAGCCTGAATTCGTCGGCCAAACCAAAGACCGGTTGGCCACGGTGGACGCGCAGCGCATGGTGGAAAACGCCGTGCGCGACCACTTTGACAACTGGCTGGCAGCGGATACCAAATCGGCAGGTGCGATCCTTGATTTTCTGGTGCTGCGCGCCGAAGAACGCCTGCGCCGCCGTCAGGAAAAGGAAACCGCCCGCAAGACTGCCACCAAGAAGCTGCGCCTGCCCGGCAAGCTGACCGACTGTACATCAAAAACCCGCGAAGGCACCGAGCTGTTCATCGTGGAGGGCGACTCCGCTGGCGGCTCTGGCAAGGGCGCGCGCAACCGCGTGAACCAGGCGTTGCTGCCGCTGAAGGGCAAAATTTTGAACGTGCTGGGGGCGGCCTCGGGCAAGCTGAACACCAATGCCGAGATCAACGATCTGTGCGAAGCGTTGGGTGTGGGCATGGGCAGCAAATTCGTGCTGGACGACCTGCGCTACGACAAGATCATCATCATGACCGATGCGGACGTCGACGGTGCCCATATCGCGGCCCTGCTGATGACGTTCTTTTACACCCAGATGCGCCCGATGATCGACGCCGGCCACCTCTACCTCGCCTGCCCGCCGCTGTACCGTCTGACGCAAGGGGCAAAACGGGTCTATGTGTCTGACGACGCAGAGAAAGACATGTGGCTGGAAAAAGGTCTGGGCGGCAAAGGCAAGATCGACCTGCAACGCTTTAAGGGTCTGGGCGAGATGGACGCGAAGGACCTGAAAGAAACCACGATGGACCCCAACACCCGCAAGCTGATCCGCGTCACCGTCGACGAAGACATGCCCGGAGAGACCAGCGATCTGGTCGAGCGCCTGATGGGCAAAAAGCCCGAGCTGCGGTACCAGTATATTCAGGAGAACGCCCAGTTTGTGGAGGAGCTGGATGTTTGACCTTAAGGATCACATTCCGACCTACCAAAAGCTGATGCGACCGGTTCTGAAATCTGCGGAAGGTGGCCCCCGAAAGATATCGGAAGTTGTGGAAGAAATCTCCAACTCATTGAACTTGTCGAGCGAGCAACGAGAACTTTTACTTCCCAGTGGCAAACAGACCGTAATTGCTAACCGCATACACTGGGCGAGGTCTTACCTAAAACAGGCTGGGCTTGTAAAAAACACCCAGCGGGGTTGGTTCGAGTTAACTGAAACTGGTTTTGCGGCGCTCAAAGACGCTAGCCGCGAAATAGACGTCAAATATCTGGAACAGTACGAAGCATTTCAAGAGTTTCGTCAGCGATCAAACAAGACCGATGACTTGGAGGTTTCTGATACAACTGCGGATAAAGACGAAACGCCGGACGAACAAATTGAGGATGCCCTCAAACGTTGGAACAAAACTCTTTCAAGCAGTTTATTGAAAGCCACACAAGAAGCCTCACCCGCGTTTTTTGAACAACTCATTGTCGAATTATTAATTGGCATGGGATACGGAGGTTCGTCAGAAAACGCCGGTCGTGCACTTGGGAAGTCAGGTGACAACGGTATTGATGGTGTAATTGATCAAGATCCTCTTGGCGTTGACCAGATATACATCCAAGCAAAGCGGTATGCTTCCGAAAATGTTGTTGGGTCTGGTGATATCAGAGATTTTTTTGGTGCTTTGAGCATCCATAAAGCAACCAAAGGTATATTTGTAACCACCTCAAAGTTCACCACTTCCGCCAAGGAAACCACAAAAGCATTAGGAGGCCGCATCGTGCTAATTGATGGTGAAAGGCTGGCAAACTTGATGATCACTTACGGAATCGGATGTCGCCAAAAATCAGTCGTTAGGCTGATGGAACTGGACGAAACCTTTTTTGACGAAGTTTGATTTTGAAAGCGACATAGGTACGGCGTCACGCCCGAGGCCCCTGCCTCGGACCGCGCCCCCCGTCCGGGGCTCCGCCCGTTCGGCCCTGAAACCTTCCCCCGGAAGGTTTCCGAGACGGGTCTCACCCCCAAAATACCCCTTGATCCCCCACCCGCTTTCACTCAACGTTTCTTTATGATCCGCGCCTTCATCCTCCTTATCTTTCTTGCCTCCTGCGGGCGGCCGTTGACGGAGAACGAGATGCTGTTTGCCGGCGACATCATGGGCGACACGCTGAATTATCCCAAGGTGCGGCTGCGTGACGGGTCGCCCTCGCGGGGGGTGACGATGACGCGCAAGGCGCGGCCGCGCACGACCTGTCGCGAACGTATTCTGCCGCCCGAAAAAGTGGGCGAGGTGATCACCACCAAACCCGCGGCGGTGGCGCTGTGGAACACGGTGCTGTTTGACGAGGACTGGTATCTGGACGATTATCTGCCCGATTACCCCGACCGGATCGGGCTGATCGCGACGATGATCTTTGCGCATGAGCTGACCCATATCTGGCAATGGCAGAACCGCAAGACGACGGGCTACACCCCGCTGCGTGCGGCTTTTGAGCATGGCGGCAGGGCTGATCCGTACCTTTTTGATCTTGAAAGCGACCCGCAGTTTCTGGATTTCGCCTATGAGCAGCAAGGCTCCATCGTCGAGGAATTCGTCTGCTGCCGTGCGTTGGACCCGCAGGCCCCACGGACGCAACGGCTGCACGCGCTGATCTCGCAGGTCATGCCTGTAGCCCCCCTGCCCCAAAGCCGCGCCTCTGCTGTGCGGATGCCGTGGGACGGGGTCGAAGTGAACGGGATTTGTGGTTAACGCTGGATGCTTTCGAGATAAACCAGCAGACCGGCAAGGACGCGTGGCGTCGGCGTCAATTGTCCGTCGAGATCGACCGGCACCAGATCCAGCGCCATGCCCTCGCCAAAGTTCGGCATCACCCGTTTCAGGTGAGACCCGCCGAAATCATCGTCAGGATCGCCATAGATATAGGCCAGCGTCTTGGTCTGCGGGAACCGTCCGCCGTTGTCGCGCGCCAGCAAGGTCAGGTCGCGTGGGTGCGGCTGCATGCCTTTGGCAGCCGCGCCGTCGCCTTGCGCGTTACGCCCGTGGCATTGCACGCAGTTCTGCGCGAAGAACGCGGCCCCTTCGGCACGGTCGGGGGCGTCGGGCATCGGCTTGGCGGGCATACAGGCGGCAAGGCCCAACAAGAGCGTCACGCCAAGGGCTGTGGTGGTTTTTGTCATATGATCCTCCGGTAGGTCATTGGGATGCTTGCCCTTGGTACGGGTCTTCGCCATGATCCAGATCAAGTAATTGAATTAATTTGGGCATATCATGGCACATTATGCAATCGTGATGCTGTTGGCCGGGATCGGTATTCCTGTTCTGGCCGCGTTGAACGCCGGTCTCGGCAGCCGGATCGGGTCACCTGCGGCGGCGGCAACGGTGCTGTTTGTGGTGGCTTTCACGGTCAGTCTGGTGGTGGCGATGCTGGTCGGGCGACAGGGGTTTGCGCAGATCCCCGCGGCCCCGAAACACCTGCTGCTGGCCGGTTTTCTAGTGGCCTTCTACATCTTGTCGATCACCTTTATCGCGCCGCATTTCGGCGTGGGCAACGCGGTGTTCTTTGTCTTGGTGGGGCAGCTGTTCAGCGCGGCTGCGATTGACCATTTCGGCCTGTTCGGCGCGCAGGTGTCGCCCTTGGGTGCCGCGCGCGCCGGCGGTATCGCGGTGATGTGCGCCGGCGTGTGGCTGACCCAGCAGGCCTGATAGCAGCGCGCTAAAGGTTGACCAACTGCCCTGCATCCAGCCGGATCTGACGGTCCATCCGCGCGGCCAGTTCAAGGTTATGGGTCGCGATCACCGCAGATAGCCCCGTGCCGCGCACCAGCGTCATCAGCGCCGCAAAGACCTGATCCGAGGTTGTCGGGTCAAGGTTGCCCGTCGGTTCATCCGCCAGCAGCAGGCGCGGCGCATTGGCCAGCGCACGGCAAAAGGCGACCCGTTGCTGTTCACCGCCCGACAGCGCCGCTGGCCGGTGGTCGGCACGGTGGCCGATACCGACCTCGTCCAGCAAGGACCGCGCACGGGTCTGGGCATCGGCTTGCGACACGCCATTGGCAAGCTGTGGCAGGACGATATTTTCCAGCGCCGAAAACTCGGGCAGCAGGTGGTGGAACTGATAGATGAACCCCACATCGCGCCGCCGCACGCCGGTGCGTTTGCGATCGGACTGCCCCGTCATATCGGTGCCCCCGATTTCAACTGTCCCCGCGTCGGGCGTATCCAGCAGCCCTGCGATATGCAGCAGCGTCGACTTGCCCGCGCCGGACGGGGCGACCAGCGCCACGACCTCGCCCGGGGCGACAGTCAGGTCGATCCCGCGCAGCACGTTGACTTCGTTCGGTTGGCCGGGGTTGTAGGATTTGCCAATCCCCGAGAGCCGCAAAACAGGATCATTCATAGCGCAACGCCTCGACTGGATTCATGCGCGCGGCACGGCGCGCAGGAAAGATGGTGACAACAAAGGACAGCCCGAGCGACAGGCCGATGGCCGACATCACGTCACCGAACTGCAGCTTGGCCGGCAGGAAATAGATGCCGCGGATTGACGGGTCCCATGCGTTGCCGCCCGAAAGATAGTTCACCGCGGCAAATATCTGATCGACGTAAAGCGCAAACAGACAGCCCAGGATCACCCCCATCGCCGTGCCGATGATGCCGGTGAAGGCCCCGCAGATAAAGAACACGCGCAGGATCGACCCTTCGCTCAGGCCCATGGTGCGCAGAATACCGATGTCGCGGCCCTTGTTTTTGACCAGCATAATCAGCCCAGACACGATGTTCATCGCGGCGATCAGAACGAGGATACTAAGGATCACGAACATCACGCGGTCTTCGATATCAAGCGCATTCAGAAACGACCCCGACGCATCACGCCATGTCCAGATCATGCCGCGATCCCCTGCCGCGGACAGCAGCGGGACGGTCAGATCATCCACGTTGTCCGGGTCTTCGACCATCACCTCAAGCTCGTCGGCGACGCCTTCGCGGTTAAAGAACGCCTGCGCCTCGGCCAGTGGCAGATAGGCGCGCGTACGGTCGATGTCATAGCGACCGGCGGTGAAAATATAGGTCACCTCATAGCCATTGACCCGTGGCGACGTGCCAAAGGCGGTTTTGACCCCGTTCGGAGAGATGATTTTGATCGTGTCACCCAAGCCGACCCGCAACGCCTGCGCCACGCCGGACCCGATGGCGATGCCCTGTTCGAAATCGGCCAGATCACCCTCGGCGGTTTCGGGGTTGGCGATGCGCGGGATATTCGCCAGATCGGCGGCATCAATGCCGAAAATTTCGATGCCCGCGTTGGCCTGCCCTTTGTTGGCCATCACCTGACCACGTACCAAGGGGGCCACCTGCGTCACCCCCGGCACTTGGGCCACGCTTTCAGCCATCTCGGTGTAGTTTGCAATCCCCGTCTGGGAGACCCCGTTATCGTCCACAGTCGCCATATTATATACGGTCACATGGGCATTGGCCCCAAGGATCGTGTCGACGAATTCAGCACGAAAGCCCGAGCGTACGGCAAGCGTCGCGATCAGGGCAAAGACCGCCAAGGTGATCCCGATCAGGCTGATCCAGGTCATCACGCTGACGCCGCCTTCGGCGCGACGCGCCCGCAGGTAGCGCCAGGCGATCATCCATTCAAAAGCGGCAAAGGGCGGTGTCGAGGAAACTGGTTTGGCCAAGGGATGGCTCCGATCTGGGATCAATCGCGCGCAACCTCGCGGTTTCGGCGCATCGGGTCAAGCGAGGAGTGGTCAGTGGCAGTCTGCAAGGCGGGCATAGGAGGAAAGGTCAGCGGCCCTGCGCCGGTGTGGGGGGACGCCGTCGCCGGAACGGGGCGCGCAGCAGCCGCATCAGCACCCCCAGCCCCAAGCCCCCCGCGACAAAGCCCACGCCCGCAAAGACCACCCCCGCAAAGTTCAAGGGCACGGCGGGCTGGAACACCTGCCATGCCGCCCGCGCAATCTGCGGATCGGACATCTGCGACAGGTGATAGGCCCGCATGAACGGCCCCTGCCCCTGCAATCGGGTCAATGCGGTATCCAATGTATCAAAGCGTGCAAAGGTCTCTGCCATATCGGTGCGACGTCGCTCCATAAAGGCGGTGCCGGTCATCTGCGCCAGCGCATCGTTGCGCGACAGACCGACCGCTTGGGCGCTGGCATCGAAATCGGCAACGACCTCGTGCAGCGCATCAACCGCACCGCCCAACCGTTGCAGGTATTGTTGCGAGTATTCGGGAAACTGCGACGTTACCGCAGCCCCCGCCACGCCGCCAGCAAGGGTCAGCGCCCGCAAGATCATGAAACGCCCCGAAGGTCCGTAATGCAGCGTTCCATGATCCGCCCCCGTTTTTTAAAGCCCGTCGTTCAAGGTTAGGCGATACCGCGATAAATCTCGGCGATTTTTTCAACCGCGGCCTCGGGCGTCATCTCTTCGCTCTCGCCGGTGCGCCGCGAGGTGAGCTCGACCACGCCGTTTTTCAGACCCCGCGGCCCAACGGTGATCCGCCACGGCAGACCGATAAGGTCCATCGTCGCAAACTTACCGCCCGCGCGTTCTTTGGTGTCGTCATAAAGCGGATCCAGCCCCAAGGCCTGCAGGCTGGCATAGAGCGCGTCACACGCCGCATCCGCCTGATCGTCGCCCTGCTTGAGGTTAACGATGCCTACGTGGAACGGCGTGACGCCTTCGGGCCAGATGATGCCCTTGTCGTCGTGAGACGCCTCGATGATCGCGCCCAGCAGACGGCTGACGCCGATCCCGTGCGACCCCATGTGAACCGGCACAGGCTTGCCATCCGGCCCCTGCACGGTCGCGCCCATCGGTTCGGAATACTTGGTGCCGAAATAAAAGATCTGCCCCACTTCGATCCCGCGCGCGCTGCGCTGGCGTTCGGCGGGCACTTCGGCAAACAGCGCCGCGTCGTGAGTTTCGTCGGTGCGGGCGTAGCGCGAGGTGAACTCCTCCATCACGGCCTGACACTGGTCGACGGAATCATAGTCGATCTCGCGGTCGCCGAACTTCAGCTCGGTGATCTGGCTGTCATAGAACACCTCGGATTCGCCGGTTTCCGCCAGCACAAGGAACTCGTGCGTGTCGTCACCCCCGATCGGACCGGAATCCGCGCGCATCGGGATCGCTTGCAGGCCCATGCGTTCATAGCTGCGCAGATAGGTCACCAGATGGCGGTTATAGGCGTGCAGCGCGTCTTCTTTGGTCAGATCAAAGGTATAACCGTCCTTCATCAGGAACTCGCGGCCGCGCATGACACCGAAACGGGGACGGACCTCGTCGCGGAATTTCCACTGGATGTGGTACAGCGTCATTGGCAGGTCTTTGTACGACCCCACGTGGCTGCGGAAGATATCGGTGATCATTTCCTCGTTCGTGGGACCATAAAGCATATCGCGGTCCTGACGGTCCTTGATGCGCAGCATCTCGGGGCCGTAGGCGTCAAAGCGCCCGGATTCTTTCCACAGGTCGGCCGATTGCAACGTAGGCATCAGCATCGGGATGTGGCCGGCGCGCTGCTGTTCTTCGTGCACGATGGCTTCGATCTTGCGCAGCACTTTAAAGCCAAGCGGCAACCACGAATAGATGCCCGCAGCCGATTGCTTGATCATGCCGGCCCGCAGCATCAACCGGTGGCTGACGATCTGCGCCTCGGACGGGTTTTCCTTGAGCACAGGCAAAAAATAACGGGACAGACGCATGATGATCCTCTCAGAGTGAATTGGCACCTGACTATGATAATCCCCGCGCCGAGACAATCACCAACAAGCGGGCACCAACAAGCGGGCACCAAGACGGGCGCACGCTTGGTGATTGACCCTTGGGGCGCAGACGCGTTTCTTACCGGCATCGCCAAACCACAAAGGACGCCCCATGACCATGATCCTAGAGCCCGCGCGCGAAACCCCAGTGATCCATGAGACCGGCGTGCTGGTGATCGGGTCCGGCCCCGGTGGTCTGGCCGCCGCCCTCGCCGCGGCCCGCGCGGGGGCCGACGTGACGCTGTTGGACCGTTTCGGCTGCTTTGGTGGCAATATTACCGTGGTCGGGGTCGAAGGCTTTGCCTGGTACCGCCATGAACAAACGATAGAGGCCGGCGGCATCGGCTGGGAATTCGAAGAACGCGCCAAAGCGATGGGGGCCGCCAGCCCCGAATCCCAATCGCTGAGCTACGAGCTGGACAGCGAAGGGTTCAAACTTGTCGCCGACCGCCTGGTGACCGAAGCAGGCATCCACCCGATGCTGCACCGCCAGTTCGTCGCCCCGATCATGGAGGGCGACACGATCAGGGGCGTCATCGTCGAATCAAAATCGGGCCGCGAGGCGATCCTCGCCAAAATCGTGATCGACGCCACGGGCGACGCCGATGTCGCGCATCGCGCTGGTGCCCCCACACATAAAACCCCGATTGAGGACATGCAGGCCGCATCGGTTATGTTCCACATCGCGGGCGTCGACAAGGCCGCGTTCATGGCCGGCGTCAAAGCCGATCCGCAAACCTATGCCAACTGGTCCACCGGCGAATGGGTGGTCGAAACCGATGGCAAGGAAGACGCGATGTTCTCTCCGTTTCTGGCCAAACCCTTTGCCCAAGCGATCCGCGACGGGCGCATGCCCGCCAACCTCAATACCATCGGGGGCACGTGGGGCGCTGTGCATGACAGCGGCGAGATGACCTATATGAACCTGATCCACCTTGCCGAATGCGACGGCACGGACCCCGACAGCATGACCCGCTTTGAAATAGAAGGCCGCGCCCAGGCGATGCATGCGATTGACGCGCTCAAGGCCTATACACCGGGCTGCGAAACCGCGCGGCTGCGCAATTTTGGCATGAGCATCGGCATCCGCGACACCCGCAAGATCGACGCGGTCTATAATATGACCGAAACCGACGTGCGGCAGCAGGCCCGTTTTGGCGACAGCATCGGCATCTACCCCGAATTCATTGACGGCTACGGCGTGCTGATCATCCCCACCACGGGGCGCTACATGCACATCCCCTACCGCGCGATGCTGCCCAAAGGGGTCAAGAATCTGCTGGTCGCAGGGCGCGCTATTGGCGGCGACAAGATCGCCCATGCCGCCACCCGCAACATGGCGTGCTGTACTGTGGCGGGCCAAGGTGCGGGCGTCGCGGCGGCAATTGCGCTGGCCACAGGCTGCCCGCTGGACGCCGTCCCGCTAGAGCGCATGCAAAAAACCCTGCAAGATCAGGGCGTCCGCGTATTCTGACCCGCAAGGGCTGCTTCCAGATGGTAAAAAATCCTCGCCGAAGGCACCTGACACGTCCACGCGCGCAGGCCGTCCATTTCACCACGGGCCTTGAAAAACGTGCCCCGTTGCGCAATGTCGACCCAAACCAAATTGCGAGGACGCGGCATGGGCCTGCCAATCAGAGATCAGATGAAATACTGGGGCATCGCAGGGGCGGTCTTTCTTGTTGTCTTGTGGTTCACCGGCGACATACTGCTGCCGTTTCTGATCGGCGCGGCGATTGCCTATTTCCTTGACCCCGTAGCTGACCGGCTGGAAGCACTCGGCTTGACCCGCGCGATGGCCACGATGGTGATCACGCTGATGGCACTGCTGATCTTTGTGCTGATGGCGCTTCTGGTGATCCCCGCGCTGATCAACCAAGCCGTGAACCTGATAGAGGTCGCGCCCCAGCTGGCGCGCAATTTCACCAACTTCCTGACCGAACGCTTTCCCACGCTGCTGGTCGAAGGATCGACGCTGCGCAGTTCGATCAACTCTATCGGGTCCACCATTCAGGAACGCGGCGGAGAGTTTCTGAACACCGCGATCGCCTCCGCTGCGACAGTGCTGAACGTGCTGCTTTTGTTTGTGATCGTGCCGGTGGTTGCGGTCTATCTGCTGCTGGACTGGGACCGGATGGTTGGCCGCATCGACCAGTTATTGCCACGCGACCACGCGCCAGTGATCCGCCGGCTTGCACGTGATATCGACCGCACGCTGGCAGGTTTCATTCGTGGCATGGGGACGGTCTGTCTGATTCTAGGCACCTATTACGCCATTGCCTTGATGTTGGTGGGGCTGCAATTTGGTCTTGTGGTTGGCTTTATCGCCGGTCTGGTCACTTTTATTCCCTATCTCGGGGCTGTTCTGGGCGGCGCGCTGGCCATCGGTCTGGCGCTGTTTCAATTCTGGGGGGATTGGTTCTCTATCGGGATGGTCGCGGGTATCTTTGTGCTGGGCCAAATGATCGAGGGCAATCTGCTCACGCCTAAACTGGTCGGCAACTCGGTCGGGCTGCATCCGGTCTGGCTGATCCTCGCGCTGTCGGTCTTTGGCTCGCTGTTCGGGTTTGTCGGCATGCTGGCCGCCGTCCCCATCGCCGCCGCCCTTGGGGTGATCGCGCGGTTCGCAACAGAGCAATACGTCGAAAGCTCGCTCTATCAGGGCACGCAACGATCGACTTTGGACGAAACGGCGGACTGATAGCATGGCACAACAGCTTGGACTTGACCTTCCCAGTCGCCCCGCACTGGGACGGGACGACTTTTTTGTCGCCCCGTCAAACGCGATTGCAGTGGCCATGATCGAAGGCTGGCAGGCGTGGGCCGGCCGCAAGCTGGTGCTGACCGGCCCATCCGGATCGGGCAAGACCCATCTGACACATGTCTGGGCCAACCTGTCGGGCGCACAGATCATCGACGCGGCCGATATTGCCACGGCAGATATCCCCGCGCTGGCGCAGGGGCCTTTGGCGGTTGAAAACATCCCCGCAATCGCCGGCGACACCACCGCCGAGACAAATCTTTTCCACCTGCATAATCTGGCGCTGGCCGAGGGTCACAGCCTGCTGCTGACCGGCGCGCCCGCGGTGCCCCACTGGGGGCTGCACCTGCCCGACCTCACCAGCCGTATGCGCGCTGCCACCGCTGCAGCGCTTGAAGCGCCCGATGACAGCTTGCTGACGGCAGTTATGGCCAAGCTGCTCGCCGACCGGCAGCTGACACCAAAACCCGATGTGATCCCCTATCTGCTGCTGCGGATGGACCGGTCATTTGCAGCGGCGGGCGATCTGGTGGCTGCGCTGGATGCCGCCAGTCTGGCCCTACAAAGGCCGGTGACACGCACACTCGCGGCACAAGTGCTGGACAATGGGATTTCCGCTGCGCGATAGTCTTGGTGAATTGCGTCACAAACCCATTACAATCCAACGCCATAAGGCCGTCATGACAAACGCTGACTTTCTCGAATCCGCCTTCGTACCGGCCCAAGATATGCCCGAACTGGATATCACCGGACCGGGTCGCTTTTACAACCGCGAGCTCAGCTGGCTCGGGTTCAACTGGCGTGTGCTGGAAGAGGCCAAGAACCCCCGCGTGCCGCTGCTGGAACGGCTGCGCTTTTTGTCGATCTCGGCGGGCAATCTGGATGAATTCTATACCGTGCGCGTCGCTGGTCTGCGCGAGCTGGCACAGGCGGGCAACACCACGCCCGCCAGCGACGGGCTGACCCCTGCGCAACAGCTGGTGCTGATCAATGAAGACGCGCGCCGGCTGATGACCGAACAGCAAAATGTCCTGGTCGATCTGATGTCAAGGATGGACGAACAGAACATCATGCTTGAACGCGCCGCTGATCTGGACGAGGCCGACCTGGCCTATCTGGATGATGTGTTCTTGCACCGGGTCTTTGCCGTACTGACCCCGCTGGCCGTCGATCCGGCACACCCTTTCCCGTTCATTCCCAACACCGGCTATGCGCTGGCGTTGCAATTGGAACGCACCAGCGACAAGCGCCCCTTGCAAGCCTTGCTGCCAATTCCGGCGCAGATCGACCGCTTTGTCTCCCTGCCTGCCGCCGAAGGATCGCTGCGGTTCCTGCCGCTCGAAGATCTGCTGGTGCTCAAAATTCCAGGCCTGTTTCCGGGCTATAAGCTAAAGGCCCATTTTGAATTTCGGGTCCTGCGTGACAGCGACCTTGAGGTCGAAGACGAAGCCGAAGACCTTGTGCGCGAATTCGAAGTCGCCCTGAAACGCCGCCGCCGCGGCGAGGTCGTGCGTCTGACCCATTCCGCCGGAGCGCCTGAAAAACTGAAATCCGTGGTCATGGCCGAATTGGCCGTGCGCCCGCAAGACGTGATAGAGCTGGACGGGATGATCGGCATCAGCGATCTGGCGGAACTGGTGGTCGACAGCCGCCCCGATCTGCTTTGGCCGCAATTCACGCCGCGCATCCCCGAGAGGGTGACCGACCACGAAGGCGACATGTTCGCGGCGATCCGGTCCAAGGACATGCTGCTGCACCACCCCTACGAGACGTTCGACATGGTCGTGCGCTTTCTAGCGCAGGCCGCACGTGACCCGGATGTTGTGGCGATCAAACAGACGCTCTATCGCACCTCGCGCGACAGTCCCATCGTAGAGGCGCTGTGCGAGGCCGCCGAAGACGGGAAATCGGTTACCGCGCTGGTCGAGCTCAAGGCACGTTTCGACGAAGCCGCCAACATCCGCCAGTCGCGCCGGTTAGAACGCGCAGGCGCGCATGTGGTCTATGGTTTTCTCGACCTTAAGACCCACGCGAAAATCTCGACTGTGGTGCGCCGCGAAGGCGATCAACTGGTCACCTATACCCACTATGGCACCGGCAACTACCACCCGATCACCGCGCGCATTTATACTGATCTGTCGCTGTTCACCTGCGACCAGAAGCTGGGCCGCGATGCAACCAAAGTGTTCAACTACCTGTCAGGCTACGCGCAGCCCGACACGCTGGACAATCTTGCGATATCGCCCATCACGCTGAAACCGCGCCTGCTGGCCATGATCGCCGCCGAAGCCGAATATGCCGCAGCAGGCAAACCGGCAGAAATCTGGGCCAAGATGAACTCCGTCGTCGATGCGGATGTGATCGACGCACTTTATGCGGCATCGCAGGCAGGGGTAAAAATCAGCCTCGTGATCCGCGGCATCTGCGGGTTGCGCCCCGGCATCAAGGGCCTGTCCGAGAACATCCGCGTGAAATCCATCGTCGGGCGTTTTCTGGAACATTCGCGCATCGTCTGCTTTGGCAATGGCCACGGGCTACCGCATAAAAAGTCGCGGGTTTTCATGTCATCTGCTGACTGGATGGGGCGCAACCTGACCCGGCGTGTCGAAACACTGGTCGAGATTGAAAACCCCACCGTCAAGGCGCAGATCACCAGTCAGGTGATGGCGGCCAATCTGGCAGATGTGGCCCAAAGCTGGGTCATGTCGCCCGATGGAAGTTTTTCACGCCCCGAAATTGCCGACGGCACCTTTGCGTTCAACTGCCACCGCTTCTTCATGGAAAACCCCTCCCTCTCGGGGCGCGGCACGGCGGGGGCGTCCGACGTTCCGAAACTGACCCATACCGAAGACTGACCGCTTCATTTTGCCCCTGTAAACTCTCGCCGAAGGCGCATCTATCCGCCCGCGTTGTCGCTGGCGATTATACACCCTCGATCCCTTTGGGTTTTTCAGCCGCCTGCCCGTGTTAGCGATTGACGTAGCAGTCCGGCTGGGCCACCTTGCCCCCCCAAGACCAAAGCCCCCGCAGGAGCGTTCGTGGCAGATAGAACCGACACCCCTCCGCCCTCTCCCGTCCCTGAAACGGGCGTCGCTGATTTAGGCTTGTTCGGAAAACCCCTGTTTCTTGACCCTTCGGCCCGCGCGCTGGCGCGTGTCGGTGTGGTGGATGTGGGGTCGAACTCTGTCCGCTTGGTCGTCTTTGACGGGGCCGCGCGATCACCTGCGTACTTCTATAACGAAAAGATCATGTGTGCGCTTGGGGCCGGCATGGCCGAAACCGGTCATCTGTCCCCCGTCGGGCGGGTCCGGGCGCTTTCAGCCATGCGACGTTTCAGCAAACTGGCCCAAAGCATGGGCCTGTCCGAGCTGACCGTTGTGGCCACCGCCGCGGTGCGTGACGCCAGCGACGGACGCGACTTTTGCGACGAGGTCCAGCGCGAGACGGGCCTGAAAATATGGGTTATCGACGGCGAAGAAGAGGCACGGCTGTCCGCACAGGGCGTCCTGCTGGGCTGGCCCGGTGCCTATGGGTTGGTCTGTGACATCGGTGGATCCTCGATGGAGCTGGCCGAGATTTCCGGCGGGCGTGTGGGCAAACGTGTGACCTCCGCGCTTGGTCCATTGAAACTGCGTGACATCAAGGGCGCGGCCAAGGCGCGTCAGGCCCAGATCAAGACCGTGATCGAAGGGCTGGCGGAAAAGATGGGCGCACAGCGCGACCGTCTGTTTCTGGTCGGCGGGTCATGGCGTGCGATTGCGCGGATCGACATGGTGCGCCGCGGCTATCCGCTGCACGTGCTGCATGAGTACCGTATGACGCCCACATCGGTGCGCGAAACGGTCAAGCACATCCAGTCCAGCGACCACGAAGAACTGCGCAAAATCAGCGGCGTATCGGCCAGCCGGATGGCGCTGGTGCCCTACGCCGCCGAAGTCCTGTCGCGGCTGGTCAAGACGTTCAAACCCAAGGATATCGCGATTTCCAGCTACGGCATCCGCGAGGGGATGCTGTACGAGCAGATGCCGCAGCGCCTACGTGACCGTGATCCACTGATCGAAGCCTGCCGCTTTGCCGAAGCCAAAGACGCGCGGTCGCCGGGGTTCGGCAAGGCGCTGTTCGACTTTATCCTGCCGCTCTACAAATCGGCCTCGCCGCAGCGCAAACGACTGGTCAAGGCCGCCTGTCTGCTGCACGATGTCAGCTGGCGCGCGCACCCCGACTACCGCGCCGAAGTCTGCTTTGACAATGCCACCCGCGCCAATCTGGGCGGGCTGAAACATGCTGAACGGATCTATCTGGGGCTGGCATTGCTGCACCGGTATTCCAACAAGCGCGAGAACACCCGTTTCGAAGACCTCTATGAAATGGTCGACGAAAAGAGCCGCAACGAGGCAGAGATCCTGGGTAAGGCCATGCGCTTTGGCGCGATGCTTTGGATGAACCCCGAGGAAGAGCGCGGCCATCTGCGCTGGTTCCCCAAAAAGAAGCTGCTGGAACTTTGGCTGACCGACGACATGATGCCCCTGTTCGGAGAGGTCGCCGAGGCGCGGCTAAACTCGCTCGCGCTGTCGCTCGGCGCCGAGGTGCAGCTCAAGACCTGCAAAAAATAAAATGCTGATCAGAGCCGGATCGACCGCTCACAGGTCGAACTGTGGCACCTCGTCCAGATAGATCGCCGGCGGTGCGGGCGCGTCGTTTGGCGTTTCGTCTTCCGGCTCTGGGTCTGTTTTGCGGCGGATCACGATATCACCATTGGGCATCTTTTGGGGCGGCTCGTAGACGCTCCAATCTTCGACCTCATCCAGCAAATCGGTCAAGGCGGGCCCCATCTCGGAGACGAAATTGCGCAATGCGGGGCTGGCCTTGCGGCCCCAATCGCTGAGCCCGTCCAGCGCGGGGGCCATCTCTTTTTTCATGCCGTCAAAGAAATTTCTGGCCCCGCGTTCCATCAAAGAAAAGCCGGAGGTATCGTTGTCATTTTCCTGTGCCAGCGCAAAACCGGACAGACAAATCAGGGTGGTGGTCAAAAGAAACTGTCTCATACATCAGACACTGCCCTATTTCCTGACATGAGGAAAGCGGCATTAAAGGGCCGCTCAGAGCGCGAGATCAATCGTCACTGGAAAGTGATCCGACGCCGTGATCAATGCATCGCGCAAACCTGCATCGGCCCAGCATTCCGGATCGTCCATCGGGTGCCAGATACGCCACTGGGGGTGGTGCGCGGTCAGGGCCGGGCTGATCATGATGTAATCCAGCAGCGCCTGAAGATAGCGTTTCTCGGGCGCGATCCAAAAGCGCGAGGTCGTGGGCATCGCCCCAATCCGCTGCCCCAACGCACGGGTTGCATGTGGGTCGACCAAAGCCCGATCCTGCCTGTGCCCCATCACGATCTCTACCGAGGACCGCCCGAAAAGATCCTCGAAACTGTCCAGCCCGGGCCCGTCGTTCAGATCGCCCAGAACCATCAACGGGGTGCCCGCGTCCAGCTGCGCATCAATCCGACGTCGCAGCCAGACCGCCTGTGCCAGTTGTTTGCGCCGGCTTGCGATCCCGATGCGCAGCGCATCTTGCGGCGTCTTGGCCCCATGCGGTGCTTTGGATTTCAGATGCGCACCGATCATATGAAAAGCGACCCCGTCACGGGTCACGATATCCAGCTCAAGCGGCGGCTTAGAGAAGACCACGTGATCCTCGCGCGCGTCGATATCCAGATCAATATCAAAGGTGCCATCGAACCGCGGGGCCTGCCCCCGCCCGACCGTCCCGCCGGGTGCATGAGTGGCCGTCAGCTTGTCGGGATCAAATAACAGCGCGATTTCCTGCTGGGTATCATTGGCAAAACCGATCAGCGCCTTGCGCGTGCGCAAATTAAAATGCGCGGCAAAACGTTCCAGCGCAGCCACCGTCCCGCGTTTGCGGCTTTGATCCGGGGCCTCGATCACCATCACGGCATCGGCGTCCAAGGCACGAAACACAGCGCCCAAAGCCTGCGCCTGCTGCGCACGGGTAATATCGTGGCGGGCCGACCAGCCGTCGTCCAGCAGCAGCTGGTCATTGTCGTCAAACAAACCGGTGAACCATTCGACATTATAGGTCGCGATCCGCATTACCGCGCCTTGCCTGACCAGGTCTCCCATGCGCGGTTGATGTCGATCATGCGTTTTTCGGCCATCGCCACGGCCTCTTGTGGCAGACCGCGTGCAACCAGCGCGTCAGGATGATTGGCGCGCACCAGCTTGCGCCACGCAGCACGCCCCTCTTCACGCGAGGCATCGGGCGGAATGCCCAGAACCGCATGGGGCAACGGCGATGTATCGGGCACAAACCGCGCCCGAAGCGAGGCAAAGTCACTGTCATCCATCGCAAAAATCTGCGCCACCCGCACCAGAAACGCGTCTTCGTTCGGGTGGTACATGCCGTCAGCCATGGCAATGTGGAACAACCCTTCTATCAGATCATGCAGCATCTCGGGCTGATCCGCGAACATCTGCGCAATGCGCGCGGCGTAATCCTCAAAGCCGGCCACATCATGCCGCGCTAAATTGAATACCCGCGCAGCACCCTGCTGGTCGGCTTCGGCAATCTGGAACACCTCTCGAAAGGCGGTTACCTCGTCTCGGGTCACCTGCCCGTCGGCCTTGGCCATCTTGGCCCCCAGGGCAATCACGGCAATGGTAAAGGCCACCGACCTCTCGGGCGGGGTGCGCAGACGGTCGAAAACGGCCGACAGCCCCTCACCGGCGGTGAGCGCTGACAAAGCTTCGGTGATGCGTGACCAAATAGACATGACGCCCATCATACGGGGCACCGCCAAGGAAGTCAGCGGGGCGACAGCATTTTCTGCATCAAAATTAGGTCAAGCTGCTGCCCGTTCTTCTGCCCGATGCGCGGCATCCTGCCCACGTGGTCAAAGCCAAGTGCGGTATGAAACCCGACGGCACCCGGATTGGCCCCGCTGATGGCCGCCACCATGATGCGCCGCCCCTGTGCGGCTGCGGCGTCAAAGGCGGTTTGCATCAAGCCACGCCCCACGCCAGTGCCCCGCACAGAGCTGTCCAGCACGATCGAATGTTCCACCGCATCGCGGTATCCCGGCCCGCTGCGAAAGGGGCCGAAAGTCACAAACCCAACGATTCCATCAACCTCTGCGACCCAAAACTGGTCTGCACGGACAGCGATAAGATCCTCGACCTCGGCGGCCGTTTTAACATCCGTGGTAAAGGTAAACAGCGTATCGGCGATCATGCCATTCCAAAGTGCTGCCACTGCAGCCCCATCGTCACCGAACGCCGCCCGCAGGATCACGCCAGCACGCCCCTGCCCACGGGGGTATCAAAGGTTGCAAACAGCCCCGGCGTTCCGGCCTCGAACACGACCCGCGCATCCACCAATAAAGGTGCCAACGCAGCCGCCAACGCCTCTGCCTGTGGATGCTGAACCGTTAATGTCACCAGTCGACAGCCCGAGCTTTCAAGCCGTTGGGTCGGATGTGCATCCCCGTCCCACTGCATCAAAGCAGGCGCGCAATTATCATACGGCAACACACCGTTTTCCGGCACGGCCATACGCCAGCTTAAATCACCGCGCTGCAACTGTACCGGCGCGCCATAGCCTTCTGGCAAAGCGTCCAGCGCCGCCTCCAGATCATCGCAGCGGCAAATCCAGTTGGACAGACGCGCCGGCCCGTTGAACCGATCCAGATCAAACCACCTTGCATAGGCGGTCTGTGGCGCATCGGGATCAACAGCAATCGCCTCTAGATAAAGCGCATCTGACAGGCCTAACAGTTGGTTATGCGTCCCAAATACCGCATGCGCGCCACCCGATTGCAACGGGACCCCTAGCACCTGCGCGGCATAGTCTGATGCTGCCTCAAGGCTTTCGCCTGCGACTGCAAGGTGATCCAGTTCAATCATGCTTCATGCTTCCAAATGGCTCAAATCCTCGGGGGAGTGTGAGGGGGTAGACAGCCCCCTCGCGCCCAGCTCAGTCCCGCGCGGCGCGGATCAGTTTCAGGATATCCTGCGCCGCATTCGGAATGTTGGTGCCCGGCCCAAAGATCGCCTTAACCCCTGCATCTTTAAGGAACTTATAGTCCTGTTGCGGGATAACGCCGCCGCAGATCACCAGAATATCCTCGGCCCCTGCCTCTTTCAGCGCGTTGATCAATTGCGGTGCCAGAGTTTTATGGCCCGCCGCCTGTGACGAGATGCCGATGACATGCACGTCATTGTCCACGGCGTCCTGCGCGGCTTCGGCAGGGGTCTGGAACAGCGGGCCTACGTCCACGTCAAAGCCGATATCGGCAAAGGCCGTCGCGATGACCTTGGCCCCGCGATCGTGCCCGTCCTGACCCATTTTTACCACCAGCATACGCGGGCGGCGGCCTTCGGCTTCGGCGAAATCTTCTACGGATTTTTGGATTTCCGCAAAGCCGCTGTCGCCTTCATAGGCCGCGCCATACACACCGGCCAGCGTTTTGACCTCGGCGCGGTGACGTCCGAATTTTTCTTCCATCGCCATGCTGATCTCTCCTACGGTGGCGCGGGCACGGGCAGCTTCGACCGCCCCTTCCAACAGGTTTCCGCCCTCGGAGGCACGGCGGGTCAGTTCGGCCAGCGCGGCGGTACATGCCGCTTCATCCCGAGACCCACGGATGGCTTCCAAACGCTTGATCTGGCTGTCGCGCACCTTGACGTTGTCCACATCGAGAATGTCGATCTCGTCCTCGACCTCGCGGCGGTATTTGTTCACGCCGACGATCACCTCGGTCCCGCGGTCGATCTTGGCCTGACGGGTGGCAGCGGCCTCTTCGATGCGCAGCTTCGGCATGCCGGACGCGACGGCTTTGGTCATACCACCCAGCTCTTCGACTTCCTCGATCAGTTTCCAGGCTGCATCTGCTAGATCGGCGGTCAGCTTTTCGACGTAGTAGCTGCCCGCCAAGGGGTCGATGACGTTGGTGACGCCGGTTTCTTCTTGCAAAATCAACTGTGTATTGCGGGCGATGCGCGACGAGAAATCCGTGGGCAGTGCAATCGCCTCGTCCAGCGCGTTGGTGTGCAGCGACTGCGTGCCGCCAAGCACTGCGCTCATGGCTTCATACGCCGTGCGGACCACGTTGTTATAGGGATCTTGTTCCTGAAGGCTGACGCCCGAGGTCTGGCAGTGGGTGCGCAACATCGAGGACTTGGGGTTCTGCGGTTTGAATTCATCCATAATCCGCGACCACAGCAGACGTGCCGCGCGCAGCTTTGCCGCCTCCATGAAGAAGTTCATGCCGATGCAGAAGAAGAAGCTCAAACGCGGCGCGAAACGGTCGACATCCATCCCTGCGGCGATGGCGGTGCGCACATATTCGCGGCCATCGGCAAGGGTAAAGGCCAGTTCCTGCACAAGGTTCGCGCCCGCCTCTTGCATGTGGTAGCCCGAGATCGAGATCGAATTGAATTTCGGCATATGGTCCGAGGTGTATTCGATGATGTCGCCAATGATCCGCATCGAGGGTTCAGGCGGGTAGATATAGGTGTTGCGGACCATGAATTCCTTCAGAATGTCGTTCTGAATGGTGCCCGACAGCACGGATTTATCGTGCCCCTGCTCTTCGCCTGCGACGATAAAGCTGGCCAAAATCGGGATCACCGCGCCGTTCATTGTCATGGAAACAGACACTTTATCCAGCGGGATGCCGTCGAACAGGATCTTCATGTCCTCGACGCTGTCGATCGCAACGCCCGCCTTGCCCACGTCCCCTTCTACGCGGGGGTGATCACTGTCATAGCCGCGGTGGGTGGCCAGATCGAATGCAACCGAGACACCTTGCTGCCCTGCCGAGAGTGCGCGGCGGTAAAAGGCGTTCGATTCCTCAGCCGTGGAGAACCCCGCATATTGACGGATGGTCCAGGGACGACCGGCGTACATGGTCGCTTTGACGCCACGGGTAAAGGGCGCTTCGCCGGGGATGCCGCCGAGGTGATCCAGCCCTTCGGTGTCTTCGGCCGTATAAAGCGGTTTGACGTCGATGCCTTCCAGCGTGTTCCACGTCAGGTCATCCAGGCTACGCCCCCGCAATTCCGCCTCAGCCAGATTGCGCCAGTTTTCTTTGTCCGCTGTCATGGTGGTGTCCTTTTATTCTGTCGCCTTCTGGCCAGCTTGTGCTGGTTCTTGTGGCGGTTGAGTTCTCTGTCAGGGTCGCAAGACCATCGGCACCGGCAGTCAGCCAGAACAGATCGTCCGCATAGGTTTCTCGCAAAGCCGCTGTCTGGTCCTTGGTAAAAGGTTGCCAGTGGCCCAGACCATCGCTGGGCAGTTCTGCCGTGTCGGGGTCCATTTGCGCGTGCAAGGCGGCCACATCCGGACGGCGGTTCAGCCAGTATCCGGTGTCTGAGACAGGGGCAGCGCGCCCCGTCAGTTGCGAAAATAGCAGGTCGGGGTGGCCGGCGAAATCGTCATAGCGGGCGACGGTGATTTTCGCTTCGGGCATGGCGCAAGCAAGATCGGTGATGACATCGCGCCAGCCACGCGGATCATGGGCGATCCGATTGAGCTGATCCGCATCTGGTACCGGATGCCCGCGCCCCACCGTGTACGACACAGCAGAGATCCACCACTGGTCGGTTTGCCGGATGGCCAGCACCACCTGCGTCACGCGCCCGCCAAAGCTGGAACCGAACCGTGCCATACGTTCGCCAATCGCAGGAAAAAGCCGCGCGCTGCGCACCGAATGACGTGTAGACCCGATCATGTTTTCGTCTGAAATCAGCAGTTGGTCCGCACCAAGCTCGCGGGCCTTGCCCATCAACAGCGAAACGCGCCCGTTTACCAGATTGGGGTCAGGTCCAAGGCCGCCCGACGCAGGAAACAGCCCCGTAAAAAGCCCCCCGCGGGTCTGGCGCGGCCCCCAGACGCAGGTGCCACGCGCCGCGATCGCATCGGAATGATCCGCCAAATAGTGTTGAAAACTGGTCGTGCCTGTCCGGTGCGCACCAACGTGAAGAAGGATATCCATGATCTGCTTGCCCAATCCTTGAAAGGAGGTCAGCCCAAAAGGCCCACCGAGAGTGTGAGCCACAGTCATGCCTGCAAACCTGTTGCAGAGTGCTTAATATGCGCAGATGTCGGGTTGTGCATCGCAATCGCGTCGCGCAAGCTTATATCTGTACGGACAGGAGAAACGATGAAATCAGTGATAGCCCTTGTTTTTGCAGGATTGTTTGCGGTCTCGGCGGGGGCGGAAACGGTCTCTGAACCACAGGTTCCCGACTTGTTCTTGCCCGCCGATATGGAAAATTTAAGTGAATTCCACTGGAAAAAAAGGCCGGTGCTGGTCTTTGCAGACAGTGAGGACGACCCCGCATACCAGGCCCAGATGGAGCTTTTGCGCGAGCAGCCCGTAGACTTGGTTAGCCGAGATGTCATCGTATTGACCGACACAGACCCCGCCGCACGTAGCCCGTTACGGCTGCAGATGCGGCCGCGCGGGTTCATGCTGGTGCTGGTCGGCAAAGACGGCGACATCAAGTTGCGTAAGCCCCGCCCGTGGGACGTGCGCGAAATTACCCGCAGCATCGACAAAATGACCATCCGGCAGCGCGAAATCCGCGACGCAAAGGAACGGGCAGGCAAACTCTTTGACTGAAGGTACGCCAGCCGCAACGATATGGGGCGGCGCTGCGCAGGAATCCCCCGCAGCGCCGTATTGTGTCCCATGATCGCAACGGCTGGCATGGTGTTTATTCAAACTCGATGATGACATCGTCCACAGCAAGGCTGTCGCCCGCTGCGGCGTTGATCTTGGACACTTTGCCCTTTTTCTCGGCGCGCAGGATGTTTTCCATCTTCATCGCCTCAATGGTGCACAGGTTCTGGCCTTCTTGGACTTCATCGCCAACCTCGACGTCGATCTTTACCACCAGACCCGGCATCGGGCAAAGCAGCAGCTTGGACGTGTCGGGCGGCAGCTTTTCGGGCATCAGACGCGCGAGTTCTGCCTGACGGGGGCTGCGCACATGCACTTTCATATCCGCGCCACGCGCCCGCACGCGGAACCCGCCCGAGATCTTGCCGACCTTGAACACCAGTGGCGTGTCATCGACGGTCATTTCTGCCAGTTGGTCGCCCGGCGTCCAATCGCCCGCAACCCGGAGCGATGTGCCGTCGTCAAAGGTGACCGTAGCGCCCTTGGGGTCCGCCTGAATATCCACGTCAAACGAGTGACCTTGCACCGCAACATTCCATGCGGTGCCGACCTTGCGTTCGTGGTTATCCATACGGCCCGACACGCGCGTCCGGCGAATTTCGCCGACGCGGTGCATGGCTGCTGTGGCGGCCGCAATGCGACGCAGGTCTGCTTCGGCCAGGTCTACCCCGTCAAACCCATCCGGATACTGCTCTTCGATAAAGGCGGTGGTCATGTTGCCTTCGACAAAAATCGGATGATCCATCACGGCGGACAGGAAGGGCAGATTGTGTCCGATGCCTTCGACCTCGAAGCTGTCCAGCGCCACGCGCATCCGTTCAATCGCCTCGGCGCGGGTTGGTGCCCATGTGCACAGCTTGGCGATCATCGGATCGTAATACATCGAAATCTCGCCGCCCTCATAGACGCCGGTATCGTTGCGCACGGCCATTTCGCCCGCTGGCGCGTCGCCCTGCCATTTATCGTTCTCAAGCAGGGGGCCTGCCGCAATTTCCATCGGAGGACGGTAGCGCGTCAGACGCCCGATCGAGGGCAAAAAGCCGCGATAGGGATCTTCGGCATACAGACGGTTTTCGATGGCCCAACCGGTCAGCTTGACGTCGTCTTGGGTGATGGTCAGCTTTTCGCCATTGGCGATGCGGATCATCTGTTCAACCAGATCAACGCCCGTGATCAGTTCGGTCACGGGGTGTTCCACCTGAAGACGTGTGTTCATCTCGAGGAAGAAGAAATTCTTGTCGCCGTCCACGATGAATTCGACCGTACCGGCAGAAGTATAACCCACGGCCTGCGCCAATGCGACGGATTGCTCGCCCATGGCTTTGCGTGTCGCCTCGTCCAGGAAAGGCGACGGGGCCTCTTCGACGACCTTCTGGTTGCGGCGCTGGATCGAACATTCACGTTCGCCCAGATAGATGCCGTTGCCGTGGCTGTCGCACAGGACCTGAATTTCGATGTGGCGCGGCTGGGTCACGAATTTCTCGATGAAGATACGGTCGTCGCCAAAGCTGTTGGCCGCTTCGTTCTTGGACGACTGGAACCCCTCACGGGCTTCTTCGTCATTCCAAGCGATACGCATGCCCTTGCCGCCGCCGCCCGCAGACGCCTTGAGCATCACCGGATAGCCGACCTCGTTCGAGATTTTGACGGCTTCGTCAGCGTCAGCGATCAAGCCCATGTAACCGGGCACGGTGGAAACGCCGGCCTCTTGGGCGATTTTCTTGGACGTGATCTTGTCGCCCATCTTCTCGATCGCGCCGACAGGCGGGCCGACAAAGGCGACGCCCGCAGCGGCAAGCGCTTCGGCAAACTTGGAGTTCTCAGACAAAAAGCCATAGCCCGGATGCACAGCCTGAGCGCCCGATTTCTTTACCGCCTCCATGATCTTGTCGATTACGATATAGGACTGGTTCGCGGCAGGAGGGCCGATGTGGATCGCCTCGTCCGCCATCTCGACGTGCAACGCCTGCGCATCCGCGTCTGAATAGACAGCAACGGTTTCAATGCCCATCTTCTTGGCGGTCTTAATAACACGGCAGGCAATTTCGCCGCGGTTGGCGATCAGGATCTTATTGAACATCGACTGTCCCTTTTGGTCTTGAGTGAACGGAAAAACCCCGCATCAGCACGAGGCTGAGCGGGGCAAAATCTTGAGCAATACAGCTACCGCGGCGCGTGGCCGCAGCAGATGTCAGATTATTGGCAGCGTACCGCGCCGGACTGGCAGGCCAGTACGTTTGCGCCGGCACCGATGGCTGCACCTTGTGCAAGGCTACCGCCTGTGACCGCTGCGGCACCAGCGCCCACGACACCACCGCCAAGCGCTTGCTCGCCCAGAGTGTCGCCACAAGCGGCAAGGCCAGCGGACGCAGTAACGGCGAGAAGAATTGTTTTGATGGACATGGGTATAAACCTTTTATTGAACGTGCGTTATTCGCGATGTGATACTGCTTAACGCACGATTTTGTAGAAGGTTCCACAGCCGTCGGGAAAAGAGCACGCGCCCCCGTCAAACTGGGCATACTCTTGCGCAATACGCAAAGCGCATGGCGAAAAGCAGCCGGAACGATGGGGGCAACGCGCATCATTAATCCCCGAACGCGTCAGGAAAAGACGCGCGGGCCAGCGCTTCGTTGATGACCAGCATCGCCTCGTAGTCGGCAGGATCAAACGGATCGTCTACCGCAACCACTTCACGGCCAAATAGCCACGACAAACGCCCGGCATCAAGATTGCCCCTCTCGAACGGCTGGTCGCCAAAGGCTTCCCAGAGCGCGCGCATAAAGGCGGTGTCAACGCGACGGTCCGCCGCCTTGCGATCAGACCGGCGTTCGCGGCGGGTCAACGGGGTGATCCCGCGCGGGTTGGCGCGACGAATGACGAATTGATAGTCTGAACCGGGCATACGCCCCGGGAACCCGCGATGCTTCAGCATGATGCCCCCCAGACTGCAGGGGAAATGCGCGGTGAAACCCCTGCGTTAAATGCCGCAGAGGGAATGGAGACAGGCGCAGACGCCTGCCCCCAGCAAGTCTTACTTGTACTTGCCTGTGTACACGGGCTCAACCGAGATGGGCTCGGGTGCGACCACGACATATTCTTCTTGCTGCTTGGGTGCGCATGCCGAAACGGCTGCGATAAGGCCGAATGCGGCCAGCATTGTGATGCTCTTGGACATCTAAGTCTCCTGTCACTGTTTAAAGGGCCTGGCACTGCCTCATGCCAATCATACCCCGGTTTTAAAGTGGGCAATACATCGGTATTCCCCGCCGCGACATTATCGCAGTTCAAAGCGGTTGGATACGGTGTGGTTTCCAATCCGCCCAAATGTGACGCCAAAGTCGCAGTTCGGTGCGCTGGTACCGCAGCGCTCGCAAGATGTTGTGGGTGCATCAAAGGCCCTCCCAGATACAGGTGTCGTTGCTCAGGCGAAACGCCTCGAAAAACTGTGTGGCCTCGGGGTCTGACACCCCGAATTCCGTGACGCGATCAGCCAAAGAGATCACAATGACCTCTCCGTTCAGCGCGTGTTGCGCCATATAGGGAATGGCCAGCGCGTCGCACAGATAGGTCATATCGGCCCCTACCTGCGCAAAGTCCACAGTGCCTGTATCACGCGCGATATATGGTGCGACGAAACGGAAGCGCAGCCATGTTTCGGTCTCCACCTGATCAACCAGAACTTCTTGCAGTTCCAGGCTTTGCCCCGACGGCATTTCGACCGCGCTGGCCGCGACGGCACCCGCGGATGTCGCTGCAAGCAATACCGATGCAGCAAACCACGTCAACGCAGACGCCCGATGGGGGCGGTCCGTGCAACTGAGTTGACAAAGGGCGGGGCGAACTGTCACCGAAAGGGGTCTCCTGCCCCTTGTGGTCCCTGCGCGGACACCACAAGGGTTGCGAATTGTACCGACGTTAAAGCGGGATGTTGTTGTGCTTCTTCCAAGGCATCGCGGCTTTCTTGTTGCGCAGCGAGGCAAAGGCGCGGGCAATCCGCTTGCGGGTCATGCGGGGCTGGATCACCTCGTCGATAAAGCCGCGTTCTGCCGCAACAAACGGGTTCGCAAAACGCTCCTCGTAATCGGCTGTGTGGCGGGCGATCTTTTCGGGATCATTCAGATCGGCACGGTGGATGATCTCTGTCGCGCCCTTGGCCCCCATCACGGCAATCTCGGCTGTGGGCCACGCATAGTTAAAGTCGGACCGCAGGTGCTTGGACGCCATCACGTCATAGGCACCGCCATAGGCTTTGCGGGTGATAACTGTCACCATCGGCACCGTTGCTTCACCATAAGCGAACAACAGTTTTGCGCCGTGTTTGATCACACCACCGTATTCTTGCGCGGTACCGGGCAGGAAGCCGGGCACGTCGACCAGCGTGAGGATCGGAATTTCGAAGGCATCACAGAACCGCACAAACCGCGCGGCCTTGCGCGAGCTGTCGATATCCAGACACCCCGCCAGCACCATCGGCTGGTTCGCAACGACGCCCACAGTGCGCCCTTCGATGCGGATAAATCCGGTTAGGATGTTCTTGGCGTAATCTTCTTGAATCTCGTAGAAATCAGCCTCGTCAGCCAGCTTGTGGATCAGCTCTTTCATGTCGTAGGGCGTGTTGGCGTTGCTCGGTACCAATGTATCCAGCGACGCCTCGATCCGGTCAGGTTCATCAAAGAACGGGCGGACGGGTGGTTTTTCACGGTTATTCGCGGGCAGGAAATCGACCAGACGACGGACTTCGGCCAGCGCTTCGACGTCATTTTCAAACGCGCCATCCGCGACAGAGGATTTGCGCGTGTGCGTGGACGCGCCGCCCAGTTCTTCTGCGGTGACCTGTTCGTTGGTCACGGTTTTCACCACGTCAGGGCCGGTCACAAACATGTAAGAGGTATCTTTGACCATGAAGATAAAATCGGTCATCGCAGGCGAATAGACCGCCCCGCCCGCGCAAGGCCCCATGATCACGCTGATCTGCGGGATCACGCCCGAGGCTTCGATATTGCGCTGGAACACTTCGGCATAACCGGCAAGGCTGTCGACGCCTTCCTGAATACGCGCACCACCGGAATCGTTAATACCGATAACCGGCGCACCATTCTGGATCGCCATGTCCTGAATTTTGCAAATCTTCTGCGCGTGGGTCTGCGACAGCGAGCCGCCGAAAACGGTGAAATCCTGACTGAACACATAGACCAGACGACCATTGATGGTGCCCCAGCCTGTGACAACGCCGTCGCCTGCGGGTTTTTGCTCTTCCATCCCGAAATCGGTGCAGCGGTGTGTGACGAACATATCGAATTCTTCGAACGACCCTTCATCAAGCAATAGGTCGATCCGCTCGCGGGCGGTCAGCTTGCCACGGGCGTGCTGCGCGTCGATGCGCTTTTGCCCTCCGCCCAATCGAGCATCATCGCGGCGGGTTTCAAGCTGTTCCAGAATATCTTTCATCACGCACCTCTATAAGATTTCCCGTATGCTAACGCCGGGCCGGTGCGAACCAAAGCTCATTTTTGCAAATTTGCAAATATTATACATTTGCATTTTTGATAATTGAAAACTTGCAAATTGTTCGGTTACCGTATGGTTCTGGATAGACAAGGTTCAACCGCAGGCATACTTATGTGTAATGACCAAGGATAACCCCGTCCGCTTTCTGGATAAAACCTCCCCCCCGCATATTTCGACGTTGATCCTTTTGTCGGGGATTGGCGCGCTGGCGATGAACATGTTCCTGCCAAGCCTTCCCGCTATGGCTGAATATTTCGACACAGATTATTCCGTCATGCAGCTGTCAGTCCCGCTTTACCTGCTGTGCAGCGCGGTATTGCAGGTTATTATCGGGCCCGTTTCCGACAATCTGGGGCGGCGTAATGTGCTGCTGTGGGGGCTTGCGATATACATGGTCGCGACGGTCGGGTGCATCTACGCGCCCACGACGGCCGTATTTCTCGCGTTCCGCTGCGTTCAGGCGATCGTGGCCGTATCAATGGTGCTGAGTCGTGCCGTGGTGCGCGACATGTTCGCCCAAGACAAAGCCGCTTCGATGATTGGCTATGTCACGATGGGCATGGCGCTGGTGCCTATGATCTCTCCCGCTGTGGGCGGGTTGCTGGAACAGTCGTTTGGCTGGCAGGCAACCTTCTGGGCAATGTTCTGGATCGGCGGACTGGTGCTGGCGATTACATGGTTCGATCTTGGCGAAACCCATGTCGCATCGGGCCGCACACTGGCCCAACAATTTGCCGAATACCCTGAACTGCTCGGCTCGCCGCGGTTCTGGGGGTATTCGATGGCCGCAGCCTGCTGCTCAGGCGCGTTCTTTGCTTATCTGGGCGGTGCGCCCTTTGTCGGCAGCGTGGTCTTTGGCATGGAACCGGCAGAGCTTGGTCTTTATTTCGGTGCGCCCGCCGTGGGCTACTTCCTTGGCAATTTCATCACGGCCCGCAAAGCAACGGTCGTCGGTGTGAACACGCTGGTGCTGTGGGGCTGTCTGGCCAATGCAGTCGGTGGCTCTGTCTCTATGTTGATCTTCTTGCTGGGCTATGGCTCGCCGCTGTCGTTCTTTGGGATGATGACGCTGGTCGGGCTTGGCAACGGGCTGTGCATCCCCAACGCGACGGCGGGCCTTTTGTCGGTGCGTCCGCATCTGGCGGGCACGGCATCGGGGCTTGGCGGGGCGATCATGATCGGCGGCGGTGCAGGACTGAGCATTCTGGCCGGTGCCCTGCTGAGCGAAGAAACAGGCGCCTACCCGCTGCTGTGGATCATGCTGGCCACAGCCGTCGCAGGCGTGGCGTCGATACTGGTCGTGATCCGCCGCGAACGGGCGCTTGGCATCGCCTGACAAGCCTTGCCGCGGCAAGTTTGCAAAGATACGGTTTGCAGAACAGCAAACTTTGCAAAGGCCCCTCCCCTAATGGCGATCCAAAAGCTTTACGCTGGCGCAAAACTACGCGAGCTGCGCACCAAACTGGCCCACACCCAAAAGGAATTCGCCGCGCGGCTTGGCGTGTCTCTCCCGTACTTGAACCAGATGGAGAATAATAACCGTCCGGTCAGCACCACTGTCGTGTTGGCGCTGGCGTCGGAGTTTGGGATGGACGTGACCGAACTGTCGAGCGGCGACAGCGCACGGCTGGTCAGTGACATGCGCGAAGTGCTGTCGGACCCTGTGTTCGAAGGTGATGTGCTGCCGTTGGCGGATGTGCAGCTTGCGGCTTCAAATGCGCCGGGGCTGGCGCGGGCGTTCATCAAGCTGCATCAAAGCCATCGACAGACGCAGGAACGTCTGGCCTATCTGGACGAAGCATTGGGCCGCGAGGATGCCCGCCCGTCCCCCAGCCCATGGGAAGAGGTGCGCGATTTCTTCCATTATTGCGACAACTACATTGATGCGGTGGACCGCGCCGCCGAATATTTCGCCCGCGATACCGGCAGCGGCCAAAGCCTGCGCGACACTACCAAAGCCGCCCTATCCGCCGCCGGGATCACAGTCGCGTTCGACGAGACGGACGCCCTGCGCCGCTATGATCCGGCCAGCGGCGTGCTGCATGTCTCTGCCCGCGCCTCGCAGGCAACGCAAACGTTCCAGATGCTGTTGCAAGTCGCGCTTGTGCGGCAGAACGACCTGCTTGAAGCGACACTGGATTTCGCCCGCTTCAACAGCCCTGCTGCCCGTGACATCGCGAAAATGGGGTTGGCGAACTATTTTGCCGGGGCCGCATTGATGCCCTATGGCCGCTTTCTGGAGCACGCTCAAAGCTGTCGTCATGACCTTGAGGTCCTTGCGACGCAATTCGGGGCCTCGATCGAACAGGTCGCGCACCGGCTGTCGACGCTGCAACGCCCCGGATCAAAGGGCATTCCGTTCTTCTTTGTGCGCGTGGATCAAGCCGGCACGATCACCAAACGCCATTCGGCCACGCGGCTGCAATTTGCCCGTTTCGGCGGAGCTTGCCCCCTATGGAATGTGCACAGCGCGTTCGAAACGCCCGGCCGTTTTCTGCGCCAGCTGGCCGAGACACCGGATGGGGTGCGCTATATCTCGTTGGCGCGCGACATATCGAAACCGGCGGGGCGGTTTGGCGCACCGGTCCGGCGCTATGCGATTTCGCTGGGATGCGAGGTCCGCCACGCGCCCGCGCTGGTCTATGCCGACGGAATGGATACAACACGCGCCTCGGCGTTTGAACCGATCGGTATTTCCTGCCGCATCTGCGAGCGCAAGCATTGCCATCAACGGTCTGTGCCGCCGCTGGAACGTCAGTTGGTGGTCGATCCGAACCTGCGCGACGTGCTGCCCTATCAGGTAGAGTAATGTGCTATCGCCGTGCGGCCCGCCATCCTGCGGCACGTGCTTGCGCGGCGGTGCAGAACCAATGTTCGCCCTTATCGGTGCGGATCACGGTGCGGTCATAATCGCGCTGGCCCGGCGTATGGAATATCCGCGTGCCCTTGCTGCTGACGTTGCCTTTGATCTCGCAACCGCCCGAACCCGCTGACGCGGCGGGCTTTGTCGCTGTTTTCGACGCCTTGCGAAAGACATCAGGGCGCTGCGTTTCATAGGCGTGTACCCCGCGTCGCGCCTGTTTGGCAGCCGCTTCGGTCTTGACGTAATCGCGGCTGTAGCGCGCATAGGAAAACGCCAACCCCGCCGCGACCAGAGCCTGCCCCATATCCTGCCCGAGCGCTTTGCAGCGTGCCACGGTCCGACCATAGCGGTCGGTATCGACCCTCACACAATCAGCGCGTTGCCCGTCATAGCTCTGGCGGACCAAGGACGACACCCAAGCGCCGCAGTTCAATACGGTACCATCCGCTGCCGTGCAGGGTTGATCCCCCTCGACGGCATCGATACCGAACAGTCGGATGCGGGTTTTGCCAAGGGCGATTGTATCGCCGTCAATCACCCTGATCACACCGGTGATACGCGGTTCGACCGCCGCAGACGGCTGCACGGTTGCGACCACAAAAGCCGCGGATAATAGTGTTTTAAGTATTAATTTCATATCCGGCTGATTGGGACGTTTCCGCGCCCTAATCAACCGGAGATATTAAGAGAGGTTAATTTTCATGCACCACCGTGTCATGTCGTCCCTGTCACCCAATAGCGCCTGCCTTAGCGCTGCGAGGTTTCCCAATCGGGGTGAATCCAAGGCGCGTCATTTGACGCGGCCAATGGGTCAAGCCCCAGCACATGGTCCGAGATTTTCTCGCCGACCATGATGGACGGCGCGTTGAGGTTGCCGTTGGTGATCCGCGGAAAGATCGAGCTGTCGGCGACGCGCAGCCCCTCTACGCCGATCACGCGGCCCTGAGGATCGACGACCGCCTGCGGGTCATCGGCGCGGCCCATGCGGCAGGTGCCGCAGGGGTGATAGGCGCTTTCGGCATGTTCGCGGATAAAGGCATCAAGTTCGTCATCGCTTTGCAGGTCAGCCCCGGGCTGAATCTCGTGTTTGACGAAGGGTTTGAACGCGTCCTGTGCAAAGATCTCGCGGGTGAGGCGAATGCAATTGCGGAACTCCTCCCAATCTTTTTCCTGCGACATGTAGTTGAAAAAGATTTTGGGCGCGTCGGCTGGGTCGCCGGACGCCAGCGTGACCGACCCGCGCGACGTGGATCGCATCGGCCCGACATGGGCCTGAAACCCGTGCCCCTCAGCCGCCGCCTGCCCGTCATAGCGCACGGCAATCGGCAGGAAGTGATACTGGATGTCCGGGTATTTGATCCCCGCTTTGGACCGGACGAACGCCGCACTTTCAAACTGGTTCGACGCGCCCATGCCGGTTTTCGTAAACAGCCACTGCGCCCCGATGATAGCCTTCGAGAAGACGTTCCAGTGCTTGTACAACGTGATCGGCTGGCTGGCGGCCATCTGGATATACAGTTCAAGGTGGTCTTGCAGGTTTTGCCCGACGCCCGCGCGGTCGGCGACCAAGTCGATGCCGTGCTCTGCCAGATGTGCAGCAGGGCCGATGCCCGACAGCATCAGCAGTTTAGGCGAGTTGATCGACGACGCCGCGATGATAACCTCACCGCTGGCACGCAGAATTTCGGTTTTGCCACTGCGCAGCACTTCGACGCCGACAGCACGACCGTCCTCGATCACGATCCGCTGCGCCAAGGCACGGACCAGTTCGACATTACCGGTCTTTTGCGCGGGCCGCAGATAGGCGTTGGCCGCGGACCAGCGGCGGCCTTTCCAGACCGTCTGCTCCATCGGGCCAAAGCCTTCTTGCTTTTCGCCGTTATAGTCGTCGGTTGCTTCATAGCCCGCTTGCTTGCCCGCCTCGACAAAGGCTTCGAACAACGGGTTTTCACGCGGGCCACGGCTGACATGCAGCGGGCCGTCGGTGCCGCGCCACTCGGGGTCGCCCCCGTGGCCACCATCGTGCCAGCTTTCCATACGTTTGAAGTAGGGCAGCACGTCGGCATAGCCCCAGCCATCGGCACCCTGTTCGGCCCAATGATCATAGTCCATCGCATGACCGCGCACATACACCATGCCGTTGATCGAGGATGATCCACCAATCACCTTGCCGCGCGGGGTCGCCAGACGGCGGTTATCCAGATGCGGCTCTGGCTCTGACTGGAAGCCCCAATCATAGGTTTTCATGTTCATCGGGTAGGACAGCGCCGCAGGCATCTGGATGAACGGTCCGGCATCACTGCCGCCGTGTTCGATGACCAGAACCTTGCGCCCCGCCGTCGCCAAACGATACGCCATCGCGCAGCCCGCGCTGCCCGCCCCTACGATAATAAATTCAGCTTCCATCTTATCGCCTTTCTTCCGTATGTCTCGGGCGGGTCAAGGAGGCCCTAGGCCGCCGCGCGTCTGGCGCGGCTTGTCCTTGATGCGCTCATGACTTGCATCCCAACAGTGACGAGGTGCCTTGAGGATCAGGCCGATCCCCAAGGCACCTCTCAACAATTTTCGCTGCGCCTTAGAAAGGCGCTTCCATATCGCCCATGCGCACGTAGACGGTTTTCAGCTGGCTATAGTGATCAATCGCCGCCTTGGAGTTTTCACGCCCCACACCGGAGTTTTTCATGCCGCCAAACGGCGCTTCGACCGGCGCATCGTTATAGGTGTTGATATAGCAGGTGCCTGCTTCGAACCCCGCCGCGACCCGGTGCGCGCGGGACAGGTCTTTGGTGAACACACCGGCGGCCAGACCGAATTCGGTCGCATTGGCGCGGGCCATGACCTCTTCCTCGGTGTCGAAATCCAGAACGGACATGACCGGCCCAAAGATTTCTTCACGCGCGATAGACATGTCGTCGGTCACATCGGCAAAGACGGTGGGCTGCATGTAGAACCCTTCACGGTCAATCGCCGAGCCACCAAAGACCAGACGCGCGCCTTCGGCCTTGCCCTTTTCGACATAGCTTAGCGCGATCTCCATCTGGCGCTTTGATACCATCGGGCCAAAGCTGGTGTTGGGGTCCATCGGGTCGCCAATCACCGCGGTGTCGAGACGTTCAGCCAACCGCTTGAGGAAAGCTTCCTTGATGTCGCGGTGCACAAAGACGCGGGTGCCGTTCGAGCAGATTTGACCTGAGCTGTAGAAGTTACCCAGGATCGCGCCGCTGATGGCGTTTTCGATATCGGCGTCTTCGAACACGATCATCGGGGACTTGCCGCCCAGTTCCATCGTGACGTGCTTGATGCCTTCGGCGGCGGCGGCATAGACCTTGCGGCCTGTCGGCACAGAGCCGGTCAGCGATACTTTGTCGACGCGCGGGTCGGTCACAAGGGACGCGCCCACGTCGCCCATGCCTTGCACAACGTTATACAGACCGGCGGGCAGCCCTGCCTCGACCAGAATTTCCGCGACTTTCAGCGCACACAGCGGCGTTGTTTCGGACGGTTTGAAGATGATCGAATTGCCACAGGCCAGCGCCGGTGCGCCTTTCCAGCAAGCGATTTGCGTCGGATAGTTCCACGCGCCGATGCCGACACAGACCCCCAGAGGTTCGCGTCGGGTATAGACCCAGTCTTCGCCCAGCTGGATATGCTCGCCCGTCAGCGATGCGGCCAGCCCGCCGAAATATTCAAGCGCGTCCGCGCCACTGGTGGCATCCGCGACAGAGGTTTCCTGATAGGGTTTGCCCGTGTCATAGGTTTCGAGGATCGACAGATCGTGGTTGCGTTCGCGCATAATGTCGGCTGCACGGCGCAGGATGCGGCCCCGTTCGGTACCGGTCATCGCCGCCCAAGCCCGCTGCGCTTTGCGTGCGGCGGTGATGGCCTTGTCCACGATTTCAGGCGTGGCGGCGTAGACGGTCGCGATCACTTCGCCGGTGGCCGGATAGATCACCTCGATCGGGGTGCCATTGGTGTCTTCGACGTATTCGCCGTTGATGAAGTGGCTTGCTTTGGGTTGCGTTTGCATAGGTCTCTCTTTTTCGGTTGGGCCCCGCCCGTACGGCGGGGCCTGAAAGGTTTAGGGTTTATTCGGCAGCCACATTGGGGTTGCCATCCAGCCCGTGCAGGTGGCGGCGTTTGACAAAGAACATATAGCCAAGCGCCAGCAGGTAGATGCCTATTACGATGGTCCCGACCCACTGGATTTGCAGCCACTGGCTTTGGAACAGCAGGGTCAGCACGAACAGGCCGATGGCGTTGGCAAAGACGTAAGACACCGTGCCAAAGCGTTCTGTCGTGAAGTTCAGGTTATCGGTGTAAAGGCGGATCAAACTGTCGAAGGAGTTGATCACGAACACGATGCCCACGATGGTCATAGCCCAGTTCGGGAAGCCTTCGGTGCCGATGCCATTCAGGTGGTAATAATACAGAACCGAGAACCACAGCCCCAGCGGGATCGACGGGAACACCAGCAAGGAAGCCAGCAGCTGCCACGTTTTCAGCCCGCCGACAAAACGGCTGACGAACTGACCGATCATGATCGACCATGCGAACCACCAGAACAGGTAGAATTCGTGGTAATCGGTCAACGGGATGACGAACTTGTGGATGTTGGTGAAATAGCTGCCCAGATTGCTTGCGGTTGAGGCGAATTCGCCCAGTCCCATGCCGGCATTCAGCCACATGTAAGCAATCAGCGCCAGAAACAGCAGCGTCGAGCTGACAGAAAGCACGCGCACGAACTTGAGGTCCGTCGAACTGAATGCCGCAATCAGGATCACGAGGAAGCAGATCAGGTAGAAGACCGGCAGGATCGTCTCTCCGTCGCCGACCTCGGCGATGTAATAGGGCATATAGATCAGGAACAATGCACCCGTGAAGGCGCAGGTAGTGATGATGACGATGTTGTTCAGCAGCTTGATCGCGGGAATTTCAAAGAACTTCACCCGCGGTTCAATCGCGCAGAAATAAAAGGTCGTTAGGAAATAGAAGGCCCAGATCAGAAAGCCCCAGAACCCGAATTCGAGCGCCAGCGGATTGGTGAACGCATAGGCAGGCTCCGCGCCCGTATCCGCATAAAGCGGATAGTCAAAGGCCAGTGGGAACATGATCAGCCCCACATCCAGACCCGAGGTGAAAAGGATCGCTATAAAGGTGAACAGCGGCACCGGCGTCACACCGGTCAGCGGCAGGTTCCACCACTTGATCGTACAAAAAACGGTTAGGCCCAAGGCCATGATGACCCCGAACGAAATGATGGTTGTTAACATATTGTCCCTCCGTATTGGGGGTGCATTATTATTTTGGGTGCCCGCACCCCTTGGGCGGTCGTGCTATTCGCCGCGCGGAAAACGTTTGTTGTCTTCGAGCACGTTCAAATCCATGTGGTTGCGCATGTATTGCTCTGACGCTTTGCGCAGCGGCTGGTGATCCCAAGGATAATATCCGCCCTTGCGCAGCGCCTCGTAGACGATCCAGCGGCGGGCCTGACTTTTGCGCACATCAGCGTCAAAGGCAGCCAGATCCCAGCGGGCATCAGCCTTGGCCGACAGGGTCAGCCGCGTCCCCTGATGGGCGGGTTCCTCGGCAAGGTTGGTCAATTCATGCGGATCAGCGTCCAGATCGAACAACTGGTCAGGATCAAGGGCGCAGCGGTTGAACTTCCACTTGCCATAGCGCAGCGACACCATCGGCGCGTAAGACGCCTCTGCCGCGTATTCCATGGCGACGGGTTCGGTGCGTTCAATCCCCTGCCCCATGGGCACCAAAGATTGCCCCGTGGTCCACTCCATCAGTTCGTCCATCGACACGCCGGCCAGATCACAGACCGTCGGACAGACATCGATGTTGCTAACGGCGGTTGTCTGCAGACCGGGCTCCATCTGCGGCGCGGCGATCATCATTGGCACGCGGGACGACCCTTCGAAAAAGCTCATTTTGAACCACAACCCGCGCTCGCCCAACATATCGCCGTGGTCCGAGCAAAAGACGATAATCGCCTCCTGCCGCGTGTCCTCTAGCGTTTGCAGAATTTCCCCGATCTTGTCGTCGAGATAGCTGATGTTGGCGAAATAGGCCTGACGCGAGCGTTTGATGTCCCGCTCAGTGATGTCAAAGCTGCGCCAGTCGTTCGCATCAAAGATGCGTTTGGAATGGGTGTCCTGATTGTCGTACCCCAGATCGGGAACCGTTGGCAGCAGATGTTCGCAATCGTTGTAGAGATCCCAGTATTTCTTGCGCGCCACATAAGGATCATGCGGGTGCGTAAAGCTGGCTGTCAGGCACCACGGGCGCGGATCAAGACCGCGTGACAGGTCGTAAATCTTGCGCGTCGCCTCATAGGCAACGGCGTCGTCATATTCCATCTGGTTGCTGGTTTCAGCCACGCCCGCACCCGTGACGGACCCCATGTTGTGATACCACCAGTCAATCCGCTCGCCGGGTTTGCGGTAATCCGGCGTCCAGCCAAAATCGGCGGGGTAGATATCAGTGGTCAGGCGTTCTTCGAACCCGTGCAGCTGGTCGGGGCCAACGAAATGCATCTTGCCCGACAGGCAGGTCTGATAGCCTGCGCGGCGCAGGTGGTGCGCATAGGTCGGTACGCTCGACGGGAATTCTGCTGCGTTGTCATAGACACCCGTGGCCGAAGGCAGTTGCCCCGACATAAATGCCGCCCGTCCCGGTGCGCACAGCGGGCTGGCGGTATAGGCGTTCTTGAACCGCGTCGACCGCGCGGCCAGTTTCTTGAGGTTCGGCGCGTGCAGCCAGTCGGCGGGACCGTCGGGAAACAGCGTACCGTTCAACTGGTCAACCATCAGGATCAGGATATTGGGCTGGGTCATACCGCGGTCCCCACAAGCATATGCAGGACGGATAAGGCACGGTCACTGGCGGTGCGCGCATTTCCATCATCGGACAGTGCGGCCCGTAGGTACAGCCCGTCAATCAAGGCGGCCAATGTGTCGGCATCCCCGGACGGATCGTCCGAGATCGGGCGCAGCGCATAGGTCAGGTTCGACCGCAAGCGCCGCTGATACACCACCAGAAGGCGATAGGTTTCAGTATTGGTGCGCGACGAGGCATAGAGCGTCATCCAGGCGCTGACGGTGGCCGGATCGAAATAGCTTTCCTCAAAGCTCGCGCGGATGATGGCTTCGGCGCGCCCGAGAGGGGATTTGGTCAGCCGGAGTTCGCGCCGCACCTCGGCGCTGTATTCCGACAGGATATAGCGCATGGCTGCCAGAAAAATCTGATCCTTGCCGCCAAAGTAGTGGTGCGCCAGCGCCGATGACATACCAGCGCGGCGCGCGATCTGGCCAACCGTCACATCCAAAGACTGTGCGGCACCGATTTCGGCAATCGTCGCTTTGACCAATGCGTCGCGGCGAATAGGCTCCATTCCGACTTTGGGCATAAAGAATCCTTAGTGGTTTGATAGCGTCTGGCTATCAAACCTACGTTTATTGACTGGCAAGTCAATAAAAACCTCAGGGTGGATCAACCCACGATTTAGTCACATCCAAGCAGCCGGTGCCGCTAGAATTTCGTCGCCGGTGCGGCGGGTGTGATCTGGCGTTTCAGCATCGCTTCGCGCCAAGTGATAAAGGTGACAGAGCCGAGGATCACGGCACCGCCAAGAACGACCCAGATATCAATGGGTTCGGCAAAAGCGATCGCCCCAAGTGCCGTCGCCCATACCAGCTGCAGGAAGGTCACGGGCTGGGTCACCGTCAGGGGTGCAGCAGCAAAGGCGAGCGTCATCGTGTAGTGACCTGCGGTTGCAAAGCAGGCGACAGCGGCAAGAATTCCGATCTCCTCCCATGTGGGGGTAATCCAAGATGCCAGCGCAAAGGGGGCCAGAAACAGCGTCACAAACAGCGACATCATCGCCACGACAACCGAGGGGCGCACCTCGTCCGCGAGCACTTTGGCCAGTAAATATGCCCCGCCAAACACCACCGCCGCGATCAGCATAGCGAAATGCCCACCAGTCAGTTCCCGAAACCCCGGCCGCAGGATGATCGCGGCCCCGACCAACCCGAGCACAACCGCAATGATCCGGCGCAGCGCAAGCGTTTCGCCCAAAAACAGCGCAGCCCCGACGGTAACATAAATGGGCGCGAGATAGTTCATCGCCGTTACCTCGGCGATAGAGATGCGGGTCATCGCGTAGAACCACAAGATCACCCCGATCGCGTGCAACCCGCCCCGAACACTGAAAAGCGCCCATTGCCGGCGCGACAGCTTGGCCGCCCGCAGCGCCCCGATGGCGGGCAGCAGGAACACCAGACCAAAGCCGTAGCGGATAAAAGCAGCCTCTGAGGATGGCAGGCGCGGCCCCATATGCTTGACCAAAGCGGTCACACAGATGAAACAAAGGCCGGTCACGACCATCCAGAAGATACCGGTGACGGGGCTTTGGGGATGTGCAGTTTTCATCTGCGCAACATTCCGCAATGCTTCGGCAAGAGCAAGGTCACATCAGCAGAAGTTTCAACGCAATCGCCCACATTGTCAGGGCGATGACGCCGTCCAGTATCTGCCAGCTGCGCGGCTTGCTGAAGAATGGCCCCAACAGCCGCGCGCCATAGCCGAGTGCAAAGAAGAAGAAAAAGCTCGAACTGACCGCCCCCAGCCCGAAGGCAAAGCGGTTGTCATATTGCGCAGCAATCGACCCCAGCAGCACAACTGTATCCAGATAGACGTGCGGGTTCAGCCAAGTCAGCGCCAATAGTGTCAGGATCGTGCGGCGCAGGCTGGTCGGCGCGGTGCCATCGACCGACAGCGCATGCCCCCCCTGCCATGCAGACCGTGCATTCTGGAAGCCATACCAGATCAAGAACGCCGCGCCGCCAAAGCGCATAACCGTCTCGAACCACGGCACCGCCACAGCCAGCGCGCCAAATCCCGCCACCCCCGCCGCGATCAACACAGCATCGGATAGGGCGCAAGTCAGGCACACCCAGAAAACATGCTGCAACCGCAATCCCTGACGCAGCACAAAAGCATTCTGCGCGCCGATGGCCAAAATCAAGGTTAGACCAAGCGCAAAGCCGGGGAAAAAGGCGGTCATGTCTGGCAGGCTCCGTCGGGTATTTGGGGTGGTATCGGCAGGATGCGGCACCGCAGTTCACCAAAAAGTAAAACCTTCCCCCGCGGCAACCCCAATTTTATTATTGCGGCCGCGAAACATTTGCGTGATTGGGCCCGTTACTACTAGCGAACCACAGATAGAGCGCCTATCTGACCCCTCTAAGACAACCAAGGAATACTGTCATGTTCGACAATAAACAGAAGCTGGAAATCAGCCAAGATGAATTGGCGCTCATCGAAGCAGCCCTGCACACGCAATCCAAGATCCTGAGCGTTCAGGCAAGCGCAGGCGGCTCCAAGGCGTTGGGCCGTTTGAACGAAGTCAAGCGCGTGCTGTCAGCCATTGCGCAACAGCGTGCCCCCGAAACTAGAACTAAACCCGCATGGGGTGGTCTTTTTCGTATGGCGCGCCTTCTGGGATAAATTTCGGCCCAAGCGCTGATTAAAAAAAAACCGCCCAGCTGGCAAGCCAGGGGCGGTTTTTTTATGTCTCTAAAGTCGTGGTGACCGGTGACTGCATAAGCTAACCCCGCGCCCCGACTGATGTCAGAGGCGGGGCGCGCTGCTTACAGCTGTTCCATCACCTCGTCAGAGGCTTCGAAGTTCGTCGTGACGCGTTGCACGTCATCGTCGTCTTCCAAGGCGTCGATCAGCTTCATCAGCTTCTCCATCCCCTCGAGGTCCATCTCGGTCGTGGTGGTCGGACGCCATACCATCTTGGTGCTGTCGGATTCACCGAGCTCGGCTTCGAGAGCGCTGCTCACCTCGTTGAGGTCGGTGTCCATGCACCAGATCACATGCCCCTCGTCCGAGCTTTCAACGTCTTCGGCACCGGATTCGATCGCGGCCATCATGACCGTATCGGCATCGCCTACGCTGGCGGGATAGGTGATCTCTCCCTTGCGGTCGAACATAAAGCCGACGCTGCCTGTCTCGCCCAGATTGCCGCCGTTCTTGGTGAACGTGGAACGTACGGTCGACGCGGTGCGGTTGCGGTTATCGGTCATCGCCTCGACGATCACTGCGACACCATTGGGGCCGTAGCCTTCATAGCGGATTTCTTCGTAATCCTCGCTCTCGCCGCCCACGGCTTTCTTGATCGCGCGATCGATGTTGTCCTTGGGCATGGACTGGCCCTTGGCCTCTTTCACCGCAAGGCGCAGACGCGGGTTCTTGTCCGGGTCGGGTTCGCCCATCTTCGCCGCGATGGTGATTTCCTTGGAGAGCTTTGAAAACACCTTGGCGCGCAGTTTGTCCTGACGGCCCTTACGGTGCTGGATATTTGCCCATTTTGAGTGACCTGCCATGGTGACCTCATATGCTAAAATTCAGTGTTGGCCCTCTATACGGCAGCCTAGGCACCTGAACAAGCCACCGCGCACGCGGCCCCCCGTGGCAGCGTTTGGGGCAGACAGCCTGTGGTGCGGCTGCTAGTGCTGCAAGCGCAGTTCACCCAAGGTATGCCGAAATGACCACTGACCAAATTATTCTGTTTACGCTATTTGCCGCCGTGTTCGGCATGCTGCTGTGGGGGCGTTTTCGCTATGACCTTGTGGCCTTTTCCGCGCTGATGGTCGCGGTGGTGCTGGGGGTCGTTGAGAGCAAGGATGCGTTTGCCGGCTTTGGTCACCCTGCGACGCTGGTGGTGGCGCTGGTGTTGATCGTATCGGCGGGATTGACGCGGTCGGGGGCGGTGCTGCTGATCACCCGCACGCTGGTCGATGCCTCGCGCAGTTTGGGCGGGCATATTACCCTGATGGGGGTGATCGGCGGGGTGCTATCGGCCTTTATGAACAACGTGGCCGCACTGGCGTTGCTGATGCCGGTAGATATCCAGACCGCCCGCAAGGCGGGGCGATCACCGGGGTTAAGCCTGATGCCACTGAGCTTTGCCACGATCCTTGGCGGGATGGCGACGCTGATCGGGACGCCGCCCAACATCATCATCGCCTCGATCCGGCAGGAATCCCTTGGGGAACCGTTTCGCATGTTCGACTTTGCCCCCGTGGGCGGGATTGCGGCGGCGGCGGGGCTGGCCTTTGTCGCGCTGATCGGCTGGCGCTTCATTCCGCAACGCGAAAACAACGTATTGGGCCCCGAAGACCTGTCCCCCTATCTGGCAGAGCTTACGATCCCCGAAGGCAACGCCCAAGTTGGCAAACGTCTGGCCGAACTTCAGGATGTCGCCGATAAGGCTGATGTCGCCATGCTGGGGGTGATCCGCGACGGCAAGCGCCGCTACGGCCAATCGCGCAACCTGCCCCTGCGCGCGGGCGATGCGCTGGTGCTTGAGGCCACGCCGGATGCGCTCGACGAGTTTCGCAGCACGCTGGATTTGCACGTCGCCGACGCCGACCGCGAGGACCGGCTGCACGCCGATGGCGAAGGCGTCGAGATCATCGAGGTCGTGGTCACCAGCGATTCCCGTATGAATGGCCGTTCTGCACAGGCAGTTGGCCTGTCGTGGCGGCAGCGCTCTGTGCTGCTGGGGGTGTCGCGGCGCGGCAAACGCATCACATCCCAGTTGCGCAAGACCGAGTTGCAGGTGGGCGATATTTTACTGTTGCTGGTACCCCGCGATACCGCCTCGCATGTGGTCGAATGGCTGGGCGTGCTGCCATTGGCCGACCGCGGGCTGGCGGTGACCGAAAACCACAAGGTTTGGCTTGCTATTGGTCTGTTCGCCGGCGCGGTGACGGCGGCGAGCTTTGGGTTGATCTATCTGCCTGTGGCCTTGGGGCTGGTGGTGATCGCCTATGTGCTGGCGCGGATCGTTCCGCTGTCGGAACTTTACACCCATATTGAATGGCCAGTCGTCGTCCTGCTAGGGTCGATGATCCCGCTGGGGGCGGCACTGGAAAGCTCTGGCGGGACGGAGCTGATTGCCGGTGCGCTGGTCGGATTGACCCAAGGGATGCCCGCGTGGGTGGTGCTGACCGTGTTGATGCTGGTCACGATGACCCTGTCGGACGTGCTGAACAACACCGCCACAACCATCGTTGCTGCCCCTGTAGGCATCCAGATGGCGCAAAGCCTTGATGTATCGCCCGACCCCTTCCTGATGGCGGTCGCCGTCGCGGCTTCAAGCGCGTTTCTGACGCCCATTGGACATAAGAACAACACGCTGATCCTTGGGCCCGGGGGCTATAGCTTTGGCGATTACTGGCGCATGGGGCTGCCGCTTGAGATCATCGTCGTGGCGGTGTCTATTCCGGCCATTCTGGTGTTCTGGCCACTTTAGGGCGCAGGGCAAGTGAAGGGTCCGGGGGCCAGCCCCCGGACCCCCGGGATTTAATCCATTTGGAAGCGCGGGCTGTGCGTTACCAGAACAACGGGATCATCAGGGAGACGAGCAACGACATCGACAGGTTCAAGGGAATGCCGATGCGCATGAAGTCGGTGAAACGGTAGCCGCCCGGACCGTAGACCAGCGTGTTCGTCTGGTAGCCAATGGGTGTCGCAAAGGCGCACGACGCTGCGATCATGACCGCGACTACCAAGGGGCGCGGGTCCATGCCAAGCGCGGACCCGAGGCTGATGGCAATCGGCGTCATGATCACTGCCACCGCGTTGTTCGACACGATTTCTGTCAACGTTGTCGTCAGCAGGAACACCGCAAAGATCACATAGAAGGGTGACAGTGTGCCAAGGAACGGTGCGATATTATCAACGATCAGGCTGATCGCACCGGAGTTTTGCAACCCTGCCCCGATGGCGAGCATCGAGAAAATCAGCGCAAGCAAGCGGCCGTCGACAAAGCTGAAGGCCTCCTCGGCGTCGATGCAGCCTGTGACCAGTACCAGGGCCACGGCCAGCACCGCCAGCAGCAGGATCGGCGCGATGTTAAGAGCGGCCAGCACCACGATACCCACCAGTGCAGCGATGGCGATCGGGGCGTGCCCACGCCGGAATGCGCGCGCCGAGGGCTGCGATACATCGACCATATCCATATCTGCGGCAAGACGCTGGATATCCTCCATCGCGCCCTCGAGCAGCAGCGTGTCACCGACTTTGACGATAAGGTCATCGAGCTGGCGGCCGATGTTCTGGTTCCGGCGGTGCACCGCCAGAGGGTACACGCCATAGCGCCGCCGCAGACGCAGCGCCCCCAGCGTGCGGCCCACCATTTTGCAGCCCGGTGTAATCAGCACCTCTACGGTAGAGGTTTCAACGGCGGAAACCTGATCGACACGTTTCAGTTCCTTGTTGGCCTGAAGGCTCAGGAGTTCCGTCATCTGGGTCCGCAGAACCACACGGTCACCAACCCGCAGTTCGACACTGGCAAGATCGCGGCGCAAGGATTGGTCGCCGCGCACCACGTCGATCAGCCGCACGCCTTCGCGTTTAAAGAGCTGCACATCCAGCACCTCGCGTCCGATCAGGTTGGAGTCCGGCGGAATCACGGCTTCGGTGAAGAACTTCATCTTGGATCGGTCCGACAGCATATTCGCCATACTGTCACGCGCAGGGAGCAGCTTGGGCGCGAAGACAGCCATATAGATCAGCCCCCATGCGCAGACCACCAGACCGATGGGCATGATTTCAAAGATGCCAAACGGCTCTAGCCCCTGAGACCGCGCGACACCGTCCACCAGAAGGTTAGTCGATGTCCCGATCAGTGTCAGCGAACCGCCCATGATCGCCGCATAGCTAAGCGGGATCAGCAGCTTAGAAGCTTTGGTGCCGAGCGTCTGGCTCAGCTGCACCACGACCGGAATCATCACCACCACCACGGGCGTGTTGTTCATCACCGCAGAGGCCGCCATCACAGCCACGATCACACCGACCACTGCCGACTTGGGGTGGGTCTTGGCGTAGCGTTCGGCCATCCGCGTCAGGACATCCAGCGCGCCCGTGCGCACCAACGCGCCCATCACGATAAACATCGCGGCAATGGTCCAAGGGGCCGAGTTCTGCAACACCGCCTGCGCATCATCATAGGGTAAGATGCCAAGCGCCAGCATGACGGCCGCCCCCGATAGCGCCACGACCTCGGTCGGGAGGGATTCGCGCAGGAACATGACGAACATGATCACAACAACGGTCAACGCCAGGATTGCAGAGGTGCTATCCGACAGGTTTAGAAAGTCCATTCAGGTATATCCGGCCTTGGGCAAAGGAAAATCAGACTGCAGTTTCGTCGATTGCTTCGTCCACGGCAAGCGCCGCCTTGGGGCAACTGTCAGATGCCCCTGCCCTGCGCTATTCCGGATACGGGTCTGTCATCCCCCGCAGCATGGCGGTTATGGGGCGCTTTGCTGCAGCTTGCCGCCTTGACGCACGGGCACGATGCGCGTCGCCTTGCCGGTGCGGTCGTCCGTCTCGATATAGACGCCGGACAGGGTCGCCTCTTCGTTGGCGGGGGTGAACCGGTCCTTGGGCATGCCCGTGATAAACCGGCGCAGGGGTTCGGTTTTTTCCATCCCGATGACCGAATGATAGTCGCCGGTCATGCCAGCATCCGTCAAATAGGCTGTCCCGCCGGGCAGGATCATCGCGTCAGAGGTCGGCACATGGGTATGCGTGCCCACAACAAGGCTGGCGCGGCCATCGCACCAATGCCCCATCGCCATCTTTTCGGATGTAGCTTCGCAATGCATATCGACAATCACCGCAGAGGCCATGCCCCCCAGCGGATGGGTTTTGAGCACGGGTTCGAGCGCCGAAAACGGATCGTCAAAGGGGCGTTTCATGAAGACCTGACCAAGCGCTTGCGTCACCAGCACCTTGCGCCCGTTCTGGGCGGTGAACAACCGTGCGCCTTTACCCGGTGCGTTTTTGGAAAAATTCAGGGGACGGATGACGCGCGGTTCTTGTTCGATAAAGCTCAGCATGTCTTTTTGATCGAACGCGTGGTCGCCCAGGGTCAGGCAATCTGCGCCCGCGTCCAGGAGCGCTTTGGCGTGGCTGCCAGACAGCCCCATGCCAGAAGTGGCGTTTTCACCGTTCACCACGATAAAATCGAGCTTCCATTCCGTCCGCAAACGGGAAAGGTTTTCGCTGATTGCGCGGCGGCCCGCGCGGCCCATGACATCGCCGAGGAAGAGTATTTTCATACCCCCAGCGTTAGGCTGCGCAGCGCCCGAGGGCAAGGGGCGGCGCTGGAGTTTTTGCGCTTGTGCCGGTCAGGCTAGCCGATCTCGATCACGCCCGTCTCTGTCACGATCAGATCAAGCGGCTGGTCTGTGGGTTCAAGCGGCAGATCGTCAACCTCTTGTCCCGCAAAAGAAAATCCGATCGCCAAGGTCGCCCGCCGCGCGCGCAGCTGTTCAAGCGTGCGGTCGTAAAACCCGCCGCCATACCCCAGACGTCCGCCAGAGCGGTTGAACGCCAGCAGCGGCACGATCACAATCTCGGGGTCGAAAAAGTCATCCAAAGCGGGGATTTGCGCCCCAAATACACCGTCCACCAGCGCGGTCTCGGACGTCCAGCGCGAAAATCGCAAGGGTTGCGCCGGCCCCATGATCACCGGCACGCCCACGGGCCCATGCGCTGCCGCTTCGGCCAGGGCCGGGCGCGGGTCGATCTCTGTGCGGATGGGTAGAAAGCCGGACAGCGGCACGCCACGATACCCAGCCAGCACTTCGCTTAGATACCCCGCCTGAGCGGCGTTTGCCGTATCAAACAGCGGCTTGCGACGGGCGAAAGCAGCCTTGCGTGCCGCAGCTTTGGTCGCAATCATATCCATCACAGCAAAACCGCAGCGGCCAGCCCGAGAAAGGCAAAAAAGCCCACGACATCCGTCACTGTGGTCACGAAAGCCCCAGAGGCAAGCGCGGGATCGACGCCGAACCGTTCAAGCAGGATCGGGATGCCCGTCCCTGCCAGTCCCGCCACGACCATATTGATGACCATCGCGGTCGCTATCACATACCCGAGGGCGGGCGAACCGAACCACAAGAGGCCAACGACCCCCATGATGATGGCGAAAATCAAGCCGTTCACGAGGCCCACCAGACATTCACGACGGATCACGCGCCAGACGTTCGATCCGGTCAAATCGCGGGTCGCAATGGCGCGCACGGCGACGGTCAAACTTTGAGTGCCTGCATTGCCGCCCATAGAGGCGACAATGGGCATCAAAACCGCCAGCGCGACGATCTGCGTAATCGCGGCCTCGAACTGCGAAATCACCATCGACGCTGCGATCGCGGTCAAAAGGTTCACCGCAAGCCAAGGCAAACGCTGCTTTGTCGTTTCTATCACGCGGTCGGACAGAGAGCCCTCCCCGACACCGGCAAGCCGCAGAATATCTTCTTCGTGTTCCTCGTCGAGCACGGACATGGCGTCATCAATGGTGATCACACCGATCAGACGGCCTTCGTCGTCGACAACCGGGGCCGAAATCAGGTGGTACTGGTTGAACGCATAAGCCACATCGCCTTCGTCGCGTAAGGCGGGGATGACCTGAAACGTGTCTTCTAGAATATCACGCATCGGCGTGGCGCGCTTGGACCGCATCAGTTTGCCTAACGTGACATTACCCACCGGATGTAGACGCGGATCGACCATAACAATGTGATAGAACTGGTCAGGCAGGTCTTCTTCGGGGGTGGCGCGCAGGTGGTCGATCACCTCGCCCACCGTCCAATGCTCCGGTGCCATCACGACCTCGCGCTGCATCAAACGACCGGCCGAGTATTCAGGATAGTTCAGCGCCTGCTCAACCGCGACCCGGTCGGCATCTTCCAAGGCACCCAGAATGGTTTCCGCCTGCGCATCCTCAAGGTCTTCGATGAGGTCAACAACATCATCGCTGTCCATGTCGCGTACAGCATCCGACAACACTTCGGGCGTCAAAATGGCAATGACTTCTTCGCGGATCGATTCGTCGAGCTCCGACAGGATTTCACCATCGAACTCACGGTCATAAAGCCGGATCAGCTTGGTCCGCTCGAACGCGCTGATCTGTTCCAGAAGGTCGGCGATATCGGCCGCATGCAGCGGTTCCATCAGCTCTGTCAGCTTGGCGGCGTCGTCGATTTCCACCGCATAAAGGATGGACGCCACAGCCTTTTTGTTCAGCCGGTATGCCTCGGCTTCGTCCTCAGCATCGGGGGAGAGTTCAAGTTCCTGCGCGTCGTCAACCATAGCTGCCCCCACTTACGAATTTGTGCAGACCATATGCGGGGCAAAGCGCGGATACAATGGCGCGGAACCGTACCCAAACGGATTGTGGCCGCTGCGGGCTGGGGTTAGACAAGCCGCATGAAAACACAAACACTCCTCCTTGGCCAAACGCTCCGTTTTACGGGCAATCCCCTCTCTGACCCGTGGGAGGATACAGTCCGTATCGATAGCGACGGCGCGGTTCTGATTGAGGGCGCGCATATCAAGGCCGTGGGCCGCGCCGGCGATCTGCGCAAGGCACATCCGCAAGCAACGGTCAAAGACTACGACGACCGGCTGATCTGCCCGGGATTTGTGGACGCCCATGTACACTACCCCCAAACCGCAATCATCGCGAGCTGGGGAAAACGGCTCATTGACTGGCTCAACACCTACACCTTCCCCGAGGAAATGCGCCTGTGCGATCCCGCATATGCCCGCGATATCGCCGGGCGCTATCTGGACCTGACACTGGCCAACGGTACCACCACAGTATGCTCCTTCGCCACCATCGCCCCCACCAGCGTCGACGCCATATTCGAGGCGGCGGCAGCGCGTGGCCAAAGGATCGTAGCGGGCAAGACCTGCATGGACCGCAACGCACCCGAAGGGCTGCGCGACACCGCGCAATCCGCCTATGATGACAGCAAGGCACTCATTGACCGCTGGCACGACAAGGGCCGCGCCAGCTATGCGATCACGCCGCGGTTCACGCCCACGTCGACGCCCGAACAGCTGGCGGCACTCGGGGCGCTTTGGTCGGAACGCGCCGCCTGCCTGATGCAGACGCACCTGAGCGAACAGGTCGACGAAATTGCCTGGGTCAAAGACCTTGTGCCTCATGCCCGCGATTATCTGGACACCTACGAAGAACACGGGCTGGTGCGTGACCGCGCGGTCTTTGGTCACGCGATCCATCTGACCCCGCGCGAGGTCGACCGCCTTGCCGATAACGGCGCATCCGTTGTGCATTGCCCGACATCGAATACCTTTATCGGATCAGGTTTGTTCGACATGGCGCAAATCGCGGCGCGGCGCATCCCCATCGGTTTGGCGACAGACACCGGCGGCGGATCATCCTTTTCCATGTTGCGCACGATGGCCGCAGCTTATGAAATCGGTCAGCTGCGCGGCACCCCCACCCACGCGGCACAGCTGATGTGGTTGGCAACAGCTGGCTCTGCCCGCAGCCTCCACCTGCACGATAAGATCGGCACGCTCGGCGAAGGATACGAGGCCGACATCACGATCCTTGACCTCGCCTCTACCCCAGCGATCAAGCAGCGAAGCGAGAATGCCCAAAACACCTGGGACCAACTTTTCGCGACCATCATGATGGGCGACGACCGTGCGATCGATGATGTCTGGGTTAACGGGGTGCGGCGGGGCTAGCGCCACACTCGGTCGCTTCATTTTGCCCCTGAAACTCCCAGCGGCGCGTCCCGCACGAACAACAGGCAGCGCCGCCACGGGTCTATCCTAGCAGGGCGCAGCCAAGACCATCGCCCAAATGCGGTCTGGGCCCTGAAACAGGCCAAATGCGCGCGCATTGCGGTTCATCATGTTGCGGAAATGCGGTGGTGACTGCGCCCATCCCTGCATCACCTGCGCCAGTTCACGCTGACCCTTGGCAAGGTTTTCAGCGACATAGCACCAGTGATACCCCTGCGCGCGCGCGCGGTCGCCAACACCCGAGCCATCCAGACCGCTATGAGCGAAATACCCGTGCCGGGCCATGTCCAGCGCATGGGCGCGCGCTGCAGCTTCCAAGCTGAATGAATAAGTTAACGGCGCGACGCCCTCTCGTGCGCGCATCGCATTCAGCATCTTTACCGATAGCGGGTCTGCCGCGGCAGAGCAGATCGCAGCAACGATCATCACAATCGCCATGCCAAGCTGTCTAGCAATACGTATTATCAAACCACCCTCGTTCCGCAGCGCTTATACAAACGGACTTCCTTCATAAACTCGCGCCGCCAAATGCGGTATCAAAGAGTATCGCGAAGGGCCCGCGCCAGTTGGTTCTGCCGCGCGATTTGCGCGGGCAAGTCTATGGTCACAACCTGCCCGTCCCTTACCACCCTGCGCCCTTCGACCAGTAAGTCTCGGACAGAAGTTGGTCCGGCAAGCAACAACGCGGCCGGATCCCAGCTGCCCGCGCTTGCAATCCCGCTGACATCCCAAATGGCAATATCCGCACGCGCACCGACGGCGATCCGCCCGCATTCGGGCCGCCCTAGAATATCCGCCCCGCCGCGCGTCGCTATCTCTAGCGCCTCACGTGCACTCATGGCGTTGGCCCCGCCCGAGACCCGTTGCAGCAGCATAGCTTGCCGGGCTTCGGCCACGAGATTTCCTGCGTCATTGCTGGCCGACCCGTCGACCCCAAGACCCACCGGCACGCCTGCATCCCGCATGGCCCGAACGGGAGCTATCCCCGACCCCAAGCGGCAATTCGAACAGGGGCAATGCGCAACGCCTGTTTTGGTCTGCGCAAACAGCGCGATTTCGCTGGGGTCAAGTTCGACGCAATGCGCATGCCAGACATCGGGACCGACCCAACCCAGATCTTGCGCATATTGTCCGGGGCGACACCCAAACCGCGCCAGCGAATAGGCAACATCTTCGGCGTTTTCGGCAAGATGGGTATGAAGCATGACACCCTTGTCCCGTGCCAACAGCGCCGCATCGCGCATCAACTCCCTACTCACAGAGAAAGGTGAGCAAGGCGCGATCCCAATACGGCACATAGAGGATGCCGCCCCGTCATGGAAACCGTCGATCAGCCGTATGCAATCCTCCAGTATCGCCGCCTCACGCTCGACCAAAGCATCAGGCGGCAAGCCGCCGTCGCTTTCCCCGATGCTCATCGCGCCGCGCGTTGGCTGAAACCGCATCCCCAGTTCTGCTGCAGCATGGATCGTATCTTCCAGCCGGCTGCCATTGGGATACATATAGAGATGATCCGAACTTAATGTGCACCCCGACAAGGCAAGTTCGGCCAGCCCGACCTGCGCCGAAACAAACATATGATTCGGCGTGAAACGCGCCCAGATGGGGTAGAGCGTCTTCAACCATCCAAACAGCAGCGCGTCCTGACCACCTGGCACTGCCCGCGTCAGGCTTTGATAGAGGTGGTGATGGGTATTCACCAATCCAGGCGTCACAACACACCCTGATGCTTCAATCACCTCCCCCTCGGTTGACAGGTTATGTCCTACCGCTGCAATGACACCATCGGCCAACAGGACATCAGCCGCGACCAATTCGCGACGCGTGTCATCCATAGTAACAAGATGATCAGCGTTGCGTATCAGCAGTTCGGTCATAGCGGACAATTCTTAAGGAACTCTAAAGCTTCGGCGTGTATTTCGCTATTGGCTGCCGCAATTGCACGGCCGCCGTTATGAGCCGGGCCACCGTCCCAATCCGTTACGATACCGCCCGCCGCCTGCACCACAGCAATAGGTGCTTGAATATCATAGGGTTGCAGCGAGGCTTCTATGACCAGATCGACCTGACCTGAAGCCACCAAAGCATAGGCATAGCAATCCATCCCAAAACGCGTTAGCCGCGCATGTTGTGAAACTTTGGCAAAGGCCGCACCTTCAGGGGCCGAGCCGACTTCGGGAAATGTCGTGAAAACGGTGGCTTGGGCCAAGGGCCGAGGGCTTCGCGTTTGCAAGGCGTACGCCCCCGACGGCCCCATGACCTCGGCCCGTTCGCCATACCCTAAAAAACGCTCGCGGATATAGGGTTGGTCGATGATACCGAAAAACGGGCCGTTCGCATCGCTGAGCGCGATCAACACGCCCCAAGTGGGCGTACCGGATACAAACCCACGGGTTCCGTCGATCGGGTCCAGTACCCAGGTTAGTCCGGAAGTTCCTTCGGTGGATCCGTATTCCTCGCCCAAAATTGCGTCGTCTGGCCGTTCGCGCTCTAGAATCTCGCGCATTGCCCGTTCGGCAGCTCGATCAGCTTCCGTAACCGGATCATAGCCAATTTGAAACTTATTGTCCGCAAGCAGATCAGGTTGTCGAAAATGGGGGAGTATTGCCGTACGCGCTGCATCAGCCAGTAGATGACCCACACGAAGTATATCGGGATCCGAATGCAAGTTCTGTATCATGGCTACCGATCTGACACTTTCGCCAGATCCTTGCAAGATAACAGTTTGCGTTAGCGATTAAGCAACATCACTCAGCACACGCGCCAATTCGAACAACCGCCGACGCTGGTTTTCTGGGATGGCATAATAGGACCGGATGAGGTCCATCGCTTCTTTATCCCCGACCAGATCAGCAGGTATGTTTTCCAGCCCTTTCTCGGCCTGAGGTTTTTCCGCCTCTAGCCCCTCGAAGAAATGGGCCACATCGACATTCAGAGCAAAGGCAATATCCCAGAGCCTAGAGGCGCTGACGCGGTTTGCGCCTGTCTCATACTTCTGGATCTGCTGAAACTTTATGCCAACAAGCTCTGCCAGGCGCTGCTGGGTCATGCCGGTCAACCAACGGCGCTGTCGTATCCGCTGGCCAACATGAACATCTACTTTGTGAGGCATCACGATCTTCTTTCTAATTCAGCGCCCATAATTTCGACGCTTGCAATTGTAGTATTGAGGAAGAGACCAATTCACGTGGTCCTTTCCGACAAAACGTGCTACTTACAAATCTCATCGCTATGCGCAAATAAAATGAAAATGGACATACGTTCAGTTATCATCTCATTTAACCGCAACACCCAATCACGCGTTGATTGAGTGAATGAATTACCCCTTATACGAGAAGTAAACCTAGCGGGCGAAATGTAGATTGCATATGATCTTGGCCAATCATGCACCTGTAGCTTTGCGGCATTCTTGGTTATTATTCCACTTCAGTGACCCTGCCCTGCTTATGCACGAAACAGATTCGGTTACATATCAACACCGTAGCTCACCCTGCATGTGACACTTTGACATCGCACGGGTAGTACGCGGTCTTTCGCTCACAGCAAAAATTATTCGCGTCAATCGCAGTGGTAACGAAAACGTTACAAAAAGTGCGAGAGCTGCGGTCGGCGAGAATCATCGGTTTCATAGACTGAGGATTGCACCACAAACCTTAATACATGGTGTAGGGTTACGACATCTGCAGAAACGGCCCATCCTAATGCCGTCACACTCCCAATCTAGCGCCCGCGTTAGGCAAATGTTCACAAATGTTCTATAGACAGCATTCAGAGCACGACAGAAGTCGCTAGGATTAATCCTTAATCGCAAGACATCGCCCAGTTGCGCGGCATTTGGCAAAGCACCGCGTCGAACTTAAGCTACCTTGCGTATTTGAGTGTGAAAGCACTTGAAAACAATGGCGTGGATGCCGATATTTGACACAATACCGAGGTCGGAAAACCGACTTTGCAACACGTCTATTATTTGGAGGATATTCATGGCTGACGTGAACACAATCCGGTCCGCTGCCGGATCCCGCGCCGCCGCTATCGATGAAGGGCTGCGCACCCATATGAACAAGGTGTATGGCACCATGTCTATCGGCATGTTGATCACCTTTGCAGCGGCTTGGGCCATCTCTGGCCTCGCTGTTACGACGGATCCCTCGGCCGCAGCGGCGCAGATCGGCCCTGACAAGTACCTGACGGCCTTAGGGGCTGCGTTGTACACGTCGCCTTTGAAATGGGTCGTGATGCTTGCTCCGCTCGCCTTTGTGTTCGGACTTAGCGCTGCGATGAACAAGATCTCGGCTGCGACTGCACAAACGCTGTTTTATGCCTTTGCTGCGGTTATGGGCGTCTCGATCAGTTCGATTTTCCTGGTCTTCACCGGATATTCGATCATTCAGATCTTCCTCGTCACCTCTATTGCGTTCGCTAGCCTTTCGCTCTGGGGGTACACCACCAAAAAGGACATTTCTGGCTGGGGAAGCTTCCTTATTATGGGGGTGATTGGTCTGGTGGTCGCGTCGATCGTGAACATCTTCCTTGCCTCGCCTGCACTGGTCTTTGCGATTTCGGCCATTGGCGTTCTGATTTTTGCTGGTCTTACCGCTTATGACACCCAAAATATCAAGAACACCTACTTGGCCCATGCGCACCACGGCGATCAGGAGTGGCTGCAAAAATCCGGTATCATGGGTGCCCTGAGCCTATACCTGAACTTCATAAACATGTTCATGATGTTGCTGCAGCTTTTCGGCAACCGCGAGTAAAACACGCTGTCCACCCTGTTTCGGCAGACGTGAAAAATAGCGCCCACCGACCTTCGAGCCGGTGGGCGTTTTTTTTGTCTTGGGTAGGGGATCTCTTTCGCAATTGAAAACAGGTCTGGCCCGAACAATTCATCGTACGTTCAGACCGAGATACTTAGGTAAGACACTACCTAGAACGGATGGTCCGGTCGCTTTTTAGGGATCTTCGCCGCTGCACTTTACGGCGCGTCGCAACCCTACACCGCCACATCAAAGATCTGGCCCAGCCCAGCGGTCACCGCCATCGCAAGCGCCCCCCAGACCACGGCGCGGATAATAGCAGCCCTCATGGGTGCCCCCCCGAGCCGGGCACCGCCGCCACCAAGTAAAATCAGCGCGAGCACGGCAGTCAGGGCAATTGGCCATAGCCCCTGCCCCTCGGGCGCACAGAGCGCGGCGAGCAGAGGGAAGGCCCCACCAAGGGCAAAGGCAAGGGCCGATGCACCTGCGGCCTGTAGCGGGTTTGCCTGTCCTGCCAAGCCGAACATGCCAAGCTCTTCGCGCGCATGCGCCCCCAGGGCGTCATGGTCCGTCATCTGCGCCGCAACCTCAACGGCAAGCGCGGCATCGACACCGCGGCTCTCCAACCCTTCGGCCAGCTCTTCCAGCTCGTAATCGGGGTCTTCTTCCAGAGCGACGCGTTCACGCTCTAGATCAGCGGCCTCCACATCGGCCTGCGCCGAAACGGATACATATTCCCCTGCCGCCATCGACAAGGCCCCGGCCGTCAATCCGGCGAAACCGGTTAGGGCGATATTGCCCGTCTCCATCCCTGCCGAGGTGACGCCGACCAAAAGGCTGGAGATTGACACGATTCCATCATTTGCCCCCAGCACGGCAGCGCGCAGCCAGTTGCTGCGGTTGATGTAATGGCCTTCCTTGGGCATGACCCGCCTCCTTGCGCTCAAACGCGACACAGGCCCGCAGCGGCAGGCCTATTCAACTGTCCGGGGTATAGAAACGCAAAAGGCCGCGCACTAGGCGCGGCCCTCATATCGCGTCGACAGTAAGATCTTACTTGATCTTGCCTTCTTTGTATTCAACGTGCTTGCGAATAACGGGGTCGTACTTCTTGATGACCATTTTCTCGGTCATGGTACGTGCGTTTTTCTTAGTGACGTAAAAATGGCCTGTGCCCGCGGACGAGTTCAGACGGATCTTGATCGTGGTTGGCTTCGCCATAGTCGTTCTCCTGCAACGACGAGCCGGCCGCTGTTCGACCGCTCGTGAAATCCTGAGTTTTGGGTTCTAGTCACGCCTGCGCCTGAGTCAACCGCTATTTCGAACTCACGGCCCAAACGAACCGTAAAAATTGATATTTTCCGGCATTCCCACCCCGAAATAAGGAGAGCTGGCCCGTAAATATGCGCGGAAGGCCTATAAGCCGGATTTTGTCCCCGCTTTACAACGGGGGATGACCATTCCTCTGACCACACAGTTACCTGCATGGCTACAGCTGCCAACCCGGACCTGCTGGGGCAGAAGTAGCCCCGCCTTGCCTGTTGCCAGACACGGCGCGCGGTCCCTATTTGGCATTGCTCCCGGTGGGGCTTGCCTTGCCAGAGATGTTACCACCTCCGCGGTGCGCTCTTACCGCACCGTTTCACCCTTACCTCTCCGGTGGTATCGGTTGCCCGACCCGTCAAAGCGGCGGTCTATTTTCTGTGGCGCTATCCGTCGGGTTACCCCGCCCGGGCGTTACCCGGCACCGTTTCTTCTGGGAGTCCGGACTTTCCTCGACCTTGTTGCCAAGACCGCGGCCATCCAGCCTTCCGCGCGCTGCACGCCTAGCGCCTAAATTCGGGTGGGGTCAATGTGTTTCGCCAGACGGATGCCTTCGGCGAGGATTTTTAACCATTTGGAAACGGGTGTGATGCTACAGATTATGCCCAAGGACCATATCATCAGCGCAAAGTGGCCCCTTGCGCCAAGGTGCAAAGCGCAGGCGTGTGCTTTGTAACAAAAGGTCTATGTCATGCGTGGCTGTGTAGCCCGCCGCACGTGCTGCTGTGACAAAGGCATCGACCGTAGGATCGGCAGTCGCGCGCTGGCTGTTTCCTTTTCCGGCGAGGTTCTGTCGTGCCAGACGGCGCCAGTCGAACCGTGGGCCGGGGTCTACCTTGCGCCCAGGAGCCATATCGGAATGGCCTATGACCCCTTCTGGCAGGATCGCCCAACGGTCCATGATGCCACGCAGTAACGTCTCGAGCATGGCCATCTGCGGTTCGGGAAACGGGTGAGAGCCCCGATTATCGAGCTCGATCCCAATGGAGCGGGAATTGATGTCAGAGTGCCCCCGCCACTCTCCGGCTCCCGCATGCCAGGCACGCTGATCCTCTGGCACCAGTGGCATCGTGTCGCCCGTCATGGTGATGAGGTAATGGGCCGAAACTTCGGCCTCGGGGTCACAAAGGCGCGCACAGGCGGCTTCGGCGCTGTCCATTGCGGTATAGTGCAACACGATCAAAGAGGGCCGCAGCCCGTTCCGGCGCGGCCCATGATTCGGAGATTTACAGTGCAGCGGCGTGCCTACCATCAGGCCTAGCCCTGCACCCCTTTGCGGTAGGGGCTTGGATCCCAGTTGCAGGCATATCCATCGCCGTCAGGGTCCATGCCATCGCGGTCTTTGGTAGGCCCGCCAGCGCTCAGAAAGGCGATCTGCGCTTGATCGGGGTGTGAATACTGTGCGCAGGCCCGCGCGAACTTGCGTTCTTTGTTGAACCCGCGACGGGTATATTGCGCGGTGCCAACGGCATGGGAATTCTGCAACGCGTAGGCCACGATATTGGGGCCGGCGTCGGCGCGATCCGGAAGCGCCTCGGGCTGCACCACACGGTATTGCGCACGATTGGCCGCGATGCGGGCCGCATCCCCTTCGATACTGCGCTCATCGGCCACCGCGTCAAAGTTGTTCTCTTGCGAGATCCCCCCTGCCCCCAGCACCGGCGGCGCAGGGTTCGACGGGCTGGCGTTGACCGGTGCCACGCCCGAATTGGTCGCGGCATCGTTGCCCAGACCACCGGGGCGCGTGGCATCCAGAATACGCGCCGTTGCAGCTGCCGTAGCGGCGGGGGAGCCGTCATTGACGGCATCCAGCGGCGTGGCATCCACAGTGGCTGGTGCCGGCATACTTGCCACCGCCCCGCCTGCCAGTGCCGTATCCCGCTGCGCTTGCGCGGAATCGAATGAACCGTCGAAACCGACGCCTCGTCCACTGTCGGGGACCGCGGGTTGGCAGGCCGAGAGGGCGAGCCCCAAGGCTGCAACAATTGAACAACGTATCATCATCGGACCTGCTTTATCTGCTCTGGTTTATCGGCGGGGGTTTACCACCATTTTTGCGGCTTGGCTACAAAGCCGGCCGCCTGCTCTAGTGCATAGGCGGTAGACAGTAGATCGGCCTCTTCCCATGGGCGACCAATCAGTTGCAAACCAAGGGGCAGCCCTTTGTCGCTGATACCGGTCGGCAGCGCGATGCCAGGCAGCCCCGCGAGGTTCACGGTGACCGTAAAGACGTCGTTCAGATACATCGCCACCGGATCGGCATCCGTCATCTCGCCCAGCCCAAAGGCCGCCGACGGCGTGGTTGGTGTCAGGATGCTGTCGATACCTGCCGCAAATGCGTCTTCGAAATCTTTCTTGATCAAGGTACGGACCTTGCGTGCCCGATTGTAATAAGCGTCGTAGAACCCCGCGCTTAGCACATAGGTACCGACCATAACCCGGCGCTGCACCTCGGCCCCGAACCCTTCGGCGCGGGTCTTTTCATACATTTCTGTGATGCCGTCGCCGTGGTCCAGCTTGGCGCGGTGGCCATAGCGCACCCCGTCATAGCGGGCGAGGTTCGACGAGGCTTCCGCCGGCGCGATCACGTAATAGGCAGGCAAAGCGTATTTCGTGTGCGGCAAGGAAATATCGACAATCTCGGCCCCGGCATCGCGCAGCATGGCAATACCGTCCTGCCACAGTTTATCGATCTCTGCGGGGATGCCATCAATGCGGTATTCGCGCGGGATACCGATCTTTTTGCCCCGAATGTCACCCGTCAGCGCCGCTTCGAAATCGGGCACGGCCAGCTCGGCAGAGGTGCTGTCTTTGGCGTCATACCCGGCCATAGCGCCCAACATGATTGCCGCGTCGCGTACGGTTTTGGTCATTGGCCCCGCTTGATCCAGCGAAGAGGCAAACGCCACAATGCCCCAGCGGGAACAGCGCCCATAGGTCGGCTTGATCCCGACGGTGCCGGTAAAGGCCGCAGGCTGGCGGATGGAACCGCCCGTATCGGTGCCGGTTGCCGCCAGACACAGGTCGGCTGCTACAGCCGCCGCCGACCCGCCCGAAGACCCGCCGGGCGTCAGCGCAGTGTCATCGCCGGACCGCCGCCAAGGGTTCACAGCATTGCCATAAACGGAGGTTTCATTCGACGAGCCCATCGCGAATTCATCCATGTTGAGCTTGCCCAACATCACCGCGCCACTATCCAGCAGATTTTGCGACACGGTGCTTTCATACTCGGGCACGAAGCCTTCAAGGATCCGCGACGCGGCCTGCGACGGCACGCCTTTGGTGCAGAACAGGTCCTTGATGCCGATTGGCAAACCACACATCGCAGGCGCATCACCGGATTTAATCCGCGCATCTGCCGCCTTGGCCTGATCCATCGCAAGATCACCGGTGTGGTGCACGAATGCATTCAGCGCGCCCGCGCCTTCGATGGCGGTCAAACATGCGCCGGTTAGCTCGGCCGAGGTCACATCGCCTTTGCGCAGCGCGTCACGTGCTTCGGCAAGGCCCAGTTTGTTCAAATCAGCCATTATTCAACCACCTTCGGAACCGCAAAAAAACCTTCACGCGCATCGGGCGCATTGGCCAGCACTTTGGCCTGCTGGTCGCCATCGCGCACCACGTCCTCGCGCTTTTTCAACACCTGAGGTGTTACGGATGTCATCGGCTCTACCCCGTCGACATCGACTTCGTTCAGCTGCTCGATAAAGCCGAGGATATTGTTGAACTCTTGCGCCAGCGCGGGCAAGGCGTCGGGTTCGACCTTGATGCGGGCCAGTTTCGCCACCCGTGCGGCTGTGGACTCGTCAATGGACATGGGCGCTCCTTCATCTGATTGGGTGCCGTTTATCGCCCCCTGCCCGCCCCCGCAAGTCTGGCCACTGCTTCTAGCCCTTGATCGCGCCGGTTGATCCTTCATTTTGCCAAATAAACTCCAGCCGGAGGCTCCCCATAGCACAAACACGCGCTACAGTCCGCGAAAGACACCACATAAAGGGAGACCAAAATGGATATCATCTGGCTAGGCCACGGCAGCTTTCGCATCGAGATCGAGGATCAGATTCTGCTGATCGACCCTTGGCTCACCGGCAACCCGATGCTGGACGACGCGCAGCACGATGCCGCACTGTCAGGCGTGACGCAAATCCTGGTGACCCACGGACATTTCGACCACACCCAAGACCTCAAGATGGTCGCGGAAAAAACCGGTGCGCCGGTTGCGGGCATGGTTGAACTGATGGGTTATTTCGGCGCGCAAGGCGTGGAAAACACCACGGGCTTCAACAAAGGCGGCACGATCCGCTGCGGCAAGGTTGACGTGACGATGGTGCCGGCGTCGCATTCCTCTTCGGTCGATGGGGACGCGGGGCCGGTCTATATGGGGGCTGAAATCGGCTTTATGATCAAGGGCGAAGGTCACACGGTCTATGTGTCGGGCGATACCGATATTATGGCGGATATGGATTGGATGGGCGACTACCACAAACCCGACATCGGCATCCTGAGCGCGGGCGGACATTTCACTATGGATATGGCCGGCGCGGCCTATGCGGCCAAGCGGTATTTCGACTTCAAAACCGTGATCCCCTGCCACTACCGCACCTTTGACGCGCTTGAGCAATCGGCTCAGGTGCTGGTCGACGGTTTGCCCGGCGTGGATGTGATCGAGCCCGAAGTGCTCAAGGCAATCACGCTATAGGATCCCCCTAATCGATAGAAACGGCACGCTCCCCGGTAAAGCAGAGGGTGTCGTCGGCGCGCAGGGCGATGTTGCCTTGATCAAACGCAGCTTTGCGCGCCTTTTGCGGGTTCAGGGCCAGCGTCGTACAAACCTCGAACGCGGTGTCACCTAAACGGCGGTACACATAAGGTGCGCCGCTCGCTGGGTCGCCACTGGTTAGGATATCGTGCAGGCTGTGGCGCGTGCTGGGACAATAGGCGTCATCCGTCAGGGCCGGGGGCAGCGGCTTGCGCGGGTGGCCGATGCACATGAGATGACTGCGAAGGATCCGCAGGTCACTGATGCGCTGCTTGTCCTCGCGCGCCAGTCGCGCCTGCTTTGGTCCACCTACCACCATCAAGCCACCGACAATGGCCCCGCCGACCAGCAAGCACATGCAGATCAGCAGCAGTTTGTTCACGCAGGGGCCTCTTCGCGCAGGTCCCGCACATAAAAACCGAATATGCCTCCCGCCACTACCAGTACCACCAGCGCCTTAACGATAAATTGCAGCGTCAGATCACCGGTCAGCAGTGCATAGATCGTGGCAATTGCATCCCCGAGCAGGGTCAGCGCAGCCAAGAGCAGCCCGATATAGATCATCCATTTGCGGATCGCGGACCGGTAATGCGCAGGGTCGCGCGCCAGTTTCCGCCGCTCCCGCAGGGTCAGCCACAGGTACAGCGGCGCAGTCACAATCAACACGGCAACGCCCCAGCGGATTGGCCGGTCACTGCCGCCATCCCCCGTGGTAAAGGCCAGATCAACCAGCGCCTGCAACACAACCACCAGATTGAATGCCCCAAGAATCAGTACGCAAAACGTCAGCGCATAGGTAAAGAAATCCCGCGCAGACACCGTCGCCACGGGGCGCGGAACAGGCGGAGAGAACGGCATCTCGTCCCATCCGTTCAGGGCGTCCTGCACCTCTGCGCTGCGCCAGCCCGCGTGGGCCAGAGCGGCAGTAATCTCGGTGCGGGACTTGCCTGCCGTCAACGCGTCGCGCACGAAAATGCTCAGTTCATCCCGTTGGGCCATGGCGCTTATCCTTTTCGTTTCGCAGCAAAAAACGTCTTCAGCAGCTCTTCGCTCTCGGCGGCTGCGATGGCGTCATAGACGTCGGGGGCGTGGTGGCATTGGGCGTGGGAAAACACCCGCGCGCCCTGTGCCACTCCGCCTGACTTAGGGTCGGACGCGCCGTAGTACAACCGCGCCACCCGCGCCGCCGAGATCGCGGCGGCACACATCGCGCAGGGTTCAAGCGTCACATAAAGCGCGTGCCCGCCCAGCCGTTCGGACCCCGCCGCAGCACAGGCGGCGCGAATGGCCAGCACCTCGGCGTGGGCGGTCGGATCATTCAACTCGCGCGTGCGGTTGCCAGCTTGGGCCACGACAGTGCCATCAGGTGCGACGATGACCGCACCCACGGGCACTTCACCGCGGGCAGCTGCGGCGCGGGCCTGTTCTAATGCGATGGACATATAAGAGGTAAAGCTCATTCATGTCTCATGCCCGCAAACGGCGCCCTTTCGCAAGCGCAGGAAACAGGGTAAGCGCTGTGGTATGAGCGAAGATACACCCTCCCAGCCCCCGAAATCCGGCACCCCACCCGGTGACCGTATTGCCAAAGTCCTGTCCCGTGCCGGACTTGCCAGCCGCCGCGAAGCCGAGCGCATGATCGAGGCCGGCCGCGTGCGGGTCAACGGCGCGCAGATCGATTCGCCCGCGTTGAACGTGACGCCTGCCGATGCGATCACCGTGGACGGCAAGCTCGTCGGCGAGCCCGAACCACCCCGCGTCTGGCTGTACCACAAGCCCACGGGGCTGGTGACCACCAATCGCGACGAAAAAGGCCGCGGCACGATCTTTGATGATCTGCCCGAAGACATGCCCCGCGTCATGAGCGTCGGTCGGCTTGACCTTAACTCCGAAGGGTTGTTGCTGCTGACTAATGACGGCGAGGTCAAACGCCGTTTGGAACTGCCATCGAACGGCTGGCTGCGGCGCTACCGCGTGCGGGTGAATGGCCGGCCCACCGATGATATGCTCGAACCGCTGCGCAAGGGCATCACCGTCGATGGTGAGGATTTCCAGCCCATGACGGTATCGCTTGATCGGCAACAGGGTGCAAATGCCTGGCTTACAATCGGTCTTCGCGAAGGCAAGAACCGCGAAATTCGCCGCGCGATGGAAGCGGTGCACCTGTCAGTCAACCGTCTGATCCGCACCAGCTATGGTCCGTTCCAGTTGGGCGAGCTGAAACCCGGTGAGGTCGAAGAGCTGAAACGCAAGATCGTCCGTGACCAGCTTGGGCTTGAGATTGCGGATTCCACTGGTACCGCCGTCAAGAAAAAGCCCGCGCGTATCGTCAAACGAAAGACGCGCAAACCCGGAGAGCCAGGCCCCGGTCGCCCCGGTCTGCCAAAAGAACCCGGCGACAAGACCGCCACCGGCAAAACCATCCCCGGCAAGCCCAAGCCCGGCTATGGCAAATCCAAGCCTGCCCGCACTGCGTTCGACGCCCCTGCGCCGCGCAAATTCGGCACCCGCGTGAAATCCACCCGTAAACCCTGATTTCTTTGGGTTTACGGCCCCTTGTCAGCTTCTTTTACGTGCTCAACCCTAGTCGGTGGCCGGTACGGCGACTATATGTCGTACAAAGGAAGGTCTGATGGGTCGATTGCTAGTCATTGTCGCCACGCTGGCGCTGATTGTTGCGTTTGTCGCCATTTTGGTGACAATCGTCGCAAAGATACTGGACGCAAGCCGTCGCGCATCGGCACCCGCGCAGGGACAGGAGATCTATCGCCCCATGGCACCGACACCGTTTCAGAAAATCACCTATGTCGCCCTGATCGTTTTGCTGTTCGGCGTGTCCACCGGCTGGCTTGGGGGGCTTTGATCCATGGCACAGCGCTTTGGCGGTAAATACAGCAATCAAGACAGCAGCGGCGACGCGTCTGCCCCGCGTGAAGCCCGTGCAAAACGCATAGAGGTTGACCCCGCAAGCGGGCGGGCAACGCTCTTGTTCATCCCCGCCATTCCGCTGGTGTTCCTGTCATTGAACGACGGCGCTCAGGGGCTTGCCCTTGGCTTGGTGGCCGCAGCGGCGTTGACCGGTGCCGCGTGGATGCTGCGCGAAGGATTAAAAGCCGAAGCCGCCTATACCGCGCGCAAAGTGGCTGAACGCCCCGCCCTGCCGCGCAAGATCATCGCCAGCCTGCTCACCGGTGCGGGTGTGGCCTTGGCTGCCTATAAAAATGATCCCGGCCTGGTGGCCCCCGTGCTGTATGGCTTGGCCGCGATGGGGCTACATGTGTCGGCCTTTGGCATCGATCCGCTGACCGCCAAAGGGATGGAAGGCGTGGACAGCTTTCAAAAAGATCGCGTCGCCCGTGTCGTGGACGAGGCCGAAAAGCACCTTGCCGCGATGAACACCGCTATTGTGCGCGCAGGCGACCGACAAGCGCGGGACCGCCTGGCCCAGTTTCAGGACACGGCGCGCACCCTGATCCGCACTGTACAGGATGACCCGCGCGATCTGACCGGTGCCCGCAAATATTTGTCGGTCTACCTTTTGGGTGCGCGGGACGCGACGATCAAGTTCGCTGACATATATGCCAGCACAGGCGATGCGCAGGCGCGTGCCGATTATCTGGCCTTGCTGGATGATCTGGACAAAAATTTTGCCGCGCGCACCCAAAAATCGCTATTGGAAGACAAGACCGACCTGAACATCGAAATCGACGTGCTGCGCGAGCGGCTTTCCCGAGAAGGCGTGCGCCTCGATTAATCTGTCGCACCCGCAAGAACATAGGAATACTTGAACCATGTCTGATACCGTTCGTGAAAAAGCCACCCAATCCGTAGCGCTGGTGGATGAGGTAAACGCCCAAGTGCTGGCCGACCCCGCGCCCGCGGATGCTGTCGTTTCGCTTGAAAAGGCAGATGCGCCACAATCGGCCGAGATCAAAAGCCGCATGGCAGAGATCGACATGGGCGACACGCAATCGATTATCGGTTTCGGCTCTGGTGCGCAGGCTGAGCTGCAGGAAATCAGCCAAGCGATGTTGCAAGACGTGCGGAACAAGGATGTTGGCCCCGCCGGTGACAGCCTGCGCAATATCGTGACGACCATCCGCGGTTTTTCGGTGTCGGAACTGGACGTTCGCCGTGAACGCAGCTGGTGGGAACGTCTGCTGGGTCGCGCCGCCCCCTTTGCCAAGTTCACCGCCAAGTTCGAACAGGTTCAAGGTCAGATCGACCGCGTCACGGACGAGCTGCTGACCCATGAGCACACCCTGCTAAAGGATATCAAATCACTTGATATGCTGTATGAAAAGACGCTGCAGTTCTATGACGAACTCGCCCTTTATATAGCAGCAGGCGAGGCCAAGCTGGCAGAGCTGGACGCGACCACCATTCCCGCCAAACAAGCGCAAGTCGATGCCGCGCCCGAGGCGGATCAAGTCATGGTCGCGCAGGAATTGCGTGACATTCGCGCCGCGCGTGACGATCTGGAGCGCCGTGTGCATGACCTCAAGCTGACCCGTCAGGTGACAATGCAGTCGCTGCCCTCTATCCGCTTGGTGCAGGAAAACGACAAGTCGCTGGTAACCAAGATTAATTCCACCCTCGTGAACACCGTGCCACTGTGGGAAACCCAGTTGGCGCAGGCGGTCACCATCCAGCGCAGCGCCGAAGCCGCCGCTGCCGTGCGCGATGCCAACGATCTGACGAATGAACTGCTGACGTCGAACGCGCAGAACTTGCGCGAAAGCAACAAGGTCATCCGCACCGAGATGGAACGCGGCGTTTTCGACATCGAAGCGGTCAAACAGGCTAACGCCGACCTGATCGGGACCATTCAGGAATCCCTGCAAATCGCGGACGAAGGCAAAGCGCGCCGCGCCTCTGCCGAAAAAGACCTACAGGAAATGGAAGCCAATCTGCGCGACACGTTGGCCTCTGCCAAAGCGGCCAAGCCCGCACCCTCTTCGGTTTAATCCCTTTTACGCTTGGAGCGCGCGATATGGCATGGCAACGGTTAGGGCAGGCAGGATGGTTCGGCACGGTGGCAATGCTTGCCGCGCTCGCCGCCTGTACCCCGCAGCCCCCGGTTGAACCGACGCTGAAGCCCATCGCGCGCCCCGAAACGCCACCGGCCCCGCCGCCTGTGGTGGCCAAGCCGACGTCGCAAAAAAGCGCCAAGCTGCGCAGCTATTTGCATCAGGTTCAGCAGGCGCAGCTTAGCCAAGGCCTTTTGCGACGTGATGGTGGCGGGCAGGATACCCCTTTTTCTGCCGGTATGCTGGTGCGCAACTTTGAACAAATCGCCTTTTACAACGAATACAATGCCACCCTGACCGGCCGTGGGGACAAATCCCCGATGCGTCGCTGGGAACGCCCCGTGCGGATGGAGGTGGTTTTCGGCGACGGCGTACCCCCGTCTGAACGCGCGCGTGACGAGGCTTCTATCAAAGATTACGCCGCCCGTCTGGCCGCGACGACGCAGCATTCCGTCTCAGTCGGGGGGAAACCGAACTTTATGGTGATCGTCGCCGGCGAGGACGACCGGTCCGATGCTCTGGCCCTCGCAGCCAAGCGCATCCCCGGTGTCACTGCCGAAAGCCTTGCCGCGCTCAGCGATCTGCGCCGCGATACCTATTGCGTCGTCGCAGCCTATGCCGGGGGTGCGGACCCCAACATCTATACTGCTGCCGTGGCCGTGATCCGGGCAGAAAACCCGTCACTTATGCGGCTGTCGTGCATCCACGAAGAGCTCGCGCAGGGGCTTGGCCTTGCCAATGACAGCCCCACCGCACGCCCGTCGATCTTCAACGATGACGACGAATTCGCGCTGCTGACCCGCCATGACGAGCTTTTGCTCAAGATGCTTTATGATCCTCGCTTGCATGCTGGCATGACCGCCGAAGAGGCCACCCCCGTCGCTCGCGAGATCGCAAATGAAATACTTGGCGGGCCCGTTTAACCCGCCTCCGACTTCCCCCGAAAGGACCAAGACATGGGTATTCTCGATTTTCTCTCTGGCCAATTCATCGACGTTATCCACTGGACCGATGACACCCGCGATACGATGGTGTCGCGGTTCGAACGCGAGGGCCACGAGATCAAATACGGGGCCAAGCTGACCGTCCGCGAGGGTCAAGCTGCGGTGTTCGTCCACGAAGGCCAGCTGGCCGATGTGTTTACGCCCGGGCTTTATATGCTTGAAACCAACAACATGCCGATCATGACATCGTTGCAGCACTGGGACCACGGCTTTAAAAGCCCCTTCAAATCCGAGATTTATTTCGTTAACACCACGCGTTTCAACGATCTGAAATGGGGCACCAAGAACCCGATCATCGTGCGCGACCCCGAATTTGGCCCCGTGCGCCTACGGTCCTATGGCACCTACTCTGTCAAAGTGTCGGACCCTGCGCGGTTCCTCACCGAAATTGTCGGCACCGACGGCGAATTCACCATGGACGAGATCAGCTATCAGATCCGCAACATCATTGTGCAGGAATTTTCGCGCAGCATCGCGTTGTCGAATATTCCGGTGATGGATATGGCCGCCAATACCCGCGAACTGGGCAAACTGGTGAGCACTGAAATCTCGGCTACTATTGCAGAATACGGCCTGACCATCCCCGAGATTTATATTGAAAACGTCTCGCTTCCCCCTGCCGTAGAAGAGGTGATGGACAAGCGATCCTCGATGGGTGTGATCGGGGATCTTAACAAGTTCACCCAGTTTCAGGCCGCCGAAGCCCTGGGCCGCGAGGGTGCTGCCGGTGCCGCCCTGCAAACCGGCCTTGGGGCTGGGTTGGGGATGCAGATGGGTCAGGCTGCCGCCGCGCAGGCAGGCCCGTGGGGCCCCCGCCCCGCTGCCGCGGCCCCTGCCTCCCACACTCCTCCCCCGCCGCCTCAGCCCGACAAGGTCTGGCATCTGGCCGAAAACGGCCAAACCAAGGGCCCGTTTTCCAAGGCCGCCTTGGGGCGCATGGCTGCCGATGGCGGGCTGAAACGCGAAACCTATGTCTGGACACCGGGTCAGGATGGCTGGCTGAAAGCTGACGACGTGGCAGAACTGGCGCAGCTCTTTACAGTGCTGCCGCCCCCGCCGCCGCCCGCCGGTGCATAAAGCGGTTTGAAACTCAGATGGGGCGGCCCACGTGTCTAGGCTATGATCACACCCCGCCGCCCCTTGTTGCCCCACCGGCGCACCCTGATGAAACTGTTACATTGGGGCATGGTGCCCCTGTTCGTCTGGTTCTTGCTGGTGCAGCCGTCCGACGTGGCGCGGATCGGGCCTGCGGCGGTGCGGTTTCATTCTGCCATGGGACTTGTCTTTGTCAGTGCGGCGCTCCTGTGGTGGGTCCACTATATGCGACGTGGATTACTGGGCCGCCCCGGCCCCAAACTGACAGGCTGGGCCCGCTGGCTGCATCCTGTGCTGCATAAAACCCTGATCTGGGGTATCTTGGGTGTCGCGCTCACGGGGCTCATGATCGGGATTACATCTACTGTTCAGCTATGGGCCGGGGGCATTGTCCCGATTGCCGTACCGCTTGACCTGCCGCGTGCCAACGACTGGGTCGGCCTGATCCATAGTATCGAATTTTACGCCCTTGCAGGCATCGCGCTCGCCCATGCAGGGTTTCACATCTGGCGCCACATTCATCTGCGCGACAACGCCTTGCGCATAATGGCCCCCAAGCTGCTGCACCGTTTTTTGTAGCCCCGCTCTGGTCGCAGCCTGCCCGGTGCCCTATGTCTGGTGCAGGCCTGACCAAAGGACAGCTCTATGCCCGCCAGCACCGGCTTTGACGACCCCGCCCTCCCTCCGACGCCAAGCGAGGAACACCGTTTCCCCTGCGATACCTGCGGATCCGATCTGCGGTTTGATCCCGAAAGATATATGCTGGTCTGCGACCACTGCGGCAATACCGAGGAAATCTCGGGTGCGCACGGTGTGCATAGCCCCATCGCCGAGCTCGATTTTCAAGCCGCCCTCGCCAGCGCGCTCCCCCAATCCCAAATGGAGGAAACCCGCGTTACCACCTGCCCCAACTGCGCGGCGCAAGTGGAATTTGACCCCGGCAAACACGCGACGGAGTGCCCGTTCTGCGCGACGCCTGTGGTGATCGACACCGGCCTGAACCGCCACATTAAACCCCGCGCTGTACTGCCCTTCGGCCTGACCGAAAATACCGCACGCGATGCCATGACAGACTGGCTTGGCAGCCTTTGGTTTGCCCCCAACGGCTTGCAAGAATACGCGCGCAAGGGCCGCAAGATGCAGGGGATCTATGTGCCCTACTGGACCTATGACGCCGACACCCGATCCAGCTATTCCGGCGAGAGGGGGACGGTCTATTACGTTACCCAAACCGTGATGCGCGACGGCAAGCGCGTGCAGCAGCAGGTGCCCAAAATCCGCTGGCGGGCGACCTCGGGTCGTGTGGCGCGTTTCTTTGACGATGTGCTGGTGCTGGCGTCAACGTCGCTTCCGAAACGGTTTACCGATGCACTGGCTCCGTGGGATCTGGCGGCGCTGGAACCCTATGCACCGGAATACCTCGCAGGGTTTCGCGCCGAAGCCTATGCGGTGACGCTTGACGAAGGCTATGCGCAGGCCCGCGAGGTCATGGACGGAATGATCCAGCGCGACGTGCGTTTTGACATTGGTGGCGACCGCCAGCGCATCCACAATATCCAGACGCAGGTCAGTGATGTGACGTTCAAGCATATCCTGCTGCCGGTCTGGCTGGCGGCCTATAAATACCGCGGCAAGACCTATCGTTTTGTCGTCAACGGCCGCACCGGCAGTGTTCAGGGGGAACGCCCCTACTCCACCGTCAAGATCACCTTTGCGGTGATCCTCGGCCTGATTGTCGCCGGGATCGTCGGATATTTTATGGCGCTGCAAAAATGACCCAGATCGATACGTTCACCGATATTCTAAAGGCGCGATCGTCCTGCCGTGCTTTCCGCCCCGATCCGGTCGATGACGCGGTGATCACGCGCATCGTCGAAACCGCCCGCCATGTGCCGTCGTGGTGCAATGCGCAGCCGTGGCAGCTGACCGTCACCAAAGGGGCCGCGACCGACCGCTTCCGCGACGCGCTGGCGCAAGAGATCGCCAAGGGGACACCCCCCGCCGCCGATCTCGATTGGCCCGCATCCTACAGTGGCGTTTACGGCGATCGGCGGCGGGCCTGCGGTTTCCAGCTCTATGACGCGGTTGGCATCGACAAGGCAGACCGCGCAGGCCGCGCTGCGCAGATGATGCGGAACTATGCGCTGTTTGACGCGCCGCATGTGGCGATTGTGACCTCTCCGGCAGAGCTCGGGGCATATGGCGCGCTGGACAGCGGCGGCTTTGTCACCGCCTTTACGCTGGCTGCCACAGCGCTTGGCGTTGCCACCATCGCCCAAGCCGCCATCGCCGCCTATGCGCCCACCGTGCGTAACCATTTCGGCCTGCCCCAAGACCGTCTGATCCTCTGCGCGATCTCTTTTGGCTATGCAGACGAAGCAGCTCCGATCAACCGGTTCCGCACGCAGCGGGCCAGGCCCGCCGACATTATCGACTGGAAGGCCTGACATGCGCGCACTTCTCCAACGCGTTACCGACGCCTCTGTCACTGTCGACGGCCAGATCATCGGGCAAATCAACCATGGCCTGCTGATTTTCGTCTGCGCCATGCCCGACGATACCCAAGCGACCGCGCAGGCGCTGGCGCAAAAGATCGCCAAGCTGCGCCTGTTCAAGGATGATGCAGGCAAGATGAACCGCAGCCTCTCCGATACGGGCGGCAACGCACTGATCGTCAGCCAGTTCACCCTCGCCGCCGACACGTCCCGTGGCACGCGTCCCGGTTTCTCGCGCGCGGCCAAGCCCGATCAGGCAAAGATGCTGTACCAAGATTTTATCGCTTGCGTCGAAGCCCTCGGCGTTCCCGTCCAGACAGGTGCGTTCGGGGCCGACATGTCCGTGGCCCTGACCAATGACGGCCCCGTCACCCTCTGGCTCGATACGGAAAACCCCTGATCTTCCAAATGGAAAAAATCCTCGGGGGGTCAGGGGGGCCGACAGCCCCCCTTGCCAGGCCTACGGCTCGCGAAACGCCTCTTTAGATTTATAAAGCGGCTTTAACAGATACTGCAAAACCGTCTTTGACCCTGTGTGCAGCTCGACGCTCGCCTGCATCCCCGGGCGGATCTGCAAAGACGCCTGTCGTGGGGTGAGGTGTTCAGTATCCACCTGCAACGTCACCTTATAATGCGGATCGCCATCCGCCGCACGGGACCGTTCGTCCTTGAACGTATCAGCTGAGATCAGTTTGACCGTCCCCTTAAGGGTCCCGTAAATCGTGTAGTCATAGGCCGACAGCTTGACCGTCGCCTCTTGCCCCGGACGCACACCAGCGATGTTTTCTGGCTTGACGCGGGCCTCTACGAACAGCTCTTCGTCCAGCGGGATGATCTGCAAGATCTCCTCGCCCGGACGCACGACGCCGCCGATGGTGGTCACACTCAGGTTGTTGACGATGCCGCGCAGCGGGCTGACCAGCACGGTCCGGTTCAACTGGTCGGTGCTCGCCTTGAGGTTCTGTTTCAGCGTCGCCAGCTCTTTCAGAACGTCCGAATATTCCTGCGCGCGGTCCAGCTCTGTGCCGGTGACGATCTCGTCCAGTTTGATCCGTGCATCTGCATGGGCCTTGCGTGCACGCGTGACCTCGATCAGTGATACGATCTTTTTCTTGAGCATATTTTCAAGCAGCTCACGCTCTTTCGTGGCCTCGGTCAGCACCCGCCCCGCCCCCTCAGAGCGCGAAACGAAATCCGATTGCCGCGCCTTCAGCAACGTGCGCTCCGAGGCGACGATATCAGGGGTGCGCGTGCTATAGACGTCGGGCACGTCAAAGTCGTATTGCCCCGCCAGCTCTGCCTCCAGCCGCAGGCGGCGGATTTCAAAGGCGCTGATCTGATCGCGCAGATCATCCACCGAGGACTGGAACTGCGTGCCGTGCAACCGTGCCAACACGTCGCCCTTTTCCACGTGATCGCCCTCGCCCACGGCAAGCTCGGCCAGAATGCCACCTTCGAGGTTCTGGATAATCTGTGGCCGCGAGCTGGAAATCATCGACCCTTCGGCGCGCACGATTTCATCGACCCACGCAAAAGCGGCCCACAGCAAAAACACCAGCACCGATGCGCCGCAGAGCCAGATCACTATGGAAGGCCCGCGCATCTGCCCCGTCATCTGCGCCCCCAGCGGCGTGGTGCTGACAGAGTTCATGCGACATGCCCCTTCTGACCCGCCAGATGGGCGAGCACTTTTTCTTTTGGCCCGTCAACGGTCATACGGCCATCTTGGAGCACCAGCGTACGTTCTGTCAGTGCAAGGATCGGCGCACGGTGCGTCGCGATGATCGCGGTGCGCCCTGCCATCCAGTCTTGCAACCGCGAAACCAGTGTCGCTTCCAGTCGTTGGTCCAGCGCAGCCGTCGGTTCATCCAGCAGGCAGATCGCCGGATCCTGCAACCACAGACGCGCCCAACCAATAGATTGCCGCTGTCCGATAGACAGGCCCGCGCCCGCGTCCTTGATCTCTAGGTCCAGACCCTTGTGGTGGTTGCGCACAAACGGCCCCAGACCCGCGAAATCAAGCGCGGCGTGCAGGCGGTCATCGTCACGCTCCAGCATGGTGAGGTTCAGGTTGTCGCGCAGCGTGCCCGAGAACAAGCGCACGTCCTGACCCAGATAGCCGATCAGCCGGCGCAGGTCGCGCGGCTCGATCTGGCCCAGCTCTGTGCCGTCAATCAAGATGCGCCCTTCGGTCGGGGCATAGAGCCCGCTGAGCATTTTCAGCAGCGTCGATTTACCCGACCCGTTGGCCCCGAGCACGGCAACATGCTGCCCCGGCTGGATCAGTATCGCTTTGATATCAACCGTCGGTGCGCCGTCGTCCTCATAGCGGAACATCACATCGCGCAGCTCGAACTGGCCTTTCAACTTTTCGCGCCGCAGATAGGTGCGCGCCTCGGCGGTGTCCTGCGGTGCGGCGACAATCGCGTCGAGCCCGTCCAGCGCGCCTTTGACATTGCCCCACCGCGCCATCGTACCCGAAAGCTGCGTCAGCGGCCCCAGCGTCCGGCCCGTCAGGATACCGACCGCGATAATGGACCCCACGGTGAATTCACCCGCAAACACCAGATAAGTGCCCACAATCACCGCGGCAACATAGGTAGCCTGCTGGACCCCTTGGCTCCAAAACGTGAGGAACGACGCCAGCTTGCGTTGCTCTGAGGATTTAACCGACGACAAGGTGTTCAGCTCGGTCCACAGACGCAGCACGCGGTCCTCTGCCCGCTGAGTCTTGACCGTATCCAGCTCGAATATCGCCTCGTGCAGCAGCCGCGAGGATTTAGTCGACGCCCCTTGGGTTTCCTGCGTCAACTGGATCGCTTTCTTTTGCAGAAAGAACCCCGGCACCAGCATCAAGATCCCGCCAAGCACCAGCACCCAAACCACATTGCCCGCGATGCTGGCGACGAGGAACAGGAAGACGAAAATAAACGGGATATCCGCGATCGTGCCAATGGTCGACGCAGTAAAGAATTCGCGCACCGACCCGAATTCACGCATTGCGGAAAACAGCTGGTTGGGCGCTTGGCCGCGCGCGTCCGACCGCATGCCCAGCAACCGGCGCATCAAGACGTCTTGCACCGACAGTTCGATCTGCCGCCCTGCCCCGTCCATCAACCGCGCCCGCGCCATCTTGAGGAAGGCCTCCATCAACAGCGCGAGGCCTGCACCGGCGGCGAGCACCCATAGCGTCGCTTCGGACTGGTGCGGGATCACGCGGTCATAGACCTGCAACGAAAACAGCGCCACGGCGACAGCCAGCAGGTTCGCCACAAACGACCCCGTTGCGACCTCTATCAGCTGGCGACGAAAACGCGGGAATTGCCCCCAGAACCAATGCGCAGGCGCACCGTCGGTTTTATGGGTTTCCGCCACTGTCTTCAGCGAGGCTTCGGCGCGCAGCACCAAACCTGCAAAGAAGGGTTTGAAATCGCTGATCGGCACCATCGCGCGGTTGTCGGTGCAGGTGGTATCATAGAGGATCAGATCGCCGCGCTGCTGGCCCATCACCAACAGCACCTGCCCCGATGTCATATAGGCCAAGGCCGGCCACATATCTTTCGAAATGCCCTGCACGCGGCTGACCTGAGTGACCAGCCCTGCTGTTTCCATCCCACGCGCTAGCGCCTCGGCCTCGACATGCGGATCGTTGCCATGCTGCGGGGCCGCGGCAACAACGTCAAAGATATCGCGGGCGGCAGTGGTGACCCCCAGTAATCCGGCATAGGTCGCGGCCAGTTTTGCCCGCGCCATGATACGGTCCTCGGGGCGATTGGCATTCTCTGCCTTGGGCTGCACCGCCTCCGTTGCCGCCATTCGACCTTGGTTGCCGTTGGTGATCGTCAGCGTAAAGGTCGGCTTCTGGGTCAAATCGCGCTCCCGTCCGCCAGCACGCCCTGTATCTGCGCCATCTCGATTTTCAGACGCACCGCCTCGTATTTAAGGGTGATTTGCGATTGTTGCTGGCGCGAGTATGTTTCGTAGACGCCGACCACATCCATGACCTGACGCTGACCGGCGTCATACTGTTCCTGAAATAGATCTAGGTTGCGTTTGGCCTGTACTGCAAGGGTTGCGGCTTCGGCGGCCTGACGGGTTTTGGCGCTCAGCTGTTTTTCCAGACGGCGCAACGTGCGGTTCGCGTCTTCGATCGATTGGCGCACTTTGCGCGTGGCGGTTTCCTCGGCCATGCCCGACGCGTCAAGCGACGCCTTGGTGCCCAGACCCAACAGTTGATCCGACCCAAGCGACAGACCTGCACCGCCCCCTTCACCGATGGTCGCGCCCGCGGACAGGCCCGGCAGAAATCCGGCACGTTCGACCTTGGACGCCGCAATGGCGCGGGTCTTTTCGGCTTCGGCACGGACCACGGACAGCGGCGCGCCGGCAAAGCTGTTTACGGGGACCTCTGGCACGCCGTGCATGGCATCCAGAGGGTGGATCGACATGGCGTTCAGCTCGGACATCGATGTCGCTTCGCGCTCAACCGAGGCATCAAGCGTGGCGCGGATTTCCAGCAGCTTCTGGCGCAGGATGGTCAGGTCGGACACATCCGATACGCCGCCTTTGACACGTTCCTGCATCACCCATTCGAAATGGGTCATATCCTTGAGCGAGACACGGTTTAGCGCAGCGGTATCGCGCGCCTCGATCGCGTTGGTGTATAGTTTCAGCGCAGTGGACACGCGGTTATTGGTGTCTTGCGCCAGCGACACGGCAGCGACTTCGACGTCGGCCACAGCAAAGGCGCGTTCGCCCGCGCGGCGGCCATTATCGAACAGCACCTGATCCACCACCAGATTGGCCGCGAGCGACCCCAGCGAGGTGAGGTTGACCTGTGGCCCGATCTTGGGGAGCCAGTTCTTGCTCGCCGCCTCGGACCGCAACGTTGCGGCGCGCAGCTCTGCCTCGGCGGTGCGGCTGTTGGCGGCCAGCACGGCCGCGGCAACCTGATCCGACACGGTACCATCGGGCAAAACAGAAGACCGCAGCGCCAGACCTTGAATGATCTGGCTGTCTGCGGTGATTTTTTCAGCGTAGGTGGGTTTCATCGCCTGCGAGGCATCGGGGGTGCGGAACCGTGTGACGATGTCGGTCGGCATCAGGTCACCGGGCATCATGCCGCTGCCGAAATCCGACATGCAGCCGGATAGGGCCAGCGCTGCTGCGCATATGCCCCCTGCCCGTTTTACACTCTGCCTCATTATCCTGCCCTTAGCGTGCCGGTTTTTTTATTTTGGAAACGCCTGCGGTCGTTGCCGCCTGCGTGTGCCACCCGCGCCCCCTTGGACAGAGGGCGCGGTGCAGTCGTTAGACGATGACGTTGATATCGTTGTCGATCAATAACGTGGCTTCGTCACCCAAGGTGTAGATGTCGTAGGTCTGGTTGCCACGTACTTCGGACCCCCCACGCTGCGCGCCCGTGATCGTCACTGTGTCGTCGTTGTGCCCGTCGATGATCAGCTCGTTTGTGTTGCTAGACAGGTTGACCAATGCGGTTTCGGTAATGGTCAGTTGCGCCTCTTCGGCGAACTGCAGATCAACGGTTTCGATGTTGTAGTTGCCCAGGTTCGGGTTGGTCAGGTTAAGCTGCGTATTTGCCGCCTCGTCATCCAGCGCCAGATATGTGCCCGAGAAGTTTCCCGCCGCATCCGTTGCCGTCACGATCAGGTCGGACCCGTCCGGTACATTGCTGTTGAACTGAAAGTTCCGCTCGCCGATGGGGTCGATGTCAAAGCTGGTCGATTCCACTTCGGAGATAGAGCGGTCTGCATGTACTTGATGCACGTCCAGTGTATCGGGGCTGATCTCGGTCGAGATACCTCGGATGCCGTCGCCGTCACGGGTATAGGACGCGATGACGGGGCCTTCGGGGGCATAGGTGTCAATCGCCAGTGTGTCGGTGATTGATGCGATGTTGCCGACACGGTCCGTCGCCGTGACCGAGATATTGGCATCATATGTGCCTTCGCGGATTTCGGAGGGCGGGATCGTCACCGACCAGTTGCCCGCACCATCTACGAAAGCGGTGTAGTTGGTGCCGTCAAAGTTGACCACAACGCTTGAGCCGGCTTCAACCTGACCGTTCAAATCAATGCCGGCTTGCGCTTCGCGGGAGCTGACCACACCGTCATTCCCGCCTGCTTGCGCCATCTCGAGCGGGTCAACGACCGTGTCGATCAGCACGCCGTGGCTTGCCGTGGCGGTATTGCCTGCTGCATCGGTTGCCTTGACAGATACGGTGGTGTTGATCGTGCCTTGGGACACCTGACCCGGCGCAAAGGTCACGGACCAGTTGCCATTGGCATCCACGGCCCCGTTCACCGACGCGCCGCCAAGCGACACAACGATGGACGACCCGATTTCAGAGGTACCAGTGACCAGCACGCCGCCGTTCGCCAGACGCTCTGCCCCGCTGATGATGTCATCCCCTTCGACCGTGTTCAGCGACAGGTTGTCGACGCGGGTATCTACGCGCACGCTGTCAGAGGCGCTGCGGCTGTTGCCGGCGGCGTCGGTCGTGGTCGCGCTGATGTCGGCGGTATAGACGCCTTGGGCAACTTCGCCGGCGGCGTAATATGCTGTCCACTGGCCGCTGCCATTCGCCACAACCGTATGTGTCACACCGGCCAGCGTGACCTGTACGACCGCGCCCGCATCTGCGGTACCGGAAATGGCCACACCGTCGCTTGCTTCGGCGGCGTTAACCACATCATCGCCTTCAACCGGCAGCGGGCTGATGGTCAGCGATCCGGCTTCGGTATCAACAGTGACTGTTTGCGACACACTATCCACGTTGCCCGCCGCGTCTGTTGCGGTGGCGGTCATTGTGCTGGTGTATGTGCCTGAAGAAAAATCGCTGGGTGCAAAGCTGACGGTCCATGTGCCATCTGCCGCAACCGTTGCCGCGCGCGAGATCTGGCCAAGCTGGACCATAACAGACGAGCCGGGCTCGACCGTGCCAGTCATGACGATGCCCTGCGCTGCCTCTGTCGCGTTAATCACGCCGTCGTTGCCACCGGTCTGACCGGTGAAGGCCAGATTATTTACCAGTGTGTCGATCTCGACTTGGCTGGTTGCGGTCGCGGTGTTGCCCGCCGTATCCGTCGCCACAGCCGTGACGGTCGCTGTTGTCTCTCCGGTTGGAATGTCAGAGGCCGTGAAATCCGCGGACCAGTTGCCGTTTGCATCAACCAACGCATCGCGTGTCGCGCCGCCAAAGCTGACCTGAACGGTCGATCCCGGCTGCGATGTGCCGGTCAGCGTCACGCCGTCGCCGCGCTCTGCCGCGTTGATCACGCCGTCGACTTCGACCGCATCCGCCGCAATCGTGACCTCGGAGACGGTATCCACCACCAGCTGCTCGGTCGAAGTAGAGCTATTCCCGAAAGCATCGGTCGTTACGATGGTAACATCGCTGATGTATTCACCTGCGGGCAAAGTGCCTGCCTGCCATGTCGCGGACCATGCGCCATTGTCGCCCACGGTCGCGTTGCGGGTGATGCCACCGATGGTCAGCTGCACGGTCGAGCCGGGTTCGCCGGTGCCGTTCAGCGTGACGCCGCCCGCAAAGGAAGCCGCGTTAAAACTGTCGCCCACGGATTGCGTGCCGGATGTGACAGCGACCGTCGGCGCAACAGTATCCACCACCAGCGTTTCAGTGCTGGTCGAGGTGTTGCCATATTGATCGGATGTCGAAATCAGCACGTCGGATTCGTATTCGCCGCCCTGCAATGTGCCGGTTTCAAAGGTGACGGACCATGTACCGTCTTCGGCCACGGTGGTGCTGCGCGTGATGCCGGCGATTGTCACATCGACAGATGCGCCCGCCTCGCCGTTGCCGGCCAAAGTAACGCCATCAGCGAAAGCTTCACCGTTAAAGAAGTCGCCGACGCTTTGCGTACCTTGGGACAACGTGACCGTGGGCGCAGTGGTGTCGATAATGAACGTCGGACCGTCTAGCACTGCCTCGGTTCCGTCGGTTGTGACAACCACCTCGGCCTCATGATCACCGTCTTCGGGGAAGTTGTCGCCCTCGAACACCGCTTCGAATGTGCCGTCTTCGCCAATGATCGTTGTGACGTCCTTGTCGCCGATCGTGACGACAACGTCAGAGCCCGGCTCGCCGCCGCCCGTGACAATAATCTGTTCAACCGCATCGTCACCGCCCACGGTGCCGGTGGTTTCAGCATCGTTCACAAAGGGTGCCGCCGCAGAGGAACCACCACCGCCGCCGCCGCCACCGCCGCCGATGACCGCCGCGCCACCCACAACCGCCGCACCGGCTGCTGCTGCTGCACCACCGCCGCCGACAACGCCTCCCAACAAGGGGGCTGCGAGCATGGATACTTCGTCATCGCCCGGCTCTACGCCGCCCGGCACTGATGCCACATCGCTGCGACCCAGATAGATCAGATCATCAGAAGGGCTCCATTTGCCCCACTGCTCTGTCGGGCCGTACTGGGCATACAGACCGCCACCCTCGCCCTCGACAAAGGCGACTTCGTTCAGATAGCCATCCGCCGAAATAAACAGACGGTTCGCGGCACCGGTGTCGTTAAAGTAATTCTCAATGGTGATGACCGACCCGTCATTGAGCGTGAGCACAAGATTGTCGCCCGAGCGCTGATGCGACTGGAAATCGGTCTGACGCAGGTTCAGCGATATTTCCTGACCTGATGTAGCCTGAATGACGTGGAAGTTTGCGTTTTCGGCAACCGTGCCACGTTGCAATGCGCCCGCTTGATCGCGAACGACGAAATCTATCGTCTTCATAATATCTGCTCCACCTCGGTACGCATTCTACGCGCGACACCTGAGAAAATTTTATGACCGCCAACGCGTTGATCGCATCGTGCAGCCGCCTGAATATTTTTCGTCTTTAAAACGTCGCTATTATTGAGGCAGAAGATAGCCGCCTAGACACATAAAAGCCAAGTTTAAACTGACGCGCCACATTCTTGCCTTATTTCAACGGTGCATCGCGGCCACAGTTTCTATCAGAGCGGGAAGCTGTTAACTAAGGTTAACGTGCTGCATTATTAACCATTTCAATTTATTCAGGAAAAGCTCCTGAGCGCAGGCCCCTTATCCCTACCTAAACGGTTGACAAAAATAGGTTCCCTCGCAACCTTCGGGACATGAACACCCCCCCAAACACCCCGCTGCCGCTGATCGAAGACCCGGATTTGGGTATCACTCTCTCGGACGGATGCCGGCTCTCTGCACGGATCTGGCGCCCTGAAAATTCAAATGCCACGCCGGTTCCCGTTATCCTTGAATACCTGCCCTACCGCAAACGCGACGGAACGACGGCCCGTGATGCGCTAACGCACCCGTGGTTTGCCGAACGTGGCTATGCCTGTGTGCGGGTCGACATGCGCGGGAACGGCGACAGCTACGGCGTGATGGAAGACGAATACACCCCGCAAGAACAGGCCGACTGCCTAGAGGTGATAAACTGGCTAGCCGCGCAGCCGTGGTGCAGTGGCACCGTCGGCATGATGGGTATTAGCTGGGGCGGCTTTAACGGCCTACAGGTCGCGGCCCATGCGCCAGACGCGCTGAAAGCGGTGATCACGCTGTGCTCCACCGTCGACCGGTTTGCCGATGACATCCATTACAAGGGCGGGTGCCTGTTGAACGAGAACCTCGGCTGGGGGGCGACGATGTGGGCCTATTCAAGCCGTGCGCCCGACCCTGCCTTGCGCCCCGACTGGCGCGAGATGTGGCTGGAACGACTGGAGGCAGAGCCGTTCCTGCCTGCGCTTTGGCTGCGCCATCAGTCGCGCGACGCCTATTGGAAGCAAGGATCGGTGATCGAGGACTACAGCGCGATCAAAGCCAAGGTGCTGGCGGTCGGCGGTTGGGGCGATTCCTACAAAAACGCTGTGCCCCAGTTGGTCGAAGCCCTGCCCGATGCCAAAGGGATCGTCGGCCCTTGGGTGCATAAATACCCGCATTTCGCCATCCCCGAACCGCGCATCGGCTTTCTGCAAGAAGCCCTTCGCTGGTGGGATCGTTGGCTCAAGGACATCGACACCGGCGTTGAAGACGACCCCGATTATCGCGCCTATCTGATGGACGGCATGCGCCCCGCGACATGGACACACGAGCGCCCTGGCCGCTGGATCACCGAAGCCACGGGCGCGACCTCGCACCTTCCGGTTGAAACGCTGCACCTGACCAACGACGGGCTGCATGACACACCGGCCCCACTGGACCAAAGCGTCGCCTCCCCCGCCCATTGCGGTGCGGATAGCGGCGAATACTGCGCGATCTGGCTTGGGCCCGAGATGCCCGGCGACCAGCGGCAAGACGATGCGCTGTCGATCTGCTTTGACAGCGGGCCGCTGGATCAACAGATGGATATCGTTGGCGCACCCCGCCTGCATTTGCGCCTGGCTTGCGACAAACCGCAGGGGCAGATCGCCGTGCGGCTGAACCATATCCATCCCGACGGCGCGTCGGCGCGGATTACTTACGGCGTGCTGAACCTCAGCCATCGCGACAGCGCCGAACACCCGCAGGCAATGACACCGGGTGCCGCCACAGATATCACACTTGATCTGGACCACATCGCCTACCGTATTCCCAAAGGGCACCGGCTGCGGGTGTCGATTTCGACCGCATACTGGCCCCTGCTTTGGCCCGCGCCAGAGGCCGCCGAGGTGACGCTGTCGTCGGGCCATATCGACCTGCCGCAGCGCCCTACCAATGGCGGCGACGAATACAGCTTTGCCCCGCCCACCTCTGCCGCCCCGTGGGAGACAGAGACACTGCGCCCTGAAAACCACATCCGCCGACAAGAGATCGACCGCGTCACCGGCAATATTTCACTGATCATCGAGGATGATTTCGGCAAGCTACGTGATGCCGATCACGGGCTGATCGCTGGGTCCCTTGCACGCGAAACATGGACCATCCATCCCGACGATCCGCTCTCGGCCGAAGGCAGCTGTCACTGGACCGAAGAGCTGGAACGTGACGGTATCCTTCTGCGTACGGAAACCCGGTCGCAGATGTGGTCGGACGCCACTCACTTTCACCTGTCTGCCCGACTAGAGGCGTACGAAAACGACAAATTGATACATGAACGCGACGTGACGGAAGACATTAAGCGACACTTTATATAACAAACTCGTCAAATGGCCGCTGGTATTACTGCTTGCGACACGGGCTGAAATGCTTAACGTTGTGCCATCAGTCAATAAAAAGCCTGCGCTAAAATGCGCGGATATATCACCTAAAACAGGGAGTTTTCATCATGGATGATCAACTGAAACATATGACCGGCCAAGTGGCCAAGGGCACGATGACACGACGTGAATTCGTTGGTCGCGCCGCTGCTTTGGGCGTGACAGCCGCCGTCGCCAATTCGATGTTGGCGAACAATGCCCAGGCGGCTGCCCACGAGGCTCCGATTCGTGGCGGCACGCTCAAGATCGGGTCGTCGGGCGGTGAATCCACCAACACGCTCGATCCGGCGCTGACCGCTTCCGAGGTTCCGCTGAACAACCTGCGCCACCTTTACGAAAGCCTCGTCGAGGTCGATCCGAACGGCAAAATCGAAAACCGCATGGCCGAAAGCTATGAGGCCTCTGCCGATGCGAAGACCTGGGCGTTCAAGATCCGCAAGGGTATCCAGTTCCACAACGGCAAGGACATGACCCCCGAAGACGTGCTGAAAACCATGCAGCGCCACTCGAACGAAGACAGCCAGTCCGGTGCCTTGGGCATCATGCGCGGCATCGAGAACATGAAGGTCGACGGCGACAACTTTATCGTTGAACTGGGCGTCGGTAACGCTGACCTTCCCTATCTGCTGGCCGACTACCACCTGATGATCCAGCCCGATGGCGGCATGGACAACCCCGGCGCGGGCATCGGCACCGGCCCTTATACACTTGAGGTCGACGAACCCGGCGTGCGCCACGGCTTTACCCGCAACGAAAACTACTGGGATGCCGAAAACCGCGGCCATACCGACTATAACGAAGTGTTGGTGCTCAACGATGCGACCGCCCGTACTGCGGCATTGCAATCGGGTCAGGTCAATATGATCAACCGCGTCGACCCCAAGGTTGCCGCCCTGCTGGACCGTGCCCCTAACCTGTCGGTGAAATCCGTCGCCGGTCGTGGTCACTATGTGTTCATCGCGCACATCGACACTGCCCCATTTGACAACAACGACCTGCGTCTGGCGCTGAAATATGCGATCAACCGCGAAGAACTGGTCGACAAGATCCTGCGCGGCTATGGCACCGTCGGGAACGACATGCCGATCAACGCGTCCTACCCGCTGTTCGACGACACCATCCCGCAGCGTGAATACTCCGTCGAGAAGGCGAAAGAGCATTACGCAGCCTCTGGTCATGACGGCAGCCCGATCATCCTGCGCGTTTCAGACGGTGCCTTCCCCGGTGCGGTCGATGCGGCATCCCTGTTCCAGGAATCCGCCAAAGCCGCCGGTATCCCGCTGGAAATCAAGCGCGAGCCTAACGATGGGTACTGGTCCGAAGTCTGGAACAAACAGCCGTTCTGTGCCTCTTACTGGGGTGGCCGTCCGGTACAGGACCAGATGTATTCGACCGCCTATCTGTCGACAGCAGACTGGAACGACACACGCTGGAAGCGTCCCGAATTTGACGAGATGTTGCTGTCGGCACGCGCCGAGTTGGATGAAGCCAAACGCAAGGAAATCTACTCCAAGATGGGTCAGATGGTCCGCGACGAAGGCGGGTTGATCCTGCCGATGTTCAACGACTTTGTGGATGGCGTTGCCAACAATGTCGGTGGCTGGGTCGTGGATCCCAACGCCGAGATGTCCAACAACAAAGCCGGAATCAAATGCTGGGTCAAAGACGCATAAGGTAGACCCAGCTTATGCATCCCATCGTCAAACTGATCGCCCAACGCTTAGCGTTGGGCCTTCTTCTCCTCTTTGCCGCGTCGATCCTTATCTTCGTAGGTACCTCGATTTTGCCCGGCGACGTGGCACAATCCATATTAGGTCAATCGGCCACGCCCGAAGCCTTAGCAAACATGCGCCGCGAGCTTGGCCTCAACGATCCTGCCATGACCCGCTATTTCGCTTGGCTTGGCGGCGTGCTTCAGGGGGACTTGGGCACCGCGCTGACCAATGGCCGCGACATCGCCGAAAGCCTTGGCGGGCGTCTGAAAAACACTTTGTTCCTCGCCTTCTGGGCCGCTGCCATCTCTGTACCACTGGCGATCTTTCTGGGCCTGCTGGCCGTGCGCTATAAAGACCGCTGGCCGGACAAATTGATTTCGGCGATCACGCTAACGACGATCTCTATCCCCGAATTCATGATCGGCTATGTGCTGATTTACTGGGTGGCGATCAAATGGCGTCTGTTCCCGTCTGTGGCGATCATCAACGACAGCATGTCCCTTGGGGCCAAGCTGAACGCGATTGCCATTCCGGTGATGGTGCTGACGCTGGTTGTGCTGGCGCATATGATGCGCATGACGCGGGCTGCGATCCTGAACGTGATGCAATCGCCCTATATCGAAACAGCCGAGCTCAAGGGCTTGGGCATGCTCAAGATCATCCGCAAGCACGCCTTCCCCAACGCCATCGCCCCGATCGTCAACGTGGTGATGCTGAACCTCGCCTATCTGGTGGTCGGCGTCGTCGTGGTAGAGGTCGTCTTTGCCTATCCCGGCATGGGGCAATATCTGGTGGATCACGTCAGCAAACGTGATGTGCCCGTGGTACAGGCCTGCGGCTTGATCTTTGCCGCGGTCTATATCGGGCTCAACCTTGTGGCGGACATCGTGTCGATCCTTGCCAACCCAAGGCTGAGGCATCCCAAATGAGTTTATCCCAGAACAAACGCGCCATGCGCAACCGAACGTTTGTACAAAGCAAATGCGTAGGGAACCGCCCATTTGCCGCATCACCGCCAATCGTTGCCCCCTTCATCTGTTTGGGAGCCAACCCATGAAAAATATCCCAATCTCGGCCATGATCGGCCTGTTCTTTACCAGCATCTATTTCTTCATGGCCCTCTTTGCGCCTTGGCTTGCCCCCTATGGCATGGCTGAAATCGTCGGTGACGTATGGGAGCCCTCCTCCTCGGAGTTCCTGTTGGGCACGGATAGCATCGGGCGCGACCTGCTGTCGCGGATGATCTATGGCGGGCGCACGACGATCTTTATCGCCACTGCGGCGACGATCCTCAGCTTTACGCTGGGGTCCATTCTGGGCTTTTTTGCCGCTGTGTCCGGTGGCTGGGTGGATCAGGCTATCTCGCGGTTTGTCGATCTGATCATGTCGATCCCGTCGCTGATCTTTGCGCTTGTCGTATTGTCGGTCATGCCGACCACGGTGCCGATCCTGATCATCCTGATGGGCCTGCTGGACAGCACCCGCGTGTACCGTCTGGCGCGCGCTGTGGCCGTGGACATCACCGTGATGGACTATGTCGAAGCCGCCCGTCTGCGCGGCGAGAAAATCGGCTGGATCATCTTCCGTGAAACCCTGCCGAATGCCCTATCGCCGCTGATCGCGGAGATGGGCCTGCGCTTTATCTTTGCCGTGCTCTTTGTGTCGACCCTGTCGTTTCTGGGACTGGGCGTGCAGCCGCCCCAAGCGGACTGGGGCGGCATCGTGAAAGAGAACAAGGAAGGCATTAACTATGGCATTCAGGCGGCGCTGTATCCTGCCTATGCCATCGCCACGCTCTGTATCTCTATCAACCTTGTTGCGGACTGGATCCTCACCCGCACAACATCGCTGAAAGGGGGCCGCGGATGACCGAGCCACTTCTCAAAGTACGCGGCCTGAAAATCGGCGCGACGGCCTATCCGCCCGGCGAAAAGCCGATTGATATCAAGATCGTGCATGGCGTCGACTTCGATCTGCAACCTGGCAAGGTCCTGGGGCTGATCGGGGAATCCGGTGCGGGCAAGTCCACCATCGGGCTGGCCGCGATGGCCTATGGCCGCGGCGGTGTCGAAATCACCGGCGGCGAGGTCTGGGTCAACGGGCGCGATATCCTCAAGGAACGTTTGCGCGCCGTGCGGCGCCTGCGCGGTGCCGAGGTGACATATGTCTCGCAATCCGCCGCGGCGTCTTTCAACCCCGCGAAAAAAATCATGGATCAAGTCACCGAGGCCGCGATCTATCAGAACAAGTTCACCAAGGCCGAAGCCGAGGAACGCGCGGTCGATCTGTTCCGCAAGCTTGGCCTGCCCGACCCTGAAACCATCGGAAACCGGTATCCTCACCAGGTGTCGGGTGGGCAGTTGCAGCGTTGCATGACGGCGCTGGCGCTGTGTCCGCAGCCCGATCTGGTGGTGTTTGATGAACCGACCACAGCGCTGGATGTGACGACGCAGATTGACGTCCTGGCCGCCATCAAGGAAGCCATTGCGGCGACCGGTGTGGCAGCGCTTTATATCACCCACGACCTCGCGGTTGTGGCGCAGGTCAGCGATCACATCATGGTCCTGCAACAGGGCGCAATGGTCGAATACGGCACTGTTGATCAGATCATCAACGCCCCCAAGGAAGAGTATACGCAGGCGCTGGTTTCAGTCCGGTCGATCCGTCACGAAGAGAAAACACCGACCGACACCCCTGTCCTGCGCGTGGAAAACGTGACCGCGCGCTATCCCGGTACGGATTTCGACGTGCTCAAGAAGATCAATGTGGACGTCCACTCGGGCCAGACACTGGCGGTGGTCGGGGAATCCGGCTCGGGTAAGTCGACATTGGCCCGCGTCATTACCGGCCTGCTGCCGCCAGGCGACGGGACGATCACCTTTGACGGACGCGAACTTGCCCCCGCGTTGGCCCAACGCCCCATCGAAGACCTGCGCGAGATGCAGATGATATACCAGATGGCCGACACCGCGATGAACCCGCGTCAGACCGTGGGCACCATCATCGGCCGCCCGCTTGAGTTTTATTTCGGGCTGAAAGGCAAAGCCAAACAGAAGCGTATTCAGGAACTGCTGGACGAGATCGAACTCGGCGACGGGTTTCAGGACCGCTATCCGGCAGAGCTTTCGGGCGGGCAAAAACAACGTGTCTGCATCGCCCGTGCGCTGGCCGCCAAGCCCAAGCTGATCATCTGCGACGAGGTCACAAGCGCGCTTGACCCGCTGGTCGCTGACGGCATCCTCAAGCTGCTGCTGAACCTGCAAAAGATCGAGGATGTGGCCTATCTGTTCATCACCCATGATCTAGCCACGGTAAAGGCCATCGCTGACAGCATCGCGGTGATGTATCAGGGCGAAGTCGTGCGCTATGGCACCAAAAGTCATGTGCTGTCGCCGCCATTTGACGATTATACCGACCTGTTGCTCAGCTCGGTCCCCGAAATGAAGATCGGCTGGCTGGAAGAAACCATCGCACATCGCAAAATGGAAAGCGCTGGCAATTAAAGCTGTGGATAGTGCAGAGGTTCGTATCGGACAAATGCCATATCTGCCGCCTGCCAATGGGAAGCCCACATGAAGAACAAGTTGCTTTTGATCATCCTTGATGGTGTCCCCTACCGCAATTTCCGCCGTCTGTTCGGCAATCTGGAAGGTTGGGTCGACAGCGGCGACGCGCGCGTGTGGACCCAGCGTGCAGTGCTGCCGTCGATCTCTGCCGCGTGCTATGCGTCGATACACACGGGCGTGGCACCGGCAGAGCATGGCTGCACGGGCAATGGCAATGTCTTCCGGCTCAAGCACAAGGACGTCTTTGCCCAGACCCGCGCCGCGGGCGGCGTGACGGGTGCTGTCGCCCATTCCTTTTGGTCACAATTTTTCAACCGCCATCCGTTCGACTATGTGCGTGATATTGAATATGACGAACCCGACAGCGATACGATCAACCACGGGCGGTTCCACACGATGACCGGCTATGGGCTGGTGAACCAGATGACGCCCTCGGATGTAGACCTGTTCGGCTCTCTCACCAATCTGGCGCTGCGGTTCGGTCTGAACTACGGGATGCTGCACACCTGCACGCTGGATAGCATGGGGCACCGGTTCTTTCACGATTGTCAGGAAATGGACCACGCCTGCGCCGTGATGGACGAGATGCTGGCCCCTTTCATCCCCAAATGGCGTGCGATGGGGTACGAAGTCATCGTTACAGCCGATCATGGTCAGGACACGCGCGGCCACCACGGCGGGCGCGGCGCATTGCAGCAGGAAACGGCGCTGTATTACTTTGGTGATGCCGAGGGCCCATCAGAGGATACCGTGATCGACCAGCTGCAGCTTGCGCCGACGATCCTTGGCCGTTTGGGCGCGCCTATCGCCGAAACGATGAAGGCGCAGTCTTTCCTGAAATAGCCCTCGCGCTTTAGCAGTCGTCGCCGGATCGAAGAACGCGGTAGCCGTTCAAGCAAACACCCTGCCGTATGACACGCGCGCCCTCCCCCTAAAACGCGACATGGGACGCTTCCGAAAGGAACGTCCCATGTGCTGCCCCGTCGGGGTAAGGTAGGTGAAAAGCAGCGCACATCCGATGATAGACGATGCGCTGCTAGCCGATGGTCAACGACCTTGCATTAGATCACGCGGCCTCCCAACCGAAGGTAAAGGCGTTCAGCAATGCGCCCACATCGGCCTCGCTTGCGCCGTTCATAGCGATTTGCGCGACCAGCCCGCGTTTTTTATCGTCGGTGACAGAGGCAACCCGCGCAGGCAGGCCCGCGGCCTCGAGCGTTTCACCATAGACGCGGGTGATGGCGTTTTTGCGCAGGTCAGGCTTGAAGATTTTGCCAACGGCGGTTTTGGGCAGTTCGCTCATGATCGTCATGTGCTTGGGCTGCGCCGCGCGCTCTTGCACGTGCTCTTTGCAGAACTCCAGCAGTTCGGCTTCGGTGACCGACGCCCCGGCAACCAGTTCGACAAAGGCGCAGGGCACCTCTCCGGCGTGGGCATCCGGTTGACCGATGGCACCAGCAAAGGCCACCGCTTCGTGACCCAGCAAAGCCTCTTCGATCTCGGCGGGGTCGATGTTGTGGCCACCACGGATGATCAGGTCTTTGGCACGGCCCGTGATCCAGAGGTATTTGTCGCTGTCGATACGGCCCAGATCCCCTGTGCGCAGGTATTTGTCCTGATAGTAGAGGTCTATGTTTTTGTCCGCTTCGGTATAAGTATTGCCCGCAAAGACACCGGGGTTCGAGATGCAGATTTCACCGATCTCGTCCACGTCAGCCTCGACAAGCCCTTCGCCGGTGCTTTTGACGATCTTCACATCCGTATAGGGGAAGGTGATGCCGATACTGCCCACTTTACGCAGGCCATCCGTCGGGTTCGACGACACAAGGCAGGTCGCTTCGGTCAGGCCGTAGCCTTCGATCAGCGTGATGCCTGTAGCCTTTTCGAAGCGGCGGAACAATTCCAGCGGCAACGGGGCCGAGCCCGAAAAGGCGGTTTTTACCGTAGAGATGTCCGCATTGATCGGCCGCTGCATCTTGGCCGAGATCGCCGTGGGTACGGTGATGATAAAGGTGATTTTCCAGCGTTCGACCAGCTTCCAGAAGTTATCGAAGACGCCTTCGCCGCGATAGCCTTGGGGCGTCGGGAACACGACATGGGCACCGGATTTCACCGCCGCCATCAAGATCACGTGGCAGGCGAAGACGTGGAACAACGGCAGCGGACACATGATGTTGTCGTTTTCCGTATAAAGCAGGGTGTGCCCCAGCCAGCCATTATAGACCATGCCCGAATACTTATGCTGCGCCACTTTTGGCATGCCCGTCGTCCCACCGGTGTGGAAGTAGAACGCGACGCGATCCTCTTGCGGATCATCAAAGGTCAGCTCGGCGGGTTGTTTGGCGATTTCCGCGTTAAAGTTTTTGTAGGTCGCCCGATTGGTCACCGTCATTTTCGGGCGGATCAGCGGCACGATCCACGACTTTGGTGCGGTCAGATAGCGGCATAGGTCCACTTCGAGCACGGTCGTGACATTCGGGGCCAGTTTGACCGCCTCGGCGGTTTTGTCAGCCACGTCCGTCTTGGGGAAAGGCCGCAGGGTCACAACGACCTTGGCATTGGTTTCGCGCAGGATCGACGCAATCTGTTCCGCTTCTAGCAGCGGATTAATCGGGTTCGCGATCCCTGCAACGGCACCGCCCAAAAGCGTGATGACCGTTTCATTACAGTTTGGCAGAACATACGCGACAACATCTGTCGGGCCGACACCCAGCGACCGGAACAGGTTGGCAGCACGCCCCACCTGCCCGCGCAACTGCGACCAGCTAAGCGTTTCTGCGTGATCTTTTGGACCCGAGAACAGTTGATAGCTGATGGCATCGTGGCTGGGAAACTTTCCCGCGGTGTCGCTGAGCATACCCCATAGGGTTTTAGGCACATCGCGGTCAGCCCACGGCATCTCTGCTTCGATTGCATTACGGTCTTCTATACCGGCAAATGACATTATTTTCCTCCCTTAGTGGTGCGGTTTGCCCGCATCCCGTTATTCCCTGTCGTCAAAGATGATTGCTAAATTCAGCTTTCGCAAGCATTTGCAGGCCCCCAAACGCTGTGTTCACGCCCACTGACCCAACGGAAGGCCAAAAAAAGAACGGCAGACCCTGCCTGCCGCTCTAATTTATGGGGAAATGGCGTGTAATGCCCCCGTTTTATGTCTGGTACGATTATTTGGCAGGAATGCGCAGCATCTGGCCTGGATAGATTTTATCAGGGTGCGACAGCATGGGTTTATTCGCTTCAAAGATTTCTTCGTAGCGTGCGCCGTTGCCCAATGTCTTGGCCGCGACCGCCCAAAGCGTGTCACCTTTTTCAACCGTGTGGAAGGTGCCGTCGCCCTCGCCGCCGTCCATGTCTTCCTCGACCGCGGCAACGCCTTCGACGTTCCCCACAGCAAGAATGACCTTTTCTTTCATCTCTTGGCTGGCAGCCCTGCCGGATACTTTGACCTTGTCGCCCTCGACAGAGATGTCGAGCCCGTCGGCATCAAGCCCGAGGTCTTTCAATTCGTCCTGAAGCGCGGCTCCGGTAACTTCGGTATCATCACCGCCGCCAAATACTTTTTTGCCAGCGTCTTTTACGAAACTCCACAAACCCATGTTGCTCTCCTTCTGGATCCACTCGGGTACGAGTGTTTCCACCTCGCCAAGCATTTCACAAGGTTTTTTTATGCGTCATCGCGCCCGTCGGTGAATTGTAGCCGTGCCAGCCGCGCATAAAGCCCGCCTTTGGTCACCAGTTCGTCATGGGTGCCCATATCGACGATCTGCCCTGCTTCCAGCACAACGATGCGGTCGGCCTTTTTCACGGTTGCCAGACGGTGCGCGACAATCAGGGTGGTGCGGTCTGCGCTCAGTCGGTCCACGGCGGCCTGCACCGCACGTTCGCTTTCGGCGTCCAAGGCGCTGGTCGCTTCGTCCAACAGCAGCACCGGCGCGTCGCGCAAGATGGCGCGGGCGATGGCGATACGTTGCTTTTGCCCGCCCGACAGCATCACCCCACGCTCGCCCAAGTAGCTATCGTAGCCGTCGGGTAGCGCGGTGATGAACCCGTGCGCGGCGGCTGCCTCGGCGGCGGCGGTGATTTCCGAGTCTGTGGCGTCGGGGCGGCCAAAGCGGATGTTTTCGCGGGCAGAGGCCGCAAAGATCACCGGATCTTGCGGGACAAGGGCAACCGACTGCCGGAAGACCGCACGCGACACGTCGCGCAGGTCAACACCATCAAGGGTAATCCGCCCCGAGGCGGGGTCATAGAACCGCAGGATCAACTGGATGATCGTTGTTTTGCCAGCGCCCGACGGGCCGACAAAAGCGACCGTTTCACCGGGGTTGATCGACAGATTGATCCCGTCCAGCGCCTGAACGCCGGGGCGCGCAGGGTAGGTGAAATGCACATTCTCAAAGGCAATGCGCCCTGCGACGGGGGTGGGCAAGGCAATGTCGGTTTCAGGGTCTTGCACGGTGTCTTGCGTGCGCAGAAGTTCGACCAGACGCTCTGTCGCGCCGGCGGCACGCTGCAATTCGCCCCAAATCTCGGACAGGGCGGCGACCCCGCCTGCGACCATGACGGCGTAGATCACGAACTGGACCAGCGCACCGGGGCTCATCTGATCGGCACGCACATCGCGCGCGCCCATCCACAAGACGCCCACCACACCGGCAAAGACCAAAAAGATCACAATAATTGTCATCAGCGCACGGGTCTTTATCCGCCGCTGTGCAGCATCATAGGACGCTTCGGTCATCTGCCCGAACTGCGCCTGACTGGCGGCCTCGTTGGTAAAGGCCTGTACGGTCTGCACTGCACCAAGGCTTTCGGACGCATTCCCCGAGCTCGCCGCGATCCAGTCCTGATTTTCGCGACTTAGCACGCGCAGGCGACGCCCCAACACAAGAATGGGCACAATTACCGCGGGCACGATCAGCAGCACCATCGCCGTCAGCTTGGCCGAGGTAAACAACATCAGCACCAGACCACCGGTCACGATCAGCATATTGCGCAATGCGATCGACATCGACGACCCGATCACCGACAGAATCAACGTCGTGTCGGTCGTGATCCGGCTGAGCACCTCGCCCGTCATCAGGTTCTCGTAGAACGCGGGGCTCATGGAAATGACGCGGTCGAACACGGCCTTGCGGATATCAGCGACGACCCTCTCGCCAAAGCGGGTGACAAGCGCATAGCGCAGCCCCGTGCCGACGGCCAACAGCCCTGCGATGATCAGGGCCGCCACAAAATACTGGTCCAGCAATTCGGCCTCGCCGCTGCCAAAGGTGTCGATCACCCGGCGCACAGCTAAGGGCAGCGTCAACGAAATCATCGCCGTCAGTACCAGCGCCAGTATGGCAGCGATCATCAGCCCCCGATACGGCGCGAGAAACGGCAGCAGCGCGCGCAGGGCCCCCAGCTCACGCGATTTTTCGCGTTCTTCGGTGCCGGGGCCGGGCGTCGGGGTACGTGCCATGTGATATCCTTTGGAGTGCTGCTGTGTCATCGCCCGCACGCCGCGCGGGGTCAAGTGCTGCCCCCTTAGCGAACTTGCGACAAAAGCGCATTGATCCAGCGCAAATGCGGGTAATCAAAGGAATTTCAGGAAAGAGTGGAGCGGGCGGCGGGAATCGAACCCGCGTCTTCTGCGTGGAAGGCAGAGGTCTTACCATTACACAACGCCCGCGCTACGAAAGGAGAGGTAAGTCATCCGCCACGGGTCGTCAAGGCCGTCTGCGAGGGCAAGATGTCGGAAAGATCAGAATGCGCCGCTCGCCGCCCTTTACCTCGTCCGACCAATGACGCAAATTCGGCAACGCGAAAGAACACAAGGAGACGACAATGCCCAACCCGCTTTACGACGCTTTATTCGGTCGCCATATCGGGCAATCCACGGCATTTCTGATCCTGCCCGACGGGCGCACCATCACCCATGATCAATTCATCCGCTCTGCCGCACGCTATGCCAACGCGTTTGCCGACAAGGGGCTGACAGTGGGCGACCGTGTGGCGGTGCAAATCGGCAAATCCCCCGATGCGCTGGCGCTTTATGCGGCCTGTGTTCAGGCGGGGCTGGTGTTTTTGCCGCTCAACCCCGGCTACACCGCGTCCGAGGTGGATTACTTCGTCGGCAACTCAGGTGCGCGGCTGCTGGTTTGTGATCCTGCCGATGTCAGCGCACTGGCCCCCGTTGCCGCTGTCGCTGGCGCGGCTGTTGAAACCATGGACGCCACCGGCCGCGGCACGCTGCGCGATCTGGCAGCCACACTGCCCGACACATTCGACACCGTAGACCGCACCGCAGAGGATCTGGCCGCGTTCCTCTACACCTCCGGCACAACGGGCCGGTCCAAGGGGGCAATGCTGAGCCAGCAAAACCTGCTCAGCAACGCCGAAACCCTTGTCGATGTCTGGCACTTCACCAAGGCTGATGTGCTGCTGCACGCGCTGCCGATTTTTCACACCCACGGGTTGTTTGTGGCGACCAACATCATGCTACTGAGTGGCGGCGCGATGGTGTTCCTACCCAAACTTGATATCGACCAGTTGATCCGATTTATGCCGCAGGCCACCGCGCTGATGGGCGTGCCGACGTTCTACACCCGCTTACTCTCCTCTGATGATTTCACCGCCGGATTGACCGCACATATGCGGCTGTTCATTTCGGGCTCTGCGCCGCTGCTGGCGGAAACTCACAAGCAGTTCGAAGAGCGCACAGGTCACCGTATTCTGGAACGTTACGGGATGACGGAGACCAATATGAACACGTCAAACCCCTATGACGGACCACGACGCGGGGGCACGGTGGGCACCCCGCTACCGGGTGTCGAGCTCAAGATTTGCGATCCCGAAACCGGAGAGACCGTGCCCCAAGGCGACATAGGCGTCGTCGAAGTGCGCGGGCCAAATGTGTTTCAGGGCTATTGGCAAATGCCCGAGAAAACCGCCGCAGAACTGCGCGAAGACGGCTTTTTCATCACCGGAGATTTGGGGCTGATCGACGATCACGGCTATGTGCAAATCGTCGGACGCGGCAAAGACCTGATCATCTCGGGCGGCTACAATATCTATCCCAAAGAAGTCGAACAGGTGCTTGACGATCAACCCGGCGTGCTGGAAAGCGCGGTGATTGGCGTGCCTCATGCCGATCTGGGTGAGGCCCCTGTCGGCGTGCTGGTGGCCGATGGTACCGCTGATCTGGACCTTGATGCACTGTCGCAAACCATCGGGCAAGCACTGGCACGGTTCAAGTGTCCGCGCCGCTTGGTGGTGGTCGACGCCCTGCCCCGCAACACGATGGGTAAGGTGCAAAAGAACCTGCTGCGCGAGATTTACGCAGACCTGTTTACAGCATAACCGCGCGTTTTACGGGTCGCCGACACAGGGTGTCCCGCCTGCTACCCAAATTGCCAGCGCTTCCTGCATCTCGGGGATTGATCCGGGGGCGGCCACGCGCCCTGCGCCGGGGTCGAACCCCCACGCGACAAAGGCCGAGGTGCCGACGTGATCGGACAGTTCTTCGGGCGTGAAAGCACCGTTGCGGTCGGGGTCACGCAACTGCACGCAAATCTCGGCGCTGGTTTTGCCTTTCCACGTCATCTCAATCGGGGGAAGCCGCCACGCATCTGCAATCATCGGCGGTGCATGGGGCACGCTGTTGGCTGACGCGGCGCTGATGTGACAGGTCCGGCATGGCATTGTTTCCGCTCCGATGCGGCTGTCATCGGCACGCACATTCATGCCGTGCACCAGCTCCTTTCCCAACGTTTCGCCGCGTTCCAGCCCTTCCCACAGGGGCAGACCAGAGGGGCCGACGTGGCAATTGGTGCAGCGCGGATGCGTGACGACGGCGTGAATATCATCCCACGCGGCCAGCGCCGCGGCGCGATCGGACGCGTCTTGCGCCACCGCAGCACTTGCCATGGACAGCACAAACCCGATCACGCCAGCGGCCGCTAGGCGAAAAATATTCATACAAAATCGATCGACTTAGACAGCGGCAGTTCACGGATACGCTGCCCTGTGGCGGCAAAGATCGCATTGGCCAAGGCGGGCGCGGCAGGGGGCACGGCGGGTTCGCCGATACCCCTGATCTTGTCGCCATTCTCAAGCCCGCGCACCATAATCTGCGGGGTCTGATACAGCCGCATGCCCTCGTACACGTGGTAGTTATCCTGCTCTGCCACGCCGTCGCGATAGGTCAGCTCGCAGTTCATCGCGTGGCCCAAGCCAAAGATCACGCCGCCTTGCAGCTGCGCCTCAAAGTTCACAGGGTCCAGCACGCGGCCCACATCGGCGGCAACAAAGACTTTGTCGATGCGAATGCCGTCGGAGGTGTTGGTGACCTCGACCACCTCGGCCACGGGCACGCCAAAGGCCAGCGTAAAGGCCAGCCCCCGCCCGCGGTTCGGCCCCAGATCGCTGCCCCACTCCGACATCTCGCCCACGGCTTCCAAGACCTTGCGCGAGGCATCGTGCCAGCACAGGCGCAGTCTTTCTTGCAGCGGGTCGACGCCGGCGGCATGGCACATTTCATCCATGAAGCTTTCATGCATAAACCCGTTGCCAGACGCACCCACCGACCGCCACGAGCTGACGGGCACCATCGCGGGCGTCCGGTAGCCGGTGACGCGGTAGTTGGGGATCTGGAACGGCTGGTCCCATGCCCCTGCGACAATCGCCACGTCTGGGCCAAAGGCGGGTTGGTTCAACCGCGCGAGCGAGGATTCAGCGACCGAAGGGGCGGCAATGGATAAATCAAACGCTGCGATACCGGCATCCGCCACAGCTCCGCGTCCGCGCGCAATCGCCAGCGGGCGCGGGAAGTCATGGGTGAAGTCTTCTTCGCGCTGCCAGATCATCTTGATCGGCGTGTCGGGCAGCTGCATCGCGATCTCTACCGCTTGGGCGATATAGTCATCCTCAAGGCGTCGCCCAAAACTGCCGCCGGACATCAGCACATGCACATGGATGTCATCGCCATCTATCCCCGTCAGCCGCGCCATGTTGGCTTTGACAAAGCGGGGGATTTGCGTGCCGGTCCAGATATCAAGGCGTCCATCGGTCAGCTTGACCACGACGCTCATCGGTTCCATCGGGGCGTGGGCCAGATAGGGGATGCGGTATTCTGCCTCGACAACTGAGGCGTCTTGCAGCGCTTCCTCTACGTCGCCTTCATCCTTGAAACGGCTGTCGCGGTGGTCGTCGGTGAAGGAGGCCGCCACTGCCGCGAACTGGTCGGCGCTGTTGCCGATGTAAGGCGACGGCCCCCAGTCACAGTCAACCGCCTGCGCGGCTTGAAACGCGCGCCATGTGTTATCGGCAACCACAGCAATGCCACCGGTGATCGGCAAAACCGCATGCACACCGCGCATCTGTTGCGCCACTTCGGCCTCAAAACTGTTCAACCCGCCGCCAATCGCCGGATTGGTGCGGGTCGTGGCGATCACCATACCGTCCATCTGCATATCGATGCCATAGATCTGCGTGCCCGTGGATTTGGCCACCACATCGGTGCGTTTTTGCGGCTTGGTCAGATAGCGCCATTCCGACGGGTCGCGCAGGGTGACATCCTGCACAGGCTCGATCTCGGCGGCGATGCTGGCAAGGTCGATGTATTCAATCTTCAACCCGTCCGGCAGCACGATACAACCATCTTCGGTGCCCAGTTGATCGCGCGGCAGGCCGGTCTGTTTCATCGCGGCCTTGATCAACGTCTCGCGCGCGACGGCACCAGCCATACGTAGGCGGTCGTACATATCGGGCACAGTCGACGACCCGCCGGTGATATGCAGCCCCATCAGCTTGCCCACAACATCCACCGCGCCGCGCCCGCCGCGTGCCAGCAGCGTGTCAGAGGTCGCGGCAATCGGCAGCGCCTCTGCGCCGACAACGCCATTGTAATAGATCGCATCCGCCGGACCGGGCGACAGCTTGGCGTTGCGCGGATTGATATCAAGCTCTTCTGCGATCATATGCGCCTGCATCGACCACGCACCCTGCCCCACATCCGCACGCGGCGTGATCAGGGTGACCCCTTGGGCATCGATCTTGACGTAAGGCGTGATCGCGGTTTCACCGGGTTTCAGCCCGTCAAGCAGCGGGTTTTCGCCCTCGCGTTTGTAAAGATAAGTGCCAAAGACAACGCCCCCCGCAACAGCAGCAGAGCCGACAAGGAAGCTCCGGCGGGCAATGGTTTTCACGCGCCCCATATCACACCGCCTTGAGCTTGAGCGCGGCGGTCTTTACCGCCTCGCGGATACGGGGATAGGTACCGCATCGACACAGGTTGCCGCTCATGGCGGCGTCGATCTGGTCGTCGGTGGGCGTCGGGTTCAGTTCAAGAAAAGAGGCCGCCTGCATGATCTGGCCCGATTGGCAGTAGCCGCATTGCGCGACCTGCAGGTCGATCCATGCCTCTTGGACGGCATGGCGCACGGCGGGGGTCCCCAACCCCTCGATGGTGGTAATCTCGCCCTCTACGTCACCGGCAGCCAGCTGGCAGGCGCGAACCGCGATCCCGTCCATATGCACGGTACAGGCCCCGCACTGTGCGATGCCACACCCATACTTTGGACCCGTGATGCCCAGAATATCGCGCAAGACCCACAGCATCGGCATGTCTTCCTCGACGTCCACATCATGGATCACGCCATTCACCGTAAGTTTCATGCCCTGTCTCCCAACGTTCACTCTATAAATACCAGCGGGAACGAAGTGGTAAACCCACCCTGTCCCGCAGCCCCCTCTCCCCTCAGGTCAAAACATGATGGCCTAGGGGGCTGTAGAAAGCATAAAACGCCGCCCCACTGGGACGGCGTTTGCCATAGATTTTACGAAATCGCGCTTAGAATTCAACGACCGCACGAATGGATTCACCTTTGTGCATCAGCTCGAACCCTTCGTTGATCTGGTCCAGCGTCAGTTTGTGGGTGATCATCGGGTCGATCTCGATTTTGCCGCTCATGTACCAGTCGACGATCTTGGGCACGTCGGTGCGGCCCTTGGCCCCGCCGAATGCAGTCCCTTTCCAGACGCGACCCGTCACCAGCTGGAACGGACGGGTAGAGATTTCGGCCCCTGCCGGTGCGACACCGATGATGATGCTTTCGCCCCAGCCCTTATGTGCGGCTTCAAGCGCCTGACGCATGACTTTGGTGTTGCCCGTCGCATCAAAAGTATAGTCCGCGCCGCCCTTGGTCAATTCAACCAGATGCGCCACCAAATCACCCTCGACTTTGCTGGGGTTCACAAAGTCTGTCATGCCGAAGTAGCGGCCCGTCTCTTCTTTGTCGTCGTTGAGATCGACGCCGACGATCTGGTCGGCTCCGGCCAGGCGCAGGCCTTGGATGACGTTCAGTCCGATGCCGCCCAAACCAAAGACCACGCAGCGCGCGCCGATTTCGACCTTGGCGGTGTTGATCACCGCGCCGATGCCCGTGGTCACACCACAGCCGATATAGCAGATTTTATCGAACGGCGCGTCCTTGCGGACTTTGGCAAGCGCGATCTCGGGGATCACCGTGTGGTTGGCAAAGGTGGAACACCCCATATAGTGGTGGATCGGCGTGCCATCCATCATCGAAAAGCGCGTTGTGCCGTCGGGCAGCAGGCCCTGACCTTGGGTCACGCGGATCGCCTGACACAAGTTGGTTTTGCCCGACAAGCAGTATTCACATTCGCGGCATTCGGGCGTGTAAAGTGGGATAACATGGTCGCCGACCTCGAGCGTGGTGACGCCTTCGCCGATTTCCAGCACAACACCCGCGCCCTCGTGGCCCAGAATGGCGGGAAAGATACCTTCGGGGTCGTCGCCCGAACGGGTGAATTCATCTGTGTGGCACAGGCCCGTGGCCTTGATTTCGATCAGGACTTCACCCCGCTTGGGGCCTTCCAGATTTACGTCCATCACTTCAAGCGGTTGACCTGCGGCAACGGCGACGGCGGCGCGTGTTTTCATCATAAGAAGCGTCCTTTTGCTGTTTGGGACAAAAGGGAGAAAACGAGCCGATTTGTCAAGGTCAAGGGGGCACGGCTACGCGGCAAGGTCTGCCACTCGGGGCGCTGCCCCCGGAGCCGCTTTGCGGCCCCTCCCCCGGGATTTTAGACCCTTTGGAAGCACGGATATGCGTTTGCGCGCCGCGTGTTTTTCCTGTCCAATCGGTTCTGCGACAATGATGACGTTCCGTGACCGAGGAGAAGACCATGGTAGACCGAAGCGAGATCGGAATGAAAACCCGCCGCGCCGTTTTGGGCGACGCCCATGTCGACCGCGCCGAGGCGGCAAAGACCGATCTGGATGCACCGTTTCAAAGCCTGATCACCGAAGCAGCCTGGGGCACGGTCTGGGCGAGTGACAAGATCAGCCATCGCGAACGATCAATGCTGACGCTGGCGTTGCTGGCGGCGACCGGCAATTTTGACGAGATCCCGATGCACATCCGTGCCACCGCCAATACCGGTGCCAGCAAATCCGACGTGATAGAGGCGTTCCAGCATGTTGCCATCTATGCGGGGGTGCCAAAGGCGAACCATGCGCTTAAGCTCGCGAAACAAACCTATCAGGAAATGGAAGCCGGCGAATGACCGATCAGAACGGAGCGTTCTTTCACCGAGACCGCAACTGGCATCCGCCCGCGCTGGCACCGGCCTATAAGACGTCGGTTGTGCGGTCGCCACAAAAGGCGCTGATTTCCATGAACACAACGTTGAGCGAGCAGACCGGACCGGTCTTTGGCCACAACATGCTGGGCGCACTGGATAACGATCTGATCCTTAACTACGCCGCCGAAGGCGAGATGGCGATTGGTCAGCGGATCATCGTGCATGGTCGTGTGCTGGACCAGAACGGGCGCGGCGTGCCGGGTGCCTTGTTGGAGTTCTGGCAGGCCAATGCGGGCGGGCGCTATCGCCATAAGAAAGAGGGCTATCTGGCCCCGCTCGACCCCAATTTTGGCGGTTGCGGGCGCACGGTGACGGACGAGAACGGCGGCTATAGCCTGCGCACGGTCAAACCCGGTGCCTATCCTTGGCCAAATGGGGGGAACGACTGGCGCCCGGCGCATATCCATTTTTCCGTGTTTGGACAGGGGTTTGCGCAACGGCTGATCACCCAGATGTATTTTGACGGCGACCCGCTGATCTGGAAATGCCCCATTGTCCAAAGCATCCCGTCACGCGCCGCCGTTGAACAGCTGATCGCACCGCTGGACATGGACAATACCGTGCCAATGGATGCCCGCGCCTATAAGTTCGATATTGTGCTACGGGGCCGCCGGTCGACCCTGTTTGAAAACCGGATGGAGGGGACCTGATGCAAGAGCTGACCCAGTTGAAAGAAAGCCCGTCCCAGACAGCAGGGCCCTATGTCCATATCGGCTGCGTGCCTAATTTTTGCGATATCACCGGTGTTTACCCTGAGGATCTGGGCGCGCAGATGGTCAATGCCGATACCAAGGGCGAACGGATCACCCTCAGGGGCACGGTCTTTGACGGCACCGGCACCGCGATCAAGGATGCCATGATCGAGATATGGCAGGCCGATGCCGCGGGACTTTACCCCGGCAACGATCCACGCGGCGCGGCGGACCCGAACTTCACCGGCTGGGGACGCAAGGCGGGGGATTATGACACCGGCGAGTGGGTGTTCCACACCATCCGACCCGGTGCCGTGCCCTTTCCTGACGGGCGGATGATGGCCCCGCATATCAGCTTGTGGATTGTCGCGCGGGGTATCAATATCGGCTTGAATACACGCATGTATTTCCCCGATACCGACAACAGCGCAGACCCGTTGCTGACCCGCATCGAACATCAAAACCGCGTACCGACCCTGATCGCGGAGAAAGAGGCCGATGGCGTCTATCGGTTTGATATTTATCTTCAGGGCGAGAAAGAGACAGTGTTCCTAGATGTCTGATCCATGCATTCTTTGCGTTGCCATCACCGGCAGCGTGCCCACCAAAGCCGCCAACCCCAATGTGCCTGTCACGATCAACGAACAGATCGAAAGCACCCATGCGGCATTCGAGGCCGGGGCGAGCATCTGCCACGCTCATGTGCGCAACGACGACGAGACCCCCTCGTCGGACCCTGAAAAATTCGCGCGGCTGAAAGAGGGCATCGAGAAACACTGCCCCGGCATGATCATCCAGTTCTCGACGGGCGGGCGGTCCGGTGCGGGCGAGGCGCGTGGCGGCATGCTGTCCTTGCGGCCCGACATGGCGTCTTTGTCGGTGGGGTCGAACAACTTTCCCACCCGCGTTTACGAGAACCCGCCGGATCTGGTGGAATGGCTGGCGTCGGAAATGCGCACCTACGAAGTCGTTCCCGAGATCGAGGCCTTTGACCTTAGCCATATCTTGCAAGCCATCCAGCACCACAAGAACGGCAAACTGTTCGGGCGGCTGTATGTGCAATTCGTCATGGGCGTCAAAAACGCCATGCCCGCCGACAAAGAAGTCTTTGATTTCTATGTGGCACAGATGAAGGCGCGGGCCCCCGAGGCCGCTTGGTGTGCCGCAGGAATCGGGCCTAACCAGATTGTCGTGAACGAATGGGCCATTGCCGCCGGCGGCCACACGCGTGCCGGCCTAGAAGACAACGTACGTCTGGACAAAGACACGCTGGCCCCGTCGAACGCGGCCTTGATCAAGCGTGCCGCAGATCTGTGCGAGAAATACGAACGACCCGTTGCGACATGGCAGCAAGCGCGCGACATTCTCGGGCTGCGCAGCGTCGCGGATTAACCGCTTTTTACTGCCCCCGCTTGTGGCACCATAAAGCGGGGGCGGCACCGGCCCTGGCGCAGATTGCATTTGGCCTGAACCGCATTAAACCCATATGGCAAACGCCCGCCCCTTAACCCAAGGACCCCACGTGACACGTATCCTTGCTGTAACCTGTATGCGCAACGAAGGGCCCTACTGCCTTGAATGGATCGCGCATCACCGCGCCGCGGGGGTGACCGATTTTCTAATTTTCACGCATGATTGCACTGATGGCACGCCAGAACTGCTGGATCTGCTTGGCGACGTGACCCATGTACCTTTTCTGCCCGAGGGCGATAAATCGGTTCAGTGGCAAGCGATGCGGCTGGCGGATCAGCATGATCTGATGAAGCAGGCCGATTGGGCGCTGTTCTTTGATTGTGACGAATTCTTGTGCCTTCAGGCTCCGATGCGCAGCCTCACTGATCTGATTGCCGCGGTTCCCGCTGACACCGATGCGATCGCCCTGCCGTGGCGATTTTTCGGTGCGGATGGCCAAGAGGCTCTGCAGGACGCGTTGACCCCGCTCCGGTTTAGCCGTGCCGCACCCGAGCCCTTTCACCTACCCGCTGGCAGCTTTTTCAAAACCCTGCACCGCCCCGCGGCCTTTCAGAAGCTCGGTGTGCACCGACCCAAGAAAAAGGGCAGCACCAGCCCGCAGTGGAATCTTGGCGGTGTGCAGGCAGCCCCGGACGGGTTCGCCGAAAATGACAACCGGATCAATATATTCGGCGCCCTACAGACTCATGCGCGGGCGCGGTTGAACCACTATTCCTTGCGGTCAGCGGCAGAGTTCATGGTCAAACGCGGACGCGGCCTGCCCAACCGGACGACCAAGCCACTGGACCTGCATTACTGGGCGGAACGGAATTTCAACACGGTCAAAGACACGATGATCGACCCGATGATGGCCGCGACTACGGCAGAGATGACCCGCCTGCGGGCCCTGACGGGCGTCGCTGCCGCGCATGAGGCTGCGATCCAGTGGCACCAAGACGCCTTTGCTGCGCTGATGGCGGACCCCGCCGAGGTTCAGTTTTACTGGCATCTGCTGTTGCTGGGTACCAGCATGCCCCCGACCGCCGAGCAAACACAGGCCCATTTGTTGCGCCACGTCGGCACCTGACGGGCCTCTACCCGCGCCCCGTCCCACAAAGGACACTGGCATAAAAAAAGGCGCGACCGGAGACCGGCCGCGCCTTGGAGTGTCGTTACGCGTGTTTACGCGAGGTCGAAACGATCAAGGTTCATCACCTTGGTCCATGCCGCCACAAAGTCAGTGACGAATTTCTCTTTCGCGACGTCGCCGGCATACACTTCCCCGATGGCGCGCAGCTGCGAGTTCGACCCGAACAGCAGATCGACAGCGGTACCGGTGTGCTTGAGCTCACCCGTGGCGCGGTCGCGGCCCTCGTAGATGTCGTCGGTGGCAGTCTCTTCCGCCTTCGACCACACGGTGCCCATGTCCAGCAGCGTGGTGAAGAAATCGTTGTTCAACGTACCGGGCGCATCTGTGAACACGCCGTGTTTGGAGCGGCCTACGTTCACGTCCAGTGCACGCATACCACCGACCAACACAGTCATTTCCGGCGCGGTCAGCGTCAGAAGCTGGGCACGATCCACCAGCAGCTCTGCCGTGGTGACCGAATAGCGTGTCTTGGCAAAGTTGCGGAAGCCATCTGTCACAGGCTCGAGATAGGCAACGGAATCGACTTCGGTCTGCTCAAGCGAAGCATCGCCGCGGCCTGGTGCGAAGGGCACAGTCACGTCGTGGCCTGCGTCCTTTGCAGCTTTCTCGATCCCGGCCGCACCGGCCAACACGATCAGGTCAGCGACCGAGATTTCCTTGTCGCCTGACTGGGCGCCGTTGAACTCGGCACGGATGCCTTCCAGTACGTCCAGCACTTTGGCCAACTGATCGGGTTCGTTCACTGGCCAGTCTTTCTGCGGTGCCAGACGGATGCGCGCGCCATTGGCACCACCGCGTTTGTCCGACCCGCGGAAGGTCGCGGCAGAGCCCCAAGCGGTGGCTACCAGTTCCTGAACGCTTAGGCCCGATGCCAGCACTTTGGCTTTCAGCGATGCAACGTCCGCGTCATCCACCAACGCATGCGTCACGGCGGGGATCGGGTCTTGCCAGATCAGCTCCTCGCTTGGCACGTCGTTGCCCAAATAGCGGGCAATCGGCCCCATGTCGCGGTGGGTCAGTTTGAACCATGCACGGGCAAAGGCATCGGCGAATTCCTCGGGGTTCTCGTGAAAACGCGTCGAGATTTTGAAATACTCGGGGTCTTCGCGCAGCGCGAGGTCAGAGGTGAACATGATAGGCGCGTGACGTTTAGACGGGTCATGCGCATCCGGCACGGTGCCTGCGGCGTCGCCATTCTTTGGCGTCCACTGCACGGCACCGGCAGGGCTTTTGGTCATTTCCCACTCGAGCCCCAGCAGGTTGTCGAAATAGGTCATGTCCCAGCTTGTCGGGGTCTGCGACCATGCGCCTTCAAGCCCGCTGGTCAAGGCGTGGATGCCGTGGCCGGTCTCGTGCTTGTTGGTCCAGCCAAAGCCCTGACTTTCCAGTGGCGACGCTTCGGGATCGGGGCCGGCATTCTCGCCGCCCACGGCACCGTGCGCCTTACCAAAGGTGTGACCACCCGCGATCAGCGCCACGGTTTCATAGTCGTTCATTGCCATCCGGCCAAAGGTGTCGCGGATGTCATTGGCCGACCCTTGCAGATCGGGTTTGCCGTCTGGCCCTTCGGGGTTCACATAGATCAGGCCCATTTGCACGGCGGCCAGCGGGTCTTCCAATGCGCGCTCTTCGCTATAACGCTTGCTGCCCAGCCATTCGTCTTCGGGGCCCCAATAGACGTCCTCTTCGGGTTCCCAACGGTCCACACGGCCACCGGCGAAGCCGAATGTTTTCAAGCCCATCGATTCAAGCGAGATGTTCCCGCACAGGATGATCAGATCGCCCCATGAAATCTGGTTGCCGTATTTCAGTTTGATCGGCCACAGCAGGCGGCGCGCTTTGTCGAGGTTGGCGTTATCCGGCCAGCTGTTGAGCGGCGCAAAACGCTGTGTGCCCGTGCTGGACCCGCCACGGCCATCCGCCGTACGGTAGGTGCCCGCTGCGTGCCACGCCATACGGATGAAGAAAGGGCCGTAGTGGCCGTAGTCTGCAGGCCACCAGTCCTGCGAATCTGTCATCAGCGCGTGCAGGTCTGCCTTGACCGCCTCGATGTCCAGTTTCTTGAACTCTTCAGCATAGTTGAAGTCCGGGCCAAGCGGGTTCGAATCGATGGTGTTTTGGTGCAGCAGCTTGAGGTTCAGCTGGTTCGGCCACCATTCGTTCAACGACCGCGCACCGCGCTTTGAGTTGCGGCCGTGGCTGCCGACAACCGGGCATTTGCTGATGTTTTCGACGTCGTTTCCGTCCATGGTGGTCTCCGTTTTTATCTGTCTGGGTGCGCGACGCATGCGGCGCGGCACGGGGGATGGATGTCAGGGGTAAGGGTCCAATCGGCCCGCCCCCTTCTTTCTGGAACCGTTCTAACAGGAGTTATTGATTAGTTTAAGTTGGCATTTCCTATCAGTTTGATAACTATAAGCTATGACCAACATCACCCTAAAGCAGCTTCGCTATTTCGAGGCCGTCGCCCATCACCGTCATTTCGGCCACGCCGCTGAGTCTTGCGCGATTTCGCAGCCTGCCTTGTCGGTACAAATCAAGGAGCTAGAGCAGAACCTGCAGACGCCCCTGTTTGATCGCGGCGGACGCACTATCACGCTGACCAGCTTTGGCGTCGATTTCGCGCCGCGCGTACGGGCGATTTTACAAGGCGTGGACGAGCTGCAGGATATGGCACGGGCGTCCAAGGACGGGCTGATGGGCCGGCTGAGAATCGGAATCATCCCCACCATCGGCCCTTATCTGCTGCCCTCGATCATCACCAAGCTGACGCAGATGAACCCCGCGCTGGATATCCACGTCCGCGAAACAATGACGCCACGTCTGATCTCTGAATTGACAGAGGGGCGCATCGACACTGCCATTGTTGCCCTGCCCGTATCAGAGCCGTCACTGACCGAAGTTGCCCTGTTCGACGAGAAATTCATGCTGGTCCGCCCCAAGGCAGACCGTGACAAGCCGATCCCCAGCAGTGCGCGCTTGAACGAGATGAAGCTGCTTTTGCTTGAGGAAGGGCACTGTTTCCGCGATCAGGCCCTGTCGTTTTGCGATATGCAGTCGGAAACCGCGCGCGAGGGGCTGGATGCGAGTTCACTGTCCACACTAGTGCAGATGGTCGGTGCGGGTATCGGCGTCACGCTGATCCCCGAAATGGCGGTCGCGGTTGAAACGCGGTCGGCACAGGTGGCGGTCAACGCCTTTCCCGCGCCCGAACCGACGCGCCGCGTGGGGATGATCTGGCGCAAAACCAGCCCGCTGGCGAGCAAACTGTCCGAAATCGCCGATCTGATCCGCCCGACCTGACCGAACGGATCAATGTTTTATCGCGGTGTTAGCCCAACCGTGCCAGCAGCGCGCGAGAGGGGTCACCGCTTGCGGGCAAACCTTGGCTTTGCTGGTACGCGGTGATCGCCTTGCGGCTGTTCGGGCCAATCACGCCGTCGGTGCCGTCGGTATCAAACCCGCGTGCCGTCAGCCGTTCCTGCAACGCCTTGCGGTCTTCGATCGTCAGCCCGTATTTGTCCGGTCCAAAGCTTGCCTGAATTGGCCCGCCCCCCGCGATACGGTCCGACAGATGCCCGACGCCAATCGCGTAATTGTCCGAGTTATTGTAGCGCTTGATCGCTTTGAAGTTGTTAAAGATCGCAAAGCGTGGCCCGCCTGCATCCGGCTGCAAGATTTGTATCGGCGTGGCAGAGCTTGCCGCCGCTGTGCCCATCTCTGCGCCCCATTTCTGGTCGGATTTCCAGCCTGACTTCGCCAGATAGGCCGCGGTCGAGGCCAGCGAATCCGACGGGTCATCCGACCAGATGTCGCGCTTACCATCACCGGTGAAATCCACCGCGAAGGACTGGTAGGAGGTGGGGATGAACTGCGTGTGCCCCATCGCGCCGGCCCAGCTTCCGGTCAGACCGGCTGCCGACACATCGCCGCGTTCAAGGATGCGCAGTGCCGCGATCAGCTGCTTTTCAAAGAACGCCCCGCGACGTCCGTCATAGGCCAGCGTCGATGTGGCCGACACGACGGGGACATTCCCGCGTCGCTCACCGTAAAAGCTTTCAAGCCCCCAAACGGCGGTGACCACTTCGGCGGGTACGCCATAGCGTGCTTCGATCTGGCGCAGCACGCCTTGGTGACGCGCAAACGCGGCGCGTCCCTTAGTGACCCGTTCATCCGATGCGGCAATGGCGAGGTAATCTTCAAGCGAGCGACTGAACTCGGTCTGGTTGCGGTCGCGCTTGACGACGCCCGGCAGATAGCCCGTACCGGCAAAGCCACGGCGCAGCGTGCTGTCGGAAACCCCTTGCGCAGCGGCACGTGACTTGAACGCCGACACCCACGCATCATAGCCTGCATTCGGCTGCGGCTGTAGGTCTGCTGCCAGCCCCGCATCGCCACGCGGTGCAAAGCTGCCCGCCCTGTTCCCCGTGGTACATGCCGCAAGGCCCAACGCGGCCACTCCGACTGCAAAACTTCTTCTTGAAATACTCATACTGCCCGCGCCCTTATTCATTATGACTTCGGCATAGAATAGCCGAAGAGCGGGGGCGGGCAAAGCGGATGATACGCCTTGGCAAAGCTTTGCCTATTTGGTCGGCACGTAGAGCGGCACAGTCGACATCGACATTTTGGCGGACCCGTTCTGCACATCGCGCGCGTGGCTAATATAGACCAACGTGTTGTTCTCTTCGTCGAAAATTCGTTTGACCTTCAGCGTCTTGAAGATGACGGACCGGCGTTCGCTGAACACGGTCTCCCCTTCGTCATCGCGCGAGATATCGCCGATTTCGATCGGGCCTGTCTGACGGCAGGAAATGGAGGAGTTCGACGGGTCTTCGAACCAGTTGCCTTTTTGCAGACGGTCGATCAGGCCACGTTCAAAATAGGCCAGATGGCAGGTAACGCCTTTGACATCCGGGTCGGAGACAGCCTCAACCACGATGTCATTGCCCAGCCAGTCCACGTCCACATTGCCCACAACATCGGCAGTTGCGGTCATTGGAAGGACAAAGCCAAGGGCGGCGATGGGGACGAAGGCGGCGCGTTTGAATATGTTCATGCATCCATACGCGTCACAGCCGATTTAGTTCCCACACGCGCCCAAGAACCCCCTACCCCCGCCGTTTAAGTGACGCGCGTCCAGAACGCGGCCTTGCCCGAATATCGCTTGCGCAACCGTTGGACAAAGGTGTCATGGCTCTCAAAACGTCCATACTCTTCGATTTCGAGGTCCGCCGCCGCGCAATCCATCAGGTGATCAGCCGCCTGCGCATAGCGCGTCTTGGCAGCGTCCCGCAGGGTGGCTTCGATCATCGTTCGCCAGCACAGCGCCGCCGCCAAAGGATGGCGGGATCGCAGCGCATCGGCTGCCGTTGTGAGACGGGCGACTTGGGTACCGCTCAACCTGTCGGCACGCGTTTCGACCATGGTGGCCAACCCGCGCAAATCGGGCCACGCAAGGAAAAAGGCAATTGCGGCGTTCAGATCTTTGAACGCTGCGGCATGCGCCTTGGCGGCTTCTTCTACCTCCAGATCGTCGAAATCCGGCAGTTGCTTGAGGTGCGCGCGCAGCATGTCAGGGTCGAGCGTTTCGGCAAAGCAGTGCCAGCGGTGCGCTTGGGCATCGTCCTCCCGTCCCAATGCCATGAGCACGTTGACATAGGCCGCATCCCATTCGCCGCGCCCCGCGACCCTGCCCTTGGGCTGCGCCCCATCAAGGACGTCCAGCGCGGCCGTGTGGTCGCCCTGCGCGGCCCATAGCTCGGCCACCTCTACCGCAACGGTGGGCCGCGCCAGATCGGTGGGTGAAAACAGCGAGATATAGGTTTCCGTATCCCCCTGCGCCAAGGCGACCTCGCGCAGGTGCATCTGGATAAAGCGCCGTTTGCGCTGAGCGGTGTAATTCCCACTCCGCCCCCGCAGTTCACGCAAGAATTGCAGCGCAGGGTGATCGTCGGTGGCGTCCAACGGTGCGGCTTCGAACTGGTGGATCAAGGATTTCAGATGCGCCATCCCCGTTTCGCCAAGCGACGGGGCCATCCGCGTGATGATCGCGTCGAACGCACCATCGCTGTTGGTTTGCACCGCCTCCCACGTGCGTTCGGCCAGCGGTATCGGGTCCAGCGGGGCACGGGCCGCAATCGGGCCGATCTCTTCACGGGCATCAAAGAAAACCGCCCCCACATCGCCTTTGCTATCGTCCACCCTGCTCATGACAAAGGGCGCAAGTTCAAGAAACTCCCACAGCAGATCAAAGGCGTCTGCGGGCGCGTCTGGGGCGATCTTGTCGATGATCATCGCGGACTGCGTGCGCAGGTCCTTGATCAGAGCGTTCCGCTTGCGCCACCCGACATAGCTTTTGGCCCGCCGGATCGTGACCAGCCGCTTGCGCACGTCACGCGCCAGCTCCGCGGGGCCAAGGTTATGGCTGAGCTCAAGCCGCAGGCGGCGCTTCATATCGGCGCTGCCGGTGCTGACCTCGATCAACAACTCGGCCAGACGGTCCGCCCCGAGGGCGGCAAGATTTGCGGTGTTCAGGGTCTTTTTCGACATGGGGCCTTGCTACATCGGATTTGCGGCCTGTCAAAGGGGCGCATGATCCAAGCTTTACCCGACAAGATAAACGGCGACGCCCCAGCCCGCCAGTTCGGCCAGCTTTTGCATCGCCCCGATCACATCGCCGGTCTGACCGCCGATCTGGCGCAGCGCCAGCGCCGCAATCAGCGCAGTCGACACCACGACACCCGCAAAGATCACAGCCCCTGCGCCGAACCCCAAGGGCAGCACCCCAAACAGACCAAGGGCGACCGCAACATAGACGCAGGTCGCAGGCACCTGCGCCGCCCCATGCCCCAGCCCGTCGGCCCGCGCGGCAGGCATCCGCGCCAGCCAGAACGGCAGCATCGCGCGGCTTGCCATCGACAGCCCGAGGGCGGCAGGTACGACGAGCGCCGGATTATCCAACCGTGCGATCAGCGCCACATGCAGCGCCACCGACAGGATCAACGCCATGACACCATAGCTGCCGATGCGGCTGTCGCGCATGATCTCTAGTTTGCGCGCGCGGGTCTGCCCGCCGCCGAAACCGTCGGCCATATCGGCCAGCCCGTCCTCATGCATCGCCCCCGTCAGCAGGGTCGCGGCAAAGATCAGACCAAGGGCCGCGACCGTCGGCCCAAAGCCCGCCGCATGCAGTCCCCAATACAGCAAGCTTGCGGGCAGCATCGCGATCAAGCCTGCCAAAGGCCACGCCCAGGCCGACGCCCCCGTCGCAGGGATCGGATCACGCAGATTTCCCACGGGGATACGGGTCAGCAGCAGAATCGCCAGCCGTGCCTCTGCCAGCCGTGCAGGCAGCATCAGCCGCCCGCCACGCCTGCTTCGGCAAAGGTCGCCATGCCGCTGTGACACGCAAGAGCCGAGCGCAGGATACCAAGCGCCAGCGCGGCGCCCGATCCTTCGCCCAACCGCATATCGAAATCGAGCACCGCGGTTTTGCCGATCGCGTCCAGCAGACGTTTATGCCCGGGTTCGACGCTCAGGTGGCCAATCAGGCAGTGGTCCAGCGTCGCTGGAGACAGCGCGAACAGCGGCGCGACCGAGGCCGTACAGATAAAGCCGTCAAGGATCACGGGAACACGCCGTTGCCGCGCCGCGAGAACAGCGCCACAAATCGCGGCCTGCTCGCGTCCGCCCAAGGACGTCAGGATCGTGGCACCGTCCTGAGGTGTCGCGGTATGGCGGGCAAGGCCGCGCGTGATGGCGTCAACCTTGCGGCGCACGCCTTCGTCGTCAGAGCCAGTGCCGCGCCCGACCCAGTCCTGCACAGCCCCCCCAAAGACCGCAGCCGTTAATGCCGCCGCGACGGTGGAGTTGCCGATCCCCATTTCTCCCAGAATCAACACACTTGCCGCCGGGTGCAGCGCCGCGGCACCTGCGTTTAGCGCTGCCACACACTCGGCTTCGGTCATTGCTGGGCCTTCGGTGAAATCAGCCGTGGGCTGGTCAAGGTCCAGATCAATCACCGACAGGCGCGCGTCATTCACGTGGCACAGTTGGTTGATCGCCGCGCCGCCCGCCTTGAAGTTCTGTACCATCTGGGCCGTCACCTCTTGCGGAAAGGGATTCACCCCCTGCGCGCAAATCCCGTGATTCCCAGCAAAGACCAGCGCCTGTGCAAAGTCGATCTGTGGCACAGCCTGTTGCTGCCAACCCGCCATGAACACCGCCAGTTCTTCCAGCCGGCCCAGCGATCCGGGTGGCTTGGTCAGCGCATTCTGACGGTCACGCGCGGCGTCTTGGGCGGCAGCGTCAGCCTGTGGCAGGTCGCGGGTCAGCGCACCGAGGTCGGAGAGGGAAGTCAGGGGGAAAGTCACATGCGCCATGCAAAGGGTCTCTTTCGTTTTGAATAATATCGTATGTTGGGATCAGGGATCAGGCAAGCGACGCCGGAGCAGCAGCACTGCCCTTGAGCGCAAGTGGCAAGCCGCAAGTGACCATCACCACATGCCCCGCACCTGCCGCCAGACGCTGGTTCATCAGGCCCGAGGCATCGCGGTAGCGCCGTGCCAGCGCGGACATCGGAACAATGCCGCCGCCCACTTCATTCGTGACCAACATGACGGGGGAGGATTGTTCACGCAGGGTTTGTAGCACTTTTTCAAGCTCCGCCTGCCAGTCCAGCTCTGCATGCATCACATTGGACAGCCAAAGCGTCATGCAATCCACCAAGCGCGCGCCCGCTCCGTCCGTACGTGCCAGCGCACAGCACAGATCCAGCGGTTCCTCCACCGTGTCCCAACCAGCCCCGCGTTGGGTTTTATGAGCGGCGATACGGTCTTCCATCTCGGTGTCAAACGCCTGACTGGTGGCGATATAGACCAGTGGCAGCCCATAGGCGCGGACGTGGGTTTCGGCAAAAAGGCTCTTGCCCGATTTTGCACCGCCGGTGACCAGCGTGATCTTGTCCATATGTCCGCCCTTTGGCTGGCAGGGCAAGGCGCGATGCCCTGCCCCGGTGTCGATCAGAATTCCACACCGGCTTGTGCTGCGATACCCTGTTTGCGGAACGGATGTTTAATTTCTTTCATCTCGGTCACCAGATCCGCCATCTCGATCAACGCGTCGGGCGCGTTGCGGCCGGTGATCACCACATGGGTCATCTGGGGTTTTTCGGCCTGCAGGAAATCGACCACGTCTTGCGCGTCGATATAGCCATAGCGCAGGGCAATGTTCAGTTCGTCCAGCAGCACCATGCGGTTGTTGGGATCGCGTATCAGCTCTTTGGCCTTGTCCCACGCGCGACCGGCGGCGGCGACGTCGCGTTCGCGGTCTTGCGTGTCCCAGGTAAAGCCTTCGCCCATCACGTAAACCTGACAGATATCGCTAAAGCGGTCTTCTAGCAGTTGACGGTCTGCTGACACCCGCGCACCTTTGATGAACTGCACAAGGGCGCAGGGGAAACCATGACCGATACAGCGCATGATCATCCCGAAGGCCGAGCTGCTTTTGCCCTTACCTGTGCCAGTGTGCACGATGATAAGCCCCTTGGTCACCGTCTTTTCTGCCATCATCTTGGCGCGGGCAGTCTGGACCTTTGCCATCTTCTCGGCGTGGCGCTTGTTCTCTTCTGGGGTGCTGTCGGTCATCTGTTATCTCTCCTCGTGGCGTATGTTATTGCGTGCCCTGCGCACGTCCTGCACCGCCCTTAGTGCCAGCGGCGTGCCACAGACCCAATCGGGGGAGCTATACACCATCCTGTCGGTCTGGGCATATTGCGCGAGGGCAGGATGTAGCATGATCTCTTCGGATCGGGAACCACCGCGATAGGGGTGCGTGGTGACCAACAGATCAGGGGCGTTCATCACCAGCTCCTCAAGTGCCAGACGCCCGCTGTTTCGTCGGCCCAGCTTTTGCGACAGGTTGCGCAGGCCGCCCGTTGTCACGATGTCATGCCCCAAAGTATCCACCCCCAGCGAATAGCCGTTAGGGTAGTAAAACGCGGCCACGGGTGCATCTGTCGTCAAAGCGGGCTGCGCCGCCAATGTTTGCTCAACCTGACGTGCCATCGTGTCTGCCCGCGTGGACTGTCTCAATAGATCGCCCATCTGGCGGATTTGCGCAGGTATATCGTCAAGCTTTTTGGTGAGGGGCATTTGCGCCACCTGAAGGCCAAGATGGCGCAGCATCGCCAGCGTCGCCTTGTCAGAGTACCGCCCCGCCAGCACCAGATCAGGGTCCGACAGGTAAATCTCTTCGGCACCACCCGCGTTTTGAGGATAGGCCTCCGCCTCTTGTGCCAGCGAGGACGACCGCGGGTCACGTGCCAAGCGGCTGAGAGAGACGATTTGATCAGCGTCGGCCAGCAGCAACACCATCTGATCGGTGCACAGGTTCATCGACACCACGCGCGGCAGGTCTTGGGCGTAGACCTTGGCGGGAACGGCTAACATTGTGCCGCAAGCAATGGCAGCAGCCAACACGCGCGATGCCCGCTGCCGGATCACGCCCCGCCCTTCAGGGCAGCTTCCAACCGTGCCCAATCGGCGGGTGGGCCTGGCAGGCCGAGGCGTATCCAGCTGTCGGAATACGGAAAAATTCGCGACCAGATGTGATGTGCGGCCAAAGCGCTCTGGGCCGCTGCGGCATCCGGCGTGGCATAGGTGCGAAACAGCGGCGTGCCGCCCTTCAGCGTCCACCCTGCCCGCCGCGCCATAGCATCCAACTGCGCCGCCTCGCCTTGTAAACGTCTTGTGGTCTGCGCCGCCCATTCCGTATCGTTCAGCGCGCGCAATGCGACCTCTATCGCCATGCCCGACACCGGCCATGGGCCTGTCATCGCGCGCAGTTTTGCGGCCATTGGCTCTGCCGCCAAGACAAACCCCAGACGCAGCCCCGCCAGCCCGTAGAACTTGCCAAAGGACCGCATGACAAGGATATTCTTCGGCAGATCGGCCCCACCGCGGACCAGCGACACCTCTGGATCAGGATCAGCAAAGCTCTCGTCCACGATCAGAAGCTCGACCGTTTCAGCGAGCGCACGTAGGGCGTCGGAGGCGTGACGCTGTCCGTCGGGATTGTTGGGATTCACCACCACGGCAAGGGCGTACCCCTCAAGCGCGTCAAGGTCAGAGGCTTCGGTCACCTGCCAGCCTTCGGCCCGCAACGCGGCGGCATGTTCATTATAGGTGGGCGACAGGATCGCGGCCTGCGCGGGCTCGATCAGGCGCGGCACCAGCTGGATCGCCGCCTGCGCCCCCGACACTGGCACGACCGCGCAGCTTGCGCCATAGGCCCGCCGTGCCGCGTCTTCCACCGCATCAAGCGCGCTGCGCTCGGGCAGCCGCGTCCACGCTTCGGGCGTCAGCGACCCCACCGGATATGGCACCGTGTTGATCCCTGTCGAAAGGTCGATCCAGCTGGCGCGGTTCCCGCCGAACGTCCTGATCGCCCCATCCAGATTGCCGCCGTGGTCTCGCATCGCTTGCCCCTGTCAGATCAGCGCCACTAGCGCCAACACGACTGCTAATACGAACATGGCGCGAAGGTAAAGCGCCAGCCCCCGACGCAGCCCTGTCGCGTCCGCCTCTTGACCCTCCGCATTCAACCAAGGTTCATCCGCGATTTCTGTACCATAGACACGCGGGCCGGACAGGCGGACGTCAAGTGCGCCGGCCATCGCACCTTCGGGCCAACCGGCATTGGGGGACCGGTGGTGGCGCGCATCGCGCAGCATCACGGCGGCGGCCCGCTGCGTGTGACCCGATACCAGCACAAAGAGCAGCCCCGTCAGGCGCGCCGGAATCAGATTGACCAGATCATCCAGCCGCGCAGCCACCATGCCATAGTGGCGATACCGCGCCGACCGGTGGCCGATCATCGAATCCATCGTATTGATCGCTTTGTAGCCGACCAGCCCCGGCAACCCTAAAACAACGCCCCAGAACACAGGAGCCACCACCCCGTCCGAGGCATTTTCAGCCAGACTTTCAAGCGAGGCGCGCGCAATTGCGGCATCGTCCAGCTTGTCAGGATCGCGCCCGATGATCATGGAAACGGCATAGCGGGCTGCGGAAGTATCCCCTTTGGCCAAGGGCTTGGCCACCGCTGCTACGTGTTGAAACAGCGACCGTGGTGCCAGAAACGGCCAAGCCAGCACGCCGCCAATCGCGTAGCCGACCCACCCATCGGGCAGCACCGCAGCGACCGCAATCGCAGGCACGACAGCAAGCGTCAGCACCATGCAAACGCCGACGCCGCCCAACAGACGCAACCGCGCAGGCGTTTTTTCTGCGGTATTCAACCGCGTCTCGATTGCGCGGATGGCATGGCCAATCCATGACACAGGGTGCCCGATCTTGGCATAAAGCGGCGCGGGCCACGACAGCGCCGCCTCGACCAGAAATCCAAGCAGGATGCCTGCCGCACCGATCATGCCATGCCTCCGGTCTTGAACCGCATTGCGCCCGTCAGGCCGTAGTCTGCCAGCACCTGCTCTGCATCATCCGGAGCGCTGCCGGGCGTAAATATAAAGGCGCGGGCAGATCCGGTGTGCGCGCGCGCATAGCCCAAAGCGCCAAGCCGCTGCGCCAATGCCGCGCTTGGGTCGTTTCGGGGGCCCCGCAATGCTGTTGTCCGGTCTGCACTGACGCTGGCCAATCGCGCGGCCTGTGGCAAATCCTGCTGTGCGGTCGCGTTTTCCCAAGCCGGCAGCAGGTCAGAGATGTCTGCGAAACCGTCATCCGCCGCATCGGTCCGGATCGGTGCCCCAAAGTATCCGCCGATGATATCGGCCCGTGGCGGTGCGGCAATCACACCCTTGCCTTGGGCCAGACGCGAGGCCCAGACGACCCTGTCGGGATGGGGGAGCATTAACGGATCAGTGGCTCCTTCGACCGCCAGACAAAGCGACGGCAACCGGTCTTCGGCCACGCCCGCCGCCCGCGCCACTGCGACCAAACCCGCCGTAGACGCTCCGGCCCCGACGGCAACGGGCAAGTTACCAGACAAAGCAAAGCGACCCTTTTCCACCCCGGCGATATCTATCAGACGCTGAAGTTGTTCACGGTTGACCGCCGCTGGCCCGTCATGCACCAACGTCAACTTTCTCCCCCGCGTGAACCGTGCCTGCACCCCATGCGCAGGGCACACCATCGTCACCAGTACAACCGGCCCCGCCGGCCCCAAACGGCCCTGCAGCCATTCACCGAAATGACCGAAAACAGGCGCAGTTTCTGCAGACGCTCCTGAATTATCAAAAATTGTCTGCAAATTAATGGCTTTCGTCCGGAGGCAGGGAATTGGTGACGCCATATTCACGATCCTCAGGCAAACGGCAACAAGGCAAGGGACTATGGGGCAAAGGCTTTTCCGCCCCGCCCTGCCTACCGATTCTGCGCGCCGCGCTCTCGAAAGTATAGGGGCCTATTCTGGAAGGCAGTCAGATTGTACCTGAGCATTCTCGCTCGCGTTAACCTTGTGTGAGAACTTTGGACTTATCCCGGGGGGCAGGAAAGGCGGCGCGTTCGTCTTCGGCCAATGTAAAAGGTGTTTGGGTCACCGCAACAAGAGGTCCGTATGATGTCGATCGCAGATTTAACCTATACCACGCTCCGCGGTGCCGCTTTGGCAGCTTTGGTTGTGGCAGGCGCCGGCAAGGCCGATGCAGGTGAGTTCGTCCTTGATTGGAGTTTTTATGACTGGCCGGCAGGCAATCTTGGCCCGCTGACCGCGACGCTGCGCGACCAATACGGGTTCGAGGTTGATTTTAGAATAGCACACACCGGTATCTTCGAGGAGTTCGGCTCGAACCAGACGCCGGATGACGTGGCATTTCTTGGTGGCAATGTCGAAGCGCTTGTCGTCTTTTCCGACGCGCCCGAGAACAGCGGCGCATTCGGCGATGCCAGAACGACCACTTCGGTCTCTACCAGTTCGGGCGGCGTTGCCTTTCCGATCGACAATCTGGTGATCGATGTTCTTGATATCGACACAACTGATACAGATTCATTAGGCGATCGCTGTGACTTTGTGACCGGTTTTGGTGACAACGGGAATCCGACCTTTGCAACCGTCAGTACGACCCCGGTTGTCCTTGTAGGTCCAGGTCCCGGTTCGGGCTTTACCGGACCGATCGGTGCGAACCAGGCTCAGTGTATCTACTTCGAAGGGGCCACCCCCTCTGCGTCGTCGGGCAATGATGATCGGGGCACGGTGCGCGCGACATTCCCCGATGCCACGTCTGCCGTGACTTTCTGGTACGATGAATCGATTGCGGACGTGCGAAACTATAGCGCGTTGACGGAGTACGACCCAGGGGCACGGGCGATTGGTGTGTTGGGCAATGCATCGTTTAACGTCGATCAAAGCATTTCCCTGACCCGCAGTGCCAGCCCCAGCACGGGGACACAGGGCGAAACAGTTACCTATAGCTATACCATTACGAACACCGGTGCCCTGCCCTTTAACACCGGACAGGATATCGTGATCGAGGATGATCTGCTTGGGCCCGTACTTTGCCCGGCCATCAGTATACCGGTCGCCCCCGGGGGCACAGTGGTCTGCCAAGCCGACTATACCATTCAGGCGTCAGATGTGCTGACCGGCACCATAGATAGCAGTGCCGTGGCCGGTATCGGGCGTATCGGTCAACCCTTCGTGTCCCGCCTGCAATCGAACGCGCAATCGCTGTCCATTGTCAGCAGCGTTCTATCCGGCGAAACCGGCTCGCAAAGCTGCACGCCCCAATCCGTATTCAGCCAACCCTCCAGTCAGCTCGCGGGTTCGGGCAGCCAGTCGAATGTGACGCTGTCCGACATCTTTTTGTACGAAGACGTGACAACCGACATCAACGGCAATCCGATCGATGTCGTGATGCAGGTCACCAGCATCAACAACGCGAGTTCGCTCGAGCTGGACACCTCGCTCGAGGCGCAGATGACGCCCGAAGATAATGCCTATATCACATATAGGCTCCGTTTGGTTCAGGATGGCAGCGCCACATCAGCAAATCCCCAAGGTCTGGCGATTGACCAAAGCCGCATCAACGGCATTATCGTCCAGCAAACCGACGTGGACAGCCGCGACGATGATGACGATTCCTCCGATGTGGTGGGCTCCCTGACCACGCCGACAGATACCTCTTTCTTCAACACCACGCCCTTGTCGTCGTTTCCGGCTGGCCCGAATGCAATCTCGATGGACCCTGCAAAGGTAGGCAATCCGTTAGACTGGGTGGACGAGCCCAACGAGACGAGCTTTGACAACTATGTAACCTATGAATTCAGCACCTTCGTCGAGGCTGAGTTCATCCACGGCTACACCGGGTCGTCCGACCGCAGTGCCACGCGCGGCTCCGGCATCCAGCTGTGCGCGATTTCAAACACCTCGCCCAATGTTGTGGCGCAGGACGATGATTACACCGCGTCGCCCGTAAATACACTGCTCGGGGGGACTGCTGGCGAGGTCATGGCGAATGACACCATCAATGGCTTGCCCGCAGCATTTCCGACCGGCACGCTCGCCGTCTTGACCGAAGCCGTTCCGCAAAACACCGGCGACCCGGTTCCCATCTTGGAGGTAAGTGGTGCCGAAGCGGGCCGCGTCGTCGTACCGGCCGGTGTACCAGCCGGCGTTTACACCATCGAATACCAACTTTGTGACGCGCTTGAACCCAGCGATTGCGACCGCGCCTTGGTGACGATTGCAGTCTTCGCTGGCTTGGGCGTAGACTTTGGCGATGCCCCTCTGAGCTATCTCACGGCGACCCACGGCGTGGATGCATCACCGAGTGTGTACCTTGGCCTGATCGAGCCTGATATCGAATTGGTTGCCCAGTCCGATGCGACTGCGACCGCTGATGACCTGATTGGCACCGATGATGAAGACGGGGTCGTTTTTCCCGTCCTCACCCAAGGGATGATTAGCACCCTTGATATTGCGGTCACTGGCAGCGGCAACCTGCAAGCCTGGATCGACTTTAATGGTGACGGCCTGTTCGAGGAAACGCTCGGCGAGCGCATCGCGCTGGATCTTAAGGACGACGGTACGCAGTTCGATAACGTCGCAGGCGACGGCGTCATCCAAATCGATGTGACCGTGCCGTCAGATGCGACAACGTCGACCACCTTTGCGCGCTTTCGCTATGGTTCGGAGCCCGGTTTGTCCACCTCGAGCTTTGCCGTGGATGGCGAGGTCGAGGACTATTCACTGGTCATCGCGGCCGCTGATCTGTCCGACCGTGGCGATGCGCCCGCCTCCTATGGCGATCCGCGACATGTCGTTGTGCCGGACATCTATCTGGGTGCCGGCGAACCCGACACCGAACAAACGCCACAGCACAGCCCTGATTCCGACGCGGATGACCTGTCCGGCTTTGACGACGAAGATTCCATCGCCGTCTTTCCCATTCTCGAGGCGGGCACCACCGTGCCGCTGACGATCATCACTCATGAAACCTTAAGCCTGCAACTTGCCTTGGGTATTCCAGTGGTATCGGGCGTCACGAACCTGCAACTTTGGGTGGATTTTGACCAAAGCGGCACGTTCGACACATCAGAGCATATCGCGATCGACTACCGCGATGGTGGCGCAGGGGACACGGACGGTTTGTTCAACAACCAGATCACGCTGAACATCCCGGTGCCTGCAAATATCACCAGCGGCTTTACCCATGCACGCATCCGCTGGTCTACGTCCAGTGCGGTTGCGGCGGACCCTTTTGATGGGCTGAATTTTGACGGCGAAGTCGAAGATTACAAGGTCATCCTGTCGGCGGGGGCTGTGCCTTTTAGCTGCGACGGCTCGCTCTATCGCGTGACACAGGCGAATTCGCAACTGCAACGTCTCAGTTTTGCGGAATCGGGCGGCGTGTACAGCATTACGGCAACCGACATCGGCACGCCTGCGGGGGCGCAATATGATGGGGGCTGGGGGTATAATGCGCTCGACGGGTTGTTCTATGGCGTGCGAACCGGAACCCGCGAGCTGATCCGCCTGGACGCCACCGGTGCCTACGAAGTGGTCGCCACCCTACCCGCCACCGCTGCTGTTGGGTCCTCGGCGGGCGATATCCTTCCAAATGGGGTCATGGTTTACCGTGTGGAGGGTGCCAATGCATTGCAACTGCTGAATCTGACCGACCCAGCAGCGCCGGTGGATCTGGGATTGATCATGCTGTCAGCTGCCGTTGAGCCCTCTGACATCGCTTATAACCCCAACGACGGTATGTTGTACGGCGTGAACGAAGCGTCTGACCGTCTATTCTATATCGACCCTGCCGACGGGACGCCGGGCACACGCGCGCCGGTGGAATTCGGCCCGACCGCCTGGGATCAGTCTTATGGTGCGGTATGGTTCGACCTTTATGGCAGAATGTACCTCAACCAGAACGTGACCAACGATATCTATGAAGCAGATGTCGGCGTTCAGGGGTCAGGCTCGGGCGGCGGTCAGTTGATCAATACGGTGCCCTCCGGTGATGGTGGCTTGAACGACGGGCTGAACTGCCCTTCTCGCTTGGGTCCCCTACCACCCGAAGGCACCTTGGCGGGCATTGTCTACCGCGACACCAATTACTCTGACACCTACCAGCCCGGCGAAACCGCGATCAGTGCCGTGACTGTCTCTTTGTATGACGACAATGGCACGGCCGGCACGGCAGATGACACGTTCCTGAGCAGCGTAGAAACGGCCAGCGACGGTACCTATCAGTTCCTCAATCTGTCAGCCACGACCACCTACCGCATAGAGGTTGACGAAGCCGACCCCGACATCCCCGCCGGGCTTGTTGCAGGTTCGGTGACCCCGCAGACCGACGTCACGATCACAGCCGGCAGTGTGCGCAATGTTGATTTTGGCTTTGTAAACGGCGGGGCGACCGCGGATTTGTCGCTGACCAAGACTGTGTTCGACACCGGCGGCCAGCCAATCACCCAAGCAGGGCCGGGTACCGCGCTCGACTTTGTCCTCACCGTCACAAACGACGGGCCTGATGGCACCACCGGGGTCCGGGTTCGCGACCTTATCCCCGACGGGTTCACCTTTGTCTCTGCCACTCCGGCAGATGGTACGGATACCTATGACGCCGGCACCGGTATTTGGGAGACCGGAGATGTGGCCAGCGGCGCAAGCGAAACATTGACACTGCGGGTCACCATGAACGCCACGGGCGAGCATACGAACGCTGCCGAAATCATCGCCGCTGATCTGCCGGACCCCGACAGTGACCCCAGCGTGGGTGCGCTGACGGACGATTTTGGCGACGGGATCGCCGATGATGACGAAGCGTCCGTCAGCGTCACCTTCGCAGGTTCAGGTCCGACATTGTCGGGGCGTGTCTTCATCGACAATGGCACGGGGTCGGACACGGCTTATGATGCCCTCCAAGGGGCCACCGAAGCGGACACCAGTGCGGCCCAGATCCGGATCACCGACAGCAGCGGCACGCTTGTCGGATCACCTGAAATCGCCAGCGATGGAAGCTGGAGCTTGACCCTACCCGAAGGCTTTTCCGATGCCGTCACCATCACGGTCGTACCTGATAACGGGTATCTCGCTGTGTCGGAAAATCCGGGTGCCCCCCCGGGGCTGGAGAACCCTAATACACGCGACGGCGCGTTCACCTTCACGCCAGCAGCGGGAACCTCTTACCCCGATCTAAATGTCGGCTTGGTCAAGGATGCCCGCCTGAGCGAAAGCCAGCAAAGCGCGATCAGGCCTGCACAGGTGGTGAGCCTGCGGCATGAATACCTTGCCGATGCAGAAGGGTCCGTGGTGTTTGATACCGACATCCAGTCGATCACCGCGCCGGGTCTTTTCTCTGTTGCGCTGTATGAGGACGCGGCCTGCGACGGGACGGCAACCAGTCCGATCACCGCGGCCCTGCCTGTCACCATCGGCACGCGCATCTGTCTTGTGGCACGGGTTACCGCCTCGGGTGCTGCGGCACCGGGGTCGACCATCGCTTTCGATGTCATCGCTGACACTACCTATGGCGCGTCGGGTGTGGCCGAACAGGACCGCAACACCGATCTGGTGCGGGTGGAATCCTCCGAAGGGGTACTGACGCTGCGCAAGACGGTACGCAACGTGACCCAAGGCACGCCCGAAGGGGTTAGCAACGGGGCAGCTGCAGGGGATGTGCTGGAATACCGCATCTTCCTCGACAACCCCGGACAGCTGCCGGCAACCAACATCGTCATCCACGACCGCACACCGCCCTATACCGAACTGGCCTCCGCCATCCCGAGCCCGGTTTCCATCAGCGGGGACGTGGTCTGCAACGTGACCACGCCGGGGACAAATGCGGCAGGTTACGCGGGGTCGCTGCAATGGAACTGCACCGGGTCGCATGACCCCGGCGCGACGGGGTCCGTCTCTTTCGAGGTGCGTATCGCGCCCTAAGGCAGGCCATCAATCGGTTAGAAGAAAGGACTGTCTCGCCGTTTGCAAAAAGCCCCCTCGTCCCGCAGCAGCGGCACGAGGGGGGGTCACACGAAAGGGTTCAGCCGCAGATGACAGGGCCGCGCGACCGCGGATCAGCCCAACAACCGAACGAGCATCCAAAGCCCCATACCCAGCATCATAAGGTTCTCAGTCAAAGACACAAAACCAAGCGGCACGTTGCTGCTGCCACCGACACAGGCACATTTCAGCTCGCGCTTGTCGATATAAACAGCCTTGATCACCGACACTGCGCCAATGCCGCCGATCACGATCGCAACCGGTGCTGCCAGCCACAGTAAGGCCCCCGCGGTCATGGCGATGCCCGCAAAAGCCTCGCCGAAGGGATAGACCTTGCCATAGGGCACCCAGCGTTTGGCGAGCAAATCATAGTTTAGGAACATCGTGGAGAAGCTCTCGATGTCCTGCAGCTTTTGCACCGCCAGAAAACACATGGAGATTGAGACGAACCACTGGAACGCCTGCACAGTCAGTATACTCTCAAAGGCGAACCATGACAGGCCAAGCGCCATCAGGAATGCAACCGCAAAAATGGCGATCACCGGCTGGTAGGACGTGTCCGATTGCGCGTCCTTGGGCTTGTCCAACCCAAAGTAGATGCGCAGATCATCATAGCCACCGATCCGCTCGCCTCCGATAAAGCTTTGCGGCGTCGTTTCGACATCATGCTTTGCTTTGAACGCGTCGGTTTCCTCGCGGGTTGTGAGGGGATGATCCTCGACCTCATATCCCTGACGCTCCAGCAAGTCCTTGGATTTCAGACCGTAGGGACAGGTGTGGTCGGGCATCATCATCCGGTAAAGTTTGGCGGGTTGTGTGTGTTGATCAGCCACGGCTTACCTCACTTCCCGTCGATTTCAGGTGTGGCCGCCGGCCCACCTTCAAGGTCCGCAATCAGCGCTTTCATCTCGTCGATTTCCAGCCGCTGTGCTTTGATGATATCATCGGCCAGCTTGCGCACCCGCGGGTCCGATATATTGGCCCGCTCGCTGGTCAGAATGGCAATCGAATGGTGCGGGATCATGGCGCGCATCCACGAGGTATCATCCACTGTGGTCTGGCTGCGCACCAAAAATAGCGACACCGCAAAAACCAGCGCGCTGCCAACAAAGATAGCAATATTCGCGCCGCGGTTGCTGTACATGCCCAACATAAATGCGAGCATAATGATCGCCATCACCGCGCCCATATAAAGCGCCATATAGCTGCGGGTTTCACTAAAGAATACGTGATCGATGGCATAGGTGTTCAGATACATCAAACCGAACATCACCACGGTCGAAGTAATGATCATTGCAAAGAAGCGCCAATATGACATGAGAAGTCCTTTCGTGAGATTGCTATGCCAACAAAACGGCCTTCCCACGCAGGAGGGTTCCCGCCGATATCGATTTTTTTCTTAAATTGCGCATTGCTCTATGCGGGCGGAAGGCTACCACCGCCCGCAAAAATCCGCTCGGTTAACGATAGGCACCGGCGGAATAAGTCAGCTCGTAGCTGTGGCTATACAGCTCGAATACAATGCCAAAGGGGTCTTCGACATAGACCATGCGGTAGGGTTTATCGTTAGGAAAATATTCCCGTACGGGCATCCGTTGTTTGCCCCCCGCCGCGACAATCTTGGCCAGTAGATCTTCGAGATTTGGGTCTTGGATGGCGAAGTGAAAGGTGCCGTGCTGGCGAAAGTTCAACGGGTCGGCGGGCGCGTGATTGCCCTCAAATTCGAATAGTTCGATCCCGATGCGGTCCGCCGTCGCAAGGTGGGCGATACGCAACCGCCCCCATCCCGCGCCAAAGACATCGGTACACATCTGCCCGATATCGCTGCCGTCCTCGACGATCTCGGTCGGCTGCATAATGACGTAAAAGCCCAGAATATCGGCGTAAAACTGAACGGCCTGATCAAGGTCGGGTACAGAAAGCCCGATGTGAGAAAAGCTGCGTGGTGTCGGTGTCATGATCTATCCTTTGGTCACTGATACCCCCATGATTTAGGCGGACCGCCTGCAAACATAAAATTATCATATGGAATGGATTTAATAACATTTCGGAATATACCATGTTGAACGCTTCGTGGCTGGAGACGTTCACGACCCTTTGCGACATCGGTCATTTCACGCGCACTGCTGATCAGCTCGCCATGACGCAACCGGGGGTGTCGCAGCATCTGCGCAAACTTGAACAGCAGGTGGGTCAGCCCTTGATCTTGCGGGACGGCAAGTCTTTTACCCTGACCCCTGCAGGAGAGGAACTGCTGTCCATCGGTCGCGCTCGCCGGTCAGAGGAACGCGCGCTGCGCGACAGGATGCAGCGCGATGCCCCCTTGATAGGCACCGTGAGGATAGGCTGTTCGGGGAGCTTTGCGCTTTGGCTTTATCCGCAACTGATCGCGCGGATGTTGCAGGCACCAAAGCTCGTGGTTGACCTGAACGCGGCACCGCAGTCGCAAATCGTGGCGGAGGTGGCGGCGGGCAGACTGGATCTGGGCGTGGTGACCCGGGCCCCTGATATGCCACGTATCAAGGCGACCCCCCTGTGCCGTGAAGAGCTGTGTCTGGTTCTGCCAGCTGCTTTCGATACCGCTGACCTGACCCTACAGTGGCTTGATGCGTTGGGGTTCATCGCCCACCCCGACGGCAACGCCTATGCGGACGACCTTTTGGCGCGCAATTTTGATGATTACCGTGGGGCAGAACATCTGCGGGTCCGCAGCTCGATCAACCAGATCGGGCAAATTCCCCTGCCCGTCGCCCAAGGGCTGGGCTATACGATCTTGCCACGTTCCGGGGTGGAGGCGTTCCCCAAGCGCGATGCGCTATCGGTGCATGCGCTGCCCGACCGGCGGTTTCATGATCTGTGGCTGATCGCCCGTAAAGACCGAGCCGAGTTCGCCCGTGTCGCCGCCACTGCGGAAGGGATCACCGCGGCCGTCGAAACGCGTGGCTAAGGCCGGCTCTCGGGCGGGGCATCATCATCCAGCAAAACCCGCGCCGATGCGCCCTGCGGGTCGTCATACTGGCCGGACTTCAACGTCCAGAGAAACGCACAAAGCCCAAGTCCGCCAAGGATCACGGACACGGGTATCAGGATGAAAAGCACGTTCATTGCAGATGCCTCATTTCACATATTTCACGCGCATCGCGTTGGCCAGAACGGTCAATGACGACGCCGACATCGCAATCGCGGCCAGCAGCGGGGTGGCATATCCCAGCAGCGCGACCGGAATGGCGATGGCATTATAACCCGCCGCGATGGCAAAGTTCTGACCTGACAAACGGGTCAGAGCGCGCGCGATTACGATCAGCAGCGGGAACTGGTCCAGCCCCTCGCGCAACATCACCACATCAGCCGCATTGCGCGACGCATCCAGCGCCGAGGACGGCGCGACAGAAGCATGCGCCAGCGCCAAGGCAGCCGTATCATTCAACCCGTCGCCGACCATCAACACGCGGTGCCCCTGCGCCTGAAGCTGCGCCAGCCGGTCATGTTTTTGCGGTGCGCTTATATCACCAAGGGCCGACTGCACGCCAAGCTTTGCGGCGAACGCCTGCACCGTAGCTTGCCGATCGCCACTTAGGATCTGGGGCGTGATCCCTTGGGCGGATAACCATGCCAACGTATCTGCGGCCCCCTCTCGCGGGGTCTCTGTCACGGCCAGCGGGACGGCCGGTGCGCTCCCGATGCGCAGCCCGGTGCCGGAGAACGCAGCCCCCAGCCATTCGCCACGTCCCAGCCGCACAGTCACGCCGTCGATGTCCCCCTGCATCCCTTGCCCGGCGACTTCGGTGACATCGGCCAGCACAGCGGGCGTATGAACGGGCAATGCTGCCAGAATAGCCTGCGCCACCGGATGCGCCGATGCTTGGGCCAAGGCCCCCGCGATGGCACTCTGTTGGACCGAAAGCTCTGCCAGTGGCGCGGGTTTCCCCTGCCGCGTCAGCGTGCCGGTTTTGTCGAACACGGCCATGTCCACCTCTGCCAGCCGTTCAAGGGCGGTGCCTGATTTGACCAGAAACCCCATATCGAACAGTCGTGCAATGGCCGTGGTTGCCACCGCAGGCACCGCCAACCCCAACGCGCAGGGACAGGTGATAATCAGCACCGCAACCGCCACGTTGAGCGCGTGGCGCAGGTCGCCGTCATAGGCCACCCACCCGACAAAGGCCGCCAGCGCCAGCAGATGCACCATCGGCGCATAAATGCGCGCGGCGCGGTCGGCCAGATTGGTATAGCTGTTGCGGCTGTTCTCGGCCATTTCAACCAGCGCGGCAACGCGGCGCAGGGTTGTATCTTCGCCCACGGCAGTCGCTGTCATCTCGAAGGGCGCGCCCAGATTGATCTCTCCGGCCTGAACCACATCGCCAAGGGTCAAGGCGACAGCCGCGCTTTCGCCGGTCAGAAACGACCGGTCGGCCTGCGCCGCGGCACTGTTCAGCACCCCGTCAACAGGCACACGCATGCCCGTCGGCACCAACACCGTGTCCCCGACGCGCAAAAGGCCGACCGCAACCCTTTCGACACCGGTTCCATGAACGCGCTGCGCGGTCTGCACCTCGAGCGCGGCCAGTTCCTTTGCGGCGGAATGGACAGAGCTACGGGTCCGGTGATCCAGATAGCGGCCAACCAGCAAGAAAAACGTCAACGACAATGCCGCGTCAAAATAGGCGTGATGCCCGCTGTTCAGAACCTCATACAATGACATCCCCGCAGCCAGCAGGATCGCAAGCGAGATCGGCACGTCCATGTTTAGCCCGCCCCTGCGCACCGCCCGCATCCCATTGGCAAAGAACGGCTGGCCGCAAAACAGCACCGCAGGCAGGGTGATCACGGCAGAGATCAGGTGGAACAATGCGCGGGTTGCATCTGACGCCCCTGACCAGATCGCAACGGAAAACAGCATGACGTTCATCATCGCGAAACCGGCGATGGCAAGCCGGATCAGCAGCCCACGCCCGATGTCGTCTTGCCGGCTTTCCAGCAGGCTTTGGTCCAGCGGATGCGCCTCTATTCCTGCGCGATCCAGCGTGGCGACCGCCTGTTCGGCGTCAAGATCGCTGGCGTGGATCGAGACACGCTTGAGCGACAGGTTGACCCGCGCCGACCGGACCTGCGGCAAGGCGCGCAGGCTGCGTTCGACCGTGTTGATGCAAGTGGCGCAGTGGATTGCGGGCAGTGACAGCACCAGATCCGGCGGGCCCAATTGCGGTGCCGTCTGCGCGATTGCCGGTGCTACAACGCAGCCGGGGCATGCGGCGATGGCGCTCATTCCTTTACCTTTACGATAACACGTTGCTGAAAGAGCGTGCCTTCGGCGTCGCGCAGTTTCAGGCGCAAATTCCAGTTGCCCGGTCCCGCCACAACAGGCGCGACCAACGCCTGGCCGTCAAAGACGAAAGACGGGGTCTGGTCATTCGCAACGCTGGTCGCCCGCCCGAAAACGGCACTTGTGACCTGCGGTTCTTGCGGCTCTCCCTCGCGCAGCACCGCGACCCGCAACACGCCCTTCGTAACGGTCGCCGACACCTCCCAACCAAGCGCCTCTTGCGCCTTGCGGTCCGCATCAAAGCTTTGCGATGCAACGTAGGAGTTCTTGACCTCCAGCCCCGGAAAACTGTGCACGGCATTATAAGCCAACGTCAGGTTCACCGCGATGATCACGCTAAACGCCGCGGCAAAGACGCCGAACACATGCCAGCCTTTGATTTCCTGTACCATTCTAGCGGTCCTTTCCATTGAAACTGGTGGCTTTCGACGCGCGATCGCCGGTGCCGGTATCCTCGACCCACAGCCGCAACTGCGTCATATCAGCGGTCGACGCTTCGGTTTGCGGCGCGGCGGTGACATAGACCCGTTGCAGGATCGTCTGGTTGGCAGGCAGCACGACGGTTGCGCCCGCGTTTCCCTGCCCTTCGAGCGTGACAGTCAGCGCGCTGTCGCTCGTGATCCCGATTTGAACGGTGGCATCACGCCCCTGTTTGTTGCGCAGGCGTACGTCATAGATGTTACGCACTCCGCCGTCCGACAGGGTGACATAGGTCGGGTTGCGCACGGGGCTGACGGTCAGTTCAATCGCACTGCGGATGAACAGCGCATAGACCAGCGCGACCCCGATCAACGCCCACGCGGCGGTATAAAGCAGCGTGCGCGGTCGCAGAATATGACGCCACAGCGGTTTGGGCGGCTGGCCGGCCCGTTCGGCTGTCTCGTCCGACAGCGCCAGATAGTCGATCAATCCGCGCGGCTTGCCAATCTTGGCCATCACATCGTCACAGGCGTCGATGCACAGGGCGCAGGTGATACACTCCATCTGCTGGCCGTTGCGAATGTCGATGCCCACGGGGCAGACGTTGACGCAGGCCATGCAGTCGATGCAATCCCCTTGGGTGTCTGCGGGCGGAACGGGGGGCAGATCGGGGGGCAATGCGGCGCGCCTCCGGTCGGGGTATGGGGTGGGCCCGTAGCGCGCGGCCCCCGGCCCTGCTGCGGCGATCTGGTCTTGGGCGCGCTGAGCGGCGGCACGTTCGCGTTTGCGCAGATTACCCTTTCCGCGCGGCTCGCCGCGCCAGTCGCGATAGGCGACCGTGATCGTGTCGGGGTCCATCATCGCGGCCTGGATACGCGGCCAGGGACACATATAGATACACACCTGTTCCCGCATGAAGCCCCCCAACAGAATTGTCGTGGCGGTCAGGATCGCGATGGTCATATACGCCACCGGAGCCGCGTCGAGCGTGACCAGATCCCGGGCCAGCTGCGGCGCATCGGTAAAGTAGAACACCCACGCCCCGCCTGTCGCCACCGCGATCCCCAGCCAAAGCACCCATTTGGTGACGCGCAGGCGCAGTTTGTGTATGCCCCAGCCCGCGTGATGCAGCCGGACGCGGGCATTGCGGTCGCCCTCGATCCAGCGTTCGACAAGGATGAACAGATCGGTCCAGACCGTTTGCGGGCAGGCATAGCCACACCACACACGCCCCAAAGCAGAGGTAAACAGAAACAACCCAAGCCCCGCCATGATCAGCAGACCGGCCACGAAATAGAATTCATGGGGCCATATCTCGATCCAGAAGAAATAGAACCGCCGATGCGCCAGATCGATCAGCACCGCCTGATCCGGCAAGTTGGGCCCGCGGTCCCACCGCAGCCACGGCGTGAGGTAATATATCCCCAGCGTGACGGCCATGATGCCCCACTTAAAGCGACGGAAGAACCCGTCGACGCGGCGCGGAAAAACCGGCTCTCGCGGGGCATAAAGAGATGGAGGTGACGTTTGTGTCATCAGATGTATCCTGTTCGCACCGCCACCTTATCGAAGGTCAAGACAGCACACTTTGATCTGAGTCAAAAACACCCCCAAAGCGGTTCGTTTTGCGAACAGGACCGCCTTGGGGATGGACAGTGGCACTCGGGCAGAGCCGCCACTGTCAGCTTTCTGCGCTATTCCCCCCCTCCCAGAGAGTGGACATAGGCAGAAACTGCGCGGATATCGGCCTCTTCCAGACGCCCGCCCCAGGGGGGCATGACGCCGAAACGCGCATTCGTCACGGTCTGGGTCAGCGCCTGCCGGTCGCTGCCGTACAGCCAGATCGCATCGGCAATATTGGGGGCACCCTGACTGCGATCACCCTGCCCCGCATCACCGTGGCAAGCGCTGCAGTTATCTGCAAAGACCTCGGCACCCGTTCCGGCCAGCGCCACGTCAAAATTGGACGATGAAAGCGAGATCACGTGTTCAACGACCGCCGCGATGTCATCCTTGCCCAATATCGCGCCAAAGGCAGGCATCTGGCTGTAGCGCGCATCGACGTCCTGTTCGTTGCGGATGCCATGGCGCACGGTATATTCGATGTCTGCCATCGCCCCGCCCCAAAGCCAGTCGTCGTCCAGCAGGTTGGGATAGCCCTTGGCCCCTGCCGCGCCCGACCCGTGACACTGCGAACAATTCGCGCGAAACACCGCACCGCCACGCGCGATAGCATACCGGTTGAGGTCGGCATCCTGTGGCAACGCTTCCATGTCGGTGCCCAGCAAATCCGCCACCAGCTGCGCGTTCTTTTGCGCGTGCGCGTCGATGTCCTGCGCCACATTGGCGCGGGTGGACCAGCCCAATACACCGCTCGTCGCCCCTGAAATCATTGGCCACGCGGGATAGGCCACACTATAGCCGATGCCCCAGATGATCGTCAGATACAGCGTCCAAAGCCACCAGCGCGGCAGCGGGGTGTTCAGCTCTTCGATGCCGTCCCAGCTGTGCCCCGTCGTCTCGATGCCGGTCACATCGTCTTGCTTGTGATCAGTCATTTCGGGCTCCTTTCTTGGCGGCGCAGTCTGCGCCGTTGCAGCCCGCGCACCCCGCGGGCGCGTCTTCGCGCAATGGAATGCGCGCCACGGCGGCATAGGTGTCAGAGCCGCCGGGCCGGAAAGCCCACAGGATCACGCCCACAAAAAAGCTGAACATCGCCAGCAGAACCCAGCTGTCTGCCAGCTGACGCAGGAAAGAATAGGTATCCATTGCAAAACCTCCTTATCGGCTGGCGTCGGGGGTAAAGGTCGAGAAATCGACCATCGTCCCCAGCACTTGCAAATACGCGATGAGCGCGTCCATCTCGGTCAGTTCGGGCGCACCGTCAAAGTTCGACACCGCAGCACCGGGATACCGCGCAAGCATCGCGTCATAGTCGGCATCCGGGTCGGCCTGCACCTTGAAATCCGACGCGGCCTGTTCGATCTGCTCGTCCGTATAGGGGACGCCCACAAAGCGGTGGGTTTTCAGCAGATCCTGCACGTGGTCTGCGGCAATCCGCGTGTCGGAAAGAAACGCATATTTCGGCATGATGGATTCCGGTACGACCGATTGCGGATCGGACAGATGGTCCACATGCCACGCATCGGAATACCGCCCGCCCACGCGTGCCACATCCGGTCCGGTGCGTTTCGACCCCCATTGGAACGGGTGGTCATACATGGATTCCGCCGCCAGCGAATAATGCCCATAGCGTTCGACTTCGTCGCGCATGGGGCGGATCATCTGGCTGTGGCATAGATAGCACCCTTCGCGCACATAGATGTCGCGCCCCGTCAGTTCGAGCGGGGAATAGGGACGCACGCCCTCGACCTTTTCGATCGTGTTTTCAAGCCAGAACAGCGGTGCGATTTCGACGATGCCGCCGATCGACACCACCAGCAACGATGCGATCAACAACAGCGTCGGGCTTTTCTCGAGGATCGCGTGCCGGTTCACCAATGCGGTGTGATGCGGCAGCTCGTTCGGGATCTCTTGCGGAGCGTCCGACAGGGTTGAGACATTGGGATCCTGCGCGGGATCGGTGATTTTAGTGTTATGTGCCATTGCGATTGCCCTTATTCCGCCGGAACGCCAACGGGTGCGGACTGTTTTGCGCCCCCTTTGATCGTCATCCACATGTTCCAGACCATGATCAGCGCGCCGCTGAGATACAAAATACCGCCCATGCCACGCACCACATACATCGGAAATTTCGCCGCCACGGTGTCCGCAAAGGAGTTGACCAAGAACCCCTGATCATCGACCTCGCGCCACATCAGGCCCTCCATGATGCCGGTGACCCACATGCTGGCCGCGTATAAAATGATGCCGATGGTCGCCAACCAGAAGTGCCAGTTGATCGCCGACATAGAATGCATCTTTGCCCGCCCCCAAAGCCGTGGCGTCAGGAAATAAAGTGCACCAAAGGTGATCATGCCATTCCAGCCAAGCGCACCGGAATGGACGTGTCCGATGGTCCAGTCGGTATAGTGGCTGAGCGAATTCACGGCGCGGATCGACATCATCGGCCCCTCGAACGTGGACATGCCGTAAAAGCCAAGCGACAGTACAAACATCCGCAAGATCGGATCGGTGCGCAGCTTGTCCCACGCCCCTTGCAGCGTCATCAGGCCGTTGATCATACCGCCCCAGCTGGGCATCCACAGGATGATCGAGAACACCATGCCAAGCGTCGACGCCCAGTCAGGCAGCGCGGTGTAATGCAGGTGGTGCGGCCCCGCCCAGATATAAAGAAAGATCAGGGACCAGAAGTGGACGATGCTCAGTTTGTAGGAATAGACAGGGCGGTTCGCCTGTTTGGGCACGAAGTAATACATCATCCCCAGAAAGCCCGCCGTCAGGAAAAAGCCGACCGCATTATGCCCGTACCACCACTGGGTCATGGCATCTTGAACACCGGCAAAAACCTGCACCGATTTCGACCCCCAGAGGCTGACCGGCACCGATAGGTTGTTGACCACATGCAGCATCGCGACGGTCACGATAAAGGCAAGGTAGAACCAGTTGGCGACGTAGATATGCCGCTCGCGGCGGATGATCAGCGTGCCCAGAAACACCGCCAGATAGCATAGCCAGATGATCGTCAGCCAGATATCGACGTACCATTCGGGCTCTGCGTATTCTTTGGATTGCGTGGACCCCAGCAGATATCCGGTGGCGGCCAGCACGATGAACAGCTGATAGCCCCAGAACACAAACCACGCGAGGTTGCCGCCAAACAACCGCACCGAACAGGTGCGCTGCACCACATAGAAAGAGGTCGCGATCAACGCATTGCCGCCAAAGGCAAAAATCACCGCCGACGTATGCAGAGGGCGCAGCCGGCCAAAGTTGGTAAAGGGTTGCCCCCAGTCAAAGTTCAACGCCGGAAAGGCCAGTTGGAACGCAATAAACGTCCCCACCAGCAGCCCCACAATTCCCCAGAACGCCGTGGCAATCACGCCTGCGCGGATCACCCCATCGGCATAGCCGGTGGACATGGGCCGCGGCCGTTCAGGCTCGTCCGTGTGGCGCAGGACCCATAAAAACATGCCCCCCGCGACGCCCATGATGATCAGCGCATGCACCTGATACGCGATATCACGTGCCCAACTGGCCCCCATCGCAGCGATCAACGCCACCAGCGCCAGAATGACGAGTTTCAAGTAATTCATATCGGACCTCTATGTATGCGCCCGCCCTGATCGGGGCGGCGCTTTCCTGTTCGCGCTTTGGGCGTAAAGGGGCCACGCGAACCGGTCTTTGATCTGGGTCAAGTTTGCCCGTGAGGGTGCCGATTATCTGACGACATGCACCGCGCATTTGGCGTGGCGCACCACATATTGCGCAACAGAGCCAAGCAGAATGTCCGAAAACGCAGGCTGGTGCGACGCGATGACGATGCAGTCCATCCCGTTTTCCTCGGCCCAGCGGGTCACCCGCGGTCCCGCCCGCCCGTCAGCAATGGCGGTGGTACATTCGGGCAGCTCTAGCGCCAACGCCTCCAGCCGCGCCTGCACCGTCTCGCGGGCGACGCTAAAAACGTCGGTGGGAATATAGTCCGCGACATAGATCGGCACTGTTTCAATCACGTGAAGCAACGTCAGCTTGGCATCCTTTGACGCCAGCGCCTGCGCCGCGTCAAAGGCGGTCTGGGTGATTTCGGGGGTCTCAAAAACAACGGGGATCAGGATATTCTTGTACATGCTGCACTCTCCTATGAAGGTGCAGGCATCAGACACTACTGTTTGGACACCCGCGTTGATGCAGATCAAATCAGTAGAAAAATATCTTTAGGGGCAGTCGTCACCCGACGCCACGTGCAGCGCCTTAAGGTCGGTCACGCGGAACCGGCGGCGGTCAACGAACTGCACGATACGCTCTTTCTTCATCGCGCCAAGCTGGCGGCTGACAGTCTCGAGCGTGAGACCCAGATAGTTGGAGATCTCGTGACGTGTCAGGGGCAGAACGAGCTCCTGATCCATTGCGTCGGCGATGGTAAGCTGTTGTCGGCGCACCAGCATTTCGATGAAGGTCGCGATCTTTTCGCGGGCGGTCTTGCGGCCCAGCAACAGCATCCAGTCGCGCGCGGCGTCCAGTTCATCCAGCGCCATTTCCATCAGCCGTTGGGCAATATGGGGCGTGGTTTCGATCAATGCCTCGAAGGGTTTGCGGTGAAAGCAGCACAGCGTCACATCGGTCACCGCCACCACATCGAAATCAATCGTCTCGCGCCCGGGACGGCCGATAAAATCCGACGGCAGCAGCAAGCCGACCATCTGGGTGCGCCCGTCTTCCATCGTTTTGCCAAGGCTGGCGACGCCTGCCACGACCGACGCGACATAAGTCAGCCCATCACCGCGCCACAGCACCTGATCCCCCGCCTTGAACGATTTATAGGTTTTGATCTGTTCAAGCATCAACAGCTCGTCGTCGTCGCAGCGCGCACAAACGGCACGGTGACGGATCGGGCATTCACTGCATTTCGGACGGGACTGTAGATCAAGCATGGCACAACCATAGCGCCCAACTGCGCGAATAACCATCGCCAAGACGCGTCCCGCCACAGCGCTGCGTCCCGATGTCGCTTGCTGTGGCAGAGCATGGTTTGTGCCGGTCAGGTCACATCGCGCTTTTGATGATACTCGGGTCGGTCCCAGCTGCGGGTGTTCAGGATATCGGCCAGAATATCCACCGCACCGCGCACGTCGGCCTCGTCGATATAAAGCGGCGTGAAACCAAAGCGCATGATGTCGGGCGCGCGGAAATCACCAATCACATCCCGCGAAATTAGGGCCTGCATCACCGCATAGCCATTCTTTGACGCAAACGACACCTGACTGCCGCGGTGGCTTGCGTCGCGTGGGCTGGCCAGCGTCAGCTCGGGGCAGTGCTCTTCGACAAGCTGGATGAAAAGTTCGCTCAGCGCGACGGACTTGGCGCGCAAGTCGGCCATATCCACGTCGTCCCAAACGCCCAGCGCGTGTTCCAGCGCGGCCAGTTGGATCACAGGGGGTGTCCCGACGCGCATGCGTTCGATGCCGGGTGCCGGACGATAGCCTGTTTCAAACGCGAAAGGCGCATCATGCCCCAGCCATCCGGCCAGCGCGGGTTGGATTTCGGCGACAATATCAGGCCGCGCATAGACAAACGCCGGGGCCCCCGGCCCACCGTTGAGGTATTTATAAGTGCAACCGACGGCGAATTCAGCATTGCAGACAGCCACATCGACGGGCACGGCCCCTGCGCTATGCGCCAGATCCCACAGCATCACCGCCCCAGCCCCATGGGCCGCCGCCGTAATGCCCGCCATGTCGTGCATCCGGCCCGTGCGATAATCGACCTGCGTGATCATCGCGACCGAAACATCGTCGGTCATGGCACCTGCCACCTCTTCGGGGGCGACGATACGCAGCTCGTAGTCCTGCCCCAGTTGGTTGATCAACCCTTCGGCCATATACAGATCCGACGGAAAGTTGCCGCTGTCCGATAGGATCACCCGCCGGTCAGGGCGCATCTTTAGCGCGGCAGACAGAGCCTGAAACACTTTGACCGATAGCGTGTCGCCCATGGTCACCGACCCCTTTGGCGCGCCGATCAAACGGGCGATGCGGTTACCCACACGGGCGGGCTGCGCCATCCATCCGTCAAGGTTCCAGCCCTTGATCAGATGCGCGCCCCATTGCGCCTGCACCACATCTTGAACCTTTTCGGCCGTGCCCACAGGCAGCGGCCCTAGCGAGTTTCCGTCAAGGTAGATCATGCCCTCGGGCAGGGAGAAGCGGTCTTTCATCGGCAGTTGGGTCACAGGACACCTCGTAAGTTCCAGAGTTCGGGAAAAAGTTCGACTTCGAGCATCCGGCGCAGGTATTTCACCCCCGACGTGCCGCCCGTGCCACGTTTAAATCCGATGATGCGTTCCACCGTGGTCACATGGTTGAACCGCCAGCGGCGAAAGTAATCTTCCAGATCGACCAGCTTTTCGGCCAGCTCGTACAGCTGCCAATGGGCGCGCGGGTCTTTGTACACGGTGACCCACGCCTGCATGACCGCATCATCCGCCGCATGGGGGGTGCCCATCGCATAGACATGCGCGTCAAAGCTTCGCCCCGTTGCCTCTGCCAGCAGGTCAAGCGCCACGTGATACAGCGATTTCGTGCCCAGTTCCTGCGTCAACATGTGGTGCAGTTCAGGGCGGTGTTCATGCACCTTCATCATCGCACGGTTGCGGTTCCCGAGGATGAATTCGATCAGCCGGTATTGATGCGACTGGAACCCCGACGACGCGCCAAGGTCATCGCGGAAATCAGTGTATTCGCTGGGGGTCATTGTGCGCAGCACGTCCCACGCGCTGTTAAGCTGTTCAAAAATACGCGCCACACGGGCCAGCATCTTCATCGCGGGGGCGAAATCGCCTTGCGCCAAATGCGCCCGGGCGGAAGAAAGCTCGTGCAGGCAAAGGCGCATCCACAGCTCGGACGTCTGGTGCTGGATGATGAACAACATCTCGTCGTGGGCGTCCGATTTGCAGTTCTGCGCCCCGAGGATCGGGTCAAGTGACAGGTAGTCGGTATAAGACATATCCTTGGCAAAGGACATTTGTGCGCCCTCGTCAGCGGGGTTGTAGCCGGTCATGCGGGAGTCTCCGATTGGGGGCCGAGGGTTTTAGCAAACGGCGAATGGGCAGGCATCAAGGTCGATAGCTCCTCGAAGGCGGCGATGCTGAGGCCGGTGTGATGGCGAAAGGCCGCAAGCGCCGCAGCCGGATCGTGATCAAGTGCTGCCTGATAAAGCGCACGGTGCGGTTCCAGCGCCATGCCAGCAGCAGAGACAGCGGCCGCTTTGGTCGCAAGCGATGGCGCGGTTTGGGTCAGATCGCGCAGGCCTGACTGAATAAAGCGGTGATAGCGGCCCAGCTGATCCTGCAACTGCCCTGCAAACCGCGCCATCCAAGGCGACCGCGCACCGGCGACCAACGCTTGGTGAAAGGCCAGATGCCGCCGTGTCCATTGGGCAAGCGCGTCATCTTCACGAATTACCGACGGCACGGTCGTTTTCGCCAGGTGGTAGTAGGCACCGATGACCCCTGCCTCCCATGCATCATCGGCCTGGCTGACGGAATGGGCCAGCATCGCCCCTTCGACAGCGTCGCGGCTGCGTTCTAGGTCCAGAAGGTCGGCGCGGGTCAGTGGGGTGACGCGAAAGCCCTTGTTATGCTCGGGCACGACCAGCTGTTCCACCGCAAGCCGGTTCAGACATTCGCGAAGGGGCGTCAGCCCGATGGCATAGCGTTCGGACAACGCAGGCAGGCGCAAGACCATGCCAGGCGGTAATTCTAGCGTCAGGATGTCGCGCCGGAGCCTGTCGAATAGGATGTCTGATTTCGACTGCCGAAGTGTCATAGGCGCGCCCCTCTCCCCGCACATTCTGACAAGTAAATACGATCATGTAAATCGTATATTATTATTTCCGCAGGTGATCTGGTCTTTGATCGGCAACGCTCTACCTGTCCTGCCACAAACACACGGCGCAGCGCTTTTGACTGTGATGCCCGTGATCGCCCTTTGAAGAGATAGGAAACCTATGTGTCGCGTTCTCGCCTATATCGGGCCCGAAATTCCGCTTGAAAGCCTGCTAACCAAGCCGGAAAATAGTCTAATCAACCAGAGCCTTGATCCCGAACTGCACCCGAACCTGCAACTTGCGGGCTGGGGATTTGGGTTATGGAGCGCGCATCTGCTGAAACCCGAAGAGCCGCTGTTGTATCATCGCCCAATGGCGGCGTTTCATGATGACAACGCCCCCGGGATCATTCCCAGTCTTCAGGCCAGCACCATGCTCGCCCATGTCCGAGCCGCGGCCTATGATGCGCGCAACGTGTTGGCCGATGAAAACTGCCACCCGTTCTCGTTCAAGGGCACGCCGTGGATCATCGCACAGAACGGGGCCCTGCCCCATTGGCGGCTGCTGCAACGCGAATTGCTGACGCTGTGCAAGGACAACTATCTTCGCCAGATGAAGGGCACGACCGACACCGAATTCTTCTACGTGCTGCTGCTGTCCCTGATGGAGGGCGACAGCGATGACGATGTGCAAGTGGCGTTTGAAAAGCTGCTTGGCGCGGTGCTGGAGGCGATGCGCAAACTGGACTTGGTGGCCCTAACCAAGCTCAAGATCGCGCTGGTGTCTCCCGACCGGATCATCGGCGTGAACTATGGCGCAGGCCACAAGGGCGAAACGGCCCCCGAGGGCGACTGGAAAGAGCTGCGCAAGGCAGGCCCCGGCACCGACGACTATTCTTTGTCGATGCTACTGGAACCGATGTACCTACTGATGGGCCAGAATTATCAGGACTACGCCGACAGCTACAAGGTCGACAGCAGCGCCGAGGGGGAAGCGACCTCGGCCATTTTCGCGTCCGAACCGCTGACTGAAGACCGCGATGACTGGTTGCGTATCCGTTTTGGAGAGATGGTCGCCCTGCGCCGTACAGATGGCAAAATCTCCAAGACCGTGACCAAGCTGGACGTATAGCCCGCCCCCCTTTGCACGTTGGAAAGGACATACATGGCCGACCGTTATCCCGATTTCGCCACGCTTGCCGCCGCGCATGAGGCGGGGAAAGACTACCGTATCACAGTCAAGGATCGCAGCACGCCCGTTGTGATCCTTGCGCCGCATGGGGGCACGATCGAACCCGAGACGGCGCAGATCGCGCGGGCTGTGGCAGGGGATGATCTGTCGTTCTATCTGTTCGAGGCGCTGCACCTCGGTGCCCATGGCGATTTCCACATTACCTCGCACCGGTTTGATGAACCCGACGCACTGGCACTGGTGGCGCGGGCAGTCACGTCGGTCGCCGTGCACGGGCGCAAGAACGACGGCACCGACGCGGTCTGGCTCGGGGGCCGTGCCGAAGGCCTGCGCGATGCCATTGGCGAAGCCCTGCGCGCCGCGGGGTTTGCGGCTGAACTCAACACGGCGTTGCCCGGCGTGCATCCGACCAACATCTGCAATCGCACCCTCAGCGGCGCGGGCGTGCAGCTAGAACTGTCCCGATCCCTGCGCCACGCGTTGTCACAAGATACCGCGATTATGGACCGCTTTAGCGCCGCGCTTCGGGAAGCGATAACGAAGGCCGGTACCTCCGACAGAGCCTGACTGGAACCCTGTGCCGGTACTCTGATCGGGTCCGCCCGACGCATGGCAATCCAGCCCGCCTGATGCAGGCTTGACAGCAGCGGACGCATCTGGTCCGCCTGCGGCACTTTTAAGAGAGGCCTTTGCAGGGGCAATCAGCACAAAGGGTGCAGCATGGCGATATTATTGATCCATACCGGTGGCACAATTGGCATGGCCCAGACCCCCGACGGATTTGCACCGCGTGCGGGCGTGGTCGAAGACGCCGTGGCAGCCTTGGTTGCCAGTGGTCTCGTCTCAGACACGGTCGAGGTGCTGCGGCTTGATCCCTTGATCGATTCCGCCCAAGCCACGCCGCAGGACTGGCTGCGCATCGCCGAAACCATCCACCAGTACCGTGATCGCTTTGACGGGTTTGTTGTAACCCATGGCACGGATACGCTGGCCTATACCGCCGCTGCGCTGTGCCTAGCGCTGCCCGGACTGGCACGTCCCGTGATCGTGACCGGAGCCATGCGCCCGCTGACCGTCGCCGATACCGATGGCACCGCAAATCTGATCGATGCGCTGATCGCTGCCCGTACGGCGGCGGCTGGTGTCTGGGTCCAGTTCGGCGGCAAGCGGTTGCATGGCGCACGCGTGCGCAAGGCCCATTCGCAAGCGCTGGACGCCTTTACCGCCGCGCCCACAGACAGCGTGCCGCGCATTGCAGCCCCTGCCCCTGAACTTAGCCCGCTGCGCCCGCATGAGGTCGCAGTGCTGACTGTCACCCCCGGTTTCAGCGCCGCCTTGCTGGATCAGGCTGCGGGCATGTGCGACGGGATCGTCCTGCGTTGCTATGGTGCCGGCACGGTCCCCGACAGCCCTCCTTTGCGCGCTGCCCTGCGCAAGGCCCGAGACAGGGCCGTTCCGGTGGTCGCCGTCAGCCAATGTGCCGAAGGCGGCATGCAGATCGGCACCTATGCCGCGGGCAAGGCGCTGCGAGACAGCGGCGCGATCGACGGTGGCCAGATGACACCTGAAATGGCCTTTGTAAAAATCCAGTTCGCGCTGAGCCAGCACAGCGATTTCGACGCGCGACAACGCTATCTGGCGACAGATCAATGCGGAGAAATTGCGGATTAACCTCCGAAAAGCCGTCCCGTCTCGGCTTTGCCTAAAAATTAAGCTCATAAGTTTCAACGCACTAGACGCGGCATGACTGGCACATCCGTCCTGCTGCGTCATTCGGCTTTACGCTTTGGGCACGATCGCCTTAAAACGCGGCAAAACATAGGGACATAAATATGGAATTTCTTGAACTTCTCTTCGGCTGGATCGGAGACTTCACCTGGGGGTGGTCGCTGATCCCGATCCTCGTCATCTTCGGTATTTTCATCACCATCACGACCGGTTTCGTGCAGATCGAATACTTTGGCCGCATGTTCCGCGTCCTGTCGAACAAGAACAACGCGGACGATTCTAATCAGATTTCGGCACGCGAAGCGCTGCTGGTATCGGTCGGCGGACGTGTCGGCGGCGGGAACATCGCAGGGGTCGCGGTTGCGATCTCGCTTGGCGGTCCCGGTGCTGTCTTTTGGATGTGGGCCATCGCGCTGGTCGGCATGGCCACCAGCCTTGTCGAATGTTCGCTTGCCCAGCTGTTCAAACGCAAAGTCGGAGAGCACACCTACCGCGGCGGTCCGGCTGGCGCGATCATCCACGGGTTGGGCAAAGAATACCGCTGGCTGGCCGTGGTTTACGCGATCTGCCTGATTGCCGCCTTTGGCCTCGGCTTTAACGCGTTCCAGGGCAACACGGTCGCTGGGTCCATGCAAGACAGCTTTGGCATTGACCGCATCTGGACCGGCATCGCGCTGGCGATCGTCTCGGGCTTTATCATCTTTGGCGGCATCCACCGCATCGCCAAAGTGTCCGATGTTGTGGTGCCGATCATGGCCATCGGGTATCTGGGAATGGCGCTGATCGTGATCTTGCTGAACATCACCAGCCTGCCCGGCGTGATCTATGACATCGTCACCAACGCCTTCGGCCTGCAAGAAGCCGTCGGTGGTGGCATGGGGGCGGCCGTCGCCCAAGGTCTGCGTCGCGGTCTGTTCTCGAACGAGGCCGGCCTTGGTTCAGCGCCGAACGTGGCTGCCACAGCAGAGGTACGCCACCCGATCAGCCAAGGCATCACACAGTCGTTTTCGGTCTTTATCGACACAATCATCATCTGTTCGTGCACGGCCTTCGTGATCTTGCTGGGCGATGTCTATGTCCCCGGTGCCGAAGGCATCGACGGTGTGGCGCTGACACAGCAAAGCATGGTGTCGCATCTGGGCACATGGGTGCAGTACTTCCTGAGCGGCGCGATCTTGCTGTTCTCGTTCTCGTCGATCATCTACAACTACTATCTGGGTGAAAACGCGATGACTGTGCTGACCAAAAGCCCCTTGGGTATTCTGGGTCTGCGGATCGCGATCATCGCCATTGTCTTCCTTGGGGCGACAGCACCGGCGGCGACAGCGGTGTTCTTCTTCTCGGATCCGATGATGGGTATTCTGGCGCTGGTCAACTTGCTGGCGATCATGATGCTGTTTCCTGTGGCCATGCGCCTGCTGCGCGACTTCCGTCAGCAGCTTAAGGCCGGCATCGAACGTCCTGTGCTGAACCCCGATGACTATGCCGATCTGGACATCGACCGCGACGCGTGGAAGCTCCCCGCAGAGTGATCTGAACGCATCTTACCTGACTTCGAGACGGGCCGTAGCATCTGCTGCGGCCCGTTTCTTTTGCACCCCGACGCAGCGTTCCAGAACTCGGTGATGGTCAATACCGCCTGCCTCGCCCCATAGTTGCGCAAAGACATGCAACCAATCGGGGAGGAACGGCACATGGCTGAATTCGATATCATCATCTACGGCGCAACTGGATTTACGGGGCGGCTGGTCGCGGAATACATCCACGCGACCTATCCGGATCGTCCCTGGGCCATGGCCGGTCGCAGCGCATCCAAGCTTGCGTCGGTGCGCGACGAGATGGGTCTACCTGCCGATACGCCCCTGATCGAGGCAGATGCCTCTGACCCGGCGTCGCTGGACGCGATGGTCGCACGGGCGCGGGTTATCATCACCACGGTCGGCCCCTATCTGCTGTATGGCGAACCGCTGGTCGCGGCCTGTGTCAAAGCCGGCACCGATTACGTCGACCTGTCGGGCGAGCCGCCGTTCATGTGGGACATGATCGAGAAATACAACGATGCTGCCAAAGCCAGCGGTGCGCGGATCGTGCATTCATGTGGCTTCGACAGCATTCCCTTCGACATGGGCGTCTATTTTCTGCAACAAGAGGCGCAGAAACGCTTTGGCGCGCCGCTTCGGGAGGTCAAAGGTCGGGTGCGCGGCATGAAGGGGACCTTCTCTGGCGGGACAGCCGCGTCGGGCAAAGAAACCATGAAGCTCGCCATGGGCGACCCAGAGGTTATGAAACGTCTGGTGTCGTCCTTTGCGCTGACACCGGGGTTCGAGGGGCCCAAGCAACCCTATGGCAACAAGCCCTACGAAGACCCCGATTTTGGCATCTGGGTCGCACCCTTTGTCATGGCGTCGATCAACACCAAGAATGTGCACCGATCAAACATGTTGATGGGCCACCCCTACGGCACGGAATTCACCTACGAAGAGATGATGTTCACCGGCAAGGGCGAGAAGGGCGAAGCGATCGCCAGCAGCATCGCCAAATCCAACCCTATGGGCGACGGTGATATCAAACCGGGCGAAGGCCCCTCGAAAGAGGAACGCGACAACGGCAGCTATGACCTGATGTTCACCGGCGTTACCGACGGGGGCGAGCGGCTGACTGTCGGGGTCAAGGGCGACCGTGATCCGGGCTACGGGTCTACCTCCAAGATGTTGACCGAAGCAGCGATCTGCCTGATCGAAGAGGCCGCAGCCGCCCCCGGTGGCGTTCTGACAGCGGCACCCGTTTTTGGCAGCGCGATCATCGACCGGCTGACCGCCAATGCGGGGCTCAGCTTTGACGTAGAAAGCTGACGAATGCCTCCCTCGCGGTGACCATCACTGCGGGGGCTCCGCGTGCTGCCTCTTGAACCGGCGCAGCGGATCGGCAACCGTACACTGTGCGCCACTACCTACGCGCGAATCCTGCGGAGGATCCCCCATGAGAAAACTATTCACTCTACTCGGCATCGGCCTACTGGCAGCGCTGGCATATCTGGCGTTCTGGCCCGTGTCTGTCGCCCCCGTCGCGTGGGAGGCACCGCAAGATCAGGGCTATACTGCAGGCTACGCACCCAACGACCGGCTGACCGCGCTGGAGATCATTGACCTAGATGGGCGCAGCGGGCCGGAGGATGCGGATATCGGGCCGGACGGGCTGGTATATGTCGCCACCCACGATGGTGAAATCCTGCGGGTCGAAGCCGACGGGGCGATCAGCGTCTTTGCTCAAACCGACGGTCGCCCATTGGGGATAGAATTTGACGACAATGGCACGCTTTTTGTAGCCGACGCCTATCGCGGCCTGCTGGCGATTGACCGTAAGGGTGCTGTGACCCTGCTGGCCGAGACGACCAAAGACGGCAGCCCGATCCTTTACGCCGATGATGTAGATATCGCCGCTGATGGCAGCGTCTATTTCTCGGACGCCTCGACCCGCTTTGGGGCAGAGGGCAATGGCGGCACGCTGGCAGCATCCGTGCTGGATCTGGTGGAGCATTCTGCGAACGGGCGCATCCTGAAATACGACCCCGCAACGGGCGAAACCACAGTGTTCGCGGGTGGCCTGAACTTTGCCAACGGGGTCGTGGTGGATGATGCAGAGAGCGCGGTTTTCGTGATTGAAACAGGCAGCTACCGCATCTGGCGCTTCCCGCTAGACGGCAGCGCGGGATCGGTTGTTCTCGAGAACCTGCCGGGGTTCCCCGACAACATCAACAATGCGCCGGATGGCACGTTTTGGATCGGTCTGGTCAGCCCGCGCAATCCCGCGATGGACAAGCTGGCGGGCTACCCCGCCCTGCGCCGTGTGATTATGCGCCTGCCGGACAGCATGAAACCCGCACCGCTGCGCTATGGCTTTATCCTGCGTATGGATGCGTCGGGTAAGGTGCTGGAAACGCTTCAGGATCCGGCTGGCGACTATGCGTTGACGACTGGTGCCGTGACCCTGCCTGACGGGCGCATCGCGGTGACTTCCTTAACCGAACCGCGGCTGGGGATACTGGACGCCCCTGCACGCTGACACGCGCGGGCGCGGGACCGACACATAGGCCCGCGTCATGCACCAGGTTGCCGCTTGGGTCGGCTCGCCAGCATGACGCCTGCGCAGATGATGAGAACGGCCAGGATCGTGCCCATTGACAGCGCCTCGTGCAGCAGCGGCACGGCCAACACAGCAGCAATCGCGGGGGCGAGCGCACCAATGGCGGCACATTTCGCGACCCCCAGACGGGCGATGGCGATGGCGTAAGTCAGGCTCGAGATAAGGCCCACGCCGATGCCTTGAGCGAGGATATACGGCATCGCCTCAGCCAAACGCACCTGCGTCAGACTGCTTGGCAGCACCCCCGTTGCCAGCAACGGCAGCAGCACCAGCGTCGACGGCAGCGCCAGCACCAGCGCGCAACCGATCGGGTCCAGCCCGCTGCCACGCAGCCCCAGCGTATAGCAGCCCCAAAGCAGGCTTGCCGACAGCAGCAATGCCACGCCCGACAGGCTGCCCGCCGCCAGATTGCCTGACGCCCCGATCAGCGCTGCCACCCCGACAAGCACAATCCCCAGCGGCAGCAGCGCGTCAGGGCGTTGGCGGTAGAACACCCACGTCAGCACCGCGACCGACACCGGCGTCGTCCCCGCAATCAACGCGCCGACATGCGTCGCCGAGGTTTGCGCACCGCCTATGGCCGCCAACCCAAAGAACGGCAGCCCCGCACCGGCTGCGATCATCAGCCAGCGGTGCGGCGGAAGCCGTTTCAGCATCGCCATCCGCTTGGGCAGGAAGGGCAAAAATACCAGTGCCGGAATTGCCGAGCGGATCAACGCCACGTCGCCAAGGGTCAACTGCGCCCCGCTGGCCGCACGGGTCGACAGCGCGAACCCCGCCCAAACCAGCACGGTCACCGCAATCGCGAGGTAGCCGACCAGCGGTCGAAGGGGGATTTGCTGCGGGGAAAATCCGTTCGTGGCGGGTATCGAGGGGGAGCTGAGCATTATATTCCTGCGCATTGTATCTGCGCCGTTTTACGCTGTACCGCTCGGCAGATGGTTGCTAATGATTGCGCCAAAATAAGAATTTAAGGCATATCCTGCCCCTAAGAGGCCAAAATGGACAGCAAGGATCGCGAGATCGTAAAAGCGCTTCAGCGCAATGGGCGGCTGACCAATCAGGATCTGGCCGCACAGGTGAACCTGTCACCCTCCCCCTGTTTGCGCCGCACCCGCACACTTGAGGAGAAGGGCGTGATCAAGGGCTATACCGCCATTGTCGACGAACGCGCCTATGGGCTGCCGGTGACCGCACTGGTACGCATAAGGCTGAGCAGCCACACGGGCGAGGTGGTGAAACTGTTCGAAAAGAAGGTGCACGAGACCGACCAGATACTAGACTGCTATGTCATCACCGGCAGCGAGGATTATTTGCTACGGGTGCTGGTCGAGGACCTAAAAAGTTACGAGGAATTCGTGCGCCACAAGCTGCATAATATCCCCGGCATCGCGTCGATTGATTCCAGCTTTGCCTACGGCGTGCTAAAACAGTCGAACGTATTTCCTGCCGTGACCTAAGCCGCGCTACGGGTCGTCGAACCGGTCGTGGACGCCTTCTAGCAGCGTATCCAGCGACGATAGAAAATGCGCGGCCGCCTGGCGGTCGAGCTTGCCCAGAAACCGTGCCTGATGCGCGTCGACCAGCACCCGCGCCCGCGCCAGCAGGTCTTGCCCCGCGTCGGTCAGCGTGATCGCACGGGCGCGCCCGTCCCCATCCGTCAAGTTCTGCAGCAGCCAGCCCTTGGCGCGCATCTGCTTAAACGTCCGTGACGCGGTGGGGCGAGTGATCCCGATATTCTCGGCGATTTCAGAGGGTGCGGTGATGCCTTCCAACGCGATGCTGGCCAACACGCACCATTCCAACCGTGTCAGCCCAAGCTGCAACAGCTCTTTGTCCAGACTAGCGCGCATAATTGCCGCCAGCCGCGACACGCGAAAGCCCAGCCTGTCGTGCAGGCTGTAGGAAGCGGCGGAATTTTCGGGTTCGCTCGTAAGGTCGGGTTCGCTCATAACGCTTGAATACTTCATTTTTGCCGCGCCGCTACTGTTTGCTTGCAAAATAGTTGATCCATGACAACTATAACGCCTAAATCAAAGGTAGTGACCATGACCACAAGGCTGCGCTCGCGCAAAAACCGCCCCCCCCACATGGGCGCATATCAGACTGAAAAGCTGCAGCGCGCAGATGGTGCGGCAGGGCCTGTGCCAGCTTTCAAAGCTTTGGGGGTGATAGGGGACGACCGCCCTCTGGCGCAGGCCACGCGCGATCATCGCGCCATGCTGGATGCGATCCGCGAAGGTCTGGTGAACACCGCTTTGGCCGACATCCCCGCCGATCTGACAGAGCGCGCGCAGCACCTCAAGGCGTTTGCCTATTTCAACGACGCGACGATGGTGGGGATTTGCAAGCTCGCCCCCGATCACCATTTGGCACAGCCCCTCCGCAACGCGGATGTCGCGCGGTTGGCCCAGGATTTGCAGACGCGACAGGTCAAGACGCTGGCCTCGGGCGTGGATGCGATCATGGCGGACCTGCGCGATTCAGTCTCGGCACCAGAGACGGTCATCAACGCGCATACCCATGCGCTGGTGGTCCTGTTTGCGCACCCCCGCGCCGTTGAGCAGAATGAACCCGGTGCCGCGTGGATTGCGGGGATGGAGGATCACCGATCCTCTCTGCTGGCCGCTGAATCGGCGGCGGTGCTGTCAAATTACATCCGTTTACTGGGGCGTCCGGCGCGCGGGCATACCATGACGGCAAGTGATGTGGACCTGAGCCAGCTGGCGGTGGCGGCGGGGCTCGCCCTGCCCCAAGATGGCCAGTTGACCGCCCCTTTTGTCGGCACGCGGTTTTCGCTGGCCGCGATCACCATGGCAATGGACCTGGACTGCGACCGGCCCTTGGCCGCCACCGCCACCCTGCCCCGCACACCGCCCACCTATGCGACGCGGCGCTTTGCCGATGGCGCGCAGCCGTTCGAAAAGCTTAAACGCGTGGACAGCCCCACGACCTATATGGATGAGCCCCGCATCCCGCGCCTGCCCAAACGTACCGATATGTTCAGCCGTGCGCTGTTCGGGGATATGGGCAAGAAACTGCAAGACGGGGCCACCGGCGGGCGGTACATCCGCAAAACGCCGACATCCATGGCGCAACGGCGTGCCTTGGGGGCTTTCTGCCTGCTGCAGGATGGCAAGGCGGCCGAGACACAAACAGCCCCAGCCCCTCAGCAAGCCGCAGAGATGGTCAAAGCCGTCGCCTATTTTCTGGGGGCCGATGCCGTGGGCGTCAGCCGTTGCCCCGACTGGGCGTGGTACAGCCATGACGCCACCGGCACCGCGATTGCCCCGCCCCATGATCAGGCGATCAGCCTTGTCATCGATCAGGGATTTGACACGATGGAGGGGGCCTCGGGCGATGACTGGATCAGCGTGGCGCAATCCATGCGGGCCTATCTGCGATTTAGCCTTGTGGGCGGCGTGCTGGCGCGGTTGATCCGCGATCTGGGCTATCCGGCCAAGGCGCATACGGTGATGGACGGCGATGTGCTGCAACCGCCCTTGCTGTTGCTGTCGGGCCTGGGCGAGGTCAGCCGCATCGGCGAGGTGATCCTGAACCCCTACCTTGGCCCACGTCTGAAATCGGGAACGGTGACGACCACCCTGCCGATGATCCACGACAAGCCGATCGATTTCGGCCTGCAGAAATTCTGCGAAAGCTGCCAGAAATGCGCCCGCGAATGCCCCTCGGGGGCGATCACGGCGGGGCCGAAGCTGATGTTCAACGGTTATGAGATTTGGAAGTCGGACAGCCAGAAATGCGCCACCTACCGGATCACGACCGAAGGTGGTGCCATGTGCGGGCGCTGCATGAAAACCTGCCCGTGGAACCTTGAAGGGATATTGGCCGACAGCGTATGGCGCTGGACCGCGATGAAGGTGCCTGCCACGGCCCCCGCCCTTGCCAAGCTGGACGATCTACTTGGCCGCGGCGACATCAACCCCGTCAAGAAATGGTGGTGGGACCTGGAGGTGCAGGACGACGGCGGCTATCGACCCACCGACAAGCCGGTAAACACCCGTGGCCTGCAAAAAGACCTGAAGCTCAGCCCCAAGGACCAGACGCTTGCCGTCTACCCTGCACCCTTGGCCCCGCATCCTTATCCCTATCCCGACCCGATGGACCGCGAGGCCGGTATCCGCGCCTATGGCGAGATGATCCCCGCCGCGACGCACCGCGCGCGGGTCGCACGCGGCGAGACGAAAGGATTGGTGCCCGCGCTCAAACCGCTGGCCGACAGTCCGGTGCTGGCGCTGACCGTCACGCGCGCTGATGTGCTGAGCGACGGGATCACGCGGTACGAGCTGCGCGACCCAGACAGGGCGGATTTGCCCGCGTGGCAGGCAGGGGCGCATCTGGATGTGGTGATCGCGCCCGAGTACCTGCGCCAGTATTCCATGTGCGGCGATCCCTCAGACCGGTCGCGCTATGTCATTGCCGTTCAGCGCGAGGATCAGGGGCGCGGTGGTAGTGCGCTGATGCACCGTATCTTTAGCCAAGGCCGCAAGATTTTCGCGGCGCGTCCGATCAACCATTTCCCCCTGACCGAAGACGCAGCCTTCAGCGTGTTGATGGGGGGCGGCATCGGGATCACGCCGATGATCGCTATGGCACATCGTCTGCACCAGCTGGGCCGGCCCTTTGCACTGCACTATTCAGCCCACACTGCCGCTGATCTGGCCTTTGCCGATGAAATCACCGCCGCCCCTTGGGCCACGCGCGCGGTGCGGCACATCAGCGATCAGGGCAGTCGGGCAGACTTTGATGCGATCCTGTCAGATCACCCCAAGGGCAGCCACGCCTACGCCTGCGGCACGCCAGCCTATATGGAGGCCGCGATGGCCGCCGCAACCTATGCGGGTTTTGCCGAGGATCATTGCCATATCGAATATTTCGCCGTCCCCGAGGCCCCGCCGCGCGAGAACCACAGTTTCACGGTCCATCTGGCTAAGACCGGCAAGGATATCCACGTTCCCGCAGATCGCAGCCTGTCGGATATGCTGACAGAGGCAGGCGTGCCCGTGGACGTGAAATGCGCCGACGGTATTTGTGGCGTCTGCGCCTGCGGGCTGTTACAGGGCGACGCCGACCACCGCGATTATGTGCTGTCGCAGGCCCAACGCGAAACGACGCTGATCACCTGCCAGTCGCGCGCAACACAGGCGGATGGCCATCTTGTTCTAGACCTATAAAAACCTACCCGCCAAAGCGCCAGTAAAGACAGGGCGGGTATGCGAAAACTGCGCTTGCAATACCCCCTGCCTTTCTGTCTACGGGCGCCACCGCAACCGACCGCAGGCTGGACCGATCATGACAGAACCCAACGGCGCTTCGATCACGTTTGAAGACGTGGGCAAAGGCTATTCCAAATCCGGCGGTGCGACTGTCACGGCACTTGAAGGCGTGTCTTTGGCGATGGCGCCAGGGTCGATCACCGGCATCATCGGACGGTCCGGCGCTGGCAAATCAACGTTGCTGCGCATGGTCAACGGGATCGAGCAGCCCACGACGGGTGCGGTGCTGGTGGGTGGACAGAATGTCGTGGCCGCCAAAGGGGCCAAGCTGCGCGCGATCCGTCGCGATGTGGGGATGATCTTTCAGCACTTTAACCTGCTGGCCTCGCGCACCGTGGCGGGCAACATCGCCCTGCCGCTGGAAATCGCCGGTGTGCCATCATCCCAGATCAAACCACGTGTCGCCGACCTGATCGAACGGGTCGGGCTGACCTCGCACGCCACACGCTATCCGGCAGAGCTGTCTGGCGGGCAAAAGCAACGGGTGGGGATCGCGCGCGCGCTGGCCACAGGCCCCAAGGTGCTGCTGTCGGACGAGGCGACCTCGGCGCTGGACCCCGAAACGACACAAACCGTCCTGTCCTTGCTCAAAGACATCAACCGCGAACTGGGGCTGACCATTCTGCTGATCACCCACGAGATGGCCGTGGTCCGTGACATCGCCAGCCATGTCGCGGTGATCGACAGCGGGCGCATCGTCGAACATGGCGAGACCTATGATATTTTCACCGCGCCACAGCATCCGACCACACGGTCCTTCCTGTCGGGGGTGACCGGCGTCACCCTGCCCGCTTTCGTGAAGGACCGTCTGATGCCGAACCCACCCGCGCAGGGCGGCGAAGAGGTGATCCGCGTGACCTTTGCAGGCCAGCATGCCACCGACCCGATGCTGGCGCGGCTGACGCAGGACATGGGCATTCCGGTCAACATCCTGGCCGGTGCGGTCGAGGAAATCGGCACGCGCCCTTTCGGGAACCTGCTGGTGTCGCTGCCCGTGGCCAAGGCCGCAGAGGCGCGTTCATTTTTGGAAAGCCACGGGCTTATGACGGAGGTGCTTGGCTATGTCGGCTAACCTTATCAACCTACTGATAGAGGCCACGGGCCAGACCCTGTATATGGTGGCGGTTTCGGCGCTGCTGGGAACGCTGCTTGGCCTGCCCGTGGGGTTGTTTCTGGCGACCTCGCAACGCGGCGAGCTGCTGTCGGCACCGTGGGTCAACAAAATCCTCGGCCTCGTAGTCAATGCCACACGGTCGGTCCCGTTTATCATACTGGTGGTCGCGATCATCCCCTTCACGCGGATGGTCGCTGGCACGTCAATCGGCACGACAGCCGCTATCGTGCCGCTGACCATCGCCACCGTGCCCTTCATCGCGCGTCTGGTCGAAAACGCGATCCGCGAGATCGATTCCGGCCTCATCGAGGCGGCGCACGCCATGGGGGCGACCCCGCTACAGATCATTATCAAGGTGCTGCTGCCAGAGGCGCTGCCCGGTATCACACTGGGCCTGACCCTCGCCATCGTCAGCCTGATCGGCTATTCCGCGATGGTCGGTGCCGTGGGCGGCGAAGGCCTTGGCGATCTGGGTATTCGCTATGGCTATCAACGGTTTATGCCGGATGTTATGGCGGTCGTTGTGATCATTCTCATCGTGCTGGTGCAGCTTGTGCAATCCATCGGTGAACGCATTGCCGTTGCCGTCGACAAGCGCGCCACCAAAAGCGGCGGGCAATAGCGCCCCGTCGCCTCCTCCCCCTACTTCGTTTCCCAGTTAAAGGAGCATACACATGCTACGTCTTGTAACCCTGACATCCACAATTGCGCTGATGGCTACATCCTTGATGGCCGAGCAAATCAAAGTCGGCGTTTCCCCCGGCGAGCACGCCGAGATCATGGAAGAAGTCGCCCGCGTCGCAGAGCCGATGGGTCTTGAAATCGATGTCATCGAATTCTCTGACTACGTTGTGCCAAACCAAGCGCTGGCCGATGGCGACATCGAAGCGAACTCCTTTCAGCACGTGCCCTACCTTGAGGCGCAGATGAAAGACCGCGGGTTTGCGCTGGCGGTTGTGGGCAACACGATCACCACGCCCATGGGAGTCTATTCGGACAAAATCACCGACATCGCCGACCTTGAAGAAGGCGCGACCTTTGGCATCCCGAACGATCCCACCAACGGGGGCCGTGCGCTGCTGGTCCTGCAACAGCTTGGCATGATCAAAATCGATCCCGCAGCTGGTCTGGTGCCGACGGTTCTGGACATCACCGAGAACCCCAAAGACCTGTCGTTCAAGGAACTCGACGCGGCACAACTGCCCCGTTCGCTGGCGGACTTGGACGCGGCGCTGATCAACACCAACTACGCGATTGCATCGGGCTTGAGCCCCAAGGAAGATTCCATCGCGATGGAAAGCGCCGACAACCCTTATGTGAACGTGATCGCAGTGCAGAAGGGCAAGGAAGACGCACCTTGGGTCAAGACCCTGCTAGAGGCATATCATTCGGACGAGATCAAAGCGTTCATCGACGAAAGCTACCACGGGACTGTGATTACATCCTGGTAAGGTAAATGCCGGATACCGCCTGTTGGACGGTCGGTATCCGGCGCATTTGTGCGTTGGTAGCAGTGCCCACTGATGACAGCGCAAACGCAAGACATTGATATTGGCGACACTTGCGCCAGTTTGACATGCAGCGGCATGTCGTGTGACCGTCCCCGAAACCTATAGCAAGTTGAACCGATGGACGATCTTCGCAGCACGCTCAAATCTTTGTACGACGGGCGCAGCACCCGCGCGCGGCGGTTCCGCTATGGACTGATCCTGTTTGATTCAATCTCGATCGTCTACTTTATCGCAACTGCAGCCCTCACTTCGACGCCCCTTTTCGTCACGCTAAACACGGTCTTTGGCGTGTTTATCGTGCTCGATCTTGCCGCGCGGCTGTGGATCTCTACGAACCTGCGCAAAGAACTGCTGCGCATCTATACGCTTGCCGATCTTGTGGTGGTGATATCGCTGGTGCTTGCGCCGCTGATGGCCGAAAGCTTTGCGTTCTTGCGGGTGCTGCGCGGGCTTCGACTGATCCATGCGTACCATCTCTTGTACGATCTCAGGCGTGAAAGCATGTTCTTTCGCAAACACGAGGATGCGATCCTTGCGGCGGTGAACCTGCTGGTCTTTATCTTTGTCATCACGTCGCTGGTTTTCGTCCTGACCTTTGATGGTGATGCAGGCATCGCGGGCTATGTGGACGCGCTCTATTTCACTGTGGCGACGCTTACAACAACAGGCTTTGGTGACATCACGTTGACCACGACGGGCGGCAAGCTGTTGTCGGTTTTCATTATGGTGGTCGGCGTCGCGCTTTTTGTGCAGCTGGCGCGTACGATCTTCCAGCCCGCCAAGGTGAAACACACCTGTCCAGAATGCGGGCTAAGCCGCCACGAGTCTGATGCCGTACACTGCAAACATTGCGGCACCACGCTCAAGATCGAGACCAAAGGCGACACCACCGGTTAGGCCGCGCAGATCGGGCGGGCAGCGCGTCCGACCCGACCGTACGGCGCTCTCCCCTATCGCCTTTAAGCTTTCATAAAGGCTGGGCGTTGGTCTTTTCTGATAAAGGACCACGCGATAAACCGGCTTGTTTTCTGCCCCTGCGCCATTTCGACAACGTCGCAGTTGGCCACTTTGGCCTTTTTCAGGATTTTATATAGCGTCTGCACATTGTCCTTTTTCGACACGAGCGACGTGAACCACAGACATTGACCGGCAAAGGCCCGGCTTTGGTCGACCATATTGGCGATGAACTTTATCTCGCCGCCCGGGCACCAAAGCTCGGCGTTTTGACCGCCGAAGTTGAGCTTGCCAGAACGCCCCTTGCCAAGATTGGCCCATTTTCGCTGGGTGCCTTTGGCGGCTTTTTCCATCGAGGCGTGAAAGGGCGGGTTGCACAGGCTGACGTGGAAACGGTCGTCGGGCTTTATCACACCGTTAAAGACATCTTCGCGGGCGGGCTGCAGCCTCAGGTCCACGTCCAGATTGTTATCACGGCAAATCTGTTGCGCAGACTCAAGCGCCACAGGGTCGATATCCACGCCGGTGAAATGCCAGCCGTAAACGCTCTGCCCGGTGAGGGGGTAAACCAAGCTGGCACCGGTCCCGATATCCAACGCCTTGATCTTCGGCCCGCGCGGAATTTCGTTTCCGTTACTGCGCGCCAGCAGGTCCGCCAGATGGTGGATATAATCGACACGCCCCGGAATCGGAGGACAAAGATAATTGGCGGGAAGATCCCAGACCTCGACATCGTAGTGCGACTTGAGCAACGCCCGGTTCAGCATACGAACAGCTGCCACATCCCGAAAATCAATAGTGGTCTCACCCGCGGGGTTGCGGGTCGTAAAGGGCTCCAATTCAGGGAGGCAAGCGACCAAGCGCGCGAAATCATAGCCCTCTTTATGCGGGTTACGGGGGTGTAGATTGGTCTTGGTGGCCATCGAGAAGCCTTTTTTTGAAGGGGTGGGAAAGAAGCAAAGCTCTGCGCCCGTCTTACGCCCATGCGTCCCCAGAGTAAAACCAAAGCGAAAGGCCCCTCCCCGTGGTTCATCCAACGGGTCAATTATTTTTATCGCTCTCCCCCAAAAACCGTTGTTAGTTACAAATGCAACCTTTAGGCAATTAAAGAACCGGATCCATGGAGGCGACGATGACTGATAAAAAATATCCAACCCGCATGACCCAGGCCCCCTCCCTTGCAGGGCCAAACGCGGGATACATGCCCGGTTTCGGCAATGATTTTGAAACCGAAGCGCTGCCTGATGCCCTGCCCCAAGGGATGAACAGCCCACAAAAATGTAACTATGGCTTGTACGGCGAACAGCTGAGCGGCACGGCTTTTACCGCGCCAAGCCATCAAAACGAACGTACGTGGTGCTACCGCATTCGTCCGTCGGTCAAACATTCGCATCGCTACGAAAAGATCGACCTGCCGCACTGGAAATCCGCGCCCAATATCGTGGACGAGGTGACCAGCCTTGGCCAATACCGCTGGGACCCGCTGCCGCATAGTGACACGCCGTTGACATGGTTGACGGGCATGCACACGATGACGACCGCAGGCGATGTCCACACACAGGTTGGCATGGCGACGCATGTGTATCTCGTGACTGAATCCATGATCGACGCGTATTTCTTTTCCGCCGACAGCGAGATGCTGGTCGTCCCGCAAGAAGGCCGTTTGCGCTTTTCAACCGAGCTGGGAATTATCGACGTCGCGCCGCAAGAGATCGCCATTATTCCGCGCGGGCTGGTCTACCGTGTCGAAGTCCTTGAGGGTCCGTGTCGCGGGTTCGTCTGTGAAAACTATGGCCAGAAATTCGAGCTGCCCGGGCGGGGGCCCATCGGGGCCAACTGCATGGCCAACCCGCGTGACTTCAAGGCCCCCGTGGCCGCGTTCGAAGACCGCGAAGTGCCATCGACCGTAACCGTAAAATGGTGCGGCGCGTTTCATGAAACCAAGATCGGACAATCGCCGCTGGATGTGGTGGCCTGGCACGGAAACTACGCGCCGATGAAATACGATCTGCGCACCTACTGCCCCGTGGGCGCGGTGCTGTTCGATCATCCTGACCCGTCGATCTTTACCGTCCTGACCGCCCCGTCTGGGCAAGAAGGCACCGCGAACATCGATTTCGTCTTGTTCCGCGAACGCTGGATGGTCGCCGAAGATACCTTCCGGCCTCCTTGGTACCACAAGAACATCATGTCCGAATTGATGGGCAATATTTACGGGCAATACGATGCCAAGCCCAAAGGGTTCATCCCCGGCGGCATCAGCCTGCACAATATGATGTTGCCCCACGGGCCTGACCGCAACGCCTTTGAGGGGGCGTCCAACGCGGATCTCAAGGCCGAAAAGCTCGATAATACGATGTCGTTCATGTTCGAGACCCGTTTCCCGCAGCAACTGACAAAATTCGCCAGCCATGAGGCCCCCTTGCAGGATAATTATATCGATTGCTGGGCCGACATCGAAAAGAAGTTCGACGGGACGCCGGGTAAGAAATGAAACTCTATTCCTACTGGCGATCGACCACATCCTACCGCATTCGCGCTGCGCTGAACCTTAAGAGTGTGGCGTATGACACGGTGCCGGTTGACCTTGTTGCTGGCGATCAGCGCGCGCCCGATTACGTTGCGCTGAACGCTGGCAAGGGCGTGCCGACCTTGGTGCTAAAGGACGGCACGGCGCTGACCCAGTCGATGGCGATCCTCGAGTATATTGACGCGACGTGGCCCGAACCGCGCCTAATCCCTGCTGATGCTTTGCTGCGGGCGCGGGTGATGGCGGTGGCGCATACCGTCGCGCTTGATATTCATCCTGTAAACAATCTGCGTCTGATCAGGCAGCTCAGATCCCGTTTCGGTGCCACGCCCGATCAGGCAACCGATTGGATGTGCCACTGGATGAACGAAGGGTTCGCAGCGCTCGAGGCCATGCTGCCGGCCGGCGACAGCTTTGCCTTTGGTGACGCCCCCGACATCGCCGATATCTGCATTACGGCTCAGGTTTATAACGCCCATCGTTGGGGCGTTGACCTGACGCCATTCCCGAAAATCGCGCGCATTGAACGGCTTTGCCTGAATATCCCGGCCATTGCCGAAGCGCATCCTGACACTCAGCCCGACACTCAGACTGACGCGAAAGTAGCCACATGACATTGATGAAAAGCTGGGTAACCAGCGCCAACACGCCCGACACCCCCTTCCCTCTGAACAATCTGCCCTATGGCGTATTTTCCGTCGGCGACGAAGACGCCCGCTGCGGGGTCGCGATTGGCGACATGATCCTTGATATGGCGGCGCTTGAAACCGCAGGGCTGATCCGTCTGGACGACGACGCCGCCTTCGACCTGCCGTTCTGGAATGATGTGATGGAACTGGGCCCCGACGTCTGGGCCAAGCTGCGCGCAAGGCTGCATGAAATGTTGGCCGAAGAGTCGGCGGATCAGGCGGCGACTGAACCCTACCTCGTCCCGCGCGCGGATGCGCAATTGCATATGCCGCTGATGGTATCCGAATATACCGATTTCTATGCGGGCCGTCAGCACGCACAGAATATGGGCGCGATCCTGCGCGGGTCGCCAGATCTGCCGGCCAACTGGCTGCACATTCCGGTCGGCTACAACGGTCGCGCATCCTCTGTTGTTGTTTCCGGCACCGACATCCACCGCCCCAACGGCCAATCCAAGGCCCCTGACGCCGATGTGCCGTCTTTTGGCCCCTCCAAACGGTTGGATATCGAGCTTGAGATGGGCGCGATCGTCGGCACGTCTTGTGAATTTGGCACCCCGATCACGGTCGATCAGGCGGATGCGATGATCTTTGGCTATGTGCTGCTGAATGACTGGTCTGCCCGCGACATTCAGGGCTGGGAATATCAGCCGCTTGGCCCGTTTCAGGGCAAGGCTTTCGGCACGTCGATCTCTCCGTGGATCGTCACTGCGGCGGCACTTGATCCCTTCCGCACGGCGACACCAGCGCGTGAAAAGGAACTGCTGCGGTATCTCGACAGCACCATCGACGGCTTGTTCGACATCGAGCTCGAGGTTTTGATACAGCCCGAAGGTGCCGCCACGGCGACGTCTCTGTCGAAAACCAACTATAGCCGGATGTATTATTCCGCCGCCGAACAGCTGTGCCACCATGCCAGCGGCGGCTGCGGCATGAACTCTGGTGATCTGCTGGGCTCCGGTACGATCTCGGGGCCAGATAAATCCGAATACGGGTCCCTGATGGAGCTGAGCTGGGCGGGGCGTGACCCCTTCACGCTCGATACCGGCGAGACCCGCACATTCATCGAAGACAACGACACGTTGATCCTGCGCGGTGCCGCAAAGGGCGACGGGTATCAGATCGGGTTCGGCACGTGCGAAGGCACGATCCGTCCCGCCGTTAAATTCCCCACATAAAGGACCAAGACAATGGCAAAAGCATTCGCATCCCAAGGGGATCTGTCCGAAAAGAAAATCACGTTCGACGAAGTCGGAGAGGGTCTGTGGGCGTTCACAGCCGAGGGCGACCCGAACTCGGGCGTCATCATCGGCGACGACAGCGTCATGATCGTCGAAGCGCAGGCAACGCCGCGTTTGGCCAATAAGGTCATCGAAAAGGTGCGCGAAGTCACCGACAAACCGATCAACCATGTGGTACTGACCCACTATCACGCCGTGCGCGTGTTGGGTGCTTCGGCCTATGGGGCGGATCAGATCATCATGTCGGACGCCGCCCGCGCCATGGTCGAAGAGCGCGGTCAGGAAGATTGGGACAGTGAATTCCAGCGTTTCCCACGTCTGTTTGAAGGCCATGAATCAATCCCGGGCCTGACCTACCCGACGACCACCTTTAACGACAGCATGACGGTCTATCTGGGCAAACGTCGCGTTGATATCAAACACATCGGCCGTGCGCATACGGCAGGTGATGCGGTTATCCACGTGCCCGACCAGAATGTGATGTTCACCGGCGACATCGTCGAAGACCATTCTGCGTGTTATTGTGGTGACGGGTATTTTGGCGATTGGGGCCAGACGCTTGATAATATCAAAGCATATGATGTCGACGCCATCGCACCGGGTCGCGGGGCAGCATTGATCGGCAAAGACGCTGTTGAACGTGCAATTGAAAGCACGCGCGACTTTGTCCAAAGCACGTACAAGCCCGCACAAAGGGTCGCCATGAAGGGCGGCACATTGAAAGACGCATGGGATGCCGTGCGCGCCGAATGTGATCCGAAATTCCACGACTACGCGATCTATGAACACTGCCTGCCGTTTAACGTCAGCCGCGCCTTCGACGAGGCCCGCGGTATCTGGCACCCCCGTATCTGGACCGACAAACGCGATTTGGAAATGTGGGCGCAGTTGCAGGGCTAAGGCCAAGTCTGGGAGGACAACTCATGGTCGACGTCCGTTACGACATCGCGTTCAAACTGTACCCATACGAAAAGGTCGCAGGTCAAGATCTGGCACCTCGACGACACCCTGTGGTGATCGTCGGGGGCGGGCCTGTCGGGATGGCAACGGCCCTTGATCTTGGGCGCAAGGGCACGCCTGTTCTGGTGCTCGATGACCACGAAGGCGTCGGACAAGGCAGTCGCGCCATCTGCTTTGCCAAACGCACGCTTGAAATCTGCGACCGTCTGGGGGCAGCCAAGGGAATGGTCGACAAGGGCGTCGTGTGGAACGTCGGCAAGGTGTTCCACGGCGACAAACGCGTGTTCGAATTCAACCTGTCGCCCGAAGACGGGCACAAGGCACCTGCGTTTATCAACCTGCAACAGCCGTATTTCGAGAAATACCTCGTAGAGGAAATTCGCGTGGCGCAGTCGCAAGGCGCGCCCATCGAAATTCGCGGGCGCAATGTGGTCACCGGTATGGCGCAGCAGGGCGACCATGTGCTGCTCGACGTCAATACGCCCGACGGCCCCTACCAGCTTGAGGCGGATTGGGTAATTGCCTGTGATGGGGCGCGTTCGCCCACACGCGACATGCTGGGGCTCGGCTTTGCGGGGCGCGTCTTTGAAGATAATTTTCTCATTGCCGATGTCAAAATGAAGGCCGACTTTCCGACCGAACGCTGGTTCTGGTTTGCCCCCCCTTTCAAAGACAGCGGTGCCTCTGCCCTGCTGCACAAACAGCCCGACGATATCTGGCGCATTGATTTCCAACTTGGGTGGGACATTGACCGCGCCAAAGAGCTTCGCGTTGAAAACATCCGTGCGCGTGTGGATGCGATGCTGGGCAAGGATGCCGAGTACGAGCTGGAATGGACCTCGATTTACACATTCCAATGTCGACGTATGGAAAAGTTTCGTCATGGGAACGTGCTGTTCGCGGGCGATAGCGCGCATCAAGTGTCGCCGTTTGGCGCACGCGGTGCGAATTCCGGCGTGCAAGATGCGGACAATTTGGCGTGGAAGCTTGATCTGGTGGTCAAAGGTCTTGCCCCCGATACACTGCTGGACAGCTATTCAGAAGAACGGGTGCACGGTGCGGATGAAAACATTCTGAACTCCACCCGAGCGACCGATTTCCTGACCCCCAAGACCGAGATGAGCAAAATCTTCCGTGACGCTGTGCTCGAGCTTGCCCATGACCATTCTTTCGCGCGGGTTATGGTGAATTCCGGTCGGCTGTCGCTGCCTTGCAGCTATGACGGTCTGTCGTTGAATGGGCCCGATGCGCTGAACGGCCCGACGGTCAGCCGGGTCGGTGCAAATTGCAGCGACGCCCCCCTGAAAGACGGGTTCTTGCTGGATGTTCTGGGTGGGGATTTTACTGTTCTGGCGATCAACACAGAGGCGCCGCAGCTTGCGGACGTTGACGGGATCGCACTGAAGACCGTGACGTTGGATACCGGCCGTGACGACGCAAGCGGCGCTATCGCTGCGCGCTATTTGGGTGCCGCCCCCAGCGGCATTTATCTGATCCGCCCGGACCAACATGTCGCGGCCCGTTGGGCAGCAGCCAGCGCTGCCGACATCCAGTCCGGTGTGCGCATTGCGACAGGAAGAGGGCAGTGAACATGGAACTCAATCTGAACCCGAATATCAAAGATCCCGACGGATTTTATGATGAACTGCTTGGGGCGCACAGCGGGCTGAGCAAGGACGAAAGTGATGCGTTCAATGCGCGGCTGATCCTTATTCTGGCCAACCACCTGGGCGACAGGGCGATCCTGCGCGCCGCGTTGAACGCCGCAAAGTAACACCGTTCGAAACATCGGACATCGAAACATCGCGGCAGGGAGGCCGCGTTGAAACAACCCAAAGGGGGGAATACTCATGACGAAATTCACATCCATCGCGCTGATCGGCGCATTGCTATCGGGCACAGCTGTTGTGCCAGCCTTCGCGGATACCGAACTGGTGTTGTCCAGCTGGCTGCCACCGCGCCACCCGATCGTGGTCAACGCAATCAAACCTTGGGCCAAGGAGGTCGAAGAGGTCACACAAGGCCGTGTCACCGTGCGGGTTCTGGGCCGTGCTTTGGGCAGCCCACCGGCGCATTTTGACATGGCCAAAGACGGCATTGCCGACATTACCTATGGGCTGCACAGCTTTAGCCAAGACGATCGTTTCGACGCGTCCCAGGTCGGACAGTTCTCCTTTATCGGTGACGACGCCGTGACCGCATCGCAAGCGTTCTGGACCGTCTACACTGAAGATCTGGGCGCGCGTGACGATCACGAAGGCACCCATTTGCTCAGCCTGTTCGTCCATGGCCCCGGATTACTGCACAACAATGTGCGCCGCATTGAAACGCCCGAAGATTTTAGCGGCCTAAAGATGCGCGTCCCCGGCGGCTATATTGCCGAATTCGTGGAAGACCTTGGTGCGACGCCGTTGTTCATGTCCTCTACCGAGGTCTACGAGAAACTGTCGCGCGGCGTGATCGACGGCGCGGCCTTTACCTACGAGGCCCTGACCGCGTTCAACCTGACGGACGACATCAAGTATTCGATGACCGTCCCGGGCGGGATCTATAACACCTCGTGGTTTCTGGTGATGAACGAAAAGAAATGGGACGGCATAAGCGCCGAAGACCAGGCCGCGATTGATGCCATCTCGGGTGTTGCTTTTGCAGAGCGGGTTGGCGCAGCATGGGACGCGGCGGACGCCGCAGCCGTGGTCGCGATCGAAGAGGCCGGCATCGAGGTCTATGCCGCGCCAGCTGCGGTTCTTGACGCCGCGCGCGCATCGGCAACAACACTAGAGACCACATGGGCCGAAAGCCTTGGCAGCGAATTTGACGGGCGCGCCGCGCTGGCACGTCTGCGCGAAATCTCTGGTGTTGCTCAATGATCATGCGTCTGTTGGGCCGGGGGCTTGAAGTGTGTTCAATCGCACTTCTGCTTGGCCTGATGACCGTCACGGGCCTTGATGTGATCGGCCGATACTTCTTGAACGCGCCCTTGAAGGGGGCGTTCGAACTGACCGAAATTCTCTTGGCTGCCCTCGTGTTCACCGCGCTGCCACTGGTAAGCCGTGCGGGGGAACATGTGGATGTCGACATCGCCACGAGCTTCCTGCCCGGCCGCCTGCAACACGTGCTTTCGCTGGCGATCGCGATCCTGTGCGCGGGGACCTTACTGTTCTTTGCGTGGCGTTTGGGGCTGCTCAGCCAAGCGCAGGCAAATGATGGTGCACGGTCAGTGGCCTGGGGCGTCCCCTATGCGCCGCTTGCGCTGCTTGGTGCCGTCATGTGTCTGCTTGCGGCTGGCTATGGGATCATAAAAGGGACTGCCAAGAATGATTGAATCGACCGTCGGGATCCTGGTTCTTCTGGGTCTCATCTTTTTGCGGATGCCGATTGCCTTTGCGATGTCGCTGGTGGGCGGCATCGGTTTTGGCCTCATGCGTGACTGGAATGCCGCTGGCGCGATGGTGGGCAATGCGGTGTTCGAAACCGGGCTCAGCTATTCGTTATCCGTCGTGCCCCTGTTCATCTTTATGGGCAATATATTGGCGCAGTCGGGCATCGCACACGGGTTGTTTGCCGGTGCTGACCGGCTGTTCGGACGTATGAAGGGCGGGCTTGCGCTAGCCACGATCCTAAGCTGCGGCGGATTTTCTGCTGTCTCTGGGTCATCGCTTGCGACCGCTGCCACAATGAGCCGTGTCGCCATGCCGCCGATGCGGAAATTCGGCTATTCCGATAGCCTCGCCTCCGGTGCAATCGCTGCGGGCGGGACGCTCGGGATCCTCATTCCACCCTCCGTGATCCTGATTATCTACGGCCTTTTGACCGAAAGCGACATCGGCAAGCTGTTTATTGCGGGGCTTCTGCCAGGGCTGCTTGGGATCATCCTGTACATGGTCGCCGTAGTGGTCGCCGTCAGGCTAAAGCCCGATCTTGCCCCGCCTGTGACGCAGTCGGAACCGATGACGAAACATGATCGTATCGGCGTATCTGGCACATTGGGACTGTTTGTTTTCATCATGGGCGGCATCTATGGCGGGTTCTTTACCCCTATCGAAGCCGCGGGCATGGGGGCCATTTTCTCGCTTGTCCTTGCGTTGCTTATCCGGGGACTGAACCGGAGCGGTTTCGTCGATGCTTGCCGCCAGACCGTGTCGTCGTCGGGCATGATCTTCGCGATCATCATCGGTGCCGAAATTTTCTCGGCGTTTGTGAACTTTGCAGGGTTGCCCGATGGTTTGGTCGATCTGGTCGACACTTATGATCTGTCCGCATGGGGCGTGATCTTTATTATGGTTGCGATCTATCTGATCATGGGCTGCGTCTTTGAAAGCCTGTCGATGATCTTGCTGACTGTTCCTGTGTTCTATCCGGTCGTGAGCCAGCTGGATTTCGGCGGCAGCGTATTGGGCGACCCGGAACTTGTTCTGATCTGGTTTGCCGTGATTGTCGTCGTCGTGACCGAGATCAGCTTGATCACACCGCCTGTCGGTATGAATGTCTTTGTCCTGCGCTCTGTCCTCAAGGACGTTTCGCTGAGCACGATCTTTCGCGGCGTATTGCCGTTCTGGATCGCCGACATCGTACGTCTGGCGCTGCTACTGGCGACCCCGTCGATCTCGCTTGTTCTGCTCACCTAGCCCGCCTCAAGCGGCAAGGAACGGACCGCCAATTGCCCTAAAGCTGGGCGAACCGCGCTTTTAGCAGCGCTTCGTCATATTCGCTTTGGGCGGTACTATCGTACACGACCCCGCCGCCGACGTTCAGCTTTGCCTGACCGTCGGCGGTGCAGGCTAACGTCCGGATGGCGACATTGAATTCCATCGTCCCATCGGGCGCAATCCATCCGACCGCGCCACAATAGGCGTCGCGGGCCGTCGTTTCGAGGTCCGAAAGGATCTCCATCGCGCGAATTTTTGGCGCACCTGTAATTGATCCGCAGGGAAAAACAGCCGTCAGGATATCAGTCAGTGTGCAGTCGGGACGGATCGTCGCCGTCACCTCCGAGATCATCTGATGGACCGTCGCATAGCTTTCGATTTCGAACAGGGCCGGCACCCGTACGCTGCCTATCTCTGAAATACGGGTGAAATCATTTCGCAGAAGGTCAGTGATCATCAGGTTTTCGGCCTGATTTTTCTCGGACGCACGCAGCCACGTCTTTAGCGCTTCATCCTCTGCGGCATCCGCGCCACGGTTGACCGTTCCCTTCATTGGACGGGTGCGCAGCTGTCCTTGGGCCGAAAGCGAGAAAAACAGTTCGGGCGAACGACACAACAGCTTTGCGCCGCCAAGATCAACAAAGGCACCGTAGGGCACGGGCTGTTTTTGTTTCAGCTGCTCATAAAGACGATCAAGACGGCCCTCGTAGGTCGCCGTCATAGGGAACGTCAGATTGGCCTGATAGATATCCCCGTCGCGCAAGTAGCTCTGAATGGCATCAAAAGCCGTCTTGTAGGTTGGAAAATCCCACTCAGGTTTGAAACGTCCAAGGCTGGCGTCGCCTGTCGAAACCGGCGCGGGCGGCGCATCAACCCGATCAAAGACGCCAAAGCGCAGCAACGGTTCGCTCCGATCTGCCGGCAATCTGCCGCGCAGTTTCGGAATGAGCGCGTAGCCCAGTTCGTAGGACGCGGTCCCTGCGAGCCATTTTCCGGCTTTGTGTTCGGTTTCTATCGCGCGCAGGGTATCGGCCACCTCGTCGGGGTGCCAAGCCTCGATGATGTGTGCCGGTCGATGAAACCAAGAGCCGGTTCCAAGCGGCCCCCGGTCAAACAGGATCGACGGACCTTGCGCGGTGTGTGCCATTTAGAAATCAGCTGCGATACGCATTTCACGCAGCGGGCGGACGATGTCGATACAGTCTTGATAAATCTGATGCGCCCGATACGCCGTCAACGCAGCCTCGTTTTCGAACTCGGCATAGACGATCACATCAACGTCATTGCCAAAGCGATCTTCATTCCTGTTCCGCGAGACCTCGAAATGCTTCACCGACGGGATGGTTCCGAGCATGGACAGACCTTCGACAATTTGGTCAATATCCTTGGCGTCTTTGCTGCTGAAAAACACGACGTGACGAATGATCTGGCCGTTAGATTTCTTGTCTGACATTTGACTGTTCCTATGCACGGTTAGCGGTGGGACTTCGGGTGTGGGACATGCTGTTCCCGCCGCTGCTGCTCATCTCACGAGACCATCTGCAACACAATACTGGCAGCGGCGGCGCGCGCATCCACCTTGCGCATCTCAGCAAACCGCCGGCCCGTGGCCTCGCGATGCAAGGCCACAGCGCACATATCAACCAAGTCACCCTCGTGGCTTGGCACGACCGCTTCAGGCAGGGAAACGCCCCTATGTGGACCAGCACCCCTGCCCTTCAGTCAGTGCCGGCTCAAAAGCCGCCCAACACCTGCTTGCCGATCACGCGGCCGCTTTCTTGCTTCAGATGGGCGGCGCGCAGGGCTTCGATGGTAAGGGCGTCTCCTCTTTCGGTGACGGTGGATTGCAGGGTGCCTGCATCGATCATCTCGGCGACACGGTTCAACAGGTCACGCTGGGCAGAAATATCTTCAGTGCCGAACATCGAGCGGGTGAACATGAATTCCCAATGGATGCTCAAAGCCTTGGGCTTTGCCGCCTTGATGTCGAGAGCTTCGGGATCATCAATCAAGGCGATCTGACCGCGAGGTGCGATCAGATCGATGATCGCGGGCCAGTGCTGGTCCGTCGCGGTCAGCGCGGCGACATAGGTGGGCACAAGACCAAGGTCAGCCACCTGCGCAGCCAGATCGCCACGGTGGTCCACCACGTGATCCGCCCCCATCTTGCGCACCCAGTCCTGCGTTTCGGGCCGCGAGGCAGTGGCAATAGCCGTGAGCCCGGTCAACGCCTTGGCGAGTTGGATCAAAATCGACCCCACCCCTCCGGCACCGCCGATGACCAGTAGCGTCTGGCCACTGCCGCCCCCCTCGGTCAGGCGAAAGGCGTCAAACAGCATTTCCCAAGCGGTGATCGACGTAAGCGGCAGTCCGGCGGCATCGACAAAGTCGAGGCTGGCAGGCTTGCGTCCCACGATCCGTTCGTCCACCGCATGAAATTCAGCATTGGTACCGGCGCGGGTGACATCACCGGCGTAATATACCGCGTCGCCGACCTTGTAGCCTGTCACCTCATCGCCGGTTTCAGTGACGACGCCAGCCGCATCGAACCCAAGCACGCGCGCAGCGCCTTCAGGCTCTACGCCGGCGCGCAGTTTGACGTCCACCGGGTTGACCGAGATCCCCTCGACCGCGACCAAAAGATCGCGTGGTCCGACCACTGGCTGGTCCATTTCAATAATTTCGAGCGTGTCTGCGTTGCCCGCTGCGTTGTAGCCGATGGCTTTCATGAGTTGATCCTTTTTTCTGTTAAGGGAGAGATAGCCTTTGCAAAACCGTAAAAATACGGCAGTTTTCCGAGTTAATTATTCGGTTTCTGGAGATAATGCCGTGGACACTGATAACCTGCGCCTTTTTGTCATGGCCGCCGATAGGTTGAATATCTCTGCCGCTGGACGCGATCTTGGTCTTGCACCGGCGGTGGCCAGCGCACGGCTCGCCAAGTTGGAGCAAGAGCTTGGTGTCGAGCTGCTGCACCGGACCACGCGCAAGGTGTCGCTGTCCCTCGAGGGGTCCGATTTCCTTCCCTATGCTCGCGAGATTCTGGCACAGGCAGAGGCAGCCAAAGCCGTCCTTGGCGGCAGTGAAACCAGCCCGAAGGGCACGTTGCGCTTTGCCGCGCCAAGCAGTTTTGCGCAGCGGCATATCATGCCTTTGTTGCCCAGGTTCCACGCATTGTATCCAGACCTGACGCTGGACCTCCGCCTATCCGACACCCGCTTCGATGCGATCGAGGGCAGTTTTGACCTTGCCCTACGCAGCGCGCCCCTGACAGACAGCAGCCTCAAGGGGCGCAGGCTGGCGGAAGACACCCGCGTGTTATGCGCCTCTCGCGATTATATCGAAGCGCATGGCGCACCGCAGACCCCGGCAGAGCTTGATGGGCATCGGTTCACTGCCTGGAAAGACCTAGAGCCACGCGAACTGATCGGACCCGAGGGGGCGACCGCGCGTCTTGATCCGGCACACATGACCTGCCGTACCATCGTGGACGACGGCGACGCGCAGCGCGAAGCGACCCTTGCCGGTGCGGGCGTGTCGATCAACTCGCTCTGGAGCGTCACTGACGAGCTTGCCTCGGGCCGCCTGATACGGGTGTTGCCGAAATGGAAGCTGAACGACAATTCGGTTTTGTGGCTGGTCTATCCCCGCTCGAACGTGCTCACCCCGAAAACACGGATCTTGATCGACTTTTTAATCGGCAATTTAGCCACCCGCGCCGAGTGGGGTGCCTGACCGCGGTGCGCCAAAATTGCTCGGAACGATCATGGCGCACAAGCTCATGCGGCGTGTGCAGTTCCTGCCCCACCCATTCGACGCGGATCACGCGCGAATAGGCGAGGCAAGGCAGTGTCAGCACGACATGACTATCGTGACCTAAGGTTCAGGCCCCCGGCGGGTCATTGGCACCGCGTCCGATCGGCAGGGCGACCGGCGTTGCAGCACAGATCTCGCGTAGCGCCGATTTTAGCCCTTCTTCGAGGGTTGGATGGTAGAACGGCATCTTCAAAAGGTCGCTCGCCGTTTCGCCGCGCTGGATCGCGTGGATCAGCAGATGCGCCATGTGGTCCGCTCCGGGGCAAAACAATTCGGCACCCGTCAGACGCCCGTCAGGTGCCGCCGCATAAAGCCGGACAAGACCCTTCGCGCGCGCTTCGACTTTGGCGCGGCCCTGATCTGCATAAGAGGCGCAGCCGGTTAACGTGTTCTCATCCGGACCCTCGCCGAGTATGGCGAGCGGCGGATCGCTAAAGGTTAGCGTGAAGGTCGGCATACGCGGGTGGGCATCCATCGACGGATAAGCGGCGGCGTTGCTCCCTGCCACGCTTCCCTCGTCGCTTGCCTCGTGCAGCACGGCCGCGTCAGCGTTCACGTCACCCGCGATAAAAATGGGCGTGTCGCCGCATTGCAGCGTGGTGCGGTCAAAGACCGGCACACCATGCTCGTCAAGCTCAAGCCCTGCCGCGTCAAGCCCGAGACCGTCAAAGGCAGGCGGACGGCCGGTCGCGACGAGAACGCGGTCGAACGCGCGCTTGCCGCTGGAAGCACCGGACCACGACAGTTGCACGCGACCATCGAGTTTTTCCACATTCACGTCGACGCCAAGATGGAGCGGAAGCTCCTCCCCGATGATGTCGACAAGTGCGGCCTGCACGTCTGAATCCTGCGCCCCGCCGAGTGTATCGCCATGATCAAAAAGGACCGTGTCGACGCCAAGCCGCGACATAGCCTGCGCCAGTTCCAGCCCGATCGCACCGCCCCCGATCACCGCGAGAGACGCGGGCAGATCTTGCATCTCGAACACGCTCTCGTTGGTGAGGGCAAGATCGCCGAGGCCCTCGAACGGCTCGGGAATACGCGCATAAGATCCGGTCGCGATCACAATTGCCTTGGCGCTTACCGTGTCGCCGTTGTCGAGGGTAAGCGCGTTCTGACCTGTGAAATGCGCGCGTGCCTGAATACAGGTCCCAGCCGGCAGAGTGTCGAACGATGCACGAGTTGCTTTCACAAATTTGTCACGCTCGCGGCGGACGCGTTCTAGCACCCCCTGCCCGTCGACTTCGACATGTCCCACATCAACACCGAATACGCCCGTGCCACGTGCATTATGCGCCGCGTTTGCCGCAGCGATAAGAAGCTTGGACGGCATGCAGCCAGTGTTTGCACACAGCGTGCCGCGGAAGGCCTCGTCGATCAGGAGAGTGCGCGCGCCGTCGCGACGCGCGCTCCGCTCGGCACCGAGGCCGGCAGTGCCGGCCCCGATGATAGCGACATCGGTGTCATGATGCGCCATCACTTCGCCTCTTGATCCGTCATATAAATCGATTTGGCGTTGACGAACTCCTTCATGCCAAAGCCGCCATGCTCGCGCCCGTAGCCCGAGTTCTTCACACCGCCGAATGGCATGTTCGGAAGCGCAATATTGTAGCCGTTGAGCGTGATCATACCGGTATCGAACTGCTCGCTCGCCAGCTTGCGTGCGCGCGCCTCGTCACGGCTGAAGATACCACCACCAAGGCCATAACGACTATCGTTGGCGATACGCATGGCGTCTTCGTCGTTCTCGGCACGGATCACAGAGGCGACGGGACCAAACAGCTCATCGTCATAGGCGGGCTGGCCAGGCTTCACGTCGACCAGCACGGTCGCGGGGTAATAGGCACCCTTGCGGTCCGGCGTCTCGCCTCCGACCACGGCGCGTGCGCCTTTTTTGACGCTTTCTGCCACCTGCTCCGCCAGTTTGTCGCGCAGATCGTTGCGCGCCATTGGTCCAAGGCCGGTGTTGGCGTCCGTCGGATCACCCATCTTGATCGCTTTCATCTTCTGGGTGTAGCCCTCGACGAAAGCGTCGTAATTTTTCGCCGTAACGATAAAGCGCTTACCGTTCACGCAGGTCTGGCCGTTGTTGTAGATCCGCGCCGTGACACAAGTATCCACCGCGAGATCGATATCGGCATCGTCCAGAACGATGTAAGCGTCGTTCGATCCAAGTTCGAGCACGGACTTTTTCAGCTGCTCCGCCGCTTTCTGCGCCACGGTCCGGCCAGCGGTATCGCTGCCTGTCAGGGTCACGCCGCGCACCAGATCGTTTTCAATAACCAGATCGGACTGGTCGTGGTCAATCAAGAGCACCGTAAAGAGGTTCTTTGGAAGGCCTGCTCGCTCCATCAGATCACGCAGGAAAAGCCCCGACCCGGTACAGTTTTCCGCGTGCTTGAGAAGAACCCCGTTGCCCGTCATCAAGTTAGAGATGGCGTAGCGCACCACCTGATAGCAGGGGAAATTCCACGGCTGGATACCATAAATGACGCCCAGAGGGGCATAGTGGACGACACCCGTGCCACCGGGAATATCGCGTTCCTCGTCGGCCAGCGCGTCAGGTCCGTGATCAGCAGTGAAGTTACAAATTTGCACGCACAGATCGATCTCGTCGCGGCTGTCGCCGATCAGCTTGCCGACCTCGCGGGTCATGAGCTGGGCAAAATCTTCTTTGCTATTGGAAAGCTCCTCACCAATCGCCCGAATGATCTTGGCGCGGTCCGTGGTCGATTTCAGCCGCCAATCAAGGAAAGCGTCATGGCATCCGCGCACGGCGTCGCGCGCCTCGTCGTTGGTCATGAGGGTGTAGGTTTCCAGAGTTTCCTCTGTCGCTGGATTGATGGTGGTGATCTGGCCGGTCATGAATGCCTCCGCACTGATTACAAATGAATTCTAGGGAGACAACGTATCCTTTCTGCATTCGTTCCTTGTGTGCGATTATGCTGCACGCACATTATGGAGAGCAGATTGAAACCTCCAAGGGTTTCGGCCCTGTTTCGGTGAAGGCGATCCATGATGGAGCGCCCCCCCTTGAAAAACAAACAATCGAAAGTGAATAGAATATGTCGTCACATGGCTATGAAACGGGGCGGCTCGACCTGCCTTTTGTCGGGATCGCGACTTTTGGCAAAAGGCCCTACGTGCAGGATTGGGACAAGATCGACGCTGATGTTGCGGTTCTAGGGGCACCGTTTGATTTCGGGTGTCAGTTCCGGTCAGGGGCTCGATTTGGTCCGCGTTCTGTTCGTGAAGCGTCCACGCTTTTCAGCTTTGGTCATGCGGGTGCCTATGATCACGAAGACGATGCGACGTATCTGGATGCCTCTGTGCGGATCGTGGACATTGGGGACGCCGATATCATCCATACCAAAACCGACGAAAGCCACGCCAATATTGCCTATGGGGTTAAGAAGATTCTCGACGCTGGTGCCCTGCCCGTGACCATTGGTGGCGACCATTCGATCAACATTCCTTGCATTAAAGCCTTTGAAGATAATTGTGCCGAAAACGGCCCGATCCATGTGGTGCAGATCGACGCTCATCTTGATTTCGTCGATGAACGCAAGGGCGTCACCGACGGGCACGGCAACCCGATGCGCCGCGCCTTAGAAAGGGACTATGTATCCGGCATGACCCAATTGGGCATCCGCAACGTGTCCTCGACCGCAAGAGAAGGCTACATTGATGCGCGCGCACGGGGATCCGATATCTTGTCTGTGCGCCAAGTGCGCGCGCTTGGCACGCAGTCGGTTCTCGAGCGGATTCCGGAAGGTGCTCGCTATTACGTCACAGTTGATATTGATGCGTTTTGCCCGTCCATCGCGCCGGGCACTGGCACGCCAAGTCATGGCGGGTTCCACTACTATGACGTATTGGAAATACTTCAAGGTCTCAGCAAGCGGGGCGATGTGGTCGGCATCGATCTGGTCGAAGTCGCCCCCGCCTATGATCCCTCTGAAAGCACGCAGATCTTGGCCGCACAGCTTTTGCTGAACTTCATCGGCTTTATTTTCCATAATAAAAAGCAGACATCAGCATGATGGACCGTCCCTGACATCTCTAGATTTCTACGGCTGCAAAAATACTGCAGTTTCAGGAGTGCTGAGTTAAGGCCCACTGCCGATCTTGGATACATCGATATAACGTCCCGCCAACGTTGGGTTGTTGATGTCAGCGGGCGTGGTGGATCAAAAGGTCCACCGATGCCCAGACTAAGCGCCTAATGGGCCTCAATTTCGCCTAATTCGCCCACTAGGAGAAAAGCTGGTTAAATTAAAAAGTAACGCAGAAGCGTAAAATTTTATGCTAAACGACAGGGCTTTGAGTTCCTCTCAAAAGCGGCGTTTGGACATTATGAAAAGTGCATGAGCAAATTTAACAGCACTCCCCCTAGCGCAAACGGAATTACCGCCCCAACAGGAACTGTGCCCGCACGTATTGATCCAAAATTCATCATAGCCGTTACTTTCGGATTTTTTATCCTGTTGGCGTTTATGACCTATCAGATCGCGACCGTTATGGTTCACCATGGGGTGGAACGTGATGCGTCCCGGCGCTCGCTCGAGTGGGCGGAATTTGCGGTAAAACAGGTTCCTGAAATAGCTGCCTTGGCTGACGGGGTGCCGATTAAACCAGAAAACTGGGACGCGTTCCGAGATCTCGCCAGCTTTGGCGGCGTCTTCCGTTTCAAGATTTTCAGCCCCGATGGGGTGCTCCGCTTTGAGTCGGATGACCCCACCGCCACAGGCGAAAGTCTGGGCAAGCACAATGCAATTGCCGCATCCGTTGTGAAAACCGGCGAGGCCTATACTACCGTAGAGAACGGGCGGTCGAAGCCCAATCGGCCTGATCTATATAGCGAAACCTATTTGCCGGTATATGACAGCGGGCGACTGGTCGCGATCGCTGAGACCTACATGGACCAAACGAGCAAGACCGCGGCCGTGCGCGTTGAATACGCTTTCGTCGGTGTGCTGATGGCCGGTATGATCCTGCTGGCACTCTCCATCCCATCGGCTGGCTTATGGCTTATGTTCCGGCGGCTCAAATACAACAATGAACAGTTAAAGTATGCCCAGATACGCGCAATGGCCTCTGACAAAAGCAAGAGCGAATTTATTTCGACGGTTAGCCATGAGTTACGGACGCCATTAACGTCGATAAAAGGCTCCCTCGAAATGTTAAAATCAGGAAAGATAATTGAATTGTCGGTCGCCGCAGAAAGATTGGTGGCGATGGCGGCAAAGAATTCGAATATTCTAAATTTGCTCGTAAACGATCTACTGGATTTCGAGAGAATTGATACAGGAAACCTTGAGGTGTCCAAGCGCCCTTCGGATATCGTCTCCATTGTAAGAGATGAAATCGAGACCATGATGTCCTATGATACGGAACAAGAGGTAGAATACTTCTATACAGGGGACGACGGGCCGCTCATCGGCAATGTTGATCCTGACAGAATAGCCCAGGTTGTTCGAAACTTGCTTTCAAACGCTGTCAAATTCTCACCGAAAAATGGAAAGATTTTCGTTTCTGTTAGAAAGGAAATCGGGGCAGTGCGGATTGACGTTGCGGACTCTGGGTGCGGTATCTCACCAGGCGATTGCACGAGAATTTTTGACAAATTTATCCAAGTCGATTCATCAGACACACGAAAGCACCGCGGCACAGGACTGGGTTTGGCTATTTCCAAGGGTATAGTCGAGGCCCATGGCGGTGATATCGGCGTGACCAGTGTCGAGGGTGTCGGGAGCGAATTCTATGTCGTCGTGCCAATCGGCATCGAAGATAAACGGGTGCCTTTGCAAGACGCCGCCTAAGCCTTCTTTTGCTGGCGGCGCAGGCATCCTAAGCGCGGTAAAGAAGACGGTGAAGAAACCGCCTGAATTCTACATCTGCCCCCCCTTGAAAATGGGGGATTACCCCCTCAACACAGGCCCGCGCATTTGCCCAGCGACGACACTGCTAGTCGCCCTCTTGCCCGGCACCCGCCCCGGCGCGGCTTTCTGCGGTGGCAGGGGCATAGGTGCGGTGCGCATAGTTTTCCAGCGTACGCATTGTCTCTCTTGTTACATCACGATCAGAGCATAGCCGAACCGCCCCGTCTGCCTGTCCAATGGTCCGGGACAGGGTAACTATTCCCGTTTCCGCCACGAGCAGCACAGCCTCTTCCCCCTTCACCCGCGGCGTGCTGTCTCCGAGACTAAGAGTGACCCCGCCCCATTCCAAAGCCACGCTGACCCCGGCAGATCGGGCGGCCTCGCAGGCAAAGGGGGCCAGCAGAAGGGGCACCGCGACATCGCCCAGTTGTAGTTCCTTTCCGTCCTTTAGATCGTCTGCCTGATCGCAAATCAACGCGCCCGCAATAATCGGGCAGAGCAGACCGTTCCGCGCGCGCGAGATACCCTCCTTTTCTTGTTGCAGCGCGAGGTCGGAATAGGGCTTTCCATCGTTCTGGCGCAATAACTCGGATAGCAGCCAAGGGCCGGGGAACCCATTATCACTGAGCCAGCGCACCGCCTTGCCCGCCTCTTCGGCAAGCCCCCAGCTCATGCCACCGCCCCGCGCGGCTTTGCGTGCGAGGGCTTCGATTTCATTGAGCGAACAGATCACACCGGCACCTCTACCAATGCGGGATAGGTCCAGCCCGCGAACTCCATCTCGGTCAGTTCATGCGGGAATGGCGCGTTGCGGAACATGTTGATCCGCACCCAACGATCCGAGCGCGGGTCAAAATGGCAGGCCCCGAAAAACGACAGTTTGGCGCGCAACAGGTCAATGGGCAGGATATCGGCGCTGACGGTGTTGTCGCGGATTTCGGCATAGGGGTGGCGGGCGACAATCTGCACGCGGCGCAGGATGTGCCGGTGTTCGGGATGGCGCAGGAGGAAATCCGCAACGCGGATCTGGTCAGGCTCGCCACTGAGTTGGTTGAACAACATCGCCGCATCACGACCCGGTGCCAGCGGCTGTTCATAGGGCGCGACCGGCTCCAGATGGCGCTCTCCCAAGCGTGGCTCGAGTTTCTCGGCGGAAACATACCACGCCTTGGCCTGACTCTCGGGGCTGTCCCAGTCGATCTTGAGCGCCCAAGCATAGTCACGCTCAAGGATGCCGCGCAACTGGGCCGCGGTCATGCTGCCGTCGATGCGGAACCCAGCGCCCTCATCCGCGCTCATCCGGCTGGGCAGGTCGTCGACCAGCGCGCCGTAAGGTTCCATCATCAGCGCTACGAGAAGCTCTTGCCCCTCAAGGCTCAGCGCGCCTTCGGCCCAGCGATAGAGCGTATCCCACGGCATTGGCGCATTAAGCGCGCCGCTTCCCAAATGCGCGTCGAGCCGGTCAAGGTCTGTCTTTAGCCCAGCAATCTTGTCGCATTGTAGCGGATGTTCTGAATGCCAGTCATCCACGTTGCGCCGTCCCCGGCGCAGCATGGTCAAAAAGGCCTCCGTCTCTTCAGATGAGACAACGGGGAGAGCGCGCACACGGGCCAGCGCGGTCTCGCGTGCTTTGATCCAGTTGTTGAGCAGAATGGGGTGGTTCAGCAGGAAGGGTGCCATGCCAAGCCCCGTTGAATTGCCGATGCCAAAGCGGCGGCGCAAGGCGCCATCAAGTTTGACGGCCCCCTCCCCGCCGCGACATGCAGCAAGGTGCTCGACAAGATCAAGCACGAAGCCACGGATCAAGAAAACCGTCAGCATCTCGGCTTGGAAGGGCGCGGCAAACTCGGGCCGATCGGCAATGCTCTCGCGGTCTGCAGCACCAAGCTTGCCGGAGCCGTAGACCGCCGTGGTGCGCATCAGGTAGCCCACCGCATCGACGTCCGCCGCCTGCGGTTGTTCGCCCCGGCTCAGACAATCGACGACATGATCGAACAGGCGCACCGAACGGTTCGCGCGGGAAACCGTGATCTCGGATGTCGTGACCCGTCCGGCCTCTTGCAGCGGGATATTCTGCGACAGACGGGTGATGTCGGCGTCAGTGGGCAGGCCATCGAAGAGGGTAAAGGTCGTGTCCCAAGCGGTGGCGATCACCCGGTCGGAACGTTGTTCGGGCGGCAGATCATGGGCAAAGGCGACAAGGCTATAGCTGCGGGACGGGCCGTGCATGGTATATACCGCATGGCCCACGCCTTGTGCGTCAATCTCGAAGGCGCGACGTTCAAAGCGCCAGTTTTCGGCCTTGAGCCGCCGCAGCAGCACCCGCATGAAAGACAGCCGCGATTGGTGGAACGATCCCATCCGCGCCAGCCGCATTACGGTCTGTGCAGGGCGCAGGGCGACGCGGTCTGGGTTGAGCTGGTCATGTTTCATCACGCGCCTCCTCTTGCATGATATCATAGTCTCATGCCGGGCACCCCATTTCGGGCAGCCCGGCGACGTTCTCAAGCCGTGCCGCGACCCTTGGCCAAGGTGATGCGAAGTGCATCCCAGAGCGAGGGCAGAAGCACCAGCGACACCGGCACCGCGGTAACGACGATAAAGCTTTGTAGCTTGCCGACACCGCCAGCGCCGAGCGAGATGAGGATCACCGCCATCAGTCCCATGCCGACGCCCCAGAACACCCGGACCGGCATCGACGACATGTCCTCGTCCGACATGGCGACCGAAATCACATAGGTCATCGAGTCGCCCGTTGTGGCCACGAAGATCGTGGTCAGGATCAGGAACAAGAGCGATATGATGAAGCCCAAAGGCAGTTGTTGCGTGATCGCCAGAAGGGCCGCCGGCAGGTTGAACCCCTCAAAGGCGGTCGAGACCGAGCCGGTGTTGCCAAGTTCAAACGCGATCCCCGAGCCACCGACGATGGTGAACCAAAAGGTGGTAACGATCGGCGCGACCAGCGACAGCATCACGATGATCGACCGGATCGACCGCCCTCGCGAGACACGCGCGATGAACATCGCCATCAGCGGGCCATAGCCCATGAACCAGCCCCAAAAGAACACCGTCCACCAGCCCAGCCAGCCCGGTTCTCCGAAAAGCCCTGCCTCGCCGCGATAAAGCGCCATGCCAAAGAAGTTCCCAAAGTAGGAGCCAAGGCCCGCGAAGTAGCTTTTGAAGATAAAGACCGTCGGGCCGAAAACCAGCATGAAGAGCAGCAAGCCAGCGGCGAGGATCACGTTGATCTTGCTAAGCAGCTGAATGCCGCGGGTCAGTCCTGTCATGGCCGAAATCGTATAGAGCGCGACCAGCGCCGCGATCACCAAGGCCTGCGTGGCAAAGCTGTCGGGGATGCCAAAGAGCGTGTTTAACCCGTAGCTGACCTGTAGCCCCAGGAAACCAATCGGCCCCACAGTGCCCGCGACCACGGCAATGATGCATGACGCATCTGCAGCCAAGCCAATCGGCCCCTTGATCGCTCGCTCGCCAAACAGCGGATAAAGCAGCGTGCGCGGCGCGAGCGGCAGGCCCTTGTCATAGTGGTAATGCATCAGCATCACCGTGGTCAGCGCACCAAGGATCGCCCAAGCGAGGAACCCCCAATGCATAAAGCTTTGCGCCAGCGCGGGCGCGACAGCTTCGGGTGTGCCTGCTTCGGCCCCGAAAAGCGGCGGCGAGGACAGGAAATGCGCCATCGGCTCACCCGCAGCCCAAAAGACACCTCCCCCGGCAAGCAGGGTACACATGATCATCGACCCCCATTGGAAGGTCGAGAATTCCGGTCGTGCCAGCCCGCCCATGATCGCGCGACTGCCCGGCAGGACGATCAGCACCAACCCGATCAGGAAAGTAGCCAGCAAGAGCACCTGCCAATAGAGACCGAAATACTTGGCCGAGAAGGCAAAGCTGCTGTCGACGATCGCCGAAAGCATTTCGAGGTCAAGAAGCGCCAGAAGGCAGAAGACCGCGATGAAGCCTCCCGTGATGGCAAAGAGTGGTTTGTTGATATGTCCGGCACTTGGCGTTTGCGCCACCGGGCTTTGTGTTTGGTCCGTCATCCCATCCTCCCTGAAGGAAATTCGTCGTTATGCGTCGGGCTTGCGGATCATTCCGCTGCCCGCTGAGCCTGCGTCTTGCGCGCAGTGCCAAAGCTGTTGTCAAAGAAGCGCAGCCAGTTCTCTCCCATGATCCCGGCCACTTCCTGTGCGTCGAAACCCACGGTCCGCAGACCGGTTTCAACGTTTCCAAAATCGCGGTTGTCGCGGAACCAGTCGGGCATGTCCGGAAACCCCGGTGCCGCGGCCGATCCTTCGCCGTAGTCGATCCGTTTGGTCCAGCGTCCCATACGCATCCAGTCAACCACGCTGTCAGGGTGATCTTGGCAAAGGTCCGAGCCGATCCCGAGGCTGCCCACCCCGACCATCTCGGCTGTCCGCGCTACCATTTCGCAAAAGCTCTGCAAGGTGCAGGCGCTCTTGTCTTTCAAGTGATGCGGGTAAAGCGAAAACCCGATCATGCCGCCGCTTTCCGTCAGTGCACGAATGACCGCGTCGGATTTATTGCGCCGTGCCGGTGCCCATTGGGCCGGGTTCGCGTGCGTAATCGCGATGGGGCGTGCGGAATGCTCTATTGCCTCAAATGTAGAGCGGTCTGCCGAATGGCTCATATCGACCACGAGGCCCACGCGGTTCATCTCTTCGATCACTTCACGGCCCATACGGCTCAGGCCCGGGTCTTCCCGCTCGTAGCAGCCCGTCGCCAGCAGCGACTGGTTGTTGTAGCTCAACTGCATGAAGCGCGCGCCGAGGGTGTGGACGATCTCGACAAGGCCGATGTCATCCTCAATGGGGCTGGGGTTCTGGAAGCCAAAGAAGATCGCCGTGCGTCCCGTTTCCTTCGCGCGGCCCACATCATCGCCCGTTCGGCCTTGAAAGATGAGGTCCGGAAACTGCTCGAACCGGCGGTTCCAGGCTTCGATGTTCAGCACCGTTTCGCGGAAGTTCTCGTGGTAGGCGATGGTCACATGCACCGCATCCACGCCGCCTTCGCGCATCTGGCGAAAGATCTTCTCTGACCAATTCGCGTATTGCAGACAGTCGATGCGGTAGCTCACGCCAGTTCCTCCGGCGTGCCAGCGGCGATATAGGCGGTCTTGACCGTGGTGTAGAATTCGGCGGCATAGGAGCCTTGCTCGCGCGGGCCGTAAGACGAGTTACCCCGCCCGCCAAAGGGCACATGATAGTCAGTGCCAGCAGTAGGCAAATTGACCATAACGCAGCCGGTGCGGGCATTTCGGCGGAAATGCGTGGCCCGCGCGATGGAGCGGGTGACGATGCCCGAAGTCAGGCCAAATTCGGTGTCGTTGACCACCTCAAGCGCCTCGGCATAGCTGCCGACCTTGATGACGCAGGCGATGGGGGCGAACATCTCTTCGCGGTTGATGCGCATGGCGTTCGTGGTGCCCGTAAACACCGCCGGAGACATGTAGTAGCCCTCGGTGTCCATACTCAACCGTTCGCCGCCACATTCCAGCACCGCGCCTTCGGATTTGCCCAGTTCGATATAGCCGAGGTTGGCCTGAAGCTGCTCTTCGCTGACCACCGGCCCGATTTGCGTGCCCTTTGCCAGTGCGGGGCCGACCTTCATCGCCTTGGCCCCCGCCACCAGCTTTTCGACAAAGACGTCGTGCACCGCCGCGTGCACCACCAACCGCGAAGACGCCGTGCATTTCTGCCCCGACCCGCCAAAGGCACCGCCAAGCGCGAGATTGACGGCGAGGTCAAGGTCAGCGTCATCCAGCACAGCAAGCGCGTTTTTCGAGCCCATCTCCATCTGGATCTTGGTAAAATTCTGCACGGCGGCAGCGGCGATCCCGCGCCCCACTGGCACCGAACCGGTAAAGGAAATCGCATCCAATGCAGGGCTTTCCACCAGCGTTTGACCAATCTCGCGGCCTGCGCCCATGACGAGGTTGAACAAACCATCGGGAATGTCTTGGCGGCTGATGATCTCGGTCAGTGCCACGGCTGAGGCGGGAGTGACATTGGCGGGCTTCCAGACCACCGCGTTGCCATAAGCCAGCGCCGGCGCGATTTTCCAGCTCGCGGTCGCCGTTGGGAAGTTCCAAGGGCTGATCACAGCCACCACCCCAACCGGCTCGCGCCGCACGTCGATCTCTACGCCTGCGCGGACGCTGTCGGCCGTGTCCCCAATCTGGCGCAGGCATTCGGCAGCGTAGTAGGTAAAGAACTGTCCGGCGCGGTAGACTTCGCCCTTGCCTTCGGCCAGTGGCTTGCCCTCTTCGCGCGACAAAAGTTCGCCCAACTCGGGGGCGCGGCGCATCAGTTCGGTGCCGATAGCCATCAATACGTCATGCCGGCGCTCGGGGCCGTAACCTGCCCAAATCGCCTGCGCCCGTCGGGCCGCGCTCAATGCCTCGTCAAGCTGCGCAGCGCTGGCCTGTGCATAGCGGCCAACAATCTCGGTCAGGTCCGACGGGTTTCGGTTCTCGATCTCTGCGGTGCCCGCGACCCACGCGCCTGCGATGTAATTGCGATTGAGGTCCGTCATGACATTCATTGGGCTGTCTCCTGTCTGGCCGGGGTGTCCCGGATGCTTGGCGACAGTAAGCCTGAATATGACGCTTCAATCAAATTCGATTAAATTGAATTTACTACAGGAAACTTGAATTTACTGCCCCGCCTGTTCGGCTTCAAGCGCTGCCAAGAACGCCTGTGCTGCTGGCGGCAAGAGGCGGCGGGGTTGGGAAACGAGGTAAAGATGACGCTGTGCATTGCTCTGCGCGAGCGGCAGAAATACCAATCTCGGATCGTCCTCTGGCACCGCACGGCGCGGCAGCAAGGTAAGCCCAACCCCACCGCGCACCAGCGCCAGCAATGACGCAGTATTGGGCACCGACATTGCCGCTGCGTCGAGAATGGGGGCAAACTCCGGGTCCTCGATGAGATGGCACAGCCCATGTGTAATGAAATCACGCGCTGCGAGGTCAGCCCAAATCACAGGCTTCCCACGCAGCGCCAGCGCATCTTCCGGCGCGCAGACCACGCCGAAGGGATCAGAGAAAAGCAGCTTGCGATCAAAATCTGGCCCACCCGCGATGCTGCCCAGCCCGATGTCCGCGCGTTCGGCCTCCATCTCGCGCTGCACGGCCGCGCTGTCCATGTCGCGCATGTCGATGCGTACTTTGGGGTGATCGCGGCGGAAACGCCGGATCACAGCGGGCAGCACCACAGTCGCCACCGAGGGCGTCACCGCCAGCCGCACCTGTCCTTCTTCGGCACGCGATAGCCCCTCAATGGCCGAAACAGTCCGCCCGAAGTGATCGATCTCGCGCCGAGCCTCGCTATAGATCATGTCACCCAAAGGTGTCAGCCGCGCTTTTCGCGCCGTCTCGAACAGGGCCGCGCCCACATGTTCCTCAAATTGCTTGAGCATCATCGACACCGCCGAAGGGGTGCGCGCCAACTGCAATGCGGCATCGTTCAGGTTGCCCTGTTCCACCACTGCGCAAAAGCAGCGCAGCATTTCGATCTTAATCGCCAATTTCAAATTCCCTGAAGTAGATTTCAGATAATGAACTTTGCCTGAACATACTCCTCCTGTCTACATGGCGTCAGATAGTTGCAAGGAACACTTCATGACAAACAGCCTCAGAAAAATCGGCGGCTCGGCTCGCTTTTCGGCAATTTCCATTCACAACGGCCAAGTGCATCTTGCCGGTCAGGTTTCACAGTTGAAAGAGGGCGATATCGCGGTTCAGTCGCGCGACGTTTTTGCCAAGATCGATGAGCTTCTTGGTCAGGCTGGCACCAGCCGCGAGAACCTCATTTCGGTGCAAATTTGGCTTGCTGATATGGCCGATTACGCCGGGATGAACGCGGTCTGGGACGATTGGGTCTCGTCCGTTGTGCCGCCAACCCGTGTCTGCGTCGAAGCACGCATGGCGCAGCCGCATTATCTTATAGAGGTGCTGGCCATCGCCGCGGAGGAATAACGCTCGGTGCCCGCGCCATTCTGACCGTGCTATTCGACAACACCCTCAAACAGGCGGCGGATCACATCGCCTTTCGCAAGGCGGTCATGGCCGCTTGTGGATACTGTTGAGCGAGCTGGTGGGCGGCCCCTGAACTTCACTCAGGTTTCAGTCCGCCCACCCGATGGGGTTGGCGCTCGGCAGATATGTTCCTATAATGTTCTTGTGATTATAGAGTAGCATCAAATGACGTATCAGTTTCGAGGCCAAACCCACGCAGTGGAACGGCTATACCTTGATTTCGATAGCTTTTTTGCGACGGCAGAGCAGCATTTCAATCCCGACCTGCGCGGCAAGCCTGTGGGGGTGATCCCGCTCGATTCGCCTCATACGGGCTGCATTGCAATCAGCCGCGAGGCAAAGGCGCTCGGGCTAAAGTCTATGGCAAAAATGTCAGAGGCGCGGGCATTGATCCCTGACATGATTTTTGTCGTCGCGCGGCATGATGTCTATGTACGCCTGCACAATCGCATTTTGGAGGTCATAGAGACCTGCCTGCCCGTGGCCAAGGTCCGGTCGATTGACGAGGTGGTCTGCCATCTGCTGCCCAGTGAGGCACGCGAGGGCGAAGCTCTGGCGCGCCGCATCAAACGGGCCTTGGCGGCGAATTTCAGCGATTTGCTGACGTGCTCTATCGGGATGGCCCCCACTGAAACGCTGGCTAAGATCGGGGCCGAAATGAACAAGCCGGATGGTTTCGCCCTGATCGAAGCCACTGCGCTACCGGATCAGTTGGCGCATTTGGCACTGCGAAAGTTGCCCGGAATTTCACAGGGCATGGAGGCACGTCTGAACGCCGCCGGTATTTCGGATTTTGAGGGGCTTTGGCGTCTTGCCCCGAAACAGGCGCGTGCGATTTGGGGCAGCGTCGAGGGAGAGCGGTTCTGGTGCGAGCTTCATGGCACGCATGCGGAACGCCCAGCCACGGTTAAGCGCATGTTTGGGCACAGCCGGATGTTGCCGGCAGATTGGCGTAACCCCGATAAGCTGCGCGAATGTGCGCAGCAACTCACGATCAGCGCAGGCCGTCGGCTGCGGCGCGCTAATCTGCGAGCAACCAAGCTGTCGCTGGGTTTTCGCGGCGGGGAGCGACCGATGTCACGCACAGGCAAAGCCGACCTTCGTTGGGGGTGGGAAGCGCAATTTCTCCCTGCGCGGGACGATCACCGTTTTCTCACTGCGCTTAACGAAGCGCTGACCGCTGCGCGTGCCGCCCTACCCTTCCGGCCAAGATCGGTCAGTGTGATGTTGCATGGATTGGTAAGCGATGAGAACATGACCGAGGATCTTTTCAGCGACCACGACACCGGCAATGGCACAATGCGTGATGAACAAAACCGCTGGGAGGACGTGAGCGATGTCATGGACAGATTGCGTGCGACCCATGGGCCGGATGCGATTTCACTCGGCCCGCGCAGCCCCGTGCCGGGCGGCTATCTGGGTGCCAAAATCGCCTTTGGTCGGATTCCGGATCAAGCTGATTTTGGCGATGCGCCCGTTTCGGACCACGACACACATTTTTGCAGTTTCTGATGGCCGGTAAAGCCTATCCCGTGACCCCGGACGGTCGTTATTTTCTGGTGAAGGACCGCTTGTGGCGCTGCACCGACCCTGCCCTTTCCGAGGCGGAACGCACTGCGCAGGTAAAGCGGCTTATGCAGGCGCGGTCTTTGGTAAAAACAGCAAAATCCGATGATGAATTGAGAGAGGCGCGCAAGCAGGTGCAGGCGGCAAAGGTTGCGCTCGGCGAACGGGGGCCGGTCTGGTGGGACGACGGCGCGCCGGACGTGAACCGTCACCACCCCAAGAATACGCCCTATGCTGATTGGTGGCGCAGCCTTCCGAGCGACTAACGCGTGTCCTTAACGATGGCGATGCGGTAGATTCCGCTAAGGTCCTTGGTGTCGACCGGCGTGCCACCTTGCTTGATCAATATTGCACCCTCGTCGGCCAGCTTAATCGCCTGCTCGCGTATAGGATCCATCAAAGGCCGCCACGCCGCCTCGTCCTGCCCTCCAAGATGGCGGGCAACTTCGGAGGGGCAAATCGTCTTATCCGCGCCTCGTGCTGCGGCGAGGTCAACAATAGCGGCGGCAATACCCGCGGGATCTGCAAAGGGCTTCATGCGGTCAACCTTCCGTAGCCTCGATGCACAGTCCATCGCGTAAAGCCCAATCCGACAGCCCTGTCTTCATACCACCCCATCTGCGGATCGCGCGTTCATTTGAAGACCTTATTGCCCCAATATACACGCAAATTAATGTTCATATACCCTGTGTGTAACCACTGACGCTGCGCTCAGATATTGAAAGTCATGCGTCTCAGAACCAAAAATGGCACGCTTTTCAGCGCGCCATTCAGAACGTCGTTTATCAGATTGAGAGCGTCTTCTTATTCGGTGCCCGAGACCTTTTTGACACCTTTGACGGCCAATCGGCCCGCGCCAACAGTGCCTTTGACCGCAGTTTTAGCGACGAAACCAGTTGCCCCCACGGTGTTGTCTACGACTTGTTCGGTGGAACAGGCCGAGAGGCTTGCCAGTGCGCCGATCATTGCGGCGATAAGTACTACTTTTGCATTCAACATACTCAGTTTCCTTTTGTGCATCAGGCCTTGGCCTGTCCTTCAAAGCGACCCCCCGGAAAGGAAGCGGCAGCAGCAGCTACCCTTTGGGCTCGAATACCCGAATCTCCGTTCTTCGCCTTGCTGACATCTACATAAGGACTTTTATGCCATTCTAATAACGAATAAGAATGATGTTTGAGGCAAGTTTAGCTTATGGATTGGCGATGGATATTACCCTGATCAAAACGTTCCTTGAGGTTGCCAACACAGGTTCGTTCGTTGCCGCGAGAGATCGGCTTTTTGTAACGCAATCGGCCATCAGCCTGCGCATTCAGCGTCTCGAGGATAGTTTGGGGCACCAGCTGTTCATCCGATCCAAGGCGGGTGCAGTCTTGACGGCCGAGGGTCAACAGTTCGAGCCCTATGCGCTGAGCCTTTTGAAAATCTGGGAGGAAGCGCGGCAGAAAATCTCCATCCCGCATGGGTATTCGCGCGCCCTCAGTATCGGCGCGCAATATTCGCTTTGGCCGGGCTTGGGCTTTCGCTGGCTCGATGCGCTACAAACAAGGATGCCCGAGCTTAGTGTGCATGGCGAGGTTGGCATGCCAGACCGCATCACACGATTTCTTGTTGAGGGCGTGGTTCAGGCAGCACTCTTATACACGCCCCAGCTTCGGCCCGGCCTGATCGTTGAACCGGCATTGGACGATGAGTTGATCCTTGTTGCCTCTTATCCCAACGCGACACTGGAAAACCTTGACGGGTATGTTGCCGTGGATTGGGGACCAGAGTTCACCCACGCGCTTGCGATTGCTCTCCCTCATCTTACGGATTCTGGCCAATCACTGGCGTTGGGTGCCTTGGCGATGGAGTATATCGTCAACCGGCATGCGGCTGGTTTCTTGCCCGCCAGATCGGTCAGGCGCTATTTGAACGAAGAAAAGCTTTACATTGTGGCGGACGCGCCACGGTTTCATTACCCTTCTTGGATCGTTTGGCGCGAGGACATTGATGCTGATCTAGCCGAGTTGGCCCGCACGACATTGAAGGCCGTCGTGCATGCGGCTGAAAAAGATCAGGAATATCTCGTAGACGAATTATCCGCCATGGAGGATTATGAACCGGTGCTACCTCCCCAAATTACAAACGACTAATTATCGTTTTATGTATAACTAAATTGAATTATCCTCACCTTAACTGTGGCGTTAAACCCTGATCCAGCAGAGATGCTTTCGGACCATTCCCGGTTCGGATCACTTCTTTTGGGGAAGGATTGACCCATGAACACTCTCGCAAAATTTGCCACAGTTTCCACTCTGGCGCTGATCATTGCTGCACCTGTATCAGCCCAAAGCACATTGACCGGCGTAACCGGTTTGAATGACCAAATCGACGATATCACAACCGAAGTCGAGCGCGACCAGCGTCGCGGTCAAGACGCGGATCGCTTTGGCGCAAATGGCGTGGCCCAAGGCTGGCGCGGTTCGTTTGCGCTCTCTGCGTCCGGTACATCCGGCAACACCGACAACGGTGAATTGGCAGGCGCTGGCCGGCTGACCTACGGTATTGGCGACTGGAACCACCTTGTCGGGTTCGCCGTGGAATACGGCGAAGCCAATGGCATTAAGAACGAAGAAAAGTTCTTTGGCACATATGAAGCCAGCCGTTACTTCACACCGGAATTCTACATGTTCGGGATTGGCCGCTTCCAGTATGATGGCCTGCTAACCGACAACACCGGCGCGATTATCCCCGGCACAGAAACCGATGCCTTCCTTGGCTTTGGCCCCGGCTACCGGGTCTTGAACGAACCTGACCACACATGGCGTGTCCAAGCAGGCCCCGGTGCGCGTTACTACAAAGACGCAGCTGGCGTATCTGATACTGAATTCGGATTTATTGTGTCTTCGCGCTATTTCTACGCTTTGACAGATACGGTTTCTTTCACCAATGACACCGACATTCTTGGATCGGATGCAAACACGATCTTCTCGAACGATGCAGGCATCAACTACAAGATGTCGAACAATCTGTCGACACGCGTGAGCTATCGCACAGACTACAACACCGACCCGTCTGCCGGTCTCAAATCGACCGACAATACCCTGGGCGTTTCGCTGGTCCTGGGCTTCTAAAACCAGGCTAGACCTTCGGTAGGTTTCACCTCGTACTACCGAAGGGTGCTTTGACCAGAGAATGGGGGAACCCTTTCTCTGGTCTATTTCAGGCTGTTGCGAAATCCTGTCAAACAGGCACGAGCACGCACATGTTATACCGCTTATCAGACGCCCTTCACCCGCAGGCGCAGCGCGCGGATACCCGGCAACAGAACCAGCAAGACCGCAACGATCAGAAGCCCCAATGTCATCGGACGCTCCCAAATGAAAGATAGCCCGCCATAAAGCTGCATTGAACGGGCAAAATTGTCTTCCATCATGCCGCCCAGGATAAAGCCGATGAGCAAGGGTGGCAGCGGAAAATTCGCGAATTTCAGCGCAATGCCGCAGACCCCAAAGGCGACCAGCAGCAGCAATTCGGTAGCGTTGTTTTGGCCTATATACGCGCCCATCAAAGTGAAAAACAAAATGAACGGGATCAGATAATTGCGCGGGATTGCGAGGACCTTGGCGATATAGGGGATCAGCGGCAGGTTCAGGATCAACAAGACGAAATTACCGATGAACATGGACATGATGACAGCCCAGAAAATCTGCGGCTCGTCGATCATAAGGCGTGGCCCCGGTGTGACGTTCAGCGCGATCAACGCACCCAGCAGAATGGCCGTCGTGCCAGACCCCGGGATACCAAGCGTAAGCAATGGCACGAACGATCCGGTACACGCGGCGTTGTTGGCGGTTTCGGGTGCAGCAAGACCTTTGATCGACCCTTTGCCGAATTCGTCCTGCTCGTGTTTTGGCGCGATATTACGCTCGACGGCGTAGCCCAAGAACGAAGCGATCGTCGCCCCAGCCCCTGGCAGAACACCGATGAAAAACCCCTGAACGGATTGGCGACCGATGACAGGTGCTATGGCGCGCGCCTCTGCGCGGGTAATGCGCAAATCTTTGATTTCGCCACCGCTGTCGCCCATGTTCTTAGGCTTGAGTACAAGAAATATCGCTTCTGGCAGGGCAAACATCGCCATCGCCAAGGTGACAAATCCGAACCCCGACTGTAGCTCCATCATGCCGCCGGTAAAGCGGGGCATGTTGAACAACGACCCAAGACCGACGGTTGCCATCATCAGACCCAGCACCGTCATCAGCAACGCTTTGGCGACCTGACCGTTTCCTGCAAAGGCCGCGATGGCCGACAGTCCGACGACCATCAGTCCGAAGTATTCGGCAGAGTGGAACAGCAGCGCGACAGAGCTTAGCATCGGGGCAAAAATCATCAGCAATATAGCACCGACCGTGCCGCCCGCGAAACTGGCGATGGCCGCGATCGTCAGCGCCTTGCCCGCTTTGCCCTGCATCGCCATCGGATAGCCGTCAAAGCTGGAGGCAACGGTCCCTGCGACACCGGGCGCATTAAGCAGGATTGACGATGTCGACCCGCCAAAGATCGCGCCGTAATACACCCCTGCGAGCAGGATCAGCGCAGCGGATGGATCACCCAGTGAAATGGCAATCGGGATCATGATCGCGATGATCGACATCGGCCCGAGACCCGGCAGCATGCCAATGAACGTGCCGATCAGACAGCCGCCAATGACCATCGCAAGGTTTTGGACAGACAGAGCCGTTTGCAGGCCAATCAGTATTCCTTCGAGCATGCGGTCAGTTCCCCAAGAAGAATGGCAATGGGCGCAGAAAAATCCCGAGGATTTCCTGCACTAGATACCAGATGGTCCCCGCCGTCAGCAGCGACACAGGGATCATCACATGCCATCTGCGTTCACCCAAGATGAACGATCCGGCGACCAGAAAGGCGGTGGTTGATCCAAGAAACCCCAACGGGCGCAGGCACAGCGCATAGGCCACCATCAACGCCAGCATCAAGACCGCCTGCCCGAGCTTGTAATCCGTCAGACGGCGGTGATCGATCTCGCCGATCACTTGCTCTCCCTTTTCAAGGCCAAGCAGAATGACGAGCGACAGCACAGTGCCGAGTATCGACAGGATTTTCGGGAACGAGCTGGGCCAAACTGGTTTGCGCTGCATAAAAGGCGCCAAATTGGCGTCCATCGTGAACCACGCGACGTAGCCATAAAGTAAACAAGTGCTCAACAGAACAAGAGCGATCCAACGATCCAAGGCCATGCGACCAACCCCCCCAAATTTAAAAAGTTAAAGCGGGCGGCGCAGCCTATGCGCCGCCCGCTTTATTAGGCTTACAAGAAGCCTAGTTGGCGCATCAGATCACCGATAACCTGCTCTTGGTTGTCAAGGAATGTCCGGAAATCGTCGCCGGGGTTGTGGATGTTGACCCAACCGTTGCGGGCGCGCACGGCCTCCCATTCTTCGGTGTCATACATCTTTTTGATCACATCCTGATAGGCCGCTAGATCTTCTGCTGGAAGACCCGGTGCTGCAAAGAAGCCGCGCCAGTTGACGAACGTCGTGTCGATGCCTTGCTCCATCATCGTCATCGACTCTGGCGACGCCGGCACGCGTTCTGGGGATGTAACGCCGATGATCTTAATTTCGCCCGCTTCGGACAGATCAATCGCCTCGGAGAGACCCGTGGACAGCGCCTTGATCTCACCCGATAGCAACGCTGCCATCGCGGTGCCGCCTGCATCATAGGGGATGTAGTTCACATCGAGCGCATCGCGCCCGGCTGCTTGCATCACCATTGCCGCAACAACGTGATCAAGGCCGCCGGGAACAGACCCGCCACCGATGGGCGTGCCAGCAGCGTCCGCGTCATAGGCCGCGAGGAAGTCTTCCATCGAGTTGATCGGGCTGTCTTTGCCAACCACGAGGGCCGCATAATCGCCGATCGTCCCCGACACCAACGTCAGATCGCGGTAGGTCTGCGAAATCTCACCCGTCAGGCCACGGATGACTAGCGGGGTCGAATTGACCATCAGCGTGCCATAGTTACTCTCGGCGTTTTCGATCAGATACGCGATCGCTGTTCCGCCGCCCCCACCCGACATGTTCTCGTAGGACGCAGCACCAATAAGCCCGGATTCCGTCAGAGCTTCCCCCGTGCCGCGTGCTGTTCCATCCCAACCGCCGCCAGCACCGCCGGGAACCAGGAAATGGATGCTGTCGAGCACTTGGTGACTGTCCGCAAATGCAGACGTTCCAAAACCAAGCGTCGCGACAGCCGTCGCGATCAGGGCACGACGGCCCATCTTAAAAGTTGTCATTGTCTTCTCCCTTTTGATAGCCGTTCTCCCTACGGCTCTGTCGGACGAGACAATCACATCAACCTGACATAGACCTGTCATCAGCCTTCTAAAGGACAAAGAGCGCATGAAATTCCTCCTCGTCGAAGACAATCCGGAGCTGGCAAATGCGATCTGTTCCCGCATGGGACTGGATGGGCATCAGGTTGATCACGCTGCAAAAATCAGCGACGCCGTAGCCTTTGCACAGGTTGGCGAATACGATCTTATCCTGCTCGACATCATGTTGCCCGACGGGGATGGGCGCAGCTTTCTCAAGCAGCACCGTGCTGCAAAAAATGACACGCCAGTGATCGTTTTGACAGCGCGCAGTCAGGTTTCAGATCGAATCAGCATGCTTGATCTTGGCGCAGATGATTACGTTACCAAGCCTTTTGATCACGCCGAATTGCAGGCCCGTTGTCGCGCGGTGTTGCGCCGCAAAAGCGGTATGGCGCAACCGACAACCCGTTTGGGAGACGTCGAATTTGACCCTGTCAGAGGGTACCTGAACGTCAAAGGCACGACGATCAATCTGCGCAACCGGGAACTGCGATTGCTTGAGCTTTTGACAAACGCCAAGGGGCGGGTCTTCTCAAAGCAAAAACTGGTAGATCGGCTGTTTTCGTATGAGGACGATGTGTCCGAAAACGCGGTCGAGGTGTATATTGGACGGCTTCGCAAACATCTCGAAGGGTCCAGCGTCCAGATCACAACCCTGCGTGGTTTAGGCTACAGGCTCGATCATGACGAATAACGTCGTCGTCTTTGGATCACTGCGCAATCGGCTGGCGATGATACTGACCGGTGGGGCGGCCCTTCTTGCGATGCTGTTGTTCTTTGTTGTACGGGCCTATGCGACCCAAATAGCGCAAGAGGGTCAGGACAACATTCTCGGCGCGTCGGTCTCCTCCATTCTTGACGCCGCTGTTTTGCGCGACGGCGCTGTTGAATTGGACTTTCCCTATGCGTCCCTGTCCATGCTCAGCACATCGGCCGACGATCGCGTGTTCTATGCTATCTACGAGGATGGCGCGCTGCTGTCTGGCTACGATGGATTGGAGGCCGTCCTGCCCGTCCAATCCGGTGAAAGTATTTTCACATCGACGAACTACGACAACGCCATCATCCGTGTCGCCACTGCGAGCCGAACTTTGATCGGGATCGATACGCCGCGACAGGTCTCTGTCAGCGTGGCACAGACCCAAGATGCGCTGGCCGAAACGCTGAACAGGATTTCGCGCAACGTGGCCTTGTTCGGGGCGGGTTTCTTCGCCCTTGCGACTGCGTTGGCATTTTGGGCAGCGTCAACGACGATCGGCCAACTAAGCCGTCTGACCACATCCGTGACGCGGCGCGGCCCGCAGGACCTCAGCCCGTTCCTCAAACCGGTGCCCTCTGAAATGGTCCCACTGGTGGGGTCGCTGAATACGCTCATGTCACGCTTGGACCAATCCCTAAAGCAATCCGAAGACTTCATCGCCGAGGCGGCGCACCGTGTCCGCACGCCGCTGGCCACCGTGCGGTCTTACGCAGAGGCCACATTTCAGCGGGTAGAGACACAGGAAAACCGCGACGCCTTGCGCTCCATGATGCGCGCAATTGACGAAAGCTCGCGCGCGGCGGGGCAGTTGCTTGATCATGCGATGGTCACCTTTAGGGCCGAGAACCTCGAACGCGAAGACGTAGAACTTGATGAGTTGTTGCGTGACCTCGTGCAACGGATGATGCCTGTGGCCGATATGCGCGATGTAACAATTGACCTTGAAAGCACCGAACCCGCGATCATACGGGGCGATCCGGTCTTGCTGCAAAACGCCTTTCGCAACCTCATCGACAATGCGCTTAAATACGCGCCGGCGGACACGTCGATTACGATCCACGTTCAAACAAAGCCGCGTATTTCGGTCGATGTCCTTGATCAGGGTCGCGGGTTCTTACCCACCGAGATGGACAAGCTCGCCGGACGGTTTGTCCGCGGCGGTGATACGCAGGGGCACATCGGGTCCGGGCTTGGGCTGACAATTGCGCAAGACGTGGCAACCGCGCACAACGGCACCATGGTATTGTCCAACAGAACGGAAGGCGGCGCATGCGTTACTTTGCAATTCTAATCCTGTCTGTCTGGCCAGTGTTTGCGGCCGCTCAAGATTGGGAGGATCGGCGGATCTTCGGGGGCGAAAGCGCGCCGCACTCGCTGCGGATACTCTCCAGCACAGACACGTCGTTTTTCATTCCGATAATCGAGAGTTTTATTGCACAGCGGCCGGGCATTTCCGTTGAATATCTTGTCACAGGTACAGCCGATCTGGATGATCTATTCCGCCGGAACCCTGGCCAATTTGACGTTGTCATTTCAAGCGCGATGGATTTGCAACTCAAGCTCACCAATGACGGCTTTGCACAGCGGCTGGGAGAGTTGGAGCATCCCGACTGGGCGCAATGGCGCAGCAGTCTGTTTGCGTTCACCATCGAACCGGCGGCCATCGTCATCAACGCCGCCGCGTTTAAAGGACTGCCGTTACCCGCCACGCGCCAAGACTTGATCGAAGTCCTGCGTGCCAACGCAGAGCTGTTTGACGGAAAGGTCGGGACCTACGATGTGCGCCTTTCGGGATTGGGGTACCTGTTTGCAACGCAAGACGCCCGTGCCTCTGAAACATTTTGGCGGCTCATGGAAGTCATCGGCAGTCTTGACGCGCAACTCTATTGTTGTTCGGGTGAAATGATTGACGACCTCGCAGAAGGTCGCATTTTGGTCGCTTATAATGTGCTTGGCAGCTACGCACTGGCGCGTGCAGACACCCAAGACGCGTTGACCGTCATCCTGCCCTCCGACTTTCCGACGACCATGATGCGATCCGCATTCGTGTCCAAATCTGCATCGGACCTGATCTTGGCTGAATCTTTCGTGAGCCACCTGATCGGTCTGCAAGCTGAAGGCTCCTCTGAAAACTTCCCCTTGCCATCGCTTGATGCATTTCAAGCCACCAGTGGCCGTGCGTCCATCAGCCTCGAACCTGCGTTGATGACGTATCTTGATCGGCTCAAGCAGCAAATTTTCATTCGTGAATGGGAAAGTGCGATTATCCAAGAGCGGTAGAGGTTTCGACGTGATCGGGGAATGCCTAGGACTTCGCGCTCGCGAAACTTGCACCTATGTGTCTCGTGGCTTCGCAAATCGACATTCACTGCCATGCGTTGGGAAATTGAAGGCGTGTCTGCTGTAGATTAATGGATGTCCAATGGTCTGGTTGGGCTCGCTCTTCGACGTGTCGAAGCGAAGAACGTTTAGCCCAAGGGTGCGATCTTCGTCGGTGGTCCCAAAGCCTGCAACCGGCCATTCACATTGGAACCTTGGACCGGCAAATGAGGCGCAAGATGATTGAGCCGAACCTATCAGATCTGTCAGTCAGCAAGCAGTGTGCGTTGCTGTCGATCTCGCGGTCGTCGTTTTATTATGAGCCTAAGGGAGAGACGGAGATACCCCTCGAACTGATGCGGCTGATCCATTGCCCGGCAGTCGAAACGCAGTTTCGATGAGAGGGGACAAGCAGTTCCTGGAGACCCCGTTTTACGGTGTGCGGCAGCCTCTCGGGACATTGCTTTCGGCATTACCCTGACGGCCAGCGGATGACATGGCATTTGCGCAATGAAGACCATCTGCTGAACGAGAAGCGGATCAGACGCCTGATGCGGATGATGGGCCTCATGCCGATCTATCAGAAACCTGACATCCCGCCGCCCCTCTCGGGATCATGCTGCGCATAACCCTGCCGGGCAACGGATCAACATCTTTGTCGAACGACTGTGGCGGTCTCTGAAGTACGAGTGCGTCTAGTTGCATGCTTGGAAGACCGGTTCAGAAGCTAAAGCGGGCGTCAGAAAGTGGATCGAGTTCTACAATCACAAGCGACCGCATTCTACCCTTGGCGGCAGGCCACCAGCCGTGGTCCATTGGCATAGAAACAAAACAACCAACCCCGATCAGCCGGTGCAAAAATTAGCTTAATTTGCGCTAGATACTGCCCAACCAATGAGGAGTAGCTCATGCCCTATTCTTTTTATAAAACCTGTGTTACCTGATCGAGATTAGGAAGCCCTCTCGAACTGGATGACATGTCAAATCTGCGCAGCTATTTTCTGGTTTTCCTGCTGGCGCTTACGGTGACGTTACCGTCGTTGATGACGCATACTACCGCATCGGCGGGTACGGCGTCCGATGAAATGGCCGGTGTCCATGCAAGTTCTATGTGCGGCCAGCCGAGCGGAATGAATGGTGCCGATGATGGCTGCGCTGCGATGGCAGGCCACTGCTTAATTGCGTCGTGCGCCACCTACAAGCTTTCACAGCCCCCAGCGATCCGGATTTCCATCAGCCACCTTTCGCTCCAGATCAAATCCTACAAAATTTTCGCCGCAATCGAGACGCCGCCACCGCGCGCGACAAGCTAAAGCCAACGCCTGTTTTTAACCAATCTTAAAGGTCGGTTATCTTTAGACGTGTAACCGCGATCTGAATGCATCCGCGGCTTTTGGCGAACTCACATATAGACAAAGAAACTCACGTCGCGTTCTCGCGCGCCGTTCTCATTTGTAAATCATTGAAAGGAATGGAAATGAATTCCATTGCCATGTTCCGCGCGGCCCTTTTGGGGTTGGCGGTAACCACTTTGGGCGGGCTAAGCGCCTCTGCTGAAACCTATGACATCAGCGTCGACAACATCCGTATCGACACCGGTGACTTCAAGAAAAAGGGCGTCGGCTATAACAACAGCCAGATCCCTACTGTTCTGCGCTTCAAAGAGGGTGAAAACGTCATCCTCAATGTCAAAAACAACCTGCGCGAGTCGACGTCGATCCACTGGCACGGTCTGATCCTGCCGTTCCGCCAAGACGGCGTGCCCGGTATCAGCTTTAACGGCATCAAGCCGGGCACTACCTTCACCTATAACTTTCCGATCAAACAGGCAGGCACCTATTGGTTCCACAGCCACTCCGGCTTCCAAGAACCTGACGGAGCTTACGGCGCGATTGTGATCGAACCTAAGGGCCACGATCCTATCCATGCCGATCGCGATTATGTCGTGCAATTGACCGATAAACACCCCCACAGTGGCAACAAGATTTTCCGCAATGTGAAACGCTCGGCGGATTACTATAACCGCTCGCAACGCACGCTTGATGACCTGCTGAACGACGCTCAGGCAGACGGGCTGAAAGCGACCCTCAAAGACCGCAAGATGTGGGGCAAGATGCGGATGACCCCGACCGACGTCGAGGACATCCAAGGCTTCACCGCCCTGATCAACGGGCAGAGCACCAAACAAAACTGGACCGGCCTGTTCAAAGCAGGTGAAAAAGTCCGCCTGCGGCTCATCAACTCGTCAGCAATGACCTATTTCGATGTGCGCGTGCCCGGCCTGAAGATGACGGTCGTCCAAGCGGACGGCAATAATGTCAAACCTGTTGTGGTCGACGAGTTGCGCATCGCGGTCGCCGAGACCTACGACGTGATCGTCGAGCCGCGCAAAAACATGCCCTACTCGGTGATCGCTGAGTCGATGGGCCGCACGGGTCTGGTGCGCGGTACCCTGTCACCGCAGGCCGGACTTGTTGGTGGTGTTCCCCGTTTGCGCCCGCAACCGCTTCTTACCATGGCTGATATGTCCGGCATGATGGGCGGCATGGGCATGGATATGAACGGCATGAGCATGGGCGGCATGGACATGGGCGGTATGAAAATGAACCTTACCGATACCGGCATGAACGACATGGCCGGAATGGAGATGCCGAAAGCTGGCGCTGATCCACACGCAGGCCATGACATGGCAAACATGGATATGGGCGATATGAAGATGCCCAAGAAGAAGGCTGATGCTCACGCGGGGCACAACATGAAGAACATGGACATGGGCGGCAAGAAAATGTCCAAGAAATCCATGGCAGGCATGAACGACATGAACGGCAAAACTGAGTTCTATGCGCAGGGCAGCGGATTGACGCCCCATGCAGCGAACGGCGGCAAGTTTCTATCCTATGACGACCTGAAAGCCAGCAACCCGCTGTTTCGTGATCGCAAGCCGACGCGCACGATCGAGCTGCGTCTGACCGGCAATATGGAGCGTTATATCTGGTCGATCAACGGCGTTAAGATGGAAGATGCCGACCCGATCGTGCTGAACTATGGCGAGCGTGTACGCTTTAAGTTCGTGAACGAGACGATGATGGCGCACCCGATGCACCTGCACGGCATGTGGTCCTTGCTTGATACCGGCAAGGGCAAGTGGAACCCCATCAAGCATACCGTCAACATCAATCCCGGTACCACGGTCTATACCGAAACCGAAGTGGACGCCTCGGGTCAGTGGGCCTTCCACTGCCACCTGTCCTACCACGCCGAAGCGGGCATGTTCCGCAAAGTCGTCGTTGTTGGTGGTCCGGCATGAGCTCTCATACAAATCTAAAAGGTACTCAGATGAAAAACCTTATCACGTCCGGAGCAGTGGCTCTGGCAACCTTTACCGCAGGCGCTGCCTTAGCAGAGCCTGGTGTCCCACCGCTGATCTATGGCGTTCAAGTCGAACAGCTTGAATATCGTTTTGGCGAAAATGACGAAGAGCTCCTCGTTTGGGATTTCGACGCCATGGTCGGCAATGACGAATTGAAGCTCGTATTCAGAAGCGAAGCAGAAATGGAAACATCGTCAAACGACTTCGAGACGCTGGAAAACCAGCTGCGTTTGCAAAAGCCGATCTCGGATTTCTTTGATGCCGCTGTCGGCGTGCATGCCAGCACCCCGACCGACGGGCCCGACCGGTATAATCTGGTGGTCGGCGTCAAAGGGCTCGCGCCGCAGTGGTTCGAGATCGACGCAGATCTTTACCTTTCCGAGCACCCGTTTGGCCGGTTTGAGGCTGAATACGAGGCTCTGCTGACCAACCGGTTGATCCTGACGCCAAGCATCGAAGTCAACATGCCGTTCAAGGATGACACCGAAGCGGGCCAAGCGGCTGGCGGTGCAACGATCGAGATCGGCGCACGGCTCAGCTACGATCTCGTGGATCGCGCCATTTCGCCCTACGTCGGGGTGAATTACGAGAAGTCCTTTGGCGGCACGGCCGACCTGACTGAGGCTGCGGGGGGCCAAAGCGACAATCTCTCCCTTGTGTTCGGGACACGTCTGTTTTTCTGATGCTTGATAAGTGAGTTATCGGCCCGCAGGCAGATTGTCTGCGGGCCGATGCGCGCCGTTGACCATTGTGGCTTTTTCAACTTTAAGTTTTGGCTCCGGCGAACCAAATAGCCGAAACATTTATTTCCAGGATATCAGCAGCGGGTCCAGCCTCAAGGCAGCCAGCGACTTCTCAGCCATCTTCGTAAATGGCGACAGGTTGCGTCCAGTCGTGGTCCGTCAGCCTTACTATTGAGGTATCGCGGATTTCATCCACCGTTCGGTCACGGTAAGCTGCGGCGATGGCGTCGGCCCCAGCGCCGCCCGCAGACTTTTGATAACAGTTGATCGCAGTTGCGCCCATCACATTTATAGGCTCGATTTTAACATCAGGGTCGATCTCGCACTGGTATGGCATTTTCAATGCGGCTGCCGTCAGCCGCGCGGTGATATCGGCGGCCGTCCAGCCAATGCACCCCAAGACCGCCATCGTCATTCGGAGCAAAAGCTACACTTGCCATGCTTGCGTTGCGAACTGCCAACATGCGGAATAACTGGCGTTGTCCAGTTTACCCCCTACCCTTCTGATAATGCGATATTGGCGTCATATTGATAGCTGCCCTGCCCGTTAAGTTCGCAACCGTTCCGTTGTGCCCGCCCGCAAGATTTCCCGATGATTATCTAAACGAGGTGCTAAATGACGTCGTTAACGACGTAATTTAGGTGGGGTTTAGCGATTTACGGTGAGATATTTGGGTTTGAACGTGGGCGGCGCTAAAGCGACAAAGAGAAGCCCAGATGGGCACCGATGAGGCGAGGTTCACAGACACTGTATCGGATTGGTAAATGGTTCAGGCCACCGACCATGTCGCAACCGCTAACACCGCCATTCTAACGGCGGTGTTAGCGCCGATCTTTTCTGTCCAGCTCATAGCGCTGCGACCATCCTCGAATGTCTCAAGGTGTGGTTTGCGGGTGTTTATGCCGGCTGGTGCATCAAGCGCATGCAGGTCGAAGCCAGGATATTCCACGGCATGTGCGGGGTAACCGCGATCTCAATTAGACCAAGCCACTCTGCAAGAAAGCGCGTCAGACTTAGCGACATCGGCCCATCGGCTCTTGCGCTTCGAATTCCTGCGCTCAAACGATGGCTGTTGTTTCCTCCGCACTGGTGGCTCAGTTGATACCGTTGGCGCGCTGCAATGCACGAACGTAGGCGACGATATTGAGAACATCGGCTTTCGTCACGCCCTCAACGGCGGGCATGTTCCCAAACCTCCAGTGATGCGCACGAACGCCGGTTTTCGCCGCAAGGACAAAAGCCATGTCACCATGGTGGCCGGGTTCGTAAATCTTATGCACCAGAGGCGGGGCAATGCCGTCCTGACCCTGCGCATTTGCGCCGTGGCACGCAGCACAGGCTGCATCATAGGCGCGCGCGCCAATTTGCTCCTGCTCGGAAAAGCTGGCAGGCAGGGTAACGGAAACGATCGCACCTTCTGGCAAGGTTGGTTTTCGGTCCGTCGATGGCCTGGTATATTGATTACCGTTCGGAGTGATGTACCAAGCCCCGGCAATCATTACGATCAAGGCAAATGCAATCGCTATCCATTTCATTTAGCTAAATTCCTTCTTTAAAGTTGCGGCGAGGCCCAAGCGTACCCGCAGTGTAATGCTGGCCACGACGATTGACGAATTGCGACATGGTAGGCACTGGATCGACTGGTGGACTTCGTCGTTCTTCGGGTTGAGAAAACTGCTCCTTTTTCCTGAAAAAATTCGTAATCTCCTGATACCTTATCTTTGTGTCTTCGAGGGTCTGATAGTATCGGAAGAGTTCCTTCAGGGGTGCCGAAAAGTCCTTGTGAGCGGCTAGCACAGCGACCAGCGCTCCAAGCGTAATCCGGCCCTCGATTACAAAGTACCCGCCCAATGAGTAGAAGAGAAACGGAGTAAGAGCAGTCAGGAAATTGTTCAGTGCCTTGATAAAGAATTTCAATCGAAATATTCTGCGTCGCACCCGCTCAAGTTCTCGAAAACTCGCGCTGGCCGGGCCCAGGCCACCAGACTCGGCTTGCCTTGCGCGCAACTGGTCGCTGAGGTGCCTGCCGAGCTGTCGTACCTCCTTGATCCTTGTGCGCGACAGGACATTGACCCGACGCTGTAATCTAGGCAGCAGGACCAGCTGAATGGGCAAAACCGTAAGTGCGGCAGCGCCCAAAACCGGATCTTGAATAAACATGAACAGCAGGATGGTCGCGAGAGTACCGCCTTGCAGGATCGGCAAGGTGAGAACATCCGCCGCGAAGCCCCCGATCGGCTCAACCTCCTGAGCAAGGATCGGGACGATCTCGCTTTTGTCTGTGGAGTTAGGATCTCTGCGCCACTGCCGGTAGACCAGCAACCTGAAACGCCGCAAGAACCGTTCAGCGACATAGCCGTTAAATACGTTCAGGATGTATTTATTAAGCCCGTTCAAAATGATCGCCAGAAGGTAAAGACCGCAGAGCAGTAGGAGCAGGGAAAGCTGATCCATGTCCCAGCCATAGACGTTGATTGGAAAACGCGGCCCATCCAGCGCATTGTTCACGATCTGTTTTGGCAATTCCAAGGTCAAATAGAGTATCGGCATAGCAATCAAGCTGATCATGACCATGATGGCCTGTTGCCGTTTTGAGTACCTCAAGACGCTGGCGAAAAGACCCGCATCGAGCCCCCGAATAGGCTGGAACTGAATTGCGGGTGCGCTTTGTCGTCGCCAGAACCCCAAAAGCCCGCGAAGTACAAGATAGCCGCCGGCAGTGATCAGCAACGCCGGCGTCAAAATCAGGATGATGTGAATAAACGGATGTACCCAATCGGGCGTCGCGTCGTTGTAGTCGTATCCAAAGATGGCGGATACGTCGTGTACAAACACGTGATATCTATCCATGAACGTCATTAGAATAACCTCACCCGTTGGAGTTTGAGGCAAGGCGCTCATGTACCATGATGACTCCCCACATACCTGCTTCGCGATGAGCAGGCCGGAGGCAGGCAAATTCGAGGTTCGTCGCGGCTGAGAACTGCCATGCTAACTCGTCACTTTGCCCACTTGAGATGGAAACAGCATTGAGGCCGTCATGCTGCATGTCTGGGTGTTCACGCATCCATTGCTTGTGTTCAGCAATTTCATTGAACGAGCCAAGAAAAAAATCGTGATCCAGATCCCCCGGGTTATTGACTACAAACCTTACAACTGAATCCTTTTCGATATGGATCGCGTCTGGCTCAAACAGCAAATAGCCGTTCTCGGTTTCTTTGATCGAAATTTCGATTGTTCTTGTTATAGAAGCGTTATCACCGGGCTTTCCAATCGGATCGTGCCCCGGCAGGTTGTAGGCGGTGGAGCGAGGCTTTTGGCCTTTGCCCGAGCTTGCTTGCGTGAGTGTGCCGATCAAAATCAACGATAGACAGAGGGTAAAAATATTTAGGGCTGCATTCATGATCTGTTCCACAAGGCTGTGTTTATTGGTTCTTGATTGAGTCAAACTTCTCGAAATGGTGGATGACCAGGGATTTCACGCAATGCCCTACGCTCTGAGCCATTTCACTTGAGTGACGGTCAGCTTCCACTTCGCACGCTCGGCAATAAGCTCAATGTCGTGATCTTCAGACATACTGGCAGTCATTGCCCGACCGGCGCTGAGAACCATGGACGTCGGGATCACGCATAGCGATGCGTAATGCGAAGACCCCGCATGGAGCCTTAGATTAGATCAGGAATGGGGAGGTCGGAGAAAACCGGAAGGCTCAATGGACTCGGCTTGTGCGTGGAGGGTCAGGTATTTGCCACTTGTTGCCTGTTCCACAAAATCACTAGCTGTGTCGCCCAGAAAAACAGAAAAGCAGACTCCGCTACAACACTGCCCCGAAGATTCAGCATCAGCAGCCGTTTCCGCGACAGCACCGCAATCTCCATGCGGTGCTTTGGACTGTGCTAATTTATGCATATGTTCGGCATCTTGATCGTCGGCTTGGGATATCATCGCATGATAATCGCCGTGCATTCCAGACGTAGCATGGCTCGCGGAAGGGGCTAGCAGAGCCAACGCCAATATCAGCACTAGACATAAAAATGTCTTTATCACTACCAAGATTGAGCCACTACAATACATAAAAAGGTGGTAGCTGTGACCTCATAGGTTTGTCAATCCTGGATTGAGCGAGCCCATTTTATTATATGACCCGCAGCATGGCAGGGTTGGAGGCCCGGTGCAAATTTGGACCTGTCGCGCTTTCGTGCCGCCGCTTTGATAGCATTTACTGCAATAAAGAAGATCAACTTTGGGACTGAAGCGGACGGACGAATTCCGGCAGGACGCGGTGCGGATCGCACTGACAAGCGGGCTGACGCGGAAACAGGTGGCGGATGATCCATTGCCTGACAGGGTATTGCCCAGCAATGTCCCGAGAAGGTGGGCGTCGGGATGTCTACGCTGAACACATGGATCACAGCGCATCGAGGCACTGATGTGGTTTCGAAGAAGGATTTGGGTTTTGCCAAAGAGAATGATCGGCTTCGACGCGAGATCCAGTTCCTCAAGCAGGAGCGCGATATCCTAAAAAACTGTTCCGGGTTGGAGCCCGCCTGTGCGCGGTAGAAACAGCCTGTGCTATGTTGCGCTATGAAGGGCAGCGGCCGTTCGCTTATTAGTGGTCTCGATGTTGTCGAGAACCCCGTTAAAAAACGTGGTCCATGGGTTGATGCGAACTTGAGAGTGGTGACGCCGTTTTTCAGTGATCCCGGTTAGGAAGATGACGGATTTGCATAGCCCACGCCCTTCTGTTGCCGACAGGAGGATAGATGATGGCAAAGCAAAAGACCGGACGGACCCCCGTAATTGAGACCGTGGACATCGGCGCTGCCGCTGTTGATATCGGCTCGCGCGAACATATGGCAGCGGTGAACCCCGACGTAACGGATACACCGGTGCGTGCGTTTGGGACCTTCACTCATGATCTGCACGATCTCGCGGACTGGTTTAAATCGCACGGTGTGACCAGCGTCGCGATGGAATCCACGGGCGAGTATTGGATCCCAGCCTACGAGATACTCGAACAGTGCGGCTTCGAGGTTATTCTGGTCAACGCGCGCTACGCCAAGAACGTACCCGGCCGGAAAACCGACGTCAGTGACGCCAGTTGGCTGCGGCAGCTACATTCCTATGGGCTTCTGCGTGGCAGCTTTCGACCAACGGCTGAGATTGCAACGCTGCGGGCCTATTTGCGCCAACGGGAACGGCTGGTCGAGTATGCGGCGGCTCATATCCATTGACCGGCAGGGTATCGCATAGCGATGTCCCGAGAGGGGAGCACATGCAAAAGGCACTGATGGAGATGAACCTGCAGCTGCATCATGTTGTGTCTGATATCACTGGCGTGACAGGGATGAAGATCATCCGTGCGATTGTTGCGGGCGAACGGGACTTGGATGTGTTGGCGTCTCATCGTGATGTGCCTTGTCGCGCCTCAACTGAGACGATCAAAGCCGCGCTCAATGGGAATGATCGGGCCGAGCACATCTTTGCGCTGACCCAATCGTTGGTGCTTTATGACTTCTATCAGACCAAGATGCTCGAATGTGATCGCCACCTCGAGGCGACGCTGGCGGCATTAGGGGCCGTTACGGAACATGACCCAAGTGAGTTGCCGCGCCCGCGCACCAAAACCAAGCAGGTCAGCACCCCTTCGTTCGATGTCAGGGCAGCGTTGTTCAGCGTCCTCGGTGTTGATCTAACGCAAATCCATGGGATGGGACCGTCCCTGTCGCTCAAGCTAGTAGGCGAATGCGGCACTGACCTGCGCGCTTGGCCGAGTGCCAAGCACTTCACATCGTGGCTCTGTCTGGCACCCGGTAACAAGATCTCCGGCGGCAAAGTTCTATCATCCCGAACGCGGCGATCATCCAGCCGTGCGGCGGCCTTGCTACGCCTGGCTGCGGTCACCATTGGACGAAGCGACACGGCACTGGGCGCATTTTACCGGCGGCTGGCAGCAAGGGCAGGCAAAGCGAAAGCAGTCACGGCAACGGCGCGCAAGATCGCAGTTTTATTCTACAACACCCTGCGCCATAGCATGACTTATCAGGATCCCGGCGCGTCTCATTACGAGGAACGATACCGCAATCGTGTGCTCGGCAATCTCAAACGTCGGGCCAAGTCATTCGGGTATGATTTGCAAAAATTGCCAATGGAGGCTGACATGGCTGTTTCTTAGGAACACCGGGCACACCTCCCAGTCAGCCGCCTGTGTCACGTTGTCGGTGTCAGCTCGAGCGGCTTGCGGGCTTTCCGCAGCCGCCCTGCCAGTCGCAAACAACGATCTGATCTGGTGACTTTGGCTCATATCAAGGAACAATCCCGCCTCAGCCTGGGTAGCTGTTCCAGCTTCGCACAAGAACTCCTCAATTCATAAGACAAGAGGGGGACAGCGATCATAAGTTCAACATTGCGCCGAACCTACTGGACCGAAACTTTACCGCAGACGAGACAAATCAGAAATGGGCGGGCGATGTTAGCTGTGTCTGGACGCGCGAGGGCAGGTTGTATCTGGCCGTGATCATGGATCTACATTCTCGGCGCGTCATCGGCTGGCAAACGACTGCAGAGGCACTCGACCGGCTGCTCAAACAGGATATAAACGAAGATGTTGCGACGACCGGTTGAATCCGCCCAATATTGCTCTCGCGACTATCAGAAGATTCTGCGCCAACACGGGTTCAAGGTATCAATGAGCGGAAAGGGTCACTGTTATGATAATGCTGTCGTCGAGACTTTCTTCAAAACCATCAAAGCAGAGCTGATCTGGCGACATCCTTGGGAAACACGACGGAAGGCCGAGATGGCAATCTTCGAATACATCAACGGATTCTACAATCCGCGCCGCCGTCACTCAGCACTGGGATGGGAAAGCCCTGTAGCCTTCGACCGAAAGGTGGCTTAAGCGAGCCCTTGGGGCCGCACGAAAGCGCGACAGGTCCAATAGGCCGATAGTGCTATTACGAGACCTTTGCCGCAGTGCCGATGACGGCAGGGCAGCAGCGGAAGCGGTCAGGGCCACGAAAGACGGTTATCTTACCGAGGGGACAAGATCCTCGAACTCTGCTACGCTTGTATGTAGCGGAGGACGATAAAAATGAGTTTTGTTTCAATCACAACTTGGCGAATGGTAGGCGAGACTGAGACTTTGCAACATGTGACAGAGCTCATGGTGCGAAAATACTTTCCGGGGCTTCTGGCTTTGGGCGCAAAACATTCAATGCTCGTGGATGTTGAATTAGACCGTTTTGCCATCGTTACGGTTTACCCAAGCCGCGAGGTGCGCAATGCCGCCGTCGCTCATATCTCAGCCCTACGTATCGAAGGTGCCGAGGAATTTGGGGCGGAGCTGATGGATGCTTACGGCGGCGAGATGTTGGCCGCCTCCGAAGCCTAGAAAGCTATGCTAATCTTATTTAGCGATGCTGACCCTTGGACAACGCTAAAGGAACGGCCACTCGGAATCAAAAATTGACGAGCAATTTTCATCCTCGAGCGACCACTTCGGTTTAATCAGCGCTTGCGGTTTCGTCTCGCAGCATAGCGGCGGTCCCGTTCTGCCTTGCGCTCCGCTTCACGGGTTTCTGGTTGAGCTAGCGCTTGCTCGACAGTCTCAGAAAGTTCCGTTTTAAGGGCTGCCTCGTGCACTTCGGCCTGCTCTTCCTCGCGCTTGGCAATCTCAGCCTGTTGCCGCTCGCGGGCTTCTTTTTCCTGTAGCAACTTTGTCGCCTTGGCCTGTCGCGCAGACTTGCGGGCAGCAGCGGCTTCGTCTCTTTGAGCATTCTTCGCCAGTCGCTCCGGATCAACGGCTGCAGCTTTGAAACGTTCAAGTTTATTTTGTTTGGCTTCGGAAGCGTTCTTGAGACGTCCGTCAAAGCGATCTAGATCGGTCTTCTTCATATATTTTTTTGGCTCGTGTTTGTGTGGTTCAGTAATAAAATAGGATTGTAGGCTTCATCAATGCAATGGCCATCTGAGGTATTATCGGACGAGCCTAGCTGGATTTTCTCCAAAGCACACGTTGAGATCATGCATTGCATTGATAGGGCGCACTTTGTGATCGCCTGACGTCATACTGAATACAGTTGAAAGGTCATGCAGAATAAACGGCTTGCGAATAGATCGGGCCACCGCTTAGAAATCCGAAAGCGGGCGCATCGTCTCCGACCCGCCCGCCATTATCTGTCAGAATTACCCCCTAAAGGGAAAGCCTTAAGCCAAGGCTAGATTGGCTGCGCTTTCACGACCATCGCGGCCGGACTCAATATCGAATGTAACTTTCTGGTCATCACTCAACGAAGTGAGCCCTGCGCGCTCGACCGCTGAGATGTGCACAAACACATCATTGCTACCACCCTCAGGGGCGATAAAACCAAAACCTTTAGTAGAGTTGAACCATTTTACGGTGCCATTAGCCATCGTAATTCTCCTTAAAAACACTGCCCGCGAAATGCGGCAGTTCGGCTAGTCAGTGCAGGATCGTATCACTGAGCCGTAAGGAGCAGAAAAATCGATAGAGATAACGTAACAGTATTAAGTATATTCCTCTTTATCCAAGGATGCAAGTTCTATTCGCAGGTCTCGAACAAGGAAACGATGCCGCCCCAGTTTGCTGCTCCGGCGTCGTGGCCAGCGAACAGCCCGTTTTTTTTCGCGGTTCAGAGCTATGCGACGAATCGCGCGTTCGACGGCATTGCTGTCCATCTTGATGCGGCCGTCAGTCAGCAACAGGCGCAGACCACCCCACTATTTTATGATGTACTTGAGCGCCTCGACCAGACCTCCATGCAGAGCGTGACCAAAAGCCGTATTCCGCCGATTGTGTCGACCGATACGTACGGCGCATAGCTGGCCTTGGGCCAGTCTATTCAGGCTGTAGCACGGCCTCCCCGAAAGCAGACGATGGTCAATCCCGCAGCATTTCAAGAGCCCAAATGGCAGCCAAGCTGACTTTGCTGCCGCTCACCACAAAGTTGGGTGATAGCGATGCAAAAAACCAGATGATCCAAACTCTCTCGTAGTTCAAGCCGCCTTTGGACCCTAGTTTCCTGACGACGGACGCCGCTAAAAGACAGTGCAAACAGTTTTTATATACCCCAGGGGCAGAGCACTTCGATCTGGCGGCGACCAAGTTTGTTCAATGTTTCGATGTTATCTAAATAAATTTTCTCGGGCTCCAAAACGTGAGCTAGGACTTTAGTCATCTGATCTTGACGCAGAAGATGTATGGTTGGATAGGGTGAGCGATTAGTAAAGTTGCTAAGGTCGTCTACAGCCACACCCTCAAATTGATATTGAGGGTGAAATGATGCCAATTGCACATGCTCTGTCAGGTCTGCTTGCTCCAATAGGCTCTGAAACCAGTCGAGCAAATCGAGGTAATCACTGAACTCTTCTAGGCCTTGGGTAAACATGAGCAAGCTCGTGGAAATGTCATTTTCGTTGGCCCCAAGCAGGCGCTGTAATTCAGTCAGATAGAACTGCTGCAGTTGTGCATCGGTGGTCGCATCACATACGGCATAATACACTTGGTCTCGGGCGATGACGCTAGAGGAAAAAGGGCATAAATTTAATCCTACGACCATTTGGTCAAGCCATCGACGGGTGTTTTTAACCACGTCTTGATGAGCTATTGATAGCGTCTTTAGGTCAAACTTAGTGATACGACAGGTCCTCTCTTGTTTGACAAACATAATGCATATTCTGCCCCAATTTCCAATGTGTTTGCAAAAGCCAAAAAAATCGACGCGGTGCAGTCACAACCATCAATTGTGTCATTTTGCCCTTCGCCACTGGCAGTCGGCCTATAGCCGGCCTTGAAACCGATCTCCGAATGCTACGCCGGCAGCCCGCATTACTAACATTCGTGCAAGACGCTGCATTCACCCACCCAACTGAGTGCGCATCGCTTGATAAACGACCGCTGTAGCTACGTTTGCCAAGTTGAGCGACCGTACACGTGTATCAAGCATCGGTAAATTGAATACGCGGTCATTCATGCCATCCAAGATGGCAGGCGGCAGGCCCGCAGATTCACACCCGAAAACCAAATAAGAATTCGGTTGATAGTCCGGAGTATAAAAAGTCTGAGCGCCGTGTTCTTCGAAAAAGTAGAGATCATCGCGCGATGGTTTTCGGTCCCCTAAAAAGCTTTGCCAACTGTCATATTCAGTAAGATTAACATGCTTCCAGTAATCCGTTCCGGCCCGCCGCACTGACTTTTCGTCAAGAGAAAACCCATAGGGCTTGATCAGGATAAGCTCCAGATCCAACGCGACGCAGGTCCGCCCGATAGCACCGGTATTGTACGGAATTTCAGGCGTCACCAACACCATCTTCATGCGCAGCTCAGACATAGGGTGTGCGTGCTTTCTAAATCACGGGCGCAGGATCGGGCCATCGTTAGCGTCCTCTTAGCCTGATCACCGAACCTTTCACAACGCCAACTTTGCCGCCCAAACGCGGCATTCTGGGCTCTCAACTGATGTTGAATGCAGGGCAACATCCGACAAGAGGCTCCGCCGGACCAGATCAGGGACGGCCCTGTGACGTGGTCCTGCAAAACTGGACAGCGTGCTAAGATTTATCCCGTCTGACGTCAGCGCCTATGGGTCCAAATCGGGTCATTTGCTAAGTGAGGGTTTGTTGCTCATCGTAGCCACCGAGAGGCGGACGATGAGAAAGACAACGAAAAGCCCCAGCGAGAAGATTGTCAAGGATATCAAGCGCGCGCGCCGCTGCCCGGCAGTCGATACGCAGTACCGATGAGAGGGGCGCAAGCATTATTCATCAGAAGAGAAGATCAGGATCGTGTTGGATGCCCTACGTGGCCGACCGAATGCGTCAGGGTGACCGAGACGGGCGGGGAAACCTATCGCTTGCTACGCTCATGCGGTTCACCGGCTGGTTTCTCGAGGTGTGTCTCGACCAAGTAAAATTTATGGACGAACTTCTGGATATTGGAGTTATGGCCGACCGGCTCACGCGATATGCCGCTGAGCAGAACTTCCGCGCGGTAGTCGCTGAGCTCTTGCGTGCAGTTCTGACCTGCGGCCATGTTGGGCCAAGGAGATATTGCCGTCATCCTCGGGGTCGCGCCCAACACAGCCAGAGCTGTGATCAAAGCGCTGACGGAGAATGGCATTTTGGGGTCCGAGACAGCCCAGTCAGACTTAGAGTTACGTTTTCCGAGCCATACCCATGTGGTGCTTTTTCCGGACCTTATCGAAGGCTCACAGAGTGACTAGAACGGCCCAACGCCGACCTTTAGCATAGGATTGCGATGCCGCAGTGCGGCCCATTCATCGCAACCCCAAAATTGGGAGACGGATGAAATCACGCAACGCGGAGGACGCTGCCCTTCAGGTTTGTATCGCCAAACTGGCATTTGCGGATCACCCTCGCCCACTGTTGTCGTTTCGTACGAAACGGCACATGCTGGGTCCAAAGAACTATGGAGAGTAGAATGGCAGCACTTGCAGAGAGAACAGCCTATTCGTATCGAGAGGATCCAGCCGTTCCTGCCTTCGACGACAGTGGCCAAATAGCGGTCATGGACGGCGACTGCGCACTTTGCTCCTGGGGTGCGCGCACAATCGCGAAACTGGATAAAGCTGGGACGTTCCGCCTCTGCCCCGCCCAGTCGAAAACGGGCGATGCTCTCGTGCGTCATTACGGACTGGATCCGGTGGACCCTGAGACCTGGCTCTTTATTGAAGACGGGCAAGCATGGTCCGGTATGGAAGCGATCATCCGGATTGGCGAGCGCTTGGGTGGTGCAGCAAGGCTCGCCAGCCTGTTACGCGTTCTCCCGCGAGGGCTCCGCGAATGGATATATCGCCGGATAGCGCACAATCGGTATCGCTTCGGCAAGTCTGACATGTGCGCTACGCCCGACGATAAGCTGCGCCGAAGACTGATGACCTGAGCATTCCGAGCGATCTACGCCATGCGTTCAAAGGACAAATCTCGGCCCAAAGCCGCCTCTGGTCGGTCTTTTCAGCGCTGCGCTACAGCCTTCGATTGCAGTCATTCGTGCATCGCGTAGTACTATCGGTGGGCGATCGCGCGTCGTGCGCCAGATGTCTAACGCTATCGCCGAGCTCACAAACGGCCCGCTTTTGGCAAGCGACGAGCCATAAGCTGACTTTGCGGGGCAAACGGTGGGCTAATCCCGTGATCTTCTGACACAGCCGCCGATGCGTTTCGGTGCGGCAGGCTGACGCAATTGTGTACAAGGCGTGATCACGAGATGTTCTATGCTGGCGGTACTTTCTTATCCGGAGCTTCTGCTATGACCCGAAATCTCTTCCCGCCCAAGCGCTCCTTCGGACCGTGGCGCTCCTTCTTGCAGGTGCTTGCCGCGCTGCCCCTGCTGGCCGCCGCACCAGCCACGGCGCAGGTGAACCCTTTTGACGCCGCGTGGCCCAACACGGATTTCTCGCGCCTTGCCATTGACCTCGGCGAGGTCGTCTCTGGCGGGCCGCCGCGCGATGGTATCCCGGCGATCCTCGACCCCAGCTTCATCCGAGCTTCCGAGGAGACGCGGCTCGAAGACCGCGAACCTGTGATGACCTACCTGTCCGACGACGGCGCGGCCCGTGCCTATCCAATCCGCTACTTGATGTGGCACGAGATCGTGAACGACGTGGTGGATGGTCAACCGATCACCGTCACCTTCTGCCCGCTCTGTAACACTGGAATGGTTTTCGACGGGCGGGTTAGCGGACGCACGCTGACCTTCGGCGTCTCCGGGCTGCTACGCCATTCGGACATGATCATGTACGACCAACAGACAGAGAGCTGGTGGCAGCAGGCACTGGGAGAAGGTATCGCAGGTGAGATGACAGGACGCACTTTGATTCAGCTTCCAGCCTGGATGGAAAGCTGGGCGGCGTTCCGCGACGCGCATCCAAACGGGCTTGTGCTCGACGAGCCGGACTGGCGAAGGGCCTATGGCACGAACCCTTATCGCAACTACGATACATCCCGGCCTTTCCTCTATTCGGGCGAGGACCCGCCGCACGGCATTCCACCTCTGGAACGTGTGGTCCGGGTCGGTAACCAGGCATGGCCGCTAACGCGCCTGTCCCGTGAACGCATAGTCAAAGAGGGGGGGCTGACATTGAGTTGGGCCGAGGGGCAGGCCTCCGCGCTCGATACCGGAAACATTGGTCAGGGGCGCGAGGTGGGTAATGTCCGTGTCCGCGATGCCCAGGGCCGGGATGTGGCGCATGACATCCCCTTCGCTTTCGCGTTTCACGCCTTCCACCCCGAGGGCCGTTGGATGCTCAGGGACTAAACGGGCCTTTGCTGCCGTTCGCGAGGGTACTCGGATGCCGCGCCAGCAGCCCGAATTGCGGACATTCGTGCAGAGCGCAGCATTTCTACCGACTTCAACTCACACTGTGCGGACAAAGCTGCCGTTAGCACGGCTCCTTGAATGACCGCTTTGAAATAAAAGATGCACGAGACCTGTTTGGAACCAGAAGCGACTTGATGGAGATGTCAAATCTTCGGAGTAAGTCGGCAGGCAGATGAAAATTAGTTTCGGAGCGATTGGCTCAAAATTAAGCTACATATGGTCAACAGACCGTTCTAAGCGCCAATCATCATGTCAGCCACGTTTTCTGCAATCATCATCGTTGGCGCGTTTGTGTTTCCTGCAATGATCGATGGCATGACGGACGCATCGACAGCCCGCAGGCCATGGACGCCTCGAACACGGCCCTCAGGGTCAACAACCGAAGCGGTGTCCATCCCCATACGGCAGGTGCCAACAGGATGGTAAATGGTTTCGGCGCGCGCCCGAATATCGGCTATGAGGTCCGCGTCTGACTGCACACTTTTCCCTGGAAATACCTCTGATTTTAGATGGCCAGCGATTGCGGGTGCCGCCATCACGCGGCGCGCGATCTTCAACCCGGCCAGCAAAACTTCTATGTCGTCGGGGTGGCTGAGGTAATTGGGCTCGATACGGGCGGGGGTCAACGCGCCGGGGCCCGATAATGTCACCTGACCACGGCTTTTGGGCAAAAGATCGCAGACATGCAGTGTGACACCGTAGCCCCAAGATGTGTTGCGCCCATGATCGCGCAGGTAGGCCGGAATGAAACGGAATTGCAGGTTTGGCCTGTCGAGTGACGGTGACCTGCCCCCCGAGGCTCCCTCATTCATAGTGAGAGTTTGCAGGTTTGGATTTCATATTCTTCATCGTCATTTTGGGCAAGCGCGTCGTGTGCGGTGCCCTCAAATTGCTCAAGCGCACGGCGCGCTTCAGCAGGTGCTTGGTTTCCGAGTGATGAGTGCGGTCTGACGTTGTTGTAATCGTATCGCCAGAGAGCCAGCTTGCGGCGAGCATCATCCAAGGTGTCGAAGATCTCCTCGTTGAGCAGCTCGTCGCGCAGGCTGCCGTTGAAGCTTTCGATGAAGGCATTCTGCTGCGGTTTGCCCGGATCGATATAATGCCAATCAACATCGTTATCGCCAGCCCACTTCAGGATCGCACGACTGGTGAACTCTGTGCCGTTATCACTGACGATACAGGCAGGCTTTCCATAAACGCGCACAAGCGCATCTAACTCGCGTGCCACCCTCGCACCTGAGATGCTGGTATCGGCCATCAGGCACAGGTTCTCACGGCAGCAGTCGTCATTCACTGCCAGCATGCGGAACTTGCGCCCCTCTCATGGTTTGTAAACAAACCACTGCCGGGCAGCGGATGCGCCGAACGTATCAGACACAAAATCCAACGACCAACGCTCGCCTGGGCGCAAAGCCACAGGCATAGGTGTCCGCGATCCACGCGCACGTTTACGGCCTCTGCGCCGCCTGACACCCAGCTTTTCCTCGGTGTAGAGACGATACAGCTTCTTGTGGTTCATAATCATGCCTTTGCGTTCCAACAGCACGCCAATCCGGCGATAGCCGTACCGACGCCGTTTGCTGGCAATCGCCTTCATCTCTTCGCGAACTTCAGGATTATCCGGCGGCTTGTCGCGCCGAACGGTCTTGGGATCGACACCCGTTGCCCGGCAACACATGCTCGCATGTGTGAGAGGGACCAGCCTGCACGCACGACGTTGCGAGATATCATGATCCCGCATCACCTTGCGTGCTACAGCCCGTCGCACATTCGGTGTCGTCAGCTCTTTCCCAGCAAATCCTTCAGAACAACGTTATCGAGCATCGTATCGGCCAGCAGACGCTTCAGCTTCGCGTTCTCATCTTCCAGCGATTTAAGCCGGTGGGTGTCTGACACGTTCACTCTCGGGACATTGCTGCGCAATACCCTGCCGTGCAACGCATGCCGCCATACTTGGCTTTGAGCTTGTAAAACGACGCCGGGCTCAGGACATGCCTACGACACACCTCTGCCGTCGGCATCCCAGCTTCCTGTTCTTTGATCATCCCGATTATTTGGGCTTCGGTAAATCGGCTCTGTCGCATTTGTTTGCTCCTTCAAAGGTTGAGCAAACTCTACATTAAACTGAGGGAAGTTTCGGGGGGCAGGTCACCGGCAATCGAAAGTTCACCATGGCGACAAAGATCGACGCCTATTTTTGTGATCCTCAGTCACCTTGGCAAAGAGGGAGTAATGAAAACACCAATCGACTTCTTCGCCAATACTTCCCTCAGACCTGCAAAGCAGCGTGATACGAAGGCCACGTCCTTTGCGTTGTCGCCAAGACGTAGCGCTTTGGCCCGATCAGCGACTTGCCGGCCCAGACCTACGGCCTCAGTTGCCAGATCATCCATGTTCGGCTTGTTGCAAAGTACGTTCATTGACGGGATACCCCTTGGTTGATTGTCATTTACTGAAACGACCGGGATGGTCGCCTCTTCAAGACAGCCGGCTTTGAATGGCCGACTTGAGGGGGTTCACGCGACTTGCGAAATCTTTTGTGATGCTTCGCATAGGATGTCGCTGACAGGTTCATTTTCAGCGATCAACCGCAAAAGTGCATCCAGCTTCTCGGAGAGAAGACAGCATTCGCCTACGAACGCGGAGGCGGGATTGATCTGAGCAAAGAGGCCGCTCTCAATCCGATCCGGATCGCTAACACGCTCCAGCGTCAGCAGCCGATGGAAGTCTACAAGCTGGCTGCTTTGCGCCCTTGTCAGCCGTCGTGTGTGACACATGGTCTCACAAAGCAGGAACACGCGGGCACTGGCGGCCGAGCCGCCGAGTTTGTGTGCAGTTTCAGCCAAAGCTCGCCCGTGATCGTGAAGGAACCCACGAACTGGTCTCAGGTTAGCGCAAGACTGCTTGGTGATTTTCTGATGGTAAGTCATGGGTTTCATCCCGTAGTAACGCTGCGCCAAGGTGGCAGCTTCAAGACGCCCAATTTCTCCTTTCCAAAGGCGATCTGGCCAGGCCCGCTGTAGCAGCAGCTGGGTCTATCGGTCTGGCTCATGTTGATGTTTGTATTGTTTCGGCCTCACCGGAGTTTGCGGATCTGCGCGGCCTCAAAGAAATGCACGTGCAAGATCTGGAAATCAGGTGGCGCTGGGTCTTACCTTAAAATGCAAAGTTGGTCGCCATTCCCAGCTAATCTTGGACGCCCCTTAATACTGGATCGCCTTGCGCCATGCATGAGCGAGCCGTGCACTGTCCGGCCCTGCCCGATGTGGTGCCGGACTCCGCTCAAGTGCCTCATACAGCATGTCGAGCGCAAAGCCCGAAAAGCTGGCAAAGGACACGCGGTGATAATCCTCGATGGTGGGTATCGCGGGCTGCGCACCGGCTTTCATCATTCGGGACAGCCAGCGTGTTTCAAATTCCGGAGCATCAGACACCAGAACTCTGTCTCCCAAATTCTGAAGTAGCTCACCTACAACATTGTCGGCAGTCGGTGCATCCTCAAGCTCCTCAAACGCGATGCCATGGACCGCCGCACTCTGAGGTGCCCAATCGGAAAGATCCCAATCATGTGCAGGTCGGATCAACGTGCTCCACGTCAGCACTTCGCCGGCTTCCAGCCAAGAAAGTCCAATTTCAATCGGCCAGCTTTCCTCTGAAAGGCTGGACGCCTCAAAGTCCAGCGTAGCGAATTTCTCAATGTCAGGTTTTATCCTCATAGTGTGACCTACCTTTCGAAAATGCCTTCATGTCCGCGTGAAGCTTCCGTTTAGCTTCGATGCAATCCACGCAATCGGTGTCTTACATTGCCCATTTTTTCGGGTCGGCGCGGTCTCACTGTGAGGACTGCGCACGAACTGAAAACACGGTGAGGTAGGAGATTACAATTTGACTGAATTTGATGCTGCGGCTTCGAAAACCCGCGACCTACTATCCCGCTTTTCGCCAATTTGGATCGGTAGACACTGCGAAATCGTTAGCAGATCAAAAATTAGCGCCGCCACGCGTGGTCATTCCGTTGATTTCGGCCGAAATATTCCATTCGGCCAAAATCTTTTTAATTCAGTGCGTTGCAACCCCACGGCAAAACTTACCCCGCTTCATGGCAAACCAAATGGGGGGTTTTGGCATAACTACGCCCGTCCCGACACGACAACACATTGAGCCTCATATCACCCGCACTTGCTGTGACCGCAGCTGCCGCAGGTCATACAGCCTTCGACCATGCGTAGGTCGTATTGGCCGCAGCTGCTGCAGGCTTTGCCACGCGGAGCGTCAAGGCCGACGACCTTAGCCTGTGGGTCAGACTTGAGCCCCTGCCCTTCACCGGCGATAAAACCGGTTGCGATCAGGTGTTGTTCGATCACGCCACCGATAGCGGCCAGCATCGACGGGATATACTTGCCGCGCAGCCAGGCCCCGCCGCGCGGATCAAAGACGGCCTTCAGCTCCTCGACGACAAAGGAAACATCCCCGCCACGGCGGAACACGGCCGAGATCATGCGTGTCAGCGCGACGGTCCAGGCAAAATGCTCCATGTTTTTGGAGTTGATGAACACTTCGAACGGACGACGGTGGCCCCCGATCACCACATCATTGATGGTGATATACAGCGCGTGCTCGCTGTCGGGCCATTTGATCTTGTAAGTGGACCCTTCCAGCTCTTCGGGGCGGTCCAGCGGGTCGGACATATAGACGACTTCACCGCCCTCTTCCGACGTGGCCTGCGCTGCAATTTCGCCGGGCGCTGTGTCGGCGCTTTCAGAGACGGACAGAACCGATCCGGTGACATCGTTGGGGCGGTAGGTCGTGCAGCCTTTGCAGCCTTGATCCCACGCCGCCATATAGACATCCTTGAACGCGTCAAAGCTGATGTCTTCGGGGCAGTTGATGGTTTTCGAGATACTGCTGTCGACCCACTTCTGCGCCGCGGCCTGCATTTTGACGTGGTCCAAGGGGGCCAATGTCTGGGCGTTGACGAAATAGTCGGGCAACGGCGTGTCACCCTTCAGATCGCGCCACATTTGCACAGCGTAATCAACGACTTCTTCTTCGGTGCGGCTGCCGTCTTTTTGCAAAACCTTGCGTGTGTAGGCATAGGCAAACACCGGTTCGATCCCCGAGCTGACATTGCCCGCATAGAGGCTGATGGTGCCAGTGGGCGCGATAGAGGTCAAAAGCGCGTTGCGGATGCCGTTTTCAGCGATGGCATCGCGCACATCATCATCCATCTGCTGCATGGTGCCCGACGCCAGATAGGCATCCGCTTCGAACAGCGGGAATGCGCCCTTTTCTTTCGCCAGATCAACCGATGCAAGATACGCAGCCCGCGCAATCGCCTTGAGCCAGGCTTCGGTCTGATCTGCCGCTTCGTCCGAACCATAGCGCAGCCCAACCATCAGCAGCGCGTCCGCCAGACCGGTCACGCCCAGACCGATGCGGCGCTTGGCTTTTGCTTCGGCCTGTTGTTCGTCGAGGGGGAATTTCGACACATCGACGACGTTATCCATCATGCGCACAGCAGTCGCGACCAGCTTGTTCAGTGCCTCGACGTCCAGCTGAGGGTTGTCGCCAAACGGATCGGACACCATCCGCGCCATATTGATCGACCCCAAAAGACATGCGCCATAGGGCGGCAAAGGCTGCTCGCCACAGGGGTTTGTGGCGGCGATGGTTTCGCAATAGCTCAGGTTGTTGGCTTCGTTGATGCGGTCGATAAAGATCACACCGGGTTCGGCGAACTCATAGGTTGCCTTCATGATCCGGTTCCACAGATCACGCGCCTGAACGGTGCGGTACACTTTGCCGTTGAACAGCAGATCCCAGCTGGCATCTGCCTTGACCGCATCCATGAAGGGGTCGGTGATCAGCACCGACATGTTGAACATACGCAAGCGCGCAGGGTCGGATTTTGCGGAGATGAAATCTTCGACATCGGGGTGGTCGCAGCGCATCGTGGCCATCATCGCGCCGCGGCGTGAACCGGCGGACATGATCGTCCGGCACATCGCATCCCACACATCCATAAAGCTCAGCGGGCCGGAGGCGTCAGCGGAGACCCCCAAAACATCCGCGCCACGGGGACGAATGGTCGAGAAATCATAGCCGATCCCGCCGCCCTGCTGCATGGTAACCGCGGCTTCTTTAAGCATGTCAAAGATGCCGGCCATGCTGTCGGGCACGGTACCCATGACGAAACAGTTGAACAATGTCACGCGGCGCGCGGTGCCGGCACCTGCAGTGATCCGTCCAGCGGGAAGAAATTTGAAATCCTCCAGCGCCTCATAGAACGCCTCTTCCCATTTTTCAGGTGCGTCTTCGATCTGCGCGAGATCGCGGGCAATGCGCCGCCAGCTGTCTTCGACCGTTACATCGCGCGGCGTGCCATCCGCATCTTTAAAACGGTATTTCATGTCCCAAATCTGTTCGGCAATGGGGGCGGCAAATCGTGACATATTCGATTCCTTGAGAGCTGTTTGGGAAGGTGTTCACCATACCCCAAATCAAAGCGCAAGCACAACAGGTTGAAGCCGACGCCCTAACGTCTACATTATGTCGTGTCCGGAGCATGCGGATGCAGGAGGATTCTGTGAAAAATCATATTAATCTCATCAAGTTGTCGGTAGGCACCGAAACCGTCGATGATCTAGCTGCATGGCAGGAAAAAAAACAGGCGCGGACCAGCGACGGTTTTCCCCGTCACGTGACTCGCATGTGGCCCAAGCGCGAACCCGAAATTCTGAACGGCGGGTCAATTTTCTGGGTGATCAAAGGCGTCATCCAGTGCCGCCAGAAAATCCTGCGTCTGGAAGAGGCTTCGGGCGCGGACGGCGTACGGCGTTGCGCGATTGTACTTGATCCAAAGATTATCCGCGTTCAGGGCAGTCTCAAACGTCCATTTCAAGGCTGGCGATACCTCGCCCCTCAAGATGCCCTAGCCGACCTGCCCGAGGGCCGCGAACACGAAGAGCCCCTGCCCACAGAGCTGAACCGCGCCCTGGCCGAGATTGGCGTACTTTAACCGTACCCCTTGCACCCGCAGCCCCCGCGGGATTTGAGTTTACTTGGCAAAATGAAGCAGGGCTGCGCGTGCCGCTTCATTTTGCCCTTAAACTCCCGCCGGAGGCGCATCTGCAAGATGCCGCGCGTCAGCGCGTTAGGACAGCCGCGCCAGCAGGGCGGTCATCGTGGCGCGATCAGCGTCATCCATATCCGCCATCCGACTGCGCCAAAGTGTCGCCTGCGACCGCAAAATCATCCCATCGGACAGAATCTTGAGGTGGTTGGCGCGCAGGGTCTCCCCGCTTGAGGTGATATCGGCAATCGCCTCTGCGGTTTCGTTCTTTATCGTGCCCTCTGTCGCGCCCTGGCTGTCTACCAGCGCGTAATCCGCAACGCCTGTGCTGCGCAGGAACTCCCGCACCAGACGGTGGTATTTTGTGGCAATACGCAAACGGAACCCGTGTTTGTCGCGGAACGCCGAGGCAGCGGCATCCAGATCGTCGAGCGTATCGACATCGACCCAGACTTGCGGCACCGCGATGATCAGGTCCGCATGCCCAAACGCAAGTTCATCCACCGGCGCAACAAGCTGATCCCACAACGCCAGTTTCTCTTGCACCAGATCCGTGCCGGTGACGCCCAGATGGATGCGCCCTGCGGCCAGTTCGCGGGGAATTTCACCCGCAGACAGCAAGATCAGCGACACGCCGTCTATCCCTTCGACAGCACCCGCGTATTCACGTTCGGATCCCGTGCGCTGCAAGGTGATCCCCCGTGCGGCGAACCATTCAAAGGTCTTTTCCATCAGACGCCCCTTGGAGGGCACACCGAGTTTGATCGTCATTGACCTGCCTCCAGTTCCAGCATCAGACCGGGGCGCATCACGCCGCCGACCGCGGGGATTTCACCACCCTGCCCCAAACGACGGGTCAGCGCATCATAGCGCCCGCCCGTAGCGATCGTGGGCAAATCTGGCCGCGTTGCGGCGCGGAAGCCGAAAACGAAACCGTCATAATACTCCATCGATACGCGGCCAAAGCTGGCTTCGAACATCAGGTTATCGGTATCGACACCGCGTGCGGCCAGCGCCTTTTCCCGTGCGGCAACACGGTCCACCGCGTCAGAGATGGCGGGCATGTCGACGGCAAGGTCATGCAGTTGGCTGATCGCATTAGGCATGGTTTCCCGCACATCCAGCAACGCCAGTAACAAGGACACCTGCGTGCGCGACAGCGCCGGTTCGGCGGCGTCGGCACGCAGGGCCGCGATGCGGGTTTCGATCTCGTCCAAGCTGCGCAGTCCGATCAGCGGCGCGGTGATCGCACCGTCACTGGCCAGCAAAGCGGCACGCGATGCAGGCATCGGCGTTTTACCAGCATAGCGGTCGAGCAGCGCACGGAACCGGCGGGGCCGCCAGATGTGGCGCATCAACGCCGCCTTGCGCGAAGCCGATGTATCGAGCCCCGCAACCGCAGCCATCAGGATACCGATATCCCCCGTCACCGCCGTGACCGGCAACTCCGACAATGCGCCTTGGATCAGGGCAAAGACTTCGGCATCGGCCGCTGCGGGATCGCCGCGGTCAAAGACTTCGTAGCCGGCCTGGATATATTCGTTGGCACGGTTGGGGTCACGTTCCTGACGGCGGAACACTTCGCCCGCGTAGGTATAGCGTGCCGGGTCCGCGCCATGCGCCATATGCATTTGCACCACTGGCAAGGTATAATCGGGGCGCAGCATCTGTTCGCCCCGCATCGCGTCCGACGTCACGTACGCACGCGCGCGGATGTCTTCGCCGTAGAGATCGAGCAGGGTTTCGGCAGGCTGCAAGATCGGCGGCTCAACCACCACTGCCCCCTGCGCCTCGAACAAGGCGCGCAGGCTCGCGGCCTTGGCAAGGATTTCGGATCGGGTCGCCATCAGCGGTTCAGCTCCAGTATTTCGCGCACTTTGGCGACAAGGTCACCACGCGCCACTTCATATTGGCTCGGGCGGTCTTTCCATTCCTCGAGCGTCGCGCTTTCAGCAATTTTAGCGCCCAGGATAAGGTCCTTGATCTGGATCATACCCTTGTCGAATTCATCCCCGCCCGCGATCACCGCTACCGGGCTGGCACGGCGGTCTGCGTATTTCAGCTGGTTACCGAAGTTTTTGGGGTTACCCAGATAGACCTCGGCGCGGATGCCTGCCTGCCGCAGTTCAGCGACCATCGCCTGATAATCGGACATGCGGTCCTTTTCCATCACGGTAACCACCACCGGCCCTTCGGCCTGCGCTGACATCCGGCCTTTGGCCTGCAAGGCCGCCAGTAGACGGTCGACACCGATAGACACACCCGTTGCAGGGACTTCCTGTCCGGTAAAACGTTTGACCAGATCATCGTAGCGCCCCCCGCCCGCGACAGAGCCAAAGTTGCGCACGCGCCCTTTATCATCCTTGATCTCGAAGGTCAGCTCCGCCTCGAAAACCGGACCGGTGTAATAGCCAAGACCGCGCACAACGGATGGGTCAATCTCTACGCGGTCAGAGCCGTACCCACCGGCCGCCATCAGATCGGCGATGGTTTCCAGCTCGTCTACGCCTTGCGCCCCTGTGGCAGAACCCGCGACCAGTTCACGCAGCCGCGCGACGGTTTCGGCACCGGTGTCGCGCTTGGCCTGCATAAAGCCCATGACAACATCGGCTTGTGTATCTGTCAGGCCCGCCCCATCGGTGAAATCACCGCTGTCGTCCTTGCGGCCCGCGCCCAACAATGCGCGCACGCCGTCCAGACCCAGCCGGTCAAGCTTGTCGATCGCACGCAACACGATGCCGCGTTCGTGGGCGAAAAGATCAGGGTTGGCGGGGTCCAGCACGCCTGCGACTTCCATCACACCGTTCAAGACCTTGCGGTTGTTCACGCGCACGATGTAATCGCCGCGCTCAATCCCAACTTCTTCCAGACAATCCGCCAGCATTGCGCAGATCTCCGCATCCGCTGCAACGGAAGGTGCCCCGACAGTATCGGCATCGCACTGATAAAACTGGCGGAACCGGCCCGGACCCGGCTTTTCGTTGCGCCAGACCGGTCCCATCGCATAGCGGCGATAGGGCGTGGGCAGATCGTTGCGGTGTTGGGCATAGACCCGCGCCAGCGGTGCGGTCAGGTCATAGCGCAGGGCCAGCCAGTCGCCGGGCTTGTCGGCCTCGGCATCCTCTTGCCACGCAAACACACCTTCGTTGGGGCGGTCCACATCGGGAAGGAACTTGCCCAAAGCCTGCACCGTCTCCACGCCGGAGCTTTCCAATGCGTCAAACCCGTAGCGATGATAGACCTGCGCAATCTTGTGCAGCATCTCTGCGCGCTGCGTGACTTCTGCACCGAAATAATCACGAAATCCCTTTGGCGCTTCGGCTTTGGGGCGGGGAGTCTTTTTTGGCTTGGCCATTGGATCACATCCTGTGGGCTAAATATCGCGCTTCGCGTCTAGCCCAACCCCCCGCTAAGGGCAAGCGACGCGGCCCCGCGCTGTCCAGACCTGCGCACGCATCCCCCCTTATCTAACGCAGCGCAACCTGTTAGGAGGGCGGCAAATGCGCAAGCTGAGAAGGTGCCCTCATGGATAAGCTCGAAGAACAAATGGCCCATCTGATCCGCACGGTGGATGACCTGTCCGATGTCGTTGCCCGTCAGGAGAACGAGATCGCAATGCTGACGCGGCGGGTCCATATGCTGATGCAGCGCGAAGGTGAACGCGAGGCGTCAGGCTCCGAAGGCGTCGTTATCGGGAACGAACGTCCGCCGCACTACTGATCTGGGGCTACGGGCGGCGCAGGACAGCTGCCGTCGTGCCAGATGGCCGCCATCAGATTTCCTCGACCTCCATCACGCCGGTCAATGACCGGATTGCGCCCTTGATCTTGGGGGTGACGGGGTATTCGGCACAGAGGTCTACTTCGACCTCGCCGGGCAACGTCGGGTCCATCAGGCAGAGTTGCACCGGCCCCTTGCCCGCGCTGCGCGCCGAAGATCGCGCACCTGCCAAGACATCGGCGACCGCTTGAATCGCCCCTGCGTCCTCCACAAAGATGCGCAGCCCCATATTGCCCGCATCCTCGACCACCGTGTCGATCGGCACCACAGACCGGCCCAGCAGTTTCAGCTGGTCGCTTTCCATTGTGGCCTCGACCATGACCACAACCTTTGATCCGGTTTCAAGGTGATCACGCGCCAGTTCCAGCGTGTCCGAAAATAATGTCACCTCGTACGCGCCTGTCGGGTCCGACAGCTGTGCAAAGGCAAAGCGATTGCCGCGCGCCGATTTACGTTCCTGCCGTCCGGCGACGATCCCGGCCAAACGGGCGTTCATCGCGCCTTTGATCGACACTTTTGCAGTTAGCTCGTCCAGCGTCAGAAACGGCACCCCGCCGGTGGCGGATTTACGCTTCATCGGCCCCATGTAGTCATCCAGCGGGTGGCCCGACAGATAAAAGCCGATGGCTTTGAATTCTTCGGTCAGTCGTTCAGCGGCCTCCCAGTCATCGCACGGCACGATACGCGGCTCGGGCAGATCATCGCCCGCCTCGCCAAACAGAGACACCTGATTAGAGGCCTTCTGTTCGTGGATCGCGGCAGAGTAGCTGACCAAACCGTCCAGCGATTGCCAGACACGACGGCGATTATTGTCCAGCTGATCAAACGCACCAGACCGCGCCAACATTTCAAGCGGGCGTTTGCCCACCCGTTTCAGATCAACCCGCCGCGCCAGATCGAACAATGTGGCAAAGGGCTTGTCGACACCGTCAATCTTGCGGCCTTCGGTGATCAGCTTCATCGCCTCGACACCGACGTTCTTCAACGCCCCCAAGGCATAGACCAACGCGCCCTCGACCACTTTGAACGTCGCATCACTGCGGTTCACGCAAGGCGGCACCCACGGCAGTTCAAGCCGCTTGCGGACCTCTTCGAAATAGACAGCCAGCTTATCCGTCAGGTGGATATCGCAGTTCATCACACCAGCCATGAATTCGACAGGATGGTTCGCCTTGAGCCAGGCCGTCTGATAACTGACCACGGCATAGGCCGCAGCGTGGGATTTATTGAAACCGTAGTTGGCGAATTTTTCCAACAGGTCGAAAACTTCCGACGCTTTCTTTTTATCGACGCCGTTGGCCATCGCGCCTTTTTCGAACTTGGGGCGTTCCTTGGCCATTTCCTCGGCGATCTTTTTACCCATCGCACGGCGCAACAGGTCAGCGCCGCCAAGGCTGTAGCCCGCCATGACCTGCGCGATCTGCATAACCTGTTCTTGGTAAACGATGATCCCTTGGGTTTCCTCTAGGATGTGGTCAATCGACGGATGCACAGATTCCCGCTCGCGCTGGCCGTTTTTGACCTCGCAATAGGTGGGGATATTCTCCATCGGGCCGGGACGGTACAGGGCCACAAGAGCCACGATATCCTCGATGCAGGTCGGTTTCATCCGTTTGAGGGCATCCATCATGCCGCTGGATTCCACCTGGAACACCGCGACCGTCTTGGCGCTGGCATAAAGCTTGTAGGATGCCTCGTCGTCCAACGGGATCGTAGCGATATCGTCGATCAAGCCTTCGGGCGGCGCAAACAGCTCTGTCCCGTCAGCGGCCACATGCAAATGACGGCCCGAAGACTTGATCTGGTCTACCGCGTTCTGGATGACGGTCAGGGTCTTGAGACCCAAGAAATCGAACTTGACCAAACCGGCCTGTTCGACCCATTTCATGTTGAACTGCGTCGCGGGCATGTCGGAGCGCGGATCCTGATACAGCGGCACCAGCGCGTCCAGCGGCCGGTCCCCGATCACAACCCCCGCCGCGTGTGTCGATGCGTTGCGCAACAGCCCCTCGACCTGCTGGCCATAGTTCAGCAGCCGCGCGACGACCTCTTCGTTCTTGGCCTCTTCGCGCAAGCGTGGTTCATCCGCCAAAGCCTTTTCGATGCTGACGGGCTTCACGCCTTCGACCGGAATCATCTTGGACAGACGATCCACCTGCCCATAGGGCATCTGCAACACCCGCCCGATGTCGCGCACCGCCGCCTTGGACAAAAGCGCACCAAAGGTGATGATCTGCCCTACTTTGTCGCGCCCGTATTTGCGCTGCACATATTGGATCACCTCTTCACGACGATCCATGCAAAAGTCGATGTCAAAGTCAGGCATCGATACCCGTTCGGGGTTCAGGAACCGTTCAAACAGCAGTTGATAGCGCAGCGGATCAAGGTCGGTGATGGTCAGCGCATAGGCCACCAGACTGCCCGCCCCCGAGCCCCGCCCCGGCCCGACGGGAATATTGTTGTCCTTGGCCCATTTGATAAAATCCGCAACGATCAAGAAGTAGCCGGGGAACCCCATGCCCTCGATGATGCCCAGTTCAAAATCCAGCCGCTTTTCATAGTCTTCGACGCTGGTGGCATGGGGGATCACCTTAAGTCGGTTCTTCAGCCCCTCATGCGCCTGCCGCTTCAGTTCTTCGATCTCGTTATCCGCGAATTTCGGCAGGATCGGATCACGACGATAGGCCATAAAGGCGCAGCGTTTGGCGATCTCGACCGTGTTGTCGATGGCTTCGGGCAGATCGGCAAACAGCGTCACCATCTCGGCCTGCGACTTGAAATAATGCTGCGCCGTCAGCCGGCGGCGTTCGTGCTGCTGGTCGACATAGGCGCCGTCCGCGATACAGATCAACGCATCATGGGCCTCGTACATATCGGCCTTGGGGAAATAGACGTCATTCGTCGCGACCAGCGGAATACCCATAGCATAGGCCAGCTCGACAAAGCCGCGTTCGGTCAGCTGTTCGGCCAGCGGTTGGCCGTCCTCGCCGGGGTGGCGTTGCAACTCGACATACAGCCGGTCCGCAAATGCCCCGTGCAACCGCGCCATCAGCGCCTCGGCGGCAGGGCGCTGCCCGCCTTGCAACAACTGCCCCACAGGCCCGCCCGCGCCGCCGGTCAGACAGATCAGCCCGCTGTTCAGCGCCTCCAGCTCCTCCAGCGTGACCTGCGGCAGCGCACCGCCCTTGTCGATATACAGACAAGAGTTCAGCTTCATCAGATTCTCATAGCCGACCTCGGATTGGGCCAGCAACACCACAGGGGCCGGATCGCGCGGCTTTTCACCCGGCTGCACCGTCACATAGGCCAGATCAACCTGACACCCGATGATCGGCTGCACCCCGGCACCGCCCATAGCGACCGAATATTCCAACGCGGCGAACATGTTGTTGGTGTCGGTCAGTGCCATTGCGGGCATACCGGCACTCTTGCACAGATCAGGCAGCTTTTTCAGCCGCAACGCCCCTTCCAACAACGAATATTCGGAGTGCGTGCGCAGGTGAATGAATCGGGGTGCTTGTGCCATAGCGCCAACTTACCCAAGCCCACCCGCAGTCACCAGACCCACCGGTGCCACGTGCGCAGTTTTCCGGCAATACCACGCACGACCAAGTCCTTATCCCACGAAATCTCTTGCCAAGCCCCCTCGCCCCCGCCTAGCCTCGCTGAACATTTGCCCGCGCCGCGTTCTACGTCGCATCGAACGCCGCGCAGATCACGGGCTAAGGTACCGCGGCGGAACGAACCCTATGGACATCACTTTTCTCCTCAACGGGGAAGTCGTGTCACTGACCGGCGTCTCTCCCACCACGACGCTGCTGGATTGGCTACGCGAAACCCGATATCTGACCGGCACCAAAGAAGGCTGCAACGAAGGCGATTGCGGCGCGTGTTCCGTGATGATCAGCGACGACCAGGGCCACCGTGCGCTGAACGGCTGCATCCTGTTCCTACCCCAGATCAATGGCAAGGCCGTCACCACCGTCGAAGGGCTTGCCGCGCCCGATGGCAGCTTGCATCCGGTGCAGCAAACCATGATCGACCACCATGGCAGCCAATGCGGCTTTTGCACACCGGGCTTTGCCGTCACCATGGCCACCGACCACCTGAACGGGTCCACCGACCACGACACGACGCTCGCCGGCAACCTGTGCCGTTGCACCGGCTACGCGCCAATCATTCGGGCTGCCAAAGCGGCCGAGGCAACCCCCGTGCCGGCCCACCTGAGAAACCTCAAACTTCCAGATGGCCCTAAATCCTCGGGGGGGCCGGCGCAGCCGGACGGGGGCGGACAGCCCCCTGCGACCTCGCACCCCACGACCACAGATGAACTAGCCCGCTGGTACGCCGATCACCCCGACACGACCTTGATCGCAGGGGCGACGGATGTGGGGCTTTGGGTCACCAAACAATTCCGCGATCTGGGGCCGGTGGTGTTTCTCAACCAGATCCCTGACCTGCGCGGCATCACCGATGGCGGCGATCATTGGCGCATCGGCGCAGCCACCACCATTTCAGCGCTCGAGGCGCATTTCGCACCGCTCCACCCCAGCCTTGGCGCGATGTTGCTGCGGTATGGCTCGGCGCAGGTGCGCAACGCGGCAACCATCGGGGGCAATATCGCCAATGGCTCGCCCATCGGGGACGGCCCTCCGGCACTCATCGCCATGGGGGCAACGCTGCACCTGCGCCACGGTGACAGCAGCCGCAGCCTACCGCTGGAAAATTTCTTTATCGACTACGGCAAGCAAGACCGCGCCCCCGGCGAATTTGTCGAGGCGATCACCGTGCCAAAGCTGCCAACTGCCAAGGATGACACGCTGCGCTGCTACAAAATCAGCAAACGCTTCGATCAGGACATCTCGGCGCTGTGCGGCTGTATCAACATCACCCGCGAGGATGACCTGATCACAGACGCACGCATCGCCTTTGGAGGTATGGCGGGCACGCCGAAACGGGCGACCCAGACCGAAGCGCTGCTGGTCAATCAATCCTTTGACGAGGCCACGATCCGCCGCGCCATGGATGCGCTGGCGCTGGATTACCAGCCGATGACCGACATGCGCGCCTCGGCGCAGTATCGTCTGCTCACCGCCCAGAACCTGCTGTTGCGCTATTTGCATGATCTAAATGGCGTGCTCACGAACCTGCACGAGGTGACAGCATGAGCGTTGCTAAATCCCTCCCCCATGACGCCGCCAAGCTCCATGTGACGGGGGCCGCGCGCTACGTCGATGACATCCCGACACCGGCCACAACGCTGCACATCGCCTTTGGCCTTAGCACTGTTGCCGCGGGCACACTTGATGGCATGGACCTGCGCGATGTCGCAGCCGCCCCCGGTGTGGTGGCGGTGCTGACGGCGGCAGATCTGCCGTTTGACAATGACGTGTCGCCCTCCAACCATGACGAACCCCTGCTGGCCACCGACGCGGTACATTACGCGGGCCAGCCTGTGTTCATGGTTGTCGCGACGACCCACCTTGCGGCACGCCACGCGGCGCGGCTTGGGTATCTAGACATCACACCGACCTCCCCAATCCTTACCATTGAAGAGGCGCTGGCCGCTGAGTCCCGCTTCGAAGACGGCCCCCGCATCTACCAAAAAGGCGACGCCGCAGCCGCCCTGACCACGGCCCCCAAAAGCCTGAGCGGGACGATCAATATTGGTGGGCAGGAGCATTTCTATCTGGAAGGTCAGGCCGCACTCGCGCTGCCGCAAGACAATGGCGACATGGTCGTCCATTCCTCGACCCAGCACCCGACCGAGATCCAGCACAAAGTGGCAGAGGCCCTAGGCAAACCCATGCACGCAGTGCGGGTCGAGACGCGGCGCATGGGTGGTGGCTTTGGCGGCAAGGAAAGTCAGGGCAACGCGCTCGCCGTGGCCTGCGCCGTAGCCGCCGCGCGCACAGGACGCCCCTGCAAAATGCGCTATGACCGTGACGACGACATGATCGTCACTGGCAAGCGTCATGATTTCCGCATCGACTATACCGTCGGCTTTGACACCGAGGGCCGGATCAGCGCGCTGGATTTCACCCATTACACCCGCTGTGGCTGGGCAATGGACCTGTCCTTGCCCGTGGCGGATCGTGCGATGCTGCACGCGGATAATGCCTATAACCTTGATAACATCCGCATCACCTCGCACCGGTTGCGCACCAACACCCAAAGCGCCACGGCGTTTCGCGGCTTTGGCGGGCCTCAAGGGATCGTGGGGATCGAGCGGGTGATGGACCATATCGCACAATCACTCGGCCTTGATCCACTGACGGTGCGGCGGGCGAATTTCTATGCTGATGTGATGCAGCCTGATGCGATCGGTCAGGCCCATGACGACCGCGCCGTGCCCGATGCAGCGGCCGACCTTGCCTCGCGCGGCGCGCCGCCTGCACCACAAGACGGCACGCCACCCAAGCCTAAAGATGCGCAAACCACGCCCTACCACCAACCCGTGCAAGACTGCATTATCAACGCGCTCACCGACCGGCTGGCCCAAACCTCGGACTATGCTGCCCGCCGCGCTGCGATTGCGGATTGGAACGTGACCCAGCCGATCCTGAAACGCGGTATCGCGCTGACGCCGGTGAAATTCGGCATCTCTTTTACGCTCACCCACCTCAATCAGGCGGGGGCGCTGGTGCATGTGTATCAGGACGGGTCGATCCACCTGAACCACGGCGGGACGGAAATGGGCCAAGGCCTTTTCCAAAAGGTCGCGCAAGTTGCGGCAAGCCGCTTTGGCGTCGAATTGTCAGCAGTCAAGATCACCGCGACGGACACGGGTAAAGTGCCCAACACCTCGGCCACGGCGGCGTCTTCGGGGACGGACCTGAACGGCATGGCGGTGCAAGCGGCCTGCGACACAATCCGCGACCGCATCGCCGACCATCTGGCCGAACGCTATCAGACAACGCTAGATCAGGTGCGCTTTGCCGACGGGCAGGTGCAGATCGGGGAGGAGGCCATTAGCTTTGCCCAAGCTGCCGCCTCTGCCTATGAAAACCGCGTCTCACTGTCATCGACAGGCTACTACAAGACACCGGAGATCGAATGGGACCGCATCGCAGGCAAGGGCCGCCCGTTCTTCTATTTTGCTTACGGTGCCGCAGTCACCGAAGTGGTGATCGACACGCTGACCGGCGAAAACAGGATCCTACGCGCCGACATTTTGCATGATGCGGGCGCGTCGCTGAACCCCGCGCTGGACATCGGCCAGATCGAAGGCGGCTATGTGCAGGGCGCGGGCTGGCTCACGACTGAAGAACTGGTCTGGGACGACAAAGGCACGCTGAAAACCCACGCGCCGTCGACCTATAAGATCCCCGCCATCTCTGACCGGCCCGATGTGTTCAATGTGGCGCTCTGGGACGAACCCAACCCCGCGCAAACGGTCTATCGTTCAAAAGCGGTGGGAGAACCGCCACTGATGCTGGGGATCTCAGCCTTCATGGCGCTGTCGGATGCGGTCAGCGCCTGTGGCGACGGATTTGGCGATCTGCAAACACCCGCAACAGCCGAAGCGGTACTGACCGCGATCGGGAATGCCCGCAATGCCCTTTGACCGCGCAGCCCTGTCCCAAGCGGTCGCAGCGCATGGCGATGTCGCGCGCATCGTTGTGGTGCAGGTCAAAGGGTCTGCCCCACGTCCGGCGGGCACATCGATGCTGGTCTGGGACGGCGGGGCCTTGGGTACCATCGGCGGTGGCCAGCTCGAGCTGCAATCCATGCGCGACGCCGCCATGATGCTGGCGGGTGGCCCCCGCAGCAAACTGACCCGCGCGGCCCTTGGTCCCGCAATGAACCAATGTTGTGGCGGGGCGGTGACCGTGGTGATCGAGGTTTTCGATGCCGTCACGCTGGACGCCTTGTCCGACACCTACCCCGACATCTATCTGCGCGCGATTGATCCGGCCGCCCCGCCCCTTGCCGACAGCTTTCGCGCCAAAATCGACCGTGCCAGTGGCAGCGCGACACCGCTGGCCATTACCCTGCACGGCGGTTGGCTGGCAGAGCCGTTGTGGCAGCCCTCGCGTCATGTGGTCATCCACGGCGCAGGCCATGTCGGCAGCGCGCTGGCGCGCATTCTGGCCCCCTTGCCGCAGTTCCGCGTCACACTGGCCGACCCGCGCCCCGGATATCTGGATAACCTGCCCGAAGGCGTCACCGGCGTGGATGGCCCTTGGGGTGTCGCGCTGCACAACGCCGACAGCGACGCCGCGCATTTCATCATGACACCGGCGCATGATGACGATCTGGACCTGTGCCACCGCCTGCTGCAACGCGATTTTGGCTTTGGCGGATTGATCGGGTCGGACACAAAATGGGCGCGGTTCCGCAGCCGTTTGGCCGCCCTTGGTCATGCGCCCGAACAGATCGCCCGCATCACCTGCCCCATCGGCGCGCGGCAATTTGGCAAGCATCCTCAAGCGATTGCCCTCGGAGTAGCTACGCAACTCTTGCAATTTGACCCTGCCCGCACGAATAAACAGCCAAGTTTGACACAAAAGGAACGCTGCGCATGACCGACACGCCCCTTCTGGCGCTTTCCGGGCTGACCAAAGCCTACCCCGGTGTTGTCGCCAATGATGACGTGTCATTGCGCATTGCGCCGGGCGAAGTTCATGCGTTGTTGGGGGAAAACGGCGCCGGCAAGTCGACGCTGGTCAAGATGATTTATGGGTTGGTCAAACCCGACAGCGGCACGATGCAGATGCACGGCACCAGCTTTGCCCCGCAAGAACCCCGTGCCGCCCGCGCCGCGGGCGTGGGCATGGTGTTCCAGCATTTTTCCCTATTTGACGCGCTGAGCGTGGCAGAAAACATCGCCCTCGGGATGGAGAACGCGCCCAAGCTGCGCGCCCTCAGCAAGCAAATCCGCGACGTGTCAGAGGCCTACGGCCTGCCCCTGGCCCCCGACCGGATCGTCGGCGACCTATCCGCAGGCGAACGCCAACGGGTCGAGATTATTCGATGTCTGCTGCAAGACCCCAAGCTGTTGATCATGGATGAACCCACCAGCGTTCTGACACCACAAGAGGTTGAAATCCTGTTCAAAACCCTGCGCAAGCTCAGCGCCGAGGGCACCGCGATCTTGTATATCTCCCATAAGCTCGAAGAGATCCGCAGCCTGTGCGACAGCGCGACGATCCTGCGCTTGGGCAAAGTTGTGGGCCATTGCACCCCGTCGGAAACGACAGCGCGGGACATGGCAGAAATGATGGTGGGCAGCACGCTCAAGACGCCGACGCGGGCGGGCAAGACACCCGGCGCGGTGAAGCTTGACCTCATGGGGCTCTCTGCGGCCTCGCCCAGTTCATTCGGCATGCCGCTGCGTGATATTACCGTGCAAGTCCGCGCAGGCGAGATTTTGGGTATCGGCGGTGTCGCGGGCAACGGGCAAGATGAACTGCTGTCGGCGCTGTCGGGCGAGCTGCTGACCGCCGCTGGCATGGTCGGGTTCGACGGACAGGACGTGGGCCAGATGGGCCCCACAGCGCGCCGCCGCCTGGGCATACTCACCGCGCCCGAAGAACGTCTGGGCCATGCCGCCGCCCCCGATATGTCGCTGACCGAGAACGCAATGCTGACCGGAGCCGTGCGCGAAAACCTTGAGCGTCGCGGAATGTTGAACTGGCCCGCCGCCAAGCGTTTTGCCGAACGCATTATCGCCGATTTCGACGTCCGCACGCCTGGCCCCGGCAATGCCGCGCGGTCGCTGTCGGGCGGGAACCTGCAAAAATTCGTCATCGGCCGCGAGGTGTTGCAACGACCGCAGGTGCTGGTGGTCAACCAGCCGACATGGGGCGTGGATGCCTCTGCCGCGGCCGCGATCCGGCAAGCGCTGCTGGATCTGGCCGAAAACGGCACGGCGGTGATCGTGATCAGTCAGGATCTGGACGAGCTGATGGAGATATCGGACCGCTTTGCCGCCCTGAACGAGGGCCGCCTGTCAGAGCCACGTCCGGCACAGGGCCTGACTGTGGACGAGATCGGATTGATGATGGGCGGGGCCAATGGGATGGAGGTGGCGCATGTTTGACGCGTCGCTTGCGGGGGTTTTACACCCCCACACCCCCGTGGAGTTTTCCCTGCAAAATGAAGTGTTTGACAAGAAGTGGTGTGTGGCATGATGCGGCTTGAGAAACGGCCTCAGGCCAGCCGGGCGTTTTCCTATGCCACGCCGGTTCTGGCGGTCATTGCCACGATGGTGTTTGGTGGCGCGTTGTTTGCGGTACTGGGCAAAGACCCGCTAGCGTCGATCATGACGATCTTTTGGGAACCTCTGTTCGGCGATTTCGCGTTTTATTACCGCCCGCAACTGCTGGTCAAAGGCGCGCCATTGGTCCTGATCGCCATCGGGCTGTCGCTGGGGTTCAAGGCGGGCATCTGGAACATCGGAGCCGAAGGCCAGTATATCATGGGTGCCCTTTGTGGGGCCGGGGCGGGTCTGGCGTTCTATCCGACAGAGAGCGTGTTTATCTTTCCGATCATGGTGCTCGCCGGGGCGCTTGGCGGTTGGGTCTGGGCCATGATCCCTGCCGTGCTGAAGGTGAAATTCGGCACGAATGAAATCCTAGTGTCGTTGATGCTGGTCTATGTCGCAGAGCAGTTCCTTGCGTCGGCCAGCCTTGGGTTGCTGAAAAACCCCGAAGGCTTTGGCTTTCCGGGCAGCCGCAACCTGCAGCAGTATGCATCAGCCCATAATGGCGAGCTGTTTGCCGGATCGGGCATGCATTGGGGTGTGGTCGCGGCCTTGATCGCAGTGATCTTTGCCTATGTGTTGCTGGCGCGGCACCGTCTGGGCTTTGCCATCCGCGTCACGGGCGAAGCACCCCGTGCGGCACGGTTTTCGGGTGTGAACCCGACACGGCTGGTGCTGTTTTGCATGGGCATGTCGGGGCTGCTGGCCGGTCTGGCAGGCATGTTCGAGGTCGCAGGCCCCGCAGGGCAGATCACCATCGATTTCAACGTCGGCTACGGGTTCACCGCGATCATCGTCGCCTTTCTGGGGCGGCTGCATCCGGTGGGCATCCTGCTGGCCGGTGGCCTGATGGCGCTGACCTATATCGGCGGTGATATCGCACAAAGCCAGTTGGGCCTGCCCGCCGCCGCCATTCAGGTATTTCAGGGGATGCTGCTGTTCTTCCTGCTCGCCTTTGATCTTTTCACCCATTACCGGCTGCGTCTTGGCCGGACGGAGGTCGCGTAATGGATCTGTCTGCAATCAATCCGATCCTCTTTGTCGCGGGCTTTCTGGTGGCGGCGACGCCGCTGATCTTTGCCGCACTCGGAGAGCTGGTGGTCGAGAAATCCGGCGTGCTGAACCTTGGCGTCGAAGGGATGATGATCATCGGTGCGATCTGCGGTTTTGCCACTGCCGTTGAAACCGGATCGCCGCTGCTGGGTTTTGCCGCCGCGGCCGTGGGTGGGGCGTTGTTGAGCCTGCTGTTCGCCTTCCTGACGCAGATCACACTGGCCAATCAGGTCGCATCGGGCTTGGCGCTGACGCTGTTCGGGCTGGGGTTTTCGGCTTTGCTGGGGCAAAGCTATGTCGGGGTAAAACCGCCGCGCCTGCCGGATGTGAATTTCGGGCCCCTGCATGACATCCCCGTCATCGGGCCGATTTTCTTTTCCCATGATATCATCTTGTACCTTGGCTTTGCGCTGGTCGTCGCGGTCTGGGCCGTGTTGAAATTCACCCGCATGGGGCTGATCCTGCGCGCTGTAGGTGAAAGCCACGAGGCCGCCCACGCCCTTGGCTATAAAGTCGTGCGGATACGGACACTGGCGATCATGTTTGGCGGGGCCTGTGCCGGATTGGGCGGTGCCTATATCAGCCTGATCCGTGTGCCCCAATGGACCGAAGGCATGACCGCAGGTGTGGGCTGGATCGCGCTTGCGCTTGTGGTCTTTGCCAGCTGGAAGCCATGGCGGCTTTTGCTGGGTGCCTATCTTTTTGGCGGTATCACTCAGCTTCAACTAAATCTGCAGGGTGCCGGCGTTGCTATTCCCGTAGAGTATCTGGCAATGTCACCCTACATCATCACCATCCTTGTACTGGTGATCCTTTCTGCGGATAAAAGCGCTGCTCCGGCATCGCTGGGCCGCATTTTCCACGCCTCAAACTAGGGGCATATCTTCAAGCGCCCGGCAAAAAGGCGCGTTACTCAGGGGACTACGTTATGAAATTCACCACACTTATGGCCAGCGCGGCTTTGGCGCTTGGGCTTGCAGGCGGGGCCTATGCTCAGGACAAGACCAAGGTCGGCTTTGTCTTTGTTGGCCCCGTCGGCGATGGCGGCTGGACCTACGAGCACAATCAGGGCCGTTTGGCCGTCGAAAAGGAATTCGGCGATGCCGTTGAAACCGTGTTTGTCGAGAGCGTGGCCGAGGGCCCCGATTCCGAGCGTGTGATGACGCAGATGGCATTGGACGGTGCGGATCTGATCTTTACCACCTCGTTTGGCTATATGGACCCGACCATCAACATCGCGGCCAAATTTCCGGATGTGAAATTCGAACACGCCACCGGCTACAAGCGCGCCGACAACGTGTCGACCTATTCCGCACGGTTCTACGAAGGCCGCGCCATTCAGGGTCACATCGCGGGCAAGATGACCAAATCGAACATCATCGGCTACATCGGGTCCTTCCCGATCCCCGAAGTGATCCGCGGCATCAACTCTGCCTATATCCACGCCAAAAAGGTCAACCCGGATGTCGAGTTCAAGATCGTCTGGGCCTACACATGGTTTGACCCTGCGAAAGAAGCAGACGCCGCCAAGGTTCTGATCGAACAGGGTGCGGACGTTGTCTTGCAGCACACAGATTCCACGGCCCCCCAAGCGGCTGCCCAAGAAGCAGGCAACGTGATCACCTTTGGTCAGGCGTCCGACATGGCGCAATACGCGCCTTCCCCCCGTGTGTCGTCGATCATTGACGACTGGGCCCCCTATTACATCGCCCGCACCAAAGCGGTCATGGATGGCACATGGGAAAGCACGGACACATGGGACGGCATCGGTGCCGGCATGGTTGGCATCGGCGAGATCACAGACGCAGTTCCTGCCGACGTAAAAGAAGAAGCGCTGGCGCTGAAGGCCTCCATCGCGGACGGGTCCTACCACCCGTTCACCGGTCCGCTGAAAAAGCAGGACGGTTCGGATTTCCTGGCCGACGGCGAAACAGCCGATGACGGCACGCTGGCGGGCATGAACTTCTATGTCGAAGGCATCAAAGGCGACATTCCGAACTAAGCCGGACGTCACGATAAACGATATAAAGGCCTCGCAGACGCGGGGCCTTTTTTATTGTGAAATCATCGCGGTGCCCCCCCCCTGTCTTGCGACAAAACGCATCTGGCGCGTCTTGATCAAGCGGCCTAGAGAAGGCGCATGCGTTTCTTGCCCGCCTTTCCTTGTCAGCTGATCGCCACCTTTCTGGTGCTGATCTCACTTGCGACATCGGGGTTTGCGCATCGCTTTGCACCGGTAGACCTGTCGCTGGAATTGCAGGCCTATGTGGCGAATGGCGGCGTATTGGCTGACCTGTGCGGCACCGGCAATCCGGCGGATGCTGGCAGCAGGGCCGACTGTAAAACCTGCCGTCTGATCGGCACCATGGCACTGCCCCACGCGGTCACCGGTCTGCCCGTTCCCGTGCTTGGGCAAACCCAAACCCTGCGCTTTGTCGCAAAACGATTGCTGCACACGCGCAAGCCGGACCCCAGCCGCCTGACCCGCGCACCGCCCCAAGTCTGAACACCTATTCCACCTGTTCATTCTTTTCGCCTGCCGATGATGCAGGCCCTTAGGCTTGGAGCCCTCATATGACGCCCCCTACCCCCACCGCGCAGCCCCAAGGGCGCGTGAACAAACTCTATTTCGCGGCGTGGCGCTGGCATTTCTATGCCGGATTGTTCGTGCTGCCCTTCCTGTCGATCCTCGCCGTCACCGGCATGGCGATGTTGTGGATCGCGTGGATCGACGGGCGCGACGGTGAATATACCCCCGTGACCGTGCAAGAAACCGTCCTGTCGGTATCCCAGCAATCGCAAGCCGCGGCCGAGGCCGTGGCCGGCGGCAAACTGGTGCAATATGCGGCACCGCGCGCACCCGATCTGGCGGCGCTGTTTCGGGTGGACCGCGATGGTGATGCGGTCATGGTTGCAGTTGATCCCTATACGGCAAAGATGATCGAGAGCTTCCCGCGTCGGTCCGGCTGGTACGATTTCGCGGACGGCATCCACAGTGACCTGATGCTGGGTGTGACCGGTGATCGCATGATTGAAGCAGCGGCCTCGCTTGCCTTGGTGCTGATTGCAACGGGGCTTTATATGTGGTGGCCGCGCGGTGCAGGCTGGCGCGGTACGCTGGTGCCGCGTTTCACCAATGGTCGCGCCACGTGGAAATCGCTGCACGGTGTCGTGGGCATCTGGGTCTCGGTGTTTCTTGTGCTGTTCCTGATCTCGGGCCTGTCTTGGGCGGGCATCTGGGGTGGCAAGATGGTGCAAGCCTGGAGCCAGTTCCCCGCCGAAAAGTGGGACGCTGTGCCATTGTCCGATGACATCCACGCCAGCATGAACCACCACCGCCGCGAGGTGCCTTGGGTGCTTGAACAAACGCCGATGCCTGCCTCTGGCAGCGACGCGGGGGCTGCGGGCGTTGCGGGGGAGGTCACGATCGACAGCATCGATGCGCTGGCGCGCGAGATCGGTTTTGACGCGCGCTATCAGATGAACCTGCCGCAGGGCGATACCGGCGTCTGGACGCTGAGCCGAGATTCGATGAATTCCGACAGTTCCGACCCGATGTCGGATCGCACCGTGCACATCGACCAGCACAGCGGCAATATCCTCGCCGATGTGCGCTATGCCGACTATTCGCTTGCAGGCAAGGCGATGGCGGTGGGGATTGCGCTGCACATGGGCACCTTGGGGCTGCTGAGCGTACTGGCCAATACGCTGGTCTGCCTGTCGGTCCTGTTCCTCTGCGTTAGTGCGCTGGTACTGTGGTGGAAGCGTCGCCCTACCGCCGCTGGCCGTCTGTCCGCTCCGCCCATGCCGTCAGAGCTGCCGCTCTGGCAGGGGGCTGTGCTTGTCGGTCTGTTTGTGTCGATGGCCTTTCCCATGGCGGGGATCGTGTTGCTGGCGGTGCTTGCGCTCGACGCGTTGATCCTGTCGCGCCTGCCCGCGTTACGCCACCGCCTGACATGATCTGAACAGCACCCCCGCGCCACCCGTCAAAGGCAGCGCGGGGGATGCATCCCCACTATTCATCCGGCGGCAACACGCTATCATCAGCGTCATGATTAAAATCCACCACCTGAACCGGTCCCGCTCTCATCGCATTTTGTGGCTGCTCGAAGAAATCGGCGCGCCCTATGATGTCATTCCCTATAGCCGCGATGCCAAGACCAACCTCGCCCCGCCCGCGCTCAAGCACGTGCACCCGTTGGGCAAATCCCCCATGGTCGAGATTGACGGCACGCTGATTGCCGAGAGTGCCGCAATTACCGAAGTGCTCTGCACCCGTTTCGCCCCCGAGATGATCCCGGATCGCGACAGCCCCGCCTATCTGCAGCATCTTGAGCTGATGCACTTCGCAGAAGGCTCTGCCATGACGCCGATCCTGCTGAACCTCTATGTCAGCCGCTTGGGTGACGCCGGTGCGCCGCTGCATCCACGTATCACCTCCGAGCTGGACAGCCACTATAGCTATATGAACAGCCGCGTGCGGGCGTCAGGGCACTTTGTGCAGGATACGCTGTCGGCTGCCGACATTATGCTCAGCTTTCCGGCAGAGATCGCGATGCAGCAAGGACGCGCCAAGGATTATCCGGCGCTGGCGGGCTTTGTCAAAATGATCCACGCGCGCTCCGCCTACGGTCGTGCAACAGAGCGTGGCAAGACCGACGCCTAACCGCGCGGTTGCACGTCCCACCGGCCCGTGTCACCCATATGCGAACAGCTTCGGGCCGGTGAGACAGCCCCAAGCGGAAACCAGAGCAACGGACAGGGGGCGCATATGACACAGCACACATCCGATATCCTTGTCATCGGCGGTGGCATCGCAGGCATTTCGGCAGCGGCGCGCCTGTCCGGTGACGCCCAAGTCACGGTGATCGAAGGGGAAAAAGCGCTTGGCTATCACGCCTCGGGCCGCTCTGCCGCCTTGATCGAAGAGAACTACGGTGCCCCCTCTGTGCAGGCGCTGAACCGCGCCACCATCGGCTATCTGCGCGACGGCGGGTATCTCACACCACGCGGTCTGATGATCATTGCGGATCGCCACGAGGAAGAGGCGTTTCATACCGATCTCGCGCATATGGGCGTTGAACAGATCACCCCCGACGACGCACTGCGCCTTGTCCCGATCCTCGCTGCGGAACGGATCGCTTTTGCGGGCTATCACGCCGACGCCCATGATATTGATACCGACCGCCTGCTGCAGGATTTCGCCAAGGACCTGCGCCGCAACGGCGGGCGGATTTACACTGGGCATCCCGTGACCGCGATCGCCCGCACCGGCGACATGTGGGAGGTCACCGCAGGCCCGCAAACCTACCACGCGAAGAAACTGGTGAATGCCGCCGGAGCGTGGGCCGATCAGATCGCCATTCTGGCAGGCGTCGCCCCACTGGGGATCACGCCCCTACGGCGGTCGATGGCGCGGATCGCGGCACCAGGTGGGTACGACCTGTCGCTCTGGCCGATGTTTTTTGGCGTGGGCGAAACGTGGTACGCCAAGCCCGACGCGGGCGCGCTGTTGATCTCGCCTGCCGAAGAGGACCCGACCGACCCCCATGATGCGTGGGCCGACGACATGGTGCTGGCCGAGGGGCTGGAGCGGTATCAGAATATGGTCGCCGTGCCGCTCACCAAACCCATCTCGACGTGGGCGGGACTGCGCAGTTTTGCCCCTGACCGCACGCTGGTGCTTGGCCCCGATCCCGCCATGCCCGATTTTATCTGGAGCGCGGGACAAGGCGGATACGGCTTCCAGACCAGCGCTGCCGCATCGCAATTGGTGGCCGATCTGACCCTTGGCAATACCCCATCCCTGCCCGAAACTGTGGTCGCGGCACTGCGCCCAGAAAGGCTACGCCCATGACCGGCAAGCTTCCCCCCTCCGCCAGCGTGGCGATCCCCGCCAGTGGCGCGATGCTGCACGCGCCCGCTGCCGACCGGAACAAAGACGCCCTGTGTGATCTGCTGCGCGAACACGCGCCGCAAAAAGGGCGCGCGCTCGAGATCGCCAGCGGCACAGGCCAGCATATCGCCGCCTTTGCCCGTGCCCTGCCAAACCTGCAGTGGCAACCGACTGAACCCGCACCCGACCGCCGCGCCAGCATTGACGCCTATATCACCAAAGCGGCCTTGCCCAATGTCGCCCCCGCAGCACCGCTCGACGCCACGGCGACGGGCTGGCACGAAACGCTGCCGGCGCAAGACCTGATCTTTTTTGCCAACCTGTTGCACCTGATCCCGACGGACGCGGCCCAACGTGTCATCTCCGAAGCCGCCTTGGCCCTCGCCCCCGGCGGCGCGTTGATCTTCTATGGCCCGTTCCGCCGCGATGGCATCCTCACCTCGGAGGGAGACCTGAGGTTCGACGCCGAGCTGCGTTCCGCCGACCCTGCCATTGGATATAAGGATACGGTCGACATCACGCGTTGGCTCAGCGATGCTGCGCTGAGCCCCATCGACCTCGTCGAGATGCCCGCCAATAATCTGGCCTTTATCGCGCGAAAGCCGTGACCATGCCCCGACTTCGCGTTCTTGCCTTGCTCTGTTCTCTTGCCCTCTCTGCTTGTGGCGCGCCGCAGATCTCTGTGCCCTTGGGGGATGTGACGGCGGCCAATTTCGGCGACCGCAAGCCGGTTGACTGGCCCGGCCAAAGCCCCGACCGTTATGCGGTCCACGGCATCGACGCGGCCCGTTTCCAAGACCCGCTGAACTGGGGCGAAGCACGGGTTTCGGGGGTGAACTTTGCCTTTATCAAAGCAACCGAAGGCGGCGATCTGCTGGACCCGATGTTCCAGAACCACTGGGACGGCGCAGGCCGTGCTGGCGTGGCACGCGGGGCATATCACTTCTACTATTTCTGCACGACACCCGAAAAACAGGCCCGCTGGTTCATTGAAAACGTGCCCAAGACCACAGGCATGCTGCCCCCCGTGCTGGATCTGGAGTGGAACCCGTTTTCGCCCACCTGCACACTGCGCCCGCCCGCCGATACCGTACGCAAGAATACTCTAATTTTTCTGCGCATCCTCAAGGCGCACTACGGCCAGCAACCGATTATCTACACGGCACCTGATTTCTACGAGACCAACCAGTTGGGCCGCTTGCGCGATGTGGAATTCTGGCTCCGCTCCACCGCCGCCCACCCGTCCGAGAAATACCCGAATGAACGCTGGACCTTCTGGCAATATACCAGCACAGGCCGCGTGACCGGAGCGCAGGGCGACATCGACATCAACGTCTACGCCGGCAGCCCCGCCAGCTGGAAAAGCTGGCTCGCACGGCGGCAGGTGCGGTAAGGCGCGAAAGCAATCTATCAGGGCGCCACCTTGGACATTGCAATTATAAAGTGAACCTGGCACGATTTCCCAAGCGGAAATGGCAGGCACATGGCGACGCGTCGAAACTGGACCGAAGACGAGGTAACAGAGGCTTTGTCGCTGTATCTGCTGCTGCCCTTTGGCAAGTTCCACTCTGGCACACCGCAAATTATCCGCATGGCCGAACGGATCGGGCGCACGCCGTCGTCTGTGGCGATGAAACTGTCCAACCTCGCCGCATTGGACGAAACGCTGCCGCAAAAGGGGCTCGCCAATCTGTCAGCGATGGACCGGCAGATGTGGGCGCGATATCGGCAGGATCCCTCCTTTGTATTTGCCGCCTATGAAGCACAGCTTGAGCCGCCAAAGCCCCAGATGCCCGGTTTTTCAGAACAGCGGCAAGCAGACTGGATCGCCAAGCAATCAGAGGTCACCCGACGTGCGGTGGTGCAGCGCCGCGGTCAAAGCTTCTTCCGCGAGATGATCCTGAACAACTACCGGTCACGCTGCGCACTGACAGGGATCGACGACGCGCGGCTGCTGACCGCAAGCCACATTGTCGGCTGGCAAGAGAACGAGGCGCAGCGGTTTTACCCTGAAAACGGTATCTGTCTGAACGCCCTGCATGATCGCGCCTTTGACCGGCATCTGATCAGTTTTGACGACGACTACCGCATGCTCATCGCCGATGACATGCCTGATGAAGCCAAACGCAAGCTAACTGCCGGAGCCTCCGAAAGCCTGCAATTGCCAGAGCGGTTCCTGCCCGATCCTGCGTATCTACAACATCATCGGCAGCGCATGGCCGAGCGGCAGAACAGGCCGCCGCTCGGTTAAGGTCAGGCTCTAGCCATCCACGCGGATCGTCGCGTTCTTGGGATCATAAGGACTGTCCTCGACGATCTCGGCGTCCCACAGCTGGTCGAACATCTTGATCTTTAGCTTGGTCCCGACCACGGCGATCTCGGGTTTGACATAGCCCATGCCGATGGATTTACCGAAAGCCACCGAATACCCGCCCGAGGTCAGACGGCCCACACGTGTGTCCCCATGGTACAACACTTCGCGGCCCCAGGGATCGGCATCTTCTGGCCCGTCAATCAAGATCGTCACACATTTGCTGCGGATGCCATGCGCCTGCATCGCGTCCTTGCCATGGAACTCTTTCGACAAATCAACAAAGCGCGGCAGGTCGGCCTCAAGCGGGGTCGCATCACGGCCCAGCTCGTTGCCAAAGGCACGGTAGGATTTTTCCTGCCGCAACCAGTTCTGCGCCCGTGCGCCGACCAGCTTCATGCCGTGTTTCTCGCCGGCTTTCTCAAGCAGATCGAACAGGTGGTTCTGCATCTCGATCGGGTGGTGCAGCTCCCAGCCCAGCTCTCCGGTATAGGCGACGCGGATGGCACGCACGGGCACCATCCCCAGCTCTATGTTGCGCATGGTCAGCCAGGGGAACCGCTTGTTGCTGAGCACCGTTTCGGGATCAGCATCCTTGATGATTTCTTTCAGCACGTCGCGCGATTTCGGACCGGCAATGGCAAAGACGCCCCATTGCGTGGTCACATCATGACATTCGATATAGCCGAACTCTGGCGCTTTATCGGCGATGGCCTTGCGAAGGAAGTCGCTGTCATAGGCGGTCCATGCCCCCGCAGACACAAGATAGTATTCATCCTGCGCCAGACTCACGATGGTATATTCGGTGCGCGTGGTACCATTGATGGTCAGCGCATAGGTCAGGTTGATCCGCCCGACGGACGGCAGCTTGTTACAGGTGAACCAGCTCAGGAATTCCGTCGCCCCCGGCCCTTTGACCAGATGCTTGGTAAAGGCGGTGGCATCAATAAGCCCCACACCTTCGCGGATCGCCTTGGCTTCCTCTACCACATGTTCCCACCAACCACCGCGCCGGAACGACCGGCTGGCGTGATCGTCAAAGCCCATGGGGGCAAAATAGTTCGGACGTTCCCAGCCATTCACATGGCCGAATTGCGCGCCACGGGCGGCTTGACGGTCATAGGCGGGCGAGGTCCGCAAGGGGCGGCACGCGGGGCGCTCTTCGTCGGGATGGTGCAGGATATAGACGTGCTCATACGCTTCTTCGTTCTTGCGCGCGGCATATTCGGTGGTCATCCAGTCGCCGTAGCGTTTGGGGTCCAGTGATGCCATGTCGATCTCCGCCTCGCCCTCGACCATCATCTGCGCAAGGTAATACCCCGTGCCCCCCGCAGCCGTGATCCCAAACGAGAACCCTTCGGCCAGCCACATGTTGCGCAGGCCCGGTGCCGGACCAACCAGCGGGTTCCCATCGGGCGTATAGCAGATTGGCCCGTTGAAATCGTCCTTCAGCCCGGAGTCCGCACAAGACGGCACGCGTTCGGCCATCGCCAGATACTGATCCGCGATCCGGTCCAGATCCAGCGGGAAAAGATCGGCGCGGAAGCTGTCCGGCACCCCGTATTCAAACCGCGCTGGCGCGCCGTGTTCGTAGATGCCCAGAATCCAGCCGCCCCGTTCTTCGCGCGCATAGGATTCATTGTCGGCGTCACGCACAACCGGATGCTCCGGATTGCCTTGCGCGCGCCATTTGACCAGCTCCGGATCCTGATCCATCACAATAAACGTATGCTCCACCGGAATGGCGGGCATCTTGATCCCTAGCATCTGAGCCGTCCGCTGCGCATGATTGCCGCTGGCGGTGACGACATGTTCGGCAGTTATCACAACTTGCTCATCCGAGGGCACAAGGTTGCCACCCTTCTCGACCATTTTCGTGACAGTCACCTCCCAAGCCTCGCCGTTCCAATGAAACGCATCCGCCTGCCACTTGCGCTCAATCATCACACCGCGCTGCCGCGCCCCTTTGGCCATCGCCATGGTGACATCGGCGGGGTTAATGTAGCCGTCGGTATCGTGATACAGTGCGCCTTTCAGATCGTCGGTCTTGATCAGCGGCCATTTAGCTTTGACTTCGTCGGGCGTCATGAATGTGTACGGCACGCCACAGGTCTCTGCCGTTGAGGCATAGAGCATATACTCGTCCATGCGCGCGTCCGTCTGCGCCATGCGCAGGTTGCCAACCACGGCAAAGCCCGCGTTCAGACCGGTTTCTTGCTCAAGCGTTTTATAGAACTTGATCGAATAGTCATGGATGTGCGTGGTGGCAAAGGACATGTTAAAATAGGGCAGTAACCCCGCTGCATGCCAGGTAGAGCCGGACGTCAGCTCGTCCCGCTCAAGCAGCATCACATCATCCCATCCGGCGCGGGCCAGATGATAGGCAATCGACGTGCCGACGGCGCCGCCGCCCACTACCAGTGCTTTGACTTGAGTTTTCATGAATCCGATGCTCCGCCAGAATAGGTCTTAGCGACATTTAGCAGCCCTTGCGCAAAACGCAGAACCCAGCCGACCAAAGACAGCACAAATGCGACCAACGTTGAAAAACTCGCGCACCCGCCGCTTCCAAATGGCAATAAATCCCCGCCGGAGGCATCGCGTCCCTGCCCTAGGCAGGGACCAACTTCGAACTTTGCGCTAGCCTGTCACGCGACGGCTTCGGGTAGAATCTTGCCCGGGTTCATAATGTTATCGGGGTCCAGCGCCCGTTTGACCGCCCCCATGACATCGACCGCTGCGCCAAGCTCTTTGACCAGATAGGGGCGTTTGCCCTGCCCGATGCCATGCTCGCCCGTACACGTTCCCTCCATCGAGATCGCCATCTCGTTGAGCCAGCTGATAAAGCTTTCGGCGCGGGCGACCTCCTCCGCATTTTCCATATCCAGCAGCAGCGACGCGTGAAAATTGCCGTCGCCGGCGTGGCCCACGATGGGCGCGACCAATTCCAACTCGGCGGCCTTGGCGTTGGCCTGCCCTACTGCGTCTGCCAGCCGAGAGATCGGGACGCAGACATCGGTCGCAACCGCCTTGCACCCCGGACGCAGGGCCAAGATCGCCCAATAGGCATCATGCCGCGCCTGCCACAGCCTGTTGCGCTCTTCCATCGTGGTGGTTGCCTGATAATCGGTGCCACCATTTTCTTCGGCGAGCGCTGCGAAGGTTTCTGTCTGTTCCACCACGCCCGCGTCAGAACCGTGGAACTCCAGCAAAAGCATCGGCGTTTCGGGCAGCGATAGCTTGGCATAGCCATTCACCGCGCGCACGACCATCGCGTCCAGCAGCTCGATCCGCGCGACGGGCAGCCCGTATTGGATCACACTTTGCACCGTTTCGCAGGCGGCCTCTACCGACGGAAAGGAACAGCGGGCAGAGCTGATCGCCTCGGGGATGCCTTGCAGCTTGAGCGTGATCTCGGTGATGACGCCCAACGTCCCCTCAGAGCCGACCATCAGCCGTGTTAGATCATACCCCGCAGACGATTTGCGCGCCCGCGCACCGGTGCGGATCACGGTGCCATCAGCCATCACCGCCTCTACGGCCAGCACGTTGTCTTTCATGGTGCCGTAGCGCACCGCGTTGGTGCCCGACGCCCGCGTCGCCGTCATCCCGCCAAGCGAGGCGTTGGCCCCCGGATCAATCGGAAAGAACAGGCCCTGATCGCGCAAATGGGTGTTCAGCGCCTCGCGGGTCACACCGGGTTGGACGCGACAGTCCAGATCGCCCGCGTTGACCTCGACCACACGGTCCATCTGGGTCAGATCAATCGACACGCCCCCCGCCGGCGCATTGACGTGCCCCTCAAGCGAGGTGCCGGTGCCGAATGCGATGACCGGCACTTTATGCGCGGCACACACCTTGACCACGGCGGCGACATCATCGGTTGAGCGGGCAAAAACCACCGCATCGGGGGCCTGATTTCTGATCCAAGTTGTTGTGTGCCCGTGCTGTTCGCAGATCGCCTCACCGGTTTGAAACTGCGTGCCGAACTGCTGCTTGAGGATACCCAAGGCGGTGTCGATCCCGGTCTCGTTGCGGGGCATGTCGGTGGCCTGTGCCATATGGTCTTTCCTTTAGGTCAAAGTGGGCGATCACTCGCCAAGGGCGATACCTTCGCGGCGCGGATCTGCCCCGCCGCGAAGGTCTTCACCAATCGAAATCATGTGCAGCCCCGAGGTCAGTGCGCGTGTGTTCACCTCGTACCCAAGGGCTGTCAGCGCATCTGCCATTTTGGCAGTGTCAGTGCCTTCTTCTAAGTCATAGGGACCGAAACGGTTGATCGCATGGGGCAGCGCTGCGGCCTGCTGCACGTCCATGCCCCAGTCCAGATGCGCGATGATCGCTCCGGCGACATAGCCGATGATCCGGCTGCCACCGGGGCTGCCCACGGCCAGAACCGGCGCGCCATCCTTCATCACAATCGTCGGTGCCATCGACGACCGCGGTCTTTTTCCGGGCTCGACACGATTGGCAATCGGCACCCCGTCGGTGTGCGACCGGAAAGAGAAATCCGTCAGCTCGTTATTCAACAGAAACCCGCGTACCATCAGGCGGCTACCAAAGCCGTTCTCAATCGTCGTGGTCATGCTCGCCACATTGCCCATGCTATCAACAATCGACACATGCGAGGTCGAGGGCAGCTCGATAGAGATATCATCGGCAAGGTTTAGCGCGTGATCAAAAGCCGGCGCGCCCGCGGTCACTTCGGGCAGGGCGTCGTCGCCCCGCAACAGCTTGGCACGTTCCGCCAGATAGGTCGGGTCCAGCATTCCAGCCACCGGCACAGGCACATAATCGGTATCCGCGACATAGCGGCCCCGATCCGCAAAAGCGAGCCGCGAGGCATCGCCGATCAGCCGCAGCACCTGCGCGTCCACCGGACCGGCGCCGAGGTCCGCATTTTCCAGCAGCCCCAGAATTTGCCCCACGGCGAGCGCGCCGGACGAGGGCGGCCCCATGCCGCAGACCTCGTGCCCGTGGTAGGGCGCACAGACGGCATCGCGCTCTTTGACCTGATAGATCGACAGATCGACTTCTGACAGCACACCGGGGTTGCCTTTGGCCCCTTGGACAGCCGCCACAATGTCGCGGGCGATGTCACCGGTATAAAAGGCATCGCTCCCGCGTTCAGCCAGCGCCGCGACCGTGCGCGCATAGTCAGGGTTTTTCAGCGTATCCCCGGCCTGCACCGGCGTGCCGTTCGGCATGAAATAGGATGCTGTCGTTTCCGAAGTTGCCAGCCTTTCGGCGTCCTCCGCCACGAGCCCCGCAAGGCGTGGGGAAACGGCGAAACCCTTGTCGGCCAATGCGATGGACGGCGCGAGCAAATCAGCCCACGGCTGGTTGCCCCATTTTTCATGTGCAGCGGCCATCAACGCAGGCGTGCCCGGTGTTCCGACGGAACGCCCACCGACGACCGCATCAAAGAACCCCATCGGGACACCCTGAGCATCCTGAAACAGCTGTGGCGTCACCGCCAGTGGTGCGGTTTCACGCCCGTCGAGTGTGGTCAGCTTGCCTGATGCCGCGTCATACCAGACCAAAAACGCCCCGCCCCCAAGGCCCGAGCTTTGCGGTTCAACCAGCCCCAGCATCGCTTGGACGGCGACCAGCGCATCGGCAGCGGTGCCGCCCTTGGCCAGCACATCTGCGCCTGCTTTCACAGCATGGGGATTGGCAGCGGCGACCATCCAGTTTTGCGCGACGACAGGTTTGCCTGCCGTCTTGGCGTCAAATGCGGCAGTGATATGAGGGGATATGTCGGTAAAGGTACCTTGGCTTGCGCCTTCAGGGGCGACACTGTCGGCGGCCTGCTGCGCCACCACCATACTGCCGGCAAAGCCAGCGACGACGATGGCAAAGCAGGTCTGCCCGATATGTTTTCCGATGTTTTTCACAAGCATGGTCCCCTCCCCGTTCCGGTGCTTGGGGCCAACCTACTTGTTTTTATCGCCAGCGCAAATTGAACCGCGCTGGCGCGTCGCTTACAGCATCGACGGGACAACCTGATCCGGTGGACGGTGCCCGTCTTCAAAGGTTTTGATGTTGATAATGACCTTTTCGCCCATCTCGACGCGGCCCTCTAGCGTGGCCGACCCCATATGCGGCAAGAGCACGACATTGGTCAGCTCGCGCAGACGCGGATTGATGGCTGTGCCGTGTTCATAAACGTCCAGCCCAGCCCCTTGCAGCTCACCGGCGCGCAGCATCCGCGTGAGGGCATTTTCGTCGATAACTTCCCCCCGAGAGGTGTTTACGATCACCGCATCCGGCTTCATCAGTTTAAGCCGGCGGGCGTTCATCAGGTGGAAGGTGCTTGGGGTGTGGGGGCAGTTGATGCTCATCACGTCCATCCGCGCAACCATTTGGTCAAGGCTTTCCCAATAGGTCGCGCCTAGGCTCTCTTCGATCTCGGGGCGCAGGCGGCGGCGGTTGTGGTAATGAACCTGCATCCCGAACGCGGCAGCGCGGCGCGCGACAGCTTGACCGATACGCCCCATCCCTAGAATGCCCAAGCGACGGCCGCTGACACGCCCCCCAAGCAACGCGGTCGGGGCCCAGCCCTGCCAGTCGCCTGACTGCATCTGCGCCATCCCTTCGGACATGCGCCGCGTCACGGCAAGAATCAGCGCCATGGTCATGTCTGCGGTGTCTTCGGTGAGCACACCGGGGGTGTTCGAGACCAAGATACCGCGCTGCCGGGCCGTCATCACGTCAATATGATCGACGCCCGCCCCGTAGTTCGCGATCAGTTTCAGCCGGTCCCCCGCCTGCCCGATCAGGGCCGCGTCAATTTCGTCGGTCACGGTGGGCACTAGAATATCCGCGGTTTTCATGGCTTCGCCCAGTTCAGAGCGGGTCATCGGCGTGTCATCTTCGCGCAACGTCACATTGAACAGTTCCGTCAATCGCTTTTCGACGACTTCCGGCAACCGTCGCGTGACTACAACACTTAGCGGTTGCTTTGACATTGTGGGCCTCCCAAATATGGCTTTGCACTGTGCTTGATGGCATGGTGTCCCAAGCAGAGACGAGGCACAAGAACCTCGCAGGGCAAAACTGCATTAAATCAACGGCAATAGACCAGACAGGCAGTCATGATACCGAAGTTACGTTCCGTCCTTTTAGGCGCTTTTGCAGCTGTTCACCTGTTCAGCGCCCCCGTTTATTCGGAAGAGGTCGGACAGGTGACGAACCTGCCGGTGCCCCGCTTTGTGTCTATGAAAGCCAGCGAGGGGAATGTGCGGCGCGGTCCTTCGCTGACGCACCGGATCGATTGGGTGTTCAAACATCGCGACCTGCCCCTGCGCATCACGGCAGAGCACGGCCACTGGCGCCGCGTCGAAGACCGCGACGGCATGGGCGGCTGGGTCCATTATTCCCTATTATCCGGCACGCGCACCGTTTTGGTCGAACAGGACCGCCTGCAATTGCGGGCGCGTCCCGACCCAAAGGCCCCTATCGAGGCAGAACTTGAACTGGGCGTGATCGCGCGGCTCGGGGCATGCGACCTTGAATGGTGCTACTTGCGGGTCGACGGCTTTAAGGGCTGGGCCCCCAAGGCGCGGCTGTGGGGCGTGGGCGCGCAAGAACTGCGCGACTAGCCCCGCAATTGCACATGGCGCGATCTTGGGCTTAGGTGACGCAACACCTTGCCCAATGATCAGGAGCCCCCATGCAAGCAGTCACCTATTCAACCCTTGGCGAAGCGCGTGACGTGCTGACCCTGACCGAAATGCCAACCCCCGCCCCAGCCGCGGACGAAGTGCTGGTCCGGCTGTCAGTATCGGGGGTAAACCCCTCTGACGTGAAATCCCGGCGCGGCCGCCCCGGCGTGACCCATCCGCCGTTCGATCAGGTGATCCCGCACAGCGATGGCGCCGGCGTGATCGAAGCAGTCGGCGCAGGTGTGGACCCCGCCCGCGTCGGCCAGCGCGTCTGGATCTGGAACGGACAATGGCAGCGGCCTTTCGGCACTGCCGCGACACATATCGCCCTGCCACAGGCACAGGCGGTACCGCTGCCCGATGACGTGAGCTTTGAAACAGCGGCCAGCCTTGGCATCCCCGGATTGACCGCAGCCCATGCGGTATTCAACGGGGGCGATGTCGCCGGACAAACACTTCTTATTCAGGGGGGCGCGGGCACCGTCGGCTATCTGGCGGTACAATTCGCCACTTGGGCCGGCGCACGTGTCATCGCCACCACCGGGCAAAGTGGGGCCGAACGCGCAAAGTCCGCCGGTGCCGATGTGGTGCTAGATTATAGTGCGACCGATCTGGCGCAACAGGTGCTGGATGCCAACGGTGGCGCACCCGTCGACCAGATCATCGAGGTAGAGTTCGGCGCAAATATCGCGCTGGATGCCGAAGTGATCAAACCCAACGGGCGCATCGCGGCCTACGGGTCTGCCAAGGTGATGGAGCCGACACTCCCCTTCCTGCCCCTGCTCTTCAAGGCGGTCACCATCGACATCATCCTCGTCTACCTGCTGACCGAAACCGAACGTGCCTTGGCAATCGAAAAGACCCACCAAGCATTAGCCGACGGCGCGCTGCACTGTCCGGTAGAGCAGACCTTCGCACTATCGGACACGATCAAAGCACACGAGGCCGTCGAGGCCGGTGCCCGCGCCGGTGCCATCCTGATCGACTGCGAGGGCTAATCCAGGGCTGTCCGCAGCGATTGCCCTGAGCACTATATAAGAAAGAGGCCGGCGCAGCAGTCAGGGCCCGGCCTCTTTCCCTGCCCCTGATGTCTTGTCCTCGCTCCGCCCCTTTTTCAGCGAGGGTCCGCCGCGATCGCAAGGCCTGCACAGACCGTGAAACTTCGCGACGCGCGACAGGCCTGACGCCTCGGACCACCGAAGCCCCCAGATTTTTACGCCCCCCCAAGCCTCGGGACCAGACAGATTAATAAATTCCAAGATTCCCACCACTTTTTGTCGATAAGGGTCTTGCGCCCCCCCGCAACCCAGACTAACTACGCCCACACGTTGGGATGTAGCCAAGTGGTAAGGCAACTGTTTTTGGTACAGTGTACCGTAGGTTCGAATCCTACCATCCCAGCCAACTTTCTTACTCACACACGAAATAACAAAGACTTAACCAAGTCTGGTACGACGTATGTGTCACAGCATTCTGAGACTGTGACACAGGGTGTGACACATGGCCTTGCGCGCTATGCCCAGCAGCATCGCGTTTCAGCCCGCCGAAACCACCGACAAAAACCTAAATATCGAGCCGGCCCCTACCTGATGCGTAGAGGCCGGATGTTTTATTTCCGTAAACGTTTGCCAGCATGCATATCAAAATTCGGTTCAAACCAATTTATCTGTCTTTCTTTGCGAACCCACCTCCCCCTCGACGCCGTGAAGCGTGCCGCCAGGCTGCTTTCGGTCTACGAGAAAAAGGAGTTAGATTGTCCGTCGTCAGGGTTTTTGGGACCAATGGCGACCTAAACTAAGAGAGAGTTCGGCTCATCTGGTTGGTTTGATTATGCGGCGCGTTGTTTGTGATGCAAGCGTCGCGTTTCGAGCGTCTTACGTTTGATCCTTTCCCTTTGTTTTAGAATGGCTTTATCGCGCGCGAAGTAGACGTCGGCGGGTGTGACGTTGCTCAGGATCTCGTGGTAACGCTGATGATTGCAATGATCGACGAAGGCCTCAATCTGGGCTTCAAGATCGCCCGGCAGGAAGTAGTTTTCCAGCAGGATGCGGTTCTTTAGGGTCTGGTGCCAGCGTTCCACTGCCTCTCAGGGTATTGCGTAGCAATGTCCCGAGAAGGATCTTGCCTTGGGTTTGGGGATGATACGGTGCGCCACGCGAGTGCTTCATGCCTTTGCCCAGTAGTCATTCGGCCAAGTCACCCGAGACGTAACTGGACCCGTTGTCCATTGCCCTCCCATGCATGGTTACATGCACGGGAGGGGCTGAGCAGTCGAGGTTTATGAATGACGTGAACCTGATCGAAACCGGATGCCTTCAGTGCCAGATCGAGCGTGTCCGTCACGTCTTTAGCCCGCAGGTTGGTGCAGAGCTTCCATCCCTTTCGGGACATAGCTGCGCAGTACCCTGTCGGCCAGTGGAGACGATGTAGCGGCTGTAATCGTCGAGGACCGTGCTGAGATAGAACCAACCCCACCCAAGGACCTTGATGTAGGTGAAGTCGGTCTGCCCGCTGCCCGGCAGTCGCCGCTTGCGGCGATGAGAGGGGGAGCTGGTTGATCCCACTTGTCTTGTCTTTGAACTCGCTCGCCGCCTTTATAACGATGAACGCAGGGCTGGTAATCAGATCATGTGCCTTCAAGATCCGATACGTCGAAGCCTCTGATACAAAGTAGCTTTCTGTATCTATGAACGTCACTGCCAGTTCTCGCGGCGACAGTTCCGTTTCCTTCAACGCCAGTTTGACCATCTTGCGGCGCACCTCGTCGGGAATGCGGTTCCAGACATGTTTTGGCTTGGGAGATTGGTCCTTCAGCCCGGCCTCACCACGCTGCAGATACCGATCGTATCCCGTTGACCGGCAGTCGATTGCAAAGTAGTCGATGAGAGGGGGCGGTAGAATGTCGTACGCGGGATACCCAGCTTGGCAAGCGTCTGACGGGCTGATAGGTGGCTTTCTTCGACCAGCCGAACGATCTCAAGTTTCTCAGATGCCGCCCTCTCATCGCTGTAAACAGCGGCTGCCGGGTAGTAGATACCTCATTCGGGGTCGCGCCCACCGTCGAACATGCTTTTTTTGAGAAGACGCAGTTCCAACGTTTGTTCGGCAACGACCTCTTTCAGGTCCTTTGCTTCGCGGCGCAGCTCCTTGACCTTGTCAGTGTTTGCCGCACGTGCTGTGTCGCCTGCCAAACGCCGTTTGCCAGCCTCCATGAAGTCCCCTCTCATGCATGTAAACATGCACTGCCGGGCAGTGCTTGGAGCATTTGTAATAGATGCCTTGAGAGATGCCCTCACCCCTCTCGGGATCATGCTTTGCATGACCCTGCCGGGCAGTGGGCGGCACAGCTCGGCAATGCTGTCTTCCCCACGCAGGCCATCCAGCACGATCCGGATCTTCTCTTCGGATGAATAATGTTTGCGCCCCTCTCATCGATACTGCGTATCGATGAGAGGGCAGCGGTGCGCCAGTTTGAGGTCTTTGACGATCTTCTCACCAGGGCTTTTGCGTGTTCCAGTTGTCTGTCTCATCGGCCACTCCTCAGTGGTTATGATGAGCCAACAACACTCTCTTATCAAATAACGCTATTTGGACCCATAAGCGCTGACGTCAGACAGTGACAAAAAATCTGGCGAACCTGAATGACCGCCTACCATTTAGGCGCAAGCCGACCGTAGCGCGTATCTCGGTAGAACAGGTAACCTGAGCCGCACAAAGGACCCTGCATAGCGCACCAAGATGTCCCCCCCGAAGGCGGGACCACCATCGGCGACCCGGATTTACCTTATACCATTGGCGGTTCACACCCTGTCCCATTGACAATGAGAGGTGTGCGGGAGGACTATATTCAAGCGGCTTTGGGAGAAACCGCACTCATGGGGGGGGGAGAAGCGTTGCTTGAAGGTGAACCACCTACGCAATTACTGCCATTTCCGATACGTGAAGACGGTCGGCAGCATACTGGCGCAGCGCTCAATGCGGTTTTGGGCAAAAAGTACGAAGACGCGGGGAGCATCTTGCTCGCCTCATCAAAAGGCTTGGGCTGGGGAGGCACGGTCAATGCGGAGCTACGCCGCCACAACTCGTTGAGCGGGGCGTCATTTATTCAGCCGGTCAATGAAGTCGCCATCGCTTTGGCTGGCAGCGCCGAAATCAGGCGCCGTGCTGACGGCGCTGAACAGCGATTCAAGTCTAAAGCCGGCGTATCCTGCATTTGTCCAAAAGGTGTATCAGTTCGCTACCTCAATATTGATGGAGATAGCTTGGACATGCTTCATCTCTATTTATGTAAGGACGTCTCTGGCGGTCTAAGCGATCGAGATACGAATGCCGAAGACGCAGGACTTGTCTACACTGGAGGCATATTCGATCCGCTAATTCATCAGATTGGGTTGGCGATTGCCGAGGAGTTGCAGGCAAGTTCAAAAAGCAACCGGCTCGTATTTGATACATTGAGTTTAGCGCTTTCGGCCCGGATATTGCAGCGGCACACTCGAGCCGACGATTGGGCGCGCTCTGATGCTTACGTTAGCTCCCAAAACGCCAAGGGCCTCGATCCGATGCGATTGAAGCGTGTCGTAGAGTTCATGATGGAAAACCTGTCAGAAGACATTTCCCTTAGCAACTTGGCCGACGTATCGTGCCTGAGCATGTTCCACTTTGCGCGGGCGTTCAAGCTTTCGACGGGGTCATCGCCTATGTTTCATTTCAGTCAGATGCGCTTGAGCAAAGCTAAGGAACACTTGGAGCATGGTAGCATGTCGATTGACGACATTGCAGAAACCGTCGGCTATTCATCAGGTGCCAACTTTGCGCGCGCGTTCAGAAAGCTCTGTGGAATATCTCCGTCAGAGTATCGGCAGCGAATGCGCAACTAAAGCACCTCCTAGACATGTTTAAACGTTACGATCCGCAAATTGCGCCATATTGCGCAACACTTGCATGCTATTGGGCAAGTCGCGACAGGCCGGCCCCGCCCTCTTTGGATATGCTCGGCAAAGCATGCGGGTCGTAAGTCGCCCTTCATGCCATTGCGTATAATCTGTGGAGGAAAATATGAAGAACGTTGAAACGGTAAGCGTCGCACATCTCGGGGGGTCAGAGATCGGCTATTGCTTTGGGGAGGACTTCGATCCATCTCGTCCGACATTAGTGATGGTGAATTCCTTTGCAACATCAAGTCAGCTCTACCGACCCCAGTTTTCGGATAAAGCGTTATCTGACACGGCAAACCTGGTGTCATTTGAATTGTATGGGCACGGTAAAACTCGAACGCCTTCCGAACAGTTTACCTACTGGGATTCCGCAATTGCGAACTTGCAGGCCATGGACAAGCTAAACATCTCTTCAGCATTCGTCTTAGGTACGTCGCAAGGTGGATGGGTCGCCGCACGCATGGCCATGCTGGCACCAGAAAAGATAAAAGGGATAATCCCGCTGGGTACCTCAATGGACTATGAAAGTCAGCAAAGCCAATCTCTGGGTTGCTGGAACGGATCTGAATTCAACAGTCCTCTTGTTGATGCACTTGCCGATCCGGTTGATGAGAGCTGGGAGCCCGCGGACGCGTTTTGCGACGCATTGTTAACTGCGGGCTTTGGCCCTGACGTCTCGGACGATGAGCGGGCCTTTTGGCACAAGACCCTGAAAGAAAACTACGCGGGTGATGATGGCCGCAAGCGATTGAGAATGTGTGCGATCAACCTTCGCGACCGAGATGGTCTTTATGGTCGCCTCGACTATGTCAAATGTCCGGTTGCTTGGGCGCACGGAACAGCGGACCAGGTCTATTCCGTTGAAAATGCAGAACTTGGGGTATCCAAGTTCACCAAGTCCGAAGATGCTACCCTGACGATCATCGAAGGTGGCCAGCATTTCCTGAGCGCATCACATCCAAAAGAGGTAAACGAACTCGCGCGATCGTTTATCAAAAAGTGGTCGTAACGTCCTACGACAGCGCAAACTGTCGTCATCGGTTAGGCCGCTGTCTGGGCAGATGACAGCAGATTGACGCTATGTGCCGGCGCGCAAGTCCATTCAGATGGATTTGCGCGCCGAACGCCGGGCAAGCTTGGCTGTATTAACATTGCACCCGAGAAGACTGAGCCGGAGGCGAACATCCCCCCTACAAAGGCGCTGCAACTCTGTATTTGCAACGCAACAGAACTGCCAACAGATCGCAGGCCTATACATTCGGTTGAACGGGTAGCTCCGACTTACGACGTGCAAGAATGTCGGACGACACAAGGTAAGAAGACGCGACATGGCTGCACACCAGTTTGCGCGTCAATTCGACATCTAAGTTAAGTATCGCGTCAGCGATCTGACGATGCTCGTTTCGAGAGGACGCCAACCGCCTATTATCCTCGCGGAAATTGGCGGCTCGCCAAGCAAAGGTTCGCATGCTCAGTTCGTCCAAGGTTGAGGCAAGTGTCATATTTCGAGCGCCGAATTTTATAGCCTCGTGAAACTGCCTATTGATATCGCTGTATGTCGTCGGGTCGTCGCAAGCATCGCCGCTGTCAACAATCACCATAAGCTGACGGCGTTCGATTTCACTCATACGTTTGGCCGCAAGAGCGGCGAGAGCGCTCTCTATCTCGCCAGTGGCTTCAAACAGTTCAGCAAGGTCTTCAGGTGTCATCTCGCGCACGAAGTAGGCCCGTCGGGTCCCACGCTCAGCGAGCCCTGCTTGGGCCAGCCGGTGCAAGGCTTCCCTCACCGGGGTGCGCGATACACCGAATTTTTCAGCCAATGACTGTTCGATAAGTGGTTCGCCCGGAGCCAATTGGCCGACCATGATCGTCTCTATCAGGCTTTCAAAGATGCAATCTGCTGCACGAATAATCATCGGCCAATCAATCCAGTCGTTTTGTGCTCTTTTAGCTTCCATTTGTATACATGTGCTTGCAAGCTTTAACCACATGACGCCGAGCAACTGGGAGAGTTCGGTTAAAAATGCCTCAAAATCGACGTGAGGCGGGCGAACTGGGGGAAACCCAGCGCGAGTATTTGTCGGCCGAAACGAACGAAGGGAGGAGACAATGCCAACAGGGATAATAAAATATGAAACCGATCGACCACAAAAAAGTTCTCGCCGAACGACTTTCTGCCCGCTTCGGACGTAGAACCGTACTTAAGGGCCTTGGTGCCGGTATTCTAACTGCCGCGACCACTGGCGCACCTTCTCTTGTGCGCGCACAGCAAAGCGGTCACATCAAAATTGCGTCCATTAAAGTCATTGATACGCTGGACCCCCACTTCACTGGCTTCCTGTCTTCCATCCAGATCATCAACAATATCCATAACGGTCTTCTCAAGATCGCTTACGACGGCAAGAACGTCACCTTTGAACCAGACCTCGCGGAAAGCTGGGATATCGAGGGCGACAAGGTCCACGTCTTCAAGCTGCGCGATGGCGTCAAGTTTCATGATGGGACGCCCTGCGATGCAGAAGCCGTCAAATTCTCTCTTCTGCGTGTCAAAGAAGGAGAACCCAAGTCACCACACGCGTGGAAACTGGCGCTGTTGGACACCATCGAGGTTGTCGATCCGCTGACGGTAAGGCTCACATTCTCCCAACCATATGCATTCCTGCCCGTCGCCCTGAACGGCTCGACCGGTCGCGCAGGCACGATCGTTAGCCCCGCTGCCGTACAGAAATACGGTGCCGACTATGGACGTAATCCCGTTGGGACGGGGCCATTCAAATTTGTGTCCTGGAAAGAAAACGACGCGATCGAACTCGAAGCAAACCCCGACTATTTTGAACCCGGTTTGCCAAAGCTTGAGCGCGCGACATTTGTTCTGATGAACGAGGCGTCGACTGCGCTCGCGGCATTGATGTCCGGCCAGATTGACGGCATGACCGATTGCCCGATGCAGCTTGTCGACCAGGTAGAAGCATTCCCGAATGCAAACCTGTATGGTGAAATTGAGGGCAATTACACCTTTGTCGGCATGAACTGCAAACGCGGCCCGTTTGATGACATCAACCTGCGCCGCGCCGTTGCCTGGGCCCTTGATCGCGACACCCTCGTGAAACAAGCCTACTTTGGGCGGGCGCAAAAAGCGTATACGCCGATTTCTCCTCCGATGACCGACTTCTTTGATCCCGACATCGCGTCCAGTGGCCGTGGTCAGTGGTTTGATCTAGAAAAGGCCAAGTCCTTCCGCGCCAAAGCGGCTAATCAAGGCGAAGTCGAAGCCGTATATATGATGGCGGAACGCGGTCCTGTTGGGACACGTATCGCTCAAACTGTGGCCCCGATGTTGGCTGAGATCGGCATTAAAGCGAAGCTGGAACTTGTAGAGCCCGCAACTTGGGTCAAGCGCCGCAACGCATCCGACTTTGATCTTTACGACTTTGAATGGGTTGCCGATCTCGACCCCGATGAAACGCTGTATCCCGAATTCAAATCGGACGGGGCATGGAACTTTGGCGGTTGGGTGAACACCGACTTTGACGACCTTTGCGCACAGGCTCAGGTTGAACTGGATCCAGCAGCACGACGCACTTTGTACAAGAAGGCCGAAGACCTGCTGATGGATGAAGCCGGCATTGCTGTCATGGCCCACATGCCGATTTACAAAGTGTTCTCTACCAAAGTTAAGGGGTTCCAATATATCCCGGCTGACCTTGTGAACCTGCACACTGTGAGTATTGACTAATGCTCGTTAAGGCACTGGGGAAAATCGCGCAGACATTCGTTGTCCTATTCGTCGTGTCGGTCGCCAGCTTCGGACTTTTGAAGCTGGCACCGGGCGATCCAATTCAGATCATGCTCGGGTCAGAGTTCTCTCAAGCGAGCTACGATTCTTTGAAAGCCGAGCTTGGGCTGGATCAACCATTCCTCGTTCAGTACGCGAATTGGGCGATCCAGTTTGTGCAGGGCGATTGGGGAACATCCTATGTCGCACGCGCAGAAATTTTCACCTATGCCTTCAAGGAGGCGTTGCCTGTCACGTTGACCCTCGCCTCCTTTTCTCTTCTTTTTGCAATTCTCGTTGGTGTTCCTTTGGGCGTGTTGTCGGCCATTAAGAAGGACACGATATTTGACGCCGGATCGGCTGTACTTGCCCTGACAGGCACGGCATTTCCTTCGTTTCTTCTGGGCATCTTGCTGATCTGGTTCTTCGCGGTGAAGCTCCAACTCTTTCCGGTCATGGGCTACGTCTCTCCGTGGGAGAACTTCTGGCTCGGCATTTACCACATGATCCTGCCCGGCCTTACGCTTTCGACCTATTTCATCGCGATGATTACCCGCCTTACCCGCGCGACGCTGATAGAAGTGTTAGAGCAACCTTATATCGCGGCGGCCCGTGCACGCGGTGAACCGAATTGGCGCGTCGTCTGGGTGCATGGTGTACGCAACATCGCTATGCCGCTCGTTACAATCCTTGGCCTGCAATTGGGCGTCCTGTTGCAAGGGACTGTTCTAACAGAAACGGTGTTCAACCTTCCTGGTGTTGGGCAGATGCTGACCTCGGCTGTACTGGGGCGTGAATACCTTGTGGTTCAGGCTGGCGTTATGATGACGGCGGTTTTGTTCATCGGCGTCAACCTGCTGGTCGATTTGTCGTATCCCTTCCTTGATCCACGATTGAGGGCCAGCAAATGAGCGTTCAAATGACCAAAGACGTCGCGGCTGTGCCGATTGTGGCCACGCCTTCGCCCTCTGCAAAATCCCGTCGATCTGTTTTCATCCGGCGACCGTTCTTTACCGCAGCTTTACTTGTCGCAGCGGCTTATGTGCTCGCTGCCATTTTCGCGCCCTATGTCGCCCCGTTCGATCCCACAAAGCAGGATTTTAACGTCATGATGAAAGCACCCTCTGTGGTGCATTGGCTGGGGACAGACAGCTACGGCCAAGACATCCTGTCGCGTGTCATATTCGGTGCACGATATGCGCTCATTATCGGCATCTTCTCGGTCATGATTGGCGCGATAGGCGGTCTCATTATCGGGCTGGCCGCTGGCCTTTCTGGTGGATGGGCTGAATGGGGCCTGATGCGCTTGATCGACGCCATCCTTGCATTGCCGTCGCTGATCCTCGCCGTCGCATTCATCGCGATCCTTGGTCAAGGCGTGGACAAAGTCGTCATCGCAGTCGGCCTCTCAATGATCGGGCCTTTTGCGCGCACGGTGCGCAGTGACGTGATGCAGGTGCGTGTGCAGCTTTTCATCGAGGCCGCGCAACTGATGTCGATTTCATACCTGCGTGTGATCTTACGCCATGTTTTGCCTAACGTGATTTTCCCGCTCGCCGTTCAGGTCACAATACGCGTTTCAGAGGCCATTCTGGTTTCTTCGTCGCTCTCGTTTTTGGGCATCGGCGTGACGCCCCCGACACCTGACTGGGGCCTCATGATCGCTGAAGGGCGCGATTTTGTCAGCTTTGCGCCGTGGATGTCTGCGATGCCCGGTTTTGCTCTGGCTCTCTTGCTGATTGCCTTGTCGATTGTCGGCGACGGGGTGCGCGAAGAGTTTGATCCTAAATTACGGAGAGATTCATGAGCGATATGGCTGTAAATCATGTCTTGTCGATCAAGGACCTGACCGTCTTTCGAGGTGCCGCTAAAATCCTGGATCGCGTCACACTTGCGCTTGGACAGGGAGAGACACTGGCTTTGGTCGGTGAAAGTGGGGCCGGGAAATCGACTATCGCCACCGCGATCATGCGCTTGCTTGAAAACGCGAGGGTCACCGGAAGCGCTACCTTGGCGGGCGAAGGCGACCTTCTCACGCTGTCAGAGCGGAAGATGGTGAAGCTTCGAGGCCGCCGTTTGTCTATGATATTTCAGGACGCGGGAACTGCGCTTAACCCGTCGTACACAGTCGGACGACAGCTGAGCACGACCTTGCGACGCATCCACGGGCTATCAAAGGCAGACGCCCGTGACCAAGCGATAGAGCTATTCACCTCTGTCGGGATCAACGACCCAGAAGGCCGGATGTCTGCTTTTCCTCACCAGTTATCAGGAGGCATGCAGCAGCGTGTCATGGTGGCGATCGCATTGGCGGGCAGCCCTGGTCTGCTTTTGGCTGACGAGCCGACCTCGGCTCTGGATGTCACGATCCAAGCACAGATTGTGCGACTGATCCTCAAGCTAACCCGTGAACGCGGCGCAAGTTGCGTCTTTGTATTGCACGATCTGGCCCTTGCAAGTCAGGCCTGCGATAGGATCGCGGTACTGTATGCGGGGCAAGTTGTAGAAAGTGGTCCGGCGCGCGATGTGCTCGAACGACATCGCCACCCCTATACCAAGCAACTTAAATCCTGTGTGCTGGAAATTGGTGCCAAAGACCTACCAGCCCCCGAAGGGACTGTGCCGTCTCATGGGCAGATGCCTAAGGGCTGCCGATTTTCCACCCGCTGCCCACGCGCAGTGGCGCGTTGCGCGGACGAAGCGCCCCCCCTTGTGCCAGCCCAGCAGACCGCGACAGGCTCGCTTGACCATCATATTGCGTGTTGGAACCCAAAATGACTGTGCAAACTTTGTTCGAAACCAAAGCGCCCGCGCCTGAACAGCCCATCTTCGAGTTGATCGAGGTCGAGCAGGTGTTCGAAGTCCCCAAACCAGGGCGATCCCTTTTCAGTCGCGATACCGTAGGTCTTCGTGCCTTGGATGGGGTTCGGCTAAATATTCGCAAAGGCACGTCCCTTGCCGTCGTCGGAGAAAGCGGGTCGGGTAAATCTACCCTGCTTCGGGTCCTGCTGGGACTGGACAGGCCAAGCGGTGGGCGTGCACTTTATCACAGCAAACCCATTCTGGAAGGACGCGCGACCGGTATCGATTTTGCACGCGATGTTGCGATGGTCTATCAAGATGCCCGTGGGTCACTCGACCCTCGCATGACGATTGGCGCGCTCATTGCAGAACCGCTTCGGCACTTTAATATCGTACCGCGCCAAGACGAGGCCGCACGTGTTTCACACCTACTTGATCGGGTGGGGCTGCCTGCTGACGCTGCTGACCGGTATCCATCGGGACTGTCAGGAGGGCAGGTGCGACGCGTGGCTATCGCACGCGCATTAGCATCGGAGCCTACGGTGCTTGTGGCGGATGAAGCTGTTTCAGGGCTCGACGTATCGACCCAAGCACAGCTGTTAACATTGTTGCAGTCATTACAGCGAGACATGGGCCTGACGCTTATCTTCATTACGCACGACCTTGGCGTCGCGAGCTTCCTTTGCGAAGAAATCGCGATCATGTATCTTGGCCGCATCGTCGAAACAGGCCCGACCGACGCCGTTCTTGATGCGCCATCTCATCCCTACTCTGCGGCTCTTCGTGCCGCTGCTCCACAATTCTTTGAACCGCTTTCAGAGCCATTGCCCGGGGAAATCCCAAGCCCTCTCAACCTGCCTGAAGGGTGCCGTTTTTCGACACGTTGCCCAAAGGCGCAGAACGATTGCCGTCTGAAGGATCCACAGTTGGGAAAGCTCAGCCCTCAGCGCGCGGTCGCGTGTCTGCATCCGCTGGCCTTAAAATAGCCGTCACTCTTCAGATTACACAAGATCATCGCGTGCCAATGGCCGGTGGTGCTAACTACAGGAAACCCGAAATGTTTGACTTCTTCTCTGCTCGCCGCCCCAGTACGCTCGCTTCTTCAGCGATGATCGCAACCTCACACCCGCTATCAACCTCGGCTGGCCATGAAATTCTGACCAAAGGGGGAAATGCGGTAGATGCGGCGATTGCTGCAGTGGCTGTGCAGAGTGTCGTCGACCCTTTGATGACAGGTATAGGTGGGGACTGCTTTGCGCTCTATGCCCCAAAAGGCGGCAAGGTTAAGGCACTGAATGGGTCGGGGCGCGCGCCAGCTGCCGCAACAGTCGAAGCGCTAAAGAATGCAGGTCTCACGGATGAGATTCCGCAGACAAGCCCGCATTCGGTCACGATTCCAGGTGCCATTTCGGGGTGGTGCCTACTTCACAAGGATCATGGCACTCTCCCACTGGAGCAGTTGTTTGCACGCGCCATAGAATACGCCGAAAGCGGCTATCCTGTCACACCGCGCGTTGCGATGGATTGGGCCGCAAATGCGGATATTGTTGCAGGCGATGAACATGCAGCAAAGCTGTTTCTGCCCGACGGGAAAGCGCCGAAAGCGGGCGACATGCATGCCCAACCCCTATTGGCCGAACGTCTGCGCGACATCGCAAAGAACGGTGCTGCAGGTTTTTACGAAGGCGACGTGGCCGCTAAAATGGCAGCACATCTGCAATCTCTTGGCGGTTTGCACACCGAAGCGGATTTCCACGAAGGTCGGGATCAAGCGCACTGGGTTGAACCGATTTCATCGCGTTACGGCGATCATGACGTCTATGAATGCCCGCCGAACGGCCAAGGGTTGGCGGCCTTGCTAATTCTACGCATCCTGTCACGCTTTGACATGGGTAAGGGACTTTCCGACGCTGACCGCATCCATCTGCACGCCGAGGCGACAAAACTTGGATACCATCACCGAGATGCATTGATCGCAGACCCTGCAGACTGTCCCGATGTGGTTGAAACACTCTTGTCTGACGACGTCGTAGACGCATTGGCCGCGCGGATCGACATGCGCCGTGCCCTGCCCCCTACCCTTTGGGACGAGCCAGAACATAAAGATACGATCTATCTGAGCGTCGTTGACGCACAGGGAAATGCGCTGTCCTTCATTAACTCAATCTTCCACGGTTTTGGCTCGACACGTTTAGACCCGACCACAGGTGTTCTTTTCCACTCACGAGGTGCTTCATTCAGACTTGCTGAAGATCATCCCAACGCCATCGCGCCGCGCAAACGCCCCATGCACACAATCATTCCTGGAATGCTTTGCAAAGATGGGGTCGCCGTTATGCCCTTCGGCGTCATGGGCGGGCACTATCAAGCCGCTGGCCACGCAGCCTTTTTGTCGGGCGTGCTGGACCTGGGAATGGACATACAAGAAGCAATGGATGCACCGCGCAGCTTTGCGCATGATGGTGTGTTGGATATTGAACCAAGCGTTGCCTTGGAAGTCCGTGAAGATTTGACGGCGCGTGGGCATGTGCTGGCCGTACAGGAATCCCCGATCGGCGGGAGCCAGGCAATCTACATCAACCCCGAAACAGGCTTGCTGTCTGGTGGTAGTGACTCAAGAAAAGACGGGATGGCGTTGGGGTTTTAAGGGTAGCTTCTTGCAACTTACGGGGGGTTCAGCGCGCAAAAACATCGACGGTTTGCTGCGTCTGAACCCCTAATTGCCCCCTTTTACGATGTCTCGAAGGGCTCTCCGACAGCATGGACGACTTGCAGGCCAGCTTTACCATCCCGTTTTTAACCGATTACATGGCCTAAGTAGGTGCGGTGAAGAAAACCAACAGTCGATACGGGGAAATGATGACGGCAAAATGTGTTGGTAGGTCTGACGCCTCGCCGAAATCCCCAAAATTCAGAAGTCGCGATGCGACGCGGACACAGGCCGAAATCTTGGCTGTCGCTATAGACGAGTTTGCCGAACACGGTTTTCACGGAGCACGGATTGACCGCATAACAAAGGCTGCCAAGTGCAACTCGCGTATGATCTACCACTATTTTGGCGGGAAAGAGCAGCTTTATATCGCGGCCCTTGAGGATATTTTTCAGCAGATCCGAGACCAAGAAGCGCACCTGAATTTTAGCGTAGGGGATCCGGTCGCGAAGTTGAATGAACTGGTGGAATTCACCTTCGATTACTTTAAAAATAACGCCGATTTCCGCAAAATGACGCGCAATGAAAACGCTCTGAACGGGATGTATATCGCGCGTTCAGCGGTGATGCGCGACATGTCGGAGCCTCTCATTGTAGCAATCCGCAATCTGGTAGAACGTGGATATTCAAGCGGAGTGTTTAGTCGAAAGCCTGATCCCGCCCAGCTTTATCTTAGTATTGTCGCCCTTTCAGCCCACCACCTGAACAACGCTGCCACTCTTGGCATTGTTGTCGGCCAGAACCTCCATGACGACGCGTGGCAAGAAGAACGTCGGCAACACGCCAAGGACGTCATTCTGAGCTACCTCGGCATCCAGAATCATTAGCGCTGTTGCCCCTTCGGAAATGACGCCCAAACTGCCTCGAAAGCGAAAGAAGCGTCAATTCCCCCAATAAGGGAACATGGAGTGCTGTAATTTCACGCCAGCACCCAGGACCGCGCCTCTTTCTTGAGCGGAGCCATTTAATTCTAAAACTTTTTACTTAATTTTATTTATAGGCTCACCGCTCTGCAGTTTGATGACTGCATGAACATATTAAATCATCCTGAACAAAGCACCGGCACCCCTCTCCAAGTAGGGCCGTCGCCATATCGCTATGCAGTAGAATTGCAGACGGCGTCTGTTGTTTTCGGCAAGGGAGATGATGCTGTTACAGCACTGTCGCCTACGTCTTTGAAAATGGATGCAGGTGACTTCGTGGCACTTGTCGGCCCGTCGGGTTGCGGCAAGTCTACTATCCTGCGCCTTGTGAGCGATCTGATACAGCCTTCATCCGGCGTAGTCCTTGTCGGCGGGCGAGAAGCATCAGCCAAACAGTTGCGCATCGGTATGGCGTTCCAGAACCCCACAATGCTGCCGTGGCTGACGATCGAGCAGAATGTGATGCTGCCGCTCAAGATCGTGGCCCCGTTCAAGGCGACATTCCGCAAGGATCGTAAAGGGGCTTATCGGGACCGCGTCCATCGTTTGTTAAAACAGGTAGGCCTTCAGGATTTTGCCAATCACTATCCTTGGCAGTTGTCCGGTGGGATGTTGCAGCGATCAAACCTTTGTCGCGCACTCATCCATGAGCCCGATCTGTTGCTGCTTGATGAACCCTTCGGGGCGCTGGACCAATTCACGCGCGAAGAGCTTTGGCAAATTCTTCAAGACCTGTATCTGGACCGCAAACCGACGGTGCTGCTGGTCACACATGACCTGCGCGAAGCCGGTTTTCTGGCAAAACGTATCTGCGTGATGAGCGCACGACCCGGACGGGTCATATCGGACGAACACGTCAACATCCCGCAGCCACGGGACATTGGCATGATCTACAGCCCAGAATTTGTCGAAATGACCCAAGGCCTGCGCGAGCTGATTGCACAGGTGCGTAAATAGGATGTCTATTATGACCGAGAAAAATCGCATCAGAATGCTGTCGTTTTCACTGATCTTCGGCTTCTTTTTGATATGGGAAGTACTTTGCGTTTTACTGGACGTCTCTGACCTTGTTCTGCCGCGCCCGTCCGAAATCCTCGTGACGCTCTGGATCAAGTTTCCGATCTTGGTGCCCCACATCGCCCAGACATTATATTCGACGCTCACCGGCTTTGTGCTTGGTGTCGCGATTGGGACAGCCTTGGGAATCATGGTGGGTACATCCAAAGTAGCCTACGCCGTCGCTTCTCCTTTGCTGGTTGGCTTTTCATCCATCCCTAAAGTCGCTGTCGTGCCGATCTTTGTGCTTTGGTTCGGGTCAGGCACAACACCTGCGATCCTGACGGCGATGGTGATTTGCGTCTTCCCGATTGTGGTGAATATCGCCACGGGACTGGCCACAACAGAACCCGACCTTGAGGACGTGCTCAAAACGCTTGGCGCATCCAAACGGGAAATCCTGGTGAATGTCGGGCTACCGCGCACCATGCCCTACTTTTTTGCGGCACTCAAAGTCGCGATCACACTCGCTTTTGTAGGTTCTGTTCTATCCGAAACCGTGGCGTCCAACCGTGGCATCGGAAATGTCATGATGACCGCCTCGTCGAACTTCCAAGTGTCGCTCGTATTCGCAGGTTTGATCATTCTCGCGCTGCTTGGTGTCGCCCTCTACTCCCTGTTTTCGCTTCTGGAACGACGCGTCACGGGATGGGCAACACGCGGCAATGACATCGCAATGTCTTAACCAACCCTCCCCTCATCGAAATAAGGAAAGCTGAAATGAAGAATGTTCTCGTGGGTGCCACCTTGGCGCTAATGGCCGGCGCAGCCCCGGTGTTTGCCGAAATGACCGACATCCGGTTCACCCTGGGCTGGAAGACACAGGGTTCTGACGCGCCTTTTCTACTGGCGCTGGACAAGGGTTACTTTGAAGACGAAGGGCTGAATGTGTCCATCGACCAAGGCGAAGGATCGGCCGCGACAGTGACACGGATTATGGGTGGGGCCTATGACGCAGGGTTTGGCGACATCAACGCGATCATTCAGAATGCTGCGGCGCGTCCGGATGAAGCACCTGTTATGGTCTATCAATTATGGAACCGTCCCCCTTTCGCGATTGTGACACCGAAATCTGCCGGAATTGAAAGCCCTTCGGACTTTGAAGGTAAGACGCTTGGGGGTGCTCAGGGCACGCCGACAACACGGCTCTTCCCTGTTTTCGCCGAGATCAACGGCATTGACCTGGATAAAGTCGCGCAAGAAAGCATGGCACCAAACCTACAGGAACCTATGATGATCCGCGGGGATATCGACGGCGCATTCGTGTTTACCTCGACAAGCTGGTTCAACCTGATTGCAAACCGCCAAGACCCGGCGAACGACTACAACTGGTTCAACTTCGAAGACTACGGCATGGACCTTTACTCCAACGGCATGATGGTGTCGCGTGAACTGCTGACCGAAAACCCAGAAGCCGTTGCAGGGCTGGTGCGCGCAGTGAACAAAGCGACAATGGAGGCATCCGCCGATCAAGATAGCTCGGTCTCAGCGGTCATGGCGTATGACAATCTGGTGGACGCAGATCTGGAACGCGCGCGGTTGGAATTTGCGTTAACCAATCTGATGAACGCCCCCGAAGTCGCGGACATCGGCATGGGTGACCTTGTGGACGAACGGTTGACCCGCTCGATCGAGATCGTTGCAAAAGGCTATGATCTGGAACGCCTGCCAGAAGCGTCAGAGATTTTCGACCGGTCGTTCCTTCCTCCGCTCGATGAGCGCAGCTTTGAGACGACTATTAACTAACGCTTAACCTCACTGCGGCAGGTGATTGCCTGTCGCGGTGAGGTATCTTGAAAGCTTTTCTTCTCCCCCAACTTGTTTGCGGAATTCTGTATGTCCAAGCATCAACTCTTGCTCTGTGGTGGGCTCGTTCTTGTTGAGAATGAAACCTTCGAAAGAGTTTCGATCCTTGTGACGGATGGCCTGATCACGGCCCTACTCGCAGATGGCGATGGCCCCGAAGATGCAAAGCGCATTGATGTCAGCGACCGCCTTATCATTCCCGGTCTCGTGAACGGTCACACCCATTCACACGGTGCGCTTGGGCGTGGTGGCGTTGCTGGCGATCTGACGCTTGAACCGTTCCTTGCGGGTTCAGCATGGCTGAATGCCTCACGCAGTGCCGATGATCTGCGCCTCGCAGCCGAACTCTGCGCAGCTGAATTAATCCGCAAAGGCTGCACAAGTTGCTTTGACCTGTTCATAGAGCTACCAGGCCCGACAGTTGAAGGTATCCATGCGGTTGCTGAGGCGTATCAGGGCGCAGGCCTAAGAGCCGTCGTTGCCCCAATGATCGCAGACCAGACGATCTATCAGGCCTTGCCCGGACTGCTGGAGCATTTTGACCAGCCCCTGCGTGACATCGTTGCCGCCCTGTCAATGCCGGACTGGCAAGACATTATCGCAGTATGCAAAAAAGCCTTCGCGACGTGGCCCATATCGGGTAAGCGTGTACGACCAGGCATCGGGCCAACGATCCCGCTGCATTGTTCAGATGCATTTCTGGCATCATGCGCAAACGTTGCAGCACAGCATGAAATACCGCTGCAAACCCATTTGGCTGAAACGCGCCTGCAACAGGTAACCGCACATCGGAAGTATGGCACCAGCCTTACCGCACATCTGGACAGTTTACAGGTGCTAAGCCCCCGCTTCAGTGGCGCACATGGAGTGTGGTTATCGCGCTCAGAAGCCGACATTCTTGCTGCCCATGACGCGTGTATTTGCCATAACCCCCTTAGCAACCTTCGGCTCGGGTCTGGCATTGCACCTGTACGAATGCTTATGGACAGCGGTGTAACCCTGGGGGTCGGAACGGATGCCTCGAATACATGTGATGGCCAATCCATGTTCGAAGCCATGCGCCTCGCGGCGACGCTAAGTCGGGCACAGGCAAGCGACAGCAAAGAATGGATATCCACCCGTGATGCTTTTGCCATGGCGACGACAGGCAGCGCGCGGATTATGGGGCTCAAGAATGTCGGCATGATCGCGGAAGGATGGGCCGCGGACATGCTGTTCCTGGACGCTGGCTATTGCCACTATACGCCGCTGCGTACCCCGCTCGACCAGATTGTGTTTGCCGAAAACGGTGCTGCCCTGCGGGAAGTGATGATTGCGGGTGAATATGTATTCGCCAATGACCGTGTACTGACCCTCGACGAGGCAGCCCTAGCCAAACGCGCCGCAGATGCCGCCACGCGACTGGATGAAGCGAACGCAGACACGCGTACGCTGAACGCTGCTGCATCCGCTGTCGTGCAAAGTTTTTGCCGCGCGACCTGCGCGCTCCCCTACCCGACTTGAGAAGAAAGTTAACGAAATGAACCAGAACATCGACCCTGTAGCTGCAGCAAAAGCGATTGTGGAAAGTTATCTTGAACGGTCGATGGTGCCCGATCCTGAAGGAGCCGCGGCGTATGTCAGTGACGATTTCAAACTGGTGTTTACCGGGGGGCGCACCTTCGCGGGCCCTGCAGAAAGCGCTGCCTTCAATGCAAAACGCTATGATTGGGTCAAGAAGAAGTTTCTACGTACCGACGCCGCGCTCGACGAGGCGACCGGAGACGTCCACGTCTACAACACCGGCTATCTTCACGGGGCGTGGAAGGATGGGACCACATTCGAAACGAACCGATATCTGGACAAGTTCGTCGTCCGCGACGGCAAGATTGTCAGCACCGACGTGTGGAACGACAGCGCCGAAATTATATTGCACAAAGCTGGTTTAGCAGAAGCGGAACTCTGAATTATGCTCCCTCATCATGGTAGATACGACTACTCCCCAATCTCTAAGCGCGCCGACTACAACTGGCCCGAGGGGAAACGGCTTGCGGTCTATATCGGGCTCAATCTTGAACATTTTAGCTTTGGGACTGGACTTGGTGCCGAACTGGCACCTGGGGGCCCCCAACCAGATGTTCTAAACTACGCTTGGCGCGACTATGGCAACCGCGTTGGCGCATGGCGGCTGTTAGAGTTGTTTGACGCATTGGGCCTGCCTGCCAGTGTGCTGGCCAACAGCGAAATGTATGAATACGCACCAGACCTAGTGGCGTCTTTCAGCGCGCGCGGCGACGAAATCGTCGGGCACGGGCGAACGAATTCCGAACGTCAAAGCGACCTGACGATGGAGGCAGAGGCCGCGCTTATTTCCGCAGCTACGAAAGTCCTGAAAAATGCCGAAGGTATACAGCCAAAGGGCTGGCTTTCCCCCTGGATCGCGGAAAGTTTGGATACACCCGATCTACTCTCACAGTCTGGGTATAGATACACGCTCAACTGGTGCATGGACGATCAACCTGTCTGGATGAAAACACGCAACGGCCGCCTCTTGTCGATCCCTTATCCGCAGGAGGTGAATGACATTCCCTCTATCGTCGCCCGCAAAGACGGCGCGGCCGATTTTGCGAATATGATCATCGATAACTTTGATGAGATGCTCGAACAGTCTTCGCGGCAACCGCTTGTTATGGGCATCGCGTTGCATCCCTATCTGGTCGGACAGCCCTACAGGCTTCGACATCTGCGCCGTGCGTTGTCTCATATCGTTTCGAAACAAGACCAGGTATGGCTGACGACAAGCGGTGCTATTTCAGACTACTGTTATGATGTGATACCCGACTTGGTTCCCTGAGCGATACGCCACGCCCCTTCGCTGCGTAGTATTTGGCGCATTCTGAGTTGCTTTTGGATGCTGCGGATCGCAGGTTTTTCGAATTGTCTACTGACAGACACATCACGTGGTCTGGTTAAAACGGGTTTGGCAGGATTAACCGTCGCCGCATGTCTATGGCCCCGTTCACGACGTGAGGAATTGCCCTAGGCGCTTAGGGCCGCTGCAGAGCCAGAAATGCGCTTAATAATGTTCTTTGCCTAGGATCGCCATAACCTCACTAAAAGGCCCCCTCCGTAGGACACGGCTGTATTCTAGCTGGATTTCTTGAAAAGCGGCTCTGGAAGTTTCAGGCCGGTTCGATAAGGGTGATGAAAATCCGCAGCCGAGGCGTTTTATTCTAATGTTCCGCGATCTTTCAGTGCCCGCAGTTTCCATGGGTCTCCTTGCCGCATTCGTCGGATATTCAGCGTCATTCGCGATCGTACTGGCGGGGCTGACCGCGATGGGAGCAACGGGCGCGCAGGCGACGACGGGCCTGTTTTTCGCAACCCTCGGCATGGGGATTTGCAGCATCTGGCTTCCTGCCGTAACGCGCATCCCTGCCGCAGTGGCATGGTCTACGCCGGGGGCGGCCTTTCTTGCGACAACGGCCATCTTGCCCGGCGGGTTTGCTGAAGCCGTGGGTGCTTTGATCTTTTGTGCCGGATTGATCGTTCTGACGGGGTTGATCCCCGCGCTTGGCCGGATCGTGGCGGCAATACCGAAACCTATTGCAAACGCCCTGCTCGCGGGCGTTCTGCTCAAGCTCTGTCTCGCCCCTGCACTTGCGCTTGGCAGCATTCCCTTGCTGGTTTTGCCGGTGCTCCTCGCATGGCTTGCGGGCCTGACGTGGAACAGGTTGGCAGCAATGCCTTTTGCTGTGATTGCGTTTATTGTGGTTCTCTTTTACGCCGTCGATACGTCGAGCAGCCCCGTGCAAACCGGCGGGGCGTGGCTTCCTACCTTTGCTCTTACAGCCCCGATCTTTACGGTTCAGTCCTTCTTTTCCGTCGCTCTGCCGCTTTATCTGGTGACGATGGCGGGGCAGAATATCCCGGGCTTTGCTGTGCTGGAACTGAACGGCTATTCAGTCGACCGCCAACCCCTGATCCGCAAAACCGGCCTTGTCAGCCTTGCGTTCGCGCCGTTCGGGTCGATCCCTGTCAACATGTCCGCGATCACCGCAGCGATGATGGCTGGCGAAGACGCGGGCCGCGATCCGGCAACCCGCTATTGGGCGGCAATCACATCGGGGATTGTCTACATCCTGCTTGCGTTTGCTGCCGCGCTGATCACCGCACTGGCAAGCCTTGCACCGCTTGCTTTGATTACTGCGGTGGCCGGACTTGCACTTATCCCCGCGCTGGTTGGCTCGCTCTCTGCTGCCTTCACCACCCCCACCCAACTAGAGGCACCGGCGCTGACGTTCTTGATCGCGGCAAGCGGTATGACGCTTTATGGCATAAGCGGCGCGTTTTGGGGCGTTATCACCGGCGCGATCATCTGGGGGGCAAAGGCCATCGCGCATCGATTAAGGGCCTGACCTTGCTTTGGCGCCAGAGGTTTAAAAAAGCCAACGCATTGCACATATATTTTCCATGAAGAGATTTATCTCTGATGATAACGTATTCTAACTGCCCAGTTTACTCTTTGACCGAGTGACCTAGTTAACCAAAATGAACAAACTGAAGAAAATGCAGCATGACTGAAACAACGACGCCCGACGTAACGCAAAGATTATCAACCGGGACTTCGGGTCTCGACGATGTGCTGCGCGGTGGCATAACACCCGAACGGCTTTATCTGGTCGAAGGCACGCCCGGAGCGGGCAAGACAACGCTTGCGTTAAAATTCCTGATGGAGGGGCGCGCGGCGGGCCGTCAGGGGCTCTATATCACCCTGTCTGAAACCGTGAATGAGCTGACTGCTGTGGCACAGTCGCACGGCTGGACACTGGATGACATCGCCCTGTTCGAAATGGTGGCAGAAGATGAATTCAGCCCCGACCACGAACAGTCCTTGCTGCACCCTAGCGAAGTCGAGCTTGGTGAAACTGTGCGCGGGATCATTGATCTGGTAGAGAAAACCAATCCGGACCGGGTCGTGCTTGATAGCCTGTCGGAACTGCGTTTGCTGGCCCAGAACCCGCTGCGGTATCGTCGGCAAATCCTCGCGCTCAAGCATTTCTTTGCGCGTCGCAAATGCACGGTATTGATGTTGGATGACCGCACCGCCGAACCGGGCGACCTGCAATTGCATTCGATCGCCCACGGCGTCATTTCGCTGGAACATTTGGCGAATGACTTTGGCTCTGAACGGCGCCGCCTGCGGGTGATCAAGATGCGCGGGCTAAAGTACCACGGCGGCTATCATGACTTCACGATCGAGCGGGGCGGCATTTGCGTCTATCCCCGTCTGATCGCAGCACAACACCACCGCACGCATTCGACGGACCCTGTTACCACGGGTCTAAAAGAGCTGGACGCGCTTTTGGGCGATGGTCTTTTTCCGGGCACCAATGCGCTGATGGCAGGCCCTGCGGGCGTGGGCAAAACGACAACCGCGGTGCGCTGCATGATCGCGGCGCTGAAGCGTGGACAGAACGCTGCCTATTTTCTGTTTGACGAACGCCTTTCGACGCTCATGATCCGGTCCAAGGCGCTTGGCATGGACCTGCAACCTTTCATCGACAACGGGATGCTTCAGATTCGGCAGGTTGATCCGGCAGAGTTGTCGCCTGGTGAGTTCGCCCATGCAGTTCGTAGCGCGGTCGAGGATGACGATGCTAGTGTTGTGGTGATCGACAGTCTGAACGCCTATCTGCACGCGATGCCCAGCGATAACTTTCTGGTTCTCCAAATGCACGAACTGCTGAGCTACCTCGCCCAGCAGGGGGTGGTTTCGATCATGGTGCTCGGCCAACATGGGGTCACCGGCGATCTGCGCTCGGATATCGACATCAGCTATCTAGCGGACACCGTGTTGATGCTGCGGTTCTTCGAGGCAGAGGGCGAAATCCGAAAATCCATATCTGTCATCAAGACGCGGACGTCGGACCACGAACGCAGTATTCGTGAGTTCAAGATCGATCAAAATGGCATTAGCATCGGCGAGCCGATCCGCGGCTTTTCATCTATTCTGTCCGGTTCCCCTGTCTATAATGCGTCAAAGGATCACCTTTTGGCGCTTAAGGGCGACGACAAGGGTGGGTCAAAGTGACAAGCCTGCCGCCACTCGGGGAAACTCAGGAAGCGCCGCCGTTAGATATCTTTTCGTCCGTTGCGGTCATGGCACCGCGGGGGCGGGATGAGGCTGTCGCGCGGCAACTGCTGGCGAAAGACGGGATCGCGTCGATCCCCGTCCTAACGCTGTCGCAGTTGTCCGAGCTTATTTCTCAGCATGTCGGTGCGGTGCTGATTACCGAAGAAGCCCTGAGCGGCGCCGATGCCGACGCGCTGGCCCTCGCGCTGGATGCGCAGCCGTCTTGGTCGGACGTGCCGTTTATCGTGCTCGCCAATGGTGCCACGCGCAGCCGGAGCGAACGGGCTGTGCAGCGCATGGACCGGTTAAGCAATGCCGTGTTGTTGTCGCGCCCGCTTCATGCCGAAGAGTTGGTCCGCGCCGTGCGGTCATCACTGACGGCCCGCGGTCGGCAGCATCAAGCGCGTCGCCAGCTCGAAGAGTTGCAATTGCGAGAACGCCAGCTGTTCGAGAGCGAAGCGAAATTTCAAGCCATTGCCAATTCGGTGGATCAAATGATCTGGTCCACCCTGCCCGACGGGTTTCACGACTATTTTAACGACCGCTGGTACGAATTCACGGGCGTTCCCGCTGGCTCTACCGACGGCGAAGGCTGGAACGGGATCTTCCACCCCGATGATCAGGAGCGCGCATGGGAGCGGTGGCGCCACAGCCTCAGCACCGGCGAAAACTACGAGATCGAATACCGCCTACGTCACCGTTCGGGCGACTATCGCTGGGTGCTCGGGCGGGCCCAACCGGTGCGGGACAAGGGCGGTACCATTCTGCGGTGGTACGGCAGTTGTACCGATATTCACGAAATCAAAGTGGCCGAAGAACAGCGCCACTTGATGCTGGGCGAGATGAACCACCGTGTCAAAAACACGCTGGCCATGGTCAATGTGATGGTTTCGCAGACCCTGCGGCTGGCGGACAACCTGCGTGACGCCCAGACATCGTTGCAATCGCGTATCGCGATGATGGCCCAAGCCCATGACCGATTGATCGCGGCGTCTTGGGCCGAAACCCGACTGCCCGAAGTGGTCGACGCCGCACTGGCAGCGCACCGCACCGGCGAAGGTCGCTTTGATATCGAAGGGCCGGATATCGAAGTGGGTTCAAAGCAGGCGCTTGCGATGACCATGGCGATCCATGAGCTAAGCACCAACGCCAGCAAATACGGCTCTCTTTCGGCTCAGGGCGGCAAGGTCCGCATCTGCTGGGAGGAAAAAGATGATGTCTTCACGTTTACTTGGGTCGAGACAGACGGCCCCCCGGTTTCGCCCCCAACCAAGCGCGGTTTTGGCAGCCGGATGATCGAGCAAGCACTCGGAGGATATTTTCAGGGAAAGGTGGAACTTTCCTACGACCCGGAAGGTTTACATTTTAAGCTCAGTGCGCCCGGCTCCGGATTGCTGTTCTGATATTCCCGTCTCTGCAGAAAGAAAGGTTCCACTGCGCTATGTATTCCGAAAACACTTCACGGCTTGCCGTTCTTGTCGTCGAAGACGAACCCTTGCTGCGCATGGATGCCGTCGACATGATAGGCGATGCAGGTTTCAAGACTTACGAAGCCTGTTCGGCCGATGAAGCGATGGTGCTGATCCGCGACAATGACGATATCGGAATCCTGTTCACAGATATCGACATGCCAGGCTCTATCAATGGGCTCAAGCTCGCGGCTTGCGTCCGCGAAGGCTGGCCGTCGGTAGAAATTCTTATCGCGTCGGGCGTCGTGGGCGTTACAGATGAGGCAATGCCTGAAGGTTCGAAATTCTATTCCAAGCCCTATGTAACAACCCAGATTATCAGCGATATGAAAACGATCGCGGCCTCCGAGGATCATACCGTCTAAGCTGGGGTGAAACGTTGCTTCGGATTGATGCCGGTGGGGTCGCCCCCGCCGTCTTTTTGCGGTGTTTTAAGGCCCATCGGCTAGGGGCCTACAGTCTATAGAAAACGCGATCAGACGTAGGCTCTTTTGACAGGGCCAAGGTCAGTCGCGACTTCGATTTAAACGACCCTCAACCGACTGACGCGCCAAGCTGGCAAGCGTACTATCGCAGTTGTACCCTTATCAGTGGCTTGCACCTCGAATTCACCGCCATGAAGTTCAACCAGTTTTCGGGTTAACGGTAAGCCAAGGCCCAATCCCCCGCGGGTATCCCTCGTTCTGAGATGTCCCCCGACGACAAAAGGTTCATACAGCGCCGCTAGATCGACATTGTCGTCCAATGTGCCATTATCAGTGATTGAAAGTTCAAGATTTCTGGAGCCATCCAACCTGCTTCCAATAGTGATTTCTGATCCGCCGTGGTTGATCGCATTGAGGGCAAGCGCATGCAAAGCAAGCTTGATCTGATGGGGGTCGATGTAAATGGATGCAGTGTGCGCCTTCTCATCTAGCGCAATCGACTTCAACTCGCCATCCGCACCCGGCAATACCAATTGGGCAACACCGTTCAGAATATCGCCCAATTCGCAGTCTTGTTCGTTCAGGGAAAGCTCTCCGGTCGACGCATCACTATAGGTGATAATCGCCTCAACCAGCCCCATAAGATGCTCTGTCGATTTTCGCGCCGAGCTAATCAGTCCTGCGTTGATGCCACGATCGGCCATCGCCTCAAGCAACCGCAAGCTCCCAAAGAGAATGGTCAGCGGCGTACGTAATTCATGGCCGATAAGCGTGATAAAAGTCGATTTCGCACCTTCGTCCTTCGTAAGATCCACCGGGGTTGGCGGCACGCCTTCCAACGCGGCGACGACGGCTTTCCCCAGATCTGTCAGGATCGACATCTGGTGATCCGATGGCGCTTTATGAGGAACCAGATCAAGGACGCACAGGCTCCCGAAACGATGGCCCGACGACAACACCAACGGAACCCCCGCATAAAACCGTGCCCCGGGCCCGCCTTCGGCTACCATAGGATGGGTCTCGAACCGAGGGTCTTTGCTCAGATCCGGCACGACCATCGGTTTGCCCGACATTATCGTATGGGTGCAAAAGCTGTTGTTCTTCGACATCCGATCAAGCTCGATGCCAACGACGGACTTGTACCACTGGGTGTCACCTTCAATGACACTGATGTGTGCGATTGGACAATCCAGTATCTTTCGGGTTGCATCGCAAATGGCGTCGAAAACGCCACTATTTGCTTCGGTCAGGCCGGGAACAGCAAAGACTGATCTAAGGCGTGCTTCTTCATTGAAGGGAATGGGATAGGTTCTCAACATGCACCTCGTTAACTCTTTATTCAGCGACTATTAGCGATAAGTCGTGTGCAATCAATTGTTTATTACCCTTCGGTGCGTCCGAGCTTCGGGCAACTTTTGGCCGCGACTATCAGAGCGGGAAGTTTTCCGTACTATCGCGCTAAGTGGGTACATGATCCGAAGTTCAAAACTCCCCACTGCATTTTCAATCTCATGTCACGCGGTAGGGGGCAAAACCGCGCGGGCTTCGCCTTCAAACCTTGATACCGCCGAACTGCCGCTTACTGGCAGGTCGTCACTTCTCAAACTACGTGATAACACAGGCAGCGTAAGCCGACCCTGTCTTACACAGCTAGTTGCAGATTTGGACTGAAGCGCGCTGTTGACGCCTCTACCGCGTAGGCGTCGGTAAAGTCCTCTGGATTGCGCGCAATACGGGACACGGCGTCGGTGATAAAATCCACTTTGGCGTCGTCCATCAGGACCGAGAATGCAAGCCGGGTCCAGCCGGGCTTTGCGACCTCATTGCCAGATCCAATTTCCGCGCGCAGCCGATCCGACTGCGCCCGGTCGATCCCCAGCAAGCGGTGCGCATAGGGGCCGGCGCAGGCACATCCGCCGCGGGCTTGAATGCCAAAGTGATCAGAAAGGATGCGACAGACCAGTTGCGGGTGCACGATCCGACCGTTTCGATCGCGGACCATGAAGGAAAAAATGGGCAAGGCCGTGGCGTCGACCGTACCCAGAATAGTCAGCCCCGGCACGTTTCGCCACGCCGCCAAAGCTTTGCGCCGATGCGCGTTCAGGGTCGCGGCCATACGCGCCTCGCCGATTGCCTCTTTCACGATAAAACATAGTGCCGCGCGGATATCGCCGATGACATTGGGCGTGCCTGCTTCTTCTCGTGCGACCACATCGGCAGCATAATCCTGCCCCCAGGGGGATACAAAGCGCACCGTGCCGCCGCCCGCGCTGGTCGGGCGGGCGCGCTTGACTGCGTCGCGGCGCAAGATCAGCACGCCAGAAGCCCCCGGCCCCCCGATGAATTTATGCGGCGACACGACGACCGCATCCATACCCATCCCCATATCGATCGAAAGATACGGCCCTGCCCCCGCATAATCCCAGACGCTGATCGCGCCGTTCCGCTTGAGCAAACGGGTGATCGCAGCGACATCGCTGACAATGCCCGTGACGTTCGATGCGGCCGAAAAACTTCCGATCACGGGCCGGTCGGCATGGGCCGCAAGCTGTGCTGCCAGATCATCCATATCGGGCCCGCCAGCAGCGGCTTCGGCGATCTCTATGACCTCTGCCCCGGACTCCCGCCATGGCAAGATGTTGGAGTGATGTTCGTAGGGTCCAATCAGCACCAGCGGGTTCTGCCCCTCGGCCAGCATCGCATCGACTCCAAGCAAAGCGGCCAGCTTTGTCAGCCCAGCTGTGGCACCTGCCCCTGCAAAGATAACCGCATGATCCGCGTCGGCGCCACACGCCTGCGCCACAACGCGTCGGGCTTGCGCCCGCAAACGGTTCATATATCGGCCGCAGAAAGACGCTTCGGTATGCGCGTTGGAATAATAGGGAAGCACATCCTTGGCGATCCGGTCTTCAAGCTGCTTTAGCGCCCGCCCGGAGGCGACATAATCAGCATAGATCAAAGGGTTTGGGCCGCGTGGCCCCGGGACCATCATGCCCTCGCCTATCAAGCCAGAGCGCAGACCGGGTATGATGTCGCCAGCACTCATCTCTTGGCGAAAGCTGTCAAAGAGCTCGGGCGTATCGGTCATAAATCAATCCTTCTATCTTGCCGTAAGTTAAGGTGACAATGACATGAGAAGCTGCAATAAACTTACCCTATTACCACCAACTTTCCGAGGTTTTTCGTTCAAATGACCCAACAGCCAGCCCCAAAGCTCGACCGGATCGATGCCGCGATTTTGCGCGTGCTCCAAAAAGATGCGTCGCTGTCGCAACGTGAGGTCGCTGATCGGGTGGGGCTGTCGCAGAATGCGTGCTGGCGTCGCATCGTGCGCTTACGGGAAACGGGGGTCATCACCGGCCAGACGCTGCGGCTGGATCATGAGCGGATCGGGCTGGGTTTGACGGTTTTTGTCATGCTGCGCACACGGGATCACTCTCCGGAATGGCTCGAGACATTTCGCAAGACGGTCCTTGGGATCGAGAACATCATCGACGTGTTTCGGATCGCCGGAGATTACGATTACATGCTGAAAATCGTCGCGCAGAACATGAACGATTTTGATCGCATCTATCAGCGACTGATCGCAGGGGCCGCGCTAGAGACCGTTACATCCTGCATCGCCATGGAAGCGATCGCCGATCGGCGCGACCTGCCGGTCTGACGCGGCCCGAAGGCGCATTGCGCGTTAAAAAGAGGGGCGTTCGGCGCAGTTCTTTGCACCAACGGCAGGGTCCCGCATAAAAGTCAGACCGCGGCACGATAGCCGCGGCCTGCAGGTTCCAACGCGTCCGGTTGTTGGTCGGCAATACCGCCCCCTGGCCGAACCACGTGGTCATTGGCAGTTACTGCATACCGTAGTTTGCACGGTCCAGCTTGTCGTAGATCTCTGCTTTGGCCAATGCTGCCAATGCGTCCGTATCGCCGTGGTCCACATCCGCCAGCAGATCGGCCCAGCGATCAACGATGCGCTTATAGTCTTCCAGCAGCGCTTCGGGGTTCTCGATGCCGCGGCCCTTGGCGTTCTCGATCAGGACGGCCTCGTCGGCGATCACAAATTCCGCCAGCGCATCCGTCAAAGCCTGATCAGGTTCAAACACCTCCATGCCGCCTTCTTTGGCCGCGGAAACCGCTTTTTCAACATCTTTGTCGAACTCGACCCGGTGCTGCGCAAGGTAGTATGCCATTTGGTCAAACAATACGCCGCGCGATTCTTCCGACAGGCCTTGCCAGAACGCAGGGTTATAGCCCCATTCGAAACCGGCATAATAGTTGCCGACGGCCAACGTGTTCATGTGCGTGACCACATCCGAAAGCGAGAAGGAATCCAACGCATCCGCAGCCGCAACCGCACAATCAAGCGATCCTGTGTCGAGGCCAGTGTACATCTCGCTTGACGGGATCGACACGGGTACCGCGCCCACATGTTCGGCAAAGCGTGACCAGGCACCGCCCGCCATGCGCAGACGCTTGCCCTGAATATCCTCGTAGGTAGCGACAGGCGTGTTGCACATCATGTAGTATTGCGAAGTCGAATATCCGCCGCCGAAAACGACGCCATTCTCTTTCCACTCGGCCAGTGCGGCCTCGTTGGTGAGGCCGAATTCGGTCGAGGCAAAGGCCATGACCATCGGATCGGTGTTATAGAAAGCAAAGTTGCCGATCAGGTTGGCAACGGGCAGTTCGGACGGGGTGTAGGTGCCCGCGTGGTAGGTCACTTGTGCCACGCCATCACGCACGCCTTGCAAGGATGCGGCCGGCGGCAGCAGCGACCCACCGGCGAAAACGGTAAAGTTCACGTCCCCGTTGGTTTCCTCGGCCACGCGCTTGGCGAACTCGACATAGGGGCCGCGCACCATCGAATGGCGTTCGGCAAAGAAGTGGTTGGCGTTTTGCGCGATGGCAGCAGTGCCAAGGCCACAGGCCGCGAGGGCCAAAAGGGATGTCTTCAGTTTCATGTTATCGTCTCCTCCGGTTGAAAAGTTTTCACTGCGCCATGAGCGAGGGCAGGAATAGGCTGATCGCGGGAAAGGCGATCAAGATGAACAGGGTTAAAATATCCATAGCGATGAACCATGTGGTGCCCGAGATGATGTCGCTGAGCTTGACCTCGCCCGATAGCGCGCTGTGTAGGACGTAAAGGTTCAACCCGACGGGCGGCGTCACAAGGCCGATCTCAAGCAGTTTGATGCAGATGATGCCGAACCAGATCAGGTTGATGTCAGCGGCCTCTAGCACCGGCAGAAGGATCGGCAGCGTCAGCAGGATCAGACCGATGGAATCGATCACCATGCCCAGAATGATGAACAGCGCAGCGATCATCAGAATAATAACGATCTGATTATCCGAAACGGCCAGCATCATGTCGGTCAGCGCCCGTGGCACACCTGACAGCCCCATGAAACGGGTGAACATCACCGCCCCGATGGACAGAAAGAAGATCGAAGACGTCGCCAACGTCGTCTGACGGATCGCCTCGGCCAGTGCTTTGCGCGTCAGTGAACGACGCAACAGCGCGACGGTTGCAGCCAGAAACGCCCCGACGGCCCCCGCCTCGGTAGGCGTGAAAAACCCGCCAAAAATACCGCCCAAAACGCCCAGAACCAACACAGGAAAGGGCCAGACCGACCACAACAGGCGCAGCAGTTTCTTGCGGTCAATCCGCTCTACTACGGGTGGCGCAAGCGCAGGCGTCACCGTGGCACGCACGGTAATCATCGCCATATAAACAAACGCTGATAGCACGCCGGGAATAACACCAGCGATAAACAGCTGGCCGATCGATTGCTCGGTGAAGATGCCGTAAAGCACCATCAGGATCGATGGCGGGATGAGCGAACCAAGCGTGCCAGACGCTGCGACGACGCCGGTGGCCAGCGACGGGTGGTAGTTTGCCCGTAGCATCTCGGGCACGGCGATTTTCGACATGGCAGCAGTCGTCGCGATGGACGACCCAGAGGCCGCGGCGAACAGGCCACAGGCACCGACGCTCGCCGATGCCAAACCGCCCGGCACCCGCGCCAACAAAACGCGCAGCAGATCAAACGCGCCCGCCGTTAGGCCGGTATTGGCCGCGATAAAGCCCATAAACAGAAACATCGGGATCGCTGTCAGCGACCAGTCGCCGATCAGGTTGAACGGCATCGCACTCACGATCCCAAGTGCTGCTTGCAGGTTGAACATGACGGTGATGCCGACAAAGGACACCGCCATAAGCGCCGTGCCGATGGACATCCGAAAGGCCAGCAGGCCGAACAGGGCACCGACGCCGATCCATCCGATCAAAAGGTTGCTCATTACATGTTCCCATCAAGTTGAGATTGCGTGACGGGCTGCCCGCGCAGCACAAGGATGGCGCGAAGAAAAGCCGCGAGACTGGCAAGGCCGAAGCCAAGCGGCAACACCATGCGTGACGGCCAGACGATGACCTCGCGCCCGCCCATGACCACCTCTCCGACGCGCAACGCCCGCACGGCATCAAGGCCCGTACGCCATGTCATCACGGCAAGGATCGCCGCCGCGGCAAGGCAGCTTAGGAACAAGGCCAACTTCTGAAGCCAGCTGGGAAAGTGATTGAATAAAAGATCGACCGAGATCTGCTGGTCCTGCATTTCAACAAAAGCCATCGGCAGCATCACCAACGCGATCATATAATAATAGGAAGACATCTCGACGGTGCCTTGGATCGGTGCATTCCACACCAGTTTCGCGACGACATCGGCCACGATATTTAGCATCATCGCGATGACCCCAAATCCGCCGATAAACATCAGCGATGCGCATAATTTGTTGAATAGTGTCAGCATCGGGCCTCCTCCCCATACCAAAACGGGGACCAGGCCCGTCATTCCGCCTCAACCTCTCCGCTCAGGGGTCGGTTGACAAATAGCGATGATTGATCGAGTGATAACGAAACGCGATCACCCCGGAACATGCGCATGACCGACATCAAGAAACCCACCCGGCTCGACCTGCGGCATCTGCGGTACGCTTTGGCGGTGGCTGACGCCAGCGGGTTTCGCGCAGCCGCCGAGACGCTCAATATCGCGCAGCCCGCCATTTCGAAAGCCGTGAAAGACACTGAAATCGATTTGGGATTCCGTATCTTTGACCGCAGCGGCCCGCGCGTTCTGCCCACGCCCGAGGGGGCCGTCTTTCTTGAGGATGCGCGCCAGACGGTGGCCCAGTTCGAACGGACCATCCGCGCCTCGCGCCAGAATGCGGCCGGCGCACGGGGGCATATCATCGTCGGGTATTCGGCGCTTGCCACCTCGCGGCAAATCTCTGAAGCGCTGGATGCTTTCCACCGCAGCGTGCCGGGTATTCAAGTCGAGATGCATGTCATGTCTACCGATAACATGCTGAAAAACTTGAAATCTGGCGTGATCGACCTTGGTTTCCTGCTGTCTCATCCCACCGTCGGCGCACCGGGGATCGACCAGATGCCGGTTTGGCGCTCGCGCATTGGTGTGGTCGCCCCCGCCGGAGAAGCCCCCGCACGGATCGAAGACCTGACAGGCGTGCCCTTTGTCATGGGGCTGCGCGAGAACTGGCGGTCTTGGCGCGCCCTTCTCGACAGCGCGTGTGATCGGGCGCGGCTTAGCCCCGTGGTGGTGGACGAGGCATGGGACGTACAGGTGATCTTGCAGCGCGTGGCCGAGCGGCGCGGCGTGACGCTGTTCCCCACGAGCATGGCAGACAGCCTGCCCGCCGCGCTGGAACTGGCACCGGTCGAGGGGCTGGATGCAGAAGCGACGATCGCAATGGCATGGAGCATCAAGGCAGATACCGGCCTGCTGCGTCAGTTTCGCGGTCACTTCCCCCCGCTGGGTTGATCGCTTTCGGTTATCGCGCGATATCGCAAGTCTATTTGCGTAACCGCCCAATAACGCGATTTTATGGCAGCATGAAACAGATGCCGTTTGCCCCATTCGACCTGCCCGAAGCGCAGCCTTTTCTTCTTGAGGGCAGCGATACCGGCTTTCTCTTTTTTCACGGCTTCACCAGCACGCCGCAAAGCGTGCGCGAAGTCGCCCTAGCTGTGCACGCGGCAAGCGGTGCGACCGTGTCTTGCCCATTGCTCGCAGGGCATGGCAAAGACCCGGCAGCCTTGGCGCAGACCGGCCAAAGCGATTGGGTAGGCTCTGCTGAAGCGGCCCTTGAGACGCTATCGGCGCGCTGTGCGCGGGTGATCGTCGGGGGGCTTTCCTTGGGCGCAACCCTGTCTCTCAACCTCGCCGCGCGTATGCCCGACAAGATACATGGCGTGGTCAGCATCAATGGCTCTACCGGGCTGTACCGCCCCGAAGTGGTCGCCCCGCTTTATGAGCCTCAGGGGGCGGCGTTCATCAGCGGCATCGGTTCGGATATTGCCGAACCGGGCACCACCGAAATCTGCTATGACCGCATCCCGCGTGAAACCCTGAAAGAGCGTTTCCTTCTTACCAATGCCACCGGTGCGCTGCTGCCACTGATCCGCCAGCCCATTTTGATCTTGCAATCGCGCCGCGATAACGTCGTTGATCCGCAAAATGCACCGCGTATTGCGACCTCGGTGACGTCTAGCGATATCCAGCTTGGCTGGCTCGAGCGATCCTACCATGTTGCGACATTAGATTATGACCGCGGCCTGATCGCCGAACGGATCACCGGATTTTTGCAGCGCTGCACAGCCTGAGAAAGCTGCAATCCACGCGAACATATCGCCGCCGCCTACACAGATCCGCCATCAGGGCGGAACCCTGACCCGCTGACCGGGGTTCTATTCCCTAGATGTCATCGGACAAAGGGCCCCCTTCTCATGCGAACCACACTGACCGTTAACGGCAAAGACCATAGTCTTGATGCAGACACCCGCACCTCGCTGCTGGATGCGCTGCGCAATCACCTGAACCTCACTGGCACCAAAAAAGGCTGCGATCACGGACAGTGCGGGGCCTGCACCGTCATGGTTAACGGACGTCGCATCAACTCATGTCTCAGCCTTGCCTGCATGCATGACGGCGACGAAATCACCACGATCGAGGGGTTGGGCGACGAACACAACCTGTCAGACATGCAGCAGAATTTCGTGAAACACGATGGATTCCAATGCGGCTATTGCACCCCGGGTCAAATCTGTTCAGCCACCGCCATGCTCGAAGAGTTCAAAGCCGGCTGGCCCTCCAATGTTTCGGGCAGCCTTACCGCATCGCCCGAGCTGACCGATGCCGAAATATCAGAGCGGATGTCAGGTAATATTTGCCGTTGCGCCGCCTACCCCAATATCGTCGATGCGATCCGCGAAACCGCGGAGGAGCAGTCATGAAGCAGTTCGACTATATCCGCGCCAGTGCAAACAGTGATGTCGCCCGCACCCCTGACGCGACAATCATCGCGGGCGGGACCAACCTGCTGGACCTCATGAAGCTAGAGGTGATGACCCCTGACAAACTTGTCGACATCTCGCGGCTGGACCTGAAACAGATCACTCCCACGCGCGACGGCGGGCTGCGTATCGGCGCTTTGGTCACGAACTCTGACCTCGCGGCGGATATGACGGTTCGCGAAGACTATGCCGCATTATCGTCGGCCCTGTTGGCCGGTGCGTCGGGTCAACTGCGCAACAAGGCGACCACCGGCGGCAACCTTCTGCAACGGACCCGCTGCTATTATTTCTATGACACCGACCAACCGTGCAACAAACGCGAGCCGGGTTCAGGCTGCGGCGCGATGGAGGGGGCGAACCGGCTTCACGCGATCCTTGGCGTCACCGACAAGTGCATCGCCAGCCATCCCAGTGATATGGCCGTTGCGATGCAAATGCTGGGGGCCGAAGTCGAGATCGAGGGCACCGATGGCGCCTCTCGCACGGTGCCGCTGTCCGAATTCTATCTGATCCCCACCGATCCCGCAGTTGAAACAATTTTGCAATCGGGTGAACTGATCACCGCCGTCACCTTGCCCGCCCCTGCCGAGGGGAACCAGATGTATCGCAAAGTACGCGATCGCGCATCCTACGCGTTTGCCATGGTATCAGTCGCGGCGCGGATCGAGGTATCGGAAGGCAAAATTACCCAAGCCGCAATCGCTTGTGGTGGCATTGGATCGATGCCGTGGCGCGATCCGGCGGTCGAAGAGGCGCTCATCGGGCAAGAGCCTTCGGTCACCTTGTTCGGCAAGGCCGCCGATATTCTGGTGGCAGACGCAGCACCCAAAGACGGCAACGCATTCAAAGTGCCACTGGCACGGCGCACGTTGATTGCCACACTCAAGGAACTGACGGGGGTACAGCAATGACCGACGGTAGCAACATCTCGAGCGCCGAACTGACGATGAATGAACCCGACGACCGCAATCGGTTGGATGCCACGGTTCAAGGGTTGATCCACACCGGCATGGACCGTCCCGACGGTCCGCTCAAAGTCTCTGGCCGCGCCACTTATGCCCACGAAGACCAACCGGCGGGCATGATGACCGGCGTGCTTGTCCGCGCACCTGTTGCAGGTGGGCGGATCACCGGATTGAACGCCGAAGCCGTGCGCAAGTTTGACGGTGTGCGCGACGTGTTTCACGGCAAGACCTTCCTGCGCAACCCTGCCCAAGGCACCGCAAACGAGGCCCCTGTCCAGCCGGATGGCAAGATTTCCTATATCGGGCAACCCGTCGCGCTGGTTGTGGCCGATACCTTTGAACAGGCCCGCCACGCTGCCCATATGATCGAGCTTCAGATTACGCCCGAGGATGCCGTGACTGATCTTGATGTGGCAGAAATCGAAACGCCGAAGGACAAGCAATCGTCCCAAGGCGATCTGGATGCCGCGCTGTCAGATGCCGCCTATACCGTGGATGAAACCTATCGCACCAGCGGGCACAGCTCGTCTGCGATGGAACCCCATGCCGCGATTGCCCAGTGGGATGGCGGCAAGCTGACCCTGCGCGGGTCGTATCAGATGCTCAAATACAATGTGAATGAACTGGCCGACGCGCTTGGGATTGACGCTGAAAATGTGCATATTCTGGCGCCTTACGTCGGTGGTGGCTTTGGCTCGAAACTCGGGATTAGCCACGAGGCAGTTGCCGCGGCCCATGCCGCACGTGAACTTGGGGCCCCCGTAGCCGTTGTACTAAGCCGCCAACAAGTACTTGAGGCGACGATGCGCCGGTCCGAGACGGTTCAGCACATCAAACTAGCCGCGGACGCTGATGGACGGATGACCGGCATCGGGCATGATTCCACCGTCTCGCAATTGTTGGATGAAAGCTTTGCAGAGCCGGTATCGCAGGCGACGCCTTTCCTTTATCGCGGTGAAAACCGTGAAATCGGGATGCATATCAAACGGATCAACCGCATGTGTGCCGGCTCTGTTCGTGCACCGGGCGAGGCGGTGGGTATCACCGCGCTCGAGATCGCGATGGACGAGCTGGCAGACGTGAGCGGCATCGATCCGGTCGAACTGCGCAAACGCAACATTCCTGAAGTGGACCCTTCGGACGGGCGCGAATTCTCATCTCACAAACTGGCCGAGGCACTGGACGACGGGGCCAAGACCTTTGGCTGGGCCGACCGCGAGGCCGGCAAAACAGACGGAGAGTGGTTGATCGGCTACGGCATGTCTTCGGCCACGCGGGTCAACATGCTGGGCGAAAGCCACGCGCGTGTCACACTGAACGAAGACGGCAGCCTGCTGGTTGAAACCGATATGACAGACATTGGCACCGGTACCTATGCGATCCTGACCCAGATCGCCGGCGAGATGCTGGGCGTGCCGGCGGACCGTGTGACGGTGCGCTTGGGCGACAGCAGCCTGCCCAAAGCCGCCGGTTCCGGGGGCAGCTGGGGTGCCGCATCATCGGGCGGGTCGGTCTTTGTTGCATGCGAGGCGCTGCGCAAAAAGATCGCCGAAACCATGGGCGTAGAAGAACGCGATCTGACGCTGCATGACGGTGTTGCCACCGCCAACAACCGCCGCGCCGATTTGCCAGAGTTCACCAAGAACGGCCCCCTCACGGTCGAAGGCACCATCAATAAGGGCGACACCCAGACCGACCGTCGCCAAGCGACCTTTGGCGCATTCTTTGCAGAGGTCGGCGTGAACAGCGTTACCGGCGAAACACGTGTGCGCCGGATGCACGGCAGCTTTGCCGCAGGGCGCATCCTGAACGCCAAGACGGCGCGGTCTCAATGTCTGGGCGGCATGACCTTTGGCATCGGCATGGCGCTGACCGAAGATCTGATGTTCGACAAACGCGACGGCCATTTGGTTAACAATGATCTGGCTGAATACCACGTGCCGGTGAACCTTGATGTGCCGCAGCTCACAGTCAACTTCGTGCAGGAACGCGACCCTTGGGCCAACCCTATGCAGGCCAAAGGCATCGGCGAGCTTGGCATCTGTGGCGCAGGTGCGTCGATCATCAACGCGATCTACGATGCCTGCGGCGTCCGTGTGCGCGATTTACCCGCAACGATGGACAAAATCCTGCCGGGTCTACCGGATATGTGAGACTGTCTGCGCAAACCCCGACCAAACCGGCGCGGCTTTGCCGCTGCGCCGGTGTCTGGTAGAACGCTGACGGTATGGCCGCCCAGCTTGAGGATCACGTCGTCTGCTCCAGCCTCCGACGCCTCTTTCTGCCTGATGGCGTCTATCTGCCCTGCGGAACCCCCGGCAGTGCACATAGCATTTCATACAGATAACTGGCCGCGATCATTGCCGTGTTGCCCGCCGGATCATAGGGCGGAGAGACTTCGACCAGATCACAGCCCACCAGATTTAGCCCCGCCGTCCCGCGGATGATTTCTAGCCCCTGCATCGTGGTTAACCCTCCCACCTCGACCGTGCCTGTACCGGGGGCGAACGCGGGATCAAGGCTGTCGATATCATTGGTCAGATAGACCGGTGCGTCCCCGATCTTGGCGCGGATGTCCGCCATCAATGGCGTCAGCGATTTGTGCCAGCATTCTTCGGCCTGAATGCAGGTCCAGCCCTGTTGCCGCCCCCAATCGAAATCATCCTTACTATAGCCGGTGCCCCGCAGACCAATCTGGAACACCTTGTCGTTTTGCAGACAGCCTTCCTCCCATGCGCGTCGGAACGGACAGCCATGGGCCTCTTTCTCGCCGAACATTTCATCGTTGGTATCCGAATGGGCATCCACATGGATCAGCGCGACAGGCCCGTGTTTTTCAGCGACCGCCCGCAAGATTGGCCAGCTGAGCGTGTGATCCCCGCCCAGTGTCAGCGGGATCGCCCCATGGGACAGGACCTCGCGGTAGTGATCCGCGATAATGGCCACGGACTTCTTGAGATCAAAAAGGTTGATCGGCACGTCACCGATATCTGCCACCTGAAGATGTTCGAACGGGGCCGCACCGGTCGCCATGTTGTAGGGGCGGATCATGCGGCTTTCGTCGCGTATCTGGCGGGGACCCAACCGCGCTCCGGGACGGTTCGAGGTGCCAATATCCATTGGGATGCCCAGAAAACATGCATCCAGCCCCGCCGCCGTTTCTGCCATCGGCAAGCGCATCATGGTCGCCGGCCCACCCGTGCGTGGCATGAAATTCCCGCTAAGCGGCTGATTATATGCTGGTTTGTTCATCGTCCCATTCCTTTTGGCTCTGGCATGGTTCTTGGCGCACAGACCAATTTCCGCGTCCCCGTTTGCATGCAGCTTCGCAGCTTTACCCGCAAAGCCAAGCAGCTTTCCGCAGCAACGCCCCCCATGCCTCTTGCAAACCGCGCCCTGCTTTGCCACCTATGGCAACGAGAGGACGACCTCCCCTGAATGGAAAATTGCCGGGACGACCCGGCCCTTCACCGAGGTATACCCATGCGCTCCGCATTAGACCGTCTTCGCCACGCCATCAGTTTTGAAATCATCGCGCTGATCCTTGTGATCCCCGCTGGTGCGTTCCTCTTCGACGTGCCTTTGCGCGACTTTGGCATTGTCGGGGTGGTCAGCGCCACGCTCGCGACGCTTTGGAACCTTGGCTACAATGTGATCTTTGATCTTGCCTTGAAGCGGCTGACCGGAACCACCCTGAAATCACGGTCCGTGCGGGCGGTCCATGCGGTTGCATTCGAGGCGGGTTTGCTCGTTGTCCTGATGCCCTTTATCGCGTGGTATCTGGGGATCAGCCTATGGGACGCCTTTGTCATGGATATCGCGCTGGCTGGCTTTTACCTTGTGTATGCCTATGCGTTTAACCTGATCTATGACACGCTCTTTCCCCTGCCCGAATGGGCGCAAGAGCGTGTCAAAACCGCCTGAGCCCCGACCTGACATTCGCCCTTAAACCGGCAGCGTGAAAGACGCCTTGATCCTGTCCATCACGACAGTGGTTTTGAACCCTTTGATATCCGGGTTGTTATAGAAAAAATCGCGGGTGAAGGCTTCGTAGTCCTGCATGTCCTCGGCGCTTACGATCAACATAAAGTCGGTCTCTCCCGTCACGTAATAGGCGCTCATCACCTCTGCCCGCTCACGCACCGCACGTTTGAACCTGTCAATGATATCAGAGCGTTCCCGCGCCAGCTCCACCGCGATGAGCATGGTCAGCGGGCGCCCCACCGCTTCGGGCGATACGACGGCAATATCGGCCTCGATTGCTTTGGTGGCCCGCAGCCGCGCCAACCGCCGCTGGATCGAAGTTTGCGACAACCCCACCAGTTCGGAAAGACGTGCGCTGGTCAGCAGATTGTCACGCTGCACGTGATGCAGGATTTTCCGGTCTATCGCGTCAATCATCCTAAATTCCCCATATCTTCCAAAAGTTTGCGGCTTTTACCCGCGTAACGTTGATATTCGCATAAATGCGGAGGCCGAAAAAGCTAAACTCGCACAATACCCTGGCAGGATTTCCCACATGATTGACCATTCTTTTACGCAGCCCGAATATGCAGCACGTCTGGCAAAAACACGCGCCGAAATGGCCACACGCGGGCTGGACGCGCTGTTTGTCACCGACCCGTCAAATATGGCGTGGTTGGCGGGCTATGACGGGTGGTCGTTTTACGTGCATCAGGGCGTGCTGCTCACCCACGAGGGCCAGCCTGTCTGGTGGGGCCGAGCGATGGACAGTGCAGGTGCCCAGCGCACCACCTATCTGGAGGACGACAATATCGTCGGCTACGACGACACCTATGTCCAGAACCCCGACAAACACCCGATGGAAGATCTGGCCCGCCTGATCGCCGCCCGCGGGCTAGAAAACGCCCGTATCGGATTCGAGCTGGACAATTATTATTTCACCGCCTCTGCGTTTCTGACGCTGCAAACACGGCTACCGGGCGTCAACATCCAGAACGCCACCGCGCTGGTGAATTGGCAACGCGCCGTCAAATCCCCCACCGAACTGGAATACATGCGCCGCGCCGCCCGGATCGTTGAACGGATGCACGAGGTGATCCGCGAAAAGGCCGAAGTCGGCATGCGCAAGAACGATCTGATCGCGGATATCTACCACGCCTCTGTCAGCGGTGCCCACGGGCACTGGGGCGATTACCCCGCTTGCGTGCCAATGACACCCTCCGGTCTGGATGCCACCGCGCCGCATATCACATGGGACGACGCCCCCCTGCGCAATAACGAAGGCACGTTCTTTGAAATCGCAGGGGCGCACCGGCGCTACCAATGCCCGCAGTCGCGCACCTTGTTTCTGGGCAAACCGCCACAAAAATATCTGGATGCGGAAAATGCCGTTCTCGAAGCAATTGACGCGGGGCTAGAACAAGCCAAACCCGGCAACCGATGCGAAGACATTGCCCGCGCCTTCAACACCACCCTGCGCAAACGCGGGTTCGAGAAAGACAGCCGTTGCGGTTATGCCATCGGGCTGTCCTATCCTCCCGATTGGGGCGAACGCACCATGTCCTTCCGCGCGGGCGACACCACAGTGCTTGAACCGGGGATGACCTTTCACTTTATGCCAGCGCTGTGGCTGGACGACGGCGGCATCGAGATCACGGAACCTATCGTCATCACCGAAACGGGTGCCGACTGTCTGTGCACCACCCCGCGTGCGCTTGTGATCAAGGAATAGCGCCATGCGGGACAATCCTATCTCTGCCACCATCGATTTTGAGGGCACAGGCGTGCAGCACGGCTATTTGCGCCTTCCCTATAGCCGTAACGACAGTGCTTGGGGGGCGATCCAAATTCCGGTGACCCAAGTGAAAAGCGGCGACGGCCCCTGCGCCCTTCTGACAGGTGGCAATCACGGGGACGAATACGAAGGCCCGTTGGCCTTGGTCGAGCTTGCTCAGACATTGCAGGCCAAGGACGTCACCGGCTCCGTGATCATAATCCCGTTCATGAACCAGCCTGCCTTTGCGGCCGGCACGCGCGTGTCTCCGCTCGACGGGGTGAACATGAACCGCAGCTTTCCCGGTCGTCCCGATGGGACGCCCACGCAGAAGATCGCGGATTACTTTCAACACGTTCTTCTTCCGATGGCCGATGTAGTGCTTGATTTTCACTCGGGCGGCAAAACGCTTGATTTTCTTCCCTTTGCAGCCTGCCATACGCTGGAGGATGCGGACCAGCAGGCCCGCTGCCGCGCCGTGCGCGATGCGTTCAACGCGCCGTTCAGTGTCGAGATGCGCGAGATCGACGCGCTAGGCATGTACGACGATGCGGCAGAAGCTATGGGCAAGACTTTCGTCACCACCGAACTGGGCGGCGGTGGCACCGCCACGCCGGAAACGGCACAGATCGCTCGTAAAGGGGTGCGTAACCTGTTGATCCACGCCGGTATCCTTGAGGGGCAGCCCGTCACCGCCCCATCACGCGTCCTGTCTCAAGACGACGACCGCTGCTTTCATGTCACCAACCACGGTGGGCTCGTCGACTTCAACGTCACCCTTGGGCAAACCGTAGCCGAAGGCGACCTGATTGCACGTCTGTGGGACGGCCAGCACACCGGCGTCCCCCCGCGCGAGATCCGCGCCCAGATGGGGGGCATCATGATCGCCCGCCATCACCCCGGTCTGACACAGCCTGGCGATTGTCTTGCCGTGCTTGCCACCGAACTCACCTGAAACTCTCCTAAACAGAAAGCCTGACCTATGCTTCGCAACGATGACCAACTCGCCACGTGGGACCGCGAGAACTTTTTTCATCCCTCAACGCATCTGGCACAACATGCGCGGGGTGAATCCGCAACGCGCGTCATCACAGGGGCATCGGGCGTTCATATCGAAGACCGTGACGGCAACCGGATGCTGGACGCCTTTGCCGGGCTCTATTGCGTCAACGCAGGCTATGGCCGGACAGAGATCGCGGATGCCATCGCCGAACAGGCACATCAGCTGGCCTATTACCATTCCTATATGGGCCACGGGACCGAAACTTCGATCACGCTCGCGAAGATGATTATGGACCGCGCACCGGCGCATATGTCCAAAGTCTATTTCGGCATGTCGGGGTCGGATGCGAATGAAACCAACATCAAGCTCGTCTGGTATTACAACAACATCCTTGGCCGTCCGCAGAAGAAAAAGATCATCTCGCGCTGGCGTGGCTATCACGGGTCGGGGTTGATGACCGGATCGCTGACCGGACTGTCGCTGTTTCACGACAAATTCGATCTACCCATGAACCCCGTAATCCACACGGATGCGCCCTATTACTACCGCCGCAAGGACCGCAACCAGTCCGAAGCCGACTTCACCGCCCAATGTGCCAACGCGCTCGAGGCGCAGATTCAGGCCGAAGGGCCGGACACAATCGCGGCCTTTATCGGGGAACCCGTGCTCGGGACCGGTGGCATCGTGCCCCCGCCCACCGGTTATTGGGACGCGATCCAAGAGGTGCTGAACCGCCACGACATCCTGCTAATCGCCGACGAGGTCGTGACCGGTTTTGGCCGCCTGGGCACCATGTTCGGGTCCGATCACTATGGGTTGAAACCCGATCTGATCACCATCGCCAAAGGGCTGACATCGGCCTATGCGCCGCTGTCAGGCTCCATCGTATCGGACCGGATGTGGAAGGTGCTGGAACAGGGCACGGATGAAAACGGCCCCATCGGTCACGGCTGGACCTATTCGGCGCATCCCATTTGTGCGGCGGCGGGTGTCGCCAACCTCAAGCTGATCGACGACCTGAACCTCGTGAGCAACGCGGCCGAGGTCGGGGGGTATCTCAACACCTCGATGAAAGAGGCGCTCGGCGACCACCCGAATGTCGGTGACATCCGTGGCGAAGGGCTGCTGTGCGCAGTGGAATATGTGGCCGATAAATCCAACGCGTCCCCGCTTGATCCTGCACGCAAGGTGGGCGCTGCGATCTCTGCAGCAATGCTCGAACGCGGCGTGATCGCGCGTGCTATGCCCCAAGGCGACATTACCGGCTTTGCGCCCCCCTTCTGCATCACCCGCGAAGAGGTCGATACCGTCGTCGCCGCAACCGCCGACGCGGTGAAAACTGTGCTGGGATAAGCGTCTCGGTTCGCCTTGTTTCGCAGGGCGAACCGCACGTTGGAAAGGGTTACCCTATAAGGGCGCTAACACCGCTCTTGGCCGTTGCAGCCCTTGATCGTTTGCGCAATGACTTACCCAAGCTACGGGAGGAGCGCAGATGCCACATTGGTCACAGGCGATCACGGATCGCATACAAACAGAAACCCATTTCGACGGACGCGAGATCAAGTGCTTTAAGGATCGCCCAGCCGATCTGAACGCCATGCTCGCCGCGGCACTTGCCCGCGCCCCCGATCAAGAGGCCGTGGTCAGCGGCGATACCAGACTGATCTACACCGACCTTGATCTGCAGGTGGGCCGCATCGCAGCGGGGCTGCGTGCGCGTGGCGTGGCCAAGGGCGACCGCGTTGCCCTGCTGCTGTCGAACCGCTGGGAATTCATCGTGACGATGATGGGCTGTTTGCGTCTTGGTGCGATTGCCGTGCCGATCAACATCCGCGAAGGAACGCCTGAGCTTGCGTTCATCTTGCGTCAATGCGGAGCCAAGATCGCCGTGCATGGCACGGATGTCGCCGACCGCCTGCCCGCGCCCGCCGATCTGCCCGCTCTGACCCACCGCTTTTGTGTTGGCGGCACCGCAGCCGGATCTGACGCTTTTGACACGCTCCCCGCCGAGGCACCGCTGGGCGACCCTGTCCCGCTGCACGAAGATGATATTGCGGTGATCCTCTATACCTCGGGCACCACAGGCCAGCCCAAGGGCGCGACACTGACCCATCTGAACATTGTCCATTCGGCAATGCATTTTGAACTTTGCATGGAACTGGGTGCCCGCGAACGCTCCCTCCTCTGTGTGCCTGCGAGCCACGTGACCGGCCTTGTTGCCACTGTCTTTACCATGCTGCAAACTGCTGGCTGCACCGTGATGATGGAGCACTTTGGCGCACATGAATTCCTGTCGCTAACCGCAGATGAAAAAGTCACGCAGACGCTGATGGTGCCGGCGATGTACAACCTCTTTCTGCTGCGCTGCAACGTCGATGACTACGACCTGCAACATTGGCGGATCGGTGGCTATGGCGGCGCGCCGATGCCGCAGTCCACAATCACGGAGCTGTCAGAAAAGCTGCCGAACCTGTGCCTGATGAATGCCTATGGCGCAACCGAGCTTACCTCTGCCGTGACGATCCTGCCGATGGGTTTCGGAACCAAACGCGCAGACAGCATCGGTATTGCCGTGCCCTGCGCCGACATCCGTATCGTTGACCCGCAGGGCAATGAGGTGCCCGACGGCACCCACGGAGAGCTTTGGATCAAGGGCGCGATGACCGTGCCCGGCTATTGGGACAACCCCGACCGCACCGCCAGCGAGTTTCATGACGGCTATTGGAAGAGCGGTGACATGGGGTCGCGCGATGCCGACGGCTTTATCTGCCTGCATGACCGCCGCAAGGATATGATTATTCGTGGCGGCTATAACATCTACAGCGCCGAGGTTGAAAACGCGCTGACCGCCCACCCGTCCGTGATCGAATGTGCCGCCATTGGCTGCCCTGATCCGGTGCTTGGGGAAAAGATGCATGTTTTCATCCACACCACCGATACGGCGCTGGATCTTAAGGCGGTAAGAGCCTTCGCGCGCACGCGGATGGCAGATTACAAAGCCCCCGATTTCGCAACATTCGAACCCGATCCCCTGCCCCGCAATGCCAATGGCAAGATTGTCAAGAACACCTTGCGGGACCGGCTCAAGACCACAGCGTAACGCATGAAAAAAGCCGCAGCGCGCGATCAGGCGCTGCGGCTTTCATCTGTGTGGTATCAAGCGGAATCAGCTTTGCGCTGGTTCCTCGTAAGCCAGTGCATGGTCGCCAAGGTCCATGATGTCCTCGCCGGATTTTTCCCACTCTGCCCGGTCCTCGTCCGTCGCCTTGGGCGAGAACAGTCCGGTTACCGCATAGAACACGCCGATCAACGGTGCGGTCCAGCAGGCAAAGGCCAGCGGGATATAAAGCAGGTTGGTCAGGTTACCATCCATAACCCCCAGCCCCAAGGCCGAGATCACAAAGGCACCGCCTGCGTTCCACGGGATCAGCGGGCTCATCAACGTGCCGCCCTCTTCGACCGCACGGCTCAGGTTCAGTGTCGAATATCCCATCCCACGGTACAGGGGCGCATACATACGGCCCGGCAGCGCAATCGAGATATAAGGATCACCCGCCACCATATTGGTCGCAAACGCCGTCCCGATGGCCGAGCTTTGAACTGCGCCAAAGCTTTTCACGCGGCTGACGATCGCCATAATAATCGCCTCGAGGCAGCCGGTACGTTCCAGCGCACCGCCAAAACCCAAGGCAATCAGCATCAGCGAGATGGTCCACATCATCGACTGGATGCCGCCCGCGTTCAGCAGGCTGTCGATGTCGGCGATCCCAGTGTCGATAGAATAGCCCGACTGCGCAAAGGCAAACACGTCATGCAGACCGGCACCCTGCCAAAAGATCGCGACCAGCCCACCGGCCAGCACACCCGCAAATAGCGACGGCAGTGGCGGCTTTTTCATCAACGCCAGCACAATCACGATCAACGCAGGTGTCAGCGGGATGATCCCTAGGCTGAACCGTTCTTCCAGACCGGCCGTGATCGCATTGATGCTACTTACATCGCCAACACCCTCTTCGATCAGCATGAAGCCAACCACGATATAAATCACCAGCGCGATAATCATCGCAGGCACAGTGGTGGGCAGCATGTTCTTGATGTGGTCGAAGACGTTCGTGCCCGTCACCGCAGGGGCAAGGTTCGTCGTATCGGACAGCGGTGATACCTTATCGCCAAAGAATGCGCCCGATACCACAGCACCTGCGGTCCAATAGGCCGGAATACCAAAGCCCGCACCAATGCCCATCAACGCCAGACCGATGGTCCCGACCGTGCCCCAGCTGGTCCCCAACGATAGCGACACCACGGCACACAAGATCATGGCTGCTGCCAGAAAGATTGACGGCGTCAGCAACGTCAGCCCGTAGTAGATCAACGTCGGCACCGTGCCCGACGCGATCCATACACCGACAATCATGCCCACCACGATCAACACCGCAAGCGACGGCATCGACACGTGGATCACGTGAAACACGCCCTCGCGGATGTCCATCCACGTCTGCCCGCGAAACACACCAAGCAGGGACGTAATGGCCAATCCGAGGATCAGAGGAATATGCGGCGTGAAGTCGCCGTAATAGAAGAGTTGCAGCGCCAGAAGGCCAAGCGTCAGCACGACGGGCAGCAGCGCCAGCGGGAGCGATGGAAGATCTTTATTGTCCATTTTGTCCTCGTTTTTATAGTCTTATTTACTTTTACACACACAGATTCCCTTTAGGGTGGCATTGCAGCCCTGTGATGCCAACCAATCTTATTCTAGGGCGTCTGATTGGAATTTCAGGCAATTTTCCGCTGTTTTTTGAAGGCTCTAGATAAAATCGGTCCCCTGTCACGCTAGAATTATGGAATTACTGGCGGTTGATGCCGCGTTAAAATCGCAATTTTCGCGCAAACCCCGCATTGGGCAGCAAAATTCAGCGCATTACGCTTCATGTCATTGAACTTCCCGCGTAATTATAAGAATTCTGCAATGCAGCAACGAACAGGAATCAGTTTTGATGCATCATTTGTCTCGCACCCGCCCGATGTCTCGCCGCTCTGTTTTGCTCGCAGGGGGGGCCGCTTTGGCTTTCGCGGCTGCAATCGGTGCGCAGGACACTGCTGCATGGGCGCAAACCAGCGATGCGGCAGAGCCTTTTACCTTCGAGTCACTGATCGAACAAGCGCGCAGCCTTGCCGGCGAAGACTATGTCGCGCCGACGCAATTGGGCGACCCGTTTACCTCGCTGGACTATGACGACTACCGCAACATCCGGTTCCGCGAAGACAGCGCGGTCTGGAAAGGCCCCGCGGCGCAGGCTGTGGTACACGCCTATCACCCCGGCTGGCTATTCGACGGCACCGTGGCACTCTACGAGGTTGTAGACGGCAAGGCACAGCCGCTTGGTTTTACCTCGGACGACTTCATCTATCAGGCCAAGGCGCTTGAGAAAATTCCAACCGGCACAGAGCTCCCCGGCGTGGCGGGCTTTCGCATGAACGCGCCGTTGAATGACCCGCAACAGTTCGACGAGATCGTGTCGTTTCTGGGCGCGAGCTATTTCCGCGCCTTAGGGGCGGGCAACCGCTATGGCCTAAGCGCGCGCGGGTTGGCGGTGAACACCGCGACCTCTGAGCCCGAAGAATTCCCCCGTTTCAGCGCCTTCTGGCTGCAACGGCCAAAACCCGGCCAGACGGCAATGACCTTCTTTGCCCTGCTCGAAAGCCAGTCGGTCGTGGGGGCCTACAAGTTCACCGTGACCCCCGGGGCCACCACCACGATGGATGTGACCACCGAATTGTTCTTCCGCCAAGACGTACAGCAGCTCGGCATCGCGCCGCTGACCTCTATGTATCTGTTCGGGCTGAACGATCAGGGCAGCTTTGATGATTACCGCGCCCGCGTCCACGACAGTGAAGCCCTGATCGTGAACACCGGCGAGGACACGCTGTTTCGGGTGCTCAACAACCCGCCGAAACTCGCAAATTCATACTTTGGCGCGCAATCACCTAAGTCCTTTGGCCTTGTGCAACGCCACCGCGCCTTTGACGACTATCTGGATGCCGAAGCCCATTACGAGTTGCGCCCCACCCTCATGGTCGAACCCAGGGGCGACTGGGGCGAAGGTATGGTCCGCCTGATCGAGATTCCTTCGGATCTGGAAGGAAACGACAATATCGTCGCCTTCTGGACCTATAAAGACGGGTTCTCTGCGGGGGACAGCAAAAGCATCTCCTACCGTCTGAACTGGGGCATGACCCCACCCGGCGCGTCTTCTACACTTGCTCAAGTTTCACGCACACTTGCCGGACATGGCGGCGTTGCAGGCGTAAAACCGCGGAATGATCGCCGAAAATTTGTCATCGACTTTGAAGGTGCAACTTTAGCGGAACCAAATGCCGAGAACGTTGTTGAGGCCAATGTAAACATCGTCGGCGGCAAGATTGCAGGACAAGTGCTGCAGCAGATCGACGGCCACGATCATATGTGGCGACTGGTTCTAGAGGTCGTCGCCGAAACGAATGCAATGGTTGAACTGCGTGCCAATCTGGCCGCGGGTGACCGCCGCTTGACCGAGACTTGGGTATACCAATGGCTGAAAGAATGAATACGTCTGTGACATCAACTTCTTCCGAACCAATGACCGACTTTGACCGCTACGCGCCCCGTGCTGCCCCGCTGGATATGCCGCGGCAGGTACTTGAACATGATGCCCGCCCGTCGCTTTTCGAAGTGCTGAGCCGTATCTTCATGCGTAATGCCTGACATGCCCTCTTATGTGCGCGATGGTGCCACGCGGTTCAGCCGTGTCGGTGCCATTTGCTTTGCCCTGCTCTGTGCGACGGCCGCAGCCGCGACGCTTGCGCAGGCGGGTCTTAACACGGGCTTTGATATCTGGGACGGCTTTGCCGTTGCGCTCATTGCGCTTACCACTGCTTGGTTGGCGTGGGGGGCGGGGCAGGCGTTTTTGGGCGTGCCGTCCTTTGACCCGCTGCCCGACATGGACCTGTCCAACGCAGACTTCCCCGCCACAGCGATCCTTGTGCCGATCTGCAACGAAAACCCGACAGAGGTTTGCGCCCGCATCACTGCGATGCGCCAATCCATGCAAGCTGCCAACGTGCCGGTCGATTTTGCGATCCTATCCGATACCTTCGACCCCGACGCGCTGATCGCAGAGCGAGCGGCACTCGCCCCGCTATTCGCCGATGATAGCGCGTCTAATCCAGTCTTCTACCGCAACCGCACAGACCGCCACGGCCGCAAGGCTGGAAACGTCGAAGATTTCATCCGCAAATCCGGCGGGGCTTATGAATACGTCGTGATCCTTGACGCCGATAGCTTGATGGAGGGCAATACGATCCGCCACCTCGTCGCGCGGATGGAGGCAGATACGACCCTTGGACTGCTGCAAACACTGCCCAATATTTTCGGGGCGGGGTCACTATTTGGCCGTGCGATGCAGTTCTCTGCCAGCTTTCACTCACCTGTCTTTGCCCGCGGTCTGGCCCGAATGCAGGGGCGTGCGGGCCCGTTTTGGGGGCACAACGCCATCGCCCGTGTACGCGCTTTGTCGCAATGCTGCGGCCTGCCCGAACTCAGCGGCCCTGCCCCTTTTGGCGGCACAATCCTTAGCCATGATTACGTCGAAGCCGCGTTGCTTGTGCGTGGCGGCTGGCGCGTGGAAATGGACCCGCGCATCACCGGATCGTTCGAAGAAGGCCCTGACAACCTTCTTGCCTTTGCCCGTCGGGATCGTCGGTGGTGCCAAGGCAACCTTCAGCATATGCGTCTGGTCGGTGCCCCCGGTCTGCATGGCTGGAGCCGTTTCGTCTTTATCCAAGGTATCACGGCCTATCTGGTGTCGGTCGCATGGGGCGCGTTCCTAATCGTATCGCTGCTGGCCGCCGCGACCAACGCAAGCCCTGATTACTTCCCCAATGCCTATCAGCTTTTTCCGGTTTTCCCCGACGACAAGACCTTTCAGATTGTTGCGCTGGCCTTTGGCATTGGCGTGCTGCTTTTGCTGCCTAAGCTCGCGATCTTTGGCGAAGCTGCTGCAACGGGGCGCGCACGGGGCTTTGGCGGCGCGCTGCGTGCGCTTGGGTCCGTGTTGGCCGAAATCCTGCTCACCGCGCTGATCGCGCCGATCATGCTGATGTACCAAAGCCGCGCCGTAGCCGAAGTCTTTGCGGGCAAGGACGGTGGCTGGCCTGCGACTGCACGTGGCGAAGGGCGACTGACGCTGACAGAAAGCTGGCGTGCAAGCCGCTGGGTGTCGCTGTTCGGGATCGTGGTCACAATTGCGGTCTATCTGTTAGTGCCGAACCTGATTTACTGGCTGCTGCCTGTGACGCTTCCCATGTCGATCGCCCCGCTGCTGATCGCTGTGACCTCGCACCCCAGCAATGGCCGCGTCTTTACCACGCCGCAAGAACGGGTCACGCCCGCTGTAATTGCCGCCTACCGCGAGAACCTGAGAACGGGTACCGCCCAACAAGGATCGTCGCATGACCCAATCGTCCAACCGGCCTGACGCCCAGCTTATTCCGATCCGGCGTGGCGTTGATCTGCCACGTCGCGCCCGCGATCCACGCATTGATGCCTTTCGCGGGCTGGCGCTGATCATGATCATCATCGACCACATGCCCGGCAACCCGTGGGAGTATCTGACCATCCGCAACATCGGGTTCTCCGACGCGGCAGAGGCGTTCTTTATCATGTCCGGCATCGCCGCCGGCATCGCCTATTCCCCCGCCATCGGTCGGTGGATGTCGGGCGATCTGCGCCTATGGGATGCGATAGCCCCGTTGTGGCGGCGTGCGTGGCAGCTTTATATCGTGCATATCGTGCTAACGGTCGCCGCCATCGGGCTGTATGCTTGGGCGGCGGATACGTTTGTTCGATCCGAATTTCGAGTGATGCACAACCTCGCCTTGCTCTATGAGCAGACTGGTGCCGCGATGGCGGGGCTTGTTACGTTGGGCTACCAAATCGGCTATGTGAACATTTTGCCGTCTTATACTGTCTTGTTGCTGGCAGGCCCTGTTCTGATTGCCGCCGTGCTATATGCGCCACGTACGACGCTGGCTGTCGCGGGGGCGTTCTGGCTTTATGCGGGTGCCACGCGGCTTACCATCCCGAACCACCCCGGTGGCGGCGGCTGGTTCTTTAACCCGCTCACGTGGCAGCTTATCTTTGTGATCGGTCTGGCAATCGGTGTCCGCCACCGCAAGGGCGAACGGCTGGTCCGCAACTCTGCGCTGTTGTTCAAACTGGCGGTCGGTGTGTTGCTGTTCATCGCGGCGTGGCGCTATGTGCCCGGTCTGGGCAGTTTTATGAACCACAAGATGGCGCAACTTGGCGGGATTGGCCTGCCCGCTAATATCGTGACCCATAATAAGTCCATGCTGGCGCTGCCGCGTTTGGTACACGTCCTTGCGCTGGTCTATGTGCTGTCCTGCCTCCCCGTGGTGACACACATATGTGCGCACCGTCTGGCCGCCCCGCTCCGGCTGATGGGCAGTCACGGGCTGCTGGTGTTCGGCCTTGGCACCATTCTGGCACTGGCCGGTCAAATCATGATGGACATCGAACCCAACGTGACGGCTTTGCCGTGGATTCTGCCGCCGGTCGCGGTCGCTGTGTGCTATGTTGCTGCCCTGCTGGCCGAAGCTTCACGTAAACAGCCGCAGCCAAAGCAGCCAGCCGCCGCCACAGCCCCACGCCCCGAGATGGTTGCCAGCAGTTCAACGGCTTAAGGCCACGGCCCCGCCCCCCCATTGACGCAACACCCGATGTGCGAACTTATCCCGTGCATCGGGTTTTCTTTGCGTCCAAGACCACCCATAAGCACAAAACAGTGGAAATAGGGATCATTCCCCTATCTCGTAGCGTAATTTAGAGATGTCGAAAGAGGCCCCCATGTCAGGAACCGGAAAGATCGCGATACCAACCCGAGGGTGGCTACAGTTGATGGCGAGCCTTCTGATGGCGGTGTTCCTGACCCTCTCCCCCCTCGCGGTACAGGCGCAGTCCCTGTTTATGGGGGGTGGGCCCTCTGACAAAGAAACGACCGAAGCGGCGCCTGATGCCGAAGCGAAGGCACCGCTGGATAGCCTGCTTGAGGTTCTGAAAGACGATAACGCGCGTGCGGCGCTGATCGCGGACCTAGAAAAGTCGCTGGACGCTTCCGGTCAACCGGCGGGCGACGAGAACCCCGCGATTGAAACCATCACCGCTGCGGCCGATGCCGAAGGTGTGTCAGTCGGGCGGCAGATCGCGCTGATTACCCAGCAGATCGGGCAAGACACGGTTAACACGCTTACGTCGTTCTGGACCGCGATCGAAGGCGGCGGCGGCGTGTTCGCCGGCCTTAGCGGATCAGAGCTATCGGTCTTGCTAGACGCCCTGCCCGGCCTGCTGGTCGTGATTGCGATCACCGTCGTCTTGTTTCTGGTGCTGCGCTATCTGGCACGCGGGCTGTATGCCCGTATGGGCCGAACAGCTGAACACGTCGGCATCTTCCGCTCTATCGGCCTGTTTCTGGGGTCGAACCTGCTGGATGCGTTTATCGTCATTGTGGCCTGGGCTGCGGGCTATCTGATTACCATCCTCGCCGTGGGCGAAGCCGGTCAGATCGGCATCCGCCAGTCGATGTATCTGAATGCCTTCCTGCTGGTCGAGATGACCAAAGTCATCATCCGGTCGTTCCTGTCGCCCGTCGCCTCGGGTCTGCGGCTCGTACCCGTGGGAGACGCGGCAGCCAAATCGCTGACCCGTTATCTGAGCGTCGTGGTCAGCCTGCTGGGGTATGGCCAGCTGCTTGTCGTGCCCATCGTTAATCAAAGCGTCAACGCGGCTGCGGGTGCAGGCGTCTCGGCACTGCTGTCGGTGATGGTGCTGCTGTATCTCGTCTATATCGTGCTGCGCCGTCGCAAGGCTGTTACCCGCTGGCTTCAAAGCGAGGCGGACCCCGTTGAGGCGACGGCAGCAGAGGGCGTCGATCCGGCTACCATCGCGCAGGCACGGCGCGGGTTCATCGCCCGTATCCTGCATGGGCTGGCAGGCATCTGGCATTGGGTTGCTCTGACGTATATTGCGGTGATGTTCATCGTGGTGATGACCCAGCCTGCTGATGTGACGCTCGAGGCGATTGTCGGGTCAGGCAAGATTTTGGCCGCGATCATCATCGCATCCCTACTGTCGGGCTGGTTGGCGCAGGCCGTGCACCGTGGTATCTCTTTGCCTAAGGACGTGAACGCCAAACTGCCGCTGCTTGAACGCCGCATCAACACGTTTGTCCCGCGTGCCTTTAGCACATTGCGTCTTTTCCTGCTGATCTGCGTGCTGTTCTTTACACTGGACGTGATTGGCATGATCGACATGCGCAGCTGGCTTGAGGGCCAGGTCGGTCTGGCAGTGACCAAGGCGTTGATCTCTGTCGGGTTGATCCTGACGGTGGCCTTTGGCATCTGGCTCGCGCTGACGTCCTTTGTCGATTACAAGCTGAACCCTGAATACGGCGCTGTGCCGACCTCGCGGGAAACCACCTTGCTGACGTTGCTGCGCAACGCGGCGACCATTGCGCTGATCATCCTGACGCTGATGTTCGTGCTTAGCGAAATCGGGCTGGATATCGGGCCACTGCTGGCTTCTGCTGGGGTGTTGGGTCTGGCGATTGGTTTTGGCGCTCAAAAGATGGTGCAAGACATCATCACCGGCGTGTTCATCCAGTTCGAGAACGTCATCAACGTCGGCGACGTGATCACCGTGGGCGGCACCACAGGCACGGTCGAAAAGCTGTCGGTGCGGTCCGTTTCCCTGCGCGATGTGCAAGGGGTGTTCCACATGATCCCCTTCTCGACCGTGGATGTGGTCAGCAACTATATGCGCGGCTTTGCCTATACGGTTTGTGACATGGGCATCGCTTACCGCGAGAATGTCGAAGACGCCAAACAGGCGATGTTCGATGCCTATGACCGGATGATGGCAAACGAGCCTGAAATCGCAAATAGCATCATGGGAGAGCTGGAATGGTTCGGCGTGCAGTCGCTTGGCGACAGCGCCGTGGTTCTGCGGGTGCGGATCAAGACCGATCCGGGCAAGCAATGGGGCATCGGGCGCATGTACAACGGCTATCTCAAGACAGTCTTTGACGAGCGTGGGATCGAAATCCCCTTCCCACAGCAAACCATCTGGCTGGGCGAGAACAAGGACGGCACCACCCAGCCGTTCAAGATCGAAGGCCCCGCAGCCCAAGATGCCGACAAGGGCCCCAAAAAGGCCAAGACGGTGTCCAAGCCGATCAAGGCGGATGATGTGCCCGACAGCGACGGTGACGGCGGCGCCGACCGCTAGCAGCGGTTGATGGATGAGACATAAAAAAGGCCCCCGATCAGCGATGATCGGGGGCCTTTTGTTTTCAAAGTATCTGCGCGGACGCTACATCACGGCTTCGATCAGATAGGGGCCCTTGTGTGCCAGTCCGGTCTCGATCGCCAGTTCCAGTGCCGCGCAATCTGTGACCTGCGTTGCCTCCACGCCCATCGATTTCGCCATCTGAGCAAATTCAAGCGTCGGCTGGTCCAGCGACAGCATATCCATCGCCTTGGGGCCCGCATTGCTGACGCCAACATTTGTCAGCTCGCCGCGCAGGATCTTGTAAACGCGGTTGGCGAAAATCACGATGGTAATGTCCAGCCCTTCGCGTGCCATCGTCCAAAGCGCCTGAACCGTGTACATTGCGCTGCCGTCCCCGACCAACGCCATCACCTTGCGGTCCGGGCAAGCAACCGCAGCGCCAATCGCTACGGGCATGCCATATCCGATGGACCCGCCGCAGTTGTTCACCCATGTGTGCTTGGGTGCCCCTGCTGTCGCGGGGAAAAAGGCGCGGCCGGTGGTGATCGCCTCGTCGATGATAATCGCATCCTCGGGGATGCTGCGTGCCAAAGCTTGCGCGATGCCGCCGGGTTCCAGCGGGCCGCTGGGTTTGTCCGGCACAGAGGCCTCTGCCACATGCGCAGGCGCGGTGCCCGTCGCGTCAGCACCGCTGCAAAGCGCTGCCAGTGCCGCTTCGATATCCTGACCGGTGGTGCACAGATTGATGATCTGCGTGCCTTCGGCGGTCAGGATGGCGGGCTTGTTCGGGTAGGCAAAGAAACCGACCGGCGCGCGCGCGCCCACCAGTACGATGCGTTTGAACGGTGCCAATGTCTCTAGCGCCTGATCAATCGGATAAGGCACGCGGTTGACCACGACACGACCCGCCCCGCGTTCCTGCCGCGCATTGGCCCATTCGCTTAGCAATTTGCAGCCGGTCTTGGCCGCGATCCGCCCTGCGACCTCCAGCATCTCGGCGCTCAGCGCAGCACCACCCAACAGCAGCAAGCTGTCGGGACCGGACAGCGCGGCGACCGCTTCCTCCAGCGCGGCCTCGTCAAAGGCGGGGCGCACTGCGGGTTCAAGCGCGGGCGCGACCGTGCCGCCCTCGTTCCACGCGGTGTCACTGGGCAGCATCAGCGTCGCGACCTGACCGGGGGCCACATTCGCCGCCTGCACCGCACGGGCAGCATCCGCGCCCACATCCGCCGCCGACAGCGACGTATGCACCCAATGCGACACGGGCCGCGCGATCCCTTCGATGTCAGACGTTAGTGGCGCATCCAGCTCGATATGCGTGACCGCATGTTCGCCGACGATGTTCACCACGCCGGACCCGGCCTTTTTTGCATTGTGCAGGTTCGACAACCCGTTGGCCAAACCCGGCCCAAGGTGCAGCAGAGTACAGGCGGGCTTGCCGGCCATACGGTAATAGCCATCCGCCGCCCCCGTCGCCACGCCCTCTTGCAGGACAAGGATAGACCGCATGCCGGGCACGTGATCCAGCGCGGCAACAAAGTGCATTTCCGACGTACCGGGATTGGTAAAGCACGTGTCCAGTCCGCTATCGAGTAGCGTTTGCACAAGGCTATCCGCGCCGTTCATCTTGTCCGTATCCGTTTGATCGTTCATGAATTTTTCCTTGTTCACGCAGAGACCGCCGCCCAGAAGGGCGCACGCAACTCTTTCTTGAGGATTTTCCCGATAGAGCTGCGCGGCAGCTCGTCCCGCAGCTCGACCGCCGACAGACGCTGGCTTTTGCCCAGTTTGGCATTGGCGTCCGCGCAGACGTCATCGCCCGAACGTGTCGCCCCTTCGCGCAGCACAACCAAACCATAAGGCGTTTCACCCCATGCCTCAGATGGCACACCGATGACCGCGGCATCGATCACATCCGGGTCCGCCAGCAGCGCCAGCTCAAGATCGTCAGCATAGATGTTCAACCCGCCCGAGATGATCATATCTTTCTTGCGGTCCGACAGGATCAGAAAGCCGTCGTCGTCAAAGCGCCCCATATCACCCGAGCGGAAGAAGACGTTGCCCGCTTCGTCACGCCAGATGTAATCCGCTGTCAGATCATCGCGCCCGAAATAGCCCGCCATCATCGTTGGACCACGGCCGCAAATCTCGCCCACCTCGCCCTTGGGGACCTCTTTGCCGGTCTCGTCAATCAGGCGAATTTCATTGCCCGGCGCAGTCTGGCCCACCGTATGCAATTTATCGGGATGTTCGGCAGAGTTCAGCACCGTGACCCCGCCCCCTTCGGTCAGGCCATAGTATTCAAGCAACTTACCGGGAAACCGTGCCAGCACGTCGGCCTTGACCTCGGCCCGCAGCGGCGCGGAGGTCGAGAATTTGACCTGCATCGACGACAGATCAAACTGGTCAAAATCGGGCACATCCATGATGCGTTTGTACTGCACAGGCACCAGCATCGTGTGGGTGATCTTTTCACGCTGCACGATCTCGAGGTAACCACGTGCGTCGAATTTCGGCATCAGATACACCGTGGACCCGCCGTAAAGCGTGGGCAGGAACGACACGATCGTCGTGTTGGAATAGAGCGGCGTCGACAGCAGAGTACGCGCATTATCGTCATATCCGTTGGGCGACACACGATCCATTTGCGCGGACCGCATCCAGTGGTTGTGCAAGATGCCCTTGGGCGTCCCCGTTGTGCCCGAGGAATAGATCAGGTTGAACGCATCCGACATCTCGGTCTTGATTTCGGGGTCGGTGTCAGACGCCGCGGCGACCGCCGGTTCATAGGGGTCGAACGCGGGGTGGTCAAAATCAATGGCAAACCGTGCCAGATCCAGATCAGCAACGAACCCGTCGACCAGTTCAAGGTATTGCGCCGCGACAAAGATCGCACGCGCGCCGCAATCGGTTAGCATCTTTTGCAGCGCGTCGGGCGACGCCATCGTAGACAGCGGCGTCACACAGGCCCCCGCCCGCAGGATGCCCATAAACAGCTCTGCATAAGGAATGGAATTAGGAGAGATGATTGCGATGTTATCGCCCTTGCCCACCCCCAGCGACAGCAGCAGATTGGCGATCTTGTTGATGCGCTGGTCGAATGCCCCCCAGCTGACGGTCTTTGCGTCACAGACCAGCGCGGGTTTGTCCGGATGCGCTTTGGCGTTGCCACGCACGACCTCGACGATGGTTTGCGTGGGTGTGTTTGCCGGTGCCGGCGGATTGATCGGTATCATATCACTGTCCTGAAATAGTTCTCTCCCCGCTGCGGAACACCGTTCCGCAGCCCCTGACAGCAGTAGTAACGATCAATCAGAAACTTGCAAACGATGGGTGACTACGTGGCAGCTTTTCCCAAGGCGACATAGGCTTCATGCTGGGAAAGGAACACGCTTCCTGTCAAATCAGAGATGAAGTGCTGCTTTTTTAGGCGGTCCATGACCGGGCCTTTGACCTCGGACAGGTGCAGCTTGATCCCCATATCCCGCAACCTTGTATTGATCGCCTCGAGCGATTCCAGCGCGCTAAAGTCGATCTCGTTGATGGCAGAGCACATCAATACCACGTGGCGCAGGCAGGTATCTCCGGCCAAACGGTCATAGATGCGATCCTCGAGGAAACGCGCGTTGGCGAAATAGAGGCTCTCGTCGATGCGCAGGGTCAGCACGGTCGGGCAGGTTTCAACGTCGTGGCGGTTAATATTTCGAAAGTGTTCGGTGCCAGGCACCAGCCCCACCTCGGCAATATGGGGTTTGGTGGTCTTATAAAGATGCAGGAAGATCGACAGGACCACCCCGCACGTGACCCCCAGTTCGACTCCGCTGCCCAAAGTGATCAGCATGGTGGTCAGAACGGCGGCGAAGTCAGACTTGGAATAGGACCATGACTTTTTCAAAATCGTAAAATCAACCAGCGTCAGGACAGCAACAATGATCGTCGCGGCCAGTGTCGCTTGCGGTAGAAAGAACACCAGCGGCGTCAGCGCCAATGCGGCGATGGCCAGCCCCACGGCGGTATAAGCCCCCGCCGCCGGTGTCTGCGCGCCTGCGTCAAAGTTTACCACCGACCGCGCGAAACCGCCCGTGACCGGATAGCCGCCGGTAAACGCCGCCCCGATATTTGCGGCCCCCAGCCCGATCAGCTCTTGGTCCGGATTGATGCGCTGCCGCTTCTTTGCGGCAAGGGTCTGAGCGACCGATATCGATTCCACAAACCCGATGACAGAGATCAGGAACGCGGGCAGCAGCAGGTTGCCCATCAGGTCGAACGACAGATCCGGCATCGTCAGCGGCGGCAGGCTTTGCGGGACAGCGCCCACTATTTTGACGCCCTGCCCCGCGAGATCAAAGAACCAGACCGCCACCGTTGTGGCAACGACAGCCGCCACCGGCCCCGCCTTGGTCGCCACATCCGCCGCCCGCGGGCCGACACCGCGGGCACGCAAAAACGGCTTGAGCCCCTTGCGCACCCAGAACAGGAACAGCGTCGCTGACACGCCGATGGCGACCGTCGTCCAGTTCACATTGCCCAGATTGGCCCAGATCGACATCAGCAGCTCTGCCAGATTGCCGCCCGTGGCATCAATGCCCAGAAGGTGTTTGATCTGGCTGGCCGCAATGATCACGCCTGAGGCGGTGATAAACCCCGAGATGACGGGGTGTGACAAGAAATTCGCCAGAAACCCAAGCTTGAACACCCCCATCACCAGAAGCATGACACCCGACAGCAACGCCAGCGTCAGCGCTGCGACGGCATAGCCCATCGTGCCCTGATCAGCGATGTTGCCCAAGGCAGCCGCCGTCATCAGTGACACCACCGCCACAGGCCCCACCGCCAGCGCACGGCTGGTCCCAAACACCGCATAGAGCAGGATCGGCGCGATGGACGCATAAAGCCCCGCCTCGGGCGGCAGTCCGGCCAGCAAGGCGTAAGCGAGAGACTGCGGGATCAGCATGATCGTGACGATCACCGCCGCCATCAGATCATTGGACAAAGCCGACTTGTCATAGTCGCGCCCCCAGTCGAGGACGGGCAAATACCGGCGGGCAGCTGAAGGGATACGCACCCGCTTACAACCCGTTCACCGGCACCTTGAGCATTAAATTTCCATCCTTGTCGCGCGGCATATGCCCTGCGCGCATGTTCACCTGAAGCGACGGGATGATCAGTTTCGGCATGGCAAGCTGCGCGTCACGTTCGGTGCGAAAGGCAATGAATTCGGCGCGGGTTTTACCGCCGCCCACGTGGATGTTGTGCGCCTTCTCGTCGCCCACCGTGGTCTCCCACTGTATATCGCGGCCGTTGGGGCCATAGTCGTGGCACATGAACAGGCGCATATCTTCGGGCAAGGATAATACCTTTTGGATGCTGTCATACAGCTCTCCGGCGTCGCCACCTGGGAAATCCGCGCGGGCGGAGCCACCGTCAGGCATGAAAAGCGTATCGCCCGTGAAGGCCGCGTTGCCCATGACATGCACCATACAGGCGGGCGTATGGCCGGGGGTGTACATCGCGAAACACGCCATACCGCCAACGCGGTAGCGGTCGCCGTCCTTGAACAACGCATCGAACTGCGACCCGTCGCGCTGAAATTCGGTGCCTTCGTTGAACACTTTCCCAAAGGTGTCCTGCACGGTCATGATCTGCTCTCCGACGCCGATCTTGCCCCCAAGCTTTTGCTGGATGTAGGGCGCGGCAGACAGGTGGTCGGCGTGGACATGGGTCTCTATGATCCACTCCAACGCAAGGCCCTGCGCTTCAACCTCGGCGATCAGCTTGTCCGCGTGGTCATAGGTGATCCGTCCGGCGGCATAATCGATATCCATGACTGAATCGATGATTGCACAGGCGTTGGAATCCGGATCGCGGACAATATAGCTGATCGTATTCGTCACCGGATCAAAATGCCCCGACACGATAGGGGTGACATCCATATTTACAGGGTACTCAGTCATTGTCATCCGCTCCACTTGCGTTTGGCCGGCCCGAAATGCAGGCTTGCCATCAGTCTTCGAGTCGAACATATTCATACTATGGAATTCTTAGTGAGGGAAGCGGATTATGAGACTTGACCGACGCAGTTTCTTGCAGCAAAGCGCTGCGACATTCGCCTTGGCGGGTCTGGCCCACCCCGCCCTCGCGCGCATCACCATCGCAGAGATGACGCTGGATGTTGTCAGCGACGGCCACCTAGAGCTGCCCGGCAGTTTTGCCTTTGAGGGACTACCCAAGGATGATCTGATGCCGGTGCTGCAAGCTCTTGACCAACCCTATGATCCGCTGACCCCACCTTGCAACCTCAGTCTGCTGCGCGGCAACGGGCGTACCGTGTTGTTCGACACGGGCGCAGGAACGGGCTTTATGCCAAGCGCAGGCAAGCTGCCTGACACGCTCAATGCCCTTGGCGTTGCCCCCGAAGAGATCACGGATGTCGTGTTTACCCACGGCCACCCCGACCACCTGTGGGGCGTGCTGGATGATTTCGACGATCCATTGTTCGCCAATGCCGGCTATCATATAGGCCAGGAAGAATGGGCGTATTGGACCGACCCCAACACCGTCAGCACCATCGGTAGCGCCCGCCAGTCCTTTGCCGTGGGCGCGGCACGCCGGCTAGAGGTCATTGCAGAACGGATGCAGTTTTTTACCGACGGGGCAGAGGTCCTGCCCGGCGTCGGGGCGCGGCTGACGGCGGGGCACACGCCCGGACATATGTCGTTCGAAGTGCGCGCCGGTAACAGCGCAGCGATGATCGTGGGCGATGCCATCGGCAATGACCATATCGCGCTGGCCCGTCCGTCTTGGGAGGTGCCATCAGACCAGAACCCCGAAGAGGCCGCGCGTACGCGGGTCGGCTTGATCGGCGATCTTGCCGCTTCACAAATGCCGATTGTAGGGTTTCACCTTGGGCAGGGCGGTATGGGGCGGATCGACAAAAGCGCCGAGGGTTTCGCGTTTATCCCCGACACCTAAGCACGCAGCCGACGTTCAAAATCCGTCAAGCGCGCTTTGCGTGATCTCGTCCAGCAAGCTCTGGACCTCTTGCATCGGGCCGTCAGGATAGGTCGGGTAGCCGACAGCGACTTCACCCTCGATATCCGTGACAAAGATACTGTAGGGGCAATGTGCGATGTTCATCGGATCTGCCTCCATCATCTTGCGTGACACCACGGCAGAGCAGAACAAAAACACATCCGCCGCGCGAAAAATCTCTACGTCGCTGCCAACATCCCGAGCTGTGCGGGCCAGCATCTCGCCCGTGTGGCTGACGTGATCAATCACCAGCCCCTTGCCGACAATCGCGTTCTCAACCGCGAATGTCGCATCGTCAAAGCTGCCATCATAAGGGTAGGTCACCGCCTGATCCTGCGCGGCCAGCGGGGCCGCACTTAGGCAAAGGGCGGCGGCAATAAGCATCGATTTCATACTCTGTCCTTTCGTGACGGGCACGCCCTTAGTGTAGTACCGAAAGGCCGCGCCGCCAATCGGGCGCAGGATCAAGGCGCCGGAAAGCTCTTGAGATAGGCGATCACTGCCTCGATCTCGGCATCGCTTTTCAAACCCGCAAACCCCATCTTGGTCCCCTTGATGAACCCGCGTGGCGAGGTCAGGAAGGCGTCAAGCGTCTGGGGTGTCCAGACCAATCCTTCGTCGGCTTGCGCCGTCAGTGCACGCGAATATTTGAACCCGTCGACCTGCCCCGCAGGCGCATCAACGATCCCGTTCAGAACCGGACCCGCGCGGTTCTTCGCCCGCTCGCCCAGTTGGTGGCAGGCTTTGCATTTGCGAAACACCAGCTCGCCATCGGCAAGCAATTCCGGGTCGACGGAGGCCTCTATCGGCGCGTCCTCGGCCACTACAGGTGTCTCTTGCTGTGCTGTATCCGCGGCCGTATCCGCGACCTCATCCTTGGGCGTCACATCCAACGCCAGCGCACGCATTGTCACCTCTACGCTGTCTTTGCAGCCGGTCATACAGGGTTCGGCGCGCCATAGGCCAAGCTCTGCGGTTTCGCGGTCGTCACGGATAAAGCCGTCAGCATTGGGCATCTCGACAGAGGTAAAGTTATCCTTCGTCAGCACGAAATCCTCGTCCACTAAATCGTTGGAATACAGGATATAGGCCACGATGCTATAGACCTCGTCCACTGTCAGCGTCCCTGCATCGCCGTAAGGCATGGACCGGCGGATATAGTCGAAACTGGTCGATAGATGCGGCCAGTAGGACCCCACCGTTTTGACCGGATCAGCATCAGCAAGCGTGTCTTGTCCGCCCGCCAAGGCTGGCCAGTTTCCGCGCCCCTCGGCAAAGTCCCCATGGCAGGCAGCGCATTTCTCGGTAAAGATTTCCTCGCCCGTGAGGGCATCCCCCTGCCCTTGCGGTAGATCGCTTCCATCGGGGTGCACATCGATATCCCACGCTGCGATTTCCTCGGGCAGCGCTGCACGGCCTAACCCGTAAGGGGCCGCACCCACGGGCAGCGCGATAACCGATGTGCCCAAACACAGGGCGATGGCCTTAAGATACTTCGACATTTTCAACGCTCCCGTCCTTGTGCAGCCACCACGTCTGGATGCCGTTGTTGTGGTAAATAGAGTTCAGCCCCCGCACATCGCGCAGCTGGGTTTTGGTCGGCTGGACATAGCCGGTGTCATCCATCGCGCGGGATTGCAGCAGCATCTCTGCGCCGTCCCACTGCACATCCATATAAAAGCGTGTCAGCGCCATTGGCGTGCCCGGCTGCGCCAGTCGCGCTGTCTGCCACGAGGCCCCGCCATCCGTGGAGACATCCACGCGGGTGATCGCACCGCGCCCCGACCATGCCAGCCCCGTGATCACCAAAGGCCCCGCGCCATGCGGGACTGGCGATTGCGGGCTTGGCGCGGTGATGACGGACTTCGCGTCCATCTCCCATGTCCATTTGCGGCTGGTGCCATCGGCCAGCGTATCGGTATATTTCGAGGTTTCCTCGCGGCTTTCGACGGGCGCGTCGGTGACCTCTATCCGGCGCAGCCATTTGACCCACAGGTTGCCCTCCCAGCCCGGAACGACCAGCCGCACGGGATAACCGTGTTCCTTGCGCAGTGCCTCGCCATTGGCCTTGAATGCGACCAGCACATCGTCAAGCGCCTTGTCCATCGGGATCGACCGCCCGTTCGACGACGCATCCGCCCCCTCGACGTAAACCCACTTGCCCGCGGTGTCATAGCCCGCTTCCTCTAGCAGCAGGCGCAGGGGCACGCCGGTGTATTCCATGTTGTGGATCATGCCGTGCGTGAACTGCGCACCGTTCAACTGCGCGCCAGCCCATTCCATCCCCGAATTGGCGGCACATTCGCAGAAATACACATGGTTTTCGCGCGGAAAGCGTTCCAGATCGGCGTAGGTGAACACCAGCGGGCGGTCCACCAGCCCGTTCAACATCAGACGGTAATCCTGCTTTGACAGTTCAATCGCGCCCGAATGGTGCCGTTCAAAAGCGCAGCCCTGCGGGGTGATCGTGCCGTCCAGCGCATGGATCGGCGTAAAGTTGATCGAGCTGATGGTATCCGCCGTCAGCCATGGCACATTGCGCCGGACCACATCGTCTTCGAACCGGATCGGCAAGCCGTAGGAAGTAACATCTACGCCCTCGCCCAGTCCCTGCGCCCAAGGTTGCGGGTCGGTGATCAACGGGTCCGGCGATTGCGCCGCGGCGCTGCGGGCGGCCATCGCCCCCAGACCGGCCGTCGCCGCGCCGCGCAAAAAGGCCCGTCTGTTTGTTTTGTTACGTGGTGCCATGGCGTTGCCCTCCCGTGCTGCCTTGTTACGTGGCTTTGACGCTGACGCTGGTGTTGGGGTCCAGCGACACCGTGCCCTGCTTGCGAATGTGGTTTTCCACGACATCCCAGATCGGAGGGCCTTCGGTGCCTTCGTTCACACTGGCCCACCCCGCGACCTGATAGGACTTGGCCGGATCAATGCGTTCGCCGGTTTTCAGCAAGGTCAGTTCCGTGATGCGGCTGCCTTGGGGTTGGGTCACATCAATGTGGTAGCCAAGACCGCCTGTGCGCACCATATCGCCGCCCTGCTGGTAATAGGGATTGGGGTTGAACAGGTTGTCGGCCACGTCTTCCAGCACGACATGCAGGAATTCACCGGTCATCTCTGTACGGTAGGCTTCGGGGTAGCTCATGGAGGTGACGTTAAAGATGTCTTCGCGGGTGATGTCCTGACCCGGCAGGATCGAGGGCCCCCATCGCACGCCGGGGCTAAGCGCGATGTCGGCCTCGCGCTCGGACAGCAGTGCGTCGCAAATCAAGTCATCCCATGTGCCGTTAAAATTCCCACGCCGGTACAGCAGCGTGTCCTCTGCGGTGGTGCCGATCACCTCGGTCAGTTGGTCAAGGTAAGGCGCACGCTGTTCGTCGATCAACGCGGTCATCGCGGAATCAGGTGCAATCACATCCGAGAAAATCGGGATCAGCTTGTGCCGGAACCCCATCATACGGCCGTTCTGCACGTCCAGATCGACGCGGCTGACGAATTTGCCGTTCGACCCTGATGCCACGATAATCGTCTCGCCCACCAGCACGGGTTCGGGCAGCGCGTCATGGGTGTGGCCGGATAGGATCACGTCGATCCCCGTCACAATGCCCGCCATCTGCTTGTCCACATCAAAGCCGTTGTGGCTCAGGCAAACGACCAGCTCGGCCCCTTTGGAGCGAACCTCGTCTACCATTTCCTGCATACGCTCGTCGCGGATACCAAACGAGTATTCGGGGAACATCCAGCCGGGGTTGGCAATCGGCATATAAGGGAACGCCTGCCCGATCACCGCGACCTTGACGCCGCCGGTCTCGTAGAACTTGTAAGGGGGGAACAGCTCGGCCGGTTCGTCCCATTCGGCGTCAAAGATGTTCTGCCCCAAGGCCGCAAAAGGTAGCCCCTCCACGATCTCGGCAACGCGGTCAGAGCCAAGCGTGAATTCCCAGTGAAAGGTCATCGCGTCGGGCTTGAGCGCGTTCATCACGTTGACCATGTCCTGACCTTGCGTGTGGTAGCAGGTATAGCTGCCGTGCCACGTATCGCCGCCATCCAGCAGCAGCGCGTCAGGCCGGTCGGCGCGGATCTGGTTGACCACTGTCGCCACGCGGTCCAGCCCGCCCATCTTGCCGTAGCCCTGTGCCAACGCGGTGAAATCATTATAGGTCAGCGCATAAGCCGACGGGCTGCCATCGGCGATGCCATAAAGCTTGCGGAAATCCGCACCGGTCACATGCGGCACCTGCCCGCGGTTCTCGCCCACACCGATATTCACCGACGGTTCGCGGAAATAGATCGGTTTAAGCTGCGCGTGGATGTCGGTCACGTGGATCAGGCTGACGTTGCCGAACGTGTCGAATTCCAGCAGCTTGTCCTGCGTGAGCGCCTGTTGCGCGGCCAGTTTGCCCCAGTTGCCAAAAGAAGACGCACCATACAGAGCTGTTGCAGCCATACTAGCCTGAAGAAAATCACGACGAGAGATCATAGATTGGCCTTTGTGACACGCAATTCATATGCGCATGTTTGAATAGCATTGTGAGAAAAAAAACCTGCCTCGCATCAGCAAGACAGGTCTTTTCAGGTTAGTTGCGGACAGAAGGTCCTTCGACCGAAAGCCCGTTGCCACGCGAGCCTACATAAAGCTCCAGAGCCACGAACTCGGGGCTGCCGGGGGCAAAGGTTTCGGCACGGGTGTCGCGCACGCAGCCTTTGAAACGGGCCTGCACCGCGTTCAGCTTGGTGTTTTTCAGACGGTAGGTCGGAAAGCCGTTGATCTGGCCCTGGCTCAAGTGATCCGCGCGGATCATGTTGCCATAGTTGTCTTCGTGGCAATTCGCGCAGGACAGTTCAAGCTGGCCGAAACGGGTATAGTAGATTTCCTTGCCCTGCTCCCATGTGGACTGGGCCGGACCGTCGATGGCGACATTCACCGGCAACCCGCGCGACACCGAAGAAATCAGCGCGGTCATGTTCACCATGTCACCGCCCGTGTATTTCCACTTTTCCGCGCCCATGCGGTTCTCGCGGCAATCGTTGATCTGCATTTCAAGCGTACGCACCTCGCCTGCAGATTCCACAAACTTGGGATAGACCGGACGCACGCCGGCCATCTCGGACGACGCACCGTGACAATCAGCGCAGGATTTACCCTCTTCGCCGTCAGCGGTGTTCCAGACGTCCTCGGCCTGCTCCACAAAGATCATGCCAGGGTTGTCAAAATCATCTGCTTGCATCGCGCGGGTTTCGGTGCCGCGAAACAGCCAGCCCGACATAACCTCGTCGACCGCATCCGACATATGCGCCGGTGCGGCGGTACGGGTCACGATGTCGATGTCTTCGTTGATCACCAGCGTATCGTCAGCGGGTTCAGCAAAGGCCCCCGTCGACATCAGCACCGCAGCAAGGCACGCGCTCAGACCTTTTGTGAAATTGCTCATTCCTGTTCCTCCCAAGGATGCGGACGCTTAGCTGATCGTGATGTCTTTGGTTTCCTCGTAGACATCGCCGTCATCGTCATACCACGTGAAAGTGAATGTCCCCGCTTCGGGCACTGTCGCGTCGAATTCGAAATACGGGTTGGTCGAGATCGCAGGTTCCATCGTCACATCGACAACATTCTCACCGTTAAAATCACAGGTAAAACGGTTGATGATCGACCGAGGGATCGTGTTGCCGTCGTCGTCCTTGCGTTGACCGGATTCCATCTTGTGGCTGATCAATGTCTTGATCGTGATGGTTTCGCCAGCCGCTGCTGACTTGGGGACTTTGACGCGGGGTTTTACACCAGATGCCATGTTATTCTTCCTCTAAGCCTTAGCCGCCGCAGCCGCCGATTGTTACTTTAATGGTACTGGTTGCCTTGGCAAAAGAGCCGTCCGCCAGCTTGGCAATGGCGATCACATCTTGCGTGCCCGCCAGACGAATGCGCGTGGATGCGTGCTGTGTCGCGGCAAGCGGGCCGAACTTGAAGGTCGCCACGGGCGGCGTGGGATTGCCAAGCGCCAGCACCAAGATTTCGGTCGCGCCGGGGGCGTCTACCTCGATCGGGACAGTATTGCCGTTTTCCGCAATCTCGGGGGCGGTCAGGGTGACACCTGTGTCCGCCATGTCAGCGCCACCGGTAAAGGCAGCAATCGCGTCGTCACCGGCAGCAGCCACCGCCAGCTTGGGCAGGAACAGCGCGGCAAAGGCACCTGCCCCCATCACAATCGCACTACGTCGTGTAAATTCCATTATCATCACTCCTGATCAGATCCCGCGCGGGGGCTCTTAGTCTTTCAATGTGGCAAGATAGGCCACGACATCCTCGATCTGCTGCGCGGCCAGGACTGGCCCCAGCGTGTCGTCGGCGGCCTTGCCGGTATAGGCTTTGCCCGGACGGATATAGCCGCTGTCCTTGTAAAAGGCGGGCATCATCGTCCCTTCGAACATCATCTTGGCGTTGGCAACGATGCCGCGCAGTTCGGCTTCGGTCCAGCGATCACCGGCACCATCTAGCATCGGGCCGATTTCACCCTGCCACGGCACGTCGGGCAAGGCGCTGATCTGGTGGCAGGCAACGCAGTTACCCAACTTTTTGTTGCCAACGATCTTGGCCCCCTCTTCGGGGTTGCCGGGCGTGCCGGTCAGCGATTGCTCGACCGCGCCATAATCGTCATAGGCCACGTCACCGGGGACCACGTCGGCCGCATGGGCAGCCGCCGCAAAGCCAACAGAGGCCACCAAGGCAAATACGGAAACTTTCATGCGTCCTCCCACAGACATTACTTTTGAAAACACTACTGCCCGCGCCGAAATGACGCAACTATAAATTCAACTTTTTGAATTTTTAAGCACAGCAAGCCACTTAGCAATTCCTACCGCCGCTATTTCTGCTCTTCAATCAGCATACGCGCATGATATTTCTGGAATGTCTCGTCGCCCTCATAGCCCTTGTCCACGACCCAGTTCATCATGTGAAACGTCGTCGCCGGACCAAAGGCACCCGGCACGGTCGCGACCGCGGCTTCGACCGCTGTCTGCCCTTCGGCAACGGTTTGCGGGAAATACATCAGCGTCGGCGTGAACATCTGACGCCATTTGCGCACCATATCCTTTTCGGGCAGCGTTTCTCCGTCAAAGTCGGTGACCTCGACATCGCCGAACATATTGATCTGCACGACATAGAAGTTGTCCTTGAGGTAGGCGTCGATCTTGGGCAGCGGAAAGACCTCTTCGTGCATCTTGGTGCAATAGATGCAGCCGCGTTGTTCGATGATGAGCATCAGACGTTTGCCCTCGTCCGTGGCCTCGGCCAGATCCTCGCGCAGGTCCTTGAAGGTGTCGCGCATCCATGCGGCCTTGTGCAGACCGTCATCGCCCAAGGGTGCAGCCCCACCCGCCGTCGCCAGACATGCCGCGGCCACAAGCGCGGCCAAACTGTTTCGGATTATCTTCATCACAAGGTCCCTCCGGTTGTTAGCCAATGACGCTGAAAACGGGGAAGGTTTCAAGCATCCACTGCGCAATATAGTTGATCGAATTCGTAGCGATCAGCAGACCAAACACGATCAGCAGTACCCCCATCGCTTTCTCTACCGTGCCCAGATGCTGCCGGAACCGCGCCATCCAGCGCATGAACGGGCCGATGAACAACGCTGCCAGCACGAAGGGCGCGGTCATCCCGATGCCATAGGCCAGCAAAAGCAACCCGCCCGTCACTGCCGTTTCTGCGCCGGCGGCGGTGAACAGAATCGCCGCCAGGACCGGGCCGACGCAAGGGGTCCAGCCAAAGGCAAAGGCCAGCCCGATGACATAGGCCCCCCAAAGGCTGGTCGCGGAGGTGCTGCCCGCATCCGCGCGAAACTGGCGGTACAGAAATCCGATGCGGATCACCCCCAGAAAATGCAGCCCCATTGCAATGATAACCGCCGCCGCTACCCATCGCAGAACGTCAAAGTAATCACGCACGATCTGGCCAAAGGTGGTCGCTGCCGCGCCGAGCCCCACAAAGATCGTGATCACCCCCGCCGCAAAAAACAGCGCCGCGATCACCGCGCGACGGCGCACGCCCGCGTCAATCGGCCCGTCTGCGGTGATCTGGTTCATGCCAACCCCCGCCAGATAGCTTAGGTAGAACGGGACAATCGGCAGAATGCAGGGCGATAAAAAGGACAATAGCCCAGCCAGCGTCGCGCCTACAAAGGTAATTTCTAGCATGCAACTTGCCTTTATCTTGTACCATTCACATATTCACATTATGTATTTTGAAATCAACAGGTGAATTCCCTATGCGGTTGCGCACTGCTTTCTTATCCCTATCGGTGGCCGCGGGTCTGGCACTTTCCCCGATGATCGCGGCGACTCAGACCACGCTGGTCATGGTCGAAGAGCAGGGCTGCATTTGGTGTGCCCGCTGGAATGACCAGATCGCGCCGATCTACCCCAAGACCCAAGCCGGCAAAGCCGCGCCGCTGCGCCGCGTCGATATCAACGATGAAAAACCTGCGGATCTGCACTTCGCGCGCAGCCTGCATTATACACCCACTTTTGTGCTGATGGACGACGGCAAGGAAATCTCTCGGATCGAAGGCTATCCGGGCGAAGATTTCTTTTGGGGCGTGCTGGAAAAGATGCTATCCGACGCCGATCTGATGCCAGACCCCGCCAAAAGCTAGCGCACTCCTTATGCGCACGCCAATCCCTTCTCTCTACGCTAAGGATTCTAACCTGTGGGTATCCCCGGTTCCGATACAGAAATGAGCCAAGCCGATCTGGACCGTATGTCCGAGAACGCCATACGGGCCTCGAACTTCCTCAAGGCGATCAGCCACGAGGGGCGTTTGATGATCTTGTGCCACCTGTCTGCCGGCGAGAAATCAGTCACCGAGCTGGAGGCGCTGCTTTCGGCGCGTCAGGCTGCAGTATCGCAGCAGTTGTCGCGCTTGCGGCTTGAAGGGTTGGTGACCCCGCGCCGCGATGGCAAGACGATCTATTACCGGTTGGCGGATGACCGGCCCCAAAAGATCATGGAAGTGGTCTACGAGATGTTCTGCAAGCCAGACGCTCAGGACTAACCCGCGTTCAGCACTGCTCCAGATAGGCCAATAGCCGCGCTTCGGATGCGAAAAGGCCCTTTTTGCGGCCCACGTCGATAGCAGGCACGTCTGCGCCCGCCAGATCAATCACCGCCGGATGAATATAGCTGTTGCGTGCCACCGTGGGCGTATTGCTCAGCTGTGCGGCAGCGGCTTCGGCCAGTTGCTTGATCGTCGCGTGCCCTTGTTCTGCGGCTTCAAAGGCGGCGACGGTGCCTGCCCAAGTGCGAAAGGTCTTGGCGGTAAAATCATCGCATCCCGCCGCTTCGGCGATATAGGAGTTCAATCCCGCAGAGTTGAGCTGTTGAACCGTGCCCTGCGCGTCCGCCCATGTCAGCAGCTCGGCCCCCGGCAGGTCGCTGACTTTCTCGAGCGTCTTGGCAAGCGTCCGGTCATTGATCTGACGCCGCACCTTCTTGCCCCCTTTTGCGGTGTACCGCAGACGGATCACATTTCCGTCGAGCTTAACATGTTTCTCCCGCAACGTCAGCGTGCCGTAGCTGCCATTCTCGCGGGTGTAGTCAGCGTTTCCCACCCGCAAGGACGCGCGATCGATCAACGTCACAGCGCTCGCCAGTGCAAAGCTTCGCTCGCCTGCGTCCTGATCCAGATCTCGGGCCACAAAGCGCCGCAATCGGGGCAACGCATGGGCGAAATCTATCAGACTGGCGAACTTCGTCTCTGCCTGTGCCTCGGACCATTTCTCGTGATAACGATACTGCTTGCGGTCACGCGCGTCACGCCCCGTGGCCAGCAGATGCCCATTCGCGAGCGGCGTCATCCACACGTTTTCATAGGCAGGCGGCACCGCCATCGCCTCGAGCCGCGCGCGTTCCGCCCCGCGGGCAATCATTGTCCCGTCTGGCGCTTTATAGGTGAACCCGCGCCCGTGGCGCTGGCGGGCAATGCCGGGGCGGTCATCCCCGTAATAGGTCAGCCCCGCGCCGCCCATCCGGTCAGGTCGCCTCGACTTCGGAGGAAAGCTTGAGCACCTCATCCCCGTCGTCCTGTTCGATCAACAACGCGGGATCATCGTCAGACCCGTTGCGGGTGACCTCTGACCCTTTCAGGGTGCGTGTCACGCTTTTGGTAAACCGTTCCGTCACTTCGCCGGTGGCTGTGCCTTGCCCCCAGTCCCATTTCACTTTCGTGCCTTTGGAAATACCAGACATCGTCGTTCCCCCCCAACTGCTGTGTATGGAGGGATAACCATGGATGCGAGAAACGGTTCCCGCCGCTTAGACGCGCCAGCGCAACACGCGCGTCTCGATCGCCGCGATCACGGCACTGACGCAGACCCCCAGCACCGACAGCGTCACCACGCCCGCAAACAGGCGTTCAAGGTCATACAGGCTGCCGGCCTCAAGGATATATGCCCCGATGCCATATTCCGCGCCCAGCATTTCAGCGGCCACAAGCAGAATAATCGCAATCGCCAAGGAAATCCGCAGCCCCGACAAAATGCCCGGCATCGCCCCTGGCAGAACGATTTTTCGCACGATCGACCACCATGACAGGCCAAAGCTTTGCCCCATCCGGATCAGCCCGCGGTCCACGTTGTCCACCGCCGCATAGGTCGCCACGACCGTTGGCGTGAACGTCCCAAAGGCGATCAGTGCATATTTACTGCCCTCGTCAATGCCGAACCAGATCACGAACAGCGGCAGCAGCGCGATCTTGGGGATCGGGAACAGCGCCGCAACGAGGGGCACCAGCCCTGCGCGCACGTAGCTGAACAACCCGATCATAACGCCCACGCCCACGCCGACCAAAGCGCCAAGGGTCGCCCCCACGGCCAGCCGGCTAAGCGACGGGGCAAGATGTTTATACAGCATTCCCGATTGCCACAGCTCGACAAAGGTCATCGCCACATCCGACGGGCGCGGCAAGGTGAGGTTCGTGATAAACCCACTGCGCGTTCCCCATTCAGCAAAGAGGATCAGCAGGACAAAGACCAGAATACCCATGCCCCGCCGCTGTTTCGGAGCGAACCCGCCCCCGCGAAAATCGACGCGGCGGCTGGTTGTGTGTGCTGTGTCAGACATGAATTAGCTCCGCATCGGCGGCAGCGGCTTCTTCGCGCATCAGCCCCCACAAATGTTGTTGTTGCGCCTCAAGGGCGGCGTCGCCATAGGCGCGCTCTGCCAGCGGGGTGGTCAGATCAACCACCTCGCGGATTTGTCCGGGACGGCGCGACAGGACCACGATCTTATGCCCCAGACGCACGGCCTCTGCCAGATTGTGCGTGACATAGACGGCGGTGAAAGGCTGGCGTGTCCACAGGCTGATCAGATCGTCCATCAACAGTTCGCGCGTCTGGCTGTCCAGCGCGCTGAGCGGTTCGTCCATCAACATCACCGCAGGGTTAACCGCCAAGGCGCGTGCAATGGCCACCCGCTGTTTCATCCCGCCAGAAAGCTGTTTGGGCAGGGCATCGGCAAATTCGGTCAGCTTGGTACGCGCCAGCACATCGTCGATGATCCGCGCCCGCGCAGCGGCGTCCAGCCCGTGATCCTCAAGCACCAGCGCCACATTGCCGCGCACGCTGCGCCACGGCAGCAAAGCGAAATCCTGGAACACATAGGTCAGCGGGTTCAGACAGCCAGCAGGCGGTGTGCCCAGTTGCAGCACCTCGCCCGACGTCGGCTGCTCCAGCCCGCCAAGCATCCGCAGCAGGGTCGACTTGCCACAGCCCGAAGGCCCGACGATGCAGACAATCTGCCCCGACGGTATATCAAGGCTGATGTCGCGCAGCACTTCGGTCTCGCCATAGTAATGGCTGACGTTCGCTAACCTAAGATCCATGAGAACCGTCCTGAAATATCAAAGGCCGGGCAAAGGATGCCCGACCTTACGTTGGTAAAGGGGACGCGATCAGGCGCCGATGGTGTCGACGAACGACGTGTCGATCAGTGTCTCAAGCGTGATATCCGCATCCACCAGACCTTCGGACTGGAACCACTCAAGCTGGTCGCGCACCGATGCCACGTTCAACGCGGCACCCTCGTTCAGACGCATGGTGCCGTTGACGATGCCCGGTGTCGCGGCCTCTAGCGTCTTGTCGGTATAGACATAGTTGTGGATCAGCTTGACCATTTCGGCCACGCCTTCAGCGCCGGCGGTCTGTTCGATCATCGCCGCGTTGTAGTCGGCAGCCCCCTTGGCATAGGCCGCAAGGTAATCCTGCGTTTGCTGCTTTTCGTCGGTCGCATTCTTGGTCGAGGTAAAGACCGTGGTGACCTGATAGTCGGGCAGATAGTCGGACACGTTCCCGATGATATGTACCGCGCCCGACCCCGCCAGTGGTTTGGCGATATGCGGCACGATCGACCAAGCATCAATCTGGCCGGTTTTCAGCGCACCGATGATTGCACCGACTTTTTGCAACGGCTTGAACGACAGGTTGATCCCCTCGGCCTGCGCCATCTTTGAGCCCATGTAGTGAAAAGACGATCCCGCCGTGGTCATGCCATAGCTTTTCCCGTCCAGCATCGCAGGCGCAGTCACACCGGCCTGATAGGCCGCGTCAGAGGCTAGAAACTTCTGCCCGTCGATGCCCTTTTCCTCGGACAGCGCACCGCCAATAACCTTGATCGCGCCCTTGTCCGCTAGCGACACCAACCCGCCCGAAACCGCAGTCACGGCATAATCGACATCACCGCTGGCAATCGCCACGGCCATTGGTTGTGCCGCCTGAAAGAACTTGATCTCAACGTCCAGACCAGCCTGTTTGAAATACTCGCGCTGATAAGCCACGAACGTGCCTGAATGGCTGGTAAAGCGCAGCGCACCCAACGTGATCTTTTTACCTTGCGCAATGGCCGGCACGGCCAGCCCGACGGCAGCGGCAGCGCCCATGGTGGCCAGTGTCTGGCGGCGGTTGAATGTGGTCATGATATCCTCCCCTTGGATTTGTGCGCACAATGGGTCGTGGCATGACGTAGTGTCAAGCACGCGCCCCGCGAAAACACCCCCTCGCGCCCGCATGACCAGCAACGTAATCGCGCCACGGCGGCTTCCAAATGGCCGCAAATCATCGCCGAAGGCTCCCCAGATTGCCTCCGACAGCGACATTGCCTATATGGGCGCAAAGGGTGCTCCTGCCCGTCCCCACCACAAAAGGCCCGATCTCATGACCTTCGACCGTTCGATCAAAATCGCCCCGTCTATTCTTGCTGCCGACTTTGCCAATTTTGGAGCCGAGTGCGAAGCCATCGAGGCGCAAGGCGCAGACTGGGTACATGTCGATGTGATGGACGGGCATTTCGTCCCGAACATCAGCTTTGGCCCAACCACATGCGCCGCGATCCGGCCCCACATCAAGGGCGTGATGGACGTGCACCTGATGATCGAACCTGTTGATCCCTATATCGACGCGTTTGCCAAGGCCGGTGCCGACGTGATCACCGCCCACGTAGAGGCCGGCCCCCACATCCACCGCACGCTGCAAGCGATCCGGGGCGCGGGTGCCAAGGCCGGTGTCGCGCTCAACCCCGGCACGCCTGCCTCTGCAGTAGAGCACCTGTTGGACGTCGCCGATCTGGTCTGTGTGATGACAGTGAACCCTGGCTTTGGCGGACAAAAATTTATCGACATGAGCGACAAGATCCGCACTCTGCGTGCGATGATCGGCGACCGTCCGGTTCATATCGAAATTGACGGCGGCGTTGATGTGAACACTGCGTCCAGCGTGGCGCAAGCAGGGGCCGATGTGCTGGTCGCAGGCTCTGCCGTGTTCCGTGGCGGGTCCGTCAGCAACCCCGCGCCCTACGGCGAAAATATCCGCGCCATCCGCGCCGCAGCCGAGGGCATTTACGCCTAAGCGCCAGCGCAGCAACACTTTCGGACAAAAAGGCCGGCACCCACCACAGGGACCGGCCTTTTTCTATTGGGTATCCCAAAGGCTATTAGGCAAGCTGGTCCTTGAACGTCTCGATCAGCTTGTGCTTGAGAATCTTGCCCGTAGGTGCCGCGGGCAGTGACGTCCCGATGATGAACTGGCTGGGGCGCTTATAACCGGTCAGCCGCTCTTTGACGAAGGCCTTGAGATCTTGCGGGTCAAGCGTGTCACCCTCCGCAATCTGGACAAAAGCCAGAACCTCTTCGTCATTGCCGGTGGACCGGCCGACCACAGCGGCCTGAATAACCTGCGGGTGATCGTTGATCGCGGCCTCGACTTCGGGCGGATAAACGTTGAACCCGCCGTGGATGATCAGCTCTTTCGAGCGTCCCAGAATGTGCAGGTGGCCGTGCTCATCGAAGGTCCCCAGATCGCCCGTGCGCAACCAACCGTCAGCACTCAGTACCTTGGCCGTCTCTGTCGGGTTCTTGTAGTAGCCCTTCATCACATGCGCCCCGCGGGTCAGGACCTCGCCCTTGCCGTTGGTGCCCCCCTCGACGGTATCGTCGATCTTGGTCTCGATGCCAGGCAACGAAGGCCCGACCGAAATATCAGGCGATCCCAGCGGGTTACTGGTGGCCGAGATACCAGCCGTGGATTCCGTCATGCCATAGCCATTCTGGATCGCGACGCCATAGAACCCTTCGGCCTTGCGCTTCCATGTCGGGTCAAGCGGCGCCGCCCCCGACGACACATAGCGCAGCGTTTCGGAGTTCAGCTGCGTGAGCCCTTGTTCCTTGGTGTATTGCATCAACAGCGCGTGCATCTGTGGCACGGCGGACAGGAAATTCACCCCCGTGGTCAGGGCTTGATAGAGTTTTTCGGCCGAAAAACGCGCCTCCAGCCGGATTTCGGCACCGGCACAGGATGATGCGGTCATGACCGAGCACAGACCAAAGACGTGGGTCAGCGGCAGCACGCCATAGACCACATCGCCCGGATTGATCCCGCGCAGTTTCGCCGACGCCTTGCCGCCAAAGCGCACGTTGGCGTGGGTCAGCATTACACCTTTGGGATCGCCCGTGGTGCCCGTGGTATAAAGCAGCACGGCCACATCGCTTAGCTCATCATCGGGGTTGCTTGCGATCGGCGTGGCCAGATGCATCGTGCCAAAGGCGCCGGTGATTTCTGCGGCGTTCAGAGTTTCGGCGTGGACTGTTGCATCAGATGAAGCATGGCAGGTCAGCACCACCGCAGCCGGCGCCGCATGGTCGATGATCCGCTGGATTTCGCCCGCACTTTGCCGTGCATTGACGGGAATAATGACCGCACCGGCTTTCCATGTGCCAAACACGGTCGCCACGGCGGCGGCACAGTTTTCCGACAGCATCAGGACGCGGTCATTGGGCTGCACACCGGCATCCTTGAGCGCCTGCGCGATGTCGTCGCTTGCCTTGTCGAACATTTTGTACGTCCAGCGTACCCCTGTGCTGTCACTCAGCGCGGGCGCGTCCCCGCGTGCGGCCACTTGATCCGCCAGAAATTGCTCTACACGTACCATAATATTCCCTGCCTCCCCGCAGTCAGTCAGAACCCGGTCAGCGCGTCTGGCTGCGGGTTGGGTCAATAGATCGGTGGCTGAGGCTCAGCCGCCGTAATTCGGTGTGCGCTTTTCCAAGAAAGCGGCGATGCCTTCGGCGGCCTCATCAGCGCCGGTGGCGTGGGCCATCGCATCGCATTCCGCGTCCAGCTGGTCAGCCTCGGACACGTCATAGCCCTGCGCGACCAAGCCGCGGATCACCCCTTGGGCATCGCGGGGTCCTGCGGCCAAACGATCGGCCAGCGCCATAGCAGCATCAAACGCGCCACCTTTTTCGGTGACGACATTCACCACGCCCAGATCATGCATCCGCTCTACCGTCACGGGCTGCGCCAGCAGACACATCTCCATGGCGAGCTGACGCGGCAAGGCGCGGGCAAGCGAGGCGGTCAGCCCCCCGTCGGGCACCAGACCCGCCTTGACGTAGGCGGCGGCGAATTTGGCACCGGCTGCAGCAACGACCAGATCGCAGGCCAACGCAAAGGACAGCCCTGCCCCGGCAGCACCGCCTTCGACGGCGGCAATGACCGGCACCGGGCTGGACCGGATTGCGCGGATCAGGCTGTGCAATTCGTTGATCTTGCCGCGGCGTTCATCCTTGGGCATGTCGCGGCGCGCGATCAGGACGTTCAGATCGCCCCCTGCGCAAAAGAAATCGCCTTCGGAGGTCAGGATCACGGCACGGATGCGCGGCTCGGCGGCCATTTCAATCGCTTGCGCGATGCAGGCGTAAAGCTCGGGCGACAATGCGCCCCGCTTGTGCGCGTTTCCGTTCCAGATGACGATGCGGTCACCCTTGTCTTCGATCCGAGCGCTCATTTCAGTTTCTCCTGAGGGACGCGTTTGAACACGCCTGTGGATGTCGCAATGACCGTGCCGTCTTCGTGGACGAGTTCAGCGTCGATATAAAGCAGACTGCGGCCACCGCCCTTGATCGTGCCGGTCGCGGTCACGCGACCTGGCATACCAGCGGCCAGAAACTGCGTCGTCAGCGAAATCGTGAGAAACGGGTTCTGGCCCGTGGGGTCCACGCTGAGCGATCCGGTCATGCCACAGGCGTTATCCAGCAATGTGGCGGCAATACCGCCATGAAGAACCCCATGGCGGTTAAAGTGCTGCGGACCCAGATCAAGAAAGCAGCGCCCGTGGGCCTTGTCGGATATGTCCACGACATATCCGACAAGGGTTTGGGTGCCTGTCTCGTCCCGGATCAGCTGGCTTTCATCAAGCGGCTGCAAGGGCAATGAAACGCTCCAGATGGTGGTCTGTGTCGCCAAAGCGGTGATCGGCCATGATGATACGCTTGGCGATATGAGCCAGTTCGTATTCTTGGGTCATGGCGATACCACCGTGCATCTGGATGCTGTCTTCGGCAACCAGACGGCCCGCGCGGCCCAGCAGGTTCTTGGCGGCAGAGATATGGGTCTCGCGCGCTTTGTACTCCGCTTCGAGGTGGCCAGCCGCAACGATCACGGCGGAACGCGCCTGTTCCATCTCGATCAGCAGATCGGACATCCGGTGCGCAAGCGCCTGGAAGGTGCCGATGGGCTTGCCGAACTGTTTGCGGGTCATCAGGTATTCACGGGTCAGGCGCGTTGCCGTTTCCATGGCGCCCAATGTTTCGGCACAGATTGCGACGTTGGCCGCTGCGACGCGGGCCTCGATGGCCTTGAACGCCTTGCCGGCTTCACCCAGACGGGCAGAGGCAGGCACGGACACATCATCCAGCGTGACTTCGGCGGCACGGCCACCGGCCAACAGCGAATAGCCTTGCAGCGTGATGCCCTTGGCGTCCGCCGGAACGAGGAACAGCGAAATACCGTCTTCGTCGCCTGCCGCGCCGCTTTCGCGGGCAGAGACGATGAGCATGTCGGCGTTTTCTGCGTTGACCACAACAGCCTTGCGACCGTTCAGCACGACGTTGTCGCCATCGGCCTTGGCCGTGGACGTGACCTGGTTCAGGTCATAGCGGCTGGTGGGTTCACCGTGGGCAAAGGCCACCTGCAGCGCGCCGCCGATCAGCTCTTCGATGTGGGCCTGCTGGTCATCATTGCCCAAATCGGCAATCAGACCGCCGCCCAGAATGGCCGTATCAAGGAAGGGTTCGACCACGCCCGCGCGGCCCAGTTCCTCGAACACAACTGCGATGTCGAAACCAGCGCCGCCAAAGCCGCCCTGATCTTCGGTGAACAGCGCGCCGATGACGCCCAGTTCGGCCAGACCGTTCCAGATATCCGCGGAAAAGCCGGAGTCGCTCTCGAGGATCTTGTTACGCGTTGCCGTGTCGTATTTGTCGCGCAGGAAACGGCGCAGACTGTCTTGCAGCATTTGGCGTTCTTCTGTCAGGTCGAAGTTCATGCTCCACCTCCCATCGTTGTTTTGGCAATGATCTGGCGCTGGATTTCGTTCGAGCCGCCAAAGATCGACAGTTTACGGTTGTTGAAATATTGCGCGGCGACGGGGCCGGCATTCAACGGATCAGGCAGGGCCAGGTTCGACCCTTCGATCGCTTCGGATGCGAATGGCATCGCATAGGCACCAGCCGCACGACGCGCGAGATCGTTGATCTCTTGACGGATGATCGTGCCTTTGACCTTAAGCATAGATGCTTCGACGCCCGGTGCCGCGCCACCCGACGCCGCCTTGGAGACGATGCGCAGGTTTGTGGTGCTCATCGCCATCAGGTCGATCTCGACCTGTGCGACGCGCGCCGCAAAGTGCGGGTTCTGCATCAAGGGTTTGCCGCCGGACATCTCGGCTTTGGCGATGCGCTTGACCGCTGTCAGACCCGCTTGCGAGAAACCGACGCCCGCAATGTTGGTGCGTTCGTGAGTCAGCAGGTACTTGGCGTAGGTCCAGCCTTCGTTCTCTTTGCCAACAAGGTTTTCGACCGGTACTTTCACATCCGTGAACCAGACTTCGTTCACCTCGTGGGTGCCGTCGAGCAGGATGATCGGGCGCACTTCGACGCCGGGGGTTTCCATGTCGATCAGCAGGAAGGAGATACCCTCTTGCTGTTTCACGGTCTTGTCGGTGCGCACGAGGCAGAAGATCATGTTCGCGTGCTGACCCAGCGTGGTCCATGTCTTTTGGCCGTTGACGATATAGTGCGTGCCTTCGTCGTTCAAAACCGCTTCTGTCTTCAACGAGGCAAGGTCGGAACCCGCGCCCGGCTCGGAATAGCCCTGACACCACCAGTCATCGCCCGCCAAGAGGCGTGGCAGCCAGTAATCGTTCTGCTCTTGCGAGCCGAATTTTTGCAGCACGGGGGCCAACATCGACAGACCAAAGGGCACGAGGCGCGGCGCATAGGCGGCAGCGGCTTCTTCTTCGAAAATGTGACGCTGAACCGCGTTCCATTCGGCACCACCGAACTTTTTGGGCCAGTTCGGGGCCAGCCAGCCTTGGGCGTTCAGGATAGCATGCCACTGTTCCTGACCGTCTTTACCAAGCTCTTCACCCTTGCGGATTTTGTCGCTCATTTCCTTGGGGAGCTTTTCCTCAAGAAAGGCCCGCACTTCGGCGCGGAAAGCCTTTTCTTCGTCGCTATAGCTCAGATCCATTTGTCTTCCTCCGGTTTATATTGTCGGGCATTGCGCCCTTGTTCATTTACTTTGCGGCTAGTTTGTTCAGGTCGTCAAAGGTGCGACCCTCTGCAACCAGCTGTTTCAACAGCGGCGCGGGTTCCCAGAACCACGCGTCATCCTTGGCGTAGCCTTCGATGTCGGCCAGCAGCGCGGGCAGACCTTGCAGGTCGGCCCATTTCATCGGCCCACCCCAATAGCGCGGGAAGCCGTAGCCAAAGAGCAGCACCATATCAACGTCCAAGGGCCGTTTCGCGATGCCCTCGCCCACGACCTTTGCCGCCTCGTTGACCATCGCGGCCATATAGCGGCGTACGATTTCTGCGTCTGTAAAGTCACGCGGGGTGATGCCGCGTTCGGCGCGTTCGGCGGCGATCAGTTCGGACACCTCGGGGTTTGGCACCCCACCGCGTGTGCCGGCTTCATAGATGTAGAAGCCTTTGCCGGTCTTCTGGCCAAAGTTGCCGGCTTCGCAGATCTTGTCGGGGTATGTCGGTACGCGTTCGGCAGGGTGGCGCGTGGCCGCCTTGCGCTTGCGTGTGGCCCAGCCAATGTCGAGACCGGCCAGATCGCCCACGGCAAACGGGCCCATGGCGAAACCAAAGTCGACCAGCGCCTTGTCGATCTGGTAGGGCGACGCGCCATCCAGAACCATATGATCGGCCGCGGTGCGGTAAGTGGCCAGAATACGGTTGCCGATAAAGCCGTCGCACACACCGGCGCGTACCGAAATCTTGTTCAGCGCCTTGCCAAGGGCGAAGCCCGTGGCGACCACATCCGCTGCCGTCTTTTCGGCGACGACCACTTCGAGCAGCTTCATGATATGCGCAGGCGAGAAGAAGTGCAGCCCGATTACATCCGCAGGGCGCGAGGTGCTGGCGGCGATCTCGTCCACATCCAGATAGGACGTGTTGGACGCCAGAATAGCACCCGGTTTGCACACGGCGTCGAGCTTGCCGAACACCTCTTTCTTGACGTCCATGTCCTCGAACACCGCTTCGATCACCAGATCGACCGAGGCGAGGCTGTCATAGTTGATCGACACCTCAAGCGCGGTGTTGGTCATCGCATCGTATTTCATTTGGGTGATCTTGCCGCGCTTCAGCGCGCCCGAAAGATTGCCTGCAATGCGACCGCGCGCGGCCTCTGCGGCGTCAGCCTTCATCTCGATCAGCACAACGTTAAAGCCTGCCAACAGCGCAGCCGTGGCGATGCCTGCCCCCATGGTGCCGCCGCCGATGATCCCGATGGATTGCAGTGCGCGTGGCTCTACGCCCTTGAGCTCCGGCAGGTTACCAACCGCACGTTCAGAGAAGAACGTGTGGATCATGCCCTGCCGTTGGTCGGTTTCCATCAGCTCCATGAAAATCTTGCGCTCGGCCCGCATGCCTTCGTCAAAGGGCAGCTCTGCAGCGGCCTGAACAGCGCGGACCGCCTGCGCCGGAGAAATCTGTCCGCGGCCTTTTTTCAGCGTCCCGTCATAGGCCGCATCCCAGTCGATCGGCGCTGGTGCGGCCATCTCGCTTACGGGGCGGCGCGATGCGTTTTTGGCAATCAGGGTCTCGGCATAGGCGACGCCTACGTCCTCGGGGTCGCCCTCGGTCACCTGATCGACAATGCCAAGGCTTTCGGCTTCGGCCGCTTTGACCTGACGGCCAGAGGTGATGAGATCAAGCGACGGGTCCACACCGATCAGACGCGGCAAACGCTGGGTGGCACCGGCACCGGGGATCAGGCCCAGATGCACTTCGGGCAGGCCCACTTTGGCCGACGGCTGCGCCACGCGGTAATGCGCCGATAACGCGATCTCGAGCCCGCCACCCAGCGATACACCATGCATGGAGGCTACGACGATCAACGGGGAATCCTCGATCCGTTTGCAAACATCAGGCAGGAAGGGTTCTAGCGGCGTTTTGCCGAATTCGGTGATATCCGCGCCGGCGATAAAGGCACGGCCCTCCCCGACGATAACAACGGCTTTGACGCCTTCGTCCGCTTCGGCCTGTGCCATGCCGGCAACCAGACCTTCACGAACAGCATGGGACAACGCGTTGACCGGGGGGTTCTTGATCCGCAGTACGGCCACGTCGCCTTTGCGGGTATATCCAATCTTGTCAGTCATTTAGCATATTCCTTGGTCTAGTCTTGTTTCAGTCGCGGCGGCTCAGCGCAGGCGTGCGCCCGGTGCGCTGTTCAAGCGCCCGCACCAGTTCACGCAACGCGGGGCCGACCTCTTGCACGATACGGGAATCGGGCAAATCATGAGGCATGGCACCGGCGGTGAACGATACCGGTTCGCCGAACTCTTCGGCAAAATAGGGGACACTTACGGCGTTGATCGTGCTGGCATATCTTGTGCCTTCCAACGCGTAGGCGAACCCTTGTTCTATCAGTTGCGAATATCCCTCCGCCTGGAACCTTCGCATATCCGCTTCGGGCGTCAACTGCTCAAAGCGCTCTTCACTAAGTGACGCCACGACGGCCATGCCAGAAGACGACCCAATCAACGGAATCCGGTGTCCCGGCTCCAGCCAGATGGTCGATGCATTCTGCGGGCGCCATGTGCGCACCAGCATCATCTTTTCGGCGTCGCGTACGGCGACTAGCGTTAGCGTGCCCGTATCATCGGCCAGCTGCTGCATCGCATCCGACACCAGATCCAGAAAGTTGACCGCCACCGACGCGACAGAGCCAAGTGCGATGGCCGACGGCCCCAGCCGAAAGCGGTCATTGCGCCCGCCGTGGCTAAGATAGCCCAGCTCGCATAGCGTATAGGTCAACCGCGACACCGTGGGTTTCGGCAGCCCTGTACGATCCGCGATCTGCGCGTGGGTCAGCCCGCTGTCACTGGCGCGAAAGGCCCGCAATATAGCAAGCCCCCGCGCCAGAGTATTGGCAAATTTCCGATCTGTGGTGTCGCCACTCATCGCGCCGCCATGGGAATAAGCAACGAGATCATCGGGAAGGACATGATCAGCACCAGCACGATCACGTCGACGCTCAGGAAGCGCGTGATACCGGCAAAGATCTTGTCGATCGGAGCCTCTTTGCCCACCACATTAGCGATGACAAAGACGTTCAGCCCGACGGGCGGTGTGATCAAACCGATTTCCAGCAGCTTGATCACCACAACACCGAACCAGATCAGGTTCATGTCATAGCTTTCAACCAGCGGGATCATCAGTGGCAGGGTCAGAACCATGATGCCAATCGGATCAAGGAACATGCCAAGCAGCAGATAGATCGCCGCAATCGCCAGCAGCAGGACCACGGCCGACAGCTCGGCCTCGGCCACTACATTCACAATCATCGGGGCGACGTTGGTCAGCGCGATAAAGGCCACAAAGATCTTGGCCCCCGCCGCGATAAAGAAAATCGCCGCGGTCTGGATGCAGGTTTCTTTCACCGCGTCCCACAGGCCTTGCAGCGTCAGTTTGCGCTGCGCAAAGCCGATGAGCGTTGCCGCGACCACACAAACAGCCGCCGCTTCGGTTGCGGTAAAGATGCCGCCGTAGATGCCACCGATGATCAGCACGAACAGCATCACCGCAGGCCAGCTTTCCGCAGCTGCAGCGAACCGTTCCTTTGTGGAATAACGCGTCGCTGTGGACGGTGCGATTTCAGGTGAGTGCCAGACCCAGACGGCAATCACGAGGATAAAGCCCGCCAGCGTCAGCAGCCCCGGCAGAACACCGGCCAGAAACAGGGACGAAATAGAGGTCTCGGTGAAGATACCGTAGATGATGAACAAAACCGACGGCGGGATCAGTGACCCCAGCGTGCCCCCTGCCGCGACCGATGCCGTGGCAAGACGTGGGTCATAGCCCATGCGCAACATCTCGGGTGTGCAGATTTTCCCCATGGTCGAGGCGCAGGCAATAGAGCTGCCGGTGATCGCCGAAAACCCGCCACAGCCCATGACGCTTGCCATGGCAACACCGCCGGGCAGACGCGTGAGCCAAACCTTGGCTGCATGGTAAATCTTGGTCGTGATGTCGGCGCGATAGGCGATATGTCCAAGCGCCACGAACAGCGGTATCATAGATAGATCGTACGAGTGTATCAGATCGAAGGAGTTCGAGAACACCATCGACGTGGTCGCGCGGATGGCACGTTCTGGCATGAAGGTGCCGGTGCGGAACGCGAAGATAAAGAAGGTGGCGATCGTGGCCACACTGGCCAGAGCAAACGCAATTGGCACCCTAAGCGCCAGCAGGATCAACACTGCGGCAAAGGCAATCAGGCCAATGGTTGACGCGTCCATTACAGCACCTCTTTTTCAGCAAGGAGTTCGATTGTGTGATTTTCTTCGTCCGAGACCGTACCGCCGGACAGGATCGTGCGGACATCGCGGATCGCCAGTTCGGCCAGACGCAGCCAGCAAGCGGCGATGCCGATCACAAACAACAAACGTCCGGGCCATTTGGGCAGGTTCAGGTCGCCGTAGAAAAAGCTGCCCTTTTCCCAAACGCTCAGGAATTCGCGGCCGCCAGCATAGATCAGACCGCCCAAGGCAATCATCCCCATCACCGATCCCAGCACGATCAACCAGGACCGCAACTTGGGCCCGAACCGGTCGGACACAAAGGCCACGCTGACGTGCGCGCGGTTGGCAGTTGCTGCTGCAAGGGGCAGGAGGATGGCCGCGACCATCAGCTCCCGCACCAAAGTAACGCTGTCGGGTACGCTAGATGCGAAGACGGCGCGCGCGACCACGTTGGACGTGATCAAGATCCCCAGCAGGATGACCGCAGCCGCGCCCAACCCCAACAGGATTTTCTCAAGTGGTACCAACATGGTCCCTGCTCCTCCCAAAGCTAATGCTTAGTTGTTATCAGCTGCCCAGGGGTAACCGTTCTCGTCGCGCTCGTTCGTGTATTTCACGATCAACGCCTTGTAGTCTTCCAGCAGCTGTTCGCCGGGAAGGCCGGTGCGGTTGGCTGTCTCGATCCACTCGGCCAGATACTTTTCGCCGCCGGCGACCAGTTTGGCGCGCTCTTCTGCGGGCAGTTCAAGAACCTCGACACCTTCGTCTTTCATCGCTGCGATGGCGTCATCATTGGCGATCGTGATCATGCGACCGAATTCATCGGACAGGTCGGCACCAGTGGACAACAGTACCTGCTGCTGATCTTCGGACAGACCATCGAACATGTCTTTGTTCATGAAAATGCCGACACCACCAACTTGGCCCCAGTTCAGCAGGGTGTAGTTGTCCATAACTTCGGCCTGCTTCAGCGCTGCGACGGCGTAGGAATAGCCCTGGCTACAATCGATCAAGCCAGTGTCCAGCCCTTGGTACGCGTCATAGATGGACATGTTGACCATGTTCGCGCCCTCGTCGCCAAAGACTTTACCGTAGGCCCCTGTACCACGTACTTTTTTGCCCGCGATATCGGCGATCGAACGGATCGCGTCGCCTTTACAACCGATGTTCACCTGGCTGGTGGTCCATGTCCCGATGTAAACAAGGTTCTTGTCTGCCAGATTGTCCGCAATCGCCGGGTTTGAACGCATTAGCTCGTCCGTGGCGCGCATACCGACCCAAGCGTCGGGGTTGCTGACAGGCAGGTCGGCGATGCCATAGGCCGCCATTTCTTGCGGGTAATAGACAGCGATCACGGATCCCATGTCCGCCACACCGTCACCGATGGATTGAACCGCCGCGTTCGCTTTGAACAGCGCACCGCCCCACTGGATGTCCAGACGCAGATCGTTTTCCGACCGCTCGGCCACTTGGTCCGCAAACCACTGCAGCGCGTTGGCGCGGGCACCGCGATTCGGGCCGGCTTCGCCGTGGATCAGGACGGTTTCGGCACCGGCGACAGAGGCTGCAACGCTCAATGCGGCTGCGAAGGATAGATTTTTCAAAAAGGACATGTAATTCCCTCCCAAGAATTGTTTCACCATGCGAAACATCGTTTCACTATGTCTCGGGCGCACACTAGGGAGGGGACTTGGAACACGCAAGCGAAACTTAAAACGGCACCGAAATACCGGTGCCGTACAATATTTTACAAATTAATTACAATTACTTAAGCCAGATCAAGACTTGTCACGGCGGTACATAAAGCAGCGTCCGGCGACCGCTTCGGACGGCAAAGCAATTTCGGTCAAATTGTCGAAATACATCCTATCGCTCGACACCATCACGCCTCCAACAGCCAACAAAGGCTCGATCAGAGGCGAAAGAGCACGCGCAAAAGCATCGTTCTTCGCGAGGTTATGACCGCCGAGGTCCGCGTGAATCAGCGCGGCATTTGGCCCGAACCGGTTTAACGCGGCCGGCAAGGTTTCATGCACATCGCCCAAAATCAGCTGATGGTCCTCGGGGGTACTATCGGGGTTAGACGCCACGGCCCGTTCGAACACGAATATATCGCGCTCGGGCAGGGTTTCGCGGATGTGGTGAAACGTCCGTCCGTTGCCCAACCCCAATTCAAACACTGGCCCCGTCAATGTCTGCGTCAATGCGGCGGCATGATCGATACACGCGCGCTGTGACACCATACGGTCGATAAAAATTTCCAGGCGGCTCATCACGGTTCTCCTTCGGGTTGGGTCGTACTGATGCAACATGGGGACGCAGCCGCCAATTGTGTACCGCTGACGCTTGGTTTTCACGCTGCCCCCCTAGACGCTTAGGCGTTTATCGGCTTCACTCGATTGGTAATTTTCGCTTTGATGCGCTTGGGATGACCATGGCCCCCCTTCTTGAAGTAAATGATCTGTCGATCGGTTTCAGTGCCGGCCCGTTAGTCGTGGATGGCGTCAGCTTTGCGCTGAATGCAGGCGAAACCCTTGCGCTGGTCGGCGAAAGCGGGTCTGGCAAAACGCTGTCGTGCCGGTCTGTGCTGCGTTTGCTGCCGGATGCAGCGCAGATGCGCGGTGGATCGATCCGCTTTAACGGAGCGGAAGGCCCGGTCGACCTTTTGGCGCTACCCGAGAAAAAGATGCGCGCCATTCGAGGTGACCGCATTTCGATGATCTTTCAGGAACCGATGCGGTCCTTGTCACCCTTGCACCGCATCGGCGACCAAGTCGCCGAGGTGCTGCGTCTGCACCGCAACATGGGGCGCGGTGCCGCCAAACGCGCGGTTTTGCACCAGTTCGAAAAGGTCGGCTTTGCCGATCCGCTGCGGGCGTGGCGCAGCTATCCCTTCGAGATGTCGGGCGGGATGCGCCAACGTGCAATGATCGCAATGGCAATGGTCGCCAAACCCGAGCTGCTGATCGCGGATGAGCCGACAACCGCGCTGGACGTGACGACGCAAGCGCAGGTGCTGGGGCTGATCCGGTCGCTTCAGGCTGAAACCGGCATGGGCGTGATCCTTGTGACCCACGATCTGGGCGTCGTGGCTAATATGGCGCAAAAAGTCGTCGTGATGCACAAGGGGCGCGTGATGGAACGGGGCAATGCACAGGATGTGCTGGGCAGCCCCGCCCATCCCTATACCGCCAAGCTTTTCGCCGCCGCCCCGATGATCCCGGCCGTTGCCGCCCCCGCGCCTGCGTTTTCGGCCGCCCCTGACGACGTGATCCTTGAACTGCGCAATGTATCCAAGACCTACACCATGCGGGCGGGCGGCTGGCGCAAACCCGTAACCGTATCCGCCTGCCAGAACGTCGACCTGCAACTGCCGCGCGGCAAGACGCTGGCGATTGTCGGCGAAAGCGGATCGGGTAAAACCACCTGCGCCCGCATCGCGATGGGGGCCGAACGCCCCGATGCTGGCGGCGAGGTGCTGTTTCGCCCTGACCCCGCTGCCGCGTCGCTGGCCGTTCATGACCTGTCCCCCGCCGAGCGGAAAGCGTTTCAACGGCAGGCGCAAATGGTGTTCCAGGACCCGTATTCATCGCTCAGCCCGCGCATGCGCGTACAACAAGCCCTGACCGAACCGATGGAGGTGCACAACATCGGCACAGCCCGCGACCGCCGCGAAAAGGCGGCGGAAATGCTGCGTTGGGTCGGGTTGAACCCCGATATGCTCGGCCGTTTCCCTCACGCCTTTTCAGGCGGGCAGCGCCAACGTCTGTCGATCGCCCGCGCGCTGACGCTCGATCCGAAGCTGCTGATTTGCGATGAACCCACCTCGGCGCTGGATGTGTCGGTTCAGGAACAGATCCTGACCCTGCTCGAAGACATCCGTGACCGTGCCAACCTGAGCTATCTGTTCATCAGCCATGATCTGGCCGTCGTTGCCCGTATTGCGGATGAGGTCGCGGTGATGCGCGCAGGCGTTATTGTCGAACAGGCCTCGCCCGATACGTTGTTCTACAACCCCCAACACCCCTATACCCGCGCCTTGATTGCGGCACAGCCTGAACCCGATATCAGCCGCCCCATCGACCTTGATCTGGTCGCCAAGGGTGCAGGATCGCCCACGCTTTGGCCAGAGCAGTTCCGCTTTGACGGTGCCCACGCCCCTGCCCTGCGCGAGCTTGAGCCCGGCCATAAGGTACGTTGCCATGCGTAAGCTCTTACTCGCCCTCTCCGCTTCTCTCGTACTTGCGCCCATTGCCGCCCACAGCGACGGCCCCGTGCTGCAGGAAAGCAGTTTTTGGGCACAAGAGGTTAACTCCGGCAACCTGCCCCACGTCGCTGACCGCATTCCATCAGAGCCGCTGGTCGTCGATCTCGAAGCCAAGGGCCGCAGCTTTGGTCGTCAGGGCGGTACACTCCGCACGCTGATCTCGCGGACCAAGGACGTGCGGCAGATGGCCGTCTACGGCTATGCGCGGTTGGTCGGGTACCAATCCGATTACACGCTCGCCCCCGATCTTCTTGCCGCTGTTGATGTGGAAGAAGGCCGCAAGTTCACGCTCCGTCTGCGCCCCGGCCACCGCTGGTCCGACGGCGTGCCCTTTACCTCGGATGATTTCAAATACTGGTGGGAGAACGTCGCCAACGATCCCGATATTACCCCCAGCGGGCCGCCTGATTTTATGATCGTGGACAACCGGCTGGGCAAGGTCACCTTTCCCGACGCGCAAACGGTCGTGTTTGAATGGCAGACCCCCAACCCCAATTTCCTGCCGCTGCTGGCACAGGCCAGCCCGCCGTTCATCTACCGGCCCGCCCACTATCTGTCACAGTTCCACGTGAAGTTCGCCGACCCTGACGCGCTGATCGAAAAGGTCAAATCCGCCCGCGTCAAAAGCTGGGCCGCGCTGCACAATAAACGCGACAACATGTACAAGTTCGACAATCCCGCGCAGCCAACGCTGCAGCCGTGGATCAACACGTCGGACACGGACAGCTCGCGCAAACTGTTCGTGCGAAACCCCTATTTCCACCGCATCGACAGCCGCGGCGTGCAACTACCCTATATCGACGTGGTGCAGATGACCGTCGTCGGCGGTGGGCTGATCGCGGCCAAGGCAAACGCGGGCGAGGTCGACCTACAGGCACGCGGGCTCGATTTTCCCGATGTGGCGATCCTCAAAAAGGGAGAGGTCGACGGCGGCAAATACCGCACCTTGCTGTGGGCCAATGGTGCCGCCAGCCAGATTGCGATTTACCCCAACCTGAACTTCGCCGACCCTGTCTGGCGCGAAGTGATGCGCGACGTTCGCTTTCGCCGCGCACTGAGCCTTGGCATCGATCGGCGGATGATCAACCGCGCCCTGTACTTTGGTCTCGCCAGCGAAGGCGGCATGTCCGCCCTGTCCCAAAGTGCGCTTTATGACGAAGACAACACCCATTCGTGGTCAGCGATGAACCTTGCCCATGCCAATGCGCTGCTTGACGATATGGGTCTGACAGAGCGAACCCCTGCGGGCCTGCGCGAACTGCCCGACGGCCGCCCGATGGAGTTCGTGATCGAGACCGCAGGCGAACGCAGCGAGGAAGAAAACGCGCTGGCGATCATCACGGACACATGGCGAGATCTGGGCATCCGTCTGATCATGCGCCCGCTGGACCGCGACATCCTGCGCAATCGGATCTATGCGGGGCGGACGATGGCCTCGGTCTGGTATGGTTGGGACAACGGGCTTCCGGGGCCGTCGACGTCGCCATCCTATCTTGCGCCCACCGATCAGGAATTCTTTGCTTGGCCGATGTGGGGGCAGTATTATCAAACGGTTGGGCAAGCCGGATCGCCCCCTGACATGCAGCCGGCCAAACGTCTGATGTTGCTGGCGAATGACTGGAACCACACCGACGATCCGCAGGTCCGCGAAGACATCTGGAAACGGATGCTGGCCATCCATGCCGAACAGCAGTTCGGTATCGGTATCCTCTCCGAAGCGCCGCAGCCCGTCGTTGTATCGAATGATCTGATGAACGTGCCGGAAAAAGGCATTTGGGCCTTTGATCCCGGCGCGCATTTCGGCATCCATCGTATCGATGAATTCTACTTCAAAGACCCCCATGTGCAGGTAAGCCGATGATATTCCTCAGATACGCCGTCTGGCGTTTCATCACGATGCTGCTGACCCTTCTGGTGGTCTCACTGCTGGTGTTTGTCATTATCAACCTGCCCCCCGGCGATTACCTGTCGAACCAGATCGCTGAGCTGCGTGCCACAGGTCAGGCCGAAGGCGTCGCCAAGGCCGAGTTTTTGCGGCACGAATACGCGCTGGATCAACCGATCTGGAAACAATACCTGATCTGGGTCGGCATGGTGCCGGGGCCGCAGGGGTTTGCGGGGCTGATACAGGGCAATTTCGGCTGGTCGTTCGAATTCGACCGCCCCGTTGGCGAAATTGTCGGGGACGCCCTTTGGATGACCGTACTGGTCAATCTGGCCGCCGTATTGTTCGTCTATCTTATCGCATTACCGCTGGGGGTGCTCGCCGCGGCTAAATCCGAGACGTGGGTCGATTATACCGCCGGTTTTCTGGGCTACCTCGGGCTCGCGACGCCGAACTTCCTGCTGGCGCTGATCTTGTTCTATTACGGGCATAAATACTTTGACCTGCCGATTGGCGGGCTGATGGCCCCCGAGCTTGAAGGCCAGCCGATGTCATGGGAAAAAGTACGCTCTGTGCTGCTGCACCTGATCGTACCAACCTTTGTGATCGGCACAGCGGGCGCAGCCGCGATGATGCAGCGGCTGCGGGCGAATATGCTGGACGAGCTTGATAAACCCTATGTCGAAACCGCCAAAGCCAAAGGCATGGCCCCCGCACGGCTGCTGTCAAAATACCCGCTACGTGTGGCGTTCAACCCGTTTGTCGCCGATATCGGCAATCTGCTGCCCGCGATGATTTCGGGGTCGGTGCTGGTATCGGTTGTCCTAGGCCTGCAAACAATCGGCCCCTATCTGCTGGTTGCGCTGAAGTCCCAAGACCAATTCCTCGCCGCCTTCATCCTGATGTTCGTGGCCCTGCTGACGCTGATTGGCACGATGATCTCTGACATGCTGCTGGTCCTGCTTGATCCGCGCATCCGTTACGGGGCACGCACCACATGAGCATCCAGCCCGACAACCGTTTTGTTGACACGACCCCTTGGATTGATGATGCCGACCTATCTGCGCCCGAACGGGCCGAGATGGACGCCTCTGTTGCGCGGCTCATGTGGCGCAAGTTCCGCCGACATAAGCTTGCCCTCGTGTCGGGGCTGTTTCTGGCGTTCTGCTATCTGATATTGCCGGTGGCGGGGTTCATCGCGCCCTATACGCCCAACGAACGCAATGCCGAACACATCTATGTGCCGCCGCAAAGCATCAACCTTTGGCACGATGGTGCCTTCATCGGCCCCTATGTCTACAAGACGACGGGAACGGCGGATCTGGTCAATTTTCGCTGGGTCTACGACACCGATACCAGCAAGCCGCGCAAGATTGAGTATTTTTGTAAGGGTGAAACCTACCACCTCTTTGCCCTCATCCCAACCGATACCCATCTGTTCTGCGCCCCGGATGGGGCCACAGTGTTTCTCTGGGGCTCGGACCGGCTGGGCCGCGATGTGTTCAGCCGCATCCTTTATGGCGCGCAGCTGTCTTTGACGGTGGGGCTGATCGGCATCACGGTCAGCTTTGTACTGGGCATCTTTTTTGGGTCACTGGCGGGCTACTTCGGTGGCAAGACGGACTGGCTGGTCAACCGCGCGATTGAAATCCTGCGGTCCTTGCCCGAGTTGCCGCTCTGGTTGGCGCTGTCGGCGGCGGTGCCGTCGAACTGGGGGCCGGTGTCGGTGTTCTTTATCATCTCGATCATCCTCGGAATTCTGGACTGGCCAGGGCTGGCGCGCGCCGTACGCTCCAAATTCCTGAGCCTACGCGAAGAGGAATACGTCAAGGCAGCCGAGATGATGGGTGCCTCGCCCGCGCGGGTGATCCGCAAACACCTACTGCCGAACTTCATGTCGCATCTGATCGCCAGCGCAACCCTATCAATCCCTGCGATGATCCTTGGTGAAACCGCGTTGAGTTTTCTTGGACTGGGCCTGCGCGCGCCTGCCGTGAGCTGGGGCGTCATGCTGAATGATGCGCAAAACCTCGCGAGCATCGAAATCTACTGGTGGACCGCCATCCCCATGCTGCCAATCATCGTGGTGGTTCTGGCGTTCAACTTCCTAGGCGACGGCCTGCGGGCCAGCCTTGACCCGTATAAATCCTGATCCGGTCGGCTTACCCTTCCAGATGGCCTAAATCCCAAGGGGTGCGGGGGGCTGCCCCCCCGCTGCGCTGGCTTAATACCATTCGCCCATTTTGACTTCGATCCCTTCGCCGACCATTGCGGCAAAGGCGGCGGGGTCTTGCGTGCCATCATCGCGCCCGCGGTAGTGATAGGGGTAGACGAACGCGGGTTTGAAGGTCGACACCGCAGCGGCAGCCGAGGTCGCGTCCATGGTGAACGGCAGGTTCATACAAACAAACGCCAGATCGATGTTTTCCAGCGCCAGCATGTCCGGCGTCGCTTCGGTATCGCCAGAGATATAAACGCGGAAGTCGGCGAGGTTCACGATATAGCCGTTGTCGCGGCCTTGCGGGTGGAACTGCTTGCGTTCTTCGGTGGTGTTATAGGCGGGGATCGCTTCGATCGATACTTCGTTGAACATCGCATTCTCGCCGTTGGCCAGCGCGTTCGCCTTGGCCTTTAGCGCGGCGGGCAGCATGTCGAATACGGCGGGATTGGTGATGATTTGCGTGTTGTCACCCACGATACCGGCCAGCGTTTCGGCATTATAGTGATCACCGTGCTCGTGGGTGATCAAGATCAGATCGGGCGTGGCAAAATCACTGTAGTTCGCAACGTCGCCCACGGGATCGCAGTAGATCACGCCGGCTGGTGTCTCCATCACAAAGGACGCGTGGTCGACGGGGTGAACTTTGACCTCGCCACCGCTGACGGGGAACATGTTGCCGCCGTGGGCTGCGGCTTGTGCGGCATAGGGCAGTAGCGTCACGACACCGGCTGTAGCAGCTGTGGTCGTCAGGAATTGGCGTCTGGACTGTTTCATCGGAACTCTCCTGTTGCAGATGCCTAGATGCTAGCGCCAGCGGAGCCCGTTTCAATGTCACAACTGCGTCAAACGCGCTTAACGGTCGTCCTCGCTCTGCGCGGGGCCTGCGTCTGCCTCTTCTTCCATCGATGCCTGTGCCGCGGCGGTCACCGCATTGCGTTCCTCATCGCTAAGGTCGTGCACCTTTCCATCCGCCAGACGCACCGTGACTTCGCGGTGCGCAAAACGGATGCCTTCGCGTTCGAACAGGGCGCGAATTTCCTCGTAGACCTTCTTGCGCACCAACCATTGATCCCCCGGTTTGGTCATAAACTTGACCCGGATAATCATCGCAGAGTCCTGCATTTCGATGACGCCCTGCGATTTGAGCGGCTGGATAAAGTTATCGCCGATCACCGGATCATCCAGCAGTTCGATGCCGAGCTTTTTGATCAGCTTGCGAACCCGTTCGACATCCGTGTCATAGGTCACACGCAAGGGCAGCTTCATAATCACCCAGTCGCGGCTATAGTTCGTCATCACCTGCAGCTCGCCAAATGGGATGGTGTGTAGTGCGCCCAGATGGTGGCGCAGCTGGAATGACCGGACAGAGATTTTCTCTACGGTGCCCTTCACCCCGCCCACGTCGAGGTATTCGCCTTTGCGAAAGGCGTCATCGAACAGGAAGAATGCACCGGCAAAGATATCGCGCACCAGCGCCTGACTGCCAAAGCCGACAGCAACGCCGACGATCCCTGCGCCGGCAAACAAGGGGCCGACGTTGATCCCGAATTCCATCAACACGATCAGGGCGATGGTCACGATCAGGACGATCAGCACAAAGTTGCGAAACAGCGGCAGCAGCGTTGCCAGTCGGCTGGCCGAGGACGCCCCGCTGCCTTCGTCGCCCAACTCTGCCTCCGGCTGATCGGCAGTTTCGGCTTCTATCTTGCTATCAATCCAGATGCGGAAGGCGTGATAGATGACATAGCCGATAAACAGGATCACCATCACGTCCAGCAGCTTGTCCGCGTGGCTCTCGACCATCACCGTGGCCTCGGTGTCCCAAATAAAGAAAAACGCGTAAGCCCCACTGACAAAAGCGAGGATACCGGCCACCCGCCGGGCCAAGCTCTCGAAACTGGTCAGGCTCTGACGCGGTGCCAATGCGGCCTGTTCAGCGGCAGTATCCAGCGCATTCGTGCCATCCGCGCCCGCGATATCTGCGGCTATCGCATCGCCATCGTCCGGCAAAATACCGGCCTGTTTCTCGCGGCGCAGCGCGTTCAGGCGGCGCATCATCCGTGCGCGCGCAAAGCCGCGCTCGATGGCATAGTTGATCACGCCATAGACCACGATGATCGACACCAAGATACCGTAAGCCCCCGCGATCAGCGGCACAGAGCTAGGGTTTTCAAGCACCAGATCATAGGTCAGTTCGACCCAGGCGAAAAGCGCATAGGCCACCACCAGCGGGGCCCAGACCCGCGACATGAAACGCCCAACCGCGCTACATTCCGAAGCGGGTTTGCCCTGCCGAAGCGCGTTTGAAATGGCCCGCCGGTTGACCCAGATCATCAGGATATTGGCGACCACAATTGCCGCTGACATCAGCGACGCAATGAACGCGTAGACGTCGTAGTTCAGTCCCAGCTCTCCGATCCATATCCCGAACAGGATCGCGCAAGTGTCTAGGCTGGCCATCATCCACAGCCAGCGATGCAGGCGTTTGGCATCGCGGTCGCTGAACACCGGAATGCGGTATTGCGTCAGGAACGGCGACAGGATCATCCGCCACAGCCCTGCCGCCACGCGACAGACAAAATAGCCGATGTTGATCAACGTCGCAGTGAACTGGATCGCGGTATCTTCAAGTGGGCCGAACAACAACGCCCCGAGGACATAGGCGACCAGCATCGACACCAGCACGCCGATGATACCCATGAAAAAGCGAAACACCAGGAACGGCATCTTTTCGGCATAGCCGACGGGGGCCTCCTGAACCTTGGCGGTAACAAACCTGCGCGCGATCCGTTTGCCAAAAACCTCTACCTCGACCACGACCCCGACAGCAAAAAGCGCGAGCGCAATCAACAGCGTCTTACCAAAGGCCCACAGCGTGCCATCCGGGCTTGCGGCGCGCAGGATATAGACGACCTCGTTGATCGCGTCGGGCAATTGCACGATGCGCTCGATCAAGGCGGTGCGGAATTGGTTGCCGCGTTCTTGCAGGTGCATCAGCGGAGAGGTGTCTTTCGCCAGCACGTCCTCTGGCTGCGCACCCTCGCCTGTTTGGGCAGGGGCGGGCTGGTTCAGCAGCCCGCCTGCGCTGTCGACGACCACCACGCTTACGCCGCTTTCGGCAGCCTGTTTGATGACCTCTTGCAGCCGTGCGGCGTCGGTATCTGTGTCGCTGGCGGCTTTTTCTTGCGCTTTTGGCAAAAGGGATAGAACCCCTTGCGCCGTTGAGGCGTTAGCTAGGGATAGGAACCAAAGCGACAAAAAGAGGGTGAAGATAAAATGCCGCATATGTCCTCGCTCGTGATGTGGGGGAGCAGGAGTAGAACGCTATGCGACCCCCGTTACCATTGCAATATGAACCCCGCGGCCCCACCTAGTTCCCCTGACGATGAACCGGGAAGGAAGACGACCATGACACGCGCCGCATCCTCCGGGCAGCCCGCCCCCCGTATCAACACTGGCCAGCTGGCCGCATTCAAGGACCGTTGGGTCGGAACGTGCTGAAAAGCATGACATGTTCGCCTTAGATGCCTAAGGTATTTCCAGTGGCCTGCTGCGTCGGCAGACCAAGGTGAATTTGCAAGGTGATTTAGTTTATCCGGTTTCTGGGTGCATCGGGCGGGACGGGTTTTCCTGCCTTTGACATTAATACGCTTTCTCGCCGCCGACACGATCTGCGCGGCCACGAATGATTTACCAAGTTAGGATCGGCCCATGCGCCAGACGGTCTCGAAGAATACCCGCAACGGCAAACCTGCGCGGCGGGTCCTATTTTACAGTCATGACACTTTTGGGTTGGGGCACTTGCGCCGCTCGCGGGCACTGGCCGCTGCTTTGATGGATGGGGACGAAGACGCCTCGGCCATCATCCTGACCGGATCCCCTGTAGCAGGCCGGTTCACCTTCCCAAAAGGGGTCGACCACATCCGTCTGCCCGGCGTGACCAAGTTAGTTGACGGCAGCTATGTGGCGCAGTCGCTGCATCTTGATATCGACCAGGTAACCTCTTTGCGGGCCAACCTGATACGCACGGCCCTCGAGGAATATACCCCCGACCTGCTGATCGTCGACAAAGAGCCCACTGGCTTCCGCGGAGAGCTGCTGCCCAGCCTTGACTGGTTGCGCGAGAACGGCACGACCAAAGTCGTGCTTGGCCTGCGCGACGTATTGGACGAGCCGGATGTACTGGCCGCCGAATGGGAACGTAAAGGTGCCGTCGAAGCGGCAGAGAAATACTATGACGAAATCTGGGTCTATGGCATGCGAGACGTCTATGACCCGACCAAGGGTTTGCCCCTGTCACAGGCGGCGCACGACCGGATGCACTGGACAGGATATCTACGCCGCGAAGCCCCCGATGAAACACCCCCGGCCGAAGAGCCCTATGTGCTGATCACGCCGGGTGGCGGTGGTGACGGGGCGGCGATGGTGTCGCTTGTGCTGGACGCCTACGAGCAAGACCCCGACCTGACCCCCAATGCCAAGCTGATCTATGGGCCTTTCCTTTCGGGCGACGTGCGCGAAGCCTTTGATGCGCGGGTGGCCAAGCTGGGTGGACGCGTAACCGCGCTTGGCTTTGATAGCCGGATTGAGCAGTTGTATGTCGGTGCCGAGGGCGTGGTTTGCATGGGCGGCTATAACACCTTTTGCGAAGTGCTTTCCTTTGACAAACGCGCCGTGATCGTGCCCCGCACCGTGCCGCGCCTGGAACAATGGATCCGTGCCAGCCGTGCCGAAGAATTGGGGTTGGTCCGCATGCTTGACGAAACCCGCGACGGCATGACGCCACAAGCGATGATCGCCGCGATCCGCAACCTGCCCCATCAGAACAAACCATCCGAGGCGGGTGCGAACGGGCTGCTGGACGGGTTGGACGTGGTTGTCGAACGGGGCCGCGCCCTGATGGATGGTGCCGCATGAACAATACCCCTGCCCCCCTCGCCATTGTCGTCAAAGGCTGGCCGCGCCTGTCAGAGACGTTCATCGCGCAAGAGCTCGTCGCGCTGGAAGAAGCGGGATTGCGGTTTGACATATGGTCTTTGCGCCACCCGACCGATGTGAAGACCCACCCCTTGCACGACCGGCTGAAGGCGCGTGTGCGTTACTTGCCCGAATACCTGCGCGACGATCCCGAACGCGTGGCCGCAGCGCAGGAAGCCGCGCAATCCATGCCCGGCTACGCTGCCGCGTGGGATGTCTTCCAGCAGGATCTGGCACGCGATGACACGCCCAACCGGCGTCGCCGCTTTGGTCAGGCCTGTGTCATGGCCCACGAGCTGCCCGCCGACACGCGGGGCATCTATGCCCATTTCTTGCATACGCCCTCGTCTGTTGCGCGATACGCGGCGATCCTGCGCGGCCTCCCATGGAGCTTTTCTGCACACGCCAAGGACATCTGGACCTCGCCCGAGTGGGAGCTGCGCGAAAAGCTTGACCCCGCCAGTCACGGAGCCGCCTTCGGGGCCACCTGCACAGATTTCAACGCGCAACATCTGCGCAGTCTCTCTGGCGATCCCGACCGGATTGATCTGGTCTATCACGGGCTTGATCTGGCACGTTTCCCCGAACCGCCAACGCGAGTCCCGCGCGGCAAAAGCGACCCGTTCCAGATGATGTCGGTCGGGCGCATGGTAGAAAAGAAGGGCTTTGATAATCTGATCGACGCGCTGGCGCTGCTGCCAGACAGCTTTGACTGGCACTGGACCCACATCGGCGGCGGTGACCTGTCGGACACGATGAAGGCGCGGGCAGAGTCGCATGGAATCAACGACCGTATTACGTGGCGCGGGGCCTGCGACCAGCCAGAGGTGATCGACGCCATGCGGGCCGCCGACCTGTTCGTGCTGCCATCGCGTATTGCCAAAGACGGCGACCGCGACGGCCTGCCCAATGTGTTGATGGAGGCCGCGAGCCAGAAGCTCCCTATGCTCAGCACGCCAGTGTCAGCCATCCCCGAATTTATCACCAGCGGCAGTACCGGCATACTCAGCGATGACGCCCCCGCCGCCTTGGCCGATGCGATGCGGCGTTTCGCCGATGACCCTGCGCTTGGCCCGCGACTGGCCGACGCAGCCCACGACCGGCTGCACGCCGAATTCACCATGGCCCCCGGCATCCGTCAGCTGCACAAAAGGCTGACCGCAATGCTGGAACAGGGCGGCTGATGCAGCTCGCGTTCTACGCTCCGTTGAAATCGCCGGATCATCCGGTCCCGTCGGGGGATCGGGCGATGGCGCGGGGTTTGATCGCAGCGCTGAAACGCGGCGGCGCGGCCGTAGCGATGTCCAGCACCCTGCGCAGCCGCGACGGCGCAGGCGACAGCGCGGTTCAACGCGACCTCATTGACGCCGCACAGACCGAAATCACAAACGCAATCGCCCGCGGCCACGCCGAAGGCTGGCAGGCGTGGATCACCTATCACAATTACTACAAGGCCCCCGACCTCGTTGGCCCCGCTGTCACACGGGCCTTGGGCATTCCCTATTTGCTTGTCGAATCCAGTCGCGCGCGCAAACGTTTGACCGGTCCTTGGGCCGGTTTTGCCCAAGCCGCAGAGGCCGCCAGTGACGCGGCGGATGTGATTTTTTATCTGACCCACCGCGATGCCGAGACGCTGCGCCGCGACCAGACGCCCGACCAACGCCTTATCCATCTGCGCCCGTTTCTGGCGAAAGAAGCCTTGCCACCGCCCTCGACGCTGGACGGCGCCATGCTGGCCGTCGGCATGCTGCGCGGGGGGGACAAGCGCGCCTCTTACCAAATCATCGCCGACACGCTGGCGCTGCTTGCCCGTGACACCTGGCGTTTGGACATCGCAGGCGACGGCCCCGCCCGTGCAGAGATCGCGACATTGATGGCCCCCTTTGGCAACGCGGTCCGGTTTCTGGGCCAGCTCGATGCGCCGGCGATGGCACAGGCCTATCAACAGGCCGCGCTCTTGTTCTGGCCCGGTGTGAACGAGGCCTTTGGCTTGGCCTATCTGGAGGCGCAGGCCGCGGGTCTGCCCGTCGTGGCCCAAGACCGTCCCGGCGTGCGCGATGTTCTGGCCCCTGCCGCCTATCCCACGCCTCAGGACGGGGAAGCGCCGCTGGCATCCCAGATCACAGCGCTGCTGACGGATGACGCGATGCGCCAGCAACGCAGCACTGCCGCACGCGCCTTTGTCGCCGGCCAGCATTTGTTACCCTCGGCGACGGCGACCTTGCTGGCGGGGCTGGCCGAATGCGGGGTGCACCCGTGATCCGCCTTGCTCTCTTGCGCCACGGCCATACGGCGTGGAACCGCGCTGGCCGGATTCAGGGGCGCACGGATATCCCGCTGGACGACGAGGCGCGTGTGCAACTGGCCGCGCAACAGCTACCCGCGCCTTGGGACCGCGCTGATCTGGTATCAAGCCCCTTGACCCGCGCGGTTGAAACCGCCCAGCTTGTCGCAGCGCGCACGCCAGAGACCTCCTTTGCCCTAATGGAAATGAACTGGGGCCAATGGGAAGGGCTGCACGGCACCGACCTGAAGGCGGACCCGGCCGGTGGATTTCGCGACATCGAGGATTGGGGCTGGCACTATACCCCGCCGGACGGCGAAAGCCCCGATAGCCTGCGCAAACGACTGATCCCTTGGGCGGGCAGCCTGACCCGCGATACCGTTGCCGTCTGCCATATCGGCGTCATGCGCGTACTGCTGGCCCATGCGATCGGCTGGGACTTTGACGGCCCCGCCCCCTTTCAGATCAAACGCAACCGCTTATATCTCCTAGAGATTTCACCGAGCGGCTGGTCCGCCCTGCCCGCCCCGATCCGACTGGAGCCGCGCTTATGAAGGTTAGCATCGTCGTCACCCATCTGCTGGGCACCGGTCATCTGGCCCGCGCCCTGACCCTTGGCCGTGCCTATACGGCCGCGGGACACGATGTGCAGGTCGTCTCGGGTGGGATGCCTGCGCCACAGTTAGACAGGGATGGCGTTGATATGGTCCAATTGCCGCCCCTGCGGTCCGACGGGGTGGATTTCGCGCGTTTGTTGGATGATCGCGGGGACGTCGCCTCGGATGCGGTCATGACGGCACGACGCGAGATGCTGGTGACACATATCAAGTCTTCGCAGCCTGATCTTCTGATAACAGAGCTGTTCCCCTTTGGCCGCCGCACGCTCAAGGCAGAATTCGTCGCCCTTCTTGACGCTGCACAGGCGCTGCGCGTGCGGCCCCTGATCTGCGCTTCGGTTCGGGATATCCTCGCCCCGCCGTCAAAATCCGCCAAGGCGCAGCTGGCAGATGAGCTGATCGCGCAATACTATGACGCGGTGATGGTGCACGCAGACGGCGACGTCACACCGCTGTCGCTCAGCTGGCCGGTGTCACCCGCGTTGCAGGCCAAGCTGCGCTATACCGGCTTCGTTGCACCGCCCGCCGCCAGCCCCCATCCCGACCAGCTGGGTCACAATGAAATTATCGTCAGCGCTGGTGGCGGCGACGTGGGGACGCATGTCTTTGACACCTGCCTTGCTGCTGCTACGCGCGATCCGGATAGAGTGTGGCGCTTGCTGCTTGGCGGTCAGGACGCTGCGCGGCGCAGCGCCGAACTGATGCAGAATGCCCCCCCGAATGTCATGATCGAACCCGCCCGCCCCGAGTTCCGGCAGATGCTGTATCACGCCGCCGCTTCGGTGTCGCTGTGCGGGTACAACACTGCACTGGACGTGCTGCAAAGCGGGGTGCGCGCCGTGTTTGTGCCCTTTGATGCGGGCAATGAAGTTGAACAAGGGCTTCGGGCCGATGCCCTCGCCGCGCTGCCGGGGATCGAGGTGCTGCGAAGTGCGGCCCTTACGCCGGATGCGTTGCTGTCAACCTTACGCATGGTAATGGATGATGCGCCTCGCCCTGCACAGACCGACGGGTTTGACGGGGCGGCGATGACCGTCACCTTGACCGAACACATAAGAAAGTCAGCGCCATGACAGTGGATTGGACCAGTCTGGACACGGAGCTTGCCGTCTGGCGCGCGCAGGGGCTGACCCTGCCGCTCTGGTGGCGTGACGATGATGCCATTGCGCCGACGCCCGCGTTGGACCGTCTGGCTACAATGGCCGGTGACCTCTCACTCCCCGTGCATATCGCCGTGATCCCGAAACATGCAGACCCCGCGCTGGCACAACTTTGCCAAGAGCGCCCGCTGGTCCGCCCGCTGGTCCACGGCTGGCAACACATCAGCCACGCGCCCGAAGGGGCGAAAAAGGCAGAATTCGGCCACCCCCGCCCTGAAGCGGCACACGAGCTAACCCAAGGGTTAGACCGGATGCAAAGCCTGTTTGGCGACGACCTGCTGCCGATATTTGTGCCGCCGTGGAACAGGTTGGACGACGGGTTGCTGCCGGTTCTGGCGCAGGCGGGCTATGTCGGGGTGTCGACGTATCTGCCGCGCGTGAGCCGCATGGCAGCACCGGATCTGGTACAGATCAACACCCATATCGACCCGATTTACTGGCGCGGCACACGCGGGCTAGTTCCGCCAGAGACGCTGATCGCGACGATTACCAAACTGCTGCAAGACCGCCGCAGCGGGAGGACAGACCCGCACGAACCGCTAGGGTTTCTGACGCACCACCTTGTGCATGACGAAGATATCTGGGGGTTCACACACGCCTGTCTGTCGCGGTTGCTAGACGGTGGGGCGGTGCCGGCGGATATGCGCAGCCTGCCCTAATCGTTCGAAAAAAGGGGCGCTTGATGCGCCCCCTTTTTGAATAATCTGCCTTAGTTGTCCATCTTGAGCGCGGAAATGAACGCTTCCTGAGGGATGTCGACCTTGCCGAATTGGCGCATCTTTTTCTTACCCGCCTTCTGCTTGTCCAGCAGTTTGCGTTTGCGCGAGGCGTCGCCGCCGTAGCATTTCGCGGTCACATCCTTGCGCATTGCGCTCAGGGTTTCGCGCGCAATCACCTTGCCGCCGATGGCCGCTTGAATAGGGATCTTGAACATGTGGCGCGGGATCAGATCCTTGAGCTTTTCAACCATCGCACGGCCCCGCATTTCGGCACGGTCACGGTGCACCATGGTGCTGAGCGCATCAACGGGTTCGTCGTTCACCAGAATAGACATCTTGACCAGCGCATCCTCGCGGTAGCCGATCATCTGGTAGTCGAAAGAGGCATAGCCCTTGGTTACCGATTTCAGCCGGTCATAAAAGTCAAAGACGACTTCGTTCAGCGGAAGGTCATAGACCACCATGGCGCGGCTGCCCGCATAGGTCAGGTCAATCTGCATCCCGCGGCGGTCCTGACAGAGCTTCAGCACATCACCAAGATATTCATCGGGCACAAGGATCGTCGCTTTGATGCGCGGCTCTTCGATGTGATCGACAAAAGTCAGGTCGGGCATGTCGGCGGGGTTGTGCAACTGCTCGACCGTGCCGTCTTTCATGTGGATGTCATAGATAACCGACGGCGCGGTCGTGATCAGATCGATGTCATACTCGCGCTCGATCCGGTCGCGGATCACCTCGAGGTGCAGCAAGCCGAGGAAACCACAGCGGAAACCGAAACCAAGAGCGGCAGATGTTTCCATCTCGAAGCTGAACGAAGCGTCGTTCAGTGCCAGCTTTTCGATGCTGTCGCGCAGGTCTTCGAATTCGGCGGCGTCCACGGGGAACAGACCACAGAACACCACAGGCTGCGCCGGTTTAAAGCCCGGCAGCGGGGTTTCGGTGCCTTTTTTCTCGTGCGTAATCGTATCGCCGACCCGCGTGTCACGCACCTGTTTGATCGACGCGGTCAGGAACCCGATTTCACCGGGGTTGAGGCTGTCAATCTCGGTCATGGCGGGGCGGAAAACGCCGATGCGCTCAACATGGTGCACCGACCCGTTCTGCATCATGCGGATACGGTCGCCCTTTTTCAGCTGGCCATCCATAATCCGCACCAGAACGATCACACCCAGATAGCTGTCGTACCACGAATCCACCAGCATCGCCTTTAGGGGCGCGTCCTGCGTGCCCTTAGGCGCGGGCAGCTTGTGCACGATGGCTTCGAGCGTTTCGACAATGCCCTGACCCGTCTTGGCCGAGACACGGATCGCTTCGGAGGCATCGATGCCGATCACGTCTTCGATCTGTTCGGCAACACGGTCGCAGTCTGATGCGGGCAGGTCGATCTTGTTGAGAACCGGCACGATGTCATGATCCGCGTCAATCGCATGATAGACGTTGGCCAGCGTCTGCGCCTCTACGCCTTGGGTACTATCGACAACCAGCAGCGATCCTTCGACCGCGCGCATGGACCGCGAAACCTCGTAGGCAAAATCGACGTGACCGGGGGTATCGATCAAGTTGAGGACGTATTCCTCGCCATTCTTGGCGGTGTAATTGATCCGCACTGTCTGGGCCTTGATCGTGATCCCGCGCTCGCGCTCGATATCCATCGAGTCGAGCATCTGCGCCTTCATATCGCGCAGGGAAACGGTGTTCGTCTCTTGGATCAGGCGATCGGCGAGCGTGGATTTGCCATGATCGATGTGCGCGACGATGGAGAAATTGCGGATATGTGAAAGTGGTATCATGGATCAACGATATGGTGCGGATTCATGCGCTGGTCAATGGGCTGGATCGCCTGTTCCCGTTGATCCTTGGGGCAGCTGAGACTCATCGGCGGATTTACCTGCATTCTGATCGCGGCTGTCAAAGGGGGGATGCGATTTTTTCGCGGGCATCTGGCATGCAAATTCCGCATACCGCCGTTCGGGCCAATGTAGCAAGGCAGTTTGCAGTACCGGGCGGTACCCGCGCCCCACGCAAGGATGCAACACAGGCGTTTAGTATGGCTGCCTTACAGCTTTACCGCCCTCAGCTTCCTGTTAGAGGAACCTTCTCAAATGATCTGCACCCTCGCAGATCGGGCGAATAAGGAATTTTGAGATGAAGATGAAACACCCTCTTGGAACAGTGACCGTTGCAGCTCTTGGCTTGGCGTCGCTTCCCGCGTTGGCTCAGGCCCAAGAAGGCCCCGTCTGGGACGTTTACGGCCAGCTGAACTTTGGCGTTCTGAGCGTTGACGACGGCGTCGATACAAACACCACGTTTATCGACAACGATAACTCCAACAGCCGCGTCGGCCTGACCATGACCCAAGCGCTGCAAAACGGCTCTGAATTGCGCCTGACCTTCGAAGCGGGCCTTGGCCTGACCGGGTCTTCCGCCATCAACGGTTCCGACGACAGCCTGGACGTCGACTACCACCGCACCGAGCTGCGCAAGCTGGACCTGACCTACCGCACGCCAAACGCGGGCATTTTCTCGTTTGGTCAAGGCAGCACGTCGACTGACGGTTCCGCCGAAGCCGACTTCTCGCGTACCGGCGTTGCAGCCTATGTGGGCATCAGCGACATCGCGGGCAGCCAGCTGCTGCGTTTTGCAGACGGCACCCTGTCGTCCGTCGCAATCGGGGACACCAACGGGTCGTTTGATGGCAGCCGTCGTTTCCGCGTCCGCTATGACACCCCAGTCTTCAACGGCTTCTCTGCCTCCGTATCCTACGGTCAAGAAGTCCTGAGCTCGGGCAATGACAACGACTATTACGATGTTGGCACACGCTACGTTCAAGACTACGGCGACTATTCGGTCGACGCACGTCTGGGCTATTCGTTCCGTGACACCACCAATGATCTGGTCATGGGCTCCGCCGCTGTTCTGCACCAACCAACCGGTCTGAACCTTGCCGTTTCCGCTGGCCGCAAAGTCGCGGGTGACGCAGATTATGCTTACATTAAAGCAGGCATCACGCGCGATTACATCGCCGCGGGCGCGACATCCTTCTCGGTTGATTACTACAACGGCAACGACTTTGTCGTCGCAGGCTCCAGCACGTCTTCGGTTGGTGTCGCCGTTGTGCAGCGTCTTGATGCGTATAACACCGAACTTTACGCGACACACCGCAGCTATGACTTCGACGACTCGTCGGCCTCCTATCAGGATCTGGACGTGACCTTCGTCGGCGCACGCTGGAAGTTCTAAGCAAGATTCGCCTTTGCCCGATCCCTTCGGGCAAAGGCATTTCCGTTTGCATCATCAATCGTGAATTGCCCAACCTGCAGTTTTACGGCATAAATGCCAGCAGCAGTTAGGGCAGCCTCGGGATCAACCCGGCGTCCAAGAGATGAGGCAAAACGATGGTACGACTTTTCACGATTTTCTGTGTTGTTGGCACGCTGGCCGCTTGCGGTGGACCGCGCGGCTATAACCCCAGCGGCGGGCCGGGCCGGGGCGCTGTGCTCTTTGCCACGGGGCCGATTAATTCCGCATGCTTGCAGTCGGGTCGCAAACAGGCCAGCGTCGCACGCTGCGGATGCATTCAGGCCGTCGCCGACAGAGAGCTTTCCTCCTCCGATCAACGCCGCGGTGCGCGCGTATTCGACGACCCGCACACCCTGCAAGAGGCGCGCCAGTCGGACAGCAAAAGCGACAATGATTTCTGGGCCGTCTGGAAAGCCTACGGGCAGACCGCATCGACCCTGTGCAGCGCCACCTGAATATTTAACGCTCCGGCGGCAGGGGGACGCCCCCTGCCCTAGGGCTTTGTGCGCGTTGCCGGGCCGAAACGATCGATCAGGCGATCCTTGATCTGATCGCGGGCCGCCCGATACTGTTCTATCTTGGCGTCACGGGTTTCACCCAAGCCCGTCGGATCAAGAATTGGCCAATATTCCACCGTCAGATGATAAAAGCGTGTCAGCTCCAGCGCGCGGCGCTGGCTGGCAGGGCTCAGCGCGATGATCAGGTCAAACGAGCTTAGATCATCGCCCCAATTCTCCATCTCGTCAAAGCTGCGCGACCGATGGCGCGACAGTTCAACGTCCAGTTCTTGGCACACGGCGATCGAAAAACCGTCGATCTCGAGGTCGTTCATCACGCCGACGGATTGCACATAGGTGCCCGTGCCGTAGAACTTTTTCATCAACCCTTCGGCCATAGGCGACCGCACCGCGTTGTGATCGCAGCAAAACAGCACCGATTGGGGCAGTTTCTGGGTCATCTAGCCGCCGTAGTGCAGAACGCAGATCAAGGTGAACAGGCGGCGAGCCGTGTCGGTGTCGATCTCGGCCTTGCCTTCAAGCCGTTCTTGCAGCACCCGAGAGCCTTCGTTGTGAATCCCACGCCGCGCCATGTCGATGGTCTCGATCTGTGCTGGCGCTGATTTCTTGACGGCCTCAAAGTAGGATTCGCAAATCTGGAAGTAGTCTTTGACGACCTGCCGGAATGGCCCCAGCGACAGATGGAATTCTGCCGCCTTTTCAGCGGTTTCAGTGTTCACATCAAACACCAGCCGTTTGTCACGGATCGACAGTCCCAGATGGTACGGCCCCTGTGGCACAGGACGGTCGTCGCGCACTGGCAGGGTAAAAACGTTATCCTCCAGCAGGTCAAACATCGCGACCTTGCGCTCTTGTTCTATCTCGGGCGTGGGTGGGGGCAGGTTCGCGTCGTCAAGCGCAATATGCGTGATCCGGGACATGGGGACGTCTCATTTAGTGTCAATCCCGCCGACCTTAGACCGGGCGGCGGGGTTCTACAATTGGCATCGGCAGACCGAACATGGGGCCGTTGCGTCAGTCGTTCAATTTGCGCAACCGCGCGGTAACCGACAATCCGTGTGCCTCGAGGCTTTCGGATCGCGCCAGTCGTTCTGCCGACGGGCCAATGGCGCGCAACGCATCCGGTGTCATCCGCGCCAAAGTCGTCCGCTTCATGAAATCCAGCACGGACAGCCCGCTGGAAAACCGTGCAGAGCGTGCCGTGGGCAGCACATGGTTCGGCCCGCCAACGTAATCGCCAATCGCTTCTGGCGTCCACTGCCCAAGGAAGATTGCGCCCGCATGGGTGATTTTCGCGCTCAGCGCATCCACATCCGCGACGCAAAGTTCAAGGTGCTCAGGCGCGATACGGTTGCTCAGCTTTGCTGCCGTCGCCACATCCGGCACGGTGATAATCGCCCCGTTCTCGCGCCAGCTGGTGCCCGCAATCGCGCGCCGTTCCAGCGTTTCCAGTCGGGCATCTACGGCATCCGATACAGCACGGCCAAAAGCGGGGTCTGTGGTGATCAGGATCGACTGGGCGCTTTCATCGTGCTCGGCCTGGCTGAGCAGATCAAGTGCGATCCAATCGGCGTCATTATCCCCATCCGCGATCACAAGAATTTCTGACGGCCCCGCGATCATATCGATGCCAACCTTGCCGAACACCCGCCGTTTCGCGGCAGCAACATAGGCGTTGCCGGGGCCGGTGATCTTGTCGACGGGCGGGATCGTGTCGGTCCCATAGGCCAGCGCGGCCACCGCCTGCGCCCCGCCGATGCGGTAGATTTCATCGACGCCCGCCAGCCGTGCGGCCAACAGCACCAGCGGGTTCAAAACCCCATCCGGCGTGGGCACAACCATCGCAAGCCGTTCGACGCCCGCAACCTTGGCAGGGATCGCATTCATCAAAACAGAGGACGGATAGCTCGCCAGACCGCCCGGCACATAAAGCCCTGCGGCAGAAACCGCGCTCCACCGCCAGCCGAGCGTTGCACCCGTGTCGTCTTGCCATTCGGCATCCTCGGGCAATTGGCGCGCGTGGTAGGCGCGGATACGCGCGGCGGCAAGCTCAAGCGCGGCGCGGTCCTCGGTCGATACTTCGGCGACGGCTGCGTCAACTTCGGCTACCGTGATGCGCAGGGTCTCGGGCGTCAGGGCGATACGGTCGAATTTCTTGGTCAGTGCGATCACAGCGACATCACCCGACGCGCGAACCTGCGAGATAATGTCGGCGACCGTGTCGTCCACATCGGGACTGTCTTCGCGTTTGGCCGACAGCAGTGCTGTAAACGCCTGTTCAAAATCGGGCTGATCAAAGTCAAGGAATTGGGGCATCGGATGTCCTTTGCGCGGCGCAATGGGCTTTGAAGAATCGTCGCACAGTCAGGCTGCGCGACGAGGGACAAGAAAGAACGCTTAGGCCGGATGTTCCGGAAGCTTGCGTGACGGGGCCGCATAGGGGCGCGTCACATCTTTCAACGTCACATCCAGCGCTTCGACGGTCAGACGAATCACGCCATCCCCTGCAAGGGTCAGCAGCACGTCACCCGATGGCGCGTCGGTTTCGGTGAATTCGATCTGCAACAGCGACAGGATGGTATCCGCATCGCCCTTGTTCACGCCCTGGCTTGAGACGCGCTGCACGTTGCTGAACATCAAAATGGTTTGCACCCGCTCAGGGACGTGACGCGACTTGCCGGCGTCCTCCCAGCGAACGCGGTTCAGCAGCAAGGCAAAGCGCCCTTCCTTTTGCAGCCAACGCATTTCCGACCCCGGAAACACAGCATCCTGCGCCAGCGACGAGATCACCTTGAGGTCTTCGACGTCCAACGCGCCGAGGTTCAGCGGGGCTTCGCGCCCGTCTTCGAAACGTGCATCTTCGGTCATTCTTTGATCCGTTCAATATTTGCGCCCACGCCGCGCAGTTTTGCCACCACATGTTCGTACCCGCGATCCAGATGATAAACGCGGCTGACGCGTGTTTCACCTTCGGCGGCCATACCGGCAAGGATCAACGAGATCGACGCCCGCAAATCGGTCGCCATCACCGGCGCACCTTTCAACTTTTTGACGCCATGAACAGTCGCGGTGCCACCATGGACTTCAATATTTGCCCCCATGCGGATCAGCTCCGGCGCGTGCATAAAGCGGTTCTCAAAGATTTTCTCTTCCAGCACCGAAGTGCCGTCCGCCGTACAGAGCAGCGCCATCATCTGCGCCTGCAGGTCGGTTGGAAAGCCCGGGAAAGGTTCGGTCGTCACATCAACTGCGCTGATTACACCATTGCGCCGCGCGACCTTGAGTCCCTTGTCGGTCTCGGTCACATCGATCCCTGCGGCATCCAGCTTTTCACAAAAGGCCGATAGCAGGTTGATGCGCCCGCCAAGCAGTTCGACTTCGCCGCCGCACATCGCGGGGGCAAGCATATAGGTGCCCAGTTCGATCCGGTCGGTCACAACCCGGTGGGTGGCACCATGCAGACGGTCCACGCCCTGAATCTCGATCCGGCTGGTGCCGTCGCCGTCAATCTGTGCGCCCATAGCGCGCAGGCAGTCGGCAAGGTCCACGATCTCGGGCTCGCGGGCGGCGTTGTTGATCACCGTCGTCCCCTTGGCCAACGTCGCAGCCATCATGATGTTTTCTGTGGCCCCGACAGAGGCAAACGGAAAGTCGATAACCGCACCTTTCAAGGCCCCGCCTTGCGCCTTGGCATGCAGATACCCGTCGCGCAGGTCGATTTCAGCGCCCATCAGCGCAAGACCATCAGTGTGAATGTCCATCGGACGCGCACCGATCGCGCACCCCCCGGGCAATGACACCTGCGCGTGCCCTTCGCGGGCCAACAGCGGGCCAAGCACAAGGTTCGACGCCCGCATCTTGCGCACGATGTCATATTCGGCGCGTGTGTTGATCTCTCCGTGGCATGACATCGCCAGAACCTGACCGTCCTGCATCGACGTCACCTCTGCGCCCAGGGACCGCAGCAATTCGGTCATCGTGCGAATATCGGACAGGCGCGGCGCGTTGGTCAGCGTCAGCGGCTCTTCGGACAGAAGGGTCGCGGGCATCAACGTCAGACAGGCGTTCTTGGCCCCCGCAATCGGAATTTGTCCGGACAGCTCACCGCCGCCTTTGACCACAATAGAATCCATCCTTCAGCCTTCCTTGCTTTGGCCGGTCGGGCCGTTATCTGTCTGCGTGCTATCATTCTGCGCGTCGTCGCTTTGGGTTTTGTCGTTGCGCGCACGCGCTTGTGCCTTGCGTCGGCCCATATTGGCTTTCAGCGCGGCCTTTAGCCTGTCTTCCCGCAATTCATTGGGTTTTGGCGGCTTTTGAGGGGCGGTATCCTTTGACATGTCGATTGTCTAGCGTAGCGAACCGATATGGTCCAGATTACGCTTGCACCATATTGCGAATGGGGCTAATCACCCGCCCACAGTGCTGGAGTAGCTCAGTGGTAGAGCGCGTCATTGGTAATGACGAGGTCGGGAGTTCAATCCTCCCCTTCAGCACCAGATCCCCCTGAATGATCATATCTTATTGCCTTTGCCTCTGCTCAGCTTTCGCAGCTGAGTTGCCCATCTGATCGGCGTTCCGCTGACCGGCTACTGATCCATGCCGTGCACACTCTCGCGAATCGCCGCTGGAATAAAAAAACCCCGACCACTTGCGCAGACGGGGTCTCAATTTCCACGTTATGCGGATTAACCGCGGTATGTCAGACCGGCAAACAAGCGGCCTTGGTCGCGGTGACGGCCACCGTGGACAGACCCTGCAACCGATGCGACACCGGCGATCAACGACGCAGCAGCCAGAACGAAGGCTGCCAGAATGGCCGCGTTACGGGCCGCCTGAGCTGCATCGATTGCAGCTTCTTTCGCCGCTTCAGCAGCTTGCTCGGCTTCGGCCTTGGCTGCGGCGATTGCCTCTTCGGCCTTCTGGCGCGCTTCCTGCGCTTCGGTCACGACCGTATCGACACGTTTCTTCGCCTGTGCTTGTGTCAGATCGGTACGTGCAGCGACGGCACCGGCAAGATAGGTCCGATCCTCTTCGCTCACTTCACCCGTGCGGTAGACATTTGCCATGATGCTGGCTGTCTGCTGTGCCAGCTCTTCTGGATCAGCGGTGGTCGGGTTAACCTGATTTGGACGCAAAAGCTGGTTCGACAGATAGTCGGTCGGATCATTCTTTGCCTCGTCCGGAATCGCCGCACCAGCAGCATCAGCCAGACCGGCTGCAGCACCGCCCACGGCAGAGCCCGCAGCTTCCACAACAGTACCGGCTGCTTTGCCTGCACCAGCAGCAACATTGCCTGCGGTGTTGGCGGCAAATGTAAAGGCAGTGGACAGCATAACGGCAGTGATAACCGACCCGAGGCCCCAAACAACCAGACCATTGATGCCGTCACGTGCAGTCACTTCGTCTTCCGTCGCGCTTTCAACACGGCGGCGCATACGGCCAGCGATATAGCCCCCTGCTAGGTAAGACGCGATCAGCGTGATCACCAGCCACAGCGCCGTCAGCACCAGTTCAAGTGTGGAAGAATTGTCTGTCCCGTCCAGCGTGATCGACGACAGGCCAAGCGCCGCGCCAAAGCTGGTCAGCAACAGGCCAATGGCCACAGCGACAACGGTACCTGCGAAAATTGCAGGCCAGTCGACATATGATCCGTCGGGTGTTTTGTCAGTAAGTGTCGTATTCATGTAATTGCCTCCCCGGCATTGAATTACGCTAGGCCGATGAGCGAAAGAACCGCCATGACAACAACCACAAGACCTACGAGATAAATGATACCGCCCATTAGAAATAATCCTCTGTTAGCGCCCGCGCGACATACGCAGGCTTCAGAGGGGGAACGTCATGGAACCGGCAAAGTTCCGCCAGTTGCTCAAATATTCGACGTGTCCCATGACACAGGGGGAATACCCGCCTAGGGGTCACCCTGCCATTTGCCGTCAAAGATCATTTCGCCCACGGGGAGCCGCTTGCTCCAGCCCTTCACCTCAAGCTCGGGCGTTTGATACATCTCGTCGACGTGCCCCAGACACAGGTAGCCGACGATCTCTATGCGGTCGGGGATACCCAGCAAGCTGCGCAAATCCGCATCGTGGAACACGCTGACCCACCCCATGCCGATGCCTTCGGCGCGCGCGGCAAGCCAAAGGTTCTGGATCGCGCAGACGGTGCTATAAAGGTCCATACTTTGATTGTGGGTGCGGCCCAGTACCACCTTGCCGCCGCGGCTGCGATCACAGGTCACGCATATATTGACGGGAGCCTTGCGTATGCCTTCGAGCTTGAGCGACCGGTAGGTCGTCTGCCGATCCCCCTCGAACATCTGGGCGGCTTCCTCGTTTGCGGTGTTGAAGGCCTGCCAGACCTGATCGCGCGCCTGCTGGTCGCGGATCACGATGAAATTCCACGGTTGTGACAGGCCGACCGAGGGCGCGTGGTGCGCGGCGGTCAAAATTCGGTGCAGGACATCGTCTGCAACGGGATCGGGCAAGAACTGATCGCGCACATCACGGCGGGTAAAGATTGCCTTGTACACGGCGTCGCGTTCAGCATCTGAGAAAGGCGCGGCGGGTGCCAGCGCGGACGATATCGGCATTGTTCATTCCCCAACAATACATTTCTTCGCCTATCCCGCTGTCCACGCGGGGCAAGCTGTACTGTCTGGCCGGTCTTCTGACTTAGGGTCGTCTGGTCTGCACGCCTTCCCGGATATCTCCAGTGGCCTAGGCGCAAACCATCCCCATTACAGCGTTGGGCACGTGCAGGACTTTCACCCGCTTCCCGATTCTTCCGCCACGCGGACACCAGACCGTCCTATTGGGCCACGGCTATCCGCCCGGAACAAGCCCTATCGCGGGATCAACTGCGTTTGGTCGCGAAAATCTTTCTCATGACGGCGTCAAACTCGTTCCATGAAATGACCGCCTTATTGCCGGCATAGCCGTGATAATAGGACCGCCCGCTAGCAGTGGGAAACCCGGCCCAGATACGCGCAAGGTTTTCCATAAAGCGGTGGCGGCTGATCTCGCCCTTCTTGAAGGACACGAACCCTGCATCAGCCAAGAGAATATCCGCCAGCCCGTCCTGCAGCTTTGGCGTAAAGCGGTCGTTTTTGCTGAGCCCTGCCTGACGCACAAGGCTGCGCAAGGTGGCAGGTATGAACTGATACCGCCCAATGGCGTGTTGCTGTCCGGGTGTGCGGTCGATCCAGCGATAGATTTCGCCGATGGTCATCTGTGTCGGGCGCTGCGGCGGCAGGCGCTTGGCCCCGTACTGCACGGCGTCGTACCCTTTGGGGCCGGCCTCGGCCCAAGCAATGAGGCTTTTGAGGTCAGCCGCAGTGCTGACACCGCTGAACGCCTGAAAGGAACGGCTGCGGCTGCTGATGGTGGGGGTACGAGCCTGCGCTTTGGGCTGGACCTTGTGGCGCAGTTTGATCTGCCCCTGTCCCGCGGATTGCATGGCGTTAAACGAAATATCGCTTTGCATGGCCGACCGGGCCCCCGAGAGGCTGAAACTATCAGCGCTGGCAGCGGTGGCGGCCATCAGTGCGGCCGTGGCAAGAATTGGCAGTGTGTGTGTAACTTTCATGTCATCCCCCATGATGAAAAATTGTCATGGACCTATCGTGACCGCTGACGGCTGCGCTTTCATTTGCGCAAGCAGGTGGGTCGGGGGCATCGACGGATAGGGGGCGGTATCTTTTGGGATAGAGGGCTATCCCGCCGTGCGGTTGCCCCCTTCGTTCAGACGGGATTTGGCGGCGCGACACGTCAGACCGCCCGCCGCGAACGTCTGGCACCCAAACAGGGGATTCGCGGTAAATCGGGGTAAAAACGTATACCCCATGACCCCCTTCCGAGCCGTCAAGCCTGCTTTCAGAACCTAAGCCATGATATTCACTTGCTTAATCCGACCCGCAACGGTGGCTGTTTTGTCGGAGTTGCGCTATGTTCGGTCGCATATACTTTAGAATGGAGTGCATCTCATGACGGATGAAACGTCGCCGGGTATCCCGACACCCGACGGGGCCGCTGCCGTAATCGATACCGATTACGAGATTGGCCAAGACAACAAAGAAGGCAGCGTCGGGCCCTTCGGCTTTGACATTCACAACCCGGTCTTTGCGATCTCGGGCGTGTTCATCATCGCCTTTGTTTTCTACACGCTCGCCTTGCCCGAACACTCGGGCGCATTGTTCACCTGGCTGTTTTCGTCAGTGACAAAGGGCTTTGACTGGTTCTTTATCTCTGCCGGCAACGTGTTTGTAATTTTCTGCCTGATGCTGATTGTCACGCCTTTGGGTCGTGTGCGTCTTGGCGGTGCGGATGCGATCCCCGACTATACCTACCTTGGGTGGTTCTCGATGCTATTCGCAGCGGGCATGGGCATCGGTCTGATGTTCTATGGTGTCTCCGAACCGCTGTCGCATTTCTCAAGCTCTATGGGCGGCACCGCTTTGGGCGAAGATGGGCTGCGCAGCGATTGGGCACCTTTGGGTGGAGCGGCAGGCGATCAGGTCGAAGCGACACGTCTGGGCATGGCGGCAACGATCTATCACTGGGGTCTGCATCCTTGGGCGATCTATGCCGTCGTGGGTCTGGCGCTGGCGTTGTTCAGCTATAACAAGGGTCTTCCCCTGACCATCCGCTCTGCGTTTTACCCGATCTTGGGCGAACGTGTTTGGGGCTGGCCGGGTCACCTGATCGACATCCTTGCGGTATTTGCCACGCTCTTTGGCTTGGCGACTTCGCTGGGTCTCGGTGCCACGCAAGCCAACGCGGGTCTGAACGAGCTCTTTGGCCTGCCAGTCGGCCCGACGGCTCAGGTTCTGTTGATTACCGGTATCACCGCGATTGCGACAGTATCTGTGCTGCGCGGCTTGGACGGCGGCGTCAAAATCCTGTCCGAGATCAACATGGGTCTGGCGTTCCTGCTGCTGGTGTTCGTGCTTCTGGTGGGGCCGACATGGGCGATCCTGTCGACCTTTGGGTCATCCCTGGTGGCATATGCCGAATACCTGCCTGCCCTGTCCAACCCCGTTGGCCGTGAAGACGTGAACTTTATGCAAGGCTGGACATCGTTCTACTGGGCATGGTGGATCAGCTGGTCGCCTTTCGTGGGTATGTTTATCGCCCGCGTAAGCCGTGGCCGTTCCGTGCGTGAATTCCTCACCTGCGTCTTGCTAATCCCAAGCGTGGTCTGCGTTTTGTGGATGAGCGTCTTTGGTGGCATAGCGATCGACCAAGTGGTCAGCGACGGCTACACCGCCGCGCAAGATGCAGAGCTGCCGCGCCAGTTGTTCGCGATGCTTGATGCGCTGCCCCTCGCCGGGATCACATCGCTGATCGGCATTGTGCTGGTCATCGTGTTCTTTGTGACCTCGTCGGACTCCGGCTCGCTGGTGATCGACACGATCACGGCAGGCGGCAAAGTCGATGCGCCCGTGCCACAGCGCGTGTTCTGGTGCATCTTCGAAGGTGCGGTCGCGATCGTGCTGCTGCTTTCGGCAGGCGGGCTCAAATCCTTGCAGTCGATGGTTATCTCGACCGGTTTGCCGTTCACCGTGGTTCTGCTGTTCTTGTGCTATGCCATCATTCGTGGCCTGCTCGACGAGATGAAGTCGCAGTAACACCTGAACCTGATGCGTTCATTATCTGAGCGCCGACAAGATCAATACCCCCCGTGGCCCTGCGCTGCGGGGGGTATTTTTATGCCCCGCCTCGGGGCAATATCACTGGCACTCCTCCACCCTCTATATTCCGACTAAAACTGTCGGATTGACATACCCTATTATTTCCATCAGGTTTAGCGCAACGTCTAGCCACCCCGCGCACGATCACGGGGACGCCCGACACATTTGATGTGAGGAGTCCCATGATGATCCCAATTTCCAAAACGCATAGTGCCGTGATCCGACAGGTCTGCGCCAGCGGACCGCCTGATCTTGCGTGCCGCGTGCCGCACTCCCTATTCACGCCAACCGATAGAGCAGCCCTATGACCTTTCACGCCCCCCCAAAGACCCAGACCCCGATGAACGCGCTTCCGACCTATTCCGCCCGCGACCTGACCGAAGGCGGAGATCTGGCGCAAATCGTGCTGGATACCCAGACCTACACGTTGCGAATCACGCGTGCTGGCAAGTTGATCCTGACCAAATGAGGGATGCACATCAGCACCCCGGCGGTGCGCCGGTAGGATTTATCACAGAGCTAAACAGCCTTCAGGCTGCGTCGGTTATATACTTGCGGATGTGGTGTGACGGGCCTGATGCGCAGGAAAAAGTCGGCAGCGATCTGGCCAGCGTTCTGGGTCACACCAGCGGGTCCAAGGCGCTTGCCACGTTTGAACAGCTCTGCTCACTTTGTGCGCGGTTCGGTCGCCGTCCTTTGATGCGCCACTCTGTGACGTGCAAATGTCTTGGCGCTGATGAATCCTGCTTTGCGAATTTCATCTCCACAGCCACCGAGGGCCAGCGCGAAGATGCAATGCTGATCGCAACCCTGCTGGTACGCGCAGATATGGCCCCGTTGGTGGCATCGCTTGCGGCTGATTTTGGCCTCGCGCTCAAGCGAATGCACCTGAGTGCGCCACGCGACATCGCCCGGATAGAGGCAGCACCAACGCTGCATTGATCAACGCAGGCCTGGGCCTTTCGCCGCAAAACGTGCAGGGCGGCAACCCTTCGAAAATTTCATAAGGCAACTGAACATTAATACTTGATTGTTTTTATCGGCTTTAGTACCCCGCCCTAGAACAGGTAGCCAATCGTCGTGACCAGCCCCCTAAAAGCAGCCCGAATGGGCAATGACGAGGGCGATATGACACAGACGAAAACACCCCACAGCTTGCGGGGCCACACGGCCAGCCGCAGCATCGGCATGATGACCGCCGCCGCAATCAGTGCGGCCTCTCCAGCAGCGCTTTATGCGCAATCCGGCGACGAGCCGCTCCTGCTCCCTGGGATCGAAGTTGAAACCTCTGAACCACAGGCCGCCAAGCCCAAGCCGCAACCCGCCAAGAAACGCGCGGCCGCGCCAGCGCCACGCGTGACACCTGCACCTGCCCCCGCGCCTGTCGTAGCCCAAGCCCCCGTGGTCGCAGCCCCCGCCGCACCTGCCGCGCCGGTTGCCGGCGAGAACGGCCTGTCGCCTTTCGCCAATCCCGAAGCCGGATATCAGGCGGTTCGGTCGGGCAACTCGCTGCTGACGCAGCCGCTGGTGGACACGCCGCGCACTGTTACCGCCGTGACGCAAGACGTGCTGCGCGACAAGAATGCGACGTCGGTCCGCGAACTTGCCCGCACCACACCCGGCATCACACTGGGCACAGGCGAAGGCGGCAACGCATTCGGCGACGTTCTATTCATCCGTGGCTTCCGGTCCTCTAACGACGTCTTCATCGACGGCGTGCGGGACTCCGGCGTTGCCGTGCGCGAAACCTTTATGGCCGAACAGGTCGAGATCACCAAAGGGCCGTCCGGCTCCATCGGTGGGCGTTCCACCACAGGCGGCGCGGTCAATCTGGTGACCAAAAAGGCGCAAGATACGGACTTCGTCAAAACCACCACAACCCTTGGCACCGCCGATCTGGCACGGCAGGAAGTGGACTGGAACAAGGTCTGGAACGACCGTTTCAAGACCCGCATCGGTGCCGTCGCCCAAGTCAGCGACGTTGCAGGCCGCGATGGTAGCAAAGACGACCGTCTGGGTCTGTCGGTTGCCGCTGAATACGAAGCGACCGACCGTTTGACACTGGATTTCGAAGCCTACCAGCTGCAGATGAAGCAGATGCCCGACTGGGGCGTTCCATGGGATGGCACCAACAACGTGCCCTTCACCGAAGCCGGTGCGGGTCGTCCGACGCTGGATCGCGACACCTTCTACGGCAACCCCGACCGCGACTTCCACGATGCGACACAAAGCGTTGCCACCTTTGGCGCGACATTTGAAATCGCGCCGGGCATGACCTTTACCAACCGCAGCCGACTAAGCCGGACAGAAAACGACTATATCGTGTCTGCTCCTGAGCGTCCCAACACTTCGGATGCCGATCCGCAGAACTGGACCCTGACCGCCTCCCCCAAGAGCCGGTATCAGGTGAACGAAGTGGCCTCCAACACCAGCGAGCTGTCTTTTGGCTTTAACACCGGATCGGCACGCCACGACATGATCGCGGGCTTCGCGCTGTCGCGTGAAGAGATCAGCCAGCGTGGCTATGTCGGATTGTCCTCCGAAGTCGGTGGCGGCACCGCAGAAGACCGTCTGGCAGGGTGCACTGTCTCGATCTACAACCCCGACACCAGCGGCTGTTCCACAGCGACACCGGTACGCAGCGCGGATGCGACGCTGACCGATGTCACGACGCGGTCGCTGTACCTGAATGACACGATCACGTTTAACCCGCAGTGGCAGCTGAACCTTGGTGCCCGTCTGGATGATTACAGCGTCAGCCGGACCACCACCCAAGCCGGTGCTGAAACGCTGTCGCGCGATGACACCTTGTTCAACTGGAACGCGGGTGTTGTCTGGAAGCCACGTGAGAACGGGTCGGTCTACCTGTCCTATGCCACCTCATCCAACCCTGTCGGGGACGAACTGGATGCCGGGGGCGGTAGCTACAACGGGATCGATTCCTCGAACCTTCTGCTTGAGCCCGAAGAAAACACCGCGATCGAACTGGGCACCAAATGGCAGTTCGGCAACCTGACCGCCACCGCAGCGCTGTTCCAGACCACCAAGGACAACGCCCGTGAAAGCTCCGGCGGTCGCGGCGCGCCTGTTGTGACCACGGCGACCGGTGAATACCGCGTCCGCGGGATCGAACTGGGCTTTGGCGGCAACATCACCGAAAAGCTGAGCCTCTTTGGCGGTGCGACCCTGATGGACAGCGAAGTGCTGAAAAGCAGCAACCCCGACAACGTTGGCGAAGAGTTCGCGAATATCGCACACGAGCAGTTCAACGTACTGGCCCGTTACGACGTCAACGACCAGTGGAGCTTTGGCGGTCAAGCCACATGGCGCGGCAGTGTTCAGGGCGGCACATTCGCGGCCACCAACGGCAACGAGCTGCCCAGCCACTGGCGCTTTGATCTGATGGCGGACTACCACATCACGGATGATGCCTCGGTCAATTTCCGCATCGATAACGTGCTGGACGAAACCTACTATGACGCGCTGTACCGCTCCGGCACGCCGTTCGTCTATGTGGCGCCGGGTCGCTCTGCGTCGATCTCTGTCAGCATGAAGTTCTAAGCTACACACCACTGGCTGGCGGCGCAGACCCGCGCCGCCAGCTGATCCCCTCGAAAGGATACACCATGTTGCTCTGCGTCGAAAATATCCTGTCACCGCAGGAAGTTGCCCATATCAGATCTGTCATTGATACGGCCCAATGGGATGATGGTCGCAACACCGCCGGCGCGCAGTCGGCGCAAACCAAACGCAACCAGCAAATTCCGCTCGACAGCCCCGTTCTGCCCGACCTGCAGACATTGGTGCTGCAACGGTTGATGGGCCACCCGACGTGGGTTTCCGCGGCCCTCCCGCTGCATGTGCTGCCCCCGATGTTCAACCGCTACGAAGAGGCGGAGACCTTTGGCGTGCATGTCGACAATGCCATCCGCGTGAACCCGCAAACCGGCCAGCGCCTGCGCACGGATCTATCGTGCACGTTGTTCCTGAACGACCCCGAAGACTATGACGGCGGCGAACTGGTCATCGAAGACAATTACGCCACCCAATCGGTCAAGCTGCCTGCGGGGCACTGTGTGCTCTACCCGTCGACCTCGCTGCATCAGGTCACACCCGTCACCCGTGGCGCACGCGTCGCATCTTTTTTCTGGGTCCAATCGATGGTGCGCGACGGCGGCCAGCGCGAGATCCTGTTCGATCTGGATCAATCCATCCAAGAGCTGTCAGCCAGCGCGGGCCTGAACGACCCGACCGCCGTGCGCCTGACCGGCATCTATCACAACCTCATCCGGCAATGGGCAGAGACCTAACATGAAATTTCCGAGTATCCTTCTGGCGGCTGTCCTTGTCGCAACGCCGCAACTGGCCGCAGCCGACACCGCGTCGGTCAATATCGCGCTGATCACATGGGTCAATGAATGGATCGGGCCTGCCCTGTCCGACCCCATGCGCATTGCTGCGCAGCAGGGCGGTCATTCTCCATTAGCGATGTTCATGGGCGCGGATATTGTCGTCAAGGCGGTGATGTTCGGGCTGGCGATTGCCTCGGTTCTGGGCTGGGCCGTGTGGGCGGGCAAGATTGTACAAGTTAGCTGGGCCAACGCACGGCTGCGCCGGTCCTATCGCAAGCTCGCCAAGGCAGGTGCTGTCAAAGGCGCTGCTGCGAAATCCTTTTCCGGGCCTATGCGCGCCATGGTCCGCGCCGCTTTGGCAGAGATCGCTATCTCTGACGGGTTGAACAAGGCCGGCATCAAGGAACGCGTCGCATCCGAACTTTCGCGGATCGAGGCCGGTGCTGCACGGTCAATGCAATCGGGTGCGATGGTCCTCGGCTCCATCGGGTCGACAGCGCCGTTCATCGGGCTTTTCGGCACGGTCTGGGGCATCATGAACAGCTTTATCGGCATCGCGGAAAGCGGCAGCACCAGCCTGACAGTTGTGGCCCCCGGTATCGCCGAAGCGCTTTTGGCCACCGCCATCGGTCTGGTCGCCGCGATCCCTGCCGTGCTGCTGTACAATCATATTACCCGCGTCGTGACCGGCTACCGTGCGCGTGTCGGTGATGCGGCGGCCTTGGTTGAACGCTGCTTGTCGCGCGATCTGGACCGCGCCGAGCGTATCACCGACGTGCCCCACACCACCGCCGATATCGCCACCAAACTGGCAGCGGAGTAACCCCCATGGGCGTGCGACTTTCAGACGGCGGCGACGACCTAGCCCCGAACGCAGATATCAACATCACCCCGTTCATCGACGTGATGCTGGTGCTGCTGATCATTTTTATGGTGGCGGCCCCGCTGTCCACCGTGGACGTCAACGTGGAACTGCCGGTCGCCACCGGCACCCCCACGCCGCGCCCCGATGATCCGGTCTTTGTTACCATTCATCAGGACCTGAGCCTCAGTGTCGGCGAAGAGGATGTATCCTTGGGTGATCTCAACATGCGTCTTGGTATCCTGACCCGTCTGGATCTGGGCACGCGCATCTATATCAATGCTGATCGCTCTGTCCCTTATGGCGAAGTGATGGCGGTGATGAACCGCATGCGCAGCGAAGGCTATCTGAAGATCGGGCTGGTCGGGCTTGAGGAGGAGGGCGGCGCGGCCCCCGCTACGGCTGGCGACCTTGCCACTTTTCCGCCTGCCGCCGCTGCGCAGGACGCACCCGAATGAGCTTTGCCTACGCCCCGAAATACGGAGCCGGTTTGATGCTGGGTGCGGGGCTGAGCATCGGCCTACACGGTGCGCTGGTCGCACTGTGGCTGACGCAGGCCTCTGCCTACGAGCCGCCGGAAGAAGCGGGCATTCAGGGCCGAGAGCTGATTGATCTGGCCGAGGTCGAGATGATCATGGCTGCGCCCGAAACGGACCTGCCCGATGGCCCGCCCGCCGAGGATAGCCAAGCCACATTGGAAAGCCCTGCCGAGCGCGAAGAAGCCAAAGCCTCCAACGACCCGCTGCTGGCCCAGATCCCGCACACTCCCGACGACCCCGAGCTGCAGTTCAAGATCGCCAACCCCGATCAAGAGGTCGACACGGACAAAGAAGCGACAGAAACGCCGACCGAGTTGCAGGAAGAGACCCAAAACGAAAACGCCGCACAAAGCACCGCAGCGGCCCCAAAGGCGAGCCCCGGTCAGGATGAACAGGATCAAAGTTCTGCCAAGGAACAGGGTCTGACAGACGCAGAGCGGGCAGAGATCACCGATTGGCAAAAGTCGCTGGTACTGGCACTGAACGCCGCCAAGGATTACCCCCGCCGCGCCCGCGACGCCCGAGCCGAGGGCACAACGACGGTGGCGTTCGCGCTGGATGAATACGGTCAGATCAAAGCGCGCGAGGTGTCGAAATCATCGGGCTGGCCCGTGCTGGATCAAGCCGCGTTGAACATCTTTGACCGCCTTGAAACTCTGCCGCGTCCGCCATCGACGATGGGGGCCGGTCCGTTCAATCTGGCGATCCCGATCAGCTACCGCTTCCGCTAGGGGCGCGACTCTTCGAACGGGGTGAGCATGTCGGGGGTAATGTCTGCAACCGTCGCGCAGCCACAAAGTGCCATCGTCACCTCTAGCTCGTCACGCAGACGCCGCAGCACCTGACTGGCCCCCCGCGCCCCGTCGACGATCAACCCATGCATCACGGGGCGGCCGACCAGCACCGCTTCGGCCCCAAGCGCCAGTGCTTTGAACACATCGCTCCCGCGCCGGATGCCGCCGTCCAGATAGACCGGCACATCCTGCCCCACCGCTTGCACCACGGCGGCCAGCCGCGTCACCGGTGCGGGCACGGTATCCAGCACCCTCCCCCCGTGGTTCGACACGATGATCCCCGCGACACCGGCATCGACAAACCGGCGGGCATCCTCGGCACGCAGGCACCCCTTGATGATTACCGGAACGGGGCTGTCCGCGATCAGTCGTGTCAGATCCTTCCACGTGGGCGCAAAGACCATCATGCCGTCGAACACCACGCTTTGCCCATCCTGCAACTGAGGTCGATGCGGTTGCGGCAGAGGATCCAGCATCACGGGGCGCACCCCGTCCGGCAGGGCGAAACCGGCCGCGACTTCGCGGTCGCGCAGGCCATTAATCGGCGCGTCCAGCGTGACCACCAGCGCCTCTGCTCCGCAGGCAACGGCGCGGGTGACCAAAGACATCGTACTGTCGTGATCGGCTTGCATATAAAGTTGAAACCAGCGTCGTCCGGGAATGGCTGCGATCTCTTCGGGCGCTGTGCTGGTCTGGCAGCTCAGCACCATCACCGCCTCTTGCGCCGCACAAGCCAGCCCGGTCGCATTTTCGCCCTGCGCGTGGAAAAGCCGCTGAAACGCCATGGGTGCGACCATGATAGGATGCGCGGCAGGTTGCCCCAATATCGTGACGCGCGTATGCCCGCCCCCGCAATCGGCCAGCAATTTCGGCAGCAAGCCGATCCGGCCAAAGGCGGCACGGTTCTGATGTAGCGACAGCTCTGCCTCCGCGCCGCCTTCGAGGTAGGCAAACACGTCATTGGCGAGGGTCGTATGGGCGGTTTGTTCGAAGTCTGACATGGTAACAGGCATAGCCCATAGATCGCGCAAAACGACCGCCACCACAAGCGACTAAAACACTCAGGTATGCGGCTTAGACGTCTTTAACAAACTCTAGCATGGCGTCATCGATCTCGTCCCCACACAGAACAGAAACCTCGCCCGTCGTCTCGAACACCGCAGCACGTACATCGCTTAATCGCGAGACGTTGGATTCGCGCAGTTTCTCCATCAGGTCGCTGCGCGACACACGCATTACCCGCATGGCTTCTTCGCAGATTTTACCGTCCTTCATCAAATATACCGGCGCGTTCTGAATGGTATGAAGCACCGTCGAAGAGCGCCGCCGAAAATACGACAACGTAAACTGGAACAGAAACAGGCACGCCGTCGCGACCAACGTCTGAAAGAACGCCTTCCAGTCCGATGCCTGCGCCGCCCCTGCCAACAAAGAGCCGAAGGCGATTGTCGTCACAAAGTCGAAATTGGTCATCTTGGAGAATGAATTCAGCCCGACAATCCGCACCATCAAGATGATCCAGAACAACGCCACACCGCTTAGGACAAAGCCGCGCGCCAGAACGTCGAGTACCGTGTTGTCGAAAAACATGTAATTCCTCCTTTGATGGGGTCGCTAGGCGTTGCTGGATCGGTCTTGTGGCTTTTGTTCGTCGCGTTTCTGGGCACGCGATTTCGGAACGTCGCCCTCGCCCGCGGGCCACCCTTCGCGCTGAGCACGGCGATTGCCGTCTGTTTCCTCTGTCTGGTCGTGGAACAGATGCACCTGAGTTGGATAAGGCATGTCGATCCCCTTTTGATCCAGCGCCTTATAGACCGCCTGCAGCACGGCCCCGAACGTATGGATTTGCGACGCGCGGTCAGATTTCGTCCACCAGCGCAGTCGGATAATATTTGCTGAATCCCCCAGCTCGACGGGGATTGTCTCGGGTGCGGGGTCTGTCTCCACGCCCTCAACGCCAGCGCAGGCGTCTTGCATGACCTTGCGGGCCGTATCCCAGTCATCATTGCAGCCGACACCAATGTCATATTCGGACCGTCGCGTGTCAAAGGCAGTGTTGACCACCACGCTGTCGGTATAGATGTCCGAGTTGGGGATCACGACGCGACGACCATCATAGGTTTTGATCATCGTGGCGCGGGTTTCGATCTTTTCGACAGTGCCTTCATGGCCCCCCGACACGATCTGATCGCCAACCTCGAACGGTTGACGCAGCAGGATCAATATACCGGCGAGCATGTTCTGTAAAATATCCTTGAACGCGAAACCAATCGCAACCGAACTGACGCCGAGCCCGGCAATCAGATCCCCCGGGGTGACGGTTGGCGCGATGATGGTGACGGCCAGCATAAAACCGACAACCGTTACGGCCCACCGCATCAGCGATCCGCCAACGTTCCCCAGATTGTCACGCCCACGCCGCCCTGCGGTCTTGCGGATCAATGCACCGATGCCAATTCCCAAGAACCAGAAGACGACTGCCACCACCAGTGCGACCCCGATATTTGGTAGCAATCGAAAGAAGCCGTCCAACCAGCCATCGAGTTTATCAAAAATCAGGCCGGGGTTCGCATCGACTTCTTCCATAGGGGCGGTCCTTAATTGTTCGCGACCAAGCCTAAGCGGTTCGTCTCGCAGAACCTATGTGGCTTTTTAATCACATTTCAGGGACAAACGACGCGACAACCCGCGGGTTCCGAAATACCTCTGGGATATGCGCCCAAACTACGACCAACGCTGCGCAGGCCTTGTGTGAAATGCGCAACAGCGCCATAATTCCGCCAGTTTCCCCACCCAATACGTGACAAAGATACCTTTAACGACCCAGAGCGCGCGACCCACGGCGCTCTCCTTGATGACAGGGCAAAGATGATAATTCCGCGCAAGCTCGCACACTTTCAGCTGATCACCCTCTGCGTCTGCCTGGGCTTATCGTTCCTGTTCTTTTTCGTCGCGCGCAATACCGTGCACGTTCAGGCACAAGACCGGTTCCATGCATTGGTGGACCAAGGACTAGCCGCCATGGGACAGCGCGCAGAAGAATACGGCAGAACGCTGGACGGGGTTGGGGGGTTTATTGCGGCCTCTGACGAGGTGACGGCGCAGGATATGTTGACCTATGCTGCATCTGTCCATGTCGCCGACGGTTCCTATGTGCTTGATGGCATTGGTTTTGCCACGCCCGATAACTTGGAAGCGGATTCAAGCCGCACAGATTTTACAGTGCGTCATATGGCACCCTTGAATGCTTTTGATGGCATGTTGGGAAACATTTTTTCAGATCATCCCGATTTTCTGGCCACTGCAATAGCAGCACGCGATAGCGACCAAACCCTGTCCAGCTTACCTATGGAGCATGGCGGCATATGGCACTCATTGCTGATCAAGCCCATTTTCCTGCCTCTTGCGTCGGGCGAAAGCACGCCCGATCGTGAGGGATCATTCTTTGGGTTTGCTTTTGCAATGTTGGATGTCCCGGAAATATTTCGCGATTTATTCCCGTCTCAAAAGGACCTTATTAACCTAGAGGTGTCTTTCTATCGATCCGACAGCACGGCCTTTCAGCCCGGAACAACAAGCGCCTATCCAGATCACGTTCCCCAGTTTTCTTACAAGCGCGATCACTATGGCTATGGCCAGCGCATGACTTTTAGTTGGGGCAGCACCCCGATCTTCGAAGCGGCGCAACCCAACAGGGCCAAGTGGATTGTGCTAGGGCTTTCACTGGTCATTACCACGCTGATCCTCGTGATCCAGTCGGTGATCCTGAAACGCAATCTGACGATCAGCCAGACCGTTGCCGACAAAACCCGCGAACTTGAGACGCAGCATCAGGAAAAACGCTCGATTCTCGAGAACGCAATGCTTCCCATCATCTCGGTGCGGCAGTCGGGAGAGATCCTGCATCTCAACAATGCCGCCCGCCGGTATTTGAGCGCCGCAGGCTTTACCAAGGATGCCACCGGCGATTTCATTCAAGACCATCTGCCCCAAGTCAACATCTACCGCGCGGATGGCGGCACCAAGATCGTCGTGCCGCCCCTGCCCGGCAGCAACGAGCCGCGCACGCTGGAGGTCGAGAAAAACACCTGGCTAACCGCCGACCGAGAAACCCGCATTACGCTGATGCTGCGTGATATCACCGACAGCCAGCGCCGCGCGCTCAAGATCGCTGAAACCGAACAACGCTGGAGCCTCGCGCTGAGCAGTGCGCATATCGGTGTTTTCGACATGGATCTGGAAAACGACACGTCGGTGGTATCGGACACATGGCGCGAGATCATGCAGTGCCCTGCCGACCCCAATCGCCCGAACCCCTATGCCAGCAAGATGCAGCATATACACCCCGACGACATCGCAATTGTCGAAAAGACCGAAATGGCCTGCATCAACGGTATGACCGACCGCGCCGAGGCCCGCTTTCGCGTTCGGGTCGGTCGCGACAACTGGCGCTGGATCAAATCTGACGCCGTCGTGGTTGAAAGAGCTGAGGACGGGACCGCGCTGCGGATGCTGGGCATCCAGATCGATATAACCGAAACCTACAAGCTCGAGCAGATGAAGCACGACTTTGTCGCCACCGTCAGCCACGAACTGCGCACGCCGCTAACCTCTATCAGGGGCGCATTGGGCCTGCTTGAAGCGCAAACTCAGAACGACCCGAACGCAAGTGCCGTTCGTCTGGTCCAAATCGCCTCGGCCAACTGCGACCGTCTGGTAGCGTTGGTAAACGACATTCTGGATATGGAAAAGATCAACGCGGGCAGCATGAGCGTTGCCCCCAAACCCGAAAAGCTTGGTGATATTGTCGCACTGGCAGCCGAGCAGGTCGAACCCTATGCCACCGAATGGAAGGTCGAGATCGACGTCGCCCCTCCTGCCCCCAACCACCACGTGCTGACAGACAAGAACCGCATCATGCAGGTGCTGACAAACCTGCTGTCGAACGCGTGTAAATTCGCCTATCCTGATACTGCCGTGACCGTGACCACCACCCCGATGGGCGACATGACGAAAATCTCGGTCAGCAATTTGGGCAACGGCATCTCGGACGAATTCCGCGAGCGTATCTTCCAACCCTTCTCGCAGGCCGAGGCCTCTAACACGCGGCAACGCGGCGGGACCGGGTTGGGGCTCAATATCTCGCGCCATCTGGTCGAGGCAATGGGCGGCGAGATCGGGTATGATAGCGTCCCGGGCGAGGAAACCGTGTTTTGGTTCACCTGTCCCTCCACCGACGAAGACCCCGACGTCGCGCTTGTTGCCTAAGTGCGCGGGCTAAAGCGCCAGATCGGCAATCAACATGTCCTTGGTGTAATCCGCCTTTAGCTTGCGCGTGCCGTTGCGCCCGCCCTCGACCACGATAAAACTATCGCCCAGCGCATAGGCGAAATCGGCGTTCTGTTCGACCAGCACAATCGCCATATCACCTTGGGCGCGTAGCAACCGAAGGGCATCGCCGATCTGCTGGATCACATTGGGCTGGATGCCTTCGGTGGGTTCGTCCAGCAGCAAGACCCGAGGCCGCGTGATCAGCGCCCGCGCGATGGCCAGCTGTTGCTGTTGCCCGCCCGACAGATCGCCCCCGCGCCGCGCCTTCATGTCGCGCAGGACGGGGAACAGATCGTAGATATGGTCGGGAATCTGATGCTCGGCCTTGGGCAGGCAGGCAAACCCCGTCTCAAGGTTTTCCTCGACTGTCATCATCGCAAAGACCTCGCGCCCCTGTGGCACATAGGCAATGCCTGCGTTCGCCGCCTGAAAGGCTGTGGTCATCCGCACGGGCGTACCGTCCACGGTGATCGTCCCGCCAGAGGCCGGATGCCGCCCCGCTATCGCCTTGAGCGTGGATGTCTTGCCCACCCCGTTGTTGCCGATCAGCGTCGTGATCTGCCCTTTGGGGGCCTGAAAAGACACTTCGTAGAGGATGCGGCTTTGGCCATAGTGCAGGTCCAGATTCTCGACTTCAAGCATGGCCACGCCCCAGATAAACTTCGATCACTTTCGGGTTTGATGTCACGTGATCCAGACTGCCTTCGGCCAGAACTGACCCCTCGTGCAGCACCGTGACCTTGCAGTCGAGCCTGCGCACGAATTCCATGTCATGTTCCACCACGATCACCGCGCGGGTCTTGGCTGCGCGTTTCAGAATATCGGTGGTCTTTTCGCGTTCCTCTACGGTCATGCCCGCGGCGGGTTCATCGACCAACAGCAGACGTGGTTCCTGTGCCAGCAGCATCCCGATCTCCAGCCATTGTTTCTGGCCGTGGCTTAACTCACCGGCAATACGGGTCAGGCTGTCGGTCAGGCCGATCTCTGCCGCGATGCCTTCTATCCGCGCGGCATTCGATGCCGTCTTGCGGTGCAGCAACACTGCCAGCGGCCCACGTGGGTTCTTGAGCGCCATGGCGAGGTTCTGCCGCACGGTCTGCGCCTCGAACACGGTGGGTTTTTGAAACTTGCGCCCCACCCCTTCGTTGGCGATATCCGCCTCTGACATACCGAGCAGGGAAATGTTGCGTTCCCCCCAGACGACGTGACCGCTGTCAGGTCTGGTCTTGCCCGTGATGATGTCCATAAAGGTAGTCTTGCCCGCCCCGTTGGGGCCGATCACGGCGCGCAGTTCGGGCTCTGCGATCTGGATCGACAGGTTGTTGATCGCCTTGAACCCGTCAAAGGATTTCGACACGCCCGAAACTTCCAAAAGGGTATCGTTCATGACGGTTTCCTCACCAGATAGTCAAACAAGCCGCCGATCCCCTTGGGAAAGAACAAGGTGACGCAGACAAAGGACACGCCGAGCAGCACCAGCCACCAGTCGGTCCACAGGATCGTATAAAAGCCGAGGTTGATGGCAGGGGCACCGCCGCCCGTGAACCAACTGGACAGCAACGACACAAACGCCGCCCCGATCACCGCCCCATACAGCCGCCCGCGCCCGCCAATGGCGACCCAGACGGCCAGATAGATCGACGCAATCGGCGCGATCTCTGCGGGGTTGATGATGCCCGCCTGCGGATAGTAGAGCGCCCCGGCAATCCCTGCGACAACAGCGGTCAGCGTAAAGATGAACAGCTTGTAGCGCTCCACCCGGTAGCCAAGGAACCGCACGCGGGCCTCGTTGTCGCGGATGCCTTGCACAACGCTGCCCATCTTGCCCGACACCACCCATGCGAACAGAATATACCCAAGCCCGAGCGCCAGTGCCGATCCCATAAAGAAAACAAGGCTGATGGTTGCTTGCGAAGTGTTCTCGTAGCCTGGAATATTCTGCAAACCCGACAACCCGTTGTTGCCGCGCAAGCCGCTGTCATTTTGGAACAGCCACAGTGACAGGGCCAACGTCATCGCCTGCGTCAGGATCGACAGGTAGACACCCGTCACACGGCTGCGGAACGCCAGCCAGCCAAAGACCAGCGCCAGCAGCCCCGGCACAATCACCACCATTAGCAGTTGCAGAAACAGACTGTCCGAGAAAGCCCAGAGCCACGGAAAGTCAGAGCTGCCAACGACGCCGAAAATCTGGTTGCCGATGGCGTCCTGCACCTCTTGCGGCGTGGGCGGGATAACGTGGCCTTCGAGACTGGTCATAACGATGCCTTCGGTCCGCGCATACATCAGCCACATGCCGATGGCGTAGCCGCCGATGCCGAAGAAGGCGAAGTGGCCCAAGCTTAGGATACCGCAATACCCCCAGACCACATCCATTGCGATGGCGATCAAGCATAGGCACAGGGTCTTACCCAAGGTCTTGACCATCGACGTGGAGATCAGGCCGGTGCCTGTTGCCTCTGACCCGATTGCGACAGCCAAAGTGAACAGCCCCAGAAAGGCGATGAACCACATGACAGAGGGGTTTTGTGAAAGGAATGTTTTACGCATGGATCAATCCGCCGCTGCCCGACCCTTTTGAGCAACGATGCCCTTGGGACGGAATTGAATGAACAGGATGATGAACAGCACCATATACGTCTGGGCTGCGAGGGTATTGGACGGGTTGAACCATTCGATCCCTTTTTGCAAAAAGCCGATCAACGAGGCACCGGCCAGTGTGCCCCAGACGTTCCCGACGCCACCCACGACCACAGTCATGAAGGATTGCACAATGTAGTCGGCCCCCATCTCAGACGTGACTTTGGCATAAAGCCCGATGGCCACACCCGCGATCCCCGCGATGCCGGACCCGAGGCCAAAGGTCATCATATTGATCCGGTCGGGGTTGATCCCCATGCTGGCCGCCATACCGGGGTTCTGCGTCACGGCCCGCACCTCTAGCCCCAGTCGCGTGCGTTTGAGGACAAACAGGATCAGCCCCAGAAACAGCAGTGCCAGCACGAAGATAGCAATGCGGATATAGCTGATCTGGATCACATCCGAGATCACCCAAGCCCCGTCCAGCCAGCCCGGAGATGTAAGTGGCCGTGCCTGCGTGCCAAAGATGTTCTTGGCCAGCTGTTGCAACGCGATCGAGATGCCAAAGGTCGCCAGCAACGTCTCTAGCGGGCGGTGATAGAGATGGCGGATCACCAACCGCTCCATCACCACACCAGCGGCAAAGGTCACGGCAAAGGCCAGCGGCAGGGCGATAATGATCGACAGCGTGTAATCTGGCACGAACAGCTGAACGACATAGCCGGTATAGGCCCCCATCATAATAAACTCGCCATGCGCCATGTTGATCACCCCCATCACCCCAAAGGTGATGGCAAGACCAATCGCCGCGAGGAAGTAGATCGACGCGAGCGACAATGCATCCAGCGTCAGGTCAACAGTTTGCGCTGCGGCGACGCGGGTCTCGATGCTGTCCAATGTGACACGCGCAGCAGCGGTCACGGCGCTGTCAGGCTCGTCATAGGCTTCAAAAAACGTCATCTCTGCCACGGCGCTTTGCTGGTCCAGCTCTGTCACAAGCGGCGGCACGGTGCCTGCCGCGGCAAGTGCGGCATAGGCTTTGGCGCGTCCGGCATCGGTATCCAGTTGCGCCGTAGGAATGCCCCCGACCCGCCCGCCGACGACATGAGCAGCCAAGGCATCGCGGATTGCAGCGGCGGAAATAATGGTCGGTGCAAGACCCGCTGCCACAAGCTGGGCATAGGCATCAGCCTGTGAAAGATCATCGCCTGACGTCAGCACCCGCGCGACATTGCCCGAGGGCGTTTGAGACGGGGTTGCCGTCTTGGTCGACAAGATCTGGTTCATCACGGCCCGCGCCTCGATCGAGGTATCGGTCGCCATTGATGTGATCGCCGCGATGCGGTCCTCGGATGTGTCGCCAAAGCTGGCAGAGAGGAAATTGGTCAACTGTATTTTTCGCGCCTTCAATGCCGCGTCCGGCTCTGCCTCTATCGATGCGCGCAGGGGGGCAAGCTGGTCGGCCTCGGGCCGGCGGGCGATGGAGTCGACAGCGCTTTGGCGGCGCGCAAGATCAGGATCGGTTAGCTGGAATTGCACCAAAGCCGTCCCGATCAGCCGGCGCACACCGCCATTGGGCTTTAGCTGCGAAAAGCCATTTGTCGGTGCCGAACTTTCCGCACCGGTGTCGATATTACGCAAGGCCAGATCACCGCCTGTCTCGACCCCGAAAAAGAACACACCGTCAGCGTCGCGCTGCCAGACCCCTTTGTCCTGCCACTGCTCTAGAAAAACACTGACCTGTGGCGCGCCAGAGGCGGCCAGATCGTCCAGCGCGACAGACACAGAGCTGCGCGAGGGTTTGGCGATTTCTTCGGCATGGGCTTGAAGCACGGGCTGCAAATCTTGCGCCCGTGCCGCGCCCACGATGCCCACCCAACAGAGGAGCATTAACAGGTGGCGGAACATAGGAAACCCTTGTGGTAAGTCTGGTGAATAAGATGGTGGGGGCGGCCAGACATGCTGCCCGCCCCGACGTTCAGGATCAGTAGTTAGAGGTCAACTGAACGCAGGTTTCCGTTTCAGTGTTGTACATGCCGCATTCCAGCTCTTTCCAGTCAGAGGTCAGCACAGCGCTTTCGGGCAGGAAATCTGTCCACGCATCGCCTGCGACAGGATCAGTCTGGCTGATGATGTCGAACTGCCCGTCGGCTGTGATCTCGCCAATGAGGACGGGCTTGGACAGGTGGTGGTTCACCAGCATCTCGGCGGTGCCGCCTGTCAGGTTCGGGAAGGTCTGCCCGTACATGGCGCTGCGCACGGCATCGACATCGGTGGTCCCGGCTTGTTCAACCGCGTTCACCCACATGTTAAAGCCAATATAATGCGCCTCCATGGGGTCGTTCGTCACGCGCTTGTCGTCGCCAATGGATGTTTTCCACTGTTCGATAAATTCGGCGTTCGCGGGGGTATCTGCGGACATAAAGTAGTTCCACGCCGCCAGATGCCCGACAAGGTTTGACGTATCGAGACCTGACAGCTCTTCTTCGCCAACCGAGAACGCAACAACCGGAATATCATCCGCCGACACATCCGCCGCTGCGAGTTCCTTGTAAAAGCCGATGTTCGCGTCGCCGTTGATGGTCGATACAACGCCGACCTGCTTGCCGTCCTCGCCCAGTGCCACGACATCGCCCACGATCGTTGCCCAATCGGATTGACCGAACGGTGTGTAGTTCACAAAGATGTCTTCTTCGGCAATGCCCTTGGACATCAGGTAGGATTTCAGAATGTTGTTGGTGGTACGCGGGTACACATAATCGGTGCCCAGCAAGGCAAATTTCTCGACGCCCAGTTCTTCGAGGAAGTAATCAACCGCAGGGATCGCCTGCTGGTTGGGGGCAGCACCGGTGTAGAACACGTTCTTGGACGATTCCTCGCCCTCATATTGCACGGGGTAGAACAGCAGGCCGTTCAGCTCTTCGATGACGGGCAGCACGGATTTGCGCGACACGGATGTCCAGTTGCCAAAGATCACATCGACTTCGTTCACGGTCAGCAGCTCGCGTGCTTTCTCCGCGAACAAGGGCCAGTCGGAGGCAGGGTCAACCACGACCGCCTCGATCTGACAGCCCAGTACGCCGCCTTTTTCGTTCTGCGCGTCGATCAACATCAGCATGGTGTCTTTCAACGTCGTCTCGGAAATCGCCATGGTCCCCGACAGCGAGTGCAGCACGCCGACCTTAACCGGATCGGCACAGTCCTGCGCCATCACCAGCGAGGTGGAGCCCATCAGCGCGGCAGTCGCGCAGGCAGCGAGTTTGGTGAATGTTGTCATTTTCTATCCCCTGTTGGCGCTGCTACCCCTTGCGTCAGAACGCACTTTTCCGGGGCCCCCAAGCACGTTAAACAGGAGGCGCAGCATATTGTTGTGATCGTCGCATGGCTTGTTACATCTGCCAGGATTGCTGGCCGTGCGACGGTGTTGCCTTTCTCGGCACAGAGCCAAGATGCCTAGGGCAGCGGCAGAGTCGCTAGAAAAAATGGCATGTCACCAGACACACCACCTCTCGCGCCTCATTTTTTGGCGATAGAGATCAGGAACGCTTAAAATATAGCCTACAGACGCACGCAGGTGCGGGCCTAGGCATGGGCGCGCGTCACCTTGCGCGCGCCGGGGGCCTTTGGTTAGGGCATCACGCGCGCCGCTGATGTGGCTTGCCACGCGCGCATCATGGGCAGCGCACATAGGGCGGCACCAAGGATAAAGGACAGGCTATAGCCCAAGCCGGCCAGATCATTCTCGGGCATCGCAATCAGCACGCCACCAAAGAACAGCGCGACCCGCATCGGCAGCGCGGCGCGGCCCTCGATCGGACCGACAAGGCTGATATAGCCCTGCAATGCCGCCGAGATCAGCGTCACCCCGATCATCGCACAGCTCAGCGCGACGACAACCTCCCACGCGGGGGCTTGGCCGATCAACGCAGGGTTTAGGACGAAGAAGAACGGTGCAATATAGATCACCCCGCCTAGGCGCATCGCCTCGAACCCCGTGGAAATCGGGTTTGACCCCGCCATGGTAGAGGCGGCAAAGGCCCCAAGGGCGACCGGCGGCGTGATGTAGCTGACCATACCCCAGTACAGAATGAACAGATGCACAGCCAACTGGTTCAATCCACCTGCCTCAAGCGCAGGGGCGAGCACCACGGCGAGGAAGATATAACAGGCCGTGACCGTCATCCCCATGCCAAAGATAAACGCGGTGATCGCGCCCATCAGCAACAGGACCAACGTGCTGTCGCCGGCAAGGAACACCAGTTCATTTACCAAAGTCCCCGCCAGTCCGGTGGCCGAGAAAGACCCGACGATCAGGCCGACACCCAGCAGGATCGCCGTCAGCTCTGACAGCCCCATGCCAACACCGACGATCATATTGCCAAGTCGGCTAAAGTTCAGACGGTGGCTGGCGCGGAACTGGTTCACTACCAGCAGCAAAGCCGTGGCATAGAACGGGGCAGAGGATTCCTTGCGCAGGCCGATCATCATATACAGCAGCAGCGCGAAGACGAAGATATAGGGCCAGCCTTCGATCATCACCTGACGCAGGCGCGGCAGGTCGGGCTTGGGCAAACCACGCAGCCCGCGTTTCGCGGAATAGGCGTCGATCTGGGTAAACAGCCCCCAGTAGAACAACACGCTGGGGATGGCCGCGGCCAAGGCGATTTCTACATAAGGACGTGACAGAAAGGACGCCATGACAAAGGCGGTCGCCCCCATGATCGGCGGCATCAGCACCCCGCCGGTAGAGGCGCAGGCCTCTGTTGCGGCAGCGGTCTTGGCCGAGAATCCGGTCTTGCGCATCGCGGGAATGGAGACCGCACCCGTGGTCAGCACGTTGGAAATGACAGAGCCCGACATGGAGCCCATAAAGCCGCTGGCAAAGATCGACACTTTCGCCGCCCCGCCGCGGTAGCCGCCCACAAGGCCAAGGGCCAGATCGTTGAAAAATTGCCCGCCGCCGGTCCGTTGCAGCACCGCGCCGAACAGGATGAACCCGATCACGACGCCGCCAAACGCCTTCATCGGAATGCCGAAAGAGCTTTCGGCAGAGTAGATGTGGTAAGGTACGGTTTGCAGGAACGTGCTTTGGAAGCCCGAGAACGGGTCCGGTACGTGGCCCGCGAACGTTGGATAGAACGCAAAGAGCGTGACAATCAGGAACAGCACCAGACCGCCTGCCCGCCGCGTTGCCTCTAGGATCAGAAAGAAGAAGACGACCGACACATATTGCGCGGTATCAGGGGCCGCATATTCCCACCCCTGCGACAGGTTCTGCTGCGCAGTTTGCGATAGATAGACCGTGGTCCCGACCGAAGCCGCGAAAAAAACCCAGTCCAGCAATGATGGCTCCCCGCCTTTGCCGCCCTTCGCCTGAAAGATCAGAAACGTCAGTGCCAGAAACATGCCCCCGAGGATATAGAGATACCGTCCGTCAATCAGGACGATCCCCATAAGCTGAAGGTTGAACAGCTGGTTCACCACCAACACCAGCGACAGCAGCGTCGTGATGACCACAACCCAACGCGCCAGCCCCGAGATACGCTCGGCCGGGGTGGCACCGTCAATCGCCACTTCCTCAAACTTTGGCTGCGGGGCACGCGATGTGTCGGGATCGGTCATAAGTGGGCTCTCTTGTTTGGGGATACGGGCCGGCATTGGGCATAGCAGGAACGGGCCGACACAACGGTCAGCCCGCCCTTAACTTTAGCAAGGTTTAGAAAACGACGGTGAACCCGCCATCTTTCAGCGCCTTGCGGCGTGCCTCGGACCAGGCGGCTTCCCAATCAGAAGGGTTTGCTGCTTTGGTCGCTTCCCACGCAGCCGTCAGCGCTTCTTGGCGTTGCACAAGCTTGTCGTTATGCGCCTGCGCCGTATCGGACCACGCATCTACCTCTTTGAAGTAGCGGATCGCCCCTTCGTGGTAGGGCACCACCCATTCCATGTTCTGTTTGTCCAGCGCCCAGCCACCGATACCGGGGGAATTGCCGTCGTATTTCGGGAACAGCTCTACCATCGCTTTGGTCATGTTATAGACCAGTCCTTCGTCCGTGGCCGCAATCGCGGTCAGCACGGGATAGGCATAGCCGGCCCCCTGATAGCCGTCGGTGCCGTCAATGGTGGCCCCGACCTTGGCTTTGTTGATATTAAAGAAGGGCGCGATCTCTTGCATACGGGCAAAGCCGTCGGTGTCTTCGGGATCAATCGGGGGCCAGAACAGCCCGCGCGGACCGGCCTCGGCCTCATAGGCTTTGCCGGAGTTGGTGGATGCAAAGGCCGCATCGACCTGCCCTTCGATCAGACCGGTCCAGCTGGCACCAAAGCCACCGAAATCAACCCGCTCCACATCGTCCCATGTCAGGCCGCCATAGGCCAGATAGGCTTCGGTGTTCACGTTCAAAGCAGGTGCGCCAACGATATAGGAAACGCGTTTGCCCTTGAGGTCAGCGTAGGTTTCGATCCCCAGATCGCCCGCGACACCGACCGCGAGGTTAATCGCGCCACCGTTGTTCGCCAGCAGCACGCGGATGGGCTGCGGGCCCCAGTTTTCGGCGCCGAAATCAAACACACCTTCCTGCGCCATAAAGCTGCCGCCCACGCCCGTGGCCGAGAATTCAACCCGCCCCTGACGCAGCGGCTCTGTGCGCGACACGTCATTCTTGCCAGGCAGAACCCGCAGGTTGACCCCTGTCGCATCTTGCAGCGCGGCACCAATCGCCACCGCTTGGTTATAGCCCGCAGAACCGGTGTCATAGGCCGTCCAGCTCAGCTGTTTGGGCAGATCAAAATCCTGCGCAGCCGCGATAGAAGCCGTAAGACCAAAGGCCACGACCGTCGTTGTTAATACGTTCATATTTTCCTCCCAGAAAATCCTGCCGCGCAAAACATTCGCGTCTGCGGCAGGGTTAGCGGCCCGTTTTCTTGTGAAACGTGGTTCCGCCCTGTGGAAAAGGATAAGTGCGCAGCTTTCGTCATGTCAACAAAAGACCGCGGGAAAGGCGCTGCCGCGGGGCGTTGTCAATCTGGGGTAGAGAAAAGATGCGCGGCCTCGGGAACCCCCGCCTTATGCGCCGCCTCTGACAACTGCGCCAAAGTGCCCGCATCAAGCGGAATCCCGTTTGCGGTCCGCTCTGCCGTGCTGCGCCGTTCAGGGTCCCCCGGAAACTGCACGCCGGATGTATCAGGTGCCGCCGGCGACGCCTTGACCCAATCGGTATAGCTGTCCACATCCACGCCAAAGCTCTCTGCCAGACCAAAGACATTCGGATCGATCAGGATCGCCATCATGTTATTCACGATCCGGTCCGGCACTTCGCGGGTCGGCGCATAGGCCCCGCCCCCGCTGAACGATCCACCCAAAATATCCCCCAGCAAGGCCAAGCCAAACCCCTTGTGCTGTCCAAACGCCGTCAGCGCCCCACCCGCACCATCAAACACCACCGACGGATCGCGCGTCGCGACACCCTGCGCATCGATCAACGCCCCCTCGGGTGCCGGCTTCCTGCTCAGCTGCGCAACACGTGCCTTGCCCATGGCAATCGTGCTGGTCGCCATATCCAGCACAAACATCGGGTGCTTTTCGGTCGCAGGTATCGCGGTACAATAAGGATTGGTGACAAAACGTGCGTCACTACCGCCAAACGGCGCGACAAGAGGCCGCGAGGACTGAACATTCGCGTACAGAATGCAGATAAAGCCCGCCTCTGCCGCCATGGTGCCCCAATCCCCCAGCCGACCCAGATGAAAGCTGTTGCGCAAGGACAGCACCGCAAAGTGGCTGCTTTGGGCGCGGTCAATCGCAAGCGCCATCGCCTGCTCTGCGATGATATGACCAAAGCCCCGATGGCCGTCCACCAGCAGGAACGGCCCTTTGTCCTGCACCAGTTCAATGTCAGCCAAAGGGTCTAGCTGCCCTGCAAGGATGCCATCCACATACGCAGGGATCATCCCGACACCGTGGCTGTCATGCCCCGCTAAATTGGCGCCAACCAAGCGTGCGGCAACCTTTTCGGCCCTGTCTTTATCTTTACCTGCATGCGCCAGAATTGCCGTCGCAAATTTTCTTAACTGATCTGCATCAACCGCCATCAAAATTTCCTCCCGTTTATACCGTCAGCCGCGCCGCTTCTCCCAAAGCGCGTAGCCGACACTGACCTGCAACCTCGCGCCAAGACGGATGAACTGCAAGCTTTTGCGATATCGGAGATACGTAGTTGCGTGCGGGGGGGATACAGAGGGGGCCGCTGAGCTGATTGGGAACTGCCGAGGGCTCTGTTTGTGGAGGAATACCGCGCGGTTTATGTTTTTGCGCACGGGCGCTATAAAAACCTCAGGTATAACCGGAGCAGTTCAGTGTGCCACTCGTCAGCCGTCAAGATGACCTTAAGATAATCTAAAAGATCATCGCGCAGTTCCTCGCGGGCCAGCCCAAAGGAAACCGTCGCCTGCAAGAACCCAGATTTAGAGCCGCAGTCGAAACGCTGGCCCTTAAAGCGGTAGCCGTAGACATCGTTGCCTTGGGTCAGCTCCGCCGCGATGGCATCTGTCAGCTGGATTTCCCCGCCCGAGCCGGACTTTAGCTGGTTCAGGTTCTTCAGCACATTCGGCGTCAGGATATAGCGGCCGATCACGGCAAGGTTTGACGGTGCGTCTTCGGCTTTGGGCTTTTCGACCATGCCTTTGACCTTGACCAAGGCCCCATCGGATTGACCATCATCAATGTCCAACATCCCGTAAGAGGAGGACTTCTCAGGGTTCACTTCCATCGCCGCAACCATGTTGCCGCCGGTTTCATTATAGGCTTCGATCATCTGTTGCAGGCAGGGCTTGTCAGCTGCGATCACGTCATCGGGCAGCATCACCGCAAAAGGTTCGTTGCCGATCAGACGACGGGCACACCATACGGCGTGGCCCAGACCAAGCGTTTTACCCACGCTCCCTTTTCCTGGATGTGCCGCACCGGCAGCAACGCTGTGCGTGTTGCAATATCCGGGAATAGCTCAAGAATTTCAGCGCGCGCATCTTCGGTCACGGCTTTCAAAGCTTCGGGCCCCGTGAACAGGCTTTCCGTCGCGGCGCTGTTGGAAAAGATGATTTCGTGTTGATCGAACAGTATGTGAAAATACTCCACACTATCGGCGTCTTCGACCACTTCGATCCCCGGCAGTCCAACTAGTTTGATAGCGGCTACTAGAATTTCCTGCACATCGAACATGCGCTCTGCGATCACTGAACGAACAAGGATTCTATGCTGCCGCGAAACGACCAGATCTTTCATCGGCGTGCCATTTCCAAGCGCCCCTGCTACCGATCCTACGCACAGGCTGCATCCCCCGATCCATTGTCAGCACCTGAGCACCGACCGCTAGGTCTTCGACATTTACCGGACCTTCTGACGTTATGATTTCCGTACCCGCTGCAAAACAGATAATTTCAATCCCGCTAAAGGTAAGCGTTTCGCCAGTGTCGAAGTTTACAGTGCCCTTCAGCGCGCCGCTGTCTGCTGTATCTTCCGTTGCATTGATGGTGTAGCTGCCGCGATCCAGAGCGCTTAGGTCGATGCGGTCTTGATCGGTCGTGTCATCAGGGCCCGTCCCGCCAACGACAACATAGCCCTGAGCATCAGCGGCAGACTGCACAACGGATGTATCGTCCCCTGAACCACCGCATAAAATATCTGCGCCCGCGCCCCCATCGATGATATCATCGTCATCTCCGCCATCAATTTGATCGATGCCTGCACCGCCGTAAATTTCATCTGCGCCGGTACCACCGGATAGCGTATCGTCACCTGATTGAGAGCCGATTCCAAGGAAACCGCCGGCATCGTAATCAGTAATTCGGTCACCATCGCCATCTTCGTAGTCGCCGGGACCCTCATAGACATCCATATTGTCATCGCCGCTTGTACCATCGACGATGCCGGGGTTGCTTGGCGATAGATCAAACGACGCAGATGTGTCTATCGATATGGTGGTCTCTAATCCGCTCGCTACGGGAAAGCCATCGGGCGCGTACAGATATAACCCCGTCGACGTTTGGAAAACAGCGGCTTCCGTGGACCCAAGCAGCGCACCCAGTTCCCCACCCAATAGGCCTGAATCGTAACCGTTAAAAGTAGCAATACCGACATAAGTCGCCGCCTCGGCGGAACCGTCGATGGAGATCGTGGTGGCTTCAGCGGGTGCAAGCATGCCGTCATCATCTGTGATACTTATATCCCCGGATACGTTTCCGAAGTTAGGCAGAACTGTAACGTCGACGAGTGATATTAGATCTCCGCCATAGGAATATAGGTCACTAGTGATATCAAGCGTTTCAGACATTCTTCTCATCCTCGAATTAATTCAGGGGGTAGCGTATATTCCGTCGCGATACGCCGGCCGCAAGTATTCCACCCCACTCAGATATGAGAATATGGCAGTATGTTTTTTATTAGGGCTTCCAACTGCACCCATTCGAATTTAATTGAGTAGAACGCCCTTAAGCGCCTCGAAATTAAAGGGAAAAAGAAGAAAAGCTATTGATACCATACCCGTTCAACCCTACTGGCCCATGCGCGGCATTCTTTGTGCACTGAAATAGTTTAGAGTTAACTTTGCACTCAATTGACGTATTATAAGTATTGTCGGGTTCAATTGATCTGTCTTGCAAAAAGTCATGCAGATAAAAGGGAAAAACCGATAAATTCCGAATTGCGATACTAGCGCCCATAATTCGATAGTGAGACCCCGTGGGAAGATATGAGCGGCTAAGCTTTACAGATGGGATTCACTGGATTCATATCACACCCGGTAAATCTCATCGCGAACAGGCATATCTCGCGCCAAAAGTAGCGCCGACCTACGCAGCGTTTCAAAGCCAACAAATGCCGTACAACCATCTGGAGGTGGCCTTACCTTCACGCCAGCTGTCGAGACCGCGGCACTAAAGGTTCCATTTCGACAGGCACGCCGAGTGCCCTCCAGACCACCCGGGCTTTTCGGGCTGTTGTGGTTGGCCTGGGTGTCGCAACCACAAGCGTAAAGCCTGCACCGGTAACATCCTCGGCGCGCACGTTGAGGTGATCCCCATTCCTTGGACAGGATCTGGCGCTTTTTAAGCTCTGATTTGCTCCTGCTGATCGGGTTGCGTTGCTTCGATTTGTAGTGAGTAGACCACTGCCGGTGGTCGACCGCCAAGGGCTTTGTGCGGGCGGCGTTGATTGTAGAACTCCATCCAGTTGCGGACACCGGCGCGTGCCTGCGATCCGGTGTCCCAAGCGTGCAGAGAGACGCACTCGTATTTCAGGGTGCGCCACAGGCGTTCGATGAAGATATTATTTAGGTAGCGACCCTTTCCGTCCATTGAGATGCGGATGCCGGACCGGCGCAGGCAATCTGTCTAGGCAAACGACGTGAACTGAGATCCTTGATCGCGGTTCATGATGTCGGGCGGTCCGAACCGATAGATCGAATCGTTCAGTGCTTCGGCACAGAAATCGGCCTCCAGCGTGTTCGAGATCCGCCACGACAGAACCATCCGGGTATGCCAGTCCATTCCTCTCGGGACATCGCTTCGCGATGCCCTGACGGACAGTGGATCGCCACCAGATAAAGGAACCCGCGACGCATCGGCAGATAGGTGATGTCCACGCACCAGACTTGGTTTGGTCTGTCCACACGTAGCCCCCACAGCAGGTAGGGGTAAACAATCGGACATCAGGACACCGACATTCTTGGGCTTTCATTGCCTGTCGGGACTAAGCTGATTGGTGCGACCAGTGATCATCTTGTCGTTGGAACGAGCCGATCCCCGCTGCCGGTGGGTTCCGAGGTGAAAATCCAGATGAACTATAACGCGTTGATGCATGCTATGGCTGCGCCAGACATCGACATTAGCCTTCTAGACTATCCACCCACAGGATTTCCAAGGCGCACCGAAGGTAAGTTCGGACACTTGGTGCAGGTTTGAAAGGGCTCGTTTGGGCCACCTAGGCGTAAACCACAAAGGAAACTGAAAATTGTCAAAGCATACAAAAAAAAATCTGTCTAAAGTCTATGATTCCAAACCGGAAACCCCGATGGAAAAGACAACGCGTGTCGTGAGACAAATGGTCGACGAAGAAGCGGAGCAGCGACATGCGAAGAACTCTAGATTGCGTACCGCTCGCCTTGAAAGAGAAGCGCACACGCCATCCGAGACGACAATCAAACCAGTGCGCAAAACGCGCCGCACTGAAACTGGTTCATAGCGGCAATCAGGCTCCGGCAGCCTTTCTTTAAGTCAGATGCTGAACTGCGCAACCAACACTTCAAGCGCACCGAAATTGGCTAGGCCGCACTATGATCTTTTATTTCAACAAACCGTCTTTGAGGTCCCATTCATGACAAACCCCGAGCATTCATCAGAAAAAATCCACTATATCTGCCAAACATATGTTGAGGTAAAAACCGGACGCAATGGGCAGACAGTCCTGAAAATTGACAAGCAATTTGAGTATTCCTCAGCGCAGGAGGCCCAGAACCGTGCCGAACGAGAGGCCTTATCTGACGATTGTGCGGGTGCCGACGCTTACGCCATCGTTGAGGATCAGGACAGTGGCGAAGTTGCCGATCCAAGCTTCCTTGTAAGGCTGGGAAACGTTCCGGGGTTTGACGAATTTTAGAACTCTGAAGATGCCCGCGGCTGGTGCGACGGCAGTAAGTCTGGCCCCTGAACGCTTTCTGCTCGGGCGTCGTGTCATGCAACACGTAAACACTGCGATTGATGCCCTTCGTCCGGCCAACGTGCGGTCATCATTCTACGCGCGCAACATGGGTTGGCGGCGTAGGAGGTTTGCGGCCTGCTTGGCAGTCGCGAAAGCAACATGCGCGTTTTGCTCCATCGGGTACGTTTAGGGGTGCGAGCCGCACTGGATGACTTGATGATCTTGGTCATGGCGATGGCCGGGGCCGGCTTGTTCGGCATGCCCTTTGGGCTGATGGCACCGATCATGACTTTGGCGTTGCATATCATTTATCGCGTTGTTCTGGGTCTTATCTTTGACCGGTTGGTGACACCAGAGGTTACCTACGCCTGACAGACGGCTACCGCGCAAACGAAGCTTCAAGGTAGTATATTCAGTCCGAACCCCCAGACTGCGAGCGGCACGGGTAAAACTGCCAAAGCGAGGGTCAGGGCGACACCGAACGGTCGAAAGAGGCGGCTGAGACCTGCAAGAAAAAGGATGCCGCCTCCGCCTCCGATGATCGCATTGCCGGGCAGATTGATGAGCGCCGCGAGGAAAAAATACCGATACCGCGAAATGACAGGTCGCAACCACCTCGGCGCATGCTCACAGAGCATCGAGACCTGCTCTTCGCGGGTCATCTGGTGCATTTTATCGAGCAAGTCTGAAGCGCGGCGCATGTGCAGATCCTCGAACATCCTGCGCAGCCGTCTGTAGGGCATCCATTCACCCGCGCTATAGGCGATCAAAAGCCCTGCAACCGAAGCCAGATAGATCCACGGCGCGATCCACGATCCGAGAGCCGCAAACATCATCAGGCCGATCTCGATCCCCGGCACGAAGGGGATAGCGATTAACAGCGCATAGACCAGTAAGACGCCCACCAGCATGCTGATCTGCACCCCAGGATGGATATTAGCCGTCCGGGCAAGGAACCAGTCGACCAGCAAGTGAATGCCATAAATCAACAGCAGCAAGAGGATCAGGCGCAGGCCCAACCAAACCCACCGCACGCGTCGGCTGGCCGGATGGAGGTCGGAGGACCTACCCATCTCGCTTCAAGGCGACGTGGCAATCGGTGGGCTTGGTATGGGTCATACTTCGCACGGGTGATCTCCCTTTTTGCAATCAATCTTGGCCCGCGATCCGGTAAGCGAAGACAAGTACTATCCTATCAAGAAAACCTGCCTTTGAACGAGGAGGATTAGATTTATCCCTGCCTGTCCTCACGGAATGGTGTCGCCCCATGGTGAAACGTTCCGTCTGTTCAGATGTCACCCATCTATGACAACAAGGAGGATGACAAGTGAAACGATCGACGATGCCCGGCACGTTGGTTCTGTCTTTGGCTGCGACGGGGTCGGTCGCGCAGGGCATGCCTTTCGGCTTAGAAGAAGATGTGGACTTACCTGGATGAAAGTAAACTCGCCGGGCCGGGCATGATCCGTGCCACACCCTATGAGGGCACTGATCCACATCGCATGATGCTTGAGACCCCTACACCACCGCAGAGATCGACGGCCACGAGCGCGACCTCATCGTAAAGCGGAACTTTGGCCCCAAAGGGGTCGCTGAAGACGAAGTTATGCGCAACCCGGATTGGTACTGGGTCAAACACCTGCCCGATGGCGCGCTTGATCAAACACCTGATGGCGTCGCGATGGCTCGGCGGGTGGCTAAGGGAATGGACGAGGGCTGCATCGCCTGCCACAAGTCTGCAGGGGAGGATATGGTTTTTGCTTCCGGCCACCTCGCTGCCTGAGCCATTGCTTCTAAGCAGTGGATAGGGAGACCTGCGTCTGACCGGCGCGGGGCGCACTGCCTCATCGGGGTGAGAACGTGACCCCGACCTGTAACCGGAGAACCTTGATGCCATCTATGTTGAAAAATCGCTGCGACAGGTTGCTCAGCCGAGTTGGACGACGCATGGCGCGCGCTCTGAACCGGCCAAGCGTCGGCTATGCCCCTTTTACCCCGTCTGATTTCAACACCCTGTGCCAAACTTTGCGTCCCGGCGATGTGCTGCTGGTGGAAGGACAGGAACGCATTTCAAACGCCATCAAGTATCTGACCCAATCCACTTGGTCTCATGCGGCGATGTACATCGGGGACAGCCTTGACACCCTTTCCAATGACGCGGAGCCCCATCGCCTGATTGAGGTCAATCTCGGCGAAGGATGTGTCACTGCGCCGGTATCGAAATACGCGCGCTTCAATACCCGGATTTGCCGCCCCGTTGGCCTGACGCCGCAGGAGTGCCGCGCGGTTACCGATTTTATGAAAGCGCGTGTGGGAATGAAGTACGACTTGCGGCACATCTTCGATCTCTTGCGCTATTTCTTTCCGACCCCGCCAGTTCCGGTCAGGTGGCGCAGGCGCATGCTGGCGTTCGGGTCGGGCGACCCGACGCGGGCCATCTGTTCGTCGCTGATCGCGCAGGCGTTTCAATCCGTCCGCTATCCGATCTTGCCCGATGCGCGCACCATAAAGGCGCGCCAAGGATCGCGGTTCGCCCGCAAGGAGGTCCTGCATATCCGGCACCACTCGCTATTTGCACCGCGAGATTTCGACCTATCCCCTTATTTCCAGATCGTAAAACCACGCCTGAACGAGGGCTTTGATCCTCACCTTTTGGAATGGTCCACTGAAGAGGCTTCGTCCGCGCAGGTTGTCGGGGCTCCGGCAGATTAAACGAACGGGGGGCGACACGCAGATGGGCCGAGCAAGCGATGTTAGCTAATCTGTCAGCTGCAAATCCCGTCCCGCATCAGACGCGCACCCCCCCTTCTTCACTGTAACAAATCACACGGACGATGGGCCTGCGCGGCGCTGTGGTGGGTCACGATCCCGCGACAAAATCCATATCGGCTTGGCAACGTGGATTGCACGAAATAGCTGGCCATGAATCTGCCTCCAGCTGGCGCTCAAGCCATCGAATAGTAATGCAATTAATGGAACCTCTAAATTGCTACATTCTCGTCTCGCCGGTATCGTAGCGACACGTATCGGTGAGCCGAGTTACTTTGTCAAAAGCCGTACCGGCTACGAAGACCTCCGTCTTGATACCTCCGTTACCACCAGCGTCGTCCATGCTGAAGGCGCCGGCCCTACTCGACCCGATAGCCGCCCCGGCGACCTGCGGCTCAAACCTTCACGCGAGGCAGTCACCCAACGGCCAACCTCTCCACCCGTAGCGCTGTCAGCAGTATGGGCGAAGGTTTCCCCTAAGGCGGCTTTGGAGCGGGCAACGACCCACGCTGGCCTGCCCCCCAGCTTCAACGCGAAGCTTTCTGGGTCGGGGCCGAAAGGTGCCGGACCCTTCTTTCGACCGACTGCCAAGAGCCAAAAAGGATCATGTTGACTTGGGAAAGCGGTGAAGCAGCGAATAACAGTCAATGGCGCGCGTCTCTATAGCATCGAACCGATATCCGATGCCCCCGTTGGATAGGCCGCCGGCATCATCTTGATTTGATCGACGGTGAGCCCCAACTTGATCGCCAAAGAAAAGATATTGATGAGCTCCGCGTAGTCCGGACCGAACATATGTGCGCCCAAGATCTTGCCCTCTGTATCCGAGATGATCTTGGCACCTGCATGGGTCTCGCCCAAGCGTTTCTGAGAGAACCAGCCGGAAGTATCCGTGAATGACACCTCTACATCGCCGGTCTCGCGCGCTTCCTCTTCCAACATGCCGACCCGTGCGAGTTCGGGAATGGTGAATACCACGCTGGGCACGCCCGTGTAATCCGGCTCGATCTGCTTGCCTTTCAGCATGTTGGAGGTGGCGATCTTGCCTTCGAAGACAGCCACCGGAGTCAAAGGTTTGCCCGGAGAGGCCGCGGCGTCTCCGGCGGCGTAGACGCGGGGGTTGGAGGTGGATTGCAGCCAAGGGGTGACCTTCACGCCGCCATTATCCGTGTCGATCCCCGCAGCGTTCAGATCTAACCCATCGACAGCCGGCACTCGACCTGCGCCGTGGACCACGAGGTCGGCCTCTTTGACATGAGTATTGCCGTTTTTGCTGTAGAAGATGCGCTGCGCCTTGCCTGCATTTTCAATCTTTTCGGGGGTTGCTCCGGAAATGATTTCGATCCCCGCCGCGCGGCTGCGCTCCAGCAGCATCTCGACAAGATCAGGATCGAACATCTTGAGCTGCCGTGCGCCGTGATCAAGGATCGTGACCTCGGCACCCGCACGGACAGCGATATGAGCAAATTCGAAGGAGATGTAGCCACCCCCAACGAAGATGATGCGCTTTGGCAGTTCCGGCAGGTTCAAAAAGTCTGTGCTGTCGATGAGGCACTCGGCACCGGGAAAATCCAGTGGCCGCGGTTTGGCACCTGTGGCGATCAATGCATGACCGAAAGTGATTTCGCCATGGCCTTCGATCTCGATCCGATCCTCTGCGGTGAATCGCCCCGCCCCATGCAAGGTTTGCACACCGGCCTTCTTCAGCCCGTCTTCCATATTCTCCGGCACCGGATCGGTGAAGCTTTCCTTGTGTCTCATAAGCGCAGACCAGTCGATCCGCGTGTCACCCGTAACGCCCCTCCCCTTGAGCAAACGAGCAGCATCGATCGCCTCGGCCCCGGCGCGCAGCATCTTCTTTGGATCGCAGCCCCGCAGGGCGCAGGTGCCGCCGTAGGGCAATTCGTCCACGATGGCGACGGACCAGCCCGCGCGCGCGGCCTTCTTTGCGGCGTTGACCCCGGCCATGCCGGCGCCGATTACGATCAGATCAACAGTTTCAGTCATGAAGTTTCCTTGTATTCGAGAGTCCGGAAGGCGTCTGTTGCAAGCTCAACGATATTGGCCGAGCATTCGTTCACTGAGCCACCAGATCACAGCCATCCCGAGACCCGTCGTTAGGCCCAACCAGAGCCAGCCCTGTTCCCCAAGCGACAGCAAGCCGGACCCATGGCCCAGCACCGGCAGAATCATGGCCAGTAAAAACGGGCCGGTATAGCGGCAATGCACACGCCCGCAGCGGCGAGAGTTTGCCACGCAGGCCCCACCCATCCAAGCCAGCGCGGCGACCCAGATGACAGTTTTGACCCCATCGCCAAGGGGGATGGCTACCAGCATGGCACCAAGCGGCAGCCACCACGCAAGGATACTGTTTCGCATCGTGCCGAGCAGGTCTTTCGAAGATCGGTCTATCATATTTTCACCCCGCGCAGCAGGACAGGGCGGCCACGTCCTTCTCAAAGGTCAGTGCCGCCAGTTTCAGCCCTTCGACGGTGGTGAGATAGGGCATGATCGTATCGCCAAGTTCCTCGTAAGTCAGCCCGGCCTTCAGGGCCATGGCCGCGGTCTGGATGCTGTCGGCCCCTTCCGGCGCGATGATCTGTGCGCCGAGCAGACGCTTGCTTCCCGCTTCGGCCACCAGCTTGATCAACCCGCGCGTATCGCGGGCCGCCAACGCACGCGGCACGGCATCAAGTGGCAGAACGGAGGTCACGACCTCAAGCCCATCTGCGCGGGCCTGCGCCTCACTAAGCCCGACACCGGCCACCTGCGGATCAGAAAAGACGACCCAAGGCATGGATGCGTTTTCGTAGCTGCGTGTTCCACCAGCCACGGCATTTTGGGCGGCGATCTTGGCACCATAAGCCGCCATATAGACGAACTGGTCGCGGCCGGTGACATCGCCTGCCGCCCAGATGTTGGGGTTCGTGGTGCGCATCTGGGGGTCGGTCTCGATGCTCCCGCGCGCATCCACCGCAATTTCTGCGGCAGCGAGGTTCAGCCCGTCACTGTTTGACACGCGGCCAGTTGCGAGGACGAGCTTCTCTGCTGTCAGCACGGGACCTTCTGACAGATGCAGCGCGATGGCGGCGTCTTGCTTGGAGATGCGATCATAGCTTTTTGCACGCACCAGTCGGATGCCCTCGTCGGCCAAGTAGCCCTCAAGCGCCGCCGAAACCTCGGGCTCCGCTTCGGGAAGCACGCCACGGCGGCTGACAAGTGTTACGTCGACACCGGCGCGCGCGAAAAGCTGCGCCAGTTCCACACCGATATAGCCCGCGCCGAGGACCAGCATGGAGGCTGGCAGAGCGGTCAACTCCAGCGCTGACGTGCTGTCGAGCGTATCAACTTCTTCAATCCCCGGGATCGCCGGCACATGCGGGCGGGAGCCGGTGGCGATGATGAGTTTTCCCGCTGGGAAGAGGCTGCCATCGACCCTCAACTTGCCTTCATCATCGAATGTCGCCCGACCTTCGACGTAATCGACATTCTCATGACGGGGCAGCACATCGGCGTATTTCGCCCTGCGCAACTCTTCGACCAGCGCCTGTTTCTGCGCAACTGTAGCCGCCCAGTCGGTCACGCGGGCCTCGGCCTCAATTCCATCAAATCGACCCGCCGCACGCGTGTGATGCAGGCTCTCGACCGCGCGGATCAGGGCTTTGGACGGCACGCAGCCCACGTTGACGCAGGTGCCGCCGATGGTGCCTGCACCGATCAGCGCCACGCGGGAACCGGCCTCGGCGGCGGTAATAGCGGCGGAGAAGCCAGCGGAGCCGGCACCGATCACGGCGAGATCATAGAGGCCGTTCTGGGGTGAATTGCTATCTTTCATGAGGGGTTCTCCGCATTGCGGCGCTTCCAGAGCGCGTAAATTGTAATACCGATAAAGATGGCGAGCGCGGGCAGCAGCACGTAGTCGAGCCAGCCCAGCATCGCCGAAAGTCCAACCACGCCGAACAAAATGACCAGCACAGGCGTGAAACAGCAAAGGGCGACAATCACCGTGCCGATAAGACCAACCTTGAGCAGACGGCTCTGGTTGTCGGCTGCCTTTGCCTCCTTCACGATCCGCTCTCCGCGGCCAATGACGCGCCATAGCCAACGCCAGTCACGGCAGCGACGATGGCCTCCGGGTCGGTGAGCACATCATCATAGCGCAGGACATAAAGACCGTTTTCCGCATCGCCCTCAATGAACTCAAGGATTTCGACGCTTTTCACGCGCTTCATGGCGGTGGCGACGATGTAGCTGCACGAAGGGCAAGTGAGCCCCTCGACATCGACGCGTGTGGTGGCCTCTGCGGCCATTGCTGCGCCGGCAGAAAGGATAAGCGCAGTGGTGGAGATAAGAAGTTTCATGGGAGACCTCATGGTCAGAATGTCAAAAGGAAGGGCGAGAGTGCCGGAAAGGTCAGGGCAAGAAGCACAACAAGCGAAGCGCCCCAAAGCAGCCCGCGCATCAGCCCGCGATCGATCGGGCGCGCACAGGTGCCGTCCGCGCAGGCGTCACTAGGGACCGGGCGGTAGGCTTTCCAGAACCCGTAGGCGAGCGCCACTGCCGCGAAGCTCAAGGTCACCCACTTGTAGGCATAAAGGGCAGTAAGTTGACCGATAAAGACCCCGGTCACACCCAGACTGACCAGAACAAGTGGTAGGATGCAGCAGGAGGTCATGGCGAGCGCGCCGACCACGCCAGCGCCTGTGGCGAACCAACCGGATCGGTCCTCGTGCTGGTCTGTGGTCGCGGTGGTGTGATCTATCATCGCTTTGCTCTTTGTTGCCCTGTGATGACTTGCAAGATAGGGTCTGTAGCAACTACAGGATCAAGGAGAAAAAGCATGGCTGATGATCACGGTGTTGTGAGTGACCTTAAACGCTCCGACCTTGCGCGCCTGACCGGCTGCAACCTTGAGACCATCCGCTATTATGAAGGCGTCGGTCTGATGCCCGACCCACCGCGCAGCCCCGCCGGACACCGCCGCTATGGGCCGGCGCATGTAGACCGACTTGGCTTTATTATGCGGGCGCGTGAGCTGGGGTTCACAATGGAGGAAATTCGAGGTCTGCTCAGCATGGTAGATCGCGGCAGCCATACCTGCGCGGAAGTTGAGAAGCGTGGGCGGCATCATCTCGACGTCGTGCGCGCTAAGATAAGTGATCTTCAGAACATCGAAGCTACCTTAGCGGAGACAATTGCGAAGTGCAGCGGTGCGGACACGCCAGAATGCCCGCTCCTCACCGTGCTATCAGATGGCGCAGTGGCCGAAACAGGTTGATTTTCTCTGACTGAAATATCGAGGCGAGAGTACGCAGAGTGTGAAGCTGGAGCCCAATAAGAGCTTGGAACTGATCTGGTTGAACGTTCGTTGTCCCTTTGAAATATAAAGGAAAGTCTAAATGGGAAATTCAAACTCGAACATCGAGATCGACAAGAAATCTGCCGCTTTAGTTGTGGTCGATCCCCAGAATGATTTTCTTTCTGAATCCGGTGTCGCATGGGATTTGGTCGGAAAAAGCGTTCAGGAGAACGGAACTGTAGAGCACCTCGGCCGATTGCTTGAGACTGCCCGGGAAAACAATTTCCTGATATTTATTTCGCCGCATTATTATTACCCTTTCGACCATGAGTGGAAATTTGGCGGCGTTCTCGAAGAGAAAATGCACGAAATCGGTATGTTTGATAGAAAGGGTCCTCTTTCAGTCGAAAATTTTGAGGGTTCTGGTGCCGATTGGGTCGAAAGCTACAAACCAATTATTGACCATTCGGATACAGTGGTTGTCAGTCCCCACAAAGTTTATGGGCCTCAAAGCAACGATCTGGTTTTACAGCTTCGAAAACGCGGCATTGATACCGTACTGCTCGCTGGGATGTCGGCAAACTTGTGTATCGAGTCGCATATGCGAGAATTGCTTGAACAAGGCTTCAAAGTAATTGTGATTAGCGATGCAACTGCCGCCGCACAGCACCCGGAAATGGGCGACGGATATGAAGCTGCCATGACCAATTTTCGCTATATAGCGAATGAAGTCACAGTCACCTCAGAAATTATCGACAAGATGAAACAGGCTTAAAGGTATTGGAGCCTCTCGCTTGGCGGAGTTCTTTTTTATTGCACCGACTGAAATTCCCGCGTTTTGTCTCAGTCATTCCGACGCGCTACGCGCAACCTGATTGCCAGCGATGCAGATTGTGAGCGGGTAAGCCGAAACGACGACCAAGCCGATAGTCGAACAGACCCCATTTTTGCTGCGTTTAACTGAGAGAAACAGTCAGGAGGCTGAAATGGCCAATGACACATATGAAGGATCAAATTATGACCAATCTCAAAAGTGGCATCGTGGCCGGTTTCGCCGCAACCGTCGTTCTATCGGTGTTGATGGTTGCAAAGGGGATGATGGGCGTGATGCCAGAGCTTGATGTTGCAGCGATGCTTGCCACGATGATGGGAACCTCGATTGTTGTCGGTTGGATCGCCCACTTCTTGATCGGAACGCTGGCGTGGGGCGGCGGGTTTGCGATTCTATATAGTGCAATTCCCGGCAACACCGCAGTGATCAAAGGCATCGTATTTGGTATTGCGGCCTGGCTGGGCATGATGATTGTGATCATGCCGATGGCTGGTGCTGGCCTGTTCGGCATGAGCTTTGGCATAATGGCACCCGTCATGACGCTGGTATTGCATCTCATTTTTGGGGCTGTCCTTGGCAAGGTCTATGCAGCTTACTCCGCTACTGGACACGTTGCCTGAACCACCCAATCTCACCTCACGCCAAAGGAGTACCTCTAATATGACTTTGAACGAGACCCAGTCAAAGCTATGCGATGATAACCAAACCGACTTTTCGGACTTAAAGGCCGTCGTTTTCAATACAAGCCTAAAACGCGAAGAAGGAAAATCGCATACCAAGCTGCTGCTCTCTGTGGCGGGCGAGATCATGTCTCGCAATGGGGTCAGCGTGGAGCATATCCACGCGGCCTCTCACCAGATCGCCTACGGCGTCTATCCGGATATGACCGAGCATGGGTGGGATCGGGACGACTGGCCCAAACTTTGGGAAAAAGTCGCCGCAGCCGATATCCTGATCATCGGAACGCCGATCTGGTTGGGCGAGGAAAGCTCCCTTTGCCGTGTCCTGATTGAGCGGCTTTACGGAATGTCGGGCATGCTGAACGACAAGGGGCAAAGCATCTTCTACGGCAAGACCGGTAGCGCGGTCATTACCGGCAACGAAGACGGGATCAAGCATTGCGCAATGTCGATCCTCTATGCACTTGGCCATCTGGGGTATATGATCCCCCCGCAGGCCGATTGTGGCTGGATCGGAGAGGCAGGCCCCGGCCCCTCTTACGGCGATGAGATCGAAGGCGGCCCGGCAGGCTTTGACAACGATTTCACACAGCGCAATGCGACAATTATGACGTGGAACCTGATGCACACCGCGCGCATGCTGAAAGATGCGGGCGGTCTGCCCAATCACGGAAACGACCGCAACGCCTGGAAGGCAGGTTGCCGGTTCGATTACGAAAACCCCGAGCATCGGGTATGAACCTACCGGTATTGGGCACGCGCTTAGAACAGTCGCGCTGATTGGAACAGTTACCGCTTCTTTTCATCGCCATTTTCCTCATGGCGTTCTGCTTGTTGGGCAGATGGTTTGCCCGAACAATTGTCACGGCCCCCATGCTCGCGCTGGGGTTCGGGGCGTTTTTGGCGTGGGGTAATCTCGTCCCTGAGCAGATTGCCAAGGCGCACCTGCATGTATTGGCCGAGATTGCCCTCGTCATTTTGCTTTTCCTGGATGCCGCCCGCATTGATATTCAAAGCCTGCTCAAACGCCATCGCTGGCCATTACGCACCCTCATTATCGGCATGCCGCTGGCCTTCGTCGGTGGTACCGCAGTCATCTGGCTGCTCTTTCCTGGATGGCCACTTGCCGTGGCCGCATTGCTTGGGGCAATTCTTGTGCCGACCGATGCTGCCCTTGGCCGATCCGTCGTGACGAACGAGGATGTTCCTGAACGCCATCGCCGCGCGATCACCATCGAAAGCGGTCTTAATGATGGGATCGCCTTGCCGATGATCTTGATGTTGGCGGCGCTAAGTGCTCCGGCAGCGGCCGCGCCAACCGGTGGCTGGATATTATACACCGTACTGCAGGTGACGCTCGGGCCACTGGTCGGCGCAGGGCTAGGTGTGCTGGGAGGGATCGGGTTGCTTGCGGCGCAGGAGCGCGACCTGACATCCCCATTGTATGAAGGAATAGCCACATTGTCGCTTGCCGCTGCGGCTTATTTCGCGGCGACTGCAGTCGGCGGGAACGGGTTTATCGCGGCGTTTGCAGCCGGTATCGGGTTCGCCTGCATTGTCCGGGACCGCTGCCAGTTCGTGTATGACTTTAGCGAAAGCGAGGGCCAGCTGCTTTCATGGGCGGCGTTCTTCGGCATCGGTGCTTTGCTCGTCCCCGAAGCAATTGCGAGCCTCAATGTTCCAATGGCCGCAGCCATAGCTCTCAGCCTTGCGGTCGTTCGACCCCTGGCCATTTGGATATCTCTGATCGGCTCGGATGCAGATCCGTCTACCAGATTGTTTATCGGTTGGTTTGGCCCGCGCGGACTGGCAACGGCGCTCTTTGCGTTATTGGTGGTCGAAAAGTTCGCTCCTGAGCTTGGAGACTTCGTTCTTCATTTCGCTATCAATACAGTCTGGATCAGTGCCCTGCTGCATGGTGTCACGGCAGTGCCGATGGCAAAAGCCTTCGCCGCGCACCAGAGCATGAAGACATCGCAGCGGTAGCCTTTTATGGAAACTTGATTTTTGTCTACGCGCTTGCGCCAAGCTTCATCGGCGGCAAAAAGGGCTTGCGAGAAGCCTATTCAATGTAGCTCAGTCAGACCCATATAAATCTTCGAAAATCGAACCCATTCCCTAGAGTCCGTACATGTCTACAATTGCGGGCTTTATCAGCAATGTTGGCAACCAATGGATAAAACAGACAACCTTTAAACACCCATCCGCAGATTTCACATCCCGAGAGCACGTTAACGAGGCTCTCAATCTTCATCACTCTTTTATGAGATAGCAATATCGCGATATGCACATAATGCTTGGGACTGCTTACGCACCGATGGGTAGAGCATCTGACCTGCCCCCCGAGGCTCCCTCATTCATAACGAGAGTTTGCGGGTCTGGGTTTCATATTCTTCGTCGTCAGTTTGGGCAAGCGCGTCTTGCGCGGAGCCCTCAAATTGCTCAAGCGCTCGACGAGCTTCTGCCGGTGTTTGGTTCCCAAGCGATGAGTGCGGCCTGACGTTGTTGTAGTCGTATCGCCAGAGTGCCAGCTTGCGACGGGCGTCATCCAACGTATCGAAGATTTCCTCATTCAACAGCTCGTCGCGCAGGCTGCCATTGAAGCTTTCTATGAAGCCATTCTGCTGGGGTTTGCCGGGGTCGATGTAATGCCAATCAACGTCGTTATCACCGGCCCATTTTAGGATCGCACGACTGGTAAACTCCGTGCCGTTATCACTGACAATGCAGGCAGGCTTTCCATAAATACGGACAAGCGCGTCAAGTTCCCGCGCGACACGAGCGCCCGAGATGCTGGTGTCAGCCACCAAGCAGAGGTTCTCGCGGCAACAATCGTCGTTTACAGCCAGCATGCGGAACTTGCGTGACGCGCCGAACGTATCCGACACAAAATCTAAGGACCAACGCTCGCCAGGACGCAAAGCAACCGGCATTGGTGTCCGCGAGCCACGCGCACGCTTGCGGCCCCTGCGCCGTCTAACGCCCAGCTTTTCTTCAGTATAAAGGCGATACAGTTTCTTGTGGTTCATGATCCTTCCCTTGCGTTCCAGCAGCACACCGATCCGGCGGTAGCCAAAGCGCCGTCGCTTGCTGGCAATCGCTTTCATCTCTTCGCGAACTTCTGGATTATCCGGTGACTGATCGCGCCGGACGGTCTTGGGATCGACACCGACAAGCCTGCACGCCCGGCGCTGCGAGATATCATGGTCTCGCATTGCCTTGCGTGCTGCGGCCCGTCGCACATTCGGTGTCGTCAGTTCTTTCCCAGCAAATCCTTCAACACAACATTGTCCAACATCGTGTCCGCCAGAAGGCGCTTCAGCTTGGCGTTCTCATCCTCCAGCGATCTAAGGCGATGAGTATCAGAAACGTTCATGCCACCATATTTGGCTTTGAACTTGTAGAACGACGCGGGACTCAAGCCATGCCTGCGGCACACCTCTGCCGTCGGCATGCCAGCTTCCTGTTCTTTGATCATTCCGATAATTTGGGCTTCAGTAAAACGGCTCTGTCGCATCTGTTTGCTCCTTCGAAGGTTGAGCAAACTCTACATTAAACTGAGGGAAGTTTCGGGGGGCAGGTCACATCGGATATAACGATGCAGTTCGAAAAAGCTAAAACCACTTTTTTAACAGTAGCTCTGATTTAAGTTGATTGCTTCTATGACAAAGGTCCCGATAAACTTTCAGGGCTGCAAATCCACAATGCAGTCTCTGCGCAGTCACACCCAACTCTGATCAGAGATGAATAACTGGCCGAACTCAAAGCTCTTTATGTCGAAGTCAAAAATGGTGCCCAGGGGCGGAATCGAACCACCGACACGAGGATTTTCAATCCACTGCTCTACCCCTGAGCTACCCGGGCACCGGAGACCACCGTAGTGGTCGGGTGTGCGCGTTCTAGGATTTTGCGGCGGGGGTGTCCAGAGGCTTTCGCCATGTTTGGCAAAGGTTTTTTCGGAAAGTTCTAATGTGGCTTGTCCGGAGCGTTTAAAGCGGCCTCGCTGGCCTCTAGTGCGGCCTCGACATCTTCGGGATCACGGCTTGGTGTGGCGTAGCTGCCGTTTAGCCACTTCGCCAGATCCACATCCGCGCAGCGCCCCGAACAGAAGGGGCGATACTTTGGAGCGGTTTCACCGTTACAGATCGGGCAGGTCACTTTAGCACCTCTGCCAGGGGCATACGGGCGCGTTTGCGCTGCAGCTCGTAGTGCCCCAGCGGTGTCCAACCCACCAACGTGGTTTCGACGTCATCGGCGCGAAACGCCTGACGCAAGGCGGTCTCGAAGGGGCGGCGGTCTTTCTTGGGCATGGGTGCAAGATCCAACGTGATCTGCCCCCCCAGACCGCGCAGACGCAAGGCACGGGGCAAGGCGCGGGCGCAAGCCATGTTGGCCTTGATACCAGCCGCGAGCGACACATCAGCCCCTGTATTTACATCAACTGCGACCAAGGCGCGTGTCGGCTCCACAAACATGGAGGCACCGCCGTCAAGAGCGACGCGCGGCTGCGAAAGACTATCGACAGTATCCAAAACGCCATGCGTGTCGAACCCGCCGGGATCGGTCACAATGTCGGCAGGCGCTACCCAGTCGCGCCACGCCAGAATATGCGGCCCGTCGCCTTCGGACAACAGTTCCATCTCGGTGGAAGAGTCGTCCAGCACCTTGTCGGCCAGCGTCAGCATCGCGTCGATATCATCAGCGATGTCATCCGCATCTGCGCCAGCGCAAGAGGAACGCAGAATCAGCCCGTGCGTGGCCCCGTCTGCGGCCTCATGGGCGATCTCGAGCAGCCGGTCGCGTTCTTCCTCGTCGCGAATGCTGCGCGAGATATTGGTGCCGGGCGCGCCGGGGGTCACGATAGCATAGCGGCTTTTGAACAGTAGCTTTTGCGTCACCGGAATGGCTTTGCCCGGTTCGGCATAGCCCGAAACCTGCACAAGAATTGGCTGTCCGGGTGCCAGCCCCTTGATCTGGCGCAAGAACGCAGAGCCATCAGGCGTCTTTAGGAACATACCCCCCTGCCCTTTGACCGGACGGTCCGCAATGGCGCGGTAGATCGTGCCGGGGCGCGGCCCGTCACTGTCGATCAAAAGATCGTCCAGCTTGCCGTCCACGATCAGCGCGGCGGCTTCGGTGTCGCCAAAATGGTCCAGAACGATCGTACGGCCCTTCATGAGGTCTCTCCTGCGAAAACATATCCTGCAGCACGCAGCAGGTTTGCGGTTTCGGCCAATGGCAGGCCGACGATGCCGGTGAAAGATCCGCTGATCCAAGGGATCAACGCGCCAGCCGGTCCCTGGATGCCATAGCCGCCGGCCTTACCCTGCCAGTCACCTGTTGCCAGATAAGCCGAGATTTCTACATCAGACAGGCGTTTCATGCGGACGGTGCTGACCACATCACGCTGCCACAGCTTGTCACCGCGCTTGACCGCGACTGCCGTGATAACTTTGTGACGACGCCCCGACATGAGACGTAAAAAGCGGATCGCCTCGGCCTCGTCTTCGGGTTTGCCCAAGATACGGCGGCCGACAGCGACGGTTGTATCGGCACAGAGCACGATATCATCCCCCCCGGCCTGCACGGCGGCGGCCTTTTCACGGGCCATGCGCGCGCAATAGGGGCGCGGCAGTTCGGCAGCCAGCGGGGTTTCGTCAATATCGGGAGCGCGAATATCGTCTGGGACAACGCCAATTTGCGCCAGCAATTCCTTGCGGCGCGGGCTTCCTGATCCGAGGATGAAACTCATATGGGATCCTAGATCGCTGCCCGAAAACCACGAAGTGATTTTCGGATAAGCATTTTATTTAAAGCGGTAATTGATCCGGCCTTTGCTCAGATCATAGGGGGTCATTTCCACCTGTACCTTATCGCCAGCCAGAACACGGATGCGGTTCTTACGCATCTTGCCTGCCGTATGCGCGATGATCTCATGGCCGTTTTCAAGCTCGACCCGGAACGTCGCGTTCGGCAGAAGTTCTTTCACGATACCGGGGAATTCGAGCGTGTCTTCCTTGGCCATGGTCTCTCCTTGAACACTTTGTCCTGCAATTTCAGGACGCAGGCTTAAATGGGCGCAATTTTCCCTTTTTTCAAGGGGTATTCACATCAAAGGCACGTTTATGGCCGTTGCGTCACGCCCGAACTGGTCCTCCCAGTGGTTTCGGTTCAAAACCACCCCATCTGCACGCACGCGGCTGATCTGTGCGATGTCGACCTCGGCAAAGGTCCAGCCGGGCACGTTGATCTCTGCGGCGGCAAGTACGCCGGTTGACGGAAATCCAACATCCGGCGGGCAGAATATGCCGCCTGCCCCATAAGAATCACCAAGCGCGTCGGACCAATCCGCAGGCCCGACGCAGGATGACATGGCCGTAACGCATTGATTCTCCAGCGCGCGCGCCATGGATCCAATGCGGACGCGCCAGTAGCCTGCCAAGGCTTCGGTCACACTGGGGACGGCGATGATGTCGCAATCTGCCAAGGCGCGACCCAGCAAAGGGAATTCGCTATCATAGCAGATCAGGATGCTGATCTTGCCCAAAGCCGTCTCGAAGATGCGCAAAGGCTCTCCACCGACCACGCCCCAGACCTCACGTTCGAATCGGGTCATGATCTGTTTGTCCTGCACCCCGATTTGCCCCGAAGGCGTGATCAGGCGGGCGCGGTTTACCGGACGGGGGGCTGCATCGGTGACCGCAGGTCCGGACGCTGCGACGATATGCACGCCATATTCAGCTGCAAGTTTCTGATGTGTCGCATCTGCATCCGCCAGCCGGTCAGATACAGCGAACAGCGACGCCTCCAGGTTGCCAGCTACATCCAGCCCCGCGAGCGTGGCCAGTTCCATCGCGCCATATTCGGGGAATACCAGCAGCTCTGCCCCACTGGCCGCCGCAGTTGCGACCCAGCCTGCCAATTTATCTTCGTAATGTGCCCAGCTGGACAAAACGTCCAGCGGGTATGCGGCTGTTGCGATTTTCATGAAAGCCTCCGGTGCGTGATGAGCCATATGGTGCGCTGCGCACGGGGCAGCTTCAAGGGGAACGCGTGTTTTCCGCAGTTCATTTCAGTTTTGTGAAACCAATGCTTAGAAATACGCACGAACCTTGCCAAAATATTGGTCATGCTTCACTAAATCCGAAAGGACCAAGGGCGGGACATCATGATCAAAAAGGGCATCACCCTACGCGGCATAGAAGTGTTCGAGGCATTGGCCAGCCGTGGGTCTGTGGCGCAGGCCGCTGCGTTGACAGGGCTAAGCCAACCCGCCGTCAGTCAACAGATCAGCAACCTCGAAGCCGCTATGGGCGCAGCGCTTGTCGATCACAGTACGCGCCCGATGAAACTGACCGCTGCGGGCGAAAGCTTTCTGCGTCACAGCGGTGCAGCGCTTGCCCATATCCGCTTGGCGCAATCCGAACTGACGGTGATGGACCTTGCAAACCTCAGCGACCTGAGCCTCGGGGTGATCGACGATTTTGACAATGACCTGACCCCCCGCCTCGCAACGCTTCTGGCCGACAGCATGGCAGGCTGCCGCTTCCGGATGGTCACCGACGGCAGCAAGGGGTTGATTCAGGCGGTTCAGGACAAATCCCTTCACATTGCTATCGCCGCCACCAGCGGGGATGCCAAAAGCGGGCTCATCGAAATTCCGCTGGCACGCGACCCATTCGTGATCGTGACCCCTGCCGGTTTTGAGGGTAACAGCGCGGACCTAATGGCGGGGCGATCGACTTTGCCGTTCGTGAAATACGCCACCGACCAGCTGATTTCCGACCAGATCACCAACCACCTCACCCGCAGCAATATCACCCTGCCCTCCCAGTTCGAGATCGGCAGCCACCTTGCCCTGATGGCGATGGTGGCACGGGGCATCGGCTGGGCGATCACGACGCCTTTCGGCTATTGTCGCGCCCAACGGTTTCACCAACAGCTCGCGGTGCATCCCCTGCCCGTACCGGGGCTGTCGCGTCAGATTTCCCTGTTCGCAGGGTCGGATTGGACGGGGCCTGTGCCGCAGAATATCGCTGCTACGATGCGCCAACTGCTCCGGTCGCATATGATCGCGCCGACGGTCGCGCAATTGCCGTGGCTCGCCCCCAGTTTTGACACGTTAGCGGGCTGACCGCTTGCGCAAGACGTGCGGGACTGGTTCACTCAAGCCAAGAATACAGGGGCTGACATGAGCAAAATCGTTATTCTGACAGGCGCAGGCATTTCTGCGGAAAGCGGCATTGAAACCTTCCGTGCCGAAGACGGGCTATGGGCGCAGCACCGCGTCGAGGACGTCGCCACCCCCGAAGGCTTTGCCCGTGATCCCCAGCTGGTCGTCGATTTTTATAATGGCCGCCGCAAGCAGGCAGCAGAGGTATCGCCGAACGCCGCGCACCAAGCGCTGGCCAAGCTGCAGCAGCAGTATGCGGGTCAGGTCGTCATCGTGACCCAAAACGTCGATGACTTGCATGAACAGGGCGGTGCGCGGGTGATCCATATGCACGGCGCGTTGAATTCAGCACTTTGTGCGGCGTGTGATCACCGCTGGCCCGCTCCTATGGTGATGGCTGTGGGGGATCCCTGCCCCGCCTGCCAAGCCCCCGCCGCGCGACCTGACATCGTGTGGTTCGGCGAGATGCCCTATGACATGGATGCAATCTTTGACCATTTGGCCGAAGCCGATATTTTCGCGGCAATCGGCACATCGGGCAACGTCTACCCCGCCGCCGGTTTCGTCGCAGAGGCCCGCCGCAACGGGGCACACACGATAGAACTGAACCTAGAACGTTCCGCCGTGGGCAACCAGTTTGCAGAGCACCGCACCGGCCCCGCGACCCGCGTCGTCACCGACTGGGTAGAGGAATTGCTGGACACCCCCGCAAAACAGCGGCCCGCGTTCTAACAAACGCCGGGCCGCCGCCCTTCGTGTGTGGAAAAGACTTTAGTCTTTCGGCATCTCGTGACCGGAGTGTTCCATGTCACCATGTTCCATCTTGTCGTGCTTCATCTTGTCATGGTTCGGTTTGCGGTCCTGATCGACCATCACCTCGACCTCGACCGCGCCCGCGTTTTCGAACTCAAGCGTGACGGGCACCATAGCCCCTTGCACCAGCGGCTTTTGCAGCCCCATGAACATTAGGTGATCGCCGCCGCGTTTAAACGCGTGCATTTCATCCGCAGCGATGGCCACGCCGCCTTCGATCTCGCCCATTCGCATGATGCCATTATCGTCAGAACGGTGCGAATGCAGCTCGACCTTATCGGCCACGTCAGATGACGCACCGATCAAACGGTCATCTGCGCCACTGTGGTTCATCACTACCATAAACGCCGCACCAGATGTGGATTTCGCGGTAGAGCTGCGGATGTAGGCGTCATCCACCATAATGCCTTCGGCGGCGAGAGGGGCAGAAAAGAGAAATAGCGCGCAAACGGCGCGGGTCAGCAAAGCAGGTGTCATTGATGTATCCTGTCGTAATATTCAAAATGTCCGTGAAAGTCGTACGTCAGGCAGCGACAGGCGGTGCTCTGGGGTCATAGCGCGTTTTGCGTCGCGGCACATCAGCTGTCAGGACCTGCAACGATGGTGCGACAAAGGCCACGATCCGCGCCGGCGCAGCAGCCAGAGCCACGGCATCTGTCAGGTCAACGTTTAGCGCCGAATCAGGACATATATGCGGGGCCGTCGTGGGCTTGCCCTGCGCGTCCACATAGATCGCTACGGGACCAGCGCCGGTACACAGCACGATCTGACCCGTAGCGGCCGACGCCCCACGTGCAACGGCCATGCCTTGCCCCGTCAGGGCCAGCATCAACGCCAACAGCAAAGTTGAAAGGGAACGCAGGGTCATGGGCCGCACCCTAGCCAAAGCTGGTGAAAATACACCTGCCCAAAACGACGCAGCCCCGGCCAAGGGCCAGGGCTGCAACATCGTAACGATTGAAAAGTCTTACGACAGCGCTTCGGCTGTGACGCTGGACTTTGCAATTGCTTTCTTAACTTTCAACGCGCTGACGGACAGCTCGGTGTCCTTTGCCTTCGCCATGAACTTGTCCAAACCACCGCGGTGATCAACAGTGCGCAGAGCAGCTGCCGAGATGCGAAACTTGAAACCGCGGCCCAGTGCTTCGGACTGAAGGGTAACATCGTTCAGGTTTGGCAAGAACCGGCGACGTGTGCGGTTCTTGGCGTGGCTTACGTTGTTGCCCGTCATCGGGCCTTTTCCGGTCAATTCGCAAACGCGCGACATGGGTCTATCCTTTTGCTGCGGGGCATTTTCCGGCGATCCGGAGCAATACCCATATGGGCCGCGCTACGGCAAACCCTGAAATTGGTTTTCTGGCTTTAGGCGGAATCGAGAGCGGGGTCAACCCAAGCCTGCACGGCATCGCACGCTTTTCCTTTTGCATCCGTCTAAAAGATTTGCCATCTGTCGCGCATGAACATTCATTCCCGCGCCCTTCTCGTCCATCTGTTTACTGCAACGGGTGCGATTTTCGCCATGCTGGCCATGCTCGCCGCCGCCGAGGAACGTTGGGACATGATGTTCCTCTGGCTGGTGGTTGCGTTTTTCGTAGACGGGATCGACGGGCCACTGGCGCGTAAATATAATGTAAAGACCAACGCGCCCGAGTTTGATGGCGTACTGCTTGATCTGATCATCGACTACCTGACCTATGTCTTTATTCCGGCCTTTGCGCTGTTCCAATCCGGCCTCATGGACGGGTGGAGCGGCTGGGTCATGATCATCATCGTCACCTTCGCCAGCGCCATGTACTTCTGCGATACACGCATGAAAACAAAAGATAATTCCTTTTGGGGCTTTCCAGGGTGCTGGAACATGCTGGTGCTGGTGCTGTTTGCCCTGTCGCCGCCGTGGTGGGTATCGCTGGTGCTGGTGACGGTTCTGGCCGTGACCATGTTCGCCCCGCTCAAGTTCGTGCACCCCGTCCGGACAGAGCGTTGGCGCGCGGTTACATTGCCGATGGCGCTGGCTTGGACCTTCTTTGCAGGCTGGGCCGCTTGGGTCGATTTCCACCCGCAAAGCTGGGCACATTGGGGTCTGGTCATCACCAGCCTGTACCTGATGTTTGCCGGTGTGGCGCAACAATACCTGTACGATCGCAAGGCCTGAACCGACGCCCCGCGATCAACGTTACGGCACATAATTTCAAGATCTAGATCAGCAGCCCTGCGGCCCCTTCATGGCGCAGCAGGGCGACTTTCGTTTCCACCCCGCCGTCCCCAGAATATCCGGTCAGCCCCTTTGCCCCCATCACGCGATGGCACGGCACAATGACGGGAATCGGATTGTGCCCGCACGCCTGTCCCACGACCTGCGCAGGAATCGCCAGCTTTGTGGCAATGTCGCCGTAGGTCACAGTATCCCCAAAAGGGATCGCCGACATCTCTGCACAGACGGCGCGCACTGTATCACTCCCCCCGATCCGAAGCGGCAGGGTGAACCGTGTCAGCTGTCCAGCATCATAGGCGCGCAGCTGCGCCTCTGCGTCGTCCAGCAAGGTGCCAGCGTCAGCATGTAAGGGACCCTGCCCCCAATGCAGGTGGGTGATCGCGCCTGCATCCTCGGTTACGACCAAGGTACCAAACCGCGTGGGGATACTGCGCCACTTCACCCGAAACTCCGGATAAAGCGGCGCAGCGTCATTTTAGGACACGGCTTCGTCACAACGGGCACAAACGCCCGCGTGATCGTGTGTGCCAACGTCGGGCAAGACCTTCCAGCAGCGTGCGCATTTCTCGCCCGCCGCTTTCTCGAACACGACAGCAACGCCGTCGGTCTCGGGCATGCGGAATGCCTCTGCCGGAGCGTCATCGCCGGTGATCGCAATGGCTGACGTGATACAGACGTCCTCGAACGCCACACTCTCAAGCGCTGCACGCTGCGCATCATCTGCGACGAACACCATTGGTGCTGCCTCGAGCGAGGCACCGATCACCTTTTCCACCCGCTGCACTTCCAACGCAGATGTCACGACCCGCCGTGCGGCACGCACTTTGGCCCATTTCGCCGCCAGATCAGCATCCAGCCACGCTTTGGGCGTTTCAGGGATATCCGTCAGGTGGATCGAACTTTCATCGCCGGGGAACCGCTCTAGCCAGACTTCTTCCATGGTGAACACCAGCACAGGTGCCAGCCATGTCGTCAGACGGTGGAACAGGATATCGAGCACCGACCGCGCAGCACGGCGGCGCAGCGTGTCGCCATCGCAATACAGCGCATCTTTGCGCACGTCGAAATAGAACGCCGACAGATCAACGGTGGCAAAGGTGAACACCGCTTGGAACACACCTTGGAAGTCATAGCGCGCATAGCCTTCGCGCACGACCTGATCCAGCTCAGCCACACGGTGCAGCACCCAGCGTTCAAGCTCTGGCATATCTGCAGGTTCTGTCCGGTCGGCATCGGTAAAGTCGGACAACGCCCCCAGCATATACCGCATGGTGTTGCGCAACCGACGATAGCTGTCGGCGGTCCCTTTCAGGATTTCCGGCCCGATCCGCTGGTCCGCAGTATAGTCCGTCTGAGCCACCCAAAGGCGCAGAATATCGGCGCCATACTGTTGGACAATCTTTTCGGGTACGATGGTGTTGCCTATGGATTTGGACATCTTCATGCCCTTCTCATCCAATGTGAACCCGTGCGTCACGACGTTGCGGTAGGGCGCGCGGCCCGTGGTGCCTACGGATTGCAGCAGCGACGAATGGAACCAGCCGCGGTGTTGGTCGGTGCCTTCCATATAAACGTCTGCGATGCCGTCCTCAGAGCCGTCTTCACGGTCGCGCAGCACGAACGCATGGGTTGAACCGGAATCGAACCACACGTCCAGAATGTCGAACACCTGAGTATACTCGTCAGGGTTCACGATCCCGCCCAGGAACCGCTCTTTCGCACCATCTTCGTACCAGACATCCGCGCCGTCGACCTCGAACGCGTCGACGACGCGCTGGTTGACCTCGGGGTTGCGCAGCAAGAAGTCATCATCCGTCGGCAGCGCGCCGTTTTTGGTAAAGCAGGTCAGCGGCACGCCCCATGCACGTTGACGCGACAGCACCCAGTCAGGGCGGGCCTCCATCATCGAATGCAGACGGTTGCGGCCCTTCTTGGGCACCCAGTTGACGTTGTCGATCTCGGTCAGGGCACGTTCACGGATGGTTTTGCCAAAGGTGTCCTGCCCGTCGCCAACGGGCCGGTCGATCGCAGCAAACCACTGCGGCGTGTTGCGATAGATGACCGGTGCCTTGGAGCGCCAGGAATGCGGATAGCTGTGCTTGATCTTGCCACGCGCCAGCAGCCCGCCGACCTCGACCAGCTTGTTGATCACGGCTGCGTTGGCGTCGCCTTCCTTGCCGTTGGGCTTGAGGATCTTTTTGCCGCCAAAGAACGGCAGATCCGCGCGGAAGGACCCGTCTTCGATCACGTTATAGGTGATCACCTGGTCCAGCATCCCCAAACCACGGTACAGTTCATATTCTTCAAGACCGTGGGACGGCGCGCAATGCACAAAGCCCGTACCTTCGGTGTCGGTCACAAAATCAGCGGCGCGGAAGTCGCGCAGATCATCCCATTCGCCATTGCTGCCTTCGGCACCAGCCAGCGGGTGCTGCAACGAGATTTTAGCCAGCTCGTCCTGCGTTACATCCCGCAGACGGCGCACCATGGTTTCGTCCAGACGCGCACGCCCGAACACATCCATCGCCATGCTGTCCGACAGCAGATAACGGTCACCGATGGTGACCCAGGATTCCTCGGGGCGGGCAGTGACTTCGTACAGACCGTAAGAAATTTCCTCGCCATACACGACAGCCTTGTTGGACGGCATGGTCCACGGCGTTGTGGTCCAGATCACGACATTTGCACCGTCAAGCGAGGCATCATCGGTGCCCACAACCTTGAACTTTACCCAGATCGTAAAGCTTTCCTTGTCGTGGTATTCAACCTCGGCCTCGGCCAGCGCGGTCTTTTCGACCGGGGACCACATCACGGGCTTGGACCCTTGATACAGTGTGCCGTTCATCAGGAACTTCATGAATTCTTCGGCGATCACACGCTCTGCGTGGAAATCCATCGTCAGATAGGGATCAGCCCAGTTGCCGGTGATGCCCAGACGTTTGAATTCCTCGCGCTGCACGTCGACCCAGCCGGCGGCAAACTTGCGGCACTCGGCGCGGAAATCGTTGATCGGCACGTCATCTTTGTCGCGGCCTTTTTGGCGGTACTGCTCTTCGATCTTCCATTCGATGGGCAGGCCGTGGCAGTCCCAACCGGGGATATAGCGCGCATCAAAGCCCATCATCTGATGTGACCGCACGATCATATCCTTGATCGTCTTGTTCAAAGCGTGGCCGATGTGCAGATTGCCGTTCGCATAGGGGGGGCCATCGTGCAGCGTAAAGGGGGTGCGCCCCTGCTTTTCACGCAAGCGGTCATAGACGCCGATCTTTGCCCACCGCTCCAGCCATTCGGGTTCGCGTTTGGGCAGGCCCGCACGCATCGGGAAATCGGTTTTCGGCAGGTTCAGCGTGGATTTATAGTCAAGCGTTTCGGGGGTGTCGGCGCACATGGCGGGCGTCCTTTGGCAAAGGAATTTCGGAATGGTGAATGTTCGGATACGATGCGAAGAACTCAAGCACCTCTGCCCGGCGTCTCGTCAATCAGAGCGCCGGGAAAATAATTCGTATAATGATCGCGGAGTTCCGGGTCATATTCAGCCTTATAGGCCGCAGCAGATCGACCGACAAGCCCCCTCTCCCGGGCACCTAACTGGCCTTGGAAAACAGCCCCGACAGCGCGCGTTTGATGATGCTGCGCACCTTGGGGCGGCGTGCTTCAGAGAACGGCATGGGCCGGCAGACCTCCATCGCGGCGACACCGACACGGGCGGTCAACGCGCCGTTCACCAGCCCCTCGCCAAAGCGGCGCGACAGTTTCGCCAGCATCGTCCCGCCCAAGATAGGTTCCAGCATGTCGTCGCCCACGGCCACAGCCCCCGTCGCCACCAGATGCGACAAAACCACCCGCGTCAGGCGCCACGACCCGAAAAAGCCCGACCGCCCACCATAGACCTCGGCCACACGGCGGATCATGCGCAGGTTGCTGGTCATCGCCGCGACCACATCGGCCAACGCCAAAGGCACCAGCGCCGTCACCGTTGCAACCTGACGAGCGGCGGCTTCGACCTCGCGGCTGGCGGCAATATCCAGCGGCCCCAGCAGCTCTGCCTCGGTCAGGGCCAGCAACGCTTGCGCATCCAGTTGATCGCCGCGCAGCTCTGCCAGACGGTCGCGTCCCCATCGGGTATCTTCGCGTCCTTGATACAGCCCAACCAGCCGATCAGTGACTGCCCGAGCGGACTTGAGGTCATTCTGTGCCAGCGCCTCGCCGACGTCGTGATGCAATCCGTCAAGCCGCGCCAGACGACTAAAGGCCGCAAGTTCGCGCAGGCACAAAAGCACTAAGACGAGCAGCACCGCACCAATCAGGACGGTCATTACCATCCCCAACAACGGGTAACTCGCCAGCAGCCCTATGACGAAATTCCACGCCGCAATCGACACCAGCGCCCCGATCAGCGTGGTCAGCAGCCACCAGAACAGCCGCACCAGCTTTGACGGCTTGCGCGCTGCCAGCCGTGCCGCGATCTGCATTGCCTGCCCTTGCGGTGCGGCTGCACCGTCATCCGGCACCGGCGGCGCATCCGATACAGAGGGCCGCGTGGCCGTGTCTTCCTCGAGATCAAATAAAACCGGACCCTTGGCCATCACGCCGCCCCTTTTACCCATTCGAACCGCACATCCGGCAGCCCGAAATCATTGCCTGAACCGTCGCTACGCGTTACCTCGACAAACCCTGCGGCACGGTAGAACCGTGTGGCACGCAAGTTCGCCTCAAAACTCCAGAGCGCAAGACGGTCGCTTTGCGCCTTGGCGCCGTCCAACAGCCGCTGTGCAACGCCTTTGCCCTGCGCCTTGGGGTGCAGATACAGCCCGTGAATCTCCGCCGCACGACGTGCCAGGAAGCCCACGACATGCCCCTCTGTCCGCGCGACCTGCACCCAGCCGACGTCGATCATATCACCCAAGGTGCCGATCTCTTCGGCGCGGCTGTAGGCTTGGGGCAGCCAGTCGTGGTCCGCGTTGGCGCAGGTCATCACCACTGACAGGCGGCCGGCATCCAGCACCCGCGCAGGCGCGATGGTCACTTCATCAACGGTCACAGACGGTCCCCGATCAGGAATTCAGCGGCGCGGTCCAGTCGGATATGGGGCGGGCCATCGCCGGGGCGCAGATTCAGCCGCGCCGGTGCAAAGCGCATGATCTGATAGTCCCGATCCAGCCATTTAGCCGCCCCCGCCCGCGCCGGGCTCAGCAGATGCGCGGGGTCCTTGGGCAGTTCGCCGGGATAGAACGCCGCCTCTTTGCCAGTGTCCAGCAAGCTGCCGCGCACGACATCCAGCGTCTCTCCGTTGTGGGTCATCGTGGCCTCGGTGGTGGCCCGCAACGATGCCATCGACATCGCCGATGTCCCCGCACCGGCAAAGCGCGCCCGGTCGCGGGCGTCGCGGGTCAAAGCCTCCATGATGGCTGTTAGACTGGCGTGCTGGCTGTGATGCAGATGGTCGGCCTTGGTCGCCGCAAACAGGATTTTCTCGACACGTTTGCCACGGAGTAGCTGGGTCAGGAAACCGTTGCGCCCGGGCTTAAAACTGCCAAGGATATCGCTCATGGCACCGCGCAAATCCTCGACGGCGCGAGGGCCTTGATTGATCGCGCCAAGCGCATCCACCAGCACGACCTGACGATCGATCCGTGCAAAGTGATCGCGGAAAAAGGGTTTCACCACCCGCCGTTTATAGGCCTCGAACCGCCGCGCCATTTCCCGCAAAAGCGACCCGCGCGGCCCCTCACCGCCGGGCAAGGGCGCGAAAGTCAGCACCGGCGATCCGGCCAGATCACCCGGCAGCAGGAACCGCCCTGGCGTGCAGTCGGAATAACCATTTGCACGGGCGGTCTGCAGGTAATCGGCAAAGCTGGCCGCCAACGCTTGGGCGACGGGTTCGTCCAACGGTCCGTCGGCGTCAGTGCCGGCCACCAGCGCGCGGTAGCCCGCCGCCTCGTCGCGATCCACGATACGGGTCAGCACCTGCGCCGACCACGTGGCATAATCCACATCCATCAGCGCCAGATCCAGCAGCCATTCTCCGGGGTAGTCCACGATATCCAGATGCACCGTACGCGGCCCCTGAAATCCGGCCAGCAGGCCATTGGGCCGCACCCGCAAGGACAGGCGCAGTTCTGATATGGCGCGGGTGCTTTCGGGCCAGTGCGGCGTGGGACCGGTCAGCGCGGCAAGGTGGTTTTCATACTCGAACCGCGGCACGGTATCGTCGGGCTGGGGTTGCAGGAACGCAGCCTCGATCCGGCCTTCGGATGCGGCCAGAAGCCCCGGCATTCGACCCCGATCCAGCAGGTTCGCCACAAGCGAGGTGATGAACACGGTTTTGCCGGACCGCGCCAGTCCGGTGACACCCAAACGGATCACGGGTTCGAAAAACGTCTCGGACACACCGTCCTGAACATTTTCAACCTGCCGCCAAATTCCATCGGCAATTCTTGAGAGTACCAAAGCCCATGCCCGCCTTAACTTTTCGTTAAGGGGTAACATAGGTGCGCGGGTCAGGGATTGCCAGATCAGCCGCCCCCATGTAAACGCCCGCCATGCAACGCTATGCCCTTAAGATCGAATACCACGGCGCGCCCTTTGTCGGTTGGCAACGCCAGATCGGCCTTGCCTCTGTGCAAGGGGCGATCGAAGACGCCTTGGCCAAGATCGAGCCGCGCGTTCATAATATCGCCGCCGCAGGGCGCACCGATGCGGGCGTTCACGGGCTCGCGCAGGTCGCCCACTGCGATATGGAGCGTGACTGGACCCCGTTCCGCCTGTCCGAAGCGATCAACTATCACCTGAAACCCCTGCCGGTTGCGGTCGTCGATTGTGCGGCTGTGGATGACGACTTTCACGCCCGTTTTTCCGCCCAAGAGCGCCGGTATCTGTTTCGCGTGCTGGTACGCCGCGCGCCGGCCACCCATCAGGCGGGTCTGGTCTGGCAGGTCAAAAAGCCGCTGGACATAGACCTCATGCGTGAAGGCGCATCCCATTTGATCGGCAAGCACGATTTTACCACCTTTCGTTCTACGATATGTCAGTCACAGACACCGGTCAAAACGCTGGATCTTCTTGAGATGAAAGAGGTGCCGGTGAGCGGCGGCGTAGAGGTGCATTTCGACGTGCGCGCGCGGTCTTTCCTGCACAATCAGGTGCGCAGCATCGTCGGCACGTTAGAGCGTGTCGGCGCGGGGTCTTTTGCGCCCGATGATGTCAGAAAGATTCGCGATGCGCGCGAACGTACCGCCTGCGGGCCGGTGTCACCGCCGCACGGGCTTTATCTGTCGCATGTGACCTACAAGACAGACCCTTTCGCGCAGTCGACACTGGGGCAGTAATAACCCCCGCGTCATCAGCCCCGAAAAATCGCGTTCCACGTCCCGTGATGTGCCCCCGCGATATCGCCGCGTTCAAATCCGTGCGCCCCGAAAAAATCGCGCTGCGCCTGTATCAAATTGGCCGATCCGCGTGCCGTGCGGATCGTATCGTACCAAGCGAGTGACGCGCTGAGCGCAGGCATCGGGATACCCAAAGACACCCCTGCCGCCACCGTCTTGCGCAGCCCCGCCAAATGATCGCCGAGCATCTCGCGAATTGCAGGCGCGAGGATCAAGGCCCCCTCTGGCAACCCCGCGTGAAAGGCGTCGGCCAGATCATCCAGCAAGGCAGAGCGGATGATACATCCCGCGCGCCAGATCTCTGCGATGCGGGCCATATCAAGGTGCCAGTTGAATTCATCGGACGCGGCAGCAAGCACGCGAAACCCTTGGGCGTGGCCCAGAATACGCGCGGCCAGCAAGGCGGAGTGCAAGTCCGCGTCTGAAGGTAAATCGCCGCCAGTCACCGCATCCGGCAACAAGGGGGCCGCCGCAACGCGCAGCGCCTTTTCGCTGGACCAGCCTCGTGCGCCGACTGCCGCCTCGATCGCGCTGGCGGATTGACCGAGCTTCAGCGCCTCTATCAAGGTCCAGCGGCCAGTGCCCTTCTGCCCCGCCTTATCAAGGATCAGGTCCACCATCGGGGTACCGCTGTCTGCATCGACGGTTTGCAATGCCGCGGCAGAAACCTCGATCAGATACGAGCCGAGAGGCCCCTTCTGCCAGCGCTCGAACAGGGCTCCGATCTGCGGCGCGCTTTGCCCGCCAGCATCCCGCAGCAGCCCGTAGACTTCCGCGATCATTTGCATGTCGGCATATTCGATCCCGTTGTGCACGGTCTTGACGAAATGCCCCGCCCCATCCGGCCCCAGATGATCGACGCAGGGGGCGCCCTGAAACTTTGCCGCAATCGCGCCGAGCATGGGGCGCAGCTGGGTCCAGCTGTGATCCGTCCCGCCCACCATCATCGATGGGCCGTGCCGTGCGCCTTCTTCGCCGCCGGAAACCCCCATACCGACGAAATGCCGGCCCGTGCCATTGAACGCAGCCGACCGACGGCGTGTATCGTGGAAATCGGCGTTGCCACCGTCGATGATCGTGTCGCCCTCGTCCAGCAATGGCATCACGGCGTCGATCATCGCATCCATCGGTGCCCCCGACGGGATCATGAACAAGATACTGCGCGGCGGCGCGATGCTGTCGACAAAATCCTCAAGCGTGGTGTGGCCCGACAGGTTTGCAGCCAGCGTGCCGGCTTCGTCGATAAACGGCGCAATCCAGTCTGCCTCGCGGTTGCTGACCGCCACACGAAACCCCTGCTCTGCCAGATTAAGCGCCAGCGCACTGCCCATTGTGCCCAGACCATACACGCCAATATCTGCGGCCTTTATATCTGCGTCCATCGGCTTATCTCCTGTGGGTCAAGGGTTCGTCAAACTTAAGGATGCGCACCGGTGCTGCACAAGGGTGCGGGGCAGCGAAATTGATTATCGTATCTTTTTCAGTTAAGATGTCGGGATAAAAGCAAGAACAACATATTTACAGGTTAACGGTATAGAAATGCTACAAGAACTAAAACGCGCTTGGGAGGGAATGATCCTCCCCATCTGGCGCCGCCCGAAACGTATTCAGGTCGCCGCATTGTGCTACCGCGAAACGCCCGATGGCAAAGAGGTGCTGATGATCACAAGTCGGGATACCGGCCGCTGGATCGTGCCGAAAGGCTGGCCGATTGATGGGCTGGACGGCGCTGGCGCTGCCCTGCGCGAAGCTTGGGAAGAAGCCGGCGTATCCAAGGCCGACATCGAGTCCGAGCCGATGGGGTATTACGATTACGACAAGGGCCTGTCCGAGGGTCTCACCACGCCCGTGATCGCTCAGGTCTATCTGACGCGTGTGCGCCACATCGAGGATGAATACCCCGAGGTCGACGTCCGCACGCGCCGCTGGATGCCCCCGAAAGAAGCAGCAGAACTGGTTGCAGAACCTGATCTTCGGGAAATCCTTCTGAAACTATAGCCGCTCTGCGGCCTTGCGTAACCTTTTTCGCTGTGCCACGAGCGCATGGTTCAAGAGAATGAGGCAGCAATGACCGACGGACCCAAAGGCCAACAGTGGAAAACACTGGATTCTGACCTGAACCGCATCTCGCGGGTGGAACAAGCAACGACGTATGTCGCGCGGCCTATGGTCGGACTTGGCATTGCGCTTGCCTTTATCGTCTTGGCGGCACTGATCGCCGGCCTCTTCCTCGGTGCGCAGCCGTCGAACTTTGTGGTGATCGCCGCTGCGGCCTTCGGGGCGTATATGGCTGTGAACATCGGCGCCAATGATGTGGCCAACAACATGGGCCCCGCCGTCGGTGCCAAAGCGCTAAGCATGGGCGGGGCGATCATCATCGCTGCGATCTGCGAAAGCGCGGGTGCATTGCTGGCGGGCGGGGACGTTGTTTCGACCATCTCGAAGGGGATCATCGATCCCGCGTCGGTCGCAGATTCCCAAGTGTTCATCTGGGCGATGATGGCCGCGCTGATTTCATCCGCGCTTTGGGTCAATCTGGCGACATGGGTGGGCGCGCCTGTGTCGACCACACACTCTGTCGTGGGGGGTGTTATGGGCGCGGGCATCGCGGCTGCGGGAATGGCAGCCGTCAACTGGCCTTCCATGAGCATGATCGCCGCCAGCTGGATCATCTCGCCCGTGCTAGGTGGCGCTGTCGCGGCGATGTTCCTCGCGCTGATCAAGTCGCAGATCCTGTACCAAGAAGACAAGATCGCCGCGTCGCGCCGGTGGGTGCCGATCCTGATCGGGGTCATGTCCGGCGTTTTCGCCACCTATCTGGCGCTCAAAGGCCTCAAGAAGATCATCGAGATCAACATGGGCTCTGCTCTGCTGATCGGTCTCGCCTGTGGTGTTCTGGCCTATGCCATTTCCTACCCCGCGATCCGCCGCGCCTCCGAGGGAATGGAGAACCGCAACAAATCCGTCAAAGTGCTGTTCGGCCTGCCGCTGGTGTTCTCTGCCGCACTGCTGAGCTTTGCGCATGGGGCCAATGATGTGGCCAACGCGGTCGGACCACTCGCCGCGATTGTTCACGCCTCTGAATTTGGCGGCTTCGAGGCCAAGGTCTCTATCCCGATGTGGGTGATGGTGATCGGGGCCTTCGGGATTTCCTTTGGTCTGTTCCTGTTCGGTCCCAAGCTGATCCGCATGGTAGGCAGCCAGATCACCAAGCTGAACCCGATGCGCGCCTATTGCGTAGCGCTATCCGCGGCAATCACCGTGATCATCGCCTCGTGGTTGGGTCTGCCCGTTAGCTCGACCCATATCGCAGTGGGTGGCGTTTTTGGTGTGGGCTTCTACCGCGAATGGCACATGGAGCGCCGCCTGCGTCGCCCCGGAGCCAAAGCCGGCGAGGTGAAACGCATCGCCGTAGAGGAACGCCGCCGCCGCAAACTGGTGCGCCGGTCCCACTTTATGACCATCGTAGCCGCATGGGTTATTACCGTGCCTGCCGCGGCGACCATGTCAGCGATGATCTTTCTGGGCCTGAACGCGCTGGTGAACTAAGTCCCCGTGCGACGTCGCCTTGGAAGCCGCCTTGGCGGCTAGCGCAGATCGGACGGGGTAAGGTTTGGCAGCCCCGGCCCGCGCGCCTGCGCCTCTTTCACCAGATCGCGCACGCGTTGACATAGCGGGGTGGCCACCCCTTCTTGCGCGCCCATCGCAATGATGCGCCCCTGCAGCGCGTCAATCTCGGTCGGTTTGCCCGCCTCTAGGTCATACGACATCGACGTCCGCGCCATCGGGTCAATCGTCAGCATCCTGGCCGCGACGCGCGAAAACAGGGGTGTCGGCAAGCGTAGCACCCAAGGGATCAACCGTGCAGGCAGCGGCGTCGAGGACGCGGGGTAGATACCGTAGGCTTTCAAGACGGCAAGCGCCTCGGCCATCTGCGCGGCCATGACACGGCGCCAGCGCCGGTCAAGCAGTTGTTCTTGCAATGTCAGCCCCGACAGGGCGTTCAGGCCATTGTTCAGGTTCAGCAGCAGCTTGCCCCATTGCACGCCATTGATAGCCCCCGTTCCGATCATGCGCAGCCCCGGCGCCGACAGGTACCCCGACAGCGGCATCCGGCCTGTTTCGACCACAATATCGCCACTTGTCGCGCGGTGATATCGCCCGTCCCCATGCGGCACGACGTTGAAAGGAACCATACCTGCGCGCACATCATGCAAGGGCAGCACCTCGCGCAGTATCTCTGCCGCATCGAGACCATTTTGCAGGCTCAGCACGGTGGACAGCGCAGGGGTGTGCTGTGCGATCAGACGGGCCATGCCCGCCGTATCGGCAGTCTTGACCGTGACCAGCACAATGCCCGCCCCCGCCAGACAGGCAGGGTCTTGGGACAAGGTCAGCTTTGACGCCGGCACATGTTCATCCAGCCCGTCGAAGTCCGTCAGACGCAGGCCATGCGTTCTGATCTGACCGGCCACGCCCGGGCGGACCAGCAGCGTTACGTCGTGGCCGTGGGCGGCCAGCATGCCACCCACAAAGCAGCCAATCGCCCCCGCACCTGCGACAACGATCGGCCGCCGGTCGGTCATTTCCCCAAGCACCAGCGCATGACGGATTTCTGCGCGTGCAACCGGTTCTCAGCCTCGTCAAAGATAACCGAGCTCGGCCCGTCCATGACGGAACTTGTGACCTCGTCATCGCGGTGCGCTGGCAGGCAGTGCATGAACAGCGCGTCGGGCTTTGCCTTGGCCATCAGCGCGTCATTCACTTGATAGCCGCGCAGCTGGTTGTGTCGACGTTCGCGCGCCGATTGAGGGTCATGCATCGACACCCACGTGTCCGTGACCACCAGATCAGCGCCCTCGACCGCTTTGTTCGGGTCGCGTTCGGTGGTGTAGAGCCCGTTCAGCGCGGCCTCCGGGTCCAGCGTTTGCGGGCCGGTGAACACCAGTTCAAAGTCGAACGCCTTGGCGGCATGGGCAAAGCTGGCAAAGACGTTATTGCCGTCACCGGACCAGACAACCTTTTTGCCTTTGATCGGGCCGTTATGCTCTTCGAAGGTCATGATATCGGCCATGATCTGGCAAGGGTGCGTGCGGTTGGTCAGACCGTTGATCACCGGCACAGAGGCGTATTCCGCCATTTCAAGCAAGGTCGCTTCTTCGAAGGTGCGGATCATGATCAGATCAACATAGCGGCTGAGCACGCGCGCCGTATCGGCGATGGTTTCGCCGTGGCCCAGCTGCATATCCGCGCCGGACAGCACCATCGTCTGCCCGCCCATCTGACGCACGCCCACGTCAAAGCTGACCCGTGTCCGTGTCGAGGGTTTTTCGAAGATCAACGCGACCATGTGATCCTTGAGCGGCTGGTCATCATCAGGTGCACCGCGCGGACGACCCAGACGGGCTGCCTTCATCGTGGCGGCGTTATCGATGATGCTGCGCAGGTCAGCCGGGTCGGTTTGGTGAATGTCGAGAAAATGTTTCATAGGTATTCTTTTAATTTTTCCCAGAGTTAGGGGGGGCCAGCCCCCCGGCCCCCCGGAGTTTGTAGGGCAAAATGAAGGTTAGCCGGCAGCAAGGCTGCTGGCGGCCTGATCAAGGCGGGAGACGGCCTCTGCGATGTCTTCATCGGTGATATTGAGCGGAGGCAGCAGGCGGATAACGTTGTCCGCCGCAGGCACTGTGATGACCTGATGACGGTAGCCCGCAGCAACGACGTCGCTGTTGGTGGCGGTGCATTTCAGGCCCAGCATCAATCCGCTGCCGCGCACGCTTTCGAACACGTCGGGGTGGCTTGCGACCAGACCCTCAAGTTTTTGCCGCATCAGGCCTGCCTTGCGGTTCACGTCCTCAAGGAACTTTTCGGTGCCGATGATGTTGACCACCGCATTGCCCACGGCACAGCCCAGAGGGTTGCCACCATAGGTCGACCCGTGGGTGCCCGCTGTCATTCCTGATGCTGCGGTTTCTGTGGCCAGCACCGCGCCCAGAGGGAAGCCGCCGCCGATGCCTTTGGCGACCATCATGATGTCGGGTGTGACCCCTGCCCATTCGTGGGCGAACATCTTGCCGGTCCGGCCCACGCCGCATTGTACCTCGTCAAAGATCAGCAACAGACCGTTTGCTTCGCACAGCGCGCGCATCTGCTTGAGATCAGCATCGGGAACGGGACGGATACCGCCCTCGCCCTGAACCGGTTCGATCATGATCGCAGCTGTCGTATCGGTAATGGCAGCTGTCAGCGCATCCATATCGCCAAATTCGATATGCTTAAAACCGGGTAGGAGCGGGCCGAAGCCCTTGGTCATTTTCTCAGACCCCGCCGCCGCGATCCCCGCCGAGGACCGCCCGTGGAAAGAGCCCGAGAAGGTGATAATCTCGGTCCGGTCAGGCTGGTCCTTGTCGTAGAAATACTTGCGCGCCATTTTGACCGCCAGCTCGCAGGCTTCTGTGCCGGAATTGGTGAAAAACACCGTATCAGCAAAGCTGAGCGCGACCAGCCGGTCGGCCAGTTCTTGTTGCTGGGGAATCTCGTACAGGTTCGAGGTATGCCAAAGCTTGCCAGCCTGTTCGGTCAGCGCGGCCACCAGCGCAGGATGCGCGTGACCAAGGGCGTTCACCGCGATGCCTGCGCCCAGATCAAGAAATCGGCGGCCGTCCTGTTCAATCAACCACGAGCCTTCGCCTTTGACAAAGCTCAGGGGGGCACGGGAATAGGTCGGCAGAACAGATGGGAACATCAGGATCATCCTTATAGGTTGGCCGCATCAAAGGCACAAAAGGCCATGAGTGACGGAGAGGGTCAATATGATTTGAAGGGGAGCGACGCAATTTATGTCGCAAATGATCAAAGCCGCGCCCCTATGCAGGGGCCGGTGTCGCCAATTAGCCTTGGCGTCGTCGCAAAGAAGATGTTGAACGGTTGATCATGTCGTTTGCATAGGCAGCTTTTTGCGCCTTGCAAAGCAAAAAACATGCCCGTGATGGCCGCAAACCGTGGCGCGGGCCGTGCTGCAGGTCTTTTGCTGTTGTTTTAAAGGAGCGATTGGCCTCAGCGCAGGCCCAATCGCCCGTTCCCGCCTTGCACCCAAGCTGTCAGTGATTAGTATAGGGACTTGAGATTTTTCCAAGGCGGTCCTGAGAAGGGCCGCTTGATAGCTAAGGACGCCAAATGTCTTGGACCGATGACCGCGTAGAGATCCTGAAGAAAATGTGGGGCGAGGGCCAATCCGCAAGCCAGATTGCAAAGGAGTTGGGCGGCGTGACCCGCAATGCCGTAATCGGCAAGGTGCATCGTTTGGGCCTGTCCAACCGGACCGCAACCGCAGCGCCCGCGGCCGCCCCTGCTGCTGCCGCCAAGCCCGAAGCCAAGGCCAAGCCCGCAGCGAAACCTGCCGCCGCTAAGGCAAAGGCAGAACCCGCCCCCGAAGCGGCAGAGCCCGAAGCAGCAGAGGCCGTGCCAGCGCCCCGCCCCAACCTGCCAGCGCGCGCCAAGATCATTCCCGCCGGCCAGCCGCTGCCCCCGCAGCCTTCGGCCAACGAGATCAGCCCCGAAGCATTGGCGAAAGTCAGCGAAGTCGAGAAAAAGTCGAAGAAGATCGGCCTGATGGACCTGACAGAGCGGACCTGCAAATGGCCTGTCGGTGACCCCGCGACAGATGATTTCTGGTTCTGTGGTCTGCCTGTGCAGCAAGGCAAGCCCTATTGCGAGGCCCACGTTGGCGTCGCGTTCCAGCCGATGAGCGCGCGGCGCGACCGCCGCCGCTAAACCGCAACGGACATCAGACAAACGAAAGGCCAGACAGCGATGTCTGGCCTTTTTCGTATTCGTACGGTGCGTGGAAGGCTTGTCTACCCCGCGGCGGTTTTGCCCCGTCTGTCGCCGCGCAGCTGCGCATAAAGCACATGGGTTCGCCAGCGACCGTCGATTTGCAGATAGCTTTGGGCGACGCCCTCGTATTTGAAGCCGGTTTTTTCCAGCAACCCGCGCGAGGCGATGTTTTCAGGCAGGCAGGCGGCCTCTACCCGGCTGATGTCCAGACGGGTGAATGCGTGGTGCACTGTCGCTTCGATCGCTTCGCGCATATAACCACGGCGAGCGAATTGTTCGCCGGTCCAATAGCCCAATGTCCCCGCCTGTGCGGGACCCCGGCGGATGTTATCAAGCGTGATCGCACCGATCAGCATGTTGTCTTTGCGCCGGATCAGGAACAACGGCAGCGCGGTGCCCGCAGAGACAGAGCGGTTCGCCCAATAGACCCGATTGGTAAATGCCTTGCGCGACAGATGGTCCGGTGCCCAAGACGGCTCCCACGGGGAAAGATAGGTGCTGCTGTCCGACCGCAAGGTTGCCCAAGGGCGGAAGTCAGCATGCACCGGCGGGCGCAAGGTCAGCCTTTCGGTTTCAATGGCCAGCTTTCGTTTCAGCAGTTGCATCAGGCAGCGCGACGCTCCTGCAGCTCTTCCAAAGTGGGGGCCCCATCGACCGGACCATAAAGTGCCAGCGCGGCAGGTGCACTTGCGGCCATGTTCTGGGCAAAATCACGCACGTCACCGGTGGTCACGGCATCAATCTGCGCGATGGTTTCTTCCAGCGGAGGCACGCGGTCCCAGATCTGGATCAGACGCGCCAGTCGTTCGGCACGGTTTGACGGGCTTTCCAGCCCCATCAGCAGCCCTGCCTTCATCTGCGCCCGTGCCCGCGCGACCTCGGCCGGGGACATGTCAGAGGCAGCGCGCTTCATCTCGTCAATGGTGATGCCTGCAAGTTCGGGCAGCTGTTCGCCACTTGTGCCGGCATAGACCGTCATCATGCCTGTATCGGCATAGGCCCCTGCCTGCGCAAAGATCGTATAGCACAGTCCACGGTTCTCGCGGACCTCCTGGAACAGGCGGCTCGACATGCCGCCCCCAAGCGCGGAGGCATAGATTTGCGCGACATAGATATCATCAGCGCGGTAGCCGGGGGATTCGAAGCCGAGCGCGAAATGGGCTTGCTCTAGCGGTTTCAATTGGCGCACTTCGCCGCCGCTGAACTTGGCCGCATCGACATCGAACAAGGGTTTGGGTGGCATATCACCAAACAGCTGTTCGGCCAGACGCACGATCTCATCGTGATCGACGGCACCGGCTGCGGCGAGGATCATCTGGTCGGGACCGTAGTGCTCGCCGATAAAGCCTGACAGGTCCTCGCGGGTGAAGTTCGACACGCGCTCGGACGGCCCAAGAATGGTGCGTCCGATGGGCTGGTTGGGATAGGCCTTTTCCTGCAACCAATCGAAAATCACGTCGTCCGGCGTATCTAGCGCTTGGCCGATCTCTTGCAGGATCACGCCGCGCTCTACCTCTATCTCACCGTTATCAAGCACCGGATTGCGCAGGATATCAGCGATCACATCCAGCCCGAGCGACACGTCGTTTTCCAGCACGCGCACGTAGTACGCCGTCACTTCGCGCGAGGTATAGGCGTTGATATAGCCGCCTACGTCTTCTATCGCCTCGGCGATTTGCAGCGATGTGCGCTTGGCCGTGCCTTTAAACGCCATATGCTCAAGGAAATGCGCGATACCGTTTTGCGTGGCCGTTTCATGCCGCGCACCCGCCGAGACCCAAACCCCGATAGACGCCGACGCGAGCCCAGGCATATGTTCGGTTACAATGCGAAAGCCGTTGGACAGGCGGTGTTGTTGCAAGCTCACTGAGCAATGCCCCCTTTGATAATATCTTTAAGCGCCTCAAGATCGTTCGGCACGCGGGTCACGCGTTCTTCGCGGTCAAACAGATCGGCCATGTGTTCCGGCAGCGGCGGGCGCACGCCAGTGGCGGCTTCCACGGCATCAGGGAATTTGGCCGGATGCGCAGTGGCCAGTGTGATCATCGGCGTCGCGGGATCGCGCAAAGCGGCCCCCACACGCACACCGATGGCGGAATGCGGGCACAGCAGCTCGTTTGTGTCGGCGTAGAAAGCCTTGATCGTTTCGCTGGTTTCGTCTTCGGAAACGCGGCCCGATTTATAGGTGTTCTGTAGATCGCGCAGGGCATTGTCGCCTACGTCAAACCCGCCCTTGGCCAGATCGTCCATCAGGGTGTTGATCGCGTCACTGTCCTGCCCATAGGCAAAATACAACGCGCGTTCAAAGTTGGAGCTCACCTGAATATCCATCGACGGGCTGATCGAGGCATGGACCTCGCCCTTGTGGTATCCGCCCGTGGTCAGGCAGCGGTGCAAAATGTCGTTCTGGTTTGTGGCGACGACCAGATCGGCAATCGGCAGCCCCATTTCACGCGCGATATAGCCCGCGAAGATATCGCCAAAGTTGCCCGTAGGCACGGTAAAGCTGACTTTGCGGTCCAACGCGCCCATGGCCAGCCCTGCGGTAAAGTAATAGACCACCTGCGCCAGCACGCGGCCCCAGTTGATGCTGTTGACCCCTGCCAGTTGCACCCCGTCGCGGAAGGCGTGATCGTTGAACATATCCTTCAGACGGGCCTGACAATCGTCGAAATCACCGTCCAGCGCCAGCGCGTGAACGTTGCTTTCGGATGGCGTGGTCATCTGGCGACGCTGCACGTCGGACACCCGGCCATGGGGGAAGAGGATAAACACATCGACGTTGTCCAGCCCGCGAAACGCCTCGATTGCGGCAGAGCCGGTATCGCCGGAAGTCGCACCAACGATGGTCACCCGTTCGCCCTTGCGTGACAGCGCGGCCTGAAACATGTGGCCGATCAGCTGCATGGCGAAATCCTTGAACGCCAGCGTGGGGCCGTGGAACAGCTCTAGCAGGAAGTGGCCCTGTTCAAGCTGTACCAATGGGGCACGAACGGTGTGATTGAACCCGGCATAGGCCTTGGCGATCAGCGTCTTGAATTCCTCGTCGCTGAACGTGTCACCAACAAAGGGTTTCATCACGCGAAAGGCGACATCCTCGTAGGACATCGCGGCCATCTCGCGCAGTTCATCGGTGCTGAGTGTCGGGATCGTTTCGGGCACATACAGACCGCCGTCACGGGCAAGGCCGGTCAGCAGCGCCTCTTCAAACGACAAAACGGGGGCGGAACCACGGGTAGAGACATAACGCATAGGGTTGGTCAGCTTTCGGTTTTGGGTGCGCGGCGGCGGCGCAGGAAGAAAAGGCTCATCCCAAGCCAGATCGCGGCAAGAGAGAACCAAGTGATCGCATATTGCAAGTGATCGTTGGGAATTCGGGCGGTATCAACAGGCAACGGGCTGATCCCCGCTGCCGGCGGGGTGCTGCTGCGTGTGACCAGCAGCACAGGCTGCGTGCCAAGGGTTTGGGCCATGGCTGGCACATCGCGGGCAAACCAGATGTTGCCCTTCAGGTCGGCCTCGGGCGTGAAGCTATCGGTTTCCTGCGGCCATTGCAGATTGCCCGTGATGGTTGCGGGGCCATCGGAGCGCGCGGCGCCCTTGGCGCTGGCCACCGCGAAACCGCGATCCACCATGATCCGGCGACCATCCTCAAGCACGAAGGGTGTGATGATCCGGTAGCCTGCACCGACGTCCTTCTGGGACACGAGCACGTGCACCTCGCCCTGTTCGAACGCGCCCGACACGGTCACGGGCAGATAGGCGTCAAGGTCGCGGTTCACCGACGCAGGCAAGTCAACCGGTGCGGCAGCGATGCGGGTGTTGATGTCGGCGATGATCGCCTCTTTCCAGGCCAACCGCTGAAACTGCCAAACGCCCAGCCATATCAGGGTAGCGGCGCCGCCAAGGCCGACAATCAGCAGGAATAGCGTGCGACGCATAAAGCTCTCTTGAGGTTGGCACCCGTGGTCGGGTGGCGGCAATGCAAAGGCGCGCAAGGTCCCCCTCGCGCGCCTTTGCTTTTAGTGATTGCGGCCCGATTTGCAAGCCGACTGCGGGCTTAGATGCCCCACATATAGACGGCGAAGAAAAGGAACAGCCAGACCACATCCACAAAGTGCCAGTACCAAGCAGCGGCCTCAAAGCCGACGTGCTGCTCTTGGGTAAAGTGGCCTTTGATCGCGCGGACCAGACAGACCGCCAAGAAGATCGTACCGATTGCAACGTGGAAACCGTGGAAACCCGTCGCCATGAAGAAGCTGGAGAAGAACAGGTCGCCCCCGAAGGTCCAATCGTCGTGGACCAGCAGTTCGTAATACTCATAGGCTTGAAACGCGGTGAACAGCATGCCCAGAACGATCGCGATGGACAGGCCGGCGATCAGGTCTTTGCGGTTGTTCTCGTGGACCAGCGCGTGGTGCGCCCAAGTCACGGCACAGCCCGACAGCAGCAGGATCAGCGTGTTGATCAGCGGCAGGTGGAAGGCGTCAACCGGGATGATATCCGGCTGCACATAGGTGGAGCCCGGAAATTCGTCCATCGGGTACAGGGCTTCTTTGAAGAAGGTCCAGAACCACGCGACAAAGAACATCACTTCGGACATGATGAACAGGATGAAGCCATAGCGCAGACCGATGCGCACGACGTTGGTGTGATCGCCGACGTGGCTTTCGGCGACAACCTCGGACCACCATCCGAACATGCAATACAGCACAGCAACCAGACCACCCAAGAAAACGAAGGGGGTTACATCGTGCATCCAGAAAACACCACCAACCAGCATGACGCAGCCGGCAATGGAGCTGAGCAATGGCCATGTGGACGGCGGCAGAATGTGGTAGTCATGGTTCTTTTCATGGGCCATTGGTTCAGTCCCTCACCTTTTTCTTAATTCAGGTTTATCGCGCTGTCCTGATCGGGGGCTTCATAGCCCTCGGGCAGGTCAATTTCATAGAACGTATAAGACAGTGTGATCGTATGTACATACTTGCCATCACGGTCTTCGACGATTTCGGGGTCAACAAAGAAGCTGACGGGCATTTGAACGCGCTCACCGGGGGCGAGCACCTGTTCAGTAAAGCAAAAGCATTCGATCTTTTCAAAAAACGCCCCGGCGGCATAGGGCGTCACGTTATAAGACGCCTGCCCCGCAACCGGGTGATCGGTGGGGTTATAGGCCTCGTAAAAGGCTAGCCCTGTTTCACCGATGCGCAGCGTCATCTCGGTTGCAACGGGTTTGAATTCCCACGGCATGTTGTCGTTCAGGCTACCGTCAAAACGTACGGTGATCGTCTGGTCAAGAACGTCGCCGTCTGCGCTTGCGACCTGACCCGGCGTCCCGCCAAAGCCGGTGACGCGGCAGAACCAGTCGTAAAACGGGACAGACGCCCACGCGAGCCCGCCCATCAGAACCACGACAGTGACGGTCTGCATGACAGTCTTGGCGGGTCCGGACAAAGCCATCAGTTGCTCTCCTGCGTTTGGATGTCTCCACCCGGCAGATCGTTGAAATCGATGTTGGTGATTTTAACAAAAGTCAGCGCCATGACCAGCACAACAAAGCCAGCCAAAAGCAGACCAACGCCCAGGTTGCGCCCGCGACGACGGGTGTGAATTTCGTGTTCTGCTCGAATGCCCATTACCAGCCTCCCATGCCATAGCCGCGCAGCGTCGCCTCTACCAGAATGGCCCCGAAGTGCAGGAAAAGATACCACAGGGACAGACGGAAGAACTTGCGCTCTACGCGGAAATCATCAGCTTCGCTGTCATCTTCGTCACGCTTCCAGATACGGAACGCGCCAATCAGGAACAGCAGGTTCAAAACGCCGGCGGTGACCAGATAGATCGGCCCACCGATAGTGGTAAAGCCGGTACCGACAGCCAGAATGACCAGCAAAACAGTATAAGCCAGAATGTGACGACGGGTAGAGCGGCGACCGTGGGTCACGGTCAGCATCGGCACCTTCGCGTCGTCATAGTCATTGCGCATAAACAGCGCCAAGGCCCAGAAGTGCGGCGGTGTCCACATGAAGATCAGCGCGAACATCAGCCATGCCTCGACAGAGAAGCTGCCGGTGGCGATAATCCAGCCGATCACAGGCGGGAACGCACCCGCAGCCCCACCGATAACGATGTTCTGCGGTGTCGCGCGCTTGAGCCACATGGAATAGAAAACAGCGTAAAAGAGGATCGTGAACAGCAGCATGCCTGCGGCCAGCAGGTTTGCGGCCAGCCCGAGCATCACAACCGACATTCCCGACAGCGCGACGCCAATCGCCAACGCTTCGCCCGGCTGGACGCGGCCCGACGGGATCGGGCGGCCTTGGGTCCGGCGCATGATCGCGTCGATGTCAGCGTCCCACCACATGTTCAGCGCACCAGAGGCCCCTGCCCCGATAGCGACGAACAGGATCGACGCAAAGCCAACAACCGGATGAACAGAGTTCGGCGCGGCCAACATGCCGACAAGCGCGGTAAAAACCACCAACTGCATGACGCGCGGCTTCATCAGGGCAAAGTAATCCCCGAACTGCGCTTCGTACTCGCCCGCAGGTGTCGTGCTGGTATCAGTCATGCGATCTCTCATACAAAAGGAACCCGGGGCGCGCACGTCGCGCACCCCGCATCAGCAATTGTGCCTTACTTGGACGCAACGGTCAGAGCTTGCGGAATGCCCGCATACTCTTCTTTCGCGTTACCCAGCCACTGTGCGTAAACCTCTTCCGAGACGACTTTCACAGTGATCGGCATATAGGCGTGGGCGTTGCCGCACAATTCGGAGCACTGGCCAAAGTACACGCCTTCTTTCTCGGCGGTGAACCATGTTTCCGCCAGACGGCCAGGTACAGCGTCTTGCTTTACGCCGAAGGCAGGCATTGCCCACGAATGGATCACGTCGGACCCCGTGACCTGAACCACGATCGTTTTGCCCACGGGGATCACGACAGCGGTATCGGTCGCCAGCAGGAACTGCCGCTCGGTATAGCCGGCGGCTTCGAGCTGGGCGATGACCTCGGGTGTTTTGCGGTTTTCACCACCAACAGCAGGCGCACCGATCATGTAGCTGTCAAAGCCAAAGCCTTCGTCGACATAATCATAGGACCAGTACCACTGGTTGCCCGTTGCCTTGATCGTCAGATCAGCTTGGGGAATTTCCTGTTGGCGGAACAGGATTGGCAGCGAATAGGCCCCGATCAGTACCAGAATCAGGATAGGTGCAACGGTCCAAAGGATCTCGACCGGCGTGTGGTGCGTAAAAGAAGCCGCAACAGGGTTGCGCTTCTTATTGTAGCGGAACGCCACCCAAAGGATCAAACCGGTGACGAAGATGGTGATCAAGGTGATGATGATCAGGATAAGATAGTCCAGATCGTGGATGTCTTGCGCCACGCGGGTGACGGCTGGCTGAAAGCCCATCTTGCCGTCAATCGGCTCACCAATGATTTCCAGCCCGTCGATGCGAAGGTTTTCCTGCGCCATTGCTGGCACGGCGGAAAAAGCGGCCATGAGACCCGAAAAAGAGAGAAGATGTTTCATATGTCGTCCTGATCTTGTGACCATTGATAAGCGAATCCCAGCACCACCCCGCAAATGGAGTCAGCTGTCCCGTTGTAATCTTTACGCTTACAATCATATTCTAACTTCAAGATAAAGACTTCTGCTTGCGTCAAACGGACGCGAAGCGATTTTTATGACACGATTCAAGGAACATTTTTATGAGCCAGCCGCCTTTCAACCCCTTTGAGGCGCAGCTTGACCGTGACGCCGCACTGTCCATCCTGCGTGACGCTGTTGCAGGTGCCGATGACGGGGAACTGTTTTTCGAGCGCCGCCGCTCCGAAGGGTTGGTGTTTGACGACGGGCGACTGAAAACAGCGAGCTACGACGCTTCCGAAGGGTTCGGGCTGCGCGCCGTGCGCGGCGATGTGTCAGGGTATGCCCACTCGACCGAGATCACAGAGGCCGCTTTGCGCCGCGCAAGCGAGACGGCGCGGCTGGCCGTGGGTGCGGGAGGTGGCACTTGGGCGGACGCGCCCGCAGCGACCAATCAAAAGCTTTATACCGACGAAGACCCGATCGCTGGCGCGGCCTTCCCCGTCAAGGTCGACACCCTGCGCGAGATCGATGATTTCGCCCGCAGCCTGGATTCCCGTGTCGTGCAGGTCTCTGCCTCTATTTCTGCCTCCATCCAAGAAGTCGAAATACTGCGCCCCGAAGGAAAATCCGTCCGCGATGTGCGCCCCATGACGCGGGTCAACGTGTCGGTGATCGTAGAACAAGACGGACGCCGCGAAAGCGGAACCGCGGGCGGCGGTGGCCGTGTCGGGCTGGACGGGCTGCTGGACCCCGCCGACTGGCAGGCCAAAATTCGCGAGGCTTTGCGCATCGCCTGCGTGAACCTGCGCGCCGTGCCTGCCCCTGCGGGGATGATGGATGTGGTGCTTGGCCCCGGCTGGCCCGGTATCTTGTTGCACGAGGCCATTGGCCACGGGCTGGAAGGCGATTTTAACCGCAAGGGATCAAGCGCGTTTGCAGGCCTCATGGGGCAGCGCATCGCGGCCAAAGGCGTGACGGTGCTGGATGACGGCACGCTGCCTGATCGGCGCGGGTCTATCTCTATTGATGACGAAGGCACGCCCTCGGCCAAGAATGTGCTGATCGAGGACGGCGTGCTGGTCGGCTATATGCAGGACCGGCAGAACGCGCGACTTATGGGGGTTGCCCCGACCGGTAATGGCCGCCGCGAATCCTATGCACACGCGCCGATGCCGCGCATGACCAACACCTATATGCTGGGCGGTGACGTGGCCCCCGGTGATATCGTCGCCGACCTGAAGGACGGTATTTATGCTGTCGGCTTTGGCGGCGGTCAGGTGGATATCACCAACGGCAAGTTCGTGTTCTCCTGCACCGAAGCCTACCGCGTGCGCAACGGGGTCGTGGGCGATCCGGTCAAAGGGGCCACTCTGATTGGCGATGGTGCCACCGCGCTGCAGCAGATTCGCGCCATCGGCAACGACCCCGCGCTCGACCCAGGGATGGGCAATTGCGGCAAAGCGGGCCAATGGGTGCCCGTTGGTGTTGGACAGCCGACATTGATGATCGGCGGGTTGACCGTCGGCGGTGCCGCCGCTGCATAATGGGCTAATGGGCAACCGGATGGGCGGGGGTGACGCGCTCCATCCGGTTGATCCAACATGGGCGTGAAATCAGCGGCGTGAGATCAGGGGCGTGAGATCACGGGCGTGAAGGTCCACAAACTCTATTCAAGTCAAATTAGTTCGACGCCGTTCATACTCTGTTAAGCAGCTTTGCCTAGAACTGGTGGAGCAACGGACGGAGACACGGGATGACTGACAGGAACAACGCTCCTTCCTCTTCCACGCCCCCCATGGTCCCAGCCACCTTGGAAGACGACAGCTTTGCCCAGCTTCGTCTGTTGCGCTCGCGCCGCGTCGGCGTCGTGACATATTACCGGATGCTGCGTGAATACGGCACAGCCCGCGCCGCGCTGGAGGCTCTGCCCGAGGTTGCACGCGCCGCAGGCGTGGAAGACTATCGAATCTGCCCCGAGAACATCGTGCAGGCAGAGTTGCGCGCGGCCAAAGGCGCTGGCGCGCGGCTGGTCACCCACGACAGCGTAGCCTACCCCCCTCATTTAGCAGAACTCGACGACGCCCCCCCGTTTCTATGGGCCATCGGAGATATCGACCTGCTGCACCGCCCCTTGGTGTCGATTGTGGGCGCGCGGAATGCCTCCTCCCTCGGGACGCGCATGACACGCGCCTTGGCGCGCGACTTGGGAGTGGCGGGGTTTACTGTCGTATCAGGGCTGGCGCGGGGCATCGACGCCGCGGCGCATCAGGCCGCGCTGGATACCGGCACCATCGCCGTTCAGGCGGGTGGCGTCGACGTGATCTATCCTGTCGAGAATACCGATCTTGCCCACGATATTGCCACCCAAGGCCTGCGCCTTTCGGAACAGCCCATGGGCTTGCAACCGATGGCGCGGCATTTTCCCAGCCGCAACAGGATCATCGCAGGGCTGGCCCGCGCAACCGTCGTGGTCGAGGCGGCGGCGAAGTCGGGCAGCCTGATCACCGCCCGCGATGCGCTGGACCAGGGGCGCGATGTGCTGGCGGTGCCCGGCCACCCGTTCGATGCACGTGCCGCGGGCTGCAACATGTTGATCCGTGACGGGGCCACGCTGGTGCGCAATGCCGCAGATGTGATCGAGCTTTTGGGCCCGGCTCGGCAAGAGCAGCCCGTTGCGTCGCCCCTCCACAGCCCACCACCGTCACCCGACCGTGACACTGCATCCCTGCACATCGAGATATTGTCGCGCCTCGGCCCCAGCCCCGTCGCCGAAGATCAACTGTTGCGCGATTTGGCCGTGGCACCGGCTATTGCCACACCTGTTATGGTGGAACTTGAGCTGAACGGCCGCATTCTGCGCCATGCGGGCGGTCTGGTGTCCCGAGCGGACTGAACACCGCGCAACCGCCGCTTGGGGGCCAGCCCCCGCTTTGGATTTCATCCAAAGCTCCCCCGGGATTTTGGACCATTTGGAAGGTGGCGAAGAGGCGCGTTCAGGTCGTCAAATCGGCCTCAGGCGCTGCTTCAAACCCCGTATATCAAAGGGGTCGCGCTGTTCTGCGGATTGACAAACTTCGCTTCACGCCACATGTCACAGCATAAGCCACGCGAATTAATTTGATCCAAGGTGCCGAATTTTATGCCAGTTGTCGTCGTCGAATCACCTGCAAAAGCCAAAACGATCAACTCGTATCTGGGCAGTGATTACATCGTGCTTGCGTCTTACGGCCACGTCCGCGACCTGCCCCCGAAGGACGGATCGGTCGACCCCGACAACGGGTTCGACATGACCTGGGAAGTCGCCACAGCGAGTAAAAAACACGTCAAAGCCATCGCTGATGCGCTGAAAGACGACAACGCATTGATCCTCGCGACTGACCCCGACCGCGAAGGCGAAGCGATCAGCTGGCACCTGCAAGAGACGTTGACCAAGCGCAAGTCGATCAAGAAGGACACGCCGGTCAGCCGCGTGGTGTTCAACCAGATCACCAAAAAGGCCGTGACCGAAGCGATGGCGAACCCGCGTCAGGTGGATATGCCGCTGGTCGAGGCCTATCTGGCACGGCGTGCGCTGGATTATCTGGTGGGGTTCAACCTGTCGCCTGTTCTTTGGCGCAAACTGCCCGGCGCAAAGTCGGCGGGGCGCGTGCAATCGGTCACTTTGCGGCTGATTGTCGAGCGCGAGATGGAAATCGAAGCCTTCCGCAACCGCGAATACTGGAGCGTGAAGGCGCTGGTCGCCACGCCACGCGGGCAGGAATTCGAGGCGCGGCTCGTGACAATGGCCGGCAAGAAGTTGGACCGCTTTGATCTGACCAATGAAACGCAGGCCGAAATGGCCGTGCAAGCCATCACCAGCCGCGATCTGACCGTCACCAGCGTCGAGGCAAAGCCTGCCAGCCGAAACCCCTCGGCCCCGTTCATGACGTCGACGTTACAACAGGAAGCCAGCCGCAAGTTCGGCATGGGTGCCCGCCAGACAATGAGCACGGCGCAGCGCCTGTATGAAGCCGGTCACATTACTTATATGCGGACCGACGGCATCGACATGGCCCCCGAGGCGATTACGATGGCGCGGGATGCGATCGCGGACCGGTTTGGCGCGGAGTACGTTCCATCAGAGCCACGTATCTACAAGAACAAGGCTAAGAACGCCCAAGAGGCGCACGAATGTGTGCGCCCGACTGACATGACCAAAGATTCCGCCGCGTTGAAACTGACGGAATCGGATCAACGCAAGCTTTATGACCTGATCTGGAAGCGGACGCTGGCCTGCCAGATGGAAAGCGCGCGTCTGGAACGCACCACGGTCGAGATCGGCAGCAAGGATGAACAGGTCGGCCTACGCGCCACCGGTCAGGTTGTGAAATTCGACGGCTTCCTGCGCGTCTATGAAGAAGGCCGGGATGACGTTGTGGACGAAGACGACAAGCGTCTGCCGCAGATCACTCAAGGCGACAAAATGGACAAACGCTCCGTTACGCCAGAGCAGCACTTCACCCAGCCGCCCCCCCGCTATACCGAAGCGACATTGGTCAAACGGATGGAAGAGCTTGGTATCGGGCGCCCGTCGACCTACGCCAGCGTTGTCACCACCATTCAAGACCGCGAATACGTCCGCAAGGAAGGCAACCGCCTGTTCCCCGAGGACAAGGGCCGTTTGGTCACCGCATTCCTCGAGAATTATTTCCGCAAATACGTGGGCTATGACTTTACCGCCGATCTGGAAGACCAGCTGGATAAGGTGAGCTCTGCCGACGCCAACTATAAAGATGTGCTGAGCCGCTTTTGGCAGGATTTCTCGGCTGCGATTGCCGAAACGGCCGATCTGCGCATCACCGAGGTGCTGGAAAAGATCAACGAGGTACTCGAGCCGCATCTGTTCCCGCAAAACGAAGACGGCAGCGACCCGCGCTTGTGTCCCAATTGTGAAATCGGGCGCTTGTCGATGCGCACAGCACGGTCCGGCGGCGCGTTTATCGGGTGCTCTAACTACCCTGAATGCCGCTATACCCGCCCCTTCGGCCCGCCCGACCCCGAGGCAGAAGCCTCGGCGATCCCGCCGGATGGCAAGCTGTTGGGCGAGGATATGGGCGAGGAGATTCGTGTGTTCAAAGGGCGCTTTGGCCCCTATGTGCAGCGCGGCCCCGTCACGGAAGAAAACAAGAAGCCGCCGCGTCAATCGGTGCCCAAGGACTGGCCCGCCGAAGAGCTGGAGCTGGAACGCGCTGTCATGCTGCTATCGCTCCCGCGGGAGATCGGGCCGCACCCTGAGGATGGCGTCATGGTCTGGGCGAATATCGGGCGCTACGGCCCCTACATAAAGCACGCCGAAAGCACGTCGAACCGTGGCGGGACCAACGCCAACCTTGAAGGTCTGGACGAGGTGTTCACCGTCGGCATGAACCGTGCCGTACAGTTGCTGGCTGAAAAAGTCGCCAGCCGTGGTGGCCGTGGCAAAGCTGCCATGCCGATCCGCGAGATGGGGGAACACCCTGATCTGGGCGGTGAGGTGAACATCATGGAAGGCAAGTATGGGCCGTACGTGAAGTGGGAGAAGGTCAACGCCACCATCCCCAAAGAGGTAGAGCCTGCTGATCTGACCATGGAACGCGCCGTTGAGCTGATCGAGGAAAAGCTGGCGAAATCCCCCGCCAAGCGCAAAGCCGCGACCAAAAAGCCTGCGGCAAAGAAACCCGCTGCGAAAAAGGCGGCACCCAAGAAAGCAGCGGCAAAGAAGGCTCCGGCCAAAAAGGCGACCGCCTCTAAAACCGCGACCAAAGCGGCCTCGACTCCAGACGCGTAAGAGTGCAACTCACATATATGTCATTTGATGAATATGTGAGTTGCCACACCCTGCCCGCGATGCTTTTACCTGTGGCAATCGCCACGGTAGAAGGAGATCAAGATGGCAGAGCAGACATTTTCACGACGCGGGTTGATCCTGACGGCAGGCGCGGCGCTATTTACGCCCGCCGTGTTGCGCGCGCAGACGCCGACACCTGAAGTCATCGACGTGGTACGCCACAACACAAACGGGTTCTCCAGCCAGAACTGGCAGGACCACTTTGACACCCTGGGTAAGGCTGCCATTGTCGCCGATACCTCGTCACGCGCGCTGCATTATTGGGGCGGCGATGGTGAAACCTACAAAATCTACCCGACGTCAGTCCCGCGCAGCGACGAGCTGACCAAACGCGGCTACACAAGTATCGTGCGCAAACGTGTTGGCCCGGACTGGACGCCGACCTCCAGCATGATCGAACGCGATCCGGACCTGAAATACATGCCTCCGGGGCCGGACAATCCGCTTGGGACCCACGCGATGTACCTCAGCTGGCCTGCCTATTTGATCCACGGCACACATGATACGCGCAAGATCGGGCGGCAAAGCTCTGACGGGTGCATCGGTCTTTACAACCACATGATCGAGGCCCTGTACCAGATTGCCCCCATCGGGACGCAGGTCCGTATCGTCTGACACGGTCACTCCCCCCTTTGAATAGAGGTGCCTGCCCTACGCTGGGGCAGGCCACCGAGATTTAGCAAAATACCAGCAGGCTCCGCTGGTAGCGCTGACAGCCGGTGCGCCGGTTTGACACGTTCGTTACGCCACGTCATAGAAGTCGTATAAATATAAACGACAGGGCCGTGAGCCTCTCGTGAAAGGAGCCGGAATGAAAAAAATCTATGGAAGCGCTGCCGAGGCGCTGGAGGGCGTGCTGCAGGACGGCATGCTGATCGCGGCAGGGGGCTTTGGCCTGTGTGGTATTCCTGAATTGCTGCTGAACGCGATCCGCGACGCGGGCACCAAGGATTTGACCTTTGCCTCGAACAACGCGGGCGTGGACGACTTCGGCATCGGTATCCTGCTACAGACAAAGCAGGTCAAAAAGATGATCAGCTCTTATGTCGGCGAGAACAAAGAATTCATGCGCCAGTATCTGGGGGGCGAGCTTGAGCTGGAATTCAATCCCCAAGGCACCTTGGCTGAACGCATGCGCGCTGGTGGTGCTGGTATCCCTGGCTTCTATACCAAGACCGGCGTCGGCACGGTGATCGCCGAAGGCAAGGAGCACAAGGATTTCGACGGCGAGACCTATATCCTTGAACGCGGTATCGTTGCGGATCTGGCGATCGTCAAAGCGTGGAAAGCGGACGACACCGGCAACCTCGTGTTCCGCAAGACGGCCCGCAACTTTAACCCGCCTGCGGCCATGTGCGGCAAGATCTGCATCGCGGAAGTCGAAGAGATCGTGCCACGCGGCAGCCTTGACGGCGACGCGATCCACCTGCCCGGCATCTATGTACACCGCATCATTCAGGGTGATCACGAAAAACGCATCGAACAGCGCACAGTGAGGACTGCATAATGGCTTGGGATCGCAATCAAATGGCGGCACGCGCCGCGCAAGAACTGCAAGACGGTTGGTATGTGAACCTTGGCATCGGGATTCCGACGCTTGTGTCCAACTATATCCCCGAAGGCATGGATGTGACGCTGCAATCGGAAAACGGCATGCTTGGCATGGGTGCGTTTCCGATCGACGGTGAGGAAGACGCCGATTTGATCAACGCCGGAAAGCAGACAATCACCGAGCTGGATCGCACCTCGTATTTTGACAGTTCGATGTCCTTCGGCATGATCCGCGGCGGCAAGATCGCCATGGCCATTCTGGGCGCGATGGAAGTTGCTGAGAACGGCGACCTTGCCAATTGGATGATCCCCGGAAAGCTGGTCAAAGGCATGGGCGGCGCGATGGATCTGGTCGCGGGCGTCGGTCGTGTTGTTGTGGTCATGGACCACGCCAGCAAGCATGGCGACAGCAAAGTGTTGAAGGAATGCACGCTGCCGTTGACCGGCAAAGCTGTCGTCGACCGCATTATCACCAACCTTGGTGTGCTGGATGTCGTCGAAGGCGGGCTGAAGATCGTGGAATGCGCCGAAGGCGTGACCGAAGACGAACTACGCGCGGCGACCGAAGCGACCATCGTCTAAACGCCGATACGAGAGAACCAAGAGGGGCGCTGCCAGCATTGGCTGCGCCCCTCTTTCACGTCCTGCACTCGGTCGAGGGGCGTGTCAGTTCATTGCGGCGAAGACGCAGCCGTCTGAAATAAGCTCGGGCGGGGTTTGGCAAAGCCCCTTGGCGACCTGAAAAGCAGCCAGCACCTTGGGCACATAATCGCGTGTCTCGGCAAAGGGGGGCACGCCGGCGTGTTTGCGCACCGATCCTTCGCCCGCGTTATACCCGGCCAGCACCAGTATCGGGTCGCGGTCAAATTCGCCCATCAACCAATCAAGGTATTTCACCCCGCCCGCGATGTTCTGCGTCGGGGCCATGCTGTCAATCACGCCAAAACGCGTCGCCGTATCCGGCATCAACTGCATCAACCCCTGCGCCCCTGCCCCGCTGATGGCATCAGCACGCCCGGCGGATTCCACAGTGATCACCGCCAGCACCAAAGCGGGCGAGACCTGCGTGCCGATCGTAGAGCGAAGAATGTCGATACCGTTTGCTTTCGCGATCTCTTGCATCTGTTGCATGCGCGGCGCGGGAATCTTGCTGCTGGCCGTGGCAAGCGTCACCATTGCGGTCTCCAGCCGACCCGGGCCGGATTTCTCGACCGCCGGAGACACCCGATCCCAGAACCAGTCATATTGACCAGGTGAGGCCGGCACGATGGCACCGGACGCGGTTGCCACGACCTCGGGCACATCAGCGACCTTGGGTTCGATGAAGACGTTGATGCGATTGGTGCTGCCCGCCTTGGGCGGCTTCACCCGCTTGGCCTCGAATTTGGGAAACGGTTTGGGCACGTCAGCCCAGGCAACAGAAGCCGCCAGCATCCCCACCATCAAAGATACGGTCAATCGTCGAAACATCACTGCCTGCACTGGTTTTTTGATTGCTCTTTTTCAGCAACCTCGCACAGAATCTGCTGTCAGACCAACCAAACATGGCAAGGAACATGGCGATTTCGCCTTAATTGATGCAATCCTGCCCCGCTTTGAGACTGGGCAAACAAAAAATGAAGGAGGAGAATCCTTTCAGATCAGTCGCCTAAGTGAATTTTTTTGGAAAGTGACGGCAATAGGCGAAAAGTCACATTTGCCGCCAAATTCGTGCCCCAATCGCAGGGCTATATAGGCTCATACCAAGTCAGCCAGATGCGGAATTGAGAGAGAAGCATCGAAACGGACGACACGGTTGAGATTGAAAACTTTATGATCCTTGGAGGGACATACCATGATGAACTTTATCAAAAACTTCAAAAATGACGAATCCGGTGCCGTGACTGTTGACTGGGTTGTTCTGACCGCCGCCGTTGTTGGCCTGGCCGTCGCAGCCTACTCCTCGATCCAAACTGGCGCGACAAGCCTGACTGCAAATACTCAGTCCTTCATGGCGACGCAGAACCCTAGCAAATAAGCTGTCGACAATGACGGTAGACCTGGCCGCATTCTGCTCGACAGGATGCGGCCAGTTTTTTTTAGACCTTCATCACGCAAGGCAACACAATGCTTTCGAAGCTCATTAAATTTTGGAAAAGCCCAAGTGGCGCGGTCACGGTTGACTGGGTTGTCCTATGTGCCGCCGTCGTATCGCTAGCCGTATTGATCGTCGTAACAATGACCACGGGAACCGTCGAACTGGCTGATAAGCTGATGACCCAGACGCCGGGCGGCCTCTAACCCCCCCCTATAATGACCCAGCTTGGTCGCGGATTGTTCATAGTCTGAACACAATCACCGCCTATCGATCAGTATAGGTTTTACGCCGTGTCCCGGACCGGCACCCACTCAAGAGAGGTAAGTAACATGCGGATGGTTTTTGGACTGGTCTTGCTCGCCGGTATCGCCTTGGCAGGTGGTGCTGTGTATCTGGCAAAGGGCCGTATCGGTGAATATCAAATGGCGCACCAACAGGCACAAGAAGCCCTGGCGCAAATCGTACCAACGGTGGGCGTCTATGTCGCCACCGGACCGCTGAAATATGGGCAGCGTCTGACCCGCGAGGATGTGCGTCAGGTAAGCTGGCCTGAAAACGCGATCCCCGAAGGCTCCTTTATCGAAGAAGCCGCGCTATTCCCTGAAAACAGAGATGACCTGCGGGTCGTGCTGCGCGCCATGGAAAAAGACGAAGCCATCATGGCTGTGAAAGTAACCGAGCCCGGTGCAGACATTGGCCTCACCTCCCAGTTGGAACGCGGCAGCCGTGCGTTCGCCATCCGCGTCGATGTATCCAGTGGCGTGTCAGGCTTCCTGCGACCAGGTGACCGTGTCGATGTTTACTGGACGGGCCGGATCAACCGGGGCGGCAACGACCGTGGCGACACGGGTGACGTCACCAAGCTGATCGAGGCAGGCGTCAAGATTATCGCCATTGACCAAAGCGCCGGCGGGGAACGCAGTGAAGCCGCGATCGCCAACACCGTGACTGTTGCAGTTCAGCCCTACCAAGTGGCAGCATTGGCACAGGCACAATCTACCGGCAATCTGTCCCTGTCGCTTGTCGGGGCAGAGGATGACACGGTTGCTGCAGAGATCGAAGTCGACCAACGTAGCCTTCTGGGTCTCGCCGAAGAAACCGTCAAGGTCGAGGCAACGACACAGAAAGTCTGCACCATCCGGACACGCCGTGGTGCCGAAGTGCTCGAAATTCCGATCCCCTGCACCAACTGATGTGCTCTTGAACAGGGCCTTCCAAAATTATGTCCGCGCCGCGCAGCCCCCTGTGCGGCGTTTGGCATTGCGCGGGTATGTTGCCCGTAATCCACAGGTAACTGCGGCCTGACGTCATTGATTCTTGCAAAAAAACCAAAAGAACCGCAGAGTGTCGCAAACGGCGGGCGCAAAGACCCTATTTTGAGGCGTGATCACAAAGGCAGGTCACATGAAAATTGATAAATTTATCAAAGCAGTCCTATTGGGACTGACGATTGGCGCGATGCCGATTGCATTGACCGCCCCGCTTGACGCTCAGGCAAACACGCTGCGCGTGGTCAAAAAAGGTACCAACCGCGTGTTGGAAGTCCCTATGAACCGCGCTGTAGTGGTTGAAAGCGACATTCCCTTTGCGGAGCTGAGCATTGCCAACCCCGGTATCGCAGATATTTCGTCGCTCTCGGATCGCACGATTTATGTTCTGGGCAAATCCCCCGGACTTACAACGCTGACACTGCTTGATGCCGCGGGGCAACTGATCACGAACGTTGATGTGCGCGTCGCAGCGGATGTCTCCGAGTTCAAGGAACGCCTGCGTCAGATCCTGCCCGGCGAAAAGATCGAAGTCCGCACGGCGAACGACGGTATCGTGCTGTCGGGCATCGTGTCCTCGACCCAACGCTTGCAGCGGGCACTTGATCTGGCCGAACGCTACGCCCCTGAACGCGTGTCCAACCTGATGAGCGTCGGTGGCATCCAGCAGGTGATGTTGAAAGTTCGTTTTGCCGAGATGAGCCGATCCGTCTCTAAGTCGCTAAGCGCATCACTGGCGCTGAACGGCCTTGTGGGCAGCGATCTGGCATTGAATGGCGGCACCAATTCGACGAACACATCCGGCGCAATCGCCAATTCGCTTGGCGGGTCGACCCCGGCATCGAATGGCAACGCAGGGGCGGTTTTGTTTGGCTTCAACGCCGGATCGACGCAGGTCGGTCTGCTGCTTGAGGCGCTGGAGCAAAAAGGCGCGGTGCGCTTTCTGGCTGAACCGAACCTCGTGGCGCTGTCGGGGCAAGAGGCGACTTTCCTCGCGGGGGGCGAATATCCTGTCCCCGTGGCGCAGACCGGCGACCAGATTTCGGTTCAGTATAAACCCTTCGGCGTAGAGATGAGCTTTATCCCCCGGGTCGTGGACAAAGACCTGATCAACCTCGAACTCAAGGCGGCCGTATCGGCGATTGATGCCAGCAACAGCGTGTCCTTGGGCAACGGATTTGATATTTCCGCATTTACCCGCCGCGAAACCTCGACCACGGTTGAAATGCGCGACGGCGAAAGCTTTGCGATCGCCGGACTGCTGACAGATGATTTCACCGACACCTCCACACAATTGCCCTGGATCGGCGACGTGCCTGTATTGGGCGCGTTGTTCCGCAGCGCAAACTACCAGCGCAGCCAAACCGAGCTGGTGATTATTATCACCGCACACCTTGTGACCCCGACCCGTGGCGAGGCCTTGGCCCTGCCCACCGACCGGATCAAGCCGCCCACCGAAAGCGAATTGTTCTTGTCTGGCCGCACGTCCAAAGGCAGCACGGCCCCCACCAAAGGGGCCGCTGGCGAAGTTGCCAAGCAGGACTTTAGCGGGTCGTATGGCTATGTATTGGATTGATCAGATGACTTCAGCGATCGCTTCGACAGGCAAAATCACCGGGTTGTGCGTCGCCTTGGCCATGACTGTTACAGGCTGTGTCAGCAGCCCTGATCCGGTCTTTACCCAGTTTCACCGCGAAGCAGGGTCGCTGACCGATCTGGGCACCTTTGGAAACGCGACTTTGAACAACCGCTTGGTGATGACCGGTGAGCGCCAGTATACATTCGATCTGGCCAACCGCTTTGCCGGCGAAGTCGAATCGACCGTCACCTTTGCTTTTAACTCTGCACAACTAGACGGGGTCGCGCAGTCGGTTCTGCGACGTCAGGCCGGATGGATCCGCCAGTTCCCCGAAGTCCGCTTTCGCGTCTATGGCCATACTGATGCCGTCGGGTCGAACAGCTATAACAAAACACTGGGCCTGCGCCGCGCGCAATCCGTTGTGGCCTTCTTGTCCACACAAGGTATCAGCCGCAGTCGCCTAGAAGCCGTTGTTTCCTTTGGCGAAACACAGCCCCTGATCGTGACCCAAGGTCGCGCACGTGCAAACCGCCGGACTGTGACCGAAGTTAGCGGCTTTGTCGGGCGTCATCCGACTGTGCTGGACGGAAAATATGCCCAGATTATCTATCGCGACTATGTCGCCAGCGCCGTGCCGCCGACCCTGCTGACAGGCGGTGCCGCCCCCACCGGCGCTGTGGGAGAATAACCGCTTTTCAAACTTTTCGAGAGGGCCTGATCGTCGCTGACGGTCGGGCCTTTTTCATTTCAATCCGCTTAAACGGTGCGGATCGTTTCAAAAGACCAAACAATAGAAACTATTTGGCCCCAATCTTGCCCCAGTTAGCAGGGATATTCACTGCAATAGGACAGTTGCGTCCGGCCATTGTGGTCTGGATGCAGGGGACCGCAAGGCAACAAAGGGTAACACCCGACCAGCCCTTGCCAGCGCCCGCATAAAAGAAGGGGAAGTTTCGGTATGAGCAGCCATATACCACAGATTGACGCGCCACAGATCATCGCGTGCACCGTCAGCCGGGATGTGCAGAACTTTGACCTGCTGATCGAAGATATGGAATCAGCTTTGGGCGAGGCCTGGGGCGATCTGGGCTTCTCTGAAAGTCTTGCGTTTTTCAGCCAACCCGAAGCGGCGACGCTTGAACTTATTGCGCTGGCGCTCGATTCGAAAGACGAAGAGAACCTGCCAATGATGTCCGAGATCATCGCGCAGGCAAAAGCACGTCATATCAAAGTGATCCTGATCGCCGAAGACATGTCCCCCGCCTCGCTCCATTCGTTGTTGCGCCAGGGCGCGGATGAATTTGTCCCCTACCCTCTACCCGAAGGTGAATTGGCCTCGACTATAATTCGTCTGCGCGCCTCCCCCGAACCTATGGTGGCACCCGCGGAGACAGGCCCCAAGCTGAAACCCGGCACCCAGAAGGATGGTGCTGTGATCGTGGTGCACGGACTGGCCGGCGGCACCGGTGCCACCAGCCTTGCGGTGAACCTTGCATGGGAACTGGCGACATCTGACAAAAAGAACCCGCCCAAAGTGTGCTTGCTTGATCTTGACCTGCAATTCGGGGCCGTGGCGACCTATCTGGACCTGCCGCGTCGCGAAGTGGTCTATGATATGCTGATCGAAACCGACGCGATGGACGAGGAAAGCTTTGGTCAAGCCCTGCTGACCTACGAAGAAAAGCTCCAGGTTTTGACCGCCCCTGCCGACATGCTGCCGCTTGATTTGATCACCTCGGAAGATGTGACACGGATCCTGGATATGGCGCGCAATCAGTTCGATTATGTGGTCGTCGATATGCCCTCGACGCTGGTGCAGTGGACGGAAACCGTACTGACCAATGCACATGTCTATTTTGCCATGCTCGAACTGGATATGCGCTGCGCCCAAAACGCCCTGCGCTTCAAACGTGCCCTGCAATCCGAAGACCTTCCTATCGAAAAGCTGCGGTATGTCATGAACCGCGCGCCGAAGTTCACCGACCTGAACGCCAAAGCGCGCGTCAAACGGATGGCAGAGAGCCTAGGGATTTCGATCGATGTGCAACTGCCCGATGGCGGCAAACAGGTAACCCAAGCCAACGACCACGGTCTGCCGCTGGCCACCACCGCCGCGAAAAACCCCCTGCGCCGCGAGATCGCCAAGCTCGCCGGTTCGATCCACGATCTCAAGGCTGACGAAGCCAAAGCCGCCTGATCCGGCCCTAGCGCCAGATAACTTAGAAAGAGTAATCAGATGTTCTCGAAGTATAAAAAGCCAGGTGACGTTGCCGCAGCCACACCCGCCCCAAAGGCGAAGGCGCCTGCCCCCCAGCAACAGCCAGAGGCCGCGGTCGCCCCCAAGCCCGTTAGCATGCGCCGCGTGGCCCAAGCCGCATCCGTCGCGCCACAGGATCGCGACGTAAAGCGCAAGCAACGCATGAGCGAGATCAAGCTTGAACTGCACCGCGCCCTACTTGAGAACCTGAACCTTGCAGCTCTTGAACATGCATCTGAACAGGATCTGCGCAGCGAGATCAACGAAATCTCTGCAGAAATTCTGGCCGAGAAATCCATCGTCCTGAACCGCGAAGACCGGATTCAGCTGAACTCCGAACTCTATGACGAGGTGACCGGCCTTGGCCCGCTGGAAACGCTGCTGAAAGACGACACCATCAACGATATTCTGGTGAACGGGCCCCAGCAGATTTTTGTCGAACGTGACGGCAAACTGCAGCTGACCGACGTGACATTTAAGGATGAAAAGCACCTGCTGCGCATCATCGACAAAATCGTGTCCGCCGTTGGCCGTCGTGTCGACGAAAGCAACCCTTACGTCGATGCGCGCTTGAAAGACGGCTCGCGTTTCAACGCCATGGTGCCGCCGATTGCCGTGGACGGCAGCCTTGTGTCCATTCGTAAGTTCAAAAAAGACAAACTGGGCATCGACGATCTGGTGAGCTTTGGTGCCTTCTCGGAAGAGATGGCCGCCTATCTTCAAGCCGCCGTGGCCACCCGCCTGAACATCATCGTATCGGGTGGTACAGGGTCCGGCAAAACCACCACGCTGAACGCACTGTCCTCTTTCATTGCGAACGACGAACGCATCCTGACCATCGAAGACACCGCCGAACTTCAACTGCAACAGACCCACGTGGGCCGCATGGAAAGCCGCCCGCCCAACGTCGAAGGCAAAGGCGAAGTATCTCCGCGCGATTGTCTCAAAAACGCTCTGCGGATGCGTCCGGACCGGATCATCGTCGGCGAGACACGTGGCGAGGAAGTCATCGACATGCTGCAGGCCATGAACACCGGCCACGACGGGTCGATGACCACAATCCACGCCAACTCTGCCCGCGACGGTGTGAGCCGTCTGGAAAACATGATTGCGATGGCCGGTATCGAAATGCCGTTGAAAGCGGTGCGCAGCCAGATTTCATCGGCTGTGAACCTGATTGTTCAAGCGTCGCGTTTGCAAGACGGCTCGCGTCGTATGACATCGATCACCGAAATCACCGGTATGGAAGGTGATGTTATCTCGATGCAGGAAATCTTTCGGTACCAACGCGTCGGCCTGACACCCGAGAACAAGATCATCGGCCATTTCACCGGCACCGGCGTGCGCAGCCACTTCTCTGAACGCTTCAAAATGTGGGGCTATGACCTGCCGTCGTCCATCTACGAACCCGTTGTGGTCAAGTAAGGATTATCAATCATGAGCGCAGAACCCATTATCTATGGCCTGATCTTTATCGGTGTCCTTGTGCTGGTCGAAGGGCTGTACCTGGTCGCCTTCGGTAAATCCATCAGCCTCAACAGCAAGGTCAACCGCCGGCTGGAAATGTTGGAAAAAGGGGCCGGCCGCGAAGAGGTTCTGGACAAGCTGCGCAAGGAAATGCAGCAGCATATGGATAACAAATCCATTCCCATCTATTCAATGCTCGCCGCAAAAGCGCAAAAAGCCGCGATTGCCTTTGCGCCAAAACAGCTAATCATGATTATGGCCGGGCTGTCCGTTGTCGCCTTTTTGGGCCTGACCATCGGTACCAGCACCGAAGTCCCCGTGCGTATCCTGATCTCTGTCGGCATCGGGGTCGGGGCGGTTTATTTCTGGATCTCGTCCAAAGCTAAAAAGCGCATGGACCTGATCGAAGAACAATTGCCTGATGCGGTCGAACTGATGGTGCGGTCGCTGCGTGTCGGCCACCCGTTCACAAGCGCCATCTCTATTGTCTCCAAGGAAATCCAGGACCCGCTTGCGTCGGAATTCGGGGTGATCGCGGATGAAACCGCCTATGGCCGCGACATTGGCGAGGCGCTCAAGGATATGGCCGAACGGCTTGATATGCAGGATATGCGCTTCCTTGCGGTTGCGGTGACCATCCAGCAGCAATCCGGCGGTAACCTCGCTGAGATTCTCGCGGGGCTGGCCAAGGTGATCCGCGCCCGTTTCCGCCTGTTCCGCCGCGTACGTGCCATCACGGCCGAAGCGAAATGGTCGGGCAAGTTCCTTTCAGCCTTCCCCGTTGTTGCGCTGATCGTGATCAGACTTGGCGACCCGCATTACTATGACGAAGTCATGACCCACCCGCTGTTCGTTCCCGGCTGCATTGCCGTGGTCGTGTTCCTGTCGCTTAACCTCATCGTCATGCGCAAGCTGACCGATATTAAAGTCTAAGGGGGCTTCACTGTGAATTTCCTGACCACACTCGACACCACACTTGGTCCCATCGGCTGGATCGCCGTTCTGGGCGTACTTGGCCTGACCATGGTCGGTGCCACGCTGATCATGATCCTGCGCCAGCCCGAAGATCCGCTGGCCAAGCTGAAACGCAGCCAATCCGAATCCTCCGACGCAGGCAAACAACAGCGCTTGCGCCAGTCAGACCGCAACGAACAGCTGCAAAAATTCGCCAAGTTCCTTGAACCCGAAAACATGGAAGAGCTCAGCGCCAAGGCGCTGCTACTCCGGCAGGCGGGCTATGGCTCGCGCGATGCAGTGCGATTCTTTCACTTTGCGCAGATGGCACTTGGTATTGCAGGCTTGGTGATCGGCACCGTTTACGTCAACTTTCTTGGCGGTGGCGAAGGCCTGAGCACCAATAAGATGATGATCTATACAGTCGGCCCCGGTGCGATCGGGTATTTCCTGCCCCGCTATTGGGTGACCCGCCGTGTCGAGGAACGCAAAGAGGAAATCACCCGTGGTTTCCCCGATGCGCTCGACATGATGCTGGTTTGCGTCGAGGCAGGGCAATCGCTGGACCAATGCATCGTCCGTGTCGCTGCCGAATTGCGCGCCTCTTATCCTGCGTTGGCCGAAGAATTCGAAATCGTCGCCCAAGAGATGAAGGCCGGCAAGGACAAGGTCAGCGTATTGAACGCCATGGGCGAACGCTGCGGTGTGCAAGACGTATCGTCCTTTGTCACGGTGCTGGTGCAATCGGCGGCCTTCGGGACATCCATCGCCGACGCCCTGCGGGTCTATGCCGCCGAGATGCGCGACAAACGTGTGATGCGTGCCGAAGAGGCCGCAAACAAGTTGCCAACCAAGATGACACTTGCCACAATGATGCTGACCGTTCCACCGCTGCTGATCATTCTGGTCGCACCATCGGTGATGAACATTACCAAACTAGGTCAGTAAGGCCCCGCATGTTCCACACCTCCAAGCGCGCGTACCCCGCTAAGCTCGCGCTTTGTATGACCTTGATCGCCGGACTGGCCGCTTGCTCTGCAGGCGGTCTTTTCGCGTTGGGGGGCGAACGCACCACATCTGACAGCCCCTTTGCCCCCGGCGTTAACACCCGCAAAGACGCCGAAGACGGGGTAGAGGTCGCCCACCGTTTGATGCACGCCGGTGAATACGAACTCGCAATCCGCGCTTTTAATCGTGCCGCGCTCGCCTCTGAACTAAATGCCGAAATCCTGTCGGGTCTGGGCAGCGCCAATCTGGGACTGGGGCGTTTGGGCCAGGCCGAAAGCCTGCTGCGAGATGCCGTCGAAAAGGATGAAACTCACCCCGAGGTCTGGAATAATCTTGGCGTTGTGCTGATGGAAAGCGGCAAACTCGCCGAAGCCCAACTGACCTTCCGTAAGGCATATGCTCTCGATAATGGCGAAAGTGACGCAATCCGTGACAATTTACGCTTAGCACTCGCAAAATCGGAAAACTCTGTTACGATCCCAGAGCAAGAAGACAGTTATAAATTGGTGCGGCGCGGCTCGGGGGACTATCTGGTTCGGCCAGCATCATGACGAGGCAGAGCAGTAAAAGGACGCAAAAATGCGCCACCCTATCCTATCGGCCGTCTGCATTGCAGGCGTCGTCGCACTAGCAGGCTGCGGCAAAAAATCCGGCGAGGACACAGTGACTCGCGCGTTCCAAGACGTAAACGTCGTGGATGAAAGCAACCTGAATGATGTGATGTTGACTGTCGCGGACCCGAACGAGGCCGTGAGCTATTTCACCCGCACCGCACAGGAAAAGCCCGATCGCATCGACATCCAGCGCAGCCTTGGCAAATCGTTGATCCGCGCCAAGCGCAACCAAGAAGCAGCTGTTGTTTGGGGCAAGGTCGCGGGCTCAAAAGATGCCACCGCCGATGACAAGATCGATTACGCCGATGCGCTGATCCGTGCAGGCGATTGGGCCAAGGCCGAAAAGACACTGGATTCTGTCCCGCCAACCCATGAAACCTATAATCGCTACCGGCTCGAGGCGATCGTCGCCGACAGCAAGCAGGAATGGGACAAGGCCGACAGCTTTTACGAAATCGCCATCGGACTGACCACTAAACCCGGTTCGGTCATGAACAACTGGGGCTATTCCAAGCTCACCCGCGGTGATTATCAGGCGGCAGAACGTCTGTTCGGTGAAGCCGTCAAACAGGATCCGACCCTTTTTACCGCCAAGAACAACCTGATCCTCGCCCGTGGCGCGCAGCGCGAGTACAGCCTGCCGCCGATAGAGATGGACCAGACCGAACGTGCGCAGTTGCTGCATACGCTTGCTTTGTCCGCGATCAAAAAGGGCGATGTTGAAACGGGCAAAGGCTTGCTGCGCGACGCCATCAGCACCCACCCGCAACACTTCGAAGCCGCTGTCCGGTCCCTGCGCGCACTCGAAAACGCAGCCTAGCCCCGGTGGAGATCACCAGCTATGCCGCGCTTTGGTTTTTACCCTTCGCGCTGCCGCTTTGCGCCTATACGATCTATACCGATCTCGCCTTTATGCGGATCACCAACGTCACGGTGATCGCGCTGGCCGGCGTGTTTGTCATCATCGGCCCCATCGTCCTACCGTTTGACAGCTATCTTTGGCACCTGCTGGCGATGGCCATGGCGCTCGTGGTGGGAATCTTTATGAACGCAGGTGGGCTGATGGGTGCAGGCGATGCGAAATTCATTGCTGCGGCCACCCCGTTCTTCGCGCTCGGGGATCTTCAGTTTCTGATGGCGCTTTTCATGACCACGCTGATCGCGGCCTATATCATTCATCGCGCTGCCAAATACTCCCCCCTGCGCAAGCTCGCGCCGCAGTGGGTCAGCTGGCATGAAGCCAAAAAATTCCCAATGGGTCTCGCGCTTGGCACTGTGCTTGGCGCATATTTAATGCTCGGTGCCTACTTCGGGGCCTGAATTTGCCATATTCGGCCGCTAAGACGTGGGGCAAGCCTGTACCTCCATGAAAGTAGCCCTTCGTGAATATGCAAAAGAGCGCCGTCATGGCCCCTCCTCCGCCACGCACCATCCTAGAGATGAAGCTGCCCGTGGTGATGATGCGCGACATCATGATCAAGACGATGTTCCGCAAGAATGTCACCATGGTCAGCGAGCTTGCCAAAGCCATATGCCTGCCCTTGCAGGTCACGCAGGAATTGGTGGACCTGGCGCGCGAACAACGCCTTCTCGAAGCGACGGGCACACTCAACGCGAATAGCGGCACCGAAATGGGCTACCAGCTGACCGATCTGGGGAAGAACCGCGCGCTGGATGCATTGGCGCAATCGGAATATTTTGGTCCGATGCCAGTGCCGCTTGATGTTTACCGTGAACAGGTCAAACGCCAGTCGGTGCGCAACATGCAGATCACCCGCGCCCGCCTCGAAGCCGCGATGGGCCATCTGGTGCTTCCTCCGGAATTGATTGGCAATCTGGGCCCGGCTGTTACGGCAGGCCGATCCATCTTGATGTACGGCCCCCCCGGCAACGGCAAGTCCAGTATTTCAAACGGAATCCGCGATGCGCTTGGCGACAAGATCTACGTCCCGCGAGCCATCGAATATGCCGGACAGGTGATCACCGTCTACGACCCTATCGTCCACTCCGCTGCGATCGAGGAAGAACAAGACCCGACATCGTTGCGCCGCGTTACCCGCTTTGACACCCGCTATGTCAGATGCGAACGCCCCACCGTGATCACCGGGGGCGAGCTGACGCTTGATATGCTCGATCTTGTCTATAATCCCACCGCACGCACCTATCAGGCACCGCTGCAGCTGAAATCCACGGGCGGCATCTTTATCGTCGACGACCTTGGCCGCCAGTCCGAACCACCGCAGGCATTGGTCAACCGCTGGATCGTGCCACTGGAAGAAAACAAAGACATCCTGGCCCTGCAATCAGGCGAGAAATTCGAAGTGCCCTTCGACACGCTGGTGGTGTTCTCGACCAACTTTCACCCCAATGAAATCTTTGACCAAGCCGCCCTGCGCCGGATCTTTTTCAAGATCAAGATCGATGGCCCCAATCAGGAAATCTTTCTCAAGATTTTTGCCATGGTCGCCAAAAAGCGGAACATCAAGCTCGACGAGGCGTCGCTGATCCACCTGCTAAAAACCAAATACCCCACCATCGACAACACCTTTGCCAACTACCAACCGATTTTCCTGATCGACCAGATGATCGCGATCTGCGACTTCGAAGGCATTCCCCACCAGATGCGCCCCGATCTGGTTGACCGCGCATGGGCCAATATGTTCGTCGCGGATGAAACCATCGTCAGATAGGCCGCCGCTGGCACTCGGGCGTGTCCCGCTCTTCATTTTGCCTTGTAAACTCCGGGGGTGCGGGGGCTGGCCCCCGTCTGCAAACACCCTATCTTGCACCCCATGCAAACCCTGCCCCCCAAATTCACTGACTGGTTCGCCACCAAAGGCTGGACTATTCACCCGCACCAGCAGGATATGCTGGACCGCGCCGACGCCCCCGCGCTGCTGCTGATCGCCCCCACGGGCGGCGGCAAGACGCTGTCAGGCTTTCTGCCCACGTTGGTTGATTTGGCAGAGGGCGAGCATGACGGGATGCACACGCTTTATATCTCACCGCTCAAGGCACTGGCGGCGGATATCAAACGCAATCTCACCACCCCTGTGACCGAGATGAGCCTCCCCATCCGGATCGAGGACCGCACCGGCGACACCTCGCAGACCCGCAAACGGCGGCAACGCGCGGACCCGCCTCACATCTTGCTGACCACCCCCGAAAGCCTCGCGCTGCTGACCTCCTACGAGGACGCGCCACGCATGTTCAAAGGGCTCAAACGCGTGGTGATCGACGAGATCCACGCGCTCGCCGACAGCAAACGCGGCGATCAGCTGATGCTGGCACTGGCGCGACTGCAACGCTTATGTCCGGGCCTGAAACGGGTGGGCCTGTCGGCCACGGTCGAAGACCCCGCAGCCATCGCCCACTTTATGGCACGCCACCCCGATCCTTGCCCGATCCTGCTGGCCGACCCCGGACCGGCGCCCGATATCCAGATGCTGCACACAGACGCGGCCCCGCCGTGGTCCGGCAACGGCGCCGCCTATGCGATCCCTGCGGTGCTCGAACAGGTACGCCAGCATAAAACCACCCTGATCTTCCACAACACCCGCGCCCAAGCCGAGATTTTCTTTCACAACCTCTGGCTTGCCAACGAAGACAGTCTGCCCATCGGTATCCACCACGGCTCTCTTGACCGTCAGCAACGCGAACGGGTCGAAGCCGCGATGGTGCGCGGCGACCTGCGGGCCATTGTCTGCACCGGCAGCCTCGATCTTGGGATCGACTGGGGCGACGTCGATCTTGTGATTCAGATCGGTGCCCCGAAGAATGTGAAACGTCTCGTGCAACGCATCGGGCGCGCTAACCACCGCTACAACGCCCCGTCCAAGGCGCTGCTGGTGCCCGCGAACCGGTTCGAAGTCGTTGAATGCGTTGCCGCGCTAGACGCCGTATTGGCCGGAGAGCTTGACGGCGACCCGCGCGGCCCCGGCCCACGAGACGTATTGTGCCAGCATATCCTGATCACCGCATGCGCCGGTCCCTTCGACGCCGATGCGCTATATGCCGAGGTGACCTCGGCCGGCGCCTACGCGGGCCTTACCCGCGCAGAGTTCGACGCCTGCCTCGATTTCTGCGCCACGGGTGGCTATGCGCTGCGGGCCTATGACAGGTGGCAACGGCTGCTGTATACGGACGGTAAATGGCACCTGCGCGACCCCCGCAGCAGCCAGCGCATCCGCATGAACATCGGCACCATCCAAGATACCGATACGCTAAAGGTCCGGATGAAACGCAATCGCGGCGGCAAACCACTGGGCGAGATCGAAGAGGGCTTTGCTGCATCGCTGAGCGCAGGCGACACATTTCTGATTGGCGGGCAGATCGTCAAATACGAAGGCCTGCGCGAAATGACCGTCGAGGTCAGCCGCTCTGCCGCCAAGAAACCACGCGTTGCCACGTTCATGGGCACGAAATTCGCCACCTCCACCCAGCTTTCGGCCCGCGTGCAACGCATGTTCACCCAAGACAGCTGGCCCGGCCTGCCGCGTCATACTGCCGAATGGCTTGCGCTGCAGCGCGACGTCAGCCAGCTGCCGCAACCGGGGCGCTTGCTGATCGAAAGCTTCCCCCACGATGGCCGCGCCCAAACGGTGTTCTACGGCTTTGCCGGTCGCAACGCGCAACAAACTCTTGGCTTGCTGCTGACCAAACGGATGGAAGAGCTTGGCCTTAACCCTCTGGGTTTTGTCGCCACTGATTATGCCACGCTGATCTGGGGGCTTGATCCGGTTGATGATCCGGCCCCGCTTGTTGATGCCACGGCACTACATGACGGGCTTGACCTTTGGCTGGCGGGCAACGCTGTGATGAAACGCACCTTTCGCGCTGCCGCCACGATCGCTGGGTTGATTGAACGAAACACCCCACAGGCCCGCAAATCAGGCCGTCAGGCGACTTTCAGCTCGGATATTCTCTACGATACACTGCTGAAATACGAACCGGATCACCTGCTGCTCGACATCACCCGCGAAGAGGCGCTACGCGGACTGGTGGACTTTGGCCGCATCGAAGAGATGCTGCACCGGATCAAGGGCCGTATCGATCACCGCAGCCTCGACCGTGTCAGCCCGCTGTCAGCGCCACTGTTTTTGGAAATGGGACGTGTGCCGGTCAAAGGGCAAGCTGAAGAACGCCTTCTAGCCGAGGAATCCGCCCGGTTGATGGAGGCCTCGGGCCTCGCGCAGATCACCCCTGCGCCTGACAATATCCCCCTCAAGCGACGCTAAACCCCGCAGCCGTCCGGCATATGAGTATTTTCAAAAGAGTGGATTAACCTTGGATAAAGGTATCTCTGCCAAACATACCTCGCGGTACAGGCTGGAGAGCCGATGACCGTAAAGGGTGAAGATGCCCCCACCCGCAGCGTCTGTGCGCGTCGGGGGCGTCCTCCGCTTCACCCTTTTACAAATACTCCTGCGCCCCTGCGTCACACCAAAACTTCGGCCCGCGCCCCTTGCGCCTGCGGGTAAACTTGGTGATGAACGCATCATGAACACCGGGTATGCCTTTGACTTTTGCGGCGCGCGGCTCACCGCGCTTGGGTCTGGCGCACTCTGGTGGGCCGAGCATGGATTGCTCTGTGTCTCTGATTTGCATCTGGGCAAGGCAGAACGGGTCGCGCGGCGCGGCGGATCTGCGCTGCCCCCATACGAGACAACCGATACGCTGATCCGCCTTGCAGCAGAGCTTGATCGTTTACCGGTGCGCGTCGTGATGTGTTTGGGCGACAGTTTCGACGATCTGCAGGCGGCCCATGCATTGCCCGAAGCAGCGCGGCTGACGTTGACCCAGCTTCAAGCAGGGCGGCAGTGGTTGTGGATCGAGGGCAACCATGATCCCGGACCTGTTGCATTGGGCGGGGAACATCTGGCCGAGGTCGCAATCGGCCCCTTGCGGTTTCGCCATATTGCGCAACCGGATACGCAGGCAGAGGTATCGGGGCATTACCACCCCAAGGCACGGCTGCGACTACGCGGGCGTGCGGTATCCCGCGCGGCTTTTCTATATGACGACCAGCGGCTGATCATGCCGGCGTTTGGTACCTATACCGGCGGGCTGTTCAGCGACGCCTCGGTGCTACAGGCATTGATGGGGCCACGGGCCTGCGCCATACTCACCGGACCGCAGCCCACCGCGATCCCCATGCCACGCTAGTCGCAGTCACGGGGCCGGATATCGACGTTGAAAGAGGCCCCATGACTCCGCAAGAAATCGCCCGCATCCGCGACAGCTTTGGCGCACAGACCATGATGCAGACCCTCGGCGCAGAATTGAGCGATGTGTCCAAGGGGCTGATCCGGATCGAAGCCCCGATCCTGCCCGGCACGCTGCAGCAGCAAGGGTTCGGGCATGCGGGTCTGACGTTCTCTATCGGGGACAGCGCTGCGGGCTATGCCGCGCTGACGACACTGCCCTTGGATACCGAGGTCGTCACCGCCGAGATCAAGATCAACCTGCTGGCCCCCGCACGCGGAGATAGGCTGATCGCGATTGGCAAGGTGGTCAAACCGGGCAGGCGGCTGTGTGTGGTCACGGCAGAAGTGTTTGCTCAAAGCGGCGACCAGCAGGTGCTGATCGCCTTGTTGCAAGGCACGGTGGTGCCGGTTCCAGCGGCTGTGGACTAGGCCGTCAGCCCTTCGGGTTCAGGCAGATCATGGGCGCGGCAGCAGGCCGTGACCGTATTGGCCAGCAGGCAGGCGATGGTCATCGGCCCTACGCCCCCTGGCACGGGCGTAATGGCACCGGCCATCTCGACGCAGCTATCAAAGTCAACATCACCCACCAGACGGGTCTTGCCTTCGCCCCGCTCTGGCGCGTCCAGGCGGCTGATGCCTACGTCGATGACGGTCGCGCCCGGTTTGAGCCAGTCGCCGGGCACCATCTCGGGTCGGCCCACGGCCGCAATCACGATGTCAGCGCGGCGCACGACGGCGGCGAGGTCCTTGGTCCGTGAATGGGCAATGGTGACGGTGCAGCTGTCGTTCAGCAGAAGCTGTGCCATCGGCTTACCGACGATATTGCTGCGCCCGATCACGACCGCATCCATCCCCGACAGGCTGCCGTGGTGGTCGCGCAGCATCATCAGACAGCCAAGCGGCGTGCAGGGCACCATGGACTTCTGTCCTGTGCCCAAAAGCCCTACGTTCGAAATATGAAATCCGTCTACATCTTTGGCCGGATCAATCGCGCTGATCACGAGGTCTTCGTTCAGGTGATCGGGCAAGGGCAGCTGCACGAGGATGCCGTGGATCGTGTCATCGTTGTTCAGGGCGTCGATCAGGGAAAGCAGTTCCGCCTCTGATGTTGTGTCCTCAAGCCGGTGTTCGACCGACTTCATGCCCACTTCCTTGGTCATCTTGCCCTTGGATTTGACATAGACCTCGGACGCGGGATCGGCACCGACCAACACCACAGCCAGCCCCGGCGTGATCCCGTGATCGTCTTTCAGCCGCGTCACATGCTGGGCGACCTGCCCCCGCACCTTTGCTGCAAATGCTTTGCCATCAATGATCGTCGCTGTCATAGGGACCGTCCTTTGTCTGTAGTGGCGCTGGTATCACCTGCCACAGCAGATGACGGCGCGAAGGAGCGATCCTCCGCGCCCTGTTCATACGCGCTTAGAACAGACCTTCAACATCGCCGATGTCATTGAGACGAATATTTTCGGCAGAGGGCACCCGTGGCAGGCCCGGCATGGTCATGATCTCGCCGCAGATGGCGACGACAAAGCCGGCACCCGCGGACAGACGGACTTCGCGCACGGGGATGGTAAAGCCGGTCGGCGCGCCGCGGGCTTCGGGATCGGTGGTGAAACTGTATTGCGTCTTGGCCATACAGACCGGCAGATCGCCATAGCCCTGCTCTTCCCAGTCCTTCAGCTGATTGAGGATTTTCTGGTCCATGACCGCCGCGTCGGCGCGGTAGATCTTTGTGGCGATCGTGTTGATCTTTTCGGCCAGCGGCATCGCGTCGGGATACAGCGTGGTGAAATTGGATTGACCCTTCTCGATCGTCTCGACGACCTTTTGCGCCAGATCAGCGGACCCTGCGCTGCCCAATTCCCAATGGCGTGACAGCACGGCCTCGGAGCCCTGCGAAGCGACGTAGTCCTTGACCGCTTGCACTTCGGCATCCGTATCTGTGACGAAATGGTTGATCGCGACAACGACGGGCACGCCAAAGGATTTCAGGTTCTCGATATGGCGGCCAAGGTTGGGGCAGCCGGCCTGCACCGCGTCGACGTTTTCAGCGCCCAGATCGGCCTTGGCAACGCCCCCGTTCATCTTCATCGCCCGCACGGTGGCCACGACCACAACGCAAGACGGCGCAAGCCCCGCTTTGCGACATTTGATGTTCAGGAATTTTTCAGCCCCCAGATCGGCCCCAAATCCGGCTTCGGTCACCACGTAATCTGCCAGTTTCAGCGCGGTGGTCGTCGCGATGACAGAGTTGCAGCCGTGGGCGATATTCGCAAAGGGCCCGCCGTGTACGAAGGCAGGATTGTTTTCCAGCGTCTGCACAAGGTTCGGCTGCATCGCGTCTTTCAGCAGCACGGTCATCGCGCCGTCTGCCTTGATATCGCGCGCATAGATGGGTTTGCGGTCGCGGGTGTAGGCTACGATCATATCGCCAAGACGCTGTTGCAGATCGCTCAGGTCTTTGGCCAGACAAAGGATCGCCATGACCTCGGATGCGACTGTAATGTCGAACCCCGTTTCGCGCGGGAACCCGTTAGAGACACCGCCCAGTGATGCCGTGATCTGACGCAGGGCGCGGTCGTTCATGTCGACGACACGGCGCCAGACGACGCGGCGCAGATCGATTTCAAGCGCGTTGCCCCAATAGATGTGGTTGTCGATCATCGCGCTCAGCAGGTTGTGCGCCGAGGTGATCGCGTGGAAGTCGCCCGTGAAATGCAGGTTCATCTCTTCCATCGGAACGATTTGCGCATACCCACCCCCTGCGGCACCGCCCTTCATGCCAAAGTTCGGCCCAAGCGACGCCTCGCGGATGCAAACGGCAGCGTTCTTGCCGATGCGGTTCAGCCCGTCACCCAATCCGACGGTCGTGGTCGTCTTGCCCTCACCCGCGGGGGTGGGGTTGATCGCCGTAACCAAGATCAGCTTGCCATCGGGCCGGTCCTGCACCGAGTTGATGAACTTCTGCGATACCTTTGCCTTGTCGTGGCCGTAGGGCAGCAGATCATCGCTGCTGATCCCCAGTTTTTGCCCGATCTCTTGGATGGGGCGTTTGCTGGCTTCGCGTGCGATTTGGATGTCGGATTTAAATGTCATATGTGCTCCCTGATGTGCCGTCGGCATTCTGTGTTTGTTATTTCCTCAATATGCCTGCGGGGCCATGGGCAGAGGGCGCAATTCCGACATATCCGGCTCTTGATGCGGCGAGACGGGCGGGCGTGCCGCGGTTTTGCCCGTTGAAGGCGCGATGATACGCCGCAAACGGGCTTAGCCGTGCTGCCAGGCGGGTTGATCGGGGATGAACAGGCGCAGCGTATCCCCGACCCTCAGCAGCCCCTCGCGTTCGATCCAGGCGGTCACGCCCCGTCGGTGGGCAGCGGCGGACTTGAACTTGGGGCCGTGGCCGGGGCTGTCTTTTTCGATCTCGCGACCGGGCAGTACGCAGGGGCGGTTTTCCATATCAATCGTGATCGTCGCACCAGAGGTCGCTTGCAACCGCGCATTGGGCGGCACATGGGTGAAATCCGGGATGCCTTTGATCACCATAGACGTGCCAAGGTGCATGGGGTCCAGCGTGTCCAACCCCATATCTGCCGCAATCAGGGACATCTCTTCGTCCGACAGGATCGACAGCTGGCGCACGTTCCGGATGTCGGTGCCTTTGGGGTAGAGGTTGGTCACCCGCACACAGGACGCACGGGTCAGCCCTGCGTGTACGTCATCTTCGAAACCGGCATAGCTGGCAAAGGCCGCGTCGACGGGTTCTGCGCGGCGACCCTTGGCGAGTTTCGGCACCACGCCAAGCCACGTAATTGTAGCGGTAAATTTCGTTTCTTTCATCGTGGGCATTGCGCACGTCCTTTGTGATGCGTTGTCGGCAATCTGCGCAAAGCCGCACCAAAAGAAAAGGCCCCGCGGGTGCAGGGCCTTTCGTTTCGTTCAAACTAACTTAGCGCGAAAGCGTCAGACGCTTGGCTCAGGCTCCATCCCGCTTGGCGGAGGCGTCTTTTTGCCCTTTGCCTTTGGGATCGCGGTCAGGCTTGGTTTATCCAAACCACTGGTATCCTCACCATCGGGGTCTTGCGGCGGTTTGCCACTCATCACGCGTTTGATCTCTTCGCCGGTAAGGGTTTCGTATTCCAGCAAGCCTTGGGCCAGACGTTCGAATTCTTCCTCGTGGTCGGTGATCATTTTAAAGGCACGGTCGTAACCTTCGTCGATGATCCGCTTCACTTCGGATTCGATCAGTTCCTTGGTGGCCGCAGAAACGCTGAACCCGCCTGCGCCGCCATTGGCCTGATAACCGGCTGCTGCTTCGGAATAGTCGATGTTCCCGACCTTGTCCGACATACCCATGCGCATCACCATGCCGCGTGCCAGTTGGCTGGCCTGCATGATATCGCCCATCGGGCCGGAGGAGACAGTCTCAGCGCCGTACTTGAAGATTTCAGCCGCTTTGCCCGCCATGGTCATAGAGATTTTTTGCTCGGCTTCGTCCTTGAACATCTGCAGCTTGTCCATTTCGGGCAGGCTCATCACCATACCCAAAGCACCGCCACGCGGAATGATCGTCGCCTTATAAACCGGATCACATTTCGGCAGCTTGATTCCGACGATGGCGTGACCGGCTTCGTGGTAGGCGGTCTTTTCCTTCTGGTCCTGCGTCAGGACCATAGAGCGGCGTTCCGCCCCCATCATGATCTTGTCCTTGGCTGATTCGAAATCCATCATCGCGACAAAGCGACGGCCCACGCGGGCGGCGGTTAGGGCGGCCTCGTTCACGAGGTTCGCCAGATCCGCACCAGAGAAGCCGGGCGTGCCGCGTGCGATAATGCGCAGATCCACATCGGGGCCAAGCGGGGTTTTGCGAGCGTGCACCCCAAGGATCTTTTCGCGGCCTTTGATGTCGGGGTTGCCCACGGTGATCTGACGGTCAAAGCGGCCCGGACGCAGCAAGGCAGGGTCCAGCACGTCTTTGCGGTTGGTCGCGGCGATGATGATCACGCCTTCGTTCGCCTCAAAGCCGTCCATTTCAACCAGCAGCTGGTTCAATGTCTGTTCGCGCTCGTCGTTGCCACCGCCATAGCCCGCACCACGGGACCGGCCCACGGCATCGATTTCGTCGATGAATACGATACACGGTGCGTTTTTCTTGGCCTGTTCGAACATGTCGCGCACACGGGAGGCACCCACACCGACGAACATCTCGACAAAGTCAGAACCAGAGATGGTGAAGAACGGCACACCCGCCTCACCCGCAATCGCGCGTGCCAGCAGTGTTTTACCGGTACCGGGAGGGCCCTCGAGCAAGGCACCTTTGGGGATCTTGCCGCCCAAACGGCTGAATTTTTGCGGGTTGCGCAGGAATTCAACGATCTCTTCCAGCTCTTCTTTGGCTTCGTCGATGCCCGCCACGTCGTCAAAGGTCACGCGGCCATGCTTTTCGGTCAGCATCTTGGCCTTGGACTTACCAAAGCCCATCGCCCCACCTTTGCCGCCGCCCTGCATGCGGTTCATGAAATAGATCCATACACCAATCAGCAGAAGGATCGGCAGCAGCGACATCAGGAATGTCTGGAAACCGGACTGTTGCTGGGGCTCCGCACGCACCGGAATGTCCTTGGACATCAGCAGGCTGGTGACTTCGGCGTCTTCGGGCCGGATCGTGACATAGTCACTGCCATCGGCACGGCGGAAACGAACCTGTTCGCCGTCCAGCGTGACGTTGCGCACGTCGCCTGCTTCTACAGCGGTCACAAATTCGGAATAGCTGATTTCGCGGCTTTGCATCCCGCCAGTCGAACCGCTGAACAGATTGAACAGCGCCAAAACCAAAAGCATCAATACAACCCAAAAGGCGAGATTGCGCATATTACCCAAAGGAAAGTCTCCTAAATCCGGGGGACGGCACCAAACACAATGCCCGATGTGTGTAAGATAGACACGATCGGCACATGTTCAATGCGTCATATGTGCGGCGAAAAAGGCATCTTCACCGCGTTCGAGCACTGCTTGCCAGTTTTGCGACCGACCGACAAGGGGGGCAGCGACCAGTTCCGCGCCCTGCCACACCGCCGGAGAGGACAATAGCACCCCCCGCGGCACCGCCAGATCGCGCCAATCCGCAAAGCTGCGCAAGGCATCTGCGCCCAAGGGCCGGATGATGGGCTGGTCCGAAGGGGATGACATGCCCGTGCAAGGCTTCATGCGCCAACGCCCATCCCAAAGCGCATCAGCGGGGCAACTGAGGGCCCGCACAGCCTGCAACTCTCTGAAGATCCACAGTTTATCATCTTTCAGGCGCAATTCGCAGCCCTGTACCGTCGCCGCCCCTGCCGCCTCAAGCGCTGCCATCACTTCGGCCAACGCGCTGCTGCGGGGGGCGTAGGGTGCCCCGTTGACCCAAGCGATGGCGTGCGTGACCAGACGGCGGCGGGTCTCTGTCGGGAGGTCGCGCAAACCCTGCCAGTCGATTGCCACCGCGCCGCACTCTATTGTGGCAAGGGCACGTGCAGCGGCGCACATCTGCACATCAAGCGCCCTACGGGCATCCGCAAGGTTACGCGAGACATCTGCAAGTGCCACAGAATCAACGCCCAAATCGGTTAATACGACAAGCGCCTTGCGGATGCGGACCCGCGCGTAACTGTCGTCCTCATTGCTCGGATCTTCGGCCCACGCGATCCCGCGCAGCCTGAGAAGCTGACGCAGATCATCCCGACGTGCGTCCAACAAGGGCCTGTGCCACCGCATTCCGTGGCGGTCAAAGACGGCAGGCATACCCGACAATCCGTCGACCCCTGCACGTCGCCCCAAACGCATCACGAATGTTTCGGCCTGATCGTCAGCGGTGTGGCCAATGCAAACGGCCCCGATACCATGCCCACGCGCCCAATCAGCAAGCAGCTGGTACCGAGCTTTGCGGGCTTCGTTCTGGAGGTTTCCGCTGCCGTCCCAATCTGACCACCGCAGTGTTTCATGGGAAACGCCAAGCGCGTGGCATTGATCGGCAACCATCGCGGCCTCTGCGGCGGCTTCGGGGCGCAGACGGTGATCGACGGTGGCCGCAAAAAGGGGAATGCCCCGCGGGGCGGCATAATCATTCAACAGATGCAAAAGCGCGATTGAATCGCCGCCCCCCGACACCGCCACACCAAGGGCGGCGGGCGGCGCGGGGTCAAAGCTGGCGGCGATCTTTTCCGCCAACCCGACAGTCATAAGATCACTGGCAGGCAAGCACGCTGCGTTCGGATTGGGCTTGGGCGACGAAGGGGCTCGTTGGGAAACGGGACGCGACTTCGCCAAGTGTGACACAGGCTTCTTGGGTTTGGCCCAGTGCCCCAAGGGAACTGCCAAGCTGGTACAGCGCCTCTGCCGCGACGGGGCCGTTGGGATCGGTGCTAAAGCTCGCAAGATAGGCCCGAGCAGCTTCGCGCGTGTCGCCTAACCCGTCCAAGGCATCGCCGCGCCGCAGATCGGCCTCGGGGCCTAGCGGCCCGCCTGGGTAGGTCTGATTAAAGGTCGCAAACTGGTCCGCGGCGGTGCGAAAGTCACCGTCAGCGAGCGCCGCCTTCGCCCGCTCAAAGTCTGTTTTTTCCCCGACAGCAAGTTCCGCGGTGTTGGTTGTGGTAGAGTTGGAGGTCAAAGGATCAACCGGTGCCGGTACTGGCGTGGCCGGTGCCATGGTCGCAGGCATCTCGCCCCCGCCAAGGGTAGAGGTCTGACCAAGGCTCCCGACGTCACCGCCTTCTAATTCGACGAGCCGGAATTCCAGATCACCGATCCGGTTGGTCCCATCTGTGACCACCCGGTTGATCTGGTTTTCCAGCTCTTCTGTTTTTGAGGTCAGGCGTTGCAGTTCGCTTTCCATTGCATTGACACGCTCAAGCACCGATCCACCAGTAACCGCAACGCTTGCGCTGCCACTAGTAGAGAGTTCCCGGCGCAGTTTTTGCACCTCGACGTTCAGCACTGTCAGTTCCTGACGCACATCCGCCAAAGTCTGCGCGTCCTGCGCTTGCGCCGTCACCGGCCCAAAGGCCAGTCCAAGCGCGACAATCAAAGCAAACCGCATATTAAATTCCTAACCTATCGTAGACAACTTAGCTGGTCAGACCGCCCGCAAGTACGGTCACGGCCCGACGGTTCTTGGCATAGCAGGCCTCGTTCGAACAAATCTCGATCGGGCGTTCCTTACCATAGCTTACAACGCGCAGACGGCTGGATGCGATCCCGCGAGAGAGCAAATATTCGCGTGCGGCATTGGCACGGCGAGCGCCAAGCGCAAGGTTGTATTCCCGTGTGCCCTGCTCGTCCGCGTGACCTTCGATCACGGCCTGGTAGTCGGTATTCGTGTTCAACCACGCGGCCTGACCGTCCAGCGTCGCCTGTCCTTCGGGGGTCAGGGTAGATTGGTCGATCAAGAACAAGACGCGGTCACCGATGGCTTGTTGGAAATAGGCGGTGGACGCCGGGTCGTTCACGCTGCCAGGAACGATACCCCCGTTGAGGCCCGCGCCGTTCGCGGCCCCGTTGTTCATGCCGTCCGCACCAAAGCGGTCAGGGTTGGTACAGGCCGAAACGGCCAGGGCTGCGATCAATAGAGTTGCGGTAAGAATGCGGTTCATGGACTGTGCCTTTTTGACGATAGCATTTGGTGTGTCTGTTGTGACGGTGGTACCATAGTGCCTTGGTATTGGGAAACACCAAGGCACTATGGCTCATTTTTACTTTTGAAGCGGCGACCAAGACGGATCGGAGCCGCCCTCTTGGGTGCGCACAGGCTTGAGGTTCCGGCCGGAGATATCGACCGAATACAGCGACGACGCTCCGCCTGCCCCTTGGGTTTCGCGCGCAAACATGATGACCCGTCCGTTTGGCGCCCATGTCGGGCCCTCATCCAGGAAGGAGGCGGTCAGCAGACGTTCCTCGGACCCGTCCAGACGCATCACACCGATGTGGAACCGGCCCTTGTTCTGCTTGGTAAAGGCCACCAGATCGCCGCGCGGCGACCAGACCGGCGTGCCATAACGCCCCTCGCCGAACGAGATCCGCGTCGCCTCGCCGCCTGACGCGGGCATGACGTAAAGCTGCTGCGACCCGGAACGATCGCTTTCGAACACAATCCGGCTGCCGTCGGGCGAATAGCTGGGTGCGGTTTCAATCGCGGGCGTATTGGTCAGACGGGTCGATTGGCCCGTGCCGATATCCATCGTAAAGATATCCGTGTTCCCACCTTGGGTCAGCGAATAGACGACGGTATTCCCGGACGGAGAGAACCGCGGCGCAAAGCTCATCGTGCCTTCGGCGCTTTCCAGAACGCGGCGCTGTACCGATCCGATGTCCAACACATAGATCCGCGGGAACCCACTTTCATAGCTGGTGTACAAAATACGATCCCCCGACGGCGAGAACCGCGGCGCAAGCACGATGGACGAGCTGTCGGTCAGATAGCGCACATTGGCCCCATCATAATCCATCACAGCCAGCCGTTTCGCGCGGTCATCCTTGGGGCCCGTTTCCGAGACATAGACGACGCGGCTGTCAAAATAGCCGCCCTCGCCAGTGATGCGCGAATAGACAGCGTCCGCCACCTTATGCGCCATCCGGCGCCAGCCATCGACTGTGCCCGCGAATTGCAGACCCGATCCCAGTTCGGCACCGGAAAACACATCGTACAGACGGAATTTCACGTTCAGCGTATTGCCCGACACGCTTACGGCACCGGTGATCAGCGCTTGCGCGTTGATCGCCTTCCAGTCGGCGTATTGGATCGGCGCGTTAAAATCGCTTACCGTCGAGATATAGGCGCTGGCCGGCACTTCGCGGAATAGACCGGAGCCAACAAGATCCTCGGACACGACACGCGCCAAATCGACAGCCATCTGCCCTGCGTCACCGCTTTCGGGCTGAAAGCTGGGCACGGCAAAGGGCAAGGGTTCGATGACACCTTCAGTAATCTCGATCCGCAAAGGTCCGTCCTGCGCCTGCGCAACCGAGGCAACACCGCCGATAAGCGCGAGACATATGCTCAGAATTCGTACAATCATTTGATGCGCATCCTTTCAGGATTAAAGGTCATCTCAATATTCTGCCATTGACCGAATTTTTCTACAGGAAGCTGGTAGCCGCGCGCACCACAGCGGATAATTGCCCGCCGTGCAGCTTCGAATGCCTGATCGGCGGCCCCCTGCGACCCGCCTGAACTGCTGGTCAGCTTGATCGAATTGGTCTGTGGCGTGCCATCCTGATTCATGGCGACGCTTACCACAACAGTAGTGCGCAATGCCTCCGAGGAAAGCGAACCGACGTTCCAACACGAAGAAACCGCCACGCGCAGCGATTCTTTCTCACCCGCAGACAAGGGCGGACCGGACGGGGCCGACGGCGCGGGCGGCGCATCAGGTGTACCCATAGCTTCCGCGAGCGCTGCCGCCACGGCGTCTTTATCCGTTGTCGGCTCAGGCTTGGGCTTGGGGGCCTCGGGCTTGGGCGTTTCCGGTTTTGGGGTCGCAGGCTTGGGCGTCTCGGGCTTCGGCGTCTCGACAGGTTTCTCGGCCACCTGCGGCGCGGGTGGGGTCGGGCGACGTGCAGGTGGGCGGGCCGATTGGTTTGGCGACGCTTTAGGTGCTTCCGCGGCTTCTGTCACGATCTGGGTCGTCGCCTCTTCGGGAGCGGTGGCTTCTTGTGCCTCTTCCACGACTTTCGCTGCCGGTGCGTCCGGTGTCGCCGCATCGCGCAAAACATCATCGGTGCGTGCCTCGGGGTCCGGCGTCTCTACGGGTTCAGGGGCCACACGTTCTACGGGGCGCGGTACTGCGACGGGGGCCTCTTCGGGTGCGAGAACGGCGACATCTGCCGGCGGCTCGGGCAGTTCCGGTGCCTGCTCGCTCACCTCTTCAGAGGGCGGCGGCGCGACGGGTTCCGGCACGGGCTCTGGTTCGGGCGCAGGCTCCGGCTCGGGTGCGGGCTCCGGCTCGGGTGCGGGCTCCGGCTCGGGTGCGGGCTCCGGCTCGGGTGCGGGCTCCGGCTCGGGTGCAGGTTCGGGTTCGGGTTCGGGTTCGGGCTTCGCTGCTGCCTCTGCCTGCGCAGACTGCGCTGCAGCGACCATCTCGTCATATTGCGCGGCCGAAATGACCGACACTTCCTGCATCTCCACAGGTTCGGTGCGCGAGGTAAAGATATTACCTAGCAACAGCCAGCCAATGAGCCCTAGGTGACCCGCGCCAGAGATGTAATGCCCCTTGTGCATACTTACCCGCCTGACGCGCCTGTGCCGTCCAACTTTGGCCCGCCGGTTTCAGTGACCAGACCAATGTTGCTAAAGCCACCTGCGTTCAACGCGCCCATGATTTCCATGATTGACGCATAAGGCACAGCCCCGTCAGCCCGCAGAAACACGCGGTCGCTGGCACGCTCTGCCGAAATGGCACGCAGCTTGGACACCAGATCATCGCGGCCGGTTTCGGTCTTCTGAATCTGCACAGACCCGTCAGCCAGAACGGTCACCGTCAAAGGCTCCTCCTGCTCCGAAGGCAGGGCCGTTGCCGCCGTCTTGGGCAGTTCAACCGGCACACCGACCGTCAACAAAGGGGCCGCGACCATAAAGATAATTAAGAGCACCAGCATCACGTCAACAAACGGCGTGATGTTAATCTCTGCCATCGGCTGCGCCCGACCGCGACGACGGCCACGGCCACCCCCGCCTTGCTTTTTCATCACCCCACCTGCCATGGCTCAGCTATCCAGCTGGCGGCTAAGGATGGTGGCAAATTCATCGGCAAAGGCTTCGTAGCCGCCCAGAATGCGGTCTGAATCCGCGCTCAGCTTGTTGTAGAAAATAACTGCCGGAATAGCTGCCAAAAGGCCAATCCCCGTGGCCAGCAACGCCTCGGCGATACCGGGGGCAACGACCACAAGGCTGGTATTTTGTTGTGCGGCGATCTCGATAAAGGAGTTCATGATCCCGAATACGGTCCCGAACAGACCGATGAACGGCGCAGTGGACCCTGTGGTTGCCAACACGGGCAAGCCTTTTTGCAGACGCTCTGCTTCTTTGGCGATGGCCACATCCATACTGCGGTCGATCCGCGCGGTGGCACCGGGGATCAGCCCGCCATCCTCGCGATGCGACCGACGCCATTCGGTCATACCGGCGGCGAAAATCTTTTCGGCGGCCCCATCGGGGTTCGAGCCGATTGTGTCATAAAGCCCATCCAAAGGCTCGCCCGACCAGAACGCCTGATCGAACCGTTCGGCTTCGGCTTTGGCATGGCGATACTGGATCATCTTCTGGACAATGATCGACCACGACCAGAAGGACGCAGCGATCAACATGATCATCACGAGTTTTACGGTAATTGTCGCGCGGAGAAATAGGCCCAAGAGCGAGAAATCAATCTCGCTCGCCGCCGCCAGCGTTTCTGCTTCCATCGGTCCTGCTCTTTTCGTTGCGCCCCTTAGGGGCTTCATCTGCCTCAACGGCCCTGTTTTCCAAGGCGCTATTTGGCACAAGCTTAGCCGAAGGCAATATCTATTGCTAGGATTATGGGGGCTATCCGCCGGCTAGACAGGGATTGAGCGAAGTTTCGCTGGCAATCGACAGGGTTTACCGGACGCCGCGATACAAACGATCGTGACCACCGCCCGAAACAGGACCACATCGCCGCGTTTGACCTCTTGCTGCATGACCATGCGTGCGGGCGTGATCGACGTGGGCCACGTCACGACATCCAGCATGTCATCAAAGACGGCGGGCTGGATATAGTCGCCTTCTACCCGTCGCACAGCAAAGACCACACCTTCGGCCTTCATCGCCAGCTGGTCGATGCCCATCTCGCGCACCCAATCGCTGCGCGCCCGTTCGATATAGCGCAGGTAGTTCGCGTAATAGACGATCCCCGCCATGTCGGTATCTTCATAGTAAACGCGGATGGACAGATGGTGGGTCACTGTGCGGCTCCGATCCGGGCGAACAGGCGCAATGCGTGCGACGGGTCCTGTGCCACAGCGGGCATCACAGGGTCATAGGCTGCGCGCAACAGCGCTGCGATCTCGGGCTTCAGGATCGTTGCCCCTTCGTGCAGCGCCAGCGCCGATGCCTCACGAAACGCGGCATCAGACCACAGCACAAACGATTGCACGATCTGCCCAAGCGCCAGGGCCTGCGCAGGCATCGCGCTTAGCTGGGTATCCATGCGCAGGAAAACGAAACAGGCCTTGATCGCCCCCGCCTCGTCAAACCGGAACAGACGGTATTGATTGGCACCCACCGCCTCCAGCTTTTGGACCAAGGGGGTAAGGTCGGGGACCAGCCGATCAAGATCGGGGACCTCTGTCAGCTCTGACCAATCCTTAAAGAAGAACATCATCAGATTGCTGCCGAGCTCCGGATCGGTTTCGGACATGCTATGCCCCGCCAGCTGGCATGTCGCCTCTATCGCGCTTTTGACCACGGTCAGCGTCGTATCATCAACGCCAAACACGACAGGCGCCAAGGGGCGGCCCCACCGGGCAAAGGCATAGGTGTCGTCACTTCGGGTAAACAGCGCTTCGATCTCTTGTGGTGTCATCTCAACTTCCAAATGGTCTTAAATCCTCGCCGAAGGCATCCCCGCCCTCAGCCAAACAAATCCGCCCGCGGCTTGGGCGGGGCCATCCCCAGATGCGTCCAGGCCTTCTGCGCCAGCATCCGGCCCCGCGGGGTCCGCTGGATCAGGCCTTGCTGTAGCAGAAAGGGCTCGATCACCTCTTCCAGCGCGTCGCGCGATTCAGACAGCGCTGCCGACATCGTCTCGATCCCGACCGGTCCGCCCTGATAATTTTCCGCGATCAGGCGCAAATAGCGGCGGTCCGCGCCGTCCAGCCCCAGCTGATCGACACCCAGACGCGTCAGCGCCATATCGGCCAGTGCGCGGGTCACGCGACCATCACCCTCGACGACAGCGAAATCCACAACGCGGCGCAGCAGCCGGCCCGCGATGCGCGGCGTGCCACGGGCGCGTTTGGCAATCTCGCGCGCGCCGCCCTCATCGGCGGGGGCCCCCAGCTTGCGGGCGTTGCGGTCCACGATGATGAACAACTCATCCTCGGTATAGAACTGCAAACGCGTGGGAATGCCAAAACGGTCGCGCAGCGGCGTGGTCAGCAGGCCCATGCGCGTTGTCGCGCCAACCAGCGTAAAGGGCTGCAATTCGATGCGCACCGTCCGCGCAGCGGGCCCTTCGCCGATCACGAGGTCCAGCTCGAAATCCTCAAGCGCGGGATAAAGCACTTCTTCCACGGCGGGGTTCAGGCGGTGAATTTCATCGATAAACAACACATCGCGGGCCTCGAGATTGGTCAGGATCGCTGCCAGATCGCCGGCCTTGGCCAGCACAGGCCCAGAGGTCATCCGAAAACCAACCCCCAGCTCGCGCGACATGATCTGCGCCAACGTCGTCTTGCCCAGACCGGGTGGGCCGTGGAACAGCGTGTGGTCCATCGCCTCGCCGCGCTGCTTGGCCGACTGAATGAACACCTTGAGGTTCGCCCGCGCCTCTGCCTGACCGACGAATTCATCCAGCATCTGCGGGCGGAGGGCGCGGTCACCATCACCGGGCAGCGGGTCCGGCCGCAAAGTTGGGTCACTGTCGATCATCAAATATCCAAGCAAAATTCATCAGGACGGTCACGCGCCTATGCGCATCCTACTCTCTCGGAGCAAGCAGTTTCAACGCCGCGCGGATCAACTGAGGGGTGTCGGCCTCGGGGTTCTCTCCGGCGGCTTGCGCCACCGCCCCTGCTGCATCCCCCGGCCCATAACCCAGATTGGCAAGCGCCGACAGCGCCTCTGACTGGGCGGACTGGTTGGGCGGGGCGACGGGGCGACGTTTGGGTGACGCCGGTTCGATCACCTCTGCCGCCTCTACCTCGCCATGCGCCTCTGCCAAAGTGCCGGTCATTGCCATCACGCCGGGGGCCTTGTCCTTGAGATCAAGCACCACACGCTGCGCGATCTTGGGGCCGACGCCTTTGGCCACTTTGACCGCGTTCCAGTCGCCAAGCGCAATTGCACGGCTGACCCCGTCTGGCCCAAGCGCGCCCAGAATAGCCAAGGACGCTTTCGCCCCCACCCCTTGAACAGAGGTCAGCAGCCGGTGCCATTCTTTTTCCACCAAGGTCTGAAAGCCGAAAAGCTGCATGAGGTCTTCGCGGACCACAAGATCGGTGAACAGGGCTACGACCTCGCCCACGCCGGGCAACGCGGCCATCGTCCGGTCCGAACAGTACACCAGATAGCCCACACCGCGCACATCAATCAGCAGATGGTCCGGCGCGCGGTAGTCGATGCGTCCTGTGATCTTGCCAATCATGCGCTTGCCCTCGCGACAGCGTACTGGCCCCACCATGATGCGCGTGACAGATCGCAATCGCTAATGCGTCCGCCGCGTCCGGTCCCGCGATTTCTGCCCCTGGAAGCTGCATGCGCACCATATGAAGCACCTGCCCCTTATCCGCGTGACCAACCCCAACGACTGTTTTCTTGACCGTGTTCGGCGCATATTCACCCACAGCCAGCCCCGCCTGTGCGGGCACCAACATCGCAATCCCCCGCGCCTGCCCCAGCTTGAGCGTCCCCGCGCCGTCTTTGTTCACAAACGTCTGTTCCACCGCGGCAGAGCCGGGACGGTAGGTCACCATGACGCGGGTCAACTGCGCGTGCAGCGACAGCAGGCGCGCGGCAAGCTCAACCCCTTCGGACTGGCAAATGCCATTTGCGACATGCGTAATCCGGCTTCCGGCGACGTCGATCACGCCCCAGCCCATATTGCGCAACCCCGGATCAATGCCGATTACCCGTATCATATGCCCATTATCCTCACGTATTTTATTTTTCCAAGGCAGTAGCACGAAACGCGAACATCCACCAAGGGTTTTGCACATCGCCACACAAAAGTCACAATTGAACCAGAAGCCGCGGTTTTGCGGCGGTTAGCGACGCTCGGATCGTCGAAAACGACCTACCTTCGCATCAGCGCAAATCCCTTATCTATAGGCGCGAAACCGCCAAATGCTGCTATGCAGCAAACGCAAGACACACATGCGCCGGTAGGTGTTGTGAAGTGTTTTTATTCTGCCTAATTGCACAGCGCACCGCCGGATAATCCGGCTTTCTTTATTCAAGGATGGCTCTCATGGCTGTTTACTATAATACCCCAACCACCTACGGCACCGCCGCTGCTGTAAATCGCTTTTTCGCGCGTCTTGGCGATGTTGCCGGCAACCTGACCAAATGGAACGATGCCCGCGTGACACGCAACGCTCTGTCCGCACTGTCCGACCGTGAGCTCGACGATATCGGTCTGGTCCGTGGTGACATCGAACGCGTCGCACTGAACCACTTTATCCGCTAAGGTTCGATGACTGATTGCGCCCAAGGGGCTGCCAACCCAAAGCACAAGCCACGCACATCTGAGTGATCTGCGTGGCTTCCTTTATTTTACGCCAGTGAAATACGGCGGTGCAGCTCACCGTCCCCCAGCGACCCTATCCGCGAAAGACCGGGCCCAGCTTACGCGCCAACGCTTGCGTCACCGGATCAGCCTGCAGAACCCACGCCCCCGCCTGTTCGACAATTGTGCCCTGCGCCAATGTCGTCAGACGCGCATCATAGGTCATGGGGCCGATGGCCGCCAAAACAAACCCTTTGAAGCAGACGAAAAGCAACACCAGCCCAACCAGCAGCTTGGTCGGCACCCGAAGGCCGCGCCGCGCCGGATGCGCGACCACCAGCCCGTCGGCGCGAATGGTGGTGTAATAGCCCTGAGCGAGCCTGACTTTCTTACTTTCTAAACTCTTTACGCGTGATCCAAATTGTTGACGAGCATCAACCATGGCAGCCTCTATTTGCTAAAGGCCCCCACCTTTCGCAGGATCACAATAAAGCAAGAATGTGTCAAATTCTCTGCATTTCGACCTTGTTCGTGGCGAAAAGTGACAAAGATTATGGCATTTTCTGGACAGTCAACGTGGTCCAGTCGCCAATCACCTCTCGATTGACCAGATTGATGCCGGATTGCGCATAAACCTCGACCACGTCGTCTGCCTGTTCGTTTAAAATGCCAGATAGAATCGCATAGCCCTCGGGGGCCAGCGCCTCGGCCATATCGGGGGCAAGCGCGACCAGCGGCCCCTTGAGGATATTTGCGAACACCAGATCGAATGGCGCGCGCGATGCCAGTTCGGGATGGTCAAACCCCGCCGCTTCGACGCAGATCAGACGGTCGGTCAGATTATTCGCGGCAGCGTTGGCGCGGGCCACGTCAACTGCGACCTCGTCAATATCGCTGGCCAACACCGGGTTCGGCCAGATGCGCGCCGCCGCCATCGCCAGAACCGCCGTGCCGCAGCCGATATCCGCCACGTTCTGCCCGACCATGCCGCCGTTCGCCAGACGGTCCAACGCACGCAGACAGCCCAACGTCGTGCCATGGTGCCCCGTCCCAAAGGCCATCGCCGCCTCGATCAACAGCGGCTCGCACCCTTCGGGCACCTTGTCAGCGTCATGGCTGCCATAGACAAAGAACCGCCCCGCCTCGACCGGCGACAGCTCGCGGCGCACATGCGCAACCCAATCGGTTTCAGGCAGTTCCGACACGACGAATTCCTTCGACCCCATGGAGGCCGCCAGAACCGCCAGCGCGGTTTCGTCCGGTGCCTCTTCGAAATAGCCGCCGACCTCCCACAGGCCCGATCCGTCTTCGATCTCGAACACGCCGACGCCGGTAGGTTCCGGCACCAGCCGCTCCATCGCTTCGCCCAAAGCATAGGCGGGCTTGCGTCCTTCGAGGGTCGTCAAAGCTGTGAATGTTGGCATGGGAAACTCCGTCAGGATCGCCGATATCGCCGCGCGACATCAGGCAGGGTCAATGAATGCTACTCGGCCGGGGCGGGCAGCGGATTGGAAAGAATCGTCTCGTTTCCCGGTACGGGATGACGCGGGATCATCAGCGATAACAACAGCGACACCAGCGCCATCCCCGCCGCGAGAAAGAAGACCGCCGCAGGCGACACCAGCCACAACAGGCCCAGCCCCACAGGCAGGAACACCGCCGCTATATGGTTGATGGTAAAGGCCACCGCCGCCGTAGGCGCGATATCGGCAGGGTCGGCGATCTTCTGGAAATAGGTCTTGAGCGCCAGCGCCAGCGCAAAGAACATGTGATCCAGCACATAAAGCGTCGCAGCCACCACCACGCCCCACCCCAGATAATAGACACCACCATAAGCCAGAAACACCATGATCAGCCCGATATATTCAAAGCTCAGCGTGCGGCGTTCCCCAAAGAACCCCACAGCCCGCCCCATCAGCGGGGCAAAAATCATATTGGCGATCAGGTTGATGAGATACAGCATGGTGATCTCGTGCACATCGAACCCGAACCGTTCGACCATCATGAAACCCGCAAAAACGACAAAGATCTGCCGCCGCGCGCCCGACATGAATTGCAGCGCATAATAAAGCCAGTACCGTTTGCGCAGCACCATCTTCTTGATCTGCGGTGTCGGGGCCTCGAACTGAGGATAGGCCACCAGCGCCACCAGCGCGAGCACCGCCGTCACGCCGCCGCCGATCAGATAGACGATGTTATAAGACAGCGACAACGTCTCCCACAGCCCCATGATCGCCAGATAGGCCACAAGCGTCGCCGCCGATCCCGCCGCCATCAGCCAGCCGATCATCCGCGGCGCATCCTCGATCTTCAGCCATTGTAGCTGCAACGACTGGTTTACCGTTTCGTAATAGTGAAACCCGATAGAGCTCAGCATCGTGATGGTCAGGATACCGCCCATCGACGGGAACCACGCGGTCAGCGCCGTCGCGACCCCCAGCAGCACCAGCGACACCAGCCCCAGAACCTGTTCGCGTACAAACAGGATGATCGCAATCACTCCGACCGCCAGAAAGCCCGGAATCTCGCGCACTGTATGCAGCAACCCGATGTCCGATCCGTCAAACGCCGCGACCTCGATCACAAAGTTATTCAGCAGCGCCGACCACGTATTGAACGCAATCGGCATGGCCAGCGCCATGAGGAACAGCAGCGCCACAGGACGTCGCCAGAACGGCTGATGCTTGGCATCTTCAAGGGTCACATATTGGGTCATGGGCATTTCCTTACCCCTGTTCCCACCCCTTGACGAGATCAAATCACCCAGCCCGGCCGGACGCCGGTGGCAACGGCAACTTCCAAATGGCCAGAAATCCTCGCCGAAGGCATTCTTGCCCATCGGGTAAGAGAGAGCCGCGCCTAGTAAAAGCTCTGCGGGTCAATATCGACAGCGATGCGCACGTCGTTCTTCAACCGCAACTGTGCGACCCATTTTGCCAGCGCCTCTTGCAAGGGGGCGGTCTTCTCGGCTTTGACCAGCAGCCGCACGCGGTGGCGCCCGCGCACCCGTGCGATCGGCGCGGGGGCCGGCCCATAGACCTGCGCCCCGACGGCACGCAGCGGCCCGTCCTGCCTTGCCAATTGGTTGCCAGCATCGAACAGCGCGGCGACATCCGGCCCGCTCAGGATAATCCCCGCCATCCGGCCATAGGGCGGCACGCCCGCGTGACGTCGCTCTCCGGCTTCGGCTTTCCAAAAGCCCTCTTCGTCGCCCACAAGAATAGCGCGGATCACGGGATGGTCAGGTTGAAACGTCTGCAGCAGCGCGGTGCCCGGGGCCTCTGCCCGTCCGGCACGCCCCGCGACCTGCCGCATCAGCTGATAGGTCCGTTCTGCCGCGCGCAGGTCCGACCCCATCAGGCCCAAATCGGCGTCGATCACCCCGACCAGCGTGAGGTTGGGAAAGTTGTGCCCCTTGGCGACCAACTGCGTGCCGATGATGATATCCGCCTCCCCGTCGGCAATCCCCGCGATCTCGGCCTTCAGCGCGCGGGCCGATCCGTACATATCCGAACTCAGCGTCGCGACCCGCGCCTCTGGCCAAAGCGCTGCGGCCTCTTCGCCCAACCGCTCCACCCCCGGACCAACTGCGGCCAGCTTGCCTTCAACTTCGCACGACGGGCAGGCCTCGGGCATGGGTTTGCTTTCGCCGCATTGGTGGCAAACGAGCCGTTTGAGATATCGGTGTTCGACCATACGTGCATCGCAATGGTCACAGCCTATTTGATGACCGCAGGCACGGCACAAGGTCACCGGCGCATAGCCGCGACGGTTGATAAACAGCATTGCCTGCTCGCCACGCTCAAGCCGCTTGTCGACTTCGGCGCGCAGACTGGGCGACACCCATTTGTCGCCCGGCAGAGCTTCGCTGCGCATATCAATCGCGCCCATCGTCGGCATCACCGCCGGACCAAAGCGTGACGTCAGCTCGACCCGCGTATATTTCCCAGCCTCTGCATTGGCCCAGCTTTCCAACGAAGGCGTAGCCGAGGCAAGCACCACTTGCGCCCCGCAGATCGACGCGCGCAGCACGGCCATGTCACGGGCGTTATACAGCACGCCCTCTTCTTGCTTGTACGAGGTGTCATGTTCCTCATCGACAACGATCAAGCCAAGGTTCTGAAACGGCAAAAACAGCGCCGATCGCGCGCCAATCACCACCTGAGCTTGGCCCTGCCCCACCATTTTCCAGATCCGGCGACGCTCTGTCGTTGTCGCCCCCGAATGCCACTCGGCAGGCTTCGCGCCAAACCGCGCCTGCACGCGGTGCAAGAACTGTTCGGTCAGCGCAATTTCCGGCAGCAGCACCAAGGCCTGCCTGCCGGACTTTAGCGCGGCGGCCACAGCCTCCAGATAGACTTCGGTTTTGCCCGATCCGGTGACACCGCGCAGCAACGTGGTGCCGTACTTCCCCGACGCCACACCCGCCGCCAACAGCACCGAGGCCGAGGCCTGATCGTCTGTCAGCTCTTTGCTGGGCAGGCTGGGGTCCATGCGCATAAACGGCAGATCGCGCGGGCTGTCCTGTTCAAGCACCGCGCCTTGGGTCACCAGCCCTTTGATCACGGACGCCGTCACCCCCGCCATCTCGGCCAGTTCCTTGAGCGTGAACGAAAGGTCGCCATATTCCGCCAATGTCTCGAGCACGCGACGACGCGCATCGGTCATGCGGTCGGGCTCCCCTTCTCCACGCCGGTAGATTTTGCGCATCGACGGCGGATCACCCAACCCCGGCGCGCGCGTCGCCAACCGCAACATCGCGGGCATGGGCGTCAGGGTATAAGCGGCAGCGCGTGTCAAAAAGCTGCGCAATTCTTCGCGCATGGGGGCGGCATCGAGCACACGGATCACAGACCGTATCTTGGACAGCTCGTAATCGCCCTGCCCAGCGCCCCAGACAACACCGATCACCTTGCGCGGGCCCAACGGGACCTCGACGAACGCACCCATATGGCAGCCGCCTTCGGGCGCTTTGTAATCCAGCGCACGGCCCAGTGGCTGGGTGGTCATCACGGCCACCAGCTCGTTTGCATGAAAAAATTCTGGCGGTTTCACCAAGTGCTCCGGGCCGGGGTTACGGGAATTAGGGTTCCAGCTTGTCGGATGATGCGCTAAAGCCCTAGGCGACAGACATAGCCATTCCTGCTGCCTATTCCAACCTGAAGGACGTAACATGAAATTCTTCGTAGATACCGCCGAAATCGATGCCATCGCCGAGCTGAACGATCTGGGCATGGTAGACGGGGTCACAACAAACCCGTCGCTGATCCTGAAATCCGGCCGCAACATTCTGGAAGTCACAAAAGAGATCTGTGATCTGGTCGACGGCCCCGTCTCTGCCGAAGTTGTCGCCACCAAAGCGGACGACATGATCGCCGAAGGCCGCAAGCTGGCCGAGATCGCTGAAAACATCGCCGTAAAGCTGCCCCTGACCTGGGACGGCCTGAAAGCGTGTAAAGTGCTTTCGGACGAGGGTAAGATGGTTAACGTCACGCTCTGCTTCTCGGCAAACCAAGCGTTGATCGCCGCCAAAGCCGGCGCGACATTCATCTCTCCGTTCATCGGGCGTCTGGATGATATCAACCTTGACGGTATGGACCTGATCCAGGACATCCGCACCATCTATGACAACTACGGCTTCGAGACCGAAATCCTTGCCGCGTCGATCCGCACCGTGAACCACGTGCTGGATGCCGCGCGTATCGGTGCCGACGTTATGACCGCCCCACCAGAAGTGATCAAGAAGCTGGCGTCGCACCCGCTGACAGACAAGGGTCTTGAGACCTTTATGGCAGACTGGGCAAAGACAGGTCAGAACATCCTCTGATCGCCTGATCAGGCCCAGACAAAGGGGTACGCGCCACACTTCTGCGCGTGCCCACCCCACCCCGCATGTCACGCGACAGTGCCACATGCGCCCCGGATCAAAGCCGCGCCAACGTTGCCTTGCCTCCGCCCCGCCGTTGCATCGCAAACGGGCGGTTTGACGCCGAAATACCACCCATATACCAAAAGAAAAAAGCAGATTTAGCCTGACGTGCATGCTATGTCAGTGCCAAATATAAAAAAGAGACCCGCATGAGCAGTAACCATAAAATCGAAGATTCCCTTCGGGAAGCGATTATTTCACAGCCCGACGTCATCCTTGACGACAACGACGTGATGCAGGCCCTGATCGCGGCGAATGAACGCGCGATGGGGGGCAACATCGTCGATCTGCGCGGCATCGCCATGGACCGCCTTGAGACCCGTCTGGACCGGCTTGAGGATACGCACCGCAATGTCATCGCCGCCGCCTATGAAAACCTTGCGGGGACCAACCAGATTCACCGTGCGATCCTGCGCATGCTTGACCCCGTTGATTTCGAACCCTTCCTCAAGGATCTTGGGGGCGAGGTTGCCGATATCCTGCGGGTCGATGCGGTGCGACTGGTGTTGGAATCTGCCGAGAATGACGACGATCCCGCGATCAAGCGCTTGGGCGACGTGCTCAACGTGGCGGAGCCGGGGTTCATCGACGACTATCTGTCAAACGGGCGCGGCGGCACGGTGCGTCAGGTTACCTTGCGCGGTGTCCAGCACAGCCCCGAACATATCTACGGCGGATCTGCCGACTGGATCCGGTCCGAAGCCTGCCTCAAGCTGAACTTTGGTGCGGGCCGTTTGCCGGGCCTGCTGATCCTCGGGTCGGAAGACCCCCATATGTTCAGCCCGCAACAAGGCACCGACCTGCTGGGGTTCTTCGCCGGTGTGTTCGAGCGGACAATGCGCCGCTGGCTGTCTTGAGCGGCGCAAACGCGATTCTGATCAGCCCCGCCGCGCGGGACGCCCTGCAAAACTGGCTGGACCATCAGCGCGCGCTCAAGGGCGCGGCTGAAAATACGATTACTGCCTATCGGGGAGATTTGATCGATTTCCTCGCTTTCATGACCCTGCACAAAGGCGACAGCCAAGGTCTGGGCGCACTGTCAAAGATCACCATCACAGACATGCGCGCCTGGATGGCGCAGACGCGCAGCGCCGATGTCGGACCGCGGTCGATGGCACGCAAACTGTCGGCGGTCAAAGCGTTCTACCGCTGGCTGGCAGAGCGTGAGGGGTTCGAGCCCACCGCCGTGCTGTCGACCAGATCACCGAAATTCCCCAAAAAGCTTCCGCGTCCGCTGGCAATTGATGCGGCGCAAGCGATGATCGACAGCGTTGAAATGCAATCGCGCCATGCGTGGGTGGCCGCGCGGGATGTGGCGGTGCTGACCCTGCTGTGGGGCTGCGGGCTGCGCATATCCGAGGCGCTTGGCCTCAAGGGTGCCGACGCGCCCCTGCCCAAGGTACTGCGCATCGTCGGCAAGGGGGGCAAGGAACGGGTGGTGCCTGTCCTGCCCGCGGCACGCGATGCGGTGGACGCCTATTTGCAGGTCTGCCCCTACGGTCGCGAACGCGATGCGCCGTTGTTTCGCGCGGTGCGTGGCGGCCCCTTGGCAGCGCGGGCGATATCGCAGGTCATGGCGGACGCACGGATGCAGCTTGGCCTGCCCGCCAGCGCCACACCCCATGCGCTGCGCCACAGCTTTGCTACACATCTGCTGGATGCGGGCGGCGATTTGCGTGCGATCCAAGAGCTATTGGGCCATGCGTCGCTGTCCACCACCCAAGCCTATACCGCCGTCGATACCGCGCGTCTGATGGATGTCTATAACCGCGCCCACCCCAAGGCGGGCGGCGGCAGTTAACGGTCCAGCTGCGTGACGAAATCCTGCGCCGCTTTGGTCGGGTCGGCCAGCCCCTGCGCCACACGGTCGCTCAGCTCGGTCAGCGCGGCCTTGGCCTTGGGCTTTTCCAACTGCGCCAACAACGCTTGTTTTACCGCCTGCTCAAACCAATAGCGCGCCTGCGTGGCACGGGCGTGTTGCCAGAACCCCTGGGCACGCCGCCAGTCTGTCAGCGTCGCTACCTCTGCCCACGCTTCGTCCAGCCCGTTTTCCTGTAACGCAGAGACCATCATCGCCTTGGGAAATCCCTTGGGATCTTGCGGCCGTTTGCGCAGCAAGCGCAGGGCGCCGGCATAGTCGGCACAGGTGCGCGACGCGGCGGGTTTCAGGTCCCCATCGGCTTTGTTGATCACGATGATATCCGCCATCTCCATGATGCCGCGCTTGACACCTTGCAGTTCGTCCCCGCCTGCGGGGGCCAGCAACAGCAAGAACACATCTGACATTTCGGCCACCACGGTCTCGGACTGTCCGACACCGACCGTTTCGATCAGTACCACGTCAAAGCCAGCCGCCTCGCACAGGGTCACCGCCTCGCGGGTGCGGCGGGCAACGCCGCCCAAATGGGTCTGGCTGGGCGACGGACGGATAAACGCATCACGTTCGCGCGCCAGCAAATCCATGCGCGTCTTATCCCCCAGTATCGACCCGCCGGACCGCGAAGAAGACGGGTCGATCGCCAGCACAGCCACCTTAAGCCCGCGGCGGATCAGCATCATCCCAAAGCTTTCGATAAACGTGGATTTCCCAACCCCCGGTGTGCCCGAAAGACCAATCCGCAGCGCCTCGCGTCCTTTTGGCAGAGCTGCGAGCAGTTCCGTTGCCTGTGCGCGGTGATCCTCACGCCCGGATTCGACCAGCGTGATCCCCCGTGCCAACGCACGGCGTTCGCCTGCTTCAATGCCCTTGGCCAAATCATCGATGTTCATAGGTTCTGCCCCCTCGCGCCTCTTGCCCCATGTTTTCAATCCCACAGGCGCAAATGTCCAGACCGCAGGCCGGCCCTTGGCCCCGCCGCGGCTTTCGCCCATAACCACGGATATGGCTTTTACCCTTCCCATAGACCACGTCATGCCACAGGTGATCGACGCGCTGCGCAGCAGTGGCCGCGTTGTGTTGCAAGCGCCCCCCGGTGCGGGCAAGACCACCCGCGTCCCACTGGCAATGCTGGACGCAGGGCTGACCGCTGGCCGCATCCTGATGCTGGAACCGCGCCGCCTTGCCGCGCGTGCCGCCGCCGAACGCATGGCAGCGACACTGGGCGAAGAACCGGGGCAAACCGTGGGCTTTCGCGTGCGCGGTGCCAGCGCCATCAGCAAGGCCACGCGGATCGAGGTCGTGACCGAGGGCATCCTGACCCGCATGTTGCAAGACGACCCCGACCTGCCCGGTGTCGGTGCGGTTATCTTTGACGAATTCCACGAAAGGTCCCTCAATGCTGATCTGGGCCTCGCCCTGTGTCTGGAGGTCGCCGAGGCGCTGCGCGATGACCTGTTGATCGTCGCCATGTCCGCCACATTGGATGCTGGCCCCGTCGCCGCGCTGATGGCCGCCCCTGTTGTAACGTCCCAAGGGCGCAGTTTTCCGGTCACATCCAATTGGCTGGACCGCCCCATCGGCAAGCAACGGTTTGAACAGGCCGTTGCCGACTTGGTTGTGCATGCGCTCTCCACTGCCTCCGGCTCGGCGCTGGTCTTTTTGCCGGGCGAAGGCGAGATACGGCGGGTTGAGAGCGCGCTGACCGGACGGCTGCCCGCGGATTGCACGCTTGCTCCGCTGTTCGGCGCGATGGATTTCAAAGCGCAGCGCGCTGCGATTGCCCCCGCCAAAACGGGACGCAAAATTGTGCTGGCGACCTCTATCGCGGAAACCTCGCTGACCATTGAAGGGGTGCAAATCGTGGTGGACGGGGGTCGCGCACGGCGGGCGCAGTTCGATCCGTCTTCGGGCATGTCGCGGCTGGTCACCGACCGCGTGACCCGCGCCGAGGCGACGCAGCGCGCGGGCCGTGCGGGGCGTGTATCCGAAGGGACCGCGTTCAAGCTTTGGACACGCGGCGAGGAAGGTGCGCTTGCCGCCTACCCCCCCGCCGAGATCGAGGCGGGCGATCTATGTGCCTTTGCGTTGGAACTGGCGGTCTGGGGCGCACAGGCCAGCGATCTGAAATTTGTGACCCCGCCCCACGAAGGCCGTCTGGCCGAGGCGCAAAGTGTGCTGCATATGCTCGGGGCGCTGGATGCGACGGGCCGCATCACCGGCCATGGCCGCGTTTTGGCCAAGATGCCGTTGCACCCGCGACTGGCCCATATGGTTGCCAAGGGCGGACGCAGCGCCCCGACCCTTGCTGCGATCCTGTCGGAACGTGACCCTTTGCGCGGCGGCTCTGTCGATTTGGGGCTGCGTCTGGATGCAGTCGCGGGCAAACGTGTTCCCGCCGAGGTCAACCACGCCGCCCTTGCCCGCATCAAACAAGACGCCAAACGGCTGGCACGCGGCCAGACAGGCACCGGCCCCGACACGCTTGGGGTGCTCGCAGCGCTCGCCTATCCCGACAGAATCGCGCTGCGGCGCAAAGGGGACGCGCCGCGGTTTGTGATGTCCGGCGGCAAAGGCGCGATATTGCGCGATGGTGATCCCCTTGCGGGGGAACGTTTGCTGGTGGCGACCGACCTTGATGGCGACCCGCGCGAGGCGCGCATCCGTCAGGCCGCGCGCCTGTCCGACAGCGATCTGCGCGATACGTTCCCCGACCAGATTGCATGGCATCAGGTCTGCGTTTGGTCCCGACGCGAGGGCCGCGTGTTGGCGCGGCAGCACGAACGCTTTGGTGCGCTGGCGCTGGACGACAGGGCTTGGTCCGACGCGCCCGCCGAAGACATCGCAGACGCCATGCTGGACGGGGTGCGCCAGCTGGGGCTGATGCCGGGCAAGGCTGCGGCGCTGTTTTTGGCGCGGGCGCGGCTGATGGGCGACGGTTTTCCCGATTTCAGCGAGGATCATCTGCTCGAGACATTGGAGGACTGGCTGCCGGGGCATCTGACAGGCGTGCGCAGCACCGCCGACTGGAAGGCGTTCGACCTGCTGCCCGCCCTGACGGCACGGCTAAGCTGGGACGACCAGCAGGCGCTCGACCGGGCCGCCCCTGCGCATTTCACCACCCCGTTGGGCCGCAAGATCGCGATTGATTACAGTGCCGCGCACCCCCAGATCGCCCTGCGCCTGCAAGAGGTCTTTGGCACGACGCGCCACCCGATGATCGCAGGCCAGCCCTTACAGGTCACGCTTTTGTCGCCCGCGCAGCGTCCAGTGCAGGTCACGACCGATTTGCCGGGGTTCTGGACGGGGTCCTATGCCGATGTGCGCAAGGATATGCGCGCCCGCTATCCGCGTCACCCCTGGCCCGAAGATCCGACGCAGGCCGACCCGACGCTGCGGGTCAAGCCACGCGGCACCTAAGCTGCAGGTTTTGTCGCGGCGTGGCCAGCAAGGACCAGCAGCCCGCCCGCGATCGCCCAGTTCTTGACAAAGATCGACATCTGCCACGGATCATCAGGGATAAAGTGAAACACGCTCGTCCCCATACAATACAGCGCCAGCGCAAAGCTCATCGGGGCAAGCCATAGTCCGAACACGAGGCTAAGAGCGGCCACCCCGTTAAACACCATCGCTGGCCAAACCAGCAAAACGGGCAAACCGCGCTCTGCCAACAAGGCTTGCGCCGCAGCGGGATCAACGAGCTTTTGCACACACCCCGCAACAAAAAGGGCCGCCAAAAGCAGGCGGCCCACGTAAATCACAATCGACGACACCTTCGACATCAGGCGGCGGCAGGCGCAAAGGTCATGGCCAGACCGTTGATGCAGTGACGTTTGCCAGTGGGTGCGGGACCGTCGTCAAACACATGCCCCAGATGCCCGCCACAACGATCGCAGTGGACCTCGGTACGCGTGGTGAACAGCCCGCGGTCGGGCATCGTTTCGACGGCATCGTTCAGCGGCGCAAAGAAGCTGGGCCAGCCGGTGCCACTTTTGAACTTGGTCTTCGAGCTATAAAGCGCCTGATCACACCCCTTGCAGTGGAAAACACCTGCGCGGACCTCGTCGTTCAGCGGGCTGGTAAACGCGCGTTCGGTATCACCGTCACGCAGGACCGCATAAGCATCGTCGCCCAGCTGTGCGCGCCATTGATCGGGCGTTCGGCTGACGTCGAACCTTCCCTCTGCCACCGTGCCCGCCTGCGCCGCGGCCCCTACGCCAAACGGAGAAAGCGCTACGGTCAGTGTTGTGCATTTCAAAAAATTCCGGCGTTTCATAGTGCCCCCTTAAGGTTGCGTCTGTGCGATTAGAACTGTGTGTCTGTTGAAAGGGCCGCCGGATGTTGCGCAGGGCGCAGTCATCCGGCGGTACTCGTTACCTGACACAAAGGTGCCGTTACTGGATAAACCCGTTGGCGGAACACAAGGTTCCGCGACAACAAACTTGTTACCAAACCACGCCAAACAAAAACGGCGCGGACCCTCAGCGACATGGGCGCGTTGCCTGTGTCGACCTGAGTTGATGAGATACACGGAAGACGGAAATAAGAAGTTTCGCTGCGAACGAAAAAAATCGCAGCTTTTAGTAAACTTTCTTGAAAACCGTTTATAAACAGAAGTTTCGCCCGCCCTAAAGCGCGCGAAACCCGAGTACATACAGTGGTTAGCCCGTTAAATGCGGGTCATAGTTCAGACATGGCACCTGCGGCCAGCACAGCGCCGGTAGGTGCACCCGTGGGCGAGCCGCCGATCGGTTCGTCCGAAATAGCAAGCGTGATTTGTGCGGCGCGACTGCGTAGTTCTGCCGGTACAAGAATCCGTGTCGTTTCACTGTCTGGCAAGACACCCAGCGATACAGGGGCCTGATCCGGCAAAATCGCCCAAACTTCAAACTCGCGGCCCGGAATGGGCTCGCCCGCGACGCGGCGCAGCGCGATCTCGTGCTTGACGGGTTCGATGACGGCCAACATTTCAAGCGGGCTGCTCTCACTGACCAGCTGCGCCGCCAGAACGATCGGCTGACCATCAGGTCGCGTGTTGGCCTCAAGCAGTTGCACCCCAAGGTAGCCCGCGAAAAGCAGCGATGCCATCGCCACACCTTGCCATAGCCACAGGCGCTGCAGGATCGTCACCCGCTGTTTCGGGAAGACCTGTGCCATCAGCTTTTTCTTAATCCGCGCAGGCGGTGCGACAGGGTCAATCCCGTCCGTCATCGCGGTCATGCGTTCCTGCCAGAACACAACGCGGTCAGCGAAATCGCGTTCGGTTCCAATGCGGCGGCTGGCAGCGATCATATCATCGTCAGAGGACAGACCCAGCACCATTTCAGCGGCGAGCAGATCGTCATCGGGTATTTCAGGCGTTTGGGTCATTGGCTCATACACTCCCGCAGGGCGATCAGGCCACGGCGCAGCCATGTGCGCATCGTGTTCAGCGGGACACCAAAGCGTTCGGCCAGATCCGAATAGGTATCGCCGTCCAGATAGGCCCCGCGAATGGCGCTGCCGCGGTCTTCTTCTAGCGTATCAAGACACCCCGAAAGGCGCGACGCCTCGGACGAGGCCACGGCATATTGTTCCGGCGTGGGACCGGGCGACACAAGTTCAAAGCCGGGCGTGTTCACATCCTGATGGCCTTTTTTACGCGCGCGCAGCCGGTCAATCGACGTATTCTGCGCAATCGTAATCAACCACGTCATCGGGCTAAGACCATTGGCGTTGTACTTGTCGGCATTGTTCCAGATTTTGACAAAACTGTCTTGCATGGCGTCCTCTGCTGCGGCGCGTTTGTTCAACACACGCAGACAAACCCCGAAAAGTTTCGCAGAAACGCGATCATACAGTTGGTCAAAAGCCGCGCGGTCGTTCAATGCGACACGGGCAATCAAGTTTTCGATCTCTTGTCGGTCCATTTGCACGGGCCATCTCTCCACCAGAACGTGTTTTCAGCGTTACGCCGAAACCTACGGCACTCACTACATTTGTCCAGCACAGCATTAACATCGGACAGCTTTGTGTACCCCAGCTTCAGCAGTTTGGCCAATGCGTAATCGGTTCGCCGGCCCGAGGCCTCAGAAATGGATGCCCATGTTCACAAGCTATGGACGCAGCGCAATCTTGCGCGTTTAGTCGGGCCATGGCTGGCCAGCGGCGCATCGCGCCAAGGCTGCTTGCAAGTCACGAAAGGAGCATCGCAATGCCGCACCCGACACACCACACCTACGACGTTGTCATCATTGGCGGCGCGATCTTTGGATCGTCGGTCGCATGGTGGCTGACGCAGATGGCCGGTTTTGACGGTAAGGTTCTGGTGGTTGAGCGCGACCCGACCTATGAATTTGCGGCCACCAGCCATACCAACAGCTGCATCCGGCAGCAGTTCAGTTCAGCAATTAACGTGCGAGTGTCGCAGTTCGGGGCCGAATTCATCAAGAACTTCCGCCGGTTTATGGGCGATGATCCAGAGGTGCCGCATCTGGCGCTGCAAAGCTTTGGCTATCTTTACCTCGCTGACACGCCCGAGTTCGCAAAGACGCTGCAGCAGAACCAGAAAATCCAAATGGCATTGGGGGCGGGCACGCAACACATGACCCCCGCCGAGGTCGCCGCCGCTTATCCTTTCTACCAGCTTGATGACATTCTAGCCGCCAATCACAACCGTGTGGACGAAGGCTATTTTGACGGCGGCACCATGTTTGACTGGTTCAAACGCATGGCCCGCCGCAACGGGGTGGAATATCTGTACGACGAAGTGACTGCGATGACGAAAGCCGCCGATGGCAAATCCGTCACACATGTGACGCTGAAATCCGGCGCGACCGTGGCCTGCGGGACCGTGGTCAATGCCTCTGGTCCGCGGGCGGCTGCGACGGCGGGCATGGCCGGGATCACCCTGCCGGTCGAGCCGCGCAAACGCTATACCTTTGTGTTCGATGCCGCCAAGCCGCTGGACCGCGACCTGCCGCTGACGATCGACCCCTCGGGCGTGCATTTCAGAACCGAAGGGAAATACTATATGGCCGGTTGCCCCCCGCACGAGGACCCTGCCGTGGCCTATGACGACTTCGCCTTTGACCACAGCCTGTGGGAAGACAAGGTCTGGCCCGCCATCGCGACCCGTATCCCGCAGTTCGATCAGGTCAAAGTCATCAACGAATGGGTCGGGCATTACGATTACAACACGCTGGACCAGAACGCGATTGTCGGCCCCCACAGCGTGGTCGAGAATTTCCTGTGTCTGAACGGCTTCTCTGGTCACGGGCTACAGCAGGCCCCTGCGTTGGGGCGCGGGATCGCTGAATGGATCGCCTATGGCGCATACCGCACGCTGGACCTGAATCCCTATGCCTACCGCCGGATCGAGCAAAACCAGTCGCTGATCGAAAAAGCGGTGATTTGATCCGCCTGCCTCAATGACTTACCCATGCCGAGCAACACCCCTTTGCATCGGCCCATACCATCGCACAGCCGCGCAAAATGACAGTGGAAGGAAGACAACATGATGAAGAAACTGGTTCTGACAGGGGCCGCAGGGCGGCTTGGGTCCTATCTGCGCGAACCCCTGTCCAAGATGTGCCAAGAACTGGTGAGCACCGACATCGTCGATGATATCGGCACGCTCTATGAAGGCGAGAGCTATGCCAAGGCTGATGTCGCCGTCTATGACCAGATCGCGCCGCTGCTGGAAGGCGCTGATATGGTTGTCCACTTTGGCGCAATCGTTGACGAAAAACCGTTCGAGGAACTGCTGGGGCCGAATTTTGTCGGGTCTTACAACGTCTGGGAAGCGGCCTATCAGCACGGGTTGCAACGGGTCGTCTATGCCTCGTCCATCCACGCCGTGGGCATGCACAAGAAATCCGATTTCATCGGCATCGACGCGCCCCACAAACCCGATACGTTCTACGGCCTTGCCAAATGCTTTAGCGAAAACCTTGCGTCGATGTATTGGGACAAACGCGGGCTAGAGGCCGTGTGCCTGCGTATCCTCAGCTGCGCACAGGTCAACAACACCCGCGCCCTTGGGTCTTGGCTGTCCTATGACGATCTGATCCAGCTGGTCACCCGTGCCGTTGATACGCCGTCGGTCGGCTTTAGCGTTGTCTACGGCGTGTCCAACAACGACCGCGCCCCAGTGGACAATGCCAAAGCGTCTTTCCTCGGTTACCGCCCGAAAGACAACGCGGAACAGTTCGCTGCAGAAATCCTTGCCCAAGCACCACCGGTCGATCTGAAAGACCCCGGCCAGATGCACCACGGCGGCCCCTTTGCCGCCGTTGATCTGGGCGAAAGCGGCGTGGCGTCGATGAACATCGTCAACGACAAGAAAACCACCTGAGGCCTTAAAAACGGGGCGGCTGATTGCCTGCTGCCCCGTGCTCCACGCGTCCAGCGACCGCTGAGCGATCAACGCATGACAAAACGCCAGCCCCTGTTTCACGTGGCACGAGCGGCACCGCAAGCTACGGCCTGAAGTGCGCCGCGCGAAAACTATGTACCGCGTCGGGGAACGAATCGAGGTCCCTTTCGCTAACGTAAGGGCAAGTGGCATACCACTTGACGGCACGCACCACCGCACCTACCTACCGACCGTCGGTTTGTAAGGTTGATCATGAACACCACAGAGCAAAAGCAGAAACCCAGCGTGCCCAAGCGGCAGCGTATGGCACCGAACGAGCGTCGCGCGCATATTCTGAACGCGGCGCAATCGCTGTTTTTTGCCCATGGCTGGGACAACGTGACCATCGCAGATGTGCTAAAACAGGCGGGCATTTCCAAGGGCGGATTTTACCACCACTTCACCGCCAAGGAAGATTTGCTTGACGGTATCGTGCAGCATTTCACCGGCGAGGCTTTGAAAACCGCGCAGGCCGTGCGGGCCGCAGCAAAAGGGGGCGCGCTGGACAGTTTCAACGCGTTTCTAGCCGAGACGAACCGCTGGAAAGTTCAGCAAGGCGCGCAGCTCAAGTTCTTTATTGATATGATGCTACGTCCCGGAAACGAGATGCTGTCGCACCGGATCACCGCATCGGTCGATGCAATTGCCCTGCCCGTATTGCACGACATTATTTCTCATGGGGTCGATGAAGGTGCCTTTGACGTGCCTGACATAAACCTCGTCGCGGGAACGATCATCGCCATGTCGCACGACCGGCGCAAGGCGCTTCAAAGCGCGGTGCAGACGGCTCAGGCGGGCGACATTGCAGAGGCCACGACCCGTCTGAATGATCGCATGACCGCCGAAGCTGCGCTTATGGATAGGATGCTCGGCCTGCCGCAGGGCAGTATCATGCTGTCTAAACCCTCTGATTACCGGCTGATGCTGGAGGCGATCGTGCACGCATAGCACGCCCTTGCGCCCCCATCGCCGCATTACCCCATCGCCGAATGTGACACCCGCCGCGATCACATCAGTCGGCACTGCATAGGAACGACATAGATGAACGAGACACTTAAAACCGACCGCCAGACGCTTCGCTTTGAAAGCGATGCGGGCTCTAGCCGCTCCCGCTGGGTTGCAGGCGGGCTTGCGGTCGCTATCATCGGGTGGATGGGCAGCGGGTATATCCTGCCGTCCGAAAGTGCAGAGCCCGTCGCCAAGTCCGCGACACCGGTCAAGGCCGTCTCGGTTGCGGTGCGCCAGTCTCTGGCACAGCAAATCGAACAGGTGTTCGTGGCCGAAGGTCAGGCCCTGCCCGACCGCGACACCGCGATCCGCGCCGAGATTTCCGGCCAGATCAAAGAGGTATTGGTCGCCAAAGGGGCCGATCTTGAGGCCGGACAGGTCATCGCGCGCTTTGATACGACCACGCGCCAATCCGACCTCACCCGTGCCGAAGAAGAGCTGAACCGCGCGCAACGTGAATTCGACAATGCCCAAGCGCTGCTGAACCGCGGCGTGTCCACCGTGGATCGGGTCGCACAGGCCCAAGCCACGCTAGCCGCCGCCCAAGCAGGTGTTGCCTCGGCGCAGGACGCCATTGAAAATACCGAAGTCCGCGCCCCCTTTGCCGGACGCCTAGAGGCGTTGGACATCAACGAGGGCGAGATTGTGCAAAACGCCAGTGACATTGGCCGCATCGTGGACAACACGCCCCTGTCGATCCGCATCCAAATCCCACAGCAATCGCTACAAGATATCAAGGTCGGTCAAACCGCCGAAGTGTCCTTTATCACCGGCATAACCAGCACCGGCACCGTGTCGTTTGTCGGCACCAGTGCCAATGCCGAAACCCGCACCTTTACCGCCGATATCGACGTGCCCAACGCCGACGGCACGATCCCCGCCGGCATCAGCGCGCAGCTGCGCATTCCCACGGGCACGTTGACCGCGCATTTCGTGTCGCCTGCGATCCTGTCGCTGGATACCGACGGGACGCTTGGGATCAAGACGGTGGAGGGGGCCAATAAGGTCACCTTCCACGAGGTCGCCATCGTGCGCGCGCAAACCGATGGCATCTGGATTTCGGGCCTGCCGGAAACCGCCCAGATCATCACCATCGGTCAGGGGTTTGTGAATGACGGCGAAACCGTTGATCCCACAATCCAGAACGACGACGCGAAGAATGACGATACCCCTGCGCAGCCCCCCGTTACCGCCGCGTCGAAGGCAAAGACCCCCGCCAAGGGCAACGGCCAGATCATCGGCGGCGACGTCGGCGCAGCGCCAGCCGGTAGCACACAGGAAGCCAAACAATGAACGCTCTGATCCAGGCGGCCTTCAGCCGCTCGCGGGTGGTGGTCATGGCCCTGCTTATGATCCTCACCGTCGGGGCCTATGCCTATGTGTCGATCCCCAAGGAAAGTTCTCCGGAGATTCCGATCCCGATTTTCTATGTGTCCACCGTGCTTGATGGTATCTCTCCCCAGGATGCCGAACGGCTGCTGGTCGAACCGCTAGAGACAGAGCTCAGCGCGATCACGGGGCTCAAGCAGATGACCAGCAACGCGGGCGAAGGTTATGCCAGCGTACAGCTTGAATTCGAACCGGGCTTCGATTCCGAAGCGGCGCTGGACAAGGTCAAGGAAGGCGTGGACCGCGCCCAACCGGACCTGCCCGAAGACGCCACCGACCCCACTGTGACCGAAATCAACACGGCGCTTTTCCCGATCCTGACGGTGATCCTGTCCGGCCCTGTGCCCGAACGCACGCTCAACACGCTGTCCGAAGACCTTTCGGACCGTATCGAAGGGCTGCAAGGCGTGCTTGAAGTCGATGTTGGCGGGGCCCGTACCGAGCTGCTGGAAGTCCTGATCGACCCCACCGTGTTCGAGACCTATAACATCAGCTTCGAAGAGCTGATCGGTCAGATCAACCGCAACAACCGCCTGATTGCCGCTGGTGCCATCGAAAACGGCGCGGGCCGTATCGTGCTGAAAGTCCCGGGTCTGATCGAGGATGTCAAAGATGTTATGGCCCTGCCCGTCAAAGTGCGTGGCGATACGGTGGTGACCTTTGCCGATGTGGCCACGATCCGGCGCACCTTCGAAGACCCCACCGGCTTTGCCCGCATTGACGGCCAACCCGCGCTGGCGCTTGAAATCAAGAAACGGTCCGGTTCCAACATTATCGAAACGGTTGCAGCCGTGCGCGCGCTGATCGAAGAGGCCAGCGCCGACTGGCCCGAAAACGTGACAGTCGACTATATGCAGGACGAAAGCGAGCAGGTGGAAACCATGCTCAGCGATCTGGAGGCGAATGTGATCGCCGCCGTCATCCTCGTGATGATCGTAATCGTTTGGGCGCTTGGGATACGGTCTGCGCTGCTGGTGGGTCTTGCGATCCCCGGTGCGTTTCTAGCGGGTGTGACCGCACTGCTGGTCATGGGCTACACAATGAACCTTGTGGTGCTGTTCTCGCTGATCCTCGTGGTGGGGATGCTGGTGGATGGTGCCATCGTGACGACTGAACTGGCCGACCGGCGGCTGCAAGAAGGGGATACACCCAAAGCAGCCTACCGCTTTGCCGCTGAACGCATGGCATGGCCGATCATCGCGTCCACCGCGACCACGCTATCGGTGTTCTTCCCGCTGCTGTTCTGGACCGGTACCGTTGGCGAATTCATGAAGTTCCTGCCGATCACCGTGATCCTGACCCTAACCGCGTCGCTGTTCATGGCGCTGGTTTTTATCCCCGTGGTTGGCGGATTGATCGGCAAGAAGCCCCCGCAATCGGCGGCAGCGAAACAGGCGCTATATGCGGCCGAAAACGGGGACCCCCGTACGCTTGGGGGGTTCACTGGCGGCTACGTCCGTGTGCTGCAATTCGCGATCCTGCGTCCCTGGGCAACGCTGATCATGGCGGTGACCTTTCTGCTAGCGAGTTTCGGTGCCTATGGCCAATTTGGCAACGGCATCAGCTTTTTCCCGTCGGTAGAGCCGGACTTTGCCCAAGTACAAGTCCGTGCGCGGGACAACTTTTCGATCTTTGAAAAAGACGCGCTGGTGCGGCAGGTCGAGGAACGTTTGTTCGACTATGATGAAATCGCATCGGTCTATGCGCGTTCGGGCGGGGGCAATCAGGATGCGGCTGACCTGATCGGCACCATCCAGATCGAGTTTACCGAGTGGGACACCCGACGCACTGCCGCCGAGATTGGCGAGGATATCCGTATCGATATGGCCACTATCCCCGGGATCAATGTGCAGGTTCAAACGGCCTCTAGCGGGCCGTCGGCGGGTAAGCCGATCAATCTGCGGGTCCGGTCAAGCAACCCGGACGCGCAGGCCGCTGCGGTCGAGAGCATTCGTTTGGCGATGGACAGGATTGGCGGGTTCACCGATGTCACCGACACACGCCCCCTGCCCGGCGTCGAATGGCGGCTGGCCGTCAACCGCTCAGAAGCTGCGCGTTTCGGGGCCGATATCTCGACCTTGGGGCAAGCGGTGCAACTGCTGACCCGTGGCATTACCGTGGCGGATTACCGCCCCGATGATGCAGACGGATCGGTCGATATCAACGTGCGCTTCCCATCGCAGGAACGCACCCTGGAAGAGCTGCAATCCCTGCGCGTGCCCACCTCTGCGGGACTGGTCCCGATCTCGAACTTCGTGACCTTCGAGCCAGCCCCGCGCAGTGGCACCATCACCCGTGTGGACCAGCGCCGCGTCATCACGATCGAGGCGAATGTGGCACCGAATGTGTTGGTTAACGATCAGGTGGTCGCGCTACAGGCCGCGATTGACGGAATGGACCTGCCGTCGGGCGTCGAAGCGTCTTTTGCGGGTGAAGCACAGGACCAGCAGGATTCGATGATCTTCCTCGTCGGGGCCTTTGCGACTGCGATATTCTTGATGTTCGTCATCCTCGTGGTCCAGTTCAACAGCTTCTACCAAGCCTTTGTGGTGATGAGCGCGATCGTCTTTTCGGTGACCGGTGTGCTGTTCGGACTGATCCTCACAGGCCGCCCGTTTGGCGTCGTGATGGGCGGTATCGGGGTGATTGCGCTGGCCGGTATCGTGGTGAACAATAACATCGTCCTGATCGACACCTATAACGACCTCAAGAAGACGGGCCTGTCCCCGCTTGAGGCAGCGCTGCGCACCGGCGCACAGCGTTTGCGGCCCGTGGTGCTGACATCTGTGACCACCGCGCTTGGGCTGTTACCCATGGTGATCGGCGTGAACCTGAACTTCTTCACCCGAGAGATCGTTTATGGCGCGCCCTCGACGCAGTGGTGGACCGAGCTGAGTTCGGCCATTGCCGGCGGGTTGGTGATTGCAACGGTGCTGACCTTGATCGTCACCCCTGCCATGTTGATGCTGGGCGAAAAGAAAGCGCAGCGCGCCCAGCCGGCGGGCAGCGCGGCCTAAGCCGCAGCCCCCGCCATCCGGTCGAACATGTCCTGCACCGCGACCTGTGCCAGCTCGGCGCAGTTCGGCAGGCCTTGGGAGAACGGATGCTGCGTCAGGATTTGCGGCATCGCGAGGCAATAGATTGCGCCGCGATCCTGCGCTGGCACATCCAGCCGGAACGGGATTTTCAGATTGTCCTTGGCCGACAACCCCTTGGTCAACGTCGGGAAAGGCAGCTTGCCCAAAGGTGCCGCCGCCTGCCCGCGTGCGTCGATCATCGCGTCAAAGCGTAGCTCGCCGTCCAGCGTTTGCGCGCAGACGCCGCCGTCATGGGTGTTGCGGAACGAAGATTCCTCACCCGTTGGCACGATCCGCAGCACACCCGCATCATACAGCGCCAACACCCGCTTGACCGAAATATGCGGGATCGCGGCATAGCAATCACCGAAGACCGGCATCAGCTTGTCATAGAACCGTGCGCGGTCGTCCTGCGTCAGATGTTCAAGGATCAGGTCAAAGTTCTCGTGCCCGCGCAGCAAGACATATCGGTGCGGCTGGGTCTCCTTGTTGCGCATCGTAGCCACCGCGCTGTTCAACGTATCGCGCAACGCCCGAAGCCCCCCCATCGTCACACGGTGATCGAAATAGGCTTCGGCAAAGCCATCAATCGTCTGCCCCTGCGGGCCAAGTGTTTCGATATACTCGGGGGCATCGGCGTTCAGCTCTGCCATCAGCAGATCAAACACCCGTTGCAGCAGCCCGTCTGACCCTTTGGCAATCTCTGCCGCTAACGCCTCTGCATTGATATGGCGCAGCGGCGCGTAGGGATAGGGGTAGAAGAAGTCCGGCTCTGGCATGATGCCTTTATGCGATACCATCGTGATCAGCGGCACGTTGCTATCGGTTTTGGGGAACCAGCGCACATCGTCGCCTTTATGAATGAAGGTCCCGTGGGTTTGGCCCAGCGTCACAATCACATCAATCGCCGACAAGGACGACCCGAGGATGCCAATCTCTCCGGCGGGCAGTGCGGTGATGTTGGTATAGGGCCAAGGCGACACAAGATCAGCCTCGCCAATATGCGGAGACGCGGGCCAGTCATGGCCTGTCGCGATGACCACCTCGTCAAACTCCGCTGTCTGACTGTCGCCGGCGGCTGTGAAGTGCAGACGCGCGCCCGTTGCCAGCGGTTCGATATCTGTCACCTCGTGACGTGGATAAAGCCGTATGTCATGCCCCGCCGTGCGTCCCGCCTCGCACAGATCAAGAAACGCATCACTAAAGAACGCACCCAGCAACACCCGTGGGTAAAAGTCGCGCGCGTCAATCTCGTCCCGCGTCAGCCCCAAGCCGCGCAGGGCGTCGTCGTCCTGTTCATGCAACCATGTGACCAGACCGCGGGTGATCGGGGGGATCTCGCGGCTGAAGGCGTTACAATACATGTAATCCGCGTTCATGCCCGACCGATACGGCATCCCGCAGCCCATCTCTTGTTCTTTGTCGTAGATCGACAGGCACAGCGGCGTTTCGCTCTTGATCAATTCCTTGACCGTATAGATCGCCATCGGCCCCGCCCCGATGATCGCAATGTTCTTGGCGCTTTTCATTGGTTTTCCATCTCTCAAAAGGCAGCCCTCGCGATATGTCTGGCTGACTGACTATTTAAACCGTCACGGCAGAAAGCAATGTGGTACAAGCAAAAGACCTGCTGTCGCGGGGCTGGCCGTGCCCTCGTCCCAAGAAAATCTTGAGCATGGTGACAATGCGGCCTAAGCAATTTGCAGTTCTCTCCAACCATTGGTCCCCCCATGAGCAACCTGTTCCACCGTGATCTGAACGCCGATCTGCCCCGTATCGTTTCCGCCCAAGGCAATTATCTGATCGATGACACCGGCAAGCGGTATCTGGACGCCTGTGGCGGGGCTGCGGTGTCCTGCCTTGGCCATGATCACCCCACCGTTCGGGCCGCCATCAAGGCGCAGGTCGACACGCTTGCCTTTGCCCATACAGGGGCCTTTACCAACCAACCTGCCGAAGACCTCGCCAAATTTCTGATCGACCGCGCCCCCGAGGGCACCGGTCAGGGCCGCGTGATGTTTCTGGGCAGCGGGTCCGAAGCGATGGAGGCCGCGCTTAAGCTTGCCCGCCAGTACCACGTGGAACGCGGCGACACCGCGCGCAGCAAGGTTATCGCGCGCAAGCCCAGCTATCACGGGAACACGCTGGCCGCGCTGGCCACAGGGGGGCACGCCGGACGCCGCGCCCCGTTCGCGCCCCTATTGATCGACGTCAGCCATATCGATGCGGCCTATGACTACCGCATGCGGAACGAGGGCGAATCCGAGGGCGATTTCGCCCTGCGCATGGCCAACCTGCTGGACGCCGAGATCCGCGCCCTAGGGCCTGAAACCGTGATGGCCTTTGTGGCAGAGCCTATCGTCGGGGCGTCGCTTGGCTCACAGCCCGCCCCTGCCGGATATTTCAAACGCATCCGCGAGATATGCGACGCGCATGGTGTGCTTTACATCGCGGACGAAGTGATGTGCGGCATGGGGCGCACCGGCACATTGTTCGCACTAGAGCAAGAAGGCATTGCCGCCGACATCACCACCACCGCCAAGGGATTGGGGGCAGGTTATCAGCCCATCGCCGCCGTCATGGCCGCGCAAAAGGTAACGTCCGTCATCGAACAGGGCAGCGGTAAGCTGTGGAACGGGCACACCTATATGTCGCACGCCATCGCCACCGCCGGCGCGTTGGCTGTGCAGAGGGTCATTGAAAATGATGATCTGCTCGCCCGTGTCCGCGAGCTGGGGGCGCAACTGCACGCCGCGCTCACCGGCCGTTTCAAAGATAACCCTCACGTGGGCGACATCCGAGGTCGCGGCCTGTTCTGGAGCATCGAACTCGTCGCCAACCGCGCCGACAAAGCCCCCTTCCGCGCCGCTGACGCCATCGCCCCCCGCATTGGTGCCGCCGCACAAGCACGTGGCATGATGGTCTACCCCTCGCAAGGCTGCGCCGATGGCACAAACGGGGACCACGTGCTCCTCGCGCCCGCCTATACCTCATCCCCGCAAGAGATAGATATCATCGTCCAAACCCTCGCAGACGCTGTCGCAGACGTTATTACGCCGTAGCCCCCGAGCCGTGGCGGCACCCGCATTACTCCAACGGTCGAGCCCGCCTTACCGGTCAAAGCGAAAGGGCGATATCGATGGCTACCGTCTATTGAAACGCGTCCTCACTGAACCAGCGCACAAAGGCGTCCACAGAGACAGAGGGTCGGCCCCGTTCAGGCACGAGAGCATAGTGGCGTTCTTCCGGTCTAAGGCGGGGCAGCTCCAGTTCAACCAAACGGCCATCCGCAAGGGGGCGGTCCAGAAGGCCGGTCCAGCCAAGAAGAACGCCCTGTCCTGCCATGGCCGCATAGGCCGCGTCCGAATAGCTGGTAAAGTTCAACCCTGCTTTGACAGACGGCTTGGTCACCCCGATCCGCGACAACCATTGCGACCAGTTGAGCCAGCTTGGCTCCGGCGCGTCGCTTTCGATCAGCGCCACATCCCTCTGGTGCATCAGCTCGTCAATCGAGACACCCGCAATCCGTGCCGCGATCTCGGGGGCGCACACTGGCACGACCGTTTCTCGCAGCGATCCGACGATCGACATGCCGTCAAACGGGGGCCTACCATACCGGATGGCCATGTCGATCGTCCGATCAAGCGGGGCGCGCCAATCATCCTCTGAAATGACCCGTACACCGATCTGCGGCGCGGTTGCACGGAAGGAGGACAAGATCGGCAAAAGGCGGAAATGCGCAAACGCGACGGACACGCTGACGGTCAAATCGATGTGGGTTGTGCGCAGTTCGGCAATGGCATCGGCGATCCCGTCGAACCCGCCTTTCACCGCATCATGAAGCGATTTGCCACCGACGGTCAGGCGGACGCGACGATTCGCGCGCTCGAACAGCGCGAGGCCAAGATCCGTCTCGAGCGCGGCGATCTGGCGGCTGACGGCGGCCTGGCTCACGCCAAGCTCTGCCGCCGCCTGCGTAAAGCTTTCACGTCGACCTGCCGCTTCGAATGCCACAAGCGCGGTTAGGGAAGGCACACTGCGTCGGATGGGATGGGGCATTGCACTCTCCGGAAAACGACATGCGATCCATAACTTGACCGTATGGATTGGCGTTCATTTGTGCGGTTGTCGGTTTCCCCTGTCAAGCGCAGCATAGCATACACGAAACCCCGCGACGCGGCGCGTCTGACGCCGAGGAGGCATAATGCTGGATCATGGTTCCCCCCGCACGCAAGACATCGCTGCCCTGCTCGCTTCACGCCGTGCGGGCCATAGCCTTCCCGCGGCTCTTTATACGTCGGCAGCGGTTTGGCAGGCGGATTGCGACGCGATATTCGGGCGGCACTGGATTGCCGTGGGCGTGACCTGTGATGTGCCCGAAGCGGGCGATGTCATGGCCGTCGATATCGGGCCTGTATCGATCGTGATCCTGCGCGATGACGACGACATGCTGCGCGCCTTTCACAACGTGTGCGCGCATCGCGGTGCGCGTCTGGTGCCACCGGGCCGGTCGGTGGTTGGCAAGCTCGTCTGCCCCTATCACCAATGGACCTACGATCTTGACGGGGCGCTGGCGCGGGCACCGCATATGGGCATCGATTTCGACCGGTCCCTCCATCACCTCAAGCCCGTCGCTCTGCGCGATATAGGGGGGCTTTTATATGCCTGTCTTTCGGATGATCCCCCCGAAGATATCGCGCAGTTGGCGGCGGTGGTTGAACCGCGTCTGGCAGCCTATGATCTTCGCAACGCCAAGGTCGCCTTTGAACAGGACCTCATCGAGGAAGGGAACTGGAAGCTGACGATGGAGAACAACCGCGAGTGCTACCATTGCGCGTCGAACCATCCCCAGCTCAGCCTGTCCTTCCACGCCGCGGATTTCGGCTATGACCCGGAGGGGCTGACCGATACCGAAAAGGCCGAGGCGAATGCGCTTCTGGACGCCTATGCCAGCTATGAAAAATACTGGCGCGACGAGGATATGCCCTTCGAGGCGGTAGAGCATACCGTCGGCTGGCCCACCAACTTCCGTACGCAGCGCTTGATTATCGCAGGGCTTGGCGAAAGCCAGACACCGGACACCCGCGCCGCCGTGCAGATACCTTTGGGCCAGGCGCACAGACCGTGGATGGGCGATGTACATCTGTGGGGGATCAATTCCTGGAACCACGTGATGTCTGATCATGCCGTCGTCTTCACCGCCTTCCCGCTCGGGCCAGACAGGACATTGGTGCGCACAAAGTGGCTGGTCCATGCAGACGCAGTCGAGGGCGAGGACTACGACCTTGAAACGCTTACCGCGGTCTGGAAAACAACGAATGCCGAAGACGCGCATCTGGTCGGGCTGGCCCATCGGGGTGCATGCTCGCCCGGGTATCGGCCCGGGCCCTATTCGCCCTACACCGAGCGTGCGCTGGACGAATTCGCGGGCTGGTACGTCGCCCGTATGCGGGCAAGCGGGTACGGAATATGACCGAGGTAGATCTCGCAGATTGGGGTGCACGGCGGCGGCGGCGGTTCGCCCCTGACCGCTGGGGCAAGCTGGTGTGCCGCGCGGTCTGGGACGAAACAGCGGACATGCGCAGTTTCTTTCTGACGCCGCAGGACGGCAGCCGGATCGAACACGCCTCCGGTCAGTTCATGACGTTTCGCATTGATACGCCAGAGGGTCGAATAGAGCGGTGCTATACCATCGCTTCGTCTGCCGCGCGCGACGGCGGGATAGAGATCACGATCAAGCGACAGGCAGGACCGGGTGCGCGCAGGCTTCACGAGATGCTGGTGCCGGGCGCAGAGATAGAAGCCCTCGGCCCGTCTGGCCGCTTTGGTCCGGCCACTTGGCACGGGTCGGCCTATGCGCTGATGGCGGCTGGCAGTGGTATCACACCGATGCTGTCCATCCTGCGCACCGCCGCTGACCGGGGGTTGGACCTGGATGTCGTGCTGTTGCAGGTCGTGTCGACGCCGCAGGACCTTGTGGCGCTGGCCGAGCTTGACGGTCTCGCGCGCCGGCTGCCCCGGTTGGTGCATCTCCCCACGATCACCCGCGGCCCCGGCGGCATGCGTCCTGATGCCGATTTTCTGACCCGTGTCATGCCGGACCTCGCAACGCGCACAGTGCTATGTTGCGGGCCCCAGCCTTTCATGGAGATGGTGCGCGCCGCTGCACAGGCCGCAGGCGTCCCCGATGACCGCTACGGCGAGGAAAGCTTTGATTTCTCTGCCCCCCCACCCGAGGCTCTTGGCGGGGGTGATACGCCGCGCCGGACCGTGACCTTTGCGCGGACGGGCCACGCGTTCGAATGTGCTGAAACCACCACGATCCTTGCTGCAGTCAAGCAGGCAGGGCTGCCACTGCCGTCTTCTTGCGCACGCGGCATGTGCGGCACCTGCAAAACGTTCAAACACGCGGGCGAGGTCGTCATGGCCCACGAAGGCGGCATCCGCCAGCGCGAGATCGACCGCGGTTTCATCCTTCCCTGTGTCAGCCGCCCGCTGACCGACATCATCCTCGATTGCTAAAGAAAGTCCCCGCCATGAAAGACCACGTCACCACCGACCCGCTGCTTCAGCCTTATACGCTCAAGCATCTGACGCTGAAAAACCGGGTGATGACCACAAGCCACGAACCGGCCTACCCCGAGGACGGCATGCCAAAGGCCCGATATCGCCTCTATCACGAGGAACGGGCGAAGGGCGGGGTGGCGCTGGCAATGACCGCTGGCTCCGCTGCCGTCAGTCGCGACAGCCCGCCGGTTTTCAACAATATCCTCGCCTATCGCGACGAGGTCGTGCCTTGGATCCGCGAACTGACCGATGCCCTGCACGAACACGGCTGCGCGGCGATGATCCAGCTGACGCATCTGGGACGCCGCACCAACTGGAACAAAGGGGATTGGCTGCCCTCGATTTCGGCAGGCCCGGACCGTGAACCCGCACACCGCGCTTTTCCCAAGATGATGGAGGATTGGGATATCGAGCGCGTGATCGAAGACTATGCAACCGCCGCCGAACGGATGCAGGCCGGTGGCATGGACGGGATCGAAATTCAGGCCTACGGCCATCTGATGGACCAGTTCTGGTCTCCACTGTCGAACAAGCTTAGCGGTCCCTACGGCGCGGATACGCTGGAAAACCGGCTTCGCTTTACGACCGATGTGCTGGACGCCGTGCGCAAACGTGTCGGGCCGGAATTTATTGTTGGCATCCGCTATACCGCCGACGAGGTTCAGGCGGGCGGCATCACCGCCGAAGAAGGGATCGAAATTTCAAAACTGCTGCGTGATACAGGGCAGGTCGATTTTCTGAATGTCATTCGGGGCCGTATCCATACCGATCCGGCGATGACGGATGTCATCCCGATCCAGGGCATGCCCTCGGCGCCGCATCTGGATTTCGCCGGAGAGGTCCGGCGCGCGACGGGCATGCCGACCTTCCACGCCGCCAAGATCCAGGATGTCGCGACCGCGCGTCACGCCATCGCCTCGGGCTTGCTGGACATGGTGGGCATGACCCGCGCGCATATGGCTGACCCCCATATTGTGCGCAAGATCAAGGAGGGCCGTGAACATGATATCCGCCCTTGCGTCGGGGCGAATTACTGCCTTGACCGTATCTATCAGGGGGGCGAAGCCCTGTGCATCCACAACCCCGCGACAGGCCGGGAGCTTTCCCTGCCCCACATCATCAAACCCGCTGCCGACCGTCGCAAGATCGTTATCGTCGGTGCGGGCCCCGCGGGGTTGGAAGCCGCACGCGTCGCCAGCGCGCGCGGGCATGAGGTCGTTGTGCTCGAGGCCGCCAACCGTGCCGGCGGGCAGCTCCTTTTGACAGCGCGCACAAAGCGACGGGCCGAGATGATGCAGATCGTCGACTGGCGCGTTGCACAATGCGAAGCTGGCGGCGTTGACCTGCGCTATAATCTATATGCCGAGGCAGCGGACGTGCTGGCCGAAAGCCCTGACGTCGTGATCATTGCCACCGGCGGCATGGCCAACACCACCCTCTATGAAGGGGACACGCCAGATCACGTCGTATCGGCCTGGGATATATTATCGGGTGATGTAAAACCGGCTGGATCCCTGTTAATCTACGACGAAGCGGGCGACCACAGCGGGCTGCAAGCCGCCGAGATGGCCGTCGACGCGGGCTGCACCGTCGAAATCATGACCCCAGATCGCACCTTTGCACCCGAAGTCATGGCGATGAACCTTGTGCCCTACATGCGCAATCTGCAACGTGATGAGGTGACCTTCACCGTCACCAAACGGCTGCGCGGGGTTCTCAAAGACGGCAACCGGCTGCGCGCGATCATCGGGACCGATTATTCCGACAAGCTGGCGCAAGCGGACTACGACCAGATTGTCGTGAACTATGGCACAATGCCGCTTGATGCGCTTTACCACGACCTGCGGCCGTCCTCGTCGAATGGCGGCGCGATCGATCAAGCGGCCTTTTTGGCCATCCAACCGCAGACAACGGTCCGCAATACGCAAGGCACGTTCCAGCTTTTCCGTATCGGGGACGCCGTCTCTGCCCGCAACACCCACGCGGCGATCTACGACGCGCTACGTTTGATGACCGCCGTTTAACTCCTAGGGCCGATTGGGGACATTCATTCAGAACGCGGCCTTGGCAAGGAAGGGTCTGGCCGGACATGCGCAATGTTTGCACAGCAGATCAATGCGACGTAGGACTGAGACAGGCGGCGCCCATAGACAGCTGCCTCAGAAATCACGCCCCGTGAAAGGCCCTGATGATGTTACCACAACGTATAAGGGATCACCTTTGTAAGATGGCCCAGGACGCGCTTCCCGTCACGTATCAGGCACTGGCAAAGACCCTTGGGCTTTCGCCGCCAAATACCATCCACCAGCTTACTGTGGCCCTCGAATGCCTGATAGCAGAAGATGTTGCCGCCGGTCACCCATTGATCTCAGCACTTGTGATCAGCAAGGCAAGAGGCGGCATACCGGCCCCCGGCTTTTTCGAATGCGCCAAGCGCCATGGGCGTTTTGAAGGCGATCCGTTAGGCCCCGAAGCGTCCGACTTTTATGCGGCTGAATTCACTGAAGCTGTCAGATTTTGGTGCTCATTATCGGCGAATTGAACGGCCCCCTGCGAACCGAGGCCAAGAAACAGGCACCTGTACCTGCCGCGGTTCGATACCGCTTGACCTGCCCCCCGAAACTTCCCTCAGTTTAATGTAGAGTTTGCTCAACCTTCGAAGGAGCAAACAGATGCGACAGAGCCGTTTTACTGAAGCCCAAATTATCGGAATGATCAAAGAACAGGAAGCTGGCATGCCGACGGCAGAGGTGTGCCGCAGGCATGGCTTGAGTCCCGCGTCGTTCTACAAGTTCAAAGCCAAATATGGTGGCATGAACGTTTCTGATACTCATCGCCTTAGATCGCTGGAGGATGAGAACGCCAAGCTGAAGCGCCTTCTGGCGGACACGATGTTGGACAATGTTGTGTTGAAGGATTTGCTGGGAAAGAACTGACGACACCGAATGTGCGACGGGCCGCAGCACGCAAGGCAATGCGAGACCATGATATCTCGCAGCGCCGGGCGTGCAGGCTTGTCGGTGTCGATCCCAAGACCGTCCGGCGCGATCAGTCACCGGATAATCCAGAAGTTCGCGAAGAGATGAAAGCGATTGCCAGCAAGCGACGGCGCTTTGGCTACCGCCGGATCGGTGTGCTGCTGGAACGCAAGGGAAGGATCATGAACCACAAGAAACTGTATCGCCTTTATACTGAAGAAAAGCTGGGCGTTAGACGGCGCAGGGGCCGCAAGCGTGCGCGTGGCTCGCGGACACCAATGCCGGTTGCTTTGCGTCCTGGCGAGCGTTGGTCCTTAGATTTTGTGTCGGATACGTTCGGCGCGTCACGCAAGTTCCGCATGCTGGCTGTAAACGACGATTGTTGCCGCGAGAACCTCTGCTTGGTGGCTGACACCAGCATCTCGGGCGCTCGTGTCGCGCGGGAACTTGACGCGCTTGTCCGTATTTATGGAAAGCCTGCCTGCATTGTCAGTGATAACGGCACGGAGTTTACCAGTCGTGCGATCCTAAAATGGGCCGGTGATAACGACGTTGATTGGCATTACATCGACCCCGGCAAACCCCAGCAGAATGGCTTCATAGAAAGCTTCAATGGCAGCCTGCGCGACGAGCTGTTGAATGAGGAAATCTTCGATACGTTGGATGACGCCCGTCGCAAGCTGGCACTCTGGCGATACGACTACAACAACGTCAGGCCGCACTCATCGCTTGGGAACCAAACACCGGCAGAAGCTCGTCGAGCGCTTGAGCAATTTGAGGGCTCCGCGCAAGACGCGCTTGCCCAAACTGACGACGAAGAATATGAAACCCAGACCCGCAAACTCTCGTTATGAATGAGGGAGCCTCGGGGGGCAGGTCACCGCCTTTGATAGCAACGGCACCAAAGGAGACTGACTATGGGACTGAAACGGACGGGCGAATTGCGGCAACATGCGGTGCGGATTGCCCTGACCCGCGGGCCAAGCTCACCCCACTTGATGAAACGTCAAGCGGCCTCTGGCGACTGCCGCTGCGATGGCGCGGGAGGATGGAGCGTCAGATACCAGAAAATCGACGTCCGACAGTGAGCCGAGATTCACCAGACCGCGGTGCCCGAACTTGCTGCTGTCCACGGCAAGCAAGACTTTTTGCGATCGTCTCATGGCTGAGCGCACCGTCTCTACCTCGGCCTGATCATCGTCGCCAAGATCACCGTCGTCGTCGACGCCGGAGACTGACAGGATTGCCAAGTCGAACTTGAAACCCGTGATGAATGACTGCGACTGCTCTTGGAAAATGCCGCCATCTACTTGACGCACAAAGCCCCCCGGGACGGCGATGGTGAAATCAGTCACTTCACTGAGGTAGGCGGCGATACGCAAGCTATAGCTGACCACGCGCAGGTTGCGACGTCGTACAAGGGCACGCGCAACGGCCTCGCAGGTGGTACCCGTGTCAAGAAAGAGCGACGCGCCGTCTTCGACAAGGTCCGCCACACATGTGCCAATCTGCTCCTTGGCCTGTGCGTTGCGGATGCGCCGATTACGTAACTCGCTTGGTTCAACGGAATTCGAAATCATCGCGCCACCGTGTAGACGCCGCAGTTTGCCAAGGCTCTCCAGTTCCATGATGTCGCGGCGTGCGGTTTGCTGGGTCACGGCAAACCGGCTCGCCACCTCGTCCAGTGATATGTAGCGCTGAGCCTCAAGTTGTTTCAATAACAGGCGCTGTCTGTGGCTCTTTTTGTCTTCACCGTCCATGTCAGTGGGCACCCATCTCAACCTTGTCTTCAGGTTTTATCGCCTGCAGACCGTTCATTTTCAATCAAAAGGCCGCGACAGTCTTCTGTCGCGGCCTCTTTATATTGCTTTGTGATAGATCAGAATTTCACTTGCAGACTGGCTGCAAGGTTACCGCTACGCCCCGCATCACCAAATTCACCCGTGTAGCCAACCGTCAGGGCCGTGCTCTGCGTCAGGTCGATACCGACTGAAAGGTTCACTTTGAATACGTCTTTGGCAACATTGGTGCCGCTGACAGTGAACGCATCGCCGCCCGAGAACGCCATGCCTGCTTGTGGCGCGTTCGCATCAAAGACATGCCGCCACGCTGCACCGCCCGAAAGGCGGATGGGGGTCGCACCTTCGGAGAGGTGCATCTGCCCCCGCAGGCCCAGTTCGCCCACTGTCGCATCAAATTTATTGCCTCGAACGTTCAGCGCAGCATCATTGCCGTTTTCCGAAGCCGCGTCGGTATTAACGGCAACGTGGGCGATGCTACCATAGGGTTGAAGGACCGAGGTCCCAACCGCGAAGTCATAAGACGCCTCGGCAAAGATTTGCGTTGTGTCCGCGCCGTAGCTTGATGTCAGAGTATCAGAAAAGTCTGCAAAAAAGACGCCACGCGTGCTGTCAATTTCGCTGTGGGTCCACGTCGCCCCAGCTGTGATACGGGCCGCGCCGAAATCGCGCCCGGCAACAAAGCCAAGGTTGGTGAAGTCGCTTTCCGATGTATCGCGTGCGCCATCTAAACTGGCGGACCCTTTGCCAAAGCCAAGCATCGCGCCATAGACCCATTCGCTGCCAAGTGCTCCGTTGATCCCAACAAGTGTCCCAAAGGAGGAATGGTTTAGGTCACGCGTTTCTTCGCCGTCGATACTGGCTTGGCCACCATAGCTTTGCATCCAGAATGAAGTCGCGTCACCGCCCTTATAACCGCGCAGTTGCGACAATGCAGCGGAGCGCAAGTCGTTGCCCTGATCTGCGAGGGCCGTCATGCTGGCGGCGTAGATTTCACCCGAAAGAGCGTCGAAGGCTTGGTCCGCAGCCGCCGCATCAAGCATCACGGCCTTATCAAAGAGGGCGTTGCCGAAGCCGAGGCTTTCAACGCCAGCCGCCGTGGCCCCCCGATTTGCCGTTGTCGCGACCTGATCAAAGGCTGTGTCATTACGCTCAAGGCTCAACGAGACATCTTGCACCCCATAGCTCAAGGCTGCGTCGAGAAACGCAAGCGAGGACGTCACACTGTCAAATTGACCTGATACAGCGCCACCAGACTGTAATATGACATAGTCAGTGAGTGGGGCGTAGTCGCCAGCTGCGGCAAGCGCCACCGCTGTTCCGCCACCGATTGTGATATCTCCTGTCGCCGTGACGACGTCGGAATCACCCTGAGCATTCACTTCGACTTCGAAGAGTGCGCCAGCATCTATGGTCAAATCGCCGTCAATATTTAACGTGCCGATACTGTTGCCTGCGGCCAAAATTGCGCCACTGCCTACTGTCAGTGAGCTGACCGTACCACGACCACCGATCGTCGCGCCATACATGAGGCTAACGCCCGAAGATTGGGCGATCGACCCGTTGACGACCAAAAGCCCATCCGACACAAGAGTTGCCCCAGTATAGCTGTTATTGGCCTCCAATGTGAGCGTGCCGTCCCCGCGCTTTTCAAGCGCGCCAGTGCCCGAAATCTCCTTGAGCGCGGCGACCGTCGTACCGGTGCCCCGGATGTCGAGCCAGCCGCCCTCCGTACCCTCTAGGCTGACCTCACGGTCCAATGTCGCCATTTGCGTGCCGGTGACTGCGAGGCCGCCGTTGTCGAGGCGCAATGTCGCAGCCGAAGTGCCAAGTGCTGCATCCTCGTCAACGCGCACCGTCCCGCCATCTTTGACAAGTGTTTCGGAGATAAAGCTGTGGTCGTCGATGCAATAGTCGCTGACAGCTTGGGCAAGACGGGCATCCGCTGTTCCACAGTCCAGCAGGGTCTTCTTTTCACTTTCGCTGAGCCAATCGAGGATTGGATTTCCGTCAGCATCAGAAACCTGACCCAGATAAACATCTTTACGCATGTTGTTGCGCGTCAGGTAGAATTCTCCTTCGCTCTCGTCGAAGACAGCGGCGTCCTCGCTCCACACGAGACGGGTTACTTCGTCATCGTTTTCGTCCAGCTCGTATTCCAGTTTGGGGCCAATCCAAGCAAGATCATGGGCAACGAGCTCGTGATCCGAATAGGCCTTGCCGTCGGCCGTTACGTCAGTCTGGTCCAAAACGCCTGTATATGGATCATCTTCCTGATTAACGATTGCCCACCATTTGCCAAAGGGGCGAGACACCATGAAATGATCAATCGCTCCGCGATCCCAGCTCGGCCAAACGTTGGTATGATCCTCTTCAACCGAGGTCCAGGTCGTGCTGCCATCGGCCAAAATGTGAGGGGCGAACGGCTCGCGCTGCGCTTCTGTCTCAAGAAGGATGAAGTCGTGCTTCATCTTATTCATCGTGACAGGCAAGTTGTCTTGGATCGGATACATCTCGTCTGCGAAGAGCGTATCGGGAATGTCGGCAAGCGCGAGGTTCTGCCCGCTGTGCTCGGAGATGAACTGTGTCATCGCCGCCTGATCAACGGCGTACTGCTCAAGCAAAGTGCCGTAGAAACTGTTGCCCGAACGCAAGTAGTTCTGGAGGATAAGCTTCTGTTGGCTCGCCCGATTGAGCCCGCGCTCCGAGGTGTCCGCCGCGTTATAGTCGCCCACGAGCACCACTGAGCGATTGGTCGACTTCGCCCATTCAGCGAGGCCCTCTACTTCGGTCAAGCGTCGCACAGAGGTATCGCGATAATCGAGGTGAACAGACCCAAAGACGGTTTCGGGGATCGCATTGCTGCCGTCAGTTATCTGATAGGCGACTGAATCGCCCATAGAATTGGTTCCGGTAATGCCCTCCAGGCGGCTGAGAATTCCAGTATCCCCCTTTTTTACATAGGTATACTCTCCAAGTCCTGCATCGCGCAGACGTTGTTGCAATCCGGTCAAATAGGCCTCGCTCCACAATTCCTGAAAAGCGATCACGTCGTAGCCGCCATTGACGAAAAGCGGAGCAATATCATCGAGGTTGTTCCTGAATTGGTCGGCCCATGTATTGAAGGTGAGGACGCGCAGCGCGCCATTGGAATCGGCCACAACTGGCGTGGTGAATAAGCTGGCGATTGCGACCCCGCTTAGCAGGGCAAGTCTCAGGGAATTTTGCGAATACCGCAGCTTGGACTGCGCTTGGGGGGCATGTTGGGTCATTGGATCCTGCTAGATTTGTCTGAACAAAGGGCGGCACCAAACGTCAAAGCGTTGTGGCGTAAAATCCTTCTGACCGATTCTTATGTAACTTATATTACGTGGTGTAATATAAGTTACATTTCACCCCCCTGTGAGACCGGCCGAAATGCCACCTTGCGCAAGCGGGCTCTTGTCCCGCAGTGCAGCCCCTTGCGCGATGCGAACCAAAGTTCTGCAATCCACCGCCTTGTGTTTAAATGCTGGGTGTCTGTTTAATGCTACCGATTGTCCTGCACCCGCTCACGCTCTTGGTTGATCGTGACGATATCCGCGCCGCCAAGGCCAAAGTCCGTGCTCAGGGATGCGCCTTTCTTATTCTTCCAACCGTTGACGACCACACGCACGATCCAGCGTCGCGCACCTGAGGGGCCACCCCCCAGATAGAGCCCACTATCGCCATGCCGCCTACCGCCGAAGCTCTCAACCAGCGTTTTGGCCAATTTGCTGGATAAGGCCAAATATTAGAGGCGACATTCCATACCACTCAAGGAAAGAATGCAGACACTACCGAAAGGAACTCGAGGCGACAGTAAGGCGACATCAAGCCGATGAAAAAACAAGAAAAAGGCCGCTTGAAGCGGCCCATTCAAATCCAACAAAAAGGTATGATGGCGGAGACGAAGGGATTCGAACCCTCGAGACCCTTCCGGGCCTACTCCCTTAGCAGGGGAGCGCCTTCGACCACTCGGCCACGTCTCCACCGACGCGTATAGCCAAGTAAACATAGTGGTTACAAGGCGAAAAGAACCCTTTTTGAAATTTTCCTGTCAGGGGCGAAAAACCCTCAAAATGGCACCCAGAGGCACCGAATGGCACTGGGTCTGGGAAACATTTGGGCAATTTCCCTATCAGGAAAAGCGCCTTGGGCCTGAGATTGCGGGAACAACAGAAGCGACCCAAAGTGTTCGTCCGCTACTTGACCGACGGTCTCTTGAACTCCCGCCAAACAAGACCAAACTGCTTCATCAAAAAATTTGTCGCTCCGGTTTCCGCTGCAGACCAAACGCACCGAGGTTCTCATCATGATCAAAACCTCAACACCAAAGCTCGACCCAGGCACCGCGACGATCGAACAAATTGAAGGCTACTTCGGAATAAAGGGAGACAAACGACGTGAGGTCTTCGCCGCCTGGGGCTTCCCGAGCAACGCCTCGACTGCATGGTCTGAAATCTGGGCGGCTATGGGCTTGAACCAAACTCAAGCCAGGAAACTTTGGGCTGATCTTCAAACCCCGCTCTTGGACAACAAGGAAGTCTCCCGGATTACGGGCATAAGCGTGGGCACGATCAACGACTGGTGCAACAAAGAGAAATACCCCACGTTCTTCCCCCCACCCATCCGTCTTGGCGCGAGGAAGAAATTGTGGATTTCGCTTGAGATTCTCGCATTCAAGCAACCAAGCTTGTATTCAGCGCGAGCAAAGGAAATTCGCCGGCAGGCATTTCTCCCAGCATACGTTAAGACATCGTTCCGTACTTCAAACATTGATCTCAACCCATTGCCCTCTACTCCCGTGATAGAAGAAAATCCTTCGCATCTTGATCGATCGGCCAACCTTACTGTTGCCGAACGACAAACGAGGGACACGATGTTTCACACGACGGAAGAGTTGATCTCTGAAATTACTCGCCAAGTGGAATTTTCTGCTTCGTCAGAAGTGCCTACTATGAATAAAGTTATTGAAGTGCTTGAGGCTGAGATCGAAGCGGGTCATCCGACCAGTTCCCGGAGGCGTGCTCAATGTGCACTCCGCAGCCTACTGCGTGCTCGCAAGCTCGCGCCCGAGACTGTTGAGCTTAACATAGATAATTTCGACCGCCTATTCCCTCGCGCTGGTTGGAACCGCGTGAATATGCCAACCATGACACAAGCTACATACCTTGATTATCGCAAGCGTGCGCGCGGAGGCGTGGAGAACGCGTTGGGCATCTCAAAACACAAACGCGAATTGCGGGAACGTGTCGACAACTGGCTGAAGGCTGCTAAATGGCTGAAAAGTCTGCCCAGGTACAGAAAGCGCCAAGTTGACTTGTCATGCGTTGAATCTACGCTGACAATGTGTGCCAGGGAGAGTGGCTACCAGCCCGTCGATATGACGCAGAGCACGTTCCGCGCTCTATACGCTCGAGCATCCAGCACACAGAAGAAAAGTCTGCGTAACGCCGCTCGCCTAATTGCACGATTGCAAGCTGACGTTGAAACAGCCGATGGGATTCGAACCTTCTTTCCTCACCCGATCGCTGCGATCCAAACAACCTCGCCAAGGCAGCATGAACTACCTTCTCAATTTCAGATCGAAATCGACATGATGACGCAAGTGTCGAGCCGGACCAAATACTCAAAAATTAGAAAAGAATGGAGGCATTTAGCGAAGAAAACGACGGACAGTCATAAAAAGGCTATGCGCGGAATCATTCATGCTCTGATGAAAGTTGGCCGACTGCACTCCTCTGCAAATACGATTAGAATTGCACTTTCAGATCAGGACGCTGTGTTTGAGGCATTGCAGTATGTGCTTTCCCGCGGTGAAATTAAGGCAAGCACTGCAGCTTCGATGGCCGGATACCTACCTCCAATACTTGAGCGCAACGGAATTAGTCTGCCGGAATTGAGAGATGAAATCAAAGCCATACCGGAATTCAAAATTTCAATAAAGAATTCACAGATGGGTTTGGAAACTCAGAACTTGTGCCGGTCTCTCATTGAACGGCTCGACATGCGCGCAGATTTTCTTCTGTCACACGCTCCTTTGCGTCGTGAAGCCGAAGCCATTATGCGATTGGCCAAAAATGACAGGCGAGGCTTAACCAGAACTGAACGTACACGGGTTCGCCAACTTGGCACCGCAGCACTATTCTGCGCAATCGAATGTGGCGGGGCTCCGATCCGCGTCGAAAACTTCGTTGAAACAACTGTTAATGTTCCCGATGCCTGGTTGACGGTCGCGTCGAAGAACGAGTTTCGATTGGTTGTTCCAGAAAGTGAGACCAAAAACAAAAAAGCTATCGACACCCTCATTAGCGCCAGCGCAGAGCTTTATCATGATACGGTGCGATGGTTCCTCGAAAAGGTTCGTCCGCACTTTTTTAGAAACGATGTCTCAGGAAATATTCATGACGACAAAAGGCAAGAAAAAGCAGCCAAGACCGCTGCACTTCAGTGCCGCTGGCTAATTCCGGGAGTAAAGAATCAAACAAAAAGCCTTTGCTACAACACTTTTCTCAGCTGGTTTCAGAACCACATGCGAGACTTGGTCGGCATTACTTGCAACCCTCATAACTTCCGCCACGGACAAGCCAGTTTGCTCTACCATGAATACCCAGAGCGGATCGACATGATAGCAAAGCGCCTTGGTGACACTGTTGAAACCGTTGTTCGATTTTACGCATGGATTCATAACGAGATGCTGATGCGTGAAGGACAGAAAGCGCTCGTTGCACTGCTCCCGGGAGGGCACCGCACATGAAACCCGATCATTCACGACTACTAAATTCAAAAGAAATCGTAAAATCGGGCCAGCGCGATACCCGTTCGAGAAGCGAAGTTCTTTCGGGCCAAAATTGGACCAAGTTGCTAAGCTTGCCCGCAGTCAAAACGTTGCAAACAAAAAATCTGCGACAAGTGGATAGTTTCTTTGACTATTGTACGCACCGGGGCCTTACTGACATCGAGGTTGATCATTTTTTGATTTTGACAAGTCGAGCAGTCCAACCAGTCTGCGTCGTCTTAGAGACACTTTACGGTCCATATATGGCCTGCATCATCCTATTTCTCATGTAGTAGACCGCGCTCGCCAAATAAGATGCCGCGCTCACCGTTTTAAGCAAGGGCGAACAGGTCAGAGGAAACAGACATCACAAAGGTTGCGTTGCTCAGTTCCCGTTTGTGAGTTGCCAGGGACTTGGCGAACTATGTTGGATGAACTGGAGGCAGGCCAGCGCGTAAGGGGACGCAGAAGTTCCGGAGCTACTGTGCGGAATATGCGAAGCTATGCCCGCCAGCTAATATGGTCTGCCCGGAAGGCGGGTTTATCTGATGAAATTAGTATGCAAACACTATTAGCTTACGATCAGGATCTATCTCAGCGCGGGCTTAGAGCGACCAGTTGCGCAATGCAGTTTGGTTTCCTTGGCGCGTTGACAAAATTTGTTCAGCCAGACGCTTATCTTGAAGATGCCATCAAAGAACTTGTCGCAGACTATACAATTGCTGCGAATGGCTCAGTCAGGCTGAAAGAGGGCCGATATGCAAATCTGGCCTCCATCGATGTTCTCTTTGATCAGGCTTACGTCCTCTTAGACGAAGGTCTCACTGAGAAACACAAAACTAAAAGAATCTCATTGCTCGTCGACGCCGCCGCAATCGCCTTCCTCACACTTGTTCCACTGCGCAACGCTGATACGGTGCTGCGTTGGGGAGAACACATATCAGTTGACGCCTCTGGTACAGATGACTGGGTTTACAGGATTGGCACATCGATTTCGAAAACATTCGCTGATTTCGGTGGAAAATTGCATCCTATACTTAACCCCTTCTTAGAAACTCTGCTATTGCAGGGGCAGCACCCCGCCTTCCTGCAGCGGCGATTGGCGGAAGCAATTTCCGACCGAGAGCCGGTCTTTCCTTTAAGTAACGGTGACGCGCGCAGCAATAATAACCTCTCGCGACGCTGGCGGGTTCGCCTTGGCACTGGCAGCCACATTGCACGAACACAGGCCCATACCCTTCTCGGCGCATTAGGTCCAAAAGGCGTTAACTTCGCACTGGCTTTGTGCGCGCAGCGCTCATACGGGACAAGGGTCCACTACCAAGACAGATCTCTCGACCGCGAGCTTATGTTGGAGAGTCAAAGGAAGCTCTCCGCGACCTTACCCAGTGATCTTGTTGCGCGGCGATTGGAAGGCCTTGAACCACAGAAAGTTTAGACTCACATGCGCTCTAAATGCGCATCTCAGGGACTGAAAAGAAACCAGCTGAATCCGCAGACGTTAGCGACAGCTATCACAAAGGGCGGAAAGTGTGCATTCGCTGCAAGTGCGAGGTTGCCGTGCGTCGATGGGGACAGCTGACATTCAATCAGCCACGGAACTGGTGTTTGTGCTGCGGTGCGGAAGGCGGCTTCGAGCCCTTCAAACGAACAAGCAGCTCGACCATTTCGCAGCCGCAGCAAAATCAGCCGAGAGAGACCGGCCCTTTGCGGACCTTGGCCATGACTTCAAGATGCTGCAGTGCGGCCCGTCATTGCGGCCATTTATTCATCGTGCAGCATTCTATTAAGTTAAGCGTCGGTCAGAGGTGTGGTTTCAACGGAGCGCCGCAACACACGCTTCAAATTTCTCTGCGGGGGTTTGATATTGCGAGGTCTTTCGAGGTCTCTCGTTGAGCAGGCGGGCCACGGCGCTCAGCTCGGCCTGACTAAAGCCCGATATATCAACGCCTTTCGGGAAGTATTGGCGAAGAAGTCGATTGGTGTTTTCATTACTCCCTCTTTGCCAAGGTGACTGAGGATCACAAAAATAGGCGTCGATCTTTGTCGCCATGGTGAACTTTCGATGGCCGGCCATCTTTGACTTACGATCCCATGTCAGCGATCGATACAGCTCTTTTGACAGTTACCGCGACAAATAGTTTAACTTACTGCCGATCTGGAATGGGTCGAGACGCAGCCCGGGTGTTTTAAGAACCACCTGCCAACGGCCAAGTTGGGCAACCGAACCGGTATTGCGACTGCACGAAAAGCGAAACGACGATTGGACTATATGATCGGGGTTCATCCGTGTGCCTATCGACATTAAGTCTGACGTCGGCATGTCGCACAGCGTTCAGCTTCTCGATCCAATGGTCTGGCAAATTGTGCTGGACCGCTCCCTCACGGATCAGAGTGATGTAGCGCAGGGACGGTTTACCGTCCTCGGGCTGGCCGTCGGCGATCAGGCTGAAGGCGCGGAGCCGATTGCCTGCATGATCCTCGGCATCAAGCCAGATCGGGTAATACCGCCAACCCGGCACGCCTTCGGTCGAATGCAGCCAGACCATATCCCGGCGCGTCATTCGGTATAGAACGCCCCAAACCTCTTCTTCTGGCGCGGGTTCGATGTTGGCGGGGGCGGACAGCCCACGTGGCCGGCCCTGAAGATTGAAACGCAGCCTGTAGTCTGGCGCACGTCTCACACGCCATTCCAAAGGCTCCATCTTGCGACGGCCCAGAAAAACGCTGTTGTTCATGTTGGCCCCGAAGGCGAAATACCAGACCTCGTCATCAGGATGGCCGTCCAAAGTCAGGCCCCATCCGCGGTACCAGAGCTGAGCGAGCGGCCAATAGCGCAGGATGATCGGCAACCACAGACGTTTCAAGAAACGGCGAAAGGCGATCATCTGGAACCCTCCGGCGCAAGGCGCGAGATGCGCAGCAGTAGCAGCAGCTGCGCACCCGCGGCAAGGATGGCAGCGACAAAGACCGCATGGATCGAGGTCAATGATATCAGACCGGCCCCAAGCAGCGGTAAAAGAGCCGCAGGCGAGGCCAGCGCGTTGAAATACGCCGAATAGGCAGGGCGTCTGTCATCGGGCGATATTTCCATCAGGTAGCCCAGATAACCAATGGTTACGCCGTTCATCATCGCACCAATCAGCGCGAAAAGCGCCAAGTAGCCCCAGAGACCAGCGCCGAGACCCAACAAAACCAGTAACAGCAGCGGCGGCACGATCCGGATAAGCGCCACGGTCTGCAACATCCGCAACTTGCCCGCGCCGTCGCCAAGTTTGCCCCAGACCGGGTTGGAAACCAGAGCGCCGGCGGTCTGCGCGCCCAACAGCAGGCCGACGTCGGCAACAGTGACACCGCTACCGTTCGCTGCGACGACATAAAACGGCAACGCCATCAGGGTCGCGCCGCCCAGCCACTGGGACTGGAGGAATAACCGGAATCGGCTGTCAGTCCTCAGGACATGCCAACCGCCGCTTAAGAACGCCCGCACATCCTGCGGTGGTTTGCGCCCAACCTTAGGGGGTATTATCGGCGGTTCACCCGCCGAAACGAACAACATCGAAGACAGGACCATCAACAGTGCTGCCAATCCGAAAATTAGAGCGTAGGCCTGAAGGTTCGGCAAGATATCAAGCGTTAGCCGCACAAAGGCGGCGACCGCCAGCGCGAAAATACCGCCCCCGAAAAACCGCCACGCCAACATCCGGCTGCGCGCCTCTGATGGGATCGACCGCCCGACGATATCGTTATACGGAACCGCGACGACGCCGCTGACAAAGGCGTAGAGCGTCCATAGCCCCAGAAATACCCATCCCAGTGCGACCGCAGACATGCCAGCACCAAACCAAAGAAGAAGTGCGATCAACCCTGCCATCAATGCCCGCCCAAAGGCACCGAAGACGTAGAACGGCATGCGTCTATCTGCGCGTTCAGCCAAGAAACCGACAACAAGTTGTGGTAGAAGCCAGCCCAGACGCAGCACAGCGCTGGCAAAGCCGACGGCAAACGCGCTGCCCGTCAGTTGAAAAACAAGGCTTGCCACGATGGTCGCGGAATCAATCGCAGCACTTCCCGCCTGAAAGGCAGCACCTGCACCCGCGATGCGCCAGAAGCGGCCGCGTTCGGTCGTGTGGTCCGACTTCCCCATCACATGGACCCAGCACAGGTTTGTCGCATACGATCCATGGTCATGGCCAATCTGTTCCGTCGGTGGATCGATCGAGCGCTTGTCGCAAAGCCTCGATATCATGCACGCCACCGCTGTCGCGGACAGCACGATCAATGCGCAGGGCTGCGTTGTACCCTTGGGCTGCCTGCCGGTCGGGTGCGCTGTCATACGCGGCGTGGTAACGCGCTGCGAAACTGTTTGTGGAGGAGAGCGCATTGCCGGTCCAAATCTCGGCGGGAGGCAGTGCGCCCGGTGTGATGACCAAAGTCGCGTCATCGGCCCTGCGCGACGGTGCAACGTCCGGCCCGCTGAAATTCACGACCACCGTTGCGGCAGTCGTAGGCGCGCCTTTGAGCCAGATAATGCCTTCCGCAGCGTCTACGGGTTGGACGCGGATAAACAGATCGATGCCGCCAAGATGCCCGTCCGAGGTTTCCGCCGCGTGGCTGTCACGCTCACTGGCGGCCACGCGCATACCTTGTATTGCCGACGCCAGATCCAAAGGCTCTGCCGCCGCAGTTGCATCTAATGTCACGACAAAGCTGTGGGCCGATGCCACATTTGGTGTCGCTGTTAAAACAGCCGTGAGTGCAATACCGACGGCGGTAACCACCGACCGACATGTCGGCAAAAATCGTCTGCTATTGTCCGGCATGTACGATCTCCTGCTGCCTGCTCCGTATGTCGATACCGGATTGCCACAGCACGATCAGACCGCCGCCGACGACCACGATGATCGAAATCATCCAGTTGAACAGGATCATCAGCAACGCTTGTTCTTCGGGGACACCCAAAAGGTTGAAGGCAAACGCCGACCCGATCACAAAGCCACCCGGCACCCGTATGAACCGAGTCAGAACCAAGGAAAATCCGGCAAATACCATCAAGAAGAGATAGTCGAACGGGGCAAGTACGATGCCGACAGCAAGGCCTGCCCAGACATAATGCGTGGCCGAGATGAGCTTTGCCGCGACGGCACCCAACAGCACGTTCAACCGGTGCCGGCGTGCCTTGGGCCATACCACCCCATCACAGAGCGAGCCGCGCAACTGTGCACCATTGGCGCGAAACCACTTCGCCACCCAATCGAAAAGGCGGCAAATCAACGGCCCGTCCTGAGCCAGCAGGGTCCTAAACCGAAACAGCGCCCACAAGAGTCCCCCGAACAAGATGAAATTGATCGCCCCCGCGACCGCAAGCCCAAGCTCCAGATTGCCACTAACCTGTGGCACCTTGCCCGCCATGGCGACAAGACCCGCGAACAGCGCAAAAACCACACCATCAATGAATCGCGCGATGATCGTCGTAGACAACACCGTGCCCATCTTCAGGTCTTCCATCCGCGCGATCAGCCACGATCGCACCAGCGGGCTGATGCCCAGCGGCACCAGCACATTGGCCCCATACCCGGCAAGCAACGCACCGGTTAGCCGCAAGGTGCGCACCGGCTTGACGTCATGCAAAATCTGACGCCACTTCCAGCCATTAGCGACCTGTTCCAGCAAGATCGTCGCTGTTAACATCAACACCCAACCAAGATGTGCCTCGCGAAGACCGGTTAGAAAACGGGAGAAATCCAAGTCACGATACAGCCAGAAGATCAGCGCAAGCGCGACCACGCCCCCAACCAGCGGCGGCAACCAGCGTCGTACAAGGGAACGGGACGGCGGTTTTGGTGAAATGGTGTCGATGATAATCTCCGGTCGGGGTTGTCAGTGTACCTTCCATTCACCGTCACGAAGGCCAGTGCGTGGGTCTATGGTCGCACTGATGCGGTTGTTGATTCTGGTGCAGGTTAACCGCCGTACCGTGGTACGGTGTCAACAAAAGTCTTCGTATAACACAACTTTCAGACCGATCACTTCGGCCGCTCGATGGCACCGATGATTGAACAGGCACCAAGGTCGCCATTTCCGGGGCAGCCGTCGATCAATTCGTCCAGCAGCGTCGCTATCTTTTGCAATCCCTCCAGACGTTCCCAAACCTCGCGTCGTTTTTGAACCGCCAGCTTACGAACGTCGTGGCAATTGGCGTCAGCACGGGCCCTTAAAGAAAGCAAATCTGCGATCTCGCTAAGAGAAAAACCGATGCCTTGTGCGTCCTTGATGAACCGCAACCGGCTTACAGATGCAGCATCATAGAGACGCGGGCGGCCATCCACAGGTTTAATCGGCTGTGTCAGTAAGCCGCGGCGTTCATAGTATCGGATCGTTTCAACATTCACTTGCGCCGCTCGTGCCGCCTGTCCGATTTTGAGATTTGCCATTGTTTCGACCTTTCAATCCTGATCCGTGTTGCAACATTATAATCATTATCCACTTTGGGTTATCATGAACTGGACGGGCTTTGTTATTCAGAAAAGCTGCCTGCCGACGCACTTAAACGTCATCGATTCAGTCGGCGCGCCTACGGTGTGATCGTAATTAGCCCTCCAGCAATGCGCTAATAACTGCGGAATGCGGGGCTGCATTGCCCTTCCGCGTGGCAATCTAAACCATGCCCCTCCCGACCTAAGCTGACGCTATCTTACAGCAGGGAGTTGAAAGCGGATGTTCAGAACTGGCGGTTCTCTGGTTGGCAACGCTTTGACGTGGATCAATGATCGAGCAACAAATCACCTCCAAGTCAGTTGGAGACCAGAATTTCACATCGCCGAAATACGCGATACCATAGGCCGTACGCATCGCTTACTGCATTGCAGCGTTTGAGACGAATGGGTTCGGCTCCGCCTTCCACACCGCAGAAAGAATTTGAATCCGTTACCATTTGAATGTCGGCTGTCGGCGTTGACCCAATTTTATCGCGCACCTGCGGCGAATTCACACTTTCCGCCCGTTGTGTTTATCTTCGCAAACGGCCCTAACCGGCCTTTGAACCAGCCTTCCAATGCCGCAGCGCGGCTTCCCCAGACCGGCCGTTCGTGCATCATGCAGCATTTTGTTGACTCAATTATCGGTCGGCGGACTCTGCTGCCTTTCATGGCATCCGATTAAATGTCTTTTTTACGGAAGGCATTAAGTAGCTGCATCTTCTACCAAAGTCCGCCGCCGATAGCCGCAATGAAGGGCTTACTGGTAATCCCAGCACTTATTACACTACTAATGATTTCCCTGTCGCGCAGGAATGGCGGTCGTCGTCAACCCGAGAACCAGCCAATCCTGCATACCGCCGCGATAATAATAGATACGCTCAGGCGGAAATCCGTCGCCTACCATTGTGTGAAACGCGGAGGGACTCTGCGGGCAAGCGGGACCGTTGCAGAACGCCACCACTTTTTTGGCAGAGGAGCAAACCCACCCCTTGGCGGCTCGTGAACAGCCCAGTTCGTCAAGCCTGTGCGTCACTTCGCTAAATGGAATTGAGATGCTCCCGGGAATGGTTGCCTTTAGGCGCCATTCGGGCTCTCGCATGTCGACGACGAGAAACTCTGGATCAGCCAGCGCTGCAAGAACCTCGAGTTCTCCCGCAGGGTTAATGCCTGGAATTGGGATTATCGGCTGCAGCACCCCAGTGATAAGCTGCATTTCATTCTTCTGACGGATGATTTCGACAGGTCCATCTGCCGTATTGACGACGAGCTTCGTCTCGTCCCCTGTGATCTTGAGCAGATCAGGCATGGGCTTACTCCTTTGAGTTTCTCGAGTTCGATTAACGGTGCAACCAATGTTGTCTTCGAAGTCCACGCCCATCGGTAACAGAACTGGATCAGGGGCTGAGCGGCATGAGCCTTTCGGCCGCTCAATTCGCGTCGCCAAATGGCGCAGCAGGACAGGCGCATCAAGTCAGTTTGCGCCGCCAACGGGCGTCTTAAGATAGGCGATCAGGTCGGCCATGTCTTCACCGGACATTGACCATCGCGGCATCGCGGGGTCGAGACGCTCACCAGCTGGGTCGACGCCATCCGTAATTGCGCGGCGAAGCAGGTCTTCGGTATAGCTATCGTGGTCGCCATGATCGTCGCCATCGCCATCTTCGTCCAAATGCACACCGAACAGGGCGGCGGCGGTCAGATCTGGCGCGGAATTCCAGAATTTCGGCGTCAGACGCCCACCCTTGCGATCGGCACCGTGACAGGCAACACATCCACCCGCCGACATGCTCATGTGCATTGTCCCGCCCTGGAGTGATATCGGTTGGCCGGATGCGCTCGTCGCAGTGAAATAGATGCGCTCGCCGTTGCTCATAAACTCTGACGGCCAATCGGCGCGATTGGTCATTGGGCCGAAACCAAGGTTAAGCGCCGCGACCAGCGCAACGCCCAAGACAAGCACGATGCCTCCGAGGCGAACCGAGCGACGGTTAAAGGGATGCGGTCTTTGAGACAATCAGGGGTCCTCCTCGTCGGGGGCTGGTAGGGCGAAGGAGGACAGAATCCATCCTCGGGCGTGATCAACATGTTTGGCAGCTCGGCGCTTTAAGCCAACTTTACAAAGTTTTTACCGCTCACGGGGACCGATGTGGGCGCCGGCATCACGCCGACGCAGAAACGCTTAGTTGTCAGTTTTCATGGTGTCGTTATCTTCTTGCTGGTCCTTCATCATTCCCATCTTTGCGCGCATCTTCTCCATGCGATCCATCATTTCCGCTGGTGCGGTCATTTCTTCAGCCGTAACAGCACCGTCACCGTCCGCATCAAGATGCTGGAACTTATCCACCATCATTTCGCGGATCATCGCGCTGTGAAGAGTTTCGAATTCCGCTATTGAGAGCGCGCTGTCACCGTCACTGTCAAATTCCGTCAACTTGGCCTGCAGTTGAGTACGCATTTCATCGGGTGTCACGGTGCCGTCGCCATCCGCATCAAACATTTGCATCATGTCGCCGCCCATAGGACCCATACTGCCCATCATGCCACCGCCCATCATTTCGCCATGCATCCGTTTCATCATCCCCATCATGCCCATCATTTCAGGGCCCCCACTGTGCATCATCCCGGCCTGCTCATTCGATCCGGCTTTACCTTTGTGCCCGTGATGGGTTTCTGCGAAAGCGGCGCCGCCGATAACTGTGGCAGCCAAGGTAGCCGCAGCGATAAAAATTTTATGTTTCATAGTAAGGTAATCCTCATGGATTGGTTACGTGGGGCTACCTATGGCACTACTTCGTTGGCAACGTATTGATGTGGATCAACCCTCGAGTATCAAATCACTTCCAAGTCATTCGGATGCCAGAATCTCACATCGCCGAAATACGCATTACTATGGGCCGAACGGAGAGCTTACCGCGCTAAAGGTAAGCTGAGCGTAGTAGCAATGAAGTTACGCCTTTGCGGGGCCGGTTATTCAGCCGGCCCCCATCCCTTTTACCTCAACGCAATGATGTGGACAGATCTATGAACAAGCGCGGAAGCATCGCCCTTTGGGTTATCGCAGCACTACAGGCAACCGTAGCGCTCTTCTTTACCTTCTGTTTCGTTCTGGACGCACTGGGGCTCGAGCCGGCAATCCTGACATGGCAAAGCCATGAGTATCAGCAGACTGTTTTGGCAATCGGGCTGAACTTGGGCGTGGCTCTGGGCTGGATCGCATTGAAGATGAGCCTGAACCGGGCCCGCCTTGCCGAAGAAAAGATGCAGAGATGCACGTCGGAATTCTCGCAACTCATGGCCGCCCATTTCGCCGCTTGGGGCCTGACGCCGGCTGAACGGGATGTGGCATTGTTCCTTATCAAAGGGCTAAGCACGCGCGATATCGCCGAAATCCGCGGCACGTCGGAAGGCACGATCAAAGCCCAGACCAACGCGATCTATCGCAAGGCTGGCGTGACCGGGCGCACGCAATTGCTCAGCACGTTTATAGAGGACCTGATGGATGATGCACTGCTACCGGCGGACGATCTGCAGGCCGAGGGTATTAGAAGCCCGGCGATGGCCGCAGTAGTGTGACCAATGGCCTTCTGAGCACAATTTAGTGGAAGGCGCATTGACGCGTAATCCTGACGGGGCTTTCTGAAAGGGCTGTAAGCGGCATCAACTCAGGAGGCTTGGTCGTCCTCCTTGAGCACTTTCTGTGGATTCTTTGAATCGAACTCTTCGGGCCTGTGAGCGGCTCCCTCGTGATCGTCCTGTGCATTATGCCGCTTGCGGTGCGGCGGGCGCTTTTCTTTGGCGTAGTCTGGTTCGTTTGGCATCGGGTGCTCCGTTCTCTAATAGCGCGCTGAGCCGGCTAATTGGCTTCAGAGGCATCTTTTACCCAGAACTCAAACTGTCTGATAAATGTTCCAGCCAAGCCCAGTGCGCCGTGCTTACCTCTCTGGCCTTTTGTTAAGAAGCACATGCTTCAGCGAAAATCTGGGTACGCCTCATCCCGTTGCGCAACTTATCCGACCGGAACCATAGCGGCTCTTCCGCGTTGCCAACACTAACCAAAGGAGAACGATGATGACTTCACAGCGCCAAGCGACTGCAAATTTGGTTCACAATGGAGAATATTCCGATCTACGGTTCGTCAATATGATGTCCGCCCATCATGCGATGGCGGTATCAATGGCCGAGGTTGCGGTGGAAAAAGGCGAGCACAACGAACTCGTCCAGTTCGCAAAGACCATGATCGAAGATCAGAAGAAAGAAATCGAAACGCTTGATGGCATAATCGAAGACCTTGATGGCCCTGATGAAGTCGCGACGGAAACCCATCCCCATGAGCGCAGCATGCTCGGGATGGACAGCCCAGAAGAACTCGCAAAAAAGGCACCCTTCGACAAAGCATTCATCGATTCACAACTGCCGCACCATGCCTCTGCAATTGAAATGGCAGCGGTCGCTCTGAAACAGAGTTCCAACAGCGACATCAAGAAGCTTTCGAGGAGCATTATCGATGCTCAGGCCCAAGAGATCGGCAAAATGATCGACTGGCGCCATAGCTGGTACGGTGAAAAAGGCTGATTTTTGCCAGCAAGATAGCCTTCCTGTGATCTGGCCTACTGTTTGATGTCACACCCACTGGGCACGCTGGCCTCAGAAAAAGTGCAAGGGTCCAGCGGGAAGAAGGCTTTTATAGTTCGCGCCGATAGGTAACCTTGCTTGGGCATAAGGGATACCAAAATTCATGACGACATTGATCGCCATCATTTTGATCTTTGCATTCTCAATGCTGTTCACCGCAGCATTGCGCGCAGGCGGTAAGGGTCCGAGCACCTATCCTCAGAAGCGCCCTATACTCGGGGGCAGTGATCCTGAGACCCATGCATGGCAACGTTTCCACGTCCGGTACTACACCATGACGCTGCTGTTCGTCGCCTTCGAGATGGAGATGATGTTCATGTATCCTTGGGCCGTGGTTTTTGTAGAGGAAGGCCCCAAGGCGCTGGCAGAGATGGGTATGTTCTTGGTCATTCTATCGGTCGGGATCGTTTATGGCTGGCGGGAGGGAATATTTCGGTGGGAATGAGCTGGCTTGCAAAAATGGCAGGGCTGGCCGAAGTGCCGGTGTTTGTAGCCTTTGGCGAGGGTGCCCCTGCCGATGCTGCGAGCGTGCTGGCTAAAACCCCCGGATTGCGCGTTGTTGAGACGCCGCGAGCCGCAGCGGTTTTGTTGGTTGTAGGCACGATACCAGAGGCTCTTATTCCTCAACTACACCGCCTGCATGACCAGTTGCCGCACCCCCGCGCCAGCGCTCTCTGGCATTCACGGAATGAGTTGCCAGGCGCTACGAGAATAGAAGAAATAGCGAAAATCAGCGTTTTGCTGAGGGCAATTCACAGAGATCTGCTGGTTGGCAGTCTCAAGACCGAGCCCGACTTTTTGCCAGATGCCCCGCCAAACGAGTGGCGCGGGATCGGGCCACATGGTCAGGGCGGTAAAGGCATGATGGGCGGCACGCCTTTTGGAAGGCCGATGGCGATGACAGCCGCCGATCTGCGGGATGGGCTGGAGCTTGATGCCTACACAGCAGATTTCGGTCCTTTTCTCCCCATGCTCCCGCCCGGGCTCGTCCTGACCCTCACTCTCCAAGGTGACATGATACAGAACGTTGCGGTTGCGCATCCGCCGTTCGAAACCCAGGAACAACGCGGTTGGGTTCTACTCAATCTTCTGGGACTGCCCGCACTGGCCGAACGGATGTTACGCGCCACCAACATCGGCAATGCGACCCTCAAACGGCTGATCCGCTTATCGGGCGCGCGGGCAGCAATCCCCGAAGGGTTGGGGCGCACTCATGACGGATCGGACGTACGCACGCGCTTTGATCTGCTGACCGGCACCTCAGAACCCATTTTTACCCTGCACGTCCAGCAAACAGGCCTTGATGATCTATTGATCGGTCTGGAATGGCACGAAGCCATGCTGGTTTTGAACAGCTTTGACAACGCATCGCTGCGCGCCATCTGCGCCAATACCTCTGTTCCTGAGCCCGATGCAATGGCGGGCGGCATGGATCACGGCGTTCATGCAGGGCACATGTCATGAGCGTCGCCCTCACCCTGATGATAATGCTCGTATTCATGACCGCCGGCATGCTTATCGCTTCGGTTCTGGACACGTTTTTCTACCGATGGCTGGCCGGACGAGCTGGGGGCAGTTTGCTAACGCCGCTCTATGCCGCTGCGGCGGAAGTGTCTCGGCAACGCATTTCGACCGAGGCGCCAGACAGAATGAACTGGTTCCTGTCCATCTCGGGTTTTCTGACGCTCGGTGCGATTGGTCTCGCTGTCGTACCGCTCGGGCCAGAGTCTGCAGTGATTGGCCTCGAAACCAGTGTAGTACTGTGGGGGGCGTGCGAGTCCCTCGTGGTTGTGCTTGTGTTTTTGCACGGCTGGTCACCCAATTCCCCACTCGCCCTGATCGGGGCCTATCGCTACGTCGCTATTGGGCTGCCGATCATGCTGCTTAGCATGTTTGTCCTGATCGCCGCCGCACTGCCTGCAGAGTCGCTTGATCTACGCGCTATCGTGACGTCGCAAGAAGACCTATGGAACGTGATCCGCCAACCGCTTGGGCTGCCCCTCTTCATACTGTTGGGACTGTCACTTACGCTGCGCGGACCACTCGACTACGCCGACAGTGCCGACCTTGCAGGCGGCACGTCCATCGAAGATTCAGGCGCTAATCGGGCTGGTTGGCAGGTGGCAAGAATGTCCATGTTAGTTGGCTTTTCTGCCGTGGCCGCCTCGGCGTTTCTGGGCGGCTATCTCGGGCCGGTCCTTCCGGGAGTTGTCTGGCTCGCGTTCAAAACACTAACCATCATGATTGTCATTATCGCCCTGTCTCATCTGCTGGCGCGTATGCCCGTAGCACGGATGCTCGGGCTGATCTGGAAGGTCCTGCTGCCAATTGCCTTCCTGGACTTGTTGCTGGCCGGACTGGTGGCGCTGGCATGACGGATATTGCTTTCTATATCCTCTCGGCGATCGCCATCTGGAGCGGTTGGCGGGTTTTTCGGGTCGACTCGATGATCCGTGCAACGTTCGCGCTGATGGTTTCGTTCATCTGTGTCGGTGCCATCGCGCTATTGATGTCTGCCGATTACATCGGCGTCGCCACGGTCTTTATGATGGCGGTCGAGATGATGGTCATGGGTCTTTTCATGGTGATGTTCATGATGAACCCGGCAGGCCTGAACCCGATGCAGATGGTGCATCAATACCGCCTGTCGATAGGAGCGGGCATTGTAGCTTTCATCGGCCTCACAGTCGCGGTGCTGGCAACTGACCTACCGCATAATCCCCTGCCTGCGGGCCGGGATACCATGCGTGATCTGGGCATCAACCTGCTGGGCAGCTCGATGCTGATATTTGAGACCGCCGGGGTGACGCTATTGGCGACCATGCTCGGCGCTGTCATCTTATCGAGCCGCCGTGGCCGGTTTGGAGTGTCGGACGAGGGTGCTATCCCCCCAGGGCTTCATCCGGGCGGAACGCCTGCGGGGCGCAAGGTGGAGGAAGGCGGTGGCCACGGAGGGCACGGAGGGCATGGAGGCCACGGAGGGCATGGTGGTCATGACAAGATGACTGACAAGAAGGACGGCGGCCAAGGCATTGGCCATATGGGTCACGAGATGGCCGACGACGACACGGCGTTGTCAGCAGAGCATACGGGTCACGTGGGACACACAACCGGCGCTAACCCCGAAGGCGCCGATCCAAAGAAGCCCAGACAAGAGCCTGCACCGGACCCGCATGAAGGTCACGGCGCCAGGCCGAAGAAGGAGCCTTGATATGACTTTGACGGCCATATTGATTGTCGCGTCGGCGCTCTTTGGCATCGGTTTGTTCGGTGCGTTGTCACAGAAATCTTTTGTAATGCTGATGATGGGCTTGGAGCTGATGCTAAATGGCACCCTACTCGCGGCTGTGGGGTTTTGGGCCTTTACCCTTGAAGGGGCGCCTGAGGGACAATTGCTTGCGATCCTGATCATGGCAGTGATGGCAGTCGAACTGGCAATCGGCTTTGCCTTGGTTGTTGCCGTCTATCGCAAGCGTCAAGCGGACGTGATTGAAGCGCTCGGGACGCTGAAAGAATGACGCTTTGGCTACTCCCCCTTCTGCCGATTTTGTCAGGCGTGATCATCGCGGTGATGGGTGATCGGTCGCGCGGCCGGCTTGGAGGGTTGGCAGTGACCGTGCTTGGCGGGACTTTCGTCTTGGCGTTAGCTGCCGTCACACAAGAATGGACCGCGTACTTGATCTGGTCGGATGCACTCCGGCTTACCGCCTCTCTCACGCCGATCTCAGCGGCGGTGGCTCTCATGGTTCCCGCCATAGCACTTGCTGTTGTCTTTCACGCCACACAGCATGAACAAGCGCGTGGGCTGGGACGGCTAACTGGCATCATGATCCTGTTCACAGGCGGTATGGAATTGGTTGTCGTCGCCGATGATCTTTTGACGCTGCTTATCGGCTGGGAGCTAATTGGTGCCTGTTCCTGGGCGCTGATCTCGCACAAGTGGCGCGACATCGAAAATCCGCGTTCGGGCCTTTATGCTTTCGTAATGACGCGCTTCGGTGACCTTGGACTTTTTGCCGCTGCGATGGCGCTCTACTCCGCCACGGGGTCTTTCGATTATGCCGGTATCGCAACGCTCGAAGGCACGTTTCAGTGGATCGTGGCCTTTGGAATCCTTCTTTCGGCGGCCTCAAAGGCCGGACAGGTTCCCTTCTCGCCTTGGCTGTTTCGGGCGATGGCTGGCCCCAGTTCGGTCTCGGCGCTTCTCCATGCGGCGACGCTGGTGGCAGCCGGTGCCTATATCATCGCGCGTCTTGAGCCATCCTTGTCCCTCGCTCCCGGGTTTAGCGTCGCGGCGATCTCGATCGGGTTAATCACTGCTTTGGCGGGAGGGGTCACCGGGGTTTTGCAGAACCACGCCAAACGGCTGCTTGCGGCGTCCACCTCGGCCCAACTGGGATTTATGTTCGTTGCAGTCGGTGCGGGGTATCCGGGGATCGCGGTGCTGCACTTGATTGTCCACGCCACATTCAAAGCGCCGCTTTTCCTTTCGGCTGGCCTCGCAGGGGATGCTGCGGGGAGCTACCGCCTGGATAAAATGATGCTGGGCCAATCGATGCCAATCGTCGGGGGGCTTACAGCGATAGCAGCCGTCGGGCTTGCCGGGATGCCACCTGCGGGCGGTGGTTGGAGCAAGGAAGAGATCATTAAAGCGGTTGAACATACCGGGTATTGGCTGCCAATCGCAGTGATGCTCGGCGGCGCACTGAGCGCGGCCTATACGACGCGCTTCTTATTGCTGGCATTTAGCTGGCGCGGCGATGACGAGCGGTCAATCGAAGTGCCTGGCAGGATGGAAACCCTCGGACTGGGTATCCTCGCTGCATTAACGCTGACAACAAGCCTTCTGTGGTATCCGCCCCTGGCTGAGGCATTTGCCGCCCTATTGGACATGACGCTCCCCAAAGGCAGCCCTTTGATGCTTGGCCTTTCGCTGAGCTTTGTCGCCGCCGGTGTCTTGGGCGGCGTCTATCTGGTGCGGCGACACCCTACGCTTGGAACAAGCGGTGCCACTGCTGCCGCCTCAGATTGGCTCGGGCTGTCCAAGTTGATCACCATCGCCGTTGTGCGACCCATTGATGCGCTTGCCCGTACAGCGGCTTGGATTGACGACACTCTCATTGACGCGGGGCCTCGTGGGGTCGCTTTCATGGGCCGCAAAGGGGCGGCTTTTATCGCGGAGGTGGACAACCGTGTTGTTGATCAGGGTATCCGCAACACTGCTGCATTTGGCGACTGGCTTGCTCAGGTCAGCGACCGCTTCGGGGAGACGATCTCTGATGGCATACCCGAAGGCAGTGCGCGCTTGACCGGTATGTTAGGCCGCGACATTCGCCGCCTGCAAACCGGGCTCTCGCACCACTATTACGCTTACATTATCGGCGGCGTCATCGCCGTGATCGCCATTCTCGCTGCAGGAGCATGACATGCTGACACTCGCCATCCTGATCCCGATGCTGGGCGCTTTGGCGCTGACCGTTCTGCCCAGCCTCGGCCATGCCGCTGCCCGCATCATCGCGGTCGCAACCTCAACCTTATCGTTCTTGCTGCTGCTCATCGTTTGGTATCAGTTTGACACCGGCGCAGGGGCACCCGCGTTCCAGTCTTATGCCGAGGCCCCCTGGATCCCGTCGCTTGGGGTGTTCTGGCGCGTCGGCGTCGATGGCATGTCCCTGTCCCTTTCGTTGATGAGTGGCGTCCTCTTTATCGCTTGTATCGCATGGCCGATGGAAAACCCCGAACGTCCCTGCGCCTACTATGCATGGTTTCTGTTTCTGGAGTCGGTGTCGCTGGGCCTATTCATGGTTCTTGATCTACTGATTTTCTATGTCTTCTTTGATCTCAGCCTTGTCGGGATGTTCTTCCTAATCGGACGGTGGGGCCATGGTGACGCCCAAGGTGCGGCGCTCAAGTTCTTTATCTACACGTTGGCGGGGTCCCTCGCGATTTTGCTGGCGATTATCGGGCTGGTGCTGACAGTTGACCCAATCACGTTTGACATGCGCGCCTTGATTGCTGCGCAGCCATTGGCAGGGATGGATTTGCGGGGTGGTTTGATCCTTTTGGGCTTCGTTCTGGGGTTTGCCGTCAAAGCCCCGCTGTTTCCGGTTCACACATGGTTGCCACCTGCGCACGTCATGGCACCGGGGCCGGTGTCGGCCATCCTCGCTGGCGTCTTGCTGAAGATGGGGACCTATGGGCTTGTGCGGATCCCCTTTCAGATGATGCGCGAAACCTTCGCCGATTATGCATTGCCACTGGCGATCGTGGCACTCGCTTCTATCCTGTGGGGAGCCATTGTCGCCTTGGGGCAGACCGACCTAAAACGGCGCATCGCCTACACTTCGGTCAATCATATGGGCTATACCGTCTTGGGCATCGCCGCCGCAGGAGCCTTGTTGAACGGCGCAGATGGCGCGCGCGAAATGGCTTTGACCGGTGCGGTGGTCGAAATGGTGGCGCACGGGTTAATCACCGGCGCGCTCTTCTTGATTGCCGGTGGCTTCTGGGCGCGCAGTGGGACCTATGACATGGATGCTTACGGCGGGCTGGCCAAAGTGGCTCCTCGCCTGACAACCGCTGCCGTGATTGCGGCCTTTGCCAGCCTCGGGTTGCCAGGGTTGGCCGGATTTGTGGCGGAAGTGCAGATCTTTGTCGGCACCTTTGCCGTCTTTCCGGTGATCGCTGCGATTGGTCTGCTGGGCATTCTCATTACTGCCGCGCTCTTTCTGCGGCTGCTGCAACAGGTGTTCTTTGGTGACCTGCCAAAAGCGCGCGAGGGGTTTGCCGATGTCAGCTTACGTGAAGGCAGCATTCTTGCAGCGATCTTGGCGCTGGTCATTCTAATCGGCATCTATCCGCGCTGGTTGCTTGATCTGATCGGCAGCGCCTCCTCTGCCATAATAGGGAGCTGACCGGTGCCAATCGGCGACGTATCCCCTGAGATCGCGATCATCGTGGCGGCAGTGTTGGCGCTGCTGTTTGCGGCCTTTGCGCCCCGACGAATGCAGGCCGGATCGGCACTCATCGCCCTTGCAGGCATTGCCGTCGCCATTGCTTTGGTTCTGGGGCAATTGGGGGAAACCCGGTTCACCTTTTCAGGAACTTGGGCGCTGGACGGAGCGAGCCTTTGGGCGCGATTGATGATCCTGCTGGGCACGGCCTTTTGTATTCTCCTGGCACCTGGCTGGTTCCGCACCGATCCACGCCATGGAGAATATTATACGATCCTCCTACTTGGTGCGCTTGGGGCTATGGCAATGGCCGGTGCCGGAGATCTGTTACAGCTCACTATCGCGGTGCTGCTGTCTTCAGTCACCGGCTACACGCTGGCCGCGTGGCACCGCGACTGGGCGCTGTCCATCGAAGCTGGCATGAAATATTTCCTCATGGGCGCGCTGGCAAACGCATTGCTGATTACCGGGGTCACCTTGATGCTGGGACTCTTGGGGAACACCGGATACGCAGATATTGCCGCTTCATTAAGGCTCGGCACTGGGCTTTCTCCGCTGCTCTTCGTCGGATTTGCGCTAACCCTAACCGGCGTCGCATTCAAACTGGGTGCAGTACCCGCGCATGCATGGTTGCCCGATGTGGCCGAAGGCGCACCGGTCCCTTCAGCCGCATTCCTGACGGTCGTGCCCAAGATCGGCGCGGCCATCGCATTGGCCCGCCTCGTACAGCTTGTGCCCCCGGAATTTCTTGGCCTGCGCCCGCTGATTGCGATTTTAGCCGCAGCGACAATGACCTTGGGCAATCTGGCCGCCTTTTGGCAAGATGATATCCGCCGGCTAATCGGCTGGTCCTCGGTGGCACAGGCAGGCTACGTGTTGATGGCCGTCACCGTTCTGGGGCTTAGTCCAGATGCGCTGAGCGCCCTGCTGGCCTTCATAGCCAGCTATGCGATAGGCAATCTCGCTGCCTTCGCAGTCGTGGCATACCTCCGCGGGCGCACGGCTATCGCCGACTACGACGGCTTGGCCAAGCGGCGCCCGATCGTGGCGACGGTTTTGGTGATCTCTTTCCTGTCACTGGTCGGGATTCCGCCAACGGTCGGTTTTCTGGGCAAACTGGCCTTATTCATCACCACGATAGACGGCGGCTATACTTGGCTCGCTGTAGTGGCTGCCGCGAACACCGTTGCTTCGTTGTTCTATTATGCGCGGGTCATGGGCCGTGTCTATTTCAACAAACCGCCAGAAGATATCGCTGTGCTTGATCGCTCAAGTGGTGTGGCAGTGTTGATCGGCGGCATTTTGGTGATCGGCGGAGCTGTGTTGGCCGGAAGCGCGTTCACAGCCTTTCAACTCAGCCAGCTATTGCCGGGATAACTGCATCATGTGGCAAATTTAACAAGTTTTTATAGGATAACCGAAATGAAAGACTGCCTCATCATCGGTGGGGGGCCAGCGGGTCTTACCGCCGCACTATACCTTGCCCGCTTTCTGCGCGAGGTCGTGGTCTTCGATGCGCGCGAAGGACGGGCGCTGAAAATACCCAAGACGCACAATCTCGCTCCCTTTCCTGACGGCATTTCGGGCGAGGACTTGCTTGGTCGGATGCAATCCCATGCCGAAACTTATGGCGCAGAGATCGTCAATGATGAGGTGCTGGAGGTTTCCAAAACAGATGGCGCATTCCGTGTGACGACCGCAAATGTCACCACCACTGCACGGACCGTTATTATGGCCTCCGGCGTGATCAACCATGGCCCGCCACTTTCAAAACAGGATCATGACCTCGGTCTGTCGCGCGGGCTTATCCGCTATTGCCCGATATGTGACGCTTATGAAGTTCGCGGCAAAAGGATCGGTGTGTTGGGGCATGGCGAACACGGGCTGGCAGAGGCCCGCTTTATTCGCAGTTATTCCGACGATGTGACGCTCATCCCACCCGAGGGGTACGTGCCAAATGCCACCGATGATATCGGAGTTTTAGCGTCGCCGATGCGCCGCCTGTCTTTGACAGACACTCAAGTTCTGGTCGAGGTGGAGACGGGCGAGCAGCATCTGTTCGATACGCTCTATGTGGCCCTCGGCACCAGCCCGCGTTCTGATCTTCCCGTATCGATCGGCGCAAAGTGCAATGCATCTGGATGTGTCGTCGTTGATGCTAAGCAGGAAACCTCGGTTGCGGGTCTCTATGCCATCGGCGATATCGTCGAGGGGCTTGATCAGATCGCTTTTGCAATGGGACAAGGTGCGGTGGCCGCGACGGCGATCCATAACGCTTTGCGCAAGTAAAGCTGCGAGACTGAACGCACTTTCAACATTTGACTGACTGTGTTAGCTGCTCAAGACATTTTAGATTTTTCCAAACGGGATGACATGACACAGGCGAGGAACACAATTTTGGTTTTTCTGCTGGCGCTGACAATGACATTGTCTTCGCTCATGACGCATGCTGCGGGTGCTGCACCCGCTGGTTTGACATCCGGTGAAATGGCTTCTGTTCACACGGCTTCGATGTGTGGCCTTCCCAGTGGGATGAGTGGCGATGGATGTGCCGCAATGGCAGGCCACTGCCTGATCGCTTCTTGCGATCCCTACACTCTGTCACAACCTTCGGCGATCCGCTTTGAGGTCAGCCACCCTGCACTGCACATAAAATCCTACAGAATTTTCGCCACGATCGAGATCCCGCCACCGCGCGCGACAAGCTAAAGCCAACGCCTGTTTTTAACCAATCTTAAAGGTCGGTTATCTTTAGACGTGTAACCGCGATCTGAATGCATCCGCGGCTTTTGGCGAACTCACATATAGACAAAGAAACTCACGTCGCGTTCTCGCGCGCCGTTCTCATTTGTAAATCATTGAAAGGAATGGAAATGAATTCCATTGCCATGTTCCGCGCGGCCCTTTTGGGGTTGGCGGTAACCACTTTGGGCGGGCTAAGCGCCTCTGCTGAAACCTATGACATCAGCGTCGACAACATCCGTATCGACACCGGTGACTTCAAGAAAAAGGGCGTCGGCTATAACAACAGCCAGATCCCTACTGTTCTGCGCTTCAAAGAGGGTGAAAACGTCATCCTCAATGTCAAAAACAACCTGCGCGAGTCGACGTCGATCCACTGGCACGGTCTGATCCTGCCGTTCCGCCAAGACGGCGTGCCCGGTATCAGCTTTAACGGCATCAAGCCGGGCACTACCTTCACCTATAACTTTCCGATCAAACAGGCAGGCACCTATTGGTTCCACAGCCACTCCGGCTTCCAAGAACCTGACGGAGCTTACGGCGCGATTGTGATCGAACCTAAGGGCCACGATCCTATCCATGCCGATCGCGATTATGTCGTGCAATTGACCGATAAACACCCCCACAGTGGCAACAAGATTTTCCGCAATGTGAAACGCTCGGCGGATTACTATAACCGCTCGCAACGCACGCTTGATGACCTGCTGAACGACGCTCAGGCAGACGGGCTGAAAGCGACCCTCAAAGACCGCAAGATGTGGGGCAAGATGCGGATGACCCCGACCGACGTCGAGGACATCCAAGGCTTCACCGCCCTGATCAACGGGCAGAGCACCAAACAAAACTGGACCGGCCTGTTCAAAGCAGGTGAAAAAGTCCGCCTGCGGCTCATCAACTCGTCAGCAATGACCTATTTCGATGTGCGCGTGCCCGGCCTGAAGATGACGGTCGTCCAAGCGGACGGCAATAATGTCAAACCTGTTGTGGTCGACGAGTTGCGCATCGCGGTCGCCGAGACCTACGACGTGATCGTCGAGCCGCGCAAAAACATGCCCTACTCGGTGATCGCTGAGTCGATGGGCCGCACGGGTCTGGTGCGCGGTACCCTGTCACCGCAGGCCGGACTTGTTGGTGGTGTTCCCCGTTTGCGCCCGCAACCGCTTCTTACCATGGCTGATATGTCCGGCATGATGGGCGGCATGGGCATGGATATGAACGGCATGAGCATGGGCGGCATGGACATGGGCGGTATGAAAATGAACCTTACCGATACCGGCATGAACGACATGGCCGGAATGGAGATGCCGAAAGCTGGCGCTGATCCACACGCAGGCCATGACATGGCAAACATGGATATGGGCGATATGAAGATGCCCAAGAAGAAGGCTGATGCTCACGCGGGGCACAACATGAAGAACATGGACATGGGCGGCAAGAAAATGTCCAAGAAATCCATGGCAGGCATGAACGACATGAACGGCAAAACTGAGTTCTATGCGCAGGGCAGCGGATTGACGCCCCATGCAGCGAACGGCGGCAAGTTTCTATCCTATGACGACCTGAAAGCCAGCAACCCGCTGTTTCGTGATCGCAAGCCGACGCGCACGATCGAGCTGCGTCTGACCGGCAATATGGAGCGTTATATCTGGTCGATCAACGGCGTTAAGATGGAAGATGCCGACCCGATCGTGCTGAACTATGGCGAGCGTGTACGCTTTAAGTTCGTGAACGAGACGATGATGGCGCACCCGATGCACCTGCACGGCATGTGGTCCTTGCTTGATACCGGCAAGGGCAAGTGGAACCCCATCAAGCATACCGTCAACATCAATCCCGGTACCACGGTCTATACCGAAACCGAAGTGGACGCCTCGGGTCAGTGGGCCTTCCACTGCCACCTGTCCTACCACGCCGAAGCGGGCATGTTCCGCAAAGTCGTCGTTGTTGGTGGTCCGGCATGAGCTCTCATACAAATCTAAAAGGTACTCAGATGAAAAACCTTATCACGTCCGGAGCAGTGGCTCTGGCAACCTTTACCGCAGGCGCTGCCTTAGCAGAGCCTGGTGTCCCACCGCTGATCTATGGCGTTCAAGTCGAACAGCTTGAATATCGTTTTGGCGAAAATGACGAAGAGCTCCTCGTTTGGGATTTCGACGCCATGGTCGGCAATGACGAATTGAAGCTCGTATTCAGAAGCGAAGCAGAAATGGAAACATCGTCAAACGACTTCGAGACGCTGGAAAACCAGCTGCGTTTGCAAAAGCCGATCTCGGATTTCTTTGATGCCGCTGTCGGCGTGCATGCCAGCACCCCGACCGACGGGCCCGACCGGTATAATCTGGTGGTCGGCGTCAAAGGGCTCGCGCCGCAGTGGTTCGAGATCGACGCAGATCTTTACCTTTCCGAGCACCCGTTTGGCCGGTTTGAGGCTGAATACGAGGCTCTGCTGACCAATCGGTTGATCCTGACGCCAAGCCTCGAAGTCAACATGCCGTTCAAGGACGACATCGAAGCGGGCCAAGCGGCTGGCGGTGCAACGATCGAGATTGGCGCACGGCTAAGTTATGACCTCGTAGGTCGCGCCATTTCGCCTTACGTCGGGGTGAATTACGAGAAATCCTTTGGCGGCACGGCCGACCTGACCGAGGCTGCGGGAGGCCAAAGTGACAACCTTTCCCTTGTGGTTGGCACGCGTCTTTTTTTCTAACGCTTGATTAGTGAGTTACCGTCCCGCTGGCATTACTGCGGGACGGTGCGCCCCGTTGGCCGGCATGTCTCGTTTAACTTTTAGACTCGTTCGTACTTTGGCTTAGATGATTTGATAGTTCTCATCTGCCGCCTTTTTGCGCTGTGCTATATTGAGCATGATCGCGGTAAAACGCTCAGCCCGCCAAACCACAACCTTTCCCCGCACGTTGTTCGGGACTTAGATGGGCAACGCGAATTCGGTGGCGGAATGTCGTGAACTAAAGGTCATCTATTGCGGTTGCCGGCGCGAGCCGGCTGCATGCCGCGATCTAACACAAACTTAAAAAATGGGCTCGTCGAAACGATACCAAAATGTTTCCGCTCTTTGTTGGGTTAATTCAAGAACGGTATTCCGATTTCCTTTTTGTGGTAAGTTAACAAGGATCCGGAACGCACCCATCGGTGCGTTCCTAAGAAACTTATCCGAAGGAATATCGTTTTAGAGTGACATGCGACTTTCCGGATGAAGCTGCAATCCTTCTAATCTCTCACTCGGATGTAGTGTCGATGCCCATGTCTTTAAGCATCGCGCGCATGTCCTCGATCTCTGCCTCTTGGGCATCGATCATCGACTGCGCCATTTCCTTCGTCTTTTCGTCGTTGCCGATTTCCAGTTCAACCTTAGCCATCTCAACCGCTGACTGATGGTGAGGGATCATCATCAGCAAGAAGTCAGCGTCCGGCTTTCCTGTGGATGTCATTGGCATTGTCGCCATCAGCTTATCCATAGGTACCATAAACGACTTTACGTCGCCTTCAGCCATCTCAGCCATCGCTGGCATGGCATGATTTTCAGCAAATGAAACACTTCCCGCAGATGCAAGCGCAGCAGCCAGGAACAACGATGTAGTCTTCATAATCGGACTCCGATGTTGGGTGAGGACTTCAGCAGATATTCTGCCTCAGTGTTTCTTAACCAATGTAATAGCTCAAAGTTCCCGCCTAAGATGCACTTGCACATGTGATCGGGTAGCGCTGGCGGTAGAGAATGCGCAGGAAAGGGAAACTACAAAGTCTATGCGCATTCCACAGGTTAGTAGTTGGTATCATGCACAGCCAAGAACAGTACCGAGGAAAAAAGCTGGGATGCCAAAAGGCATGATACATGGCACGCCAAAGCCATCTATCCGCCTTCAGTCTGACTGCGACAGGTATTCGTTTGTAAGCCAGTTTGAAACATCAGGCATGACGTCGAGCGGCCTGCCGCCTCCCCCCCCGTCATCATGCCGCTCTCAAACAAAAAACCGGTAATGTGGCGATCATTGCAGTGTCGATCAGACCGATGGGTTCGTCGGAGCCTCGGAGATAGCCACCATCCACCAAGGCCGCCATCGAGGCGCGCGTACCCATCGACGGACCACCCAATCTCGAGCTATCTGCCAGTGTGTGGGGCGCTCTACTGGGCATGGCCGCATTGCCGACGGCACTGGCATACATTTCGTAATTTGCCATTCTTGTTCGAGTTGGGACAGCTAATCCAATGCTGGTCACCCTGCCTATTCCATCTTTCGCGATAGGCTTGGGGTGCTGTTCCTTGGCTAACGAAGGGGGCCTGAAGCATGGATTAGCTTTGCCATTATCTCATTGGGTTTTGCGGTAGCGGACAGGCATTTAATTTCCGTTCTCTCCAGAAAGCCGTCGGCCTAAGCGTTCGCTGGTGCGGATCGCAGCATCCGGTAAATTGGGGTTCAGAACTGCCTTCCGCACCGCAGAAGGGATCTCTAATTCGTTACCGTCTGAATGTCAGCTGGCGCCTTCGGCCCAATCTTACCGCGCACGTGCAGCGAATGGCTCCTTCCCGCCCCTTGTGTTTATCTTCGCAAACGGCCCTTAGCCGACCTTGGTGGTGTTTGCAGCGAAAGTCGGCAAAGAGCCCAGTTCGACCGATTTTCTGTCGTGCGGCTAAAGTCTGCTTTCGGTAAACATGTAAATCACGCACATGTGATTGCAGATTTCGTTTCGTTTGTTTCATCCGTGACCCAGCTGATGAAGTCTCGCACTTCTTGCCTTTCAATTGCTGCCATGGTCGCCGTGAGATCATAGCCAATATCGGTTTCGACTTTTTCCCGAAGAGGGCGAACCAGAAGTCCTGATAATATGAAATCCTGCATGACAGGCAAGCTGCCCAGCACGACACCCTGACCAGCGATGGCCGCTTGAACGGCGAGATTGTAATCCCTGAATTTGGTCCCTCGACTGCTGTCAATATGCTCGGCCCCAAGCCGGTCAAGCCAAGGCTTCCAGCCCATCCAAGTCCGTGTCGCCTTGGCCCAGTCAAGATCTGCTAAGTCCCAATGGATAAGCGGAACCCGATCAAGATCTTCAAGAGACCGGATAGCGCCCTCGCCTTGGGTCAGGCTGGGCGCGCAAAAGGCGCAAAGTGCTTCGTCAAATAGCCGCTGCGCGACCAAACCATCCTCAGGTCTGGCCCCGAACCGGATGGCCACATCTGCCGTGCCCTTGCGAAGGTCGACAAGGGCGAGTGAGGAATCGATAAGCACATCAACATCAGGGAACGCCCTGCGAAAACGATCTAACCGAGGGACAAGCCACGCCGTAGCGAAGGACGGTTCCGCAGAAATGATCAACCTTTTTCGACCGTCATGTATTCGTATCTGCGCAACACCGCGCGCGATTTGGTCAAAACCCTTCCCAATGTTGCCTAATCCTGCATGACCAGCCGCAGTCAAACGCAAGCCACTTCCATGCCGTTCTATCAGCGACGCGTTCAGCGCGCCCTCTAATTTCCGCACGAGCTGTTTTACGGCCGAGGGCGTGACGTGCAGCTCTTGTGCAGCCAGAACAAAGCTCAGGTGGCGGGCTGTCGCTTCGAAGGCACGCAGCGCATTGAGGGAGGGTAACCAGTCGGGCATAAAAGGAAGATAATCTAACTTCATATTAAAGATCAAATGAATTGATATAGGGGCGAGTATGCCGATAGAGACGCAAAATCTAACCTTTGTTTAATGAAAGATGAAGCCATGACAAACACGCAAGCACCGCTTATGGCATCGCTAATTGTTGTCTTTACTGGCGCTATTTGGGGGTTTTACTGGATACCCGTAAGGGCGCTGGCCGAGCTTGGCTTGCTGGGGGCTTGGGGAACTCTGGCAATCACCGCCGCTGCCGCAATGCTGCTCTCTCCCGTCGCATATCATAAACGCAAACAGCTATTGCAGGCCGATCCACTTGCGCTGGCATCAATTGCTTTGGGCGGTGCGGCTTTTGCTCTTTATTCGATAGGTTTTGTATATGGACGCGTGGCCATCATCATCCTTCTCTACTTCCTGACGCCGGTCTGGAGCGCCCTTATCGGCCGTTACGTTATGGGATGGCCCATTTCGCGCCTGCGACTGGCAGCAATTTTGGTGGGCTTGGCTGGGCTTTTTATCATGCTCGGCGCGGAAGGAGAGCTTCCTCTTCCACGCGGGATGGGAGAATGGATGGCGCTGGCCGCCGGTATCCTGTGGTCGATAGGCACGACGGGCATGCGTGCAAAATCAGATCTGACCCCGGGCCCCTCCGCATTCATTTTTGCCAGTGGCGCAGCAATCACAGCGCTGATCCTTGCACCTATCTTCAGCCAGTTGCCGAGCGGTGGTGGTGATATCGTAAAACCGCTTGGTTGGGCTTTGGCAACAGGTGGCTTGTGGTGGGGCATCTCCATCGCAAGCCTGATGTGGGCGACGGTTCGGCTTGAACCTGCGCGCGTCGGGTTGTTGTTGATGTCAGAGGTCGTGGTGGGTGCCGCCTCTGCCGCATTGATCGCCGCGGAGCGACTTTCCCCTTTGGAGTTTGTTGGCGGTGCGTTGGTGCTCTGCGCAGGTGTTCTCGAAATCTGGCCTGCACGCCGACGATGCCAGGACACCGCGATAAGCGGGACATAACAGTAGTCGACTCAGCAGAGCTGTTCACCAAGTTTACGGGGATCGCATGAAGACCCGCCACGGTCTTAATAGGGGCGAAATCCGCCTTTTTTCCGTTGAAACTAAATGCGAGCTTTCGAGAGCAATAGTAGTGATCTGTCTGCTTAAAAAAATGCCTATTTTACTGATCGAGGAAGCGGACCTTGGCGCGGCCGCTTCGAACGGCAGCTTTGTCCCGCTGAGCAGACCTCGGCGCAAAACGCAGCGAAGGTCTGGTTTCCGCCCTTCTAACGGCGGCCTTCGCAGCCGCAGCGGAAACCAAGCTAACGCAGCGAACGGCAGGAATGTCCGCAGACCGACGTTTAAGCGGTGAGTATGCCGCGCGATGCACGAATGGCTGGTTCGACGAGCCGCAGCGCAGCATGTCTGCCAAAGGGTGAAAGGCGGTGACCTGCCCCCCGAGGCTCCCTCATTCATAACGAGAGTTTGCGGGTCTGGGTTTCATATTCTTCGTCGTCAGTTTGGGCAAGCGCGTCTTGCGCGGAGCCCTCAAATTGCTCAAGCGCTCGACGAGCTTCTGCCGGTGTTTGGTTCCCAAGCGATGAGTGCGGCCTGACGTTGTTGTAGTCGTATCGCCAGAGTGCCAGCTTGCGACGGGCGTCATCCAACGTATCGAAGATTTCCTCATTCAACAGCTCGTCGCGCAGGCTGCCATTGAAGCTTTCTATGAAGCCATTCTGCTGGGGTTTGCCGGGGTCGATGTAATGCCAATCAACGTCGTTATCACCGGCCCATTTTAGGATCGCACGACTGGTAAACTCCGTGCCGTTATCACTGACAATGCAGGCAGGCTTTCCATAAATACGGACAAGCGCGTCAAGTTCCCGCGCGACACGAGCGCCCGAGATGCTGGTGTCAGCCACCAAGCAGAGGTTCTCGCGGCAACAATCGTCGTTTACAGCCAGCATGCGGAACTTGCGTGACGCGCCGAACGTATCCGACACAAAATCTAAGGACCAACGCTCGCCAGGACGCAAAGCAACCGGCATTGGTGTCCGCGAGCCACGCGCACGCTTGCGGCCCCTGCGCCGTCTAACGCCCAGCTTTTCTTCAGTATAAAGGCGATACAGTTTCTTGTGGTTCATGATCCTTCCCTTGCGTTCCAGCAGCACACCGATCCGGCGGTAGCCAAAGCGCCGTCGCTTGCTGGCAATCGCTTTCATCTCTTCGCGAACTTCTGGATTATCCGGTGACTGATCGCGCCGGACGGTCTTGGGATCGACACCGACAAGCCTGCACGCCCGGCGCTGCGAGATATCATGGTCTCGCATTGCCTTGCGTGCTGCGGCCCGTCGCACATTCGGTGTCGTCAGTTCTTTCCCAGCAAATCCTTCAACACAACATTGTCCAACATCGTGTCCGCCAGAAGGCGCTTCAGCTTGGCGTTCTCATCCTCCAGCGATCTAAGGCGATGAGTATCAGAAACGTTCATGCCACCATATTTGGCTTTGAACTTGTAGAACGACGCGGGACTCAAGCCATGCCTGCGGCACACCTCTGCCGTCGGCATGCCAGCTTCCTGTTCTTTGATCATTCCGATAATTTGGGCTTCAGTAAAACGGCTCTGTCGCATCTGTTTGCTCCTTCGAAGGTTGAGCAAACTCTACATTAAACTGAGGGAAGTTTCGGGGGGCAGGTCATCTCCAGCAAACTGCGGCTCGTGAGCCAATTAGATCTTGGCTGGCGATCACGATCCCGTGATGTCGGCCGTTCACTTTAGTTGCTTTTGTCGGTGATTTTTCTCTTCAATCTGCTCCATGCAAACGTTCTCTCTCAATGGCCGAGCGATTAGGGCAGACTGCAAAAAGTATGCACCTCCTCTTGAGTTTTTTCCATTCTACATCTGGGGGGATTACCCAAAAAGGCCCGCTACAATCTTTCAATAGAGGAACAAAGACAAAAGTCTTTTCGCTAAACCTTCCGAAATCCTCGGACGCCGACAAGAGCTTCAGACCATCTTTCTAAAAAGACTTCAGCTTCGCAAGGGCCTGCCGGGAAAAATGAAAGACCTTCCCTACTTTGGAATTTTAAGTCGACCCCGTTTTTCCCGCGACTTCATCAAGTTGGAAGTTTCCAAACCTTATCGGCGTTCTTATTGAAATAAATCGGAAATATAGTTGAGAGAGATTTTCGCATCAATACAAACCAGTATGATTTTTCCATATTTTTCATCTATTACTGGCCCGTAAGTTTTGCACAGTTTGACATTGTTAAGTTCACTTCCAGAAAAACTTTTTCGCGCATGTTTTTTCCTTTTAGAAAAAATGAATTTCCGAGCGCGCGGGATCTAAATTTTCCTTTTAGCAATACTGACAATCGCACCGGTTTTTTCCACCACATGTCTGGGCGAATTGTCGACGTTATGAGGTGGGATCCGGTACCAGAAATTTCCGCCATCGAGGGATTTTATGAAACCTCTTCCTGCAAATACTTCCATCCGTTAGATTTTCTATAAAATGGAAAAAACAAGTTATTCCAAACGATTGCAAGGTGCACTGCCTTCTTTACAGGCCAACTTTCTTGCGCTTCATCTTGCTCGAGATATCGAGGCGCTTGTCCTTCGACACCGCCAAGTTGAGGAGCCTACTGAACCATGCCTACGCATAAAAATCACGACTCCAAGGCCTGTGGCTGCTGCGGGCGTTGGGTTGATTGGACCCATTCTCCGTTAAATCGCCAACAGGCTTCGCATGTTTTGGGCATTTCAATTGGAACTCTATTCAAGATCCGCAAACAATATGGTGCCAGTTACGAAATAGCAGCGTGCCACCGCGGAAACATTGTTTTCTACCAACACCATATCGAAACCATAAAGGAGATACTTAAATGGGAAAATACGAGAACATCAACGGCTCGCCAGCCTGCTGGCATCCCTTTTGGAAGGAAACCTCGTGGTGCTACGACTTCTATGTCGAAGGCCACCGTTACCGGAGGTCGACGGGCGTCTGCGATCCAAGCAAGATTAAAATAGCTAAGCTCGTAGCGGAAGGGGTTTACGATGCTGCATGGGAGCGGGCGCTCTCCCCACGTCCAACCTTCAGAGAGGCCGCTCAGCTCTATGTCGCAGAATTTGGCGCTCATGAAGAAGAGCTCAGACCAATCGTCGCTTACTTCGGCGACAACCTACGGGTCGATGAAATTGACCCGTTCCTGATCAAGCAATGCAAAGTGGCTCTTTCAAAACCGCATTGGAAGGCCGGGACCAAGCGTCGCCAAGTGTCCGTACCGCTGAAGGCGGTACTTAACAACGCATTGGGCCTTCGTCCGGAGGTCCATGAAGACGACGTCCGCAAACGCATTCTGACGCCGGAAGAAGCCGAGCGTCTCATCAGGGCGGCGGTGAGCCCGCCAGAGACTGTCCGAGATCCGCACCGCCGCCTGTTGAAGATGATCGCTTTCCTGCTCGGCAGCGGTGCGACCCCCGGTGAGATGTTCTGCGTGCGCGCGGAAGACGTCAATCGACAGACGGGTGAGGTCTGGATCCGTGGCGATGAGGTTGGCGCCGGGAAGACAGCGTACCGCCCCCGCATGCTGCTGCTCCCAGAGAAGGCCTGGGACCTGATGGGTGACCTGCCATCGACGGGACGGGTGTTCCTGTCCACCAGCGGCAAAGAGGTAATCCCTGACGGACGGCGCGGTAGCACGGTGATCCGACAGTTCCACAAGCTCCGCGAAGCGGCGGGTCTGCCTGAGGTAGATGCGAACGGTGAGAAGCTTGTTTTTTACAGTTTGAGGCATGTATGGGCCACTTGGTTCAGCGCAATGGTCGGAGATCAGGACCGACTGATAGACCGGGGCGGCTGGAGCGATGCTGAGATGGCGCGGCGCTATCGCAAGTATCCGACCGCAGATCTGGGTGACCGGCTGCGGGCCCATGGCTGGGAGTTCAAACCATGATGGGCAAGATTTGGGAATCTACCCTAAGGGCAACAAAAAAGCCGCTGAATTTCAGCGGCTTACCCAGAGTGCCTGCGGCCTTAGCAGGGGAGCGCCTTCGACCACTCGGCCACGTCTCCGTCGACGCGTATATCCAAGAAAACCCGTGGGGCACAAGCGGTAATCTAAGAAAATAGGATGAATTTCGTTATAGCCGGATGCGGGGGCTATCGCTGCTTGTGGGTGCGCGCAGGGTGATGCGCCCACGTGAGCGCCGATCTGCGCAGATGGTACGTCAGGGGCGGTGCCAGCATCGTTTCGCAGGGAACCGGCGGGCCGTTTGTGACGGGCCCGCCGGTTTGGATCAGGTGTTGAAAAGGAAGTGCAACACGTCACCGTCCTTGACGGTATAGCTTTTGCCTTCGGCGCGCATCTTGCCGGCCTCTTTGGCGGGGCCTTCACCACCCAGACCGACGAAATCGTCATAGGCGATGGTTTCAGCGCGGATAAAGCCTTTTTCGAAATCACCGTGAATCACACCCGCAGCTTTGGGCGCAGAAGTGCCGGCCTTGATCGTCCAGGCACGGGCCTCTTTGGGGCCGACGGTAAAGTATGTTTCCAGGTGCAGCAGCTCGTAACCCGCGCGGATCAACCGGTCAAGCCCGGCTTCCTCAAGACCCATTTCGTCAAGGAACATGCTGGCTTCTTCAGGCTCCAGCTGGCTGATCTCCTCTTCGATCTGCGCCGAGATCACGACGTGGCTGTTGCCCTGCGCCGCGGCCATCTCGCCTACTTTGGCGGACAGCGCGTTGCCTTCTGCGGCCTCGGATTCGCCAACGTTGCACACGTAAAGCACCGGCTTGGAAGTCAGCAACTGCAACAGGCGCCAGGCTTTTGCATCGTCGGCATCTACGTCGACGGTGCGTGCGGGATTGCCGTTTTCGATGGCGGCTTGCGCGGCGGCCAGCAGGCGGTCTTGTTGCGCTGCGTCCTTGTCGTTGCCCTTGATTTTGCGGACCAGACCGGCGCGGCGTTTTTCGATGCTTTCCAGATCGGCGAGCATCAGTTCGGTATCAATGGTTTCGGCGTCAGCCACGGGGTCAACGCGCCCTTCTACGTGGGTCACGTCGCCGTCTTCAAAACAGCGCAGCACATGGGCGATGGCGTCTGTTTCGCGGATGTTTGCAAGGAACTGGTTGCCCAGTCCTTCGCCTTTGGACGCGCCTTTGACCAGACCGGCAATATCGACGAACGTCATCCGTGTGGGGATGATCTGCTTGGACCCGGCAATTTCGGCCAGTTTATCAAGGCGCGCATCCGGCACCGCGACTTCGCCGACGTTCGGTTCGATTGTGCAGAACGGAAAATTGGCCGCCTGCGCTGCCGCTGTTTTGGTCAGCGCGTTGAAGAGGGTCGACTTGCCGACATTCGGCAGACCCACGATTCCCATCTTAAAGCCCATGACAAGCATCCTTTATAAGTTGGCGTTGTCCTAGGGTTTCAACTGACTTTACGCAAGTCTTAGCGCATCCGCCGGTCCTGCCGCGTCTGATAAATCAGGATCCACGCAAGGATGATGAACATCGGATGGGTCAACCCGCCCGAAAAGATCACAGCCGGAATCCAGATCAGGAAAACGACAATCGCCGTAAAAATCCGTCCTGTCAGCAGGATGGAAAGCGGCGGCAACAGCAGGGCGAGTACATAATTCATGACGTTGATGTAGGCGGGGGTGGCGCAATTTAAAGGACCGCGCCTCGCGTAGATGCATAAAAACAGCGCCTTGCCGAGAAGTTTTTCAGAAAATCCCCCAAGCACACCCGCGGAGTTGGATTGATTTCCCGCGATATATTCGGCATTGCAGCAGGGTAACGTAAAAAGGCCGCCCTCATGACACGTATCGACGCCAAATTCGCTGACCTGAAATCCCAAGGCAAGAAAGCCTTTGTTGCCTATGTGATGGCCGGCGACCCAGACTTTGATACATCGCTCGAGATTGTGCGCGGCCTGCCCGGCGCTGGCGTCGACGTCATCGAACTGGGCCTGCCCTTCACCGATCCGATGGCCGATGGTGCCGCCATTCAGTTGGCAGGGCAACGCGCCCTTGAAGGCGGGATGACACTGGATAAGACGCTGGCGCTTGCCGCTGCTTTCCGCGAACACGATGACACGACGCCGATCGTTTTGATGGGGTATTACAACCCGATCTATTCCAAGGGCGTGGATACCTTCCTTGAAGCCGCCAAAAAGGCCGGCGTCGACGGGTTGATCGTTGTGGATCTGCCACCCGAAGAAGACAACGAGCTTTGTTTGCCAGCACAAGCCGCCGGAATGAATTTTATCCGGCTTGCCACGCCGACCACCGATGACAAGCGTCTGCCGCGCGTTGTGCAGAACACCTCGGGCTTTGTGTATTACGTGTCGATCACCGGCATCACCGGTTCCGCCGAAGCGGACGCGGGCGATGTCGCCCCCGAAGTCGTACGCATCCAAAAAGCCAGCGGCCTACCCGTAATCGTCGGGTTTGGTGTGAACACGCCCGCCAAAGCCGAGGCCATTGCAGGTGTCGCGGATGGCGTCGTCGTCGGGTCTGCTATCGTGTCCAAAATCGCAGACGGGCTGCCGGTTGAAGACGTGCTGAGCTTTGTCAAATCGCTCGCGGATGGTGCGCATCGGGCCTAAGGCCCCTGCCTGCCGTCCACGTGTCGTAGCGTAAAGCGATTGATTTCAACGGGCCGTATTGGTTAGATCATCTGACCAATACATAGGAACCTGCCATCATGCCCGTGATCACAACCATCGATGACCTCAAGCGCCTGCATGAACGCCGTGTGCCGCGGATGTTCTATGACTACGCGGAATCGGGCAGCTGGACAGAGCAGACCTTCCGCGAGAACACGACCGACTTTGAACAGATCCGCCTGCGCCAGCGTGTCGCCGTGGACATGAGCGGCCGCAGCACCAAGACGCAGATGATCGGGCAGGATGTGGCGATGCCCGTGGCGCTGGCCCCCGTTGGGCTGACCGGCATGCAGCACGCCGACGGAGAGATCAAGGCCGCCCGCGCCGCCGAAGCCTTTGGCGTGCCCTTTACCCTGTCGACCATGTCCATCAACTCGATCGAGGACGTGGCAGAGGCGACAACAAAACCCTTCTGGTTCCAGCTATATACCATGCGCGATGAAGATTACGTCGCCCGCCTGATCCAGCGCGCCAAGGATGCCAAATGCTCGGCCCTTGTGATCACGCTTGATCTGCAAATTCTGGGGCAGCGGCACAAGGACCTGAAAAACGGTCTGTCAGCTCCGCCCAAGCTGACCGCCAAAACGCTCGCCAATCTGGCAACAAAGTGGAGCTGGGGCATCGGCATGATGGGGGCCAAGCGGCGCAGCTTTGGTAACATCGTGGGCCACGTGCACGGCGTTGACGATACCGCAGATCTTGGCGCTTGGACGGCTGAACAGTTCGACCCGACGCTCGACTGGGACAAGATCGCCAAGCTGAAGGAACAATGGGGCGGCAAGGTCATCCTCAAGGGCATTCTGGATGCGGACGATGCCCGGATGGCGCTGAAAGTCGGGGCGGATGCGATTATCGTCAGCAACCACGGCGGACGCCAGCTGGACGGGGCCATCAGCTCTATCCGCGCACTGCCGTCGATCCTTGATGCGGTCGGCGACCAGATCGAAGTGCATTTGGACAGCGGAATCAGATCCGGCCAAGACGTGCTCAAGGCCATGGCGATGGGGGCAAAGGGCACCTATATCGGGCGCGCGTTCATCTACGGGCTCGGGGCGATGGGTCAGGCCGGCGTTACCTCTGCGTTAGAGGTGATCCACAAAGAGCTGGACCTGTCCATGGCGCTTTGCGGTGAGACCTCTGTCGCGGCGTTGGGCAAGCATAACCTGCTTATTCCAAAAGGCTTTGAGGGCGACTGGCAGCCCTGATCCGTACGCCACCCCTTCCACATACACGTGCCCCCGTTGCTATGCGGGGCGCGTGAAGGGGGGCGCAGATAGCCGGAGGTGCTGCCCGCCAAGGTCGCAAACCACGTCACACTTGCGCAAAATCGGCGTTTTAGCCTTTTCCGCAAGCCAAAACCCGTCTATATGCGCGACTTCACGCGGACATACAGCCTTGGAGGATGTCCGCCCTAAACATATTGGAGATTATAATGGCTGGCGAGATTCCTGATCTTGAAGCTTTCGAACGTACGGGGACAGGCAAGGGCGCCGCTCGTCAAGCACGGCGCAACGGCATGGTTCCTGGTGTTATTTTCGGCGGTGACCTTGATCCCATGCCGATCAACCTGGACTTTAACAAGCTGCTGACCAAGCTGCGCGCAGGCCGCTTTAAGGCGACACTGTTCAACATGAAAATCGAAGGCCAAGAAGACGTCCGCGTCATCTGCCGCGATGTTCAGCGTCACGTTGTTAAAGACCTGCCAACGCACGTCGACTTCATGCGCCTGAAGCGCACCACCCAAATCAACCTCTTCATCCAGGTTGAAGTCGAAGGCGAAGAAGTCAGCCCCGGCATTAAAAAAGGTGGCGTTCTGACGCTGGTCCGTCCCGAGGTCGAACTGGTTGTGACCGCAGGCGATATCCCTGATCACATCACAATCGACGTTTCCGGTCTGGAAATCGGCGACAGCGTGACCATCTCGAGCGTGAAGCTGCCAGACGGTTCCAAGCCGGTCATCGACCGTGACTTTGTGATTGCTCAGGTTTCCGCACCTTCCGGTCTGGCGAGCCAGGACGACGAAGAAGACGAAGACGTTGCAGCAGACGAAGTGCCAGCAACAGAAGTCAAAGAAGACTGATACTGCTATATCCGCCGCGCCAACGGGTGCGGCTGGATCGAGACGGGGTCGCCATGGGCGGCCCCGTTTTTCGTTGGGGCGTTATTTCGTTTGGCTCTACGGTCTGTTATCCTTGGCCAAACAAACGTTTCTATCCATCATAAGGGGTCCGCATGAAACTGATCGTAGGGCTTGGCAATCCGGGCGCGAAATACGCGGGCAACCGGCATAACATCGGCTTTATGGCGCTGGACCGCATCGCGCAGGACCACGGTTTTGCCGGATGGAAAACCAAACATAACGGGCTGACGGTCGAAGGACGCATTGGCGCGGATCGTGTGGTCTTGCTCAAGCCCGAAACGTTCATGAACAACTCTGGCCAGTCGGTGCAGTCGGCGATGCGGTTTCACAAGCTTGAACCGGCGGATGTGATTGTGCTGCATGACGAGATCGACCTCGCCCCCGGCAAGGTAAAATGCAAGACTGGCGGCGGGCATGCGGGGCACAATGGCTTGCGGTCGATCCATGCGCATATCGGCCCCGACTATGACCGCGTGCGCCTTGGCGTGGGGCACCCCGGACACAAGGATGCCGTCCCTGGCTATGTGCTGCGCGACTTTGCCAAGGCAGACCAGGACTGGCTGGATGATGTTTTGCGCGGTATCAGTGACGGTGCAGCCGAACTGGCACGTGGCGACACTGCGAAGTTTATGAACGCCGTCGCCCTGCGCGTCGCCCCGCCACGATCTGGTACCGGCACGAAGAAACCGGCGGCTGCGCCGGCCAACCCCCAAGCCGCAGCGCCAAAGCCCCCACAACCAGCGGCACACCCCGAGCCTGCCGCCAAATCAGACGAGCGCAACCCGATGCAAAAGCTACTGGACCGGTTCAAATGACACTGCAAGCCGCCTTTGAACAGCAGGCAGACCATTGCATCGCATTAGACTCTCCCTTCATGGGGCAGCTGATGCGCGTGCTGGCGCGGGACTGGCCCGCAGAAACAGCCCTTGGCCGCAAATTCGCAGCTTTTGAGGGGGATATCGGGCCCTCTGGTGCCTCGCTGCCGCTGCGCATCGCCGGCGGGCTGCATGCATTGGTGTTGAAACGCAAAGCGCCTGCGCTGATCGCCGTTTACCCGCCCCATAAGGCCAGCGACGCCGCCTTGTCAGAGGCCGTGCGCGACGCGATCACCACGCACGAAGCCTTCCTGCTTGACTGGACCGACAGCGCGCCGCAGACGAACGAGGTCCGACGCTCTGCCGCGTTGATCGCGGGTGCCCGCGTCGCTGCGCAGCATTTCAACCTGCCGATCCGGCTGTCCGAACTGGGGGCCAGCGGCGGGCTGAACCTGATGTGGGACCACTTCGTGCTTGAGATCGACGGGCACCGGTACGGTCCGAATATGTCAACGATCCTGCTGTCTCCGGACTGGAGCGGCAAGCTGCCGCCAGCGATCACGCCGCAGATAGAAAAGCGCAAGGGCGTCGACCTGAACCCCCTTGATCCCACGCGGCCCGATCATTTGCTGCGATTGATGTCCTATATCTGGGCGGACCAACCCGACCGGCTGACGCTGACCCGGACGGCTGCTTCGGTCATGGCGGCGCAGGTGCAAGGCGGTGATGCGGTAGACTGGCTGGCGCGCACGCTGCCCAAATCCCCCGAAGGCTGCCTGCATCTGATCCAGCACACCGTCGCTTGGCAATATTTCCCCAAGGACGCACAGGCCCGCGGCAAGGCCCTGATAGAGGCCGCCGGCAAACGCGCCACACGCAACCGCCCGCTGGCGTGGCTGTCGATGGAGCAAGACGGCTCGGGCCTGAAAGGGGCCGCGTTGACCCTAAGGCTCTGGCCTGGTGACATCACCCTGCCCTTGGCGCGGGTCGATTTTCACGGCCGCTGGATCGATTGGACCTACACCGGCTGACGCCAAGTTTATCTGGCACCACCGCAGCCTTCGTGCTTGGGTACCCCCGCATATCAGGGAGGATTTCATGCGCACATTCGGGAAGTGGCTGGGCCGTATTTTACTGGCTCTTGTCGTGGCTATGGTCGTTGTGGGACTGTGGAAACGCGAAGAGATCACGCGGCTGCTGGCGGTGAATTCGCTCTTTGCCGAAGACAAGATCGTGCATAACTTCAGCCATATGGACGCGGCCTTTCTGTCCAAACCCCTGTCGCGCGGCGATGGCCCCACGGCAGAGCTGTCTTACGGTGCCGAATACGCGCCACCCGCCGAGGTCAACGATTGGATCGAGGCGCGGGATGTGACGGCATTGGTGGTGCTGAAGGACGGGCAGATCGTCTACGAGAACTACTTTAGGGGCACCCAGCCAGATGACCTGCGGATCAGCTGGTCGGTCGCCAAAAGCTACCTTTCCGCCCTTGTAGGCATCCTGTTGGACGAAGGGGCCATCGCCTCGATTGAGGATCAGGTCACGACCTATGCGCCCAACCTGAAAGGCACCGCCTACGACGGGGCGACCCTGCGCAACGTGTTGAACATGGCCAGCGGCGTCACCTTTGACGAAGACTATCTGGACCCGGATTCGGACATCAACAAAATGGGCCGCGCCCTCGCACTTGGCGGAGAACTGGACGACTTTACCGCAGGCCTCAAGGATACGTTTACCACACCGGGCAGCCAGTGGCAGTATGTGTCGATCGACACCCACGTCATCGGCATGGTCGTGCGGGGGGCGACGGGGCGGTCTGTCACCGATCTTTTGTCGGAAAAGGTCATCACACCTATGGGGCTGGAACACGCCCCCTATTACGTCACCGACGGCGCAGGCGTGGCGTTTGTGCTGGGCGGATTGAACCTCACCACCCGTGATTATGCCCGCATGGGGCAGATGTTCCTGCAAAACGGGCGCTACAACGGTCAGCAGATCGTGCCAGCGGAATGGGTCGCCGCCTCTACCGCGCCTTCGGCCCCGACGTCAGAGGGACAAATCAGCTATGGCTACCAGTGGTGGATCCCCCAGGGTGCGACAGAGGGTGAATTCATGGCCCGCGGTGTGTATGGTCAATACATCTACATCAACCGCGCCGACGGGGTGGTGATCGCGACAAATGCCGCCGACCGCAAATTCCGCGAGGCGGGCGTCAGCGATCAGAACATCGCCATCTTCCGCCAGATCAGCGCAGCCTTGGGGGGCAAATGACACCTGACCACAGCATCAATATCCTTGGCGGCCCGCTGGCCGTCTGTGGCACCGACCCTGTGACGGGCTTTTTCCGCGACGGGTCATGTAATACCTGTGCCGCCGATCAGGGCAGCCACACGGTCTGCGCGATCATGACGGCCGAGTTTCTGGCCTATTCCAAATATGTCGGCAACGACCTGAGCACCCCGCGCCCCGAATTCGGCTTTGCCGGACTGTCTGCGGGGGATGCGTGGTGCCTATGCGCGGGACGGTTCCTGCAGGCCGCCGACGAAGGGTGCGGGCCATTGGTCCATCTTGAGGCGACCCATCAGCGCGCGCTGGATATCGTGCCGCTGCGCGTGCTGCAGGCCCATGCGCTGACCTCTGAGTCAGGGGGCAACTGATGCTGCGGTATGCCTTGACCCTGACCGCGATGCTGGGGGCACTGCCCGCAATTGCGCAAGAGGCGCTGCGCCCGCAGGAACAACTCCGTCTTGACCGGCTCGAAGCCGTCGCGGGCAACGCCTTGCTGCAAGCGCTCCAGAGCGCCAGCGCGGAGGACCTCTCCGCGCTGGCGGGCGCACTTTCCGGCACGCCGCAGGTCGCCTTTGACGAAGGGCTAGCAGGGGATTGGTCCTGCCGCACGATCAAGCTGGGGGGAATGCCGGCGCTGGTGGTCTATAGCCCGTTCAAATGCCGCCTGACCTTTCAGGGCAACGGTTATTTATTCGAAAAGCTCAGCGGATCGCAGCGCACTATGGGGTTCATCACGTTGCGGGACGGGCAAGCGATCTATGCGGGCGTGGGTTACGTCGCGGGGGAGACGCCCCCCGCTTACAACGCGCTGCCACCCGAGTTTGCCGGTGATGGCACGGTGCAGCCTGATGTGGCGGTGTTTGAACGCGTCAACAACCAGCGTGCGCGGCTGATGTTTCCTGCACCTGTGGTCGAAAGCGATTTCGATATTCTGGAACTGACCCGCTAAAGGCAGCCCAAAAAGCAAAGGGGGCGATGAACCGCCCCCTCTGATCGCCTAGATTTTCATGTCAAAACCAAGCGCCTTGGCGACGGTAAAGATGTCTTTGTCGCCGCGCCCACACATGTTCATGCAGATGATATGATCCTTGGGCAGCTCTGGCGCGATCTTCATCACATGCGCCAGCGCGTGGCTGGGTTCGAGCGCGGGGATGATCCCTTCGAGCGCGCAGCTCAGCTGGAACGCCTCAAGCGCTTCTTTATCGGTGATCGACACATATTGCGCGCGGCCAATGTCGTGGAGCCAGGAATGTTCAGGCCCGATACCGGGGTAATCTAGACCCGCGGAGATAGAGAAGCCTTCGAGGATCTGCCCGTCGTCATCCTGCAACAGATAGGTGCGGTTGCCGTGCAGCACGCCGGGGCGGCCACCGGTCAGCGACGCGCAATGCTCCATTTTTTCGTTCACACCCTTGCCGCCTGCTTCGACGCCGATGATGTTCACGTCTTTGTCGTCAAGGAACGGATAGAACAGCCCCATCGCGTTCGACCCGCCGCCAATCGCCGCAATCAGCGTATCGGGCAGACGGCCTTCGGCGGCATCCATCTGTTCGCGCACTTCCTTGCCGATGATCGATTGGAAATCGCGGACCATGGCGGGATAGGGGTGCGGGCCGGCAACTGTGCCGATGCAATAGAAGGTATCGCGCACGTTGGTCACCCAATCGCGCAGCGCGTCATTCATCGCGTCTTTCAGCGTGCCACGCCCAGACGTCACGGGGATCACTTCGGCCCCAAGCAGACGCATGCGGAACACGTTGGGGGCCTGACGTTCAACGTCATGCGCACCCATATAAACGACGCATTGCAGACCGAACTTGGCGCAGACGGTCGCAGTGGCCACACCGTGCTGGCCCGCACCGGTTTCCGCGATGATCCGTTTTTTGCCCATGCGACGCGCCAGAATGATCTGGCCCAACACATTGTTGATCTTATGCGCGCCGGTGTGGTTCAGCTCGTCCCGCTTCATATAGACTTTGGCACCGCCCAGATGATCGGTCAGACGCTCTGCGAAATACAAGGGGCTGGGGCGACCGACGTAGTGGGTCCACAGGTCGTTCATTTCAGCCCAAAAGATGTCGTCCGTCTTGGCCTTTTCATATTCCGCCTCGAGCTCGAGGATCAGCGGCATCAGGGTTTCCGACACAAACCGCCCCCCGAAATCGCCAAAGCGGCCATTTTCGTCAGGGCCGGTCATGAAAGAGTTGAAAAGATCATTGTCCATGGAGGTGCTCCTTGCGCTTGGCGACCAGCCTTAACGCCCCCGCCGCGGCAGGTAAAGACGGGGCGCGGGCGGCAACGTGTCTGCGCCGCCCGCCACCTGCAAAACGCTGCGGAAAAGCGCGTATCTCGTTGACGTTTCCGACCGCCGAGGCATCTGCCCCTAGTCGAAGAGCTTGAACAAACCGCGCCGCAGCTCGTCTTCGACTTTTTGCTTCAACGCATCCTCGACCGATTGCCCGTCCTGCCGCGACACGCCAAGCTCCTCCTCAAGTTTTTCGTTCAGCTTCTGGCGGGCCTTTTCTTTTTCTTTGGCAAAGTTCATGTCGACCGCCGCCTGCAAATCCGGCTTGATCCGGGGCGCGGCCCACGGCCCGAAGATGCGCACCGGAATGGCCAGACCGCGATCGCCGTTTACCTGCAGCGCCTTGGGTGTAACGGTATAATCCAGTGTCTGTGCCCCCAACCCCACCTGCCCCGTTCCCGTGGCGGTAAAGTTAGGCAGCTGCATTAGCAGGTCATCATTGCGCAGCACGCCCTGATCCATGTCGAATGTCGCCGCAAGTGAATCAAACACAGTCGTCCCGCCCTCGGCATCAAAGTTCCCCATCAGCGCGTCCAGATCGATGCCGTCGATATGGCCACGCCCGACATTCACCGCCCCCGATCCGCTGAGCGAGCGCATGATCGCGTTCAACGACGCCCCAGAGCCAAGGAAGGATACTTCGGCATCGCCCGCCCCATGGAACCGGCCCAGCCCAGCGGTTTGCTGCAGCAACGGCTGCATGGCGATGGATTGCGCATTCAACGCGCCGCCCACAGACAGGCCATTGCGGTTGTTGATCACGAACTCGCCGCTGATCACACCGGCATAGGCTCTGATCTCGCGCAGTTCGGCCACCAGTCGTGACCGGTCGTTGCGCAGCAGCACACGCGTTGCACCAAGTGACAGCGTGCCCAGATCAATGCTGTCCGCCCGCAGCGCGATTTCGCCGTTAAACCCCGCCAGCGCGGAGGCATCAATCGGCGCGGTTGACCAGCCCGGCGACGATGCAGGCGCAGGTGCTGCAGTGCCCGATGCCGGCGCGGGACTGCCGCTGGTGTCGCTTCGTGCAAATCCGGTCAGGTCCAGCGTGCCCACGTTGAATTGCGCGTTCACATCCGGCGTGCCGTTCAGCGTAATATCTGCCGCACCTGTCAACGCATTGCCGCCCAGATCAGCCACCACATCGCGCAGGGCCAAACGCCGGTCCGGCGTCAGCGTCAAGTCGAGCTTTATATCAGTCGTTTTTCCCAGGCCTTGCGGCAGCGCGACGGCACCTGCCCCTAAAGCAGCAAGGAAGCGCTCTGTATTCGACGTCTTGAACCACAAGTCACCTGCAACCGCCCCGCTCAACCCCGCCCGACCGGCCAGCGTGACGCCACCGCCTTTGGTGTCGACACGGGCGCGCAGCGGGCGGATGTCGCCGTTGAGGAATTGGTCAAAGCGGTCAATCGTCGCTTCGATCGTCACGCGATCCGCAGCAGGGCGCAGCGCGGCCTTGATCACGGCCTTGCCCGCACGTTCAGGCCAATCGAGCGACAGGTCGACGCCTGCGAAACGCACCAGATCGGCACCTTCGGCATCATAGATCAAGGTCGCGTCGGTAATATCGAGCCGCTGGATCGTCAGCGGGCGCGGGCTGCGGGCGGGGGCTGTGGGCGCGGTTTCGATTGACGCGGCACCGCCGCCATCGCTGAACTGCCAGCTCGCGCGGCCGTCACGCCGCTGCTCAAGCCGGATCGTGGGGCTTTGGGCTTCGATGTTAGTGATCTTGATCTCGCCCCGGAGCAGCGCCATGGCATCGACGCCAATCGCCGCATTGGCCGCAGACAACATCGCCCCGTCTTTGGCCCAATCTGCGTTGCCGACTTCAAGCCCGCCTGCGGTCACCCCCAGCACAGGCCAGAACGTCAGGCCTACATCGCCCGTAATCGTGACCTCGCGGCCGGTCAGGTTGTGCAGTTGATCCGCCGCGATTCGCGCAATGCGATCGGCAGGCAAAAGAAACAGCGACCCCGCGGCCACCGCTAAAATCAGCAACAGAATGCCAATTGCCCGAAAAATCCACTTCATTGCCCGTCTCCTTGCCCGATGCGAGGCCTTTCCCAGACCCTTTGCATGGCTTATAGCGCAGTTCATGAGCACAAACCCACCAAATCTACGCCCCGATCTTGCGCCCAAAGCACAGATCAGCAATCCGTCCCGCCCCGGCCAGCCGACCATCGGCATGGTATCGCTTGGCTGCCCCAAGGCGCTTGTCGACAGCGAACGGATTTTGACGCGCCTGCGTGCCGAAGGCTACGGCGTGTCGCCCGATTATGCCGGCGCAGATGCGGTGATCGTAAATACCTGCGGGTTCCTTGATTCCGCCAAGGCCGAAAGCCTTGATGCCATCGGCGAGGCGTTGAAGGAAAACGGCAAGGTGATCGTGACCGGCTGCCTTGGGGCCGAGCCGGATTATATCCGCGAACATCACCCCCGCATTCTGGCCGTCACTGGCCCGCACCAATACGAACAAGTGCTGGACGCCGTGCATATGGCCGTGCCGCCGTCGCCCGATCCGTTTATTGACCTGCTGCCAGCGCAAGCCGTCAGCCTGACGCCGCGCCACTACAGCTACCTGAAGATTTCCGAAGGCTGTAACCACAAGTGCAAGTTCTGCATCATCCCCGACATGCGGGGCCGCCTGCAGTCACGCCCTGCGCACGCGATCCTGCGCGAGGCTGAAAAGCTGGTGCAGAACGGCGTGAACGAGCTGCTGGTGATCTCACAGGATACCTCGGCTTACGGCGTCGATATCAAACACGCCGAAGACCGCGGTCACCGCGCGCATATCACCGATCTGGCGCGTGATCTGGGCTCGCTTGGGGCATGGGTACGGCTGCATTACGTCTACCCCTACCCCCATGTACGCAACCTCATTCCCTTGATGGCCGAAGGCTTGGTGTTGCCCTATCTCGATATTCCGTTCCAGCACGCACATCCCGATGTGCTCAAACGCATGGCCCGCCCTGCGGCTGCGGCGAAAACGCTGGATGAAATCGCCGCGTGGCGCGACACCTGCCCCGACATTACCCTGCGGTCGACTTTCATCGTCGGCTATCCGGGCGAGACCGAGGCCGAATTCCAGACCCTTCTGGACTGGCTCGACGAGGCACAGCTTGATCGTGTGGGCTGCTTTCAATACGAGAACGTCGCTGGGGCGCGGTCGAACGCATTGCCGGATCACGTGCCGGACGAGATTAAGCAGGACCGCTGGAACCGCTTTATGGAGAAGGCGCAGGCCATCTCTGCCGCCAAGCTTGAAGCCAAGGTCGGCCGCCGCATGGATGTGATCATCGACGAGATCGATGACGAGGCCGCCACCTGCCGCACCAAGGCCGACGCGCCAGAGATTGACGGCAACCTGTTCATCGACGAAGGCTTTGAAAACCTGAGCGTTGGCCAGATCGTGACCGTCGAAGTCGAAGAAGCCGGCGAATACGATCTTTGGGGGCGCGTGGTCTAGGCCACCGCGCTTATCCCTACACGATTGGAACAGGCGAAGCGCTTTGGCGTTCCTGTTGGCGTTGCTATACCCCACCGCGACCGCACCCTATATTGTGGACAGCCAACAACATCGCCCTACATATAGACATGTAACAGCGCGGAAAGAGCGTTGCTCTTGAAAAAGCATCAACGATGTTCTATATATGTTCCAACCAGAACAAGGGGGTCCACACGATGTCCTACCAACCGCAGTTTCCCGGCATGTTCGATCCCGGCCAAGGGGCCGTACCTGCCCAGACAGAAGATTCCGCCCGCGACGCGCGCGCAACATTGCCGCCAACGGAAAAGCAGATGCACTACGCTGCGTCGCTAAGCCTCAAGACCGGCGCGCCGGTGCCAAAGCAGGTGCAAAAGAACCGCGCCGCATTGTCTGAATGGATCGATGCCCACAAGCCCAAGCCGGTCGAAGGGCCGTTTTCGCAGTACCCGTCGTCAAAGCAGGTTGCCTTTGCCGAACGCATCGCGCGGCTAAAGCGGCGCGATATCCCGCAGGAATGTTTTCGCGACAAGACGATGATGTCACGCTGGATCGACGGAAACAAACCCCGTTGATCCGGCTGCAAGCCAATCGTCTTGTGGCGGTGCCTATACCATTGGATAGGGCGTGATACCAAAGTGACGTGATTTAGGTGAAATCGGATATTGGAATGACATAATCCAGTGCTAGATTTGTTTCATGGCTTATCCGCACCCCACCGCTGACACCCTCGCCGACGGCACGATCCACGTGCTGGGTTTGGGGTTCGCCATACCCGCAACGATCTTACTGACCACCGATGTCGCGGGTCAGGGGGGTGCGCTTACGCCGACGCTGGTCTATGCGGCCTGCTTCGTCATGTCGCTTCTGGCATCTGCGATTTACCATCTTGTGCCCTTTGACCGCCCCCGTGCCCTGTTGGGGCGGATCGACCATGCGGCGATCTATTTCAAGATCGCGGGCACCTACACCCCTCTCGTCATGTTGATTGGGACGGGTTTCGCCTATGGCATTCTTGCGGTCGTCTGGGCGCTTGCCATTATCGGGGCCATCGCCAAACTGTCGTTCTGGAGCACGGAATCCAAAGCGTCGCTGTATCTGTACCTTGGCATGGGGTGGCTGTCTGTGCTGCTGGTCTGGCCGATGTGGCAAAGCCTGCCCCCTATGGCGCTGACGTTGATTGGCGCTGGCGGGCTGATCTATTCGCTGGGGACCGTGATTTTTGCCCACCCCGGCATGCGTTTTCAGAATGCAATCTGGCACAGCTTCGTGCTGACAGCGTCCATCTGCTTTTTCGCAGCGATCTCTATCAGCCTGTAGCCCGCCTTAGGCTGCATCCAGATAGGCGCGCACACAGGATTGCACATGGCGAAAACGGTCGCCGCCGAGATGTTTGCCGCCATACCAGCGGGTGACCACGATCAGATGATCTTTCAGACCTTCGCGCTCCAACATGCGGATGATGACCATCCCCGCACCGGATTCCCCGTCATCGCCTTTTAGCGGGCCGCCGTCTGACAGCAGCACCGCCCAGGTGTTATGGGTCGCTTTGGCATAGCTTTTATCGCGCTTAAGCTCTTTCAGCGCAGCATCCACCGCAGCGCGATCAGATGCGGGGCAGCCCGACACGGCATACTTGGACCCGCGGTCCGAAAGTATCTGGCCAAGCTGCCGCATCAAGTGTCGTTACATCCCTGCCGCTGTTCGGCGCACCGTATCCAGACGCGACGCGTTGGGCGGGTGAGTTCCGAGGAAACGGTCGCCGGGATCAGGGATACGGGTAAAGAATTCGGCCCCCCGCAGCGGATTATAGCCGGCACGCGCGGTGATGATGGTGCCCAAAGCATCTGCCTCAAGCTCGAAATCCTTTGAATATCGCCGCGCCCCCACCTGTGCCCCAAGTCGTTGCGCCGATTCGACCGCAGTCGGATCGCCACCGCTGAGTGTCGCAAGACCGGCAAAAATCACCGCACCGGCCACCGCGTTTTGTTGCTGGCGCGCAATATGGCCTTCGATGTGGTGGGCGGCTTCGTGCCCCATGACAAAGGCGAGCTCGTCCTCGTTCCGCGCATCCGCAATCAGCGCGAGGGTAAAGGCAATAACGGGACGCCCCGCCTTGTCTTCGGTCTGATAGGCGTTGGCAGGCTGGCCCGGACGGTCGTCTACCACAATGTTGAAATCGCAATTGACTTGCGACGTGCGCGTCCGACATTCGCGTTCCGCGACGGGTTCGACGGTTCGCAACACGCGGATAAAGCTGCGTGCCGATTCATTGGCCGAAAAGCCTGCGGGTTGCCCCTGATCAGGTTGGGTGGTGACAGGTCCCGACAGTGTTGTCGGTTCACACGCGGCGATGAATGCCACTGCGGCCAGAGCAAAACAGTATCTCAACATTACGTAACGTATCCTCAAAAGGGCACCGAATAGAACTACCACTGGTTTAACGTGGCAGCGCTGATTTGAACAGACGGTGCAGTGCTGCTCTTGCATTGGACCGCCGAAAGAATACTGTGCCGGCATGTTTACGATTGAACACGAATTCGATGCCAGTGTGATCACGCTGATCGACGAAGGCAAAGCACCCTTGCGTGAAGACGTGACGGTGCAGGCTTTTGCCAGCGTCATCACAATCGAGCAGTGGGACCCGCGCACAAACTCTGTTTCCAAAATCAGCCTCTCGCCAGAGCAGCTGAATGATCTGACAGCTGCGCTGAACCTGCCCGAAGGCATCTACCGCACCGCGCCCAAGCGGTAGTTAAAGGAAAGAAAATGGCCACCGGCACACATATCAAGACGTACTTCGAAGGCAGTTGGCACGAGGGCGACATCTCTGTCATCAAGGCCGCTGACCACGGCGCATGGCTGGGCACGACCGTGTTCGACGGCGCCCGCCTGTTCGACGGACTGAGCCCGGATCTGGAGGCCCACTGCGCCCGGATCAACCGGTCTGCCAAGGCGCTGATGATCACCCCCACGGTCGAGACAGACGATATGATCGAGATGGTGCGCGAAGGTCTGAAAAGCTACCCCAAGGACGCCGCCGTCTATATCCGTCCGATGTACTGGGCGCTGGCGGGCGATGAATTGGGCATCGTGCCACTGAAGGACGCGACCGGTTTCGCCATCAGCCTTGAACAGATCCCCATGGCCGCACCCGATGCAGCCACCACCCTCACGCGGACTCGTTTCCGGCGTCCCGTGCTCGAAGATAACGTGGTAAACGCCAAGGCGGGATGTCTGTATCCGAATAACGCGCGTATGATGGTCGAGGCGCGCTCCAAAGGGTTTGGCAACGCGCTGGTGGCTGACGCGATGGGCAATGTTGCGGAATCGGCCTCTGCCAACGTGTTTATGGTCAAGGATGGCGAGGTTTTCACCCCGATCCCCAACGGCACGTTTCTGGCAGGTATCACACGCGCACGGCACATGGCGAACATGCGCGCCGACGGGATCAAGGTGCACGAAACCGTCCTGAGCTTTGATGATTTTCACGCCGCAGACGAGGTGTTCTTGTCCGGCAACATGATGAAGGTCACGCCGGTAAAGGCCTTTGATGACACCCAGTACGACATCGGCCCCATGACCCGCCGCGTGCGCGAGATGTATTGGGATTGGGCGGCCTCTGACCGTGGCTGATCCCGCGCCCCGCTGCTTTGCAGGAGAAAGCTATGCGTAAATTTATGGTCGTGCTGGATGACAGCCGCGAATGCCTGAATGCCATGCGATTTGCCGCGATGCGGGCGTCCAACTCTGGCGGCGGCGTCGTTGTGCTATCGGTCATCCCGCCGGATGAATTCAACCACTGGATTGGTGTGGCCGAGGTCATGCGTGACGAGGCCCGCGAACGGATCGAGGTGCATTTCGAGGTCTTCGCGAAATGGATGCGGGACCGGCTGAACGTGGAACCCACTTTGGTCATTCGCGAAGGTGTGATCGTGGACGAGATCATCAACCAGCTGGACGAAGACCCCCAAGTCGGCGTGCTGGTGCTCGGCGCGGGTACGGATAAGAAATCCGGCCCCGGCCCCTTGGTCACCCAGCTGTCGCGCAACGCAGGCTCGCTGCCGGTACCGATTACGATCGTTCCCGGCGACATGAGCAAAGAGCGCCTAGAGATGATTACCTAAGGCGGCACGGCAAGCCTCCGCCAACTTAGAATCGTTCCAAACCTTGACTTGGCCGCATTCAAGTCGCATATCTGCATCAACCCTTTGAGGAGCATGTGATGTTTATTCAGACCGAATCCACGCCCAACCCCGCAACGTTGAAATTCCTGCCCGGTCAGACCGTGCTGGAAATGGGCACTGCCGATTTCCCCGCCCCCGGAGCAGCAAGCGCATCGCCCTTGGCCACGCGTCTGTTCGCCGTCGAAGGTGTGACCGGCGTGTTCTTTGGCACTGATTTCGTGACCATCACCAAGGCCGACGGGATCGAGTGGGACCACCTGAAACCCGCCCTGCTTGGCGCGATCATGGAGCATTTCCAATCCGGCCAGACCGTGATGGAAAAGGGCCATGACCACGCATCGGGCCACGCAGAACACACCGGCGAAGACGGTGCGATCGTGGGCCAGATCAAGGAACTGCTGGACAGCCGCGTGCGCCCTGCTGTTGCCCAAGATGGCGGCGATATTACTTTCCACGGCTTTGAGCGCGGTGTTGTATACCTTCATATGCAAGGGGCCTGCGCTGGCTGCCCATCGTCCACATTGACGCTGAAAATGGGCATTGAAAACCTACTGCGTCACTACATCCCCGAAGTGACCGAGGTACGCCCGGTTGCCTAAGACGCCTCTTATCCTGGCGTTTGATACATCGGCCGCACATTGTGCGGCCGCTTTGCTGTCAGACGACCAGATCATAGCCAGCGTTCAGGAACCCATGAGCAAGGGCCAGGGCGAACGTCTGCTTGGCCTTTGCGCCGAGGTTCTGACCAGCGCGGATGTGACCTATGGCGATCTGACCGCGATCGGCGTCGGCGTCGGGCCGGGGAATTTCACGGGCATCCGCATCGCCGTCTCCGCCGCACGCGGGCTGGCGCTTGGACTTGGGGTGTCCGCGATTGGCGTGTCGCATTTGCAGGCGCTGGCCTATGGGCATGACGGTGTGGTCATCAGCAGCATCGATGCCCGTCAGGACAAGCTGTTCGTGCAGGTATTCGGCACCATGGACGACCGCGAACCGGTGATGTGCAGCCTTGATAATTTGCCCGCAGTGCCATCGCGTGCCGACCCTATCTGTGTGGGGCATCAGGCTGACCTGATCGCAGCGCTGTGCAATGGCACCGCCCTACCCCCGCGCAGCCCCGTGGCAGAGGCGACGGCGCATATCGCGAGGGCCCGCTTGGGCACGCAAAACCCGCGCCCTGCTCCGCTATATCTGCGCCCGGCCGATGCCGCCCCCGCCCGCGACAAGCCGCCAACGATCCTTGCATGACCCCGCAAACCATGGCGCAGATCCATGCTGCCGCTTTCATCCATGACCGCAGCTGGGGCGCGCAAGAGTTTGCTGATCTGCTAAGCTCCCCCTTTGTGGATCATCTGGCAGAGCCGCACGGCTTTGCCCTGACCCGCCTGATTGCGGGCGAAGCAGAGCTTTTGACCCTCGCCGTTGATCCCGCGGCACAGCGTCAGGGCATTGGCCGCAGGCTGTTGCAACGCTGGCTGGACGGGCTCGAGGGGCGGGCAGAAACCGCCTTTCTTGAGGTCGCCGCAGATAACGCTGCCGCCATCGCGCTTTATACGGCGGCGGGGTTTAGCCAAACGGCCAGCCGACGCGGGTATTATCTGCGTAAAGATACGCCGCCAGTTGATGCGTTGATCCTTTCGCGATGCTTTACGCAGGGTTAACGCGCAATATCATCTGCCCTCGCTTGAGAATCCGGTTGACCCCACCCATGGGCTACGCAGTATCGTACATCTGATCAACGGAGCCGTGCACAAGTGCGGACCTGCGACCGGGCAAAGGCTCCTTGCTTGCGCCCCAACACAATAAACCGGGAGACATTCCATGACCCTTATGACCAAATTCCTCGGCGCCGCTGCGGCAACCGCGCTTAGCGCCGGTGCTGCTTTGGCCGAACCTGCCCTGATCTTCGACCTTGGCGGCAAATTCGACAAATCCTTCAACGAAGCCGCCTTTGCCGGCGCGCAACGCTGGGCCGAAGAAACCGGCGAAAGCTTCCGCGAGATTGAACTGCAGTCCGAAGCGCAGCGTGAACAGGCCCTACGCCGTTTCGCCGAAGCGGGCTCCAACCCCATCGTGATGACCGGCTTTGCCTTTGGTGATGCCCTTGGTCAAGTGGCCGGCGATTACCCCGACACCGATTTCGTCATCATCGACATGGTTGTCGATGCGCCGAACGTTCGTTCCGTGGTCTTCAACGAGCACGAAGGGTCCTATCTGGTTGGCATGATGGCGGCGATGGCGTCCGAATCCAACACGGTCGGCTTTATTGGCGGCATGGATATCCCCCTGATCCGCAAATTCGCCTGTGGCTATGCCCAAGGTGTTCTGGCCGTGAACCCCGACGCGACCGTGATCTCGAACATGACCGGTTCGACTCCTGCTGCATGGAACGACCCCGTAAAAGGGTCCGAACTGACCAAAGCGCAAATCAGCCAAGGTGCTGACGTTGTGTATGCGGCTGCTGGCGGCACAGGCGTCGGCGTTCTGCAAACCGCCGCTGACGAAGACATCCTGTCGATCGGCGTGGACAGCAACCAAAACCACCTGCACGCAGGCAAGGTCCTGACCTCGATGATCAAACGCGTGGATAACGCTGTGTATGACGCGATGTCCGACGGCCCCGGCATGGAAAAAGGCTTTAACGTCATGGGCGTGGGCAACAAAGGCGTGGGCGTTGCGATCGACGAACACAACAAGCCGCTTATCACAGCTGAAATGCAAGCCGCTGTCGACGAAGCTTCGGCCAAGATCGCGGACGGGTCGCTTGAGGTACATGATTACATGTCCGACGACAGCTGCCCGAGCCTGAGCTTCTAAGCGTGAGCACTCCAACACAGACGGAGCGGCAGGAAACTGCCGCTCCGGCGATCGAGCTGAAAGGCATTTCCAAGGCCTTTGGTCCGGTACAGGCCAACAAAGACATCTCTATCCGCGTCATGCCCGGTACAATCCACGGGATTATCGGTGAAAACGGTGCGGGCAAATCGACGCTGATGTCGATCCTTTACGGATTCTACAAAGCGGACAAAGGCGACATTTTTATCGCCGGCAAAAAGACCGATATCCCTGACAGCCAGGCCGCGATTGCCGCAGGCATCGGGATGGTGTTCCAGCACTTTAAACTGGTTGAAAATTTTACGGTTCTGGAAAATATCATTCTGGGGGCCGAAGACGGACGGCTGCTGAAACCGTCGCTCGCCAAGGCGCGCAAGTCGCTGTTGAAACTGGCGGATGATTACGGGCTCAAGGTCGATCCCGATGCGCTGGTACAAGACATCGGCGTGGGCATGCAGCAACGCGTAGAGATCCTCAAGGCGCTGTATCGTCAGGCAGATATTCTCATTCTGGATGAACCCACCGGCGTGTTGACCCCTGCCGAAGCGGATCAATTGTTCCGCATCCTCGGGCGTCTGCGCTCTGAGGGAAAGACGATCATCCTGATCACCCACAAGCTGCGCGAGATCATGGAAACGACCGACACCGTATCCGTCATGCGCCGTGGCCAGATGACCGCCACCGTCAAAACCGCCGAGACCTCGCCCGCCGAACTGGCCGAGCTGATGGTCGGCCGCAAGGTCCTGCTGCGTGTGGACAAAAAACCCGCCGCCCCCGGCCCTGTCATTCTGGATATCGAAGGGTTGCGCGTCGTTGATGAAAAAGGCGTAGAGCGTCTGCGCGGCATTGATCTGCAAGTCCGTGCGGGCGAAATCCTTGGCGTCGCTGGCGTGGCTGGCAACGGGCAATCCGAACTGCTGGAGGTTCTGGGCGGCTACCGGCCCGGCAAGGGCAGCGTGCGCGTCAATGGCACGGCGCTGGACCTCACCGGCAATAAATCCGACGGCCAGTCGCGCCGCAATCATGGCATCGCCCACGTCCCCGAAGACCGCCAGCGCGAAGGTCTGATCATGGACTATCAGGCGTGGGAAAACACCGCTTTCGGCTATCACAAAGACCCCGCCTATCGCAGCGGCCTGCTGATGGACAACGCGGCGATCAAAGCGGACACTGTCGAAAAGATGGAACGTTTCGACGTGCGCCCCCCCAACCCCAAACTGGCGGCCAAGAACTTTTCGGGCGGCAACCAGCAAAAGATTGTTCTGGCCCGCGAGATCGAACGCAACCCGGACCTGCTGCTGATCGGTCAACCGACCCGTGGCGTCGACATCGGTGCGATCGAATTCATCCACGAACAGATTGTCGCCCTGCGCGATCAGGGCAAGGCGATCCTGCTGGTGTCGGTCGAGCTGGAGGAAATTCTGGCGCTGAGCGATCGGGTTGCCGTCATGTTCGACGGTCAGGTCATGGGCATTCGCGACGCCAGCAAGACCGATGAAAAAGAACTGGGCTTGTTGATGGCCGGCATCACCGATACCGATGCGCCCCATTCCATCGACGAAATCGAAGACAATCTGGCCCATGCGGGCGGCGATCCGCATAAGGAAGTGTGACATGGACGTAATGCCAAAATGGGCCGAGGTCGTCCTCGTGCCTTTGATATCGCTTTTGCTGGCAGCGATCCTGTCGGCGCTGGTCATTCTGGGCATCGGTGAAGACCCCGTTGCCGCCGTTAAACTGATGGTAACCGGCGCTTTGGGCAGCACCTATGGGTGGGGCTATACGCTGTATTACGCCACCAACTTTATGTTCACCGGCCTGTGCGTCGCCATCGCCTTTCATGCGCGGCTGTTCAATATCGGCGGCGAAGGTCAGGCAATGCTGGGCGGTTTGGGTGTGGCGCTCGCCTGTTTGTATATCCCGTGGCCCCACTGGTCGCTGGCGCTTTTTGGTGCCACTGCGATGGCGGCTGTCTTTGGTGCCGCATGGGCCGCGATCCCCGCGTTCCTGCAAGCCAAGCGCGGCAGCCATATCGTGATCACAACGATCATGTTCAACTTTATTGCCGCCGCGGCACTGAACTATATTCTGGTCAACATGCTGCGCCCTCAAGGCAGCATGGACCCTGCGACCGCCCGCTTTCCTGACGCGACAAAACTGCCAACGTTGCACGATCTTCTGGCCCCGCTCGGGATCGAATTTTCCAAGGCGGCACCGGCCAATATCTCGCTTTTGGTGGCGGTTGCGGCCTGTATCTTCTTGTGGGTGCTGATCTGGCGCACGCGGCTTGGCTATGAAATCCGCGCCTATGGCCATTCGGAATCGGCTGCGAAATACGCCGGTATCTCTCCGGTCAAGATCACCATGATCGCGATGACCATCTCGGGTGGTCTGGCGGGGATGATGGCGATTAACAACGTCATGGGCGAAGCCGAACGGCTGGTCTTGAACGCCACGGAAGGCGCGGGCTTTATCGGCATCGCTGTTGCACTGATGGGGCGTAGCCATCCTTTGGGCGTGTTCCTTGCCGCGATCCTGTTCGGGTTCCTCTATCAGGGCGGCGCGGAACTGGCGCTCTGGACCTCGATCCCGCGCGAGTTGATCGTCGTGATCCAGGCGCTGGTGATCCTCTTTACCGGCGCATTGGACAATATGGTGCGTATGCCGCTCGAGAAAATCTTTTTGGCGCTGCGCGCCGCACGCGCCCCCAAGCCTGAACGCAAACCGGTGGAGCCAGCGGAATAATGGATTACATCACGCTCATCCAACTGTTCGACAGCACCGTGCGCCTTGCGACACCATTGCTGCTGGCGTGCCTTGCCGGTCTGTTTTCAGAACGTGCAGGCATTTTCGACATCGGCCTTGATGGCAAGATGCTGGCGGCGGCATTCTTTTCGGCGGCAGTGGCGTCACTGACGGGTAACGTCTGGCTGGGGCTGTTGGCGGGGATCGCGGCGTCGATGGCGCTGAGCCTGCTGCACGGGCTTGCATCGATTACCTTTCGGGGCAACCAGCTGATTTCAGGCGTTGCGATCAACTTTCTCGCGGCGGGGCTGACCGTTCTGATCGCGCAAGACTGGTTCCAGCAAGGCGGGCGTACGCCGTCGCTGATCGGCGGGGCGCGGTTCAGCCCGATCACCCTGCCTTTCGCTGACGACATTGCTCAAACACCCATCATCGGACCGCTCTACGCCGAGCTGATCTCGGGTCACTCGATCCTTGTCTATATGGCGTTCCTTGCGGTGCCTGCGACGTGGTGGCTGCTCTATCGTACACGTTTCGGCCTGCGCCTGCGCGCGGTGGGTGAAAACCCTGCGGCAGTCGATACGGCGGGGGTTTCCGTCGTTGGCCTGCGCTATGCGGCGGTGTTGATCTGCGGCGTGCTTTGCGGCGTTGCGGGCGCGTATCTTAGCACAGCGCTTCAGGCCGGCTTTATCAAGGACATGTCCGCAGGCCGTGGCTATATCGCATTGGCGGCGCTGATCTTTGCGAAATGGCGCCCGTGGTACGCGCTATGGGCGACGCTGCTGTTCGGCCTGTTCGGTGCGCTTGAAACCCGCCCCGACGTGATCGAGGCGCTGGTGAACTTCAAGGTTCAGGGGCAGTTGCTCGCGGCCCTTCCCTATGTGATGACCGTGATCATTCTGGCGGGCTTCGTCGGCAAGGCGATCCCGCCGCGTGCCGGTGGCGAGCCCTACGTGAAAGAACGCTAACTCTCGTTGCGCCGTTGCAAATTGCGGCGGCGCAGCATCCGCGATTGATTTCAACCTTTCGATCGGACTAACTGCGTCTATGCAAATTTATCTGCCCATCGCCGAATTGTCGGTCAACGCGTTCCTCCTTTTGGGGTTGGGCGGGATTGTGGGCGTTCTATCCGGCATGTTCGGCGTCGGAGGCGGGTTTCTGATCACGCCCCTGCTGTTTTTTATCGGCATCCCCCCAGCGGTGGCCGTGGCCACAGGCGCGAACCAGATTGTGGCGTCGTCGTTTTCGGCGCTGTTGGTGCATCTTAAACGCAAGACGGTTGATCTGCGCATGGGCAGCGTCTTGCTGGCGGGCGGTCTGGTCGGGGCTGCGGCTGGTGTCACGATCTTTAACTACCTCAAATCGCTGGGCCAGGTCGATCTGCTGGTAAACCTTTGCTACGTCGTTTTCCTTGGGATCATCGGCGGGCTGATGTTGATTGAATCGCTGAACGCGATGTACAAGACACGCACCGGAAAACGCCCCCCGCGCAAGAAACACACGTGGATACAAAAGCTGCCATTCAAGATGCGCTTTCGGGTTACGGGGCTTTATATCTCGGTCATTCCACCACTGCTGGTCGGGGCCTTTGTCGGGCTTCTGGCCGCGATCATGGGCGTTGGCGGCGGCTTTATCATGGTGCCCGCGATGATCTATCTGCTGGGGATGCCGACCAAAGTCGTTGTCGGCACGTCGCTGTTCCAGATCATCTTTGTCGCAGCATTTACCACGATGTTACATGCCACCACCAACTATACCGTCGATATCGTGCTGGCCGTGCTGCTGCTGATCGGTGGCGTCATCGGCGCACAGTTCGGCACTACCCTTGGGACCAAGCTCAAGGCGGAACAGCTGCGCATCCTGTTGGCGCTTTTGGTGCTGATCGTCTGCGGCAAGCTGGCGCTGGACCTGCTGTTGCAACCGGCTGAACTTTACTCCATCGGGTTCAAATCATGATCCGTTGGCGTGCTTTAATCGCTGCAGTCCTGACCTGCATCGCGTTCTCTGCGCTCGCCGAAGAGGCAATCGTTTTGGGGCTGAACCAAAGCGAAGTATCTATCTCGACCAACTTTAACGGGTCCGAGATCATCATTTTTGGCGCGGTTAAACGCGAGGAGCCTATCCCAGAGGGCCCCGAGCTTGAGGTCGTGGTTACCGTTTCGGGCCCGTCTGCCCCCGTGACAGTCCGGCGCAAGGAAAAGACTTTTGGCATCTGGATTAACACCGCTGCCGTAGAGGTGGACCGCGCCCCCAGCTTCTACGCCGTCGCCACCAGCGGCCCACTCCAAGACGTCCTGAGCCGCACCGAAGACCTGCGCTACAAAATCTCTGTGCCCCGTGCCATCCGATCTGTCGGGGCCCCGATGGATATCGAGGATTCCGCCGCCTTTTCAGACGCGCTGATCCGTATCCGCAGCAACGCAAACCAGTACCAGCTGGACGAAGCAGGCGTGAGCGTTGACGAACAAACCCTGTTCCGGGCGACGGTACAGCTGCCCGCATCATTGATAGAGGGCGACTATAATACCCGCATTTTCCTGACCCGTGGCGGATCGGTCGTGGCCCAATACGGGACGTTAATCGACGTGCGCAAGGTCGGGTTGGAACGTTGGCTTTACAACATGTCGCGTGAAAACGCGCTGCTATACGGGCTGATGTCACTCGCCATCGCTATTGCCGCAGGATGGGGTGCATCTGCCATCTTTGGTGCGCTGCGCCGCTAAGTGGCGGTGCAGGGAGCAGCCAAAACCAGCCTTTATGCGGCGGGGTCATCCGTCTGCACATCAAGGCTGAGCGGTGCCGCAGGGGCTGCACGCAAGTCATCTACTCGCAACACGCCCGACGGTTTCGACAGACGGTTACGCACCACCCAAATCAGGCGCTCCTGCGCACGGGTGATCGCCACATAGGCAAGGCGCTTCCACAGGGGTTGCCCCGCCTCAGACCGGCCCATACGCGCCGCTGCGAACAGATCGGGTGCAAACACCTGCACTGTATCCCACTGGCTGCCCTGCGCCTTGTGGATGGTGACGGCAGCCCCGTGCAAGAACGTGGCCCCCATGCGCGCGGCAAAGGGGATGAACGGCTCTTCCTCGTCCGGTTTTTCGATCTTTACGATGGACGCGGCAGAGATCTGAGGGTCTTCGGCCCCCATCACATGCAGGCGGCTGAAACCCGGCTTGCGACCATTGCCCAGATAGACGACCTGCGCGCCTTTGATCAGGCCTCGTGCTTCGAGGTCCAGCCGTTTCTTGCGGTGTTTCAGTGGCAGCTCGATCCCGTCACAAATCAGCGGCTCGCCTTCCAATAGGGCGTCTTCTGGCGCCCCATAAACCGCCCGGAATGCGTTGATCAGCCGGATGCGCGTCGCATTGCGCCAGACCAGCACAGGCGAACGCGCCATCAGGTCAACCTCTACCCGCTGGCCCCAGACCACGCGGTCATCTTTCTTTGACGCGTCTTCGATCATGCGTTCGAACTGCTCGAATGTCAGCGCCGGATCGGCAAGCGCGTGCGCCAGATCAAGGATCGGGTTGTCGGCCTTCTGCCGGTGGATACGGCTCAGGTTCAACACGCGTTCTTTGGGTAGTTTTTCGAACACCATCGTGCCGGACTGCCCCACGGGGGCCAGCTGTGCCGGATCGCCAAATAGCAGTAGCGTCGGGAAAATCTCTTTTAGATCCTCGAACTGCTTGTCATCCAGCATAGAGCTTTCATCGACGAAACCGATGTCGAGCGGTTCTTCGCGGCGTTTCCATCCGGTGATGAAATCACTGCCGCGCAGCCCCGCTGCAGCCAATGCGCCGGGGATTGATTTGTTTTTCTGATAGAACGCCAGTGCCCTATCCAACGCAATCTCGTTCATCCCCTCAATCACCGGACGGTCGCCGTTGCCTGCCAGCCACTCTGCGATGCGTTCATATTCGGGGTCATACACAGGGGTATAGAGGATACGGTGGATCGTGGTCGCCGGCACACCGCGCAAACGCAGGACCGATGCCGCCTTGTTGGTGGGCGCGAGGATCGCCAGCGTGCGCTTGTCTTTCTTTTTGCGTTCATAGTCACCCGACACGATGTCGACGCCCGCGTTTTCCAATGCCTTGTACAGCTCTGCCAGCAGCAGAGTCTTGCCCGACCCCGCCTTGCCGGTCACCGCCAGCACCTGATCTGCACCGCCCGCAGGCGGCATCAGCAAGTTGTCATCAAGATCAATGCCCGCATGGCGCAACATTTCGGCTACGCTATCAAAAGCAGCGGCCTGATCGTCGGAATAGGTAAGGGCAGGTACTGTCATGGCGCGACCCTAGTTGAGCGCCGCGCCGGGGGCCAGATGGCATCACGGTTATTCGCACATTCAGCTTGCGCCACAACGTCCCTGCGAGGCCCGAAACGCAAAACACCCGCACGCCGGGATGCGGCGCACGGGTGTCTGGTCAGTGCCCCCGCGAAATGAGCTGTCTGATTATTTTTTCGCGTCCAGCGCGTCTTCGAGAGTGCGCAGGCCGGTTTTAGGCGACTGCACCAGCACCGACATGTTGCCGGGCTTGTGTTCGTTTGCCAGCATCTTCATGTGCGCGTCAGGCAGATCGGCCCAAGTGAACACTTCGGACATGCATGGATCAAGACGGCGTTCGACCATCAGCTTGTTCGCCGCCGACGCCTGCTTGAGGTGGGCAAAGTGGCTGCCCTGCAAGCGCTTCTGGTGCATCCACATATAGCGCACGTCGAACGTCAGGTTAAAGCCCGAGGTCCCCGCGCAGATCACGACCATGCCGCCCTTTTTGCAGACAAAGGTGGATACAGGGAATGTCGCCTCGCCGGGGTGTTCAAACACCATATCGACGTTCACACCCTTGCCGGTGATCTCCCAGATTGCGGCACCGAATTTGCGCGCCTCTTTGAACCACGCGGCGTATTCGGGCGTGTTCACGGTGGGCATCTGGCCCCAGCAGTTGAAGTCCTTGCGGTTCAACACGCCTTTGGCGCCCAGATCCATCACAAAGTCACGCTTGGATTCGTCCGAAATCACACCGATCGCATTGGCACCTGCGGTATTGATCAACTGGATCGCATAAGACCCCAGACCACCCGATGCGCCCCAGACCAGAACGTTCTGACCAGGTTTCAGATCGTGCGGCTCGTGGCCAAACAGCATCCGGTACGCAGTGGCCAGCGTCAGCGTGTAGCACGCCGCCTCTTCCCATGTCAGGTGCTTGGGGCGTGGCATAAGCTGCTGCGCCTGAACGTTGGTGAACTGTGCAAACGACCCGTCGGGTGTCTCGTAGCCCCAGATGCGCTGGCTCGGGGAATACATCGGATCGCCGCCGTTGCACTCTTCGTCGTCGCCGTCATCCTGGTTGCAGTGGATCACGACCTCGTCGCCGATCTTCCAGCGCTTAACCTTGTCACCGACGGCCCAGACGATACCGGACGCATCAGAGCCCGCGATGTGGAAGGGCTGCTTGTGCCCGTCAAACGGGCTAATCGGTTTGCCCAACGCAGCCCAGACACCGTTATAGTTCACACCCGCTGCCATCACGAGGACAAGCACTTCGTTACTGTCGAGCGTCGGCACGTCCACGACTTCTTCGAGCATCGCCGTATTGGGATTCCCGTGACGTTCCTTGCGGATGGTCCATGCGTACATCTGCTTGGGAACATAGCCCATCGGAGGAATTTCCCCGATTTCGTAAAGGTCTTTTTCCGGAGCGTCATATTGCGCGATATTCGTGTCCAAGGCCATGTCGGTCTCCACAGTCAGAATAGGTTTGTGCCGCAGTGCAGAATCGCGGCGTCTACAGGTGGAATATGATCCTTGACGCAACAATGCAACACCAATTGCCCTCCAATTGTAACTTTATGACTTTGCAGTCGCAGCAATTTCACCTGTTTGACCTATCGATCAAAGAAATGCGCGATCGAGTTCGCATAGAAGCGCAGCACCGACCGCTGACTGTCAGCAGGCCGATATCCCCGCTCTACCGCTGTGATTATCCCGCGTTGCAACAGATGTTGGCGTGCCTTGACCACATTGGTGCCAAACCCTTCGTCCCCTTCAAATGTATTGACCGGAGCAAGGGCTGCCATATGGGCCATCTCTTGTTCAAGCGCCACACCGTCCAGCGGCACTTCCGCCAACAACAACACCCGTGCCAGCAAGGGTACAAACAGCAGCGGCATCTCGTGTTCGATCCGGCCCATCAGGTCCTGCGCGATCCCGTCGACATCGGGGGTGCTGCCATAGTCGCGCAGATGCACCGGCGTGCCAAACACCACCACGGCCTCTCCGAAGCGCAGGAACTTGCCGCGCATACGCAGCCAGACCTTGCGCACAATGAACTTCAGAATGACCGAGATTTGCGCGTCGAACCGCCGCGTGCCCGCCTCATCCGCCGAGATCAGGACGCGATCCTCCAGTACCCGGTCATAGTTGATCGCCACGGGCACAAAAACGACATCGCGGTCTTTCAGGTCGGCCTCCAGTACATAGCCGAGCAACCCCATCTTGGGCGGCATCAGCTTGCCATTCAGGCTCAGCCCGCCTTCGGGGAAGATCGCTTGGGTCACGCCGCCTTCGGTCGCCATCTGCACATAGCGCGCCAGCACCTTGCGATACAGCGCACCGCGCGATTTGCGCCGGATGAAATAGGCCCCCATTGACCGGATCAACCGGCTTAGGGGCCAGACCCGCGCCCATTCCCCCACGGCATAGCTCAGCGCGGATGCCTCCCCCGCGAGGTAGGTGACCAGCACGTAATCCATATTGCTTCGGTGGTTCATGATAAAGATGACCGTGGCGTCTGACGGAATACCTTCGATCACGGCGTCATTTTGGGTACCCGTGCGCACATCGTAAAGCGCGTTCGCCAGAAACCGCGCCAGCCGGATGCCAAAGCTGAAATAGGCAAAGGCGCTAAAGCTCGGGACAATTTCGCGGGCATAGCGTCGCGCCTGTTCTGACGCGACGTTTTCAGGGATGCCGTTGGCGCGGGCGTGATCCACGATGGCCTGACTGATCTGCGGATCATAAATCAGCCGCTGGATCATATCGTGACGCCGCGCGAGCTTGAACGGCTCGATTGGGCGGGTCAGCCGTGTGTTCAACTGCGCGACAGCCTTTTCCAGCCGTCTGCGAAAAAACCACCTGACCGAGGGCAGTAAAAAGTGGCTCAGCGCGGTCACCGCGGCGAAAAGCAGGATCACGGCGAAAAGCCAAACGGGAAGTTCAATAGTTTGCGTCATTGCCCAACCCTTGCAGGAGGCGCACAGTCTGGGCAACACAAAAGCAAAATGCGCTGCGTTAAGAAGACCCGAAAGAACGCCATACCCGCCGCCGCCTAAGGCAGCGCGAAGCCTTTAGGTGCCATGCCGCGATGCAGCGAATTGACAGCGCCCGATTATTTCACGTATCAATCGACCAGCGCAATAATATTACCCATTCGATTCACGAAAGGCCGCCCCATGTCGCAACCGCAAAAAGACCGCCCCTGGCTGATCCGCACCTATGCCGGACACTCTACCGCCGAGGCATCCAATGCGCTGTACCGCGCAAACCTTTTGAAAGGGCAAACCGGCCTGTCGGTCGCTTTTGATCTGCCCACACAGACTGGCTATGACAGCGACCACATCCTGTCGCGCGGCGAAGTCGGCAAGGTGGGCGTGCCCGTGGGCCATTTGGGCGACATGCGCAGCCTGTTCAAGGACATCCCGCTTGAACAGATGAACACGTCGATGACGATCAATGCCACTGCCCCATGGCTGCTGGCGCTGTATATCGCCGCGGCCGAGGAACAGGGCGCGGACGTGTCTAAGCTGCAAGGCACCGTACAAAACGACCTGATCAAGGAATACCTGTCGCGCGGCACCTATATCTGCCCGCCTGCCCCGTCGCTCAAGATGATCGCGGATGTGGCCGAATACTGCTATACAAACGTGCCCAAATGGAACCCGATGAACGTCTGTTCCTACCACCTGCAAGAAGCCGGCGCGACGCCCGAGCAAGAACTGGCCTTTGCCCTTGCCACTGCGACCGCCGTGCTGGACGCTCTGCGCCCCCGCGTCCCCGAAGAAGATTTTCCGAAACTCGTTGGCCGGATCTCCTTCTTTGTGAATGCCGGCATCCGTTTCGTCACCGAGATGTGCAAGATGCGCGCCTTTGGTGATCTGTGGGACGAGATTTGCCTTGAACGCTACGGCGTCGAGGACCCCAAATACCGGCGCTTCCGCTATGGTGTGCAGGTGAATTCGCTGGGACTGACCGAACAACAGCCCGAAAACAACGTCTACCGTATCCTGATCGAGATGCTGGCGGTGACCCTGTCAAAGAACGCTCGCGCCCGCGCCGTGCAGTTGCCCGCCTGGAACGAAGCGCTTGGCCTGCCACGCCCGTGGGACCAGCAGTGGTCAATGCGGATGCAGCAAATCATGGCCTACGAAACCGACCTGCTTGAGTTCGACGACCTGTTCGACGGCAACCCCGCTGTGGACCGCAAAGTCGAAGCGCTGAAAGAAGGCGCACGGGCCGAGCTTGCCAACCTTGACGACATGGGCGGCGCAATTTCCGCGATTGACTACATGAAGTCGCGTCTGGTCGAAAGCAACGCCGACCGTCTGGGCCGCATCGAAGCGGGCGAGACGATCGTGGTGGGCGTCAACAAGTGGCAGCAGGGCGAACCCTCGCCGTTGATGACCGGCGATGGTGGCATCATGGTCGTGGACCCCGCGGTTGAGGCAGACCAGATCAACCGTCTGAATGCATGGCGCGACAGCCGCGATCAAGCGGCCGTAGACAAAGCCCTTGCCGATCTGCGCGCCGCCGCCGCCGAAGGTCGCAACGTCATGGAGCCGTCGATCGCAGCCGCCAAAGCGGGCGTCACAACGGGCGAATGGGCGGAACAGATGCGTAGCGTCCACGGGGAATACCGCGGGCCCACAGGTGTCGCATCAGGCCGGTCGAACAAGACCGAAGGGCTGGACGATCTGCGCGACGCCGTTGACGCCGTAAGCACCCGTCTGGGCCGCCGCCTGAGCTTTCTGGTGGGCAAGCCGGGGCTGGACGGCCATTCCAACGGTGCCGAACAGATCGCCGTGCGCGCACGCGATTGCGGTATGGAAATCGCCTACGAGGGTATTCGGCTTACCCCGTCCGAAATTGTTTCCGCCGCCCTGGAGGGAGAGCATCACGTCGTCGGACTTTCCATTCTTTCGGGATCGCATATTCCATTGGTCGAGGATTTGATGAAACAAATGCGTGACGCCGGATTGGCGCATATTCCCGTAATCGTAGGTGGAATTATTCCAGAAGAAGACGCCAAAAGATTGCGCGCCATGGGTGTTGCCCGCGTTTACACGCCGAAGGACTTTGAATTGAATACGATTATGGCAGACATCGTCACACTGGCCGATCCTGAAACAGTGGCCGCGGAATAAAAGCCGCTTATTCAATAAATACTTTTTTTGTTCATTCTTTTGGAGTAAAGCAACGAATGGCTTTTCGACAAAGGAATGAGCGAAATGAGTATTGATCTGAGCACAATGTCCCACAAAGAGCTTGAACAGCATTTGGAAGACGTGAAGATGGCGATTAAAAACGCATATGAACGCGACCGTGTAGAAGCCCGCAAAGCAGCTGAAAAAGCAGCCGCCGAATACGGCTTTTCACTGGACGAAGTTTCCAGCGGCGCGAAAAAGGGCAAAGCTGCAAAAGCTGCCGCGAAATACGCCAACCCCGAAGATCCTAGCCAGACATGGACCGGCAAAGGCCGTCAGCCCAACTGGTTCCGCAATCTTGTTTCCAATGGCACAGCACCGGAATCCCTGGAACTGTAAGTAAACTTGGACATCGCACCCCTTGCGATGTCCGTGCCCCCGCGGCGCATCCTCTTGGCTTTGGAAATAGACGAGCATCCTATGACAATTCATATCGGCGCAAAACCCGGCGACATCGCGGAAACAGTTCTCATGCCGGGCGACCCCTATCGCGCGAAATGGGCGGCGGAAACATTTCTTAAAGATGCAAAACTTGTGAATGAAGTCCGCGGCATGTTGGGTTTCACGGGCACATGGAATGGCAACCGCGTCACGATTCAAGGCTCGGGCATGGGGATGCCGTCGCTCTCGATTTATGCCAATGAATTGATTTCCGAATTCAACGCACAAACCCTAATTCGGATTGGCTCTTGTGGCGGGATGCAACCGCAAGTTGGCATTCGCGATGTGATTATTGCCATGACGGCGACGACAATTACCTCGCCGTCTTCCGGTATCTTCCGCGAGATGAATTACGCCCCTTGCGCCGATTGGTCCCTGCTGCGTGCCGCTGTGAATGCTGCCGAAGCAAAAGGCACAAAAACACATGTCGGCGGGATCTATTCCTCGGATGTATTCTATGCCGAACGCCCTGATCTGGACGAACAGATGACCCGCCACGGCATTCTGGGCGTCGAGATGGAAGCAGCTGAACTCTATACGCTTGCCGCGCGTCACAAGCGCCGTGCGCTGGCTGTGCTGACCGTTAGCGACCACTTGCAAACCGGTGAGGCGCTGCCTGCGGAAGAGCGTGAGAAGTCGTTTGGCGATATGGTAGAGATCGCGCTGCAGGCGGCGTTCCCGAACAGCTGATGCGTCTTGATCCCCCGTCGGACGCTCCGCGGGGGATTTATTGCCATTTTGAATTATCAGGCCGGTGTCGACCCTAGCCCTCAGCCCCCGTGGCTGCGGTCGTATCCGTTAGGCTGCGGGCTTTGCCAGCCGTCAAGCGTGCCACTTGCGGGGGCAAAAACCTCTACCAGCAGCGGATAGCAAGCGGCGGTATCGGCCGAATGCTTCGACGAACAGTCGCCGCCCGGACAAGCGCTGAGCGCGCCGAGCAGGTCGATCTCGGCAAAAAACTCGAGGTAATCATCGGGGCGCACCGGACTGGCCTTCATGAAATACTGGCCGGTATCACGGGTAAAGCCGGTGCACATAAAGACGTTCAGCACATCATGCACAAACGGCTCTGCTTCGGCGTAGGATATACCCTGATGGTCCGCCAATGCGCGGATCAGGTTTGAATGGCAGCAATGGTGATACTGCCCGCCGGATAAAAGCTGGTTGGTATAAGGATCGCAACGCGTGCCGATCACATCATGCACAGAGCCGCCAAAATCATCGATACCGTACCAATCCAGCGTATCATGGGTCAGGGTCGCCATGGGGCGCAGCGTAGGAAAGCTGGACCACATACGCTGGCCTGTGGTGATATGCGTGCCATGCAACGCGCGCGTCTTGCCGGAATAGAACCGTTCAGACAGGTCGTGCCGTGCCCAAAGGTTCAAATCGCCGACCTGCGGCCCTTCGACTGAAGTGATGCGAAAGAAATGCCCCGCGGGCACGGTAAAGCAGCGCGCGTCGTGGGGTGCGACCAGGGCCTCGTCTACCTTGGTCAGCGTTTCGCGCGCACGGCCATATTGTGCCATGTCAGGCGCGGGCAGGGTTTCAACGGGGTAGCAAATCACGGGCGCGACAGCGCGGCGGGCATCCGCATCGATGGGCATGGTCATAGGGGGTATCCTGTCTGCTAGGGTTCGATCCCGCGCCAAGCTTTCGCGACATCAGAGCGGCCGGCCGCCAACGTTGGCCTTGCAGTCGCGGGGCGGGCCTTTGGTGCCGGTATAGGCTTCGGCACCGCACGCAACGCAGTGATAGAACTGAAGGCTGCCTTTGTCGCGGTTGCTGTCCTTGCGCCAGCGGCACCCGCGCACCGCTTTATCGCGGTAGGCAAAATAGGCGACAATCGCAAAGGCGATAACAAAGGCAATGAGGATCATAAGGGGCACTTGTCACGGCCCCACGCGCCAATGGCGGCGGGGGCCGTGGGTTGCGATGGGATCAAACGGTGCGTTCGACCATCATCTTTTTGATATTGGCAATGGCTGCGGCAGGGTTCAGGCCCTTGGGGCAGGTTTTGGCACAGTTCATGATGGTGTGGCAGCGGTACAGTTTGAACGGATCTTCAAGTTCGTCCAGACGTTCGCCTGTGGCCTCATCGCGGCTGTCGATGATCCAGCGGTAGGCATGCAGCAATGCTGCTGGCCCGAGGTAGCGGTCGCCGTTCCACCAGTAGCTGGGGCAGGATGTCGAGCAGCAGGCGCACATGATACATTCATAGAGCCCGTCCAGCTTGGCACGGTCATCGATTGACTGCTTCCATTCCTTGGCGGGTTCAGCTGTCTTGGTTTCAAGCCACGGCTGGATCGATGCGTGCTGCGCATAGAAGTGCGTCAAGTCGGGGATGAGATCCTTGACCACGGGCATGTGAGGCAGCGGATAGATTTTCACCGCGCCGTTCACCTCGTCCACGCCATAGGTACAGGCAAGCGTATTGATCCCGTCGATGTTCATTGCGCAAGACCCGCAGATACCCTCGCGGCAGGACCGGCGGAAGGTCAGCGTCGGGTCGATCTCGTTCTTGATCTTGATCAGCGCGTCCAGAATCATCGGGCCGCAGGTATCCATATCGACGAAATACGTGTCGATCGCCGGGTTTTTCCCGTCATCGGGGTTCCAGCGATACACCTGAAACTGCCGCAGATTTTTGGCACCTTCGGGTTTCGGCCATGTCTTACCGGTCGTCATCCGGGAGTTCTTGGGGAGCGTGAGTTGAACCATATCGCTTCTCCTGGTCTGTCGGGCAGATGCCCAGTTCGTTACAATTTTGGCGCTTACGTCTTTCGGATGTAAAGCGCATTTCCTTCGGCGCGCAGGGTTTGGCGGTACCCGCAGGCCAGTATTTCTGCACACAAGTCGGTGCCCCATTGGTCCGCGTGGCGGACCTCTATCAAGATCGCATCGGGCAGCCAGCCGCCGGATTTGCCCTGCGCGAGGATCGGCTTCAGCACGACTTCTTCGGCCCCCTCGACGTCAATCTTGAGGATCGCCGCGTCGTGGTGCCGTGCGGCGTGTGTAAAGGCGGACAGGGGCCGGGTGGGCACCAGCACGCCGCCGTTTTGTTGTTTACCCTCGATCGGGAGCAGCGATGCCTGACCGTAGTTGTGGCCACGGAAGTTCAGCATCGCCTCGCCGTCGCGGTCGGACAGAGCGCAGCCTTCGATGCGGACTTTGTCGGTCAGATTGTTCAGCGCGATGTTCATTCCAAGGCGGCCAATCATCAGCGGGTTGGGTTCGAACGCAACGACGCGCGACCCTTCGCCCGAAGCCATGGCCAGCGGGATCGAATACGCACCGCAGTTCGCACCGATATCAAAGACCAGCACGTTGCGATCTTCGACCAGTTCGACCAAGGCGACCAGCGATTTGATCTCGGGCGGGTATTCGTTCAGCCAGATGCAGGTTTCGGTGTAATTGTCGCGCGGGTCCACCACCATCCGGATGTCGGCAAACTCAACCTCTGTGGGGCCAAGCTGCGACTTGATACGGGTCCGCACATGGGTATCGCCCTCTCGAAATTGCGCGCGCAAATCGGCCATATGGCCCGCGTCTACGACGTCCGCATCTGAGGTGGCAATCGGGTGACCCATTAGCCCAGAAGCCCCGGGACGCCGCTGGCAGAGCGCGACAGACATTGCACAGTTTCGGGGCGCGACAGAACCGAGCGCACAGTGGCGACGGTTGTATCATCCACGCCGATCACAGCGGATTTGGCGAAAACGCGCACCTCTAGGGCGTCGGCGTTGTCGACGATGCAATTGGTAAACGGCGTAATCAGCTGCTTGGGCACCTGCGGAAAGCGGGTGGCAAGGGTTTCGGTGATGACCCCTTTGGCGGCTTCGCGGCCGATGCTGTCAACCTGCTGCGTTGCTTGCGCACAAGCAGACGCGGCCAGGATCATGGTCATAGCGATAAACTGTTTCATGTCGCCTGCCCTCCGCCTTGCAGGACGGGGGCAAGAGCCCCCAATTTGGTCCCCTGCCCCCAAAAGCGGGAGCAGGGTTTAAGATCAATACACCCGTGCTTTGGGTGCGATCTTTTTCATATCGATGCCGCCTTCGGCCTCTGTCGTCAGCGGATCAAGGTGCACGCCACGGTAGCTGAGCGTGGCATTGTTACCGTCGAAATACGCGAGGCTGTGCTTGCGCCAGTTTGCGTCGTCACGATCAGGGTAATCCTCGTGCGCGTGGGCACCGCGGCTTTCCTTGCGTGCGGCAGCGGCGGTGATGGTGGCCACGGCGTTCGGCATCAGGTTGGTCAGCTCGAGCGTTTCCATCAGGTCAGAGTTCCAGACCAGCGATGTATCGGTCACGTGCAGATCAGCGATCTTGGCCGCGACTTCATCCATCTTGGCCTTGCCTTCGTTCAGCGTCTTGTCGGTGCGGAAAACGGCGGCGTCGGCCTGCATGGTTTTCTGCATCTCGAGGCGCAGCTCGGCTGTGGTGGTCTGGCCCTTGGCATAGCGCAGGCTGTCAAAGCGTTCAAACGCGGCGTCGACCGATTTCTGGTTCGGCGTCGGCACGGGGGCCTCTGCGTCGACGACATCTTTTGCGCGGATCGCAGCGGCGCGGCCAAAGACCACAAGGTCGATGAGAGAGTTCGAGCCCAAACGGTTAGCGCCGTGCACCGAGGCACAGCCAGCTTCGCCCACGGCCATCAGCCCGGGTGCCACGCGGTCCGGTGCGTCGTCGGTCGGTGCCAGCACTTCGCCCCAATAGTTGGTGGGGATGCCGCCCATGTTGTAGTGCACGGTCGGCAGAACCGGGATCGGTTCTTTGGTCAGGTCCACACCGGCAAAGATGCGCGCGGACTCAGAGATCCCCGGCAGACGCAGATCCAGCGTTTCTTTGGGCAGGTGGTTCAGGTGCAGGTGGATGTGGTCTTTGTTCTCGCCCACACCGCGGCCTTCGCGGATTTCCATCGTCATACAGCGCGAAACAACGTCACGGCTGGCAAGGTCTTTGTAGGTGGGGGCATACCGCTCCATAAAGCGTTCGCCTTCGGAGTTGGTCAAATACCCGCCTTCGCCACGTGCGCCTTCGGTGATCAGGCAACCCGCGCCATAAATGCCGGTGGGGTGGAACTGCACGAATTCCATATCCTGCAATGGCAGGCCTGCACGTGCCGCCATACCGCCGCCATCACCAGTGCAGGTGTGCGCCGATGTCGCCGAGAAATAGGCGCGACCGTAACCACCTGTCGCCAGAACAACCATCTTGGCGCTGAACAGGTGCATGGTGCCGTCATCCAGCTTCCAGCACAGCACACCCTGACACACACCGTCATCTGACATGATCAGATCAATGGCGAAATATTCGATGTAGAATTCAGCATTATGCTTCAGCGACTGACCATAAAGCGTGTGCAGGATCGCGTGGCCGGTCCGGTCGGCTGCAGCACAGGTGCGCTGCACGGGGGGGCCTTCGCCGAATTCGGTGGTGTGGCCACCGAACGGACGCTGGTAGATTTTACCCGCTTCGGTCCGCGAGAAAGGCACACCGTAGTGCTCAAGCTCGTACACGGCCTTGGGGGCTTCGCGCGCGAGGTATTCCATCGCATCCGTGTCGCCCAGCCAGTCCGACCCCTTAACGGTGTCATACATATGCCACTGCCAGTTGTCGGGGCCCATGTTGGACAAGGACGCCGCGATACCGCCCTGCGCCGCAACTGTGTGCGAACGGGTCGGGAAAACTTTGGTGACGCAGGCTGTCTTCAGCCCCTGCTCGGCCATGCCAAGTGTCGCACGCAAGCCAGCACCGCCAGCCCCCACGACAACGACATCATATTCATGCGTTTCATATTCATATGCAGCCATGTCTCGGTCTCCGGTATAGCGTAGGCGTGTGTTAAAGCGCGATGCGGGCGATGGCGAAAACGCCAACCGCGGCCGCACCATAGCTGAGGCAGGTCATCAGGATGATCGCAACTTTCTGCGACAGCCCGTGGACGTAATCCTCGATCAGCACTTGGACACCGTCATTAAAATGTTTGAAGCCAACGATCAGCGTCAGGGCAGCGACAATCGCAGGGAAGGGCTTGCTGTAGTAAGCGATGATCGCTTCGTAGGTGCCACCCAGGGCGGACCCGAAGGTGAAAACGAACAGGGGGATCAGGATCAGCAGCGCAACAGAGCTGACTTTCATCGCCCAGAAATGTGCGGTGCCCGATTTGGCCGAGCCCAAGCCCATAGCGCGTTTGCGGTCTGTCAAATAAGCCATGTGTCTATTCCTCAGATGATCAGCGCGGTGATGATGGTCAAAACGACGGAACCGATCAGCGCGGCCCAGCCCAGCTTTTCAGCCGTCGGGATGTCCAGCGCATAGCCGTTGTCCCAGATCAGGTGCCGGATGCCGGCCAGCGTGTGATACCACAGCCCCAACAGCGACATGAACATGATCAGGTCACCGAACCAGCTGGTGATGAAACCGTTTACAAAGTCGAAATAATCCGCCGACGTCGCAGCTGCCAGGAACCACCATACGATCAGCAGCGCAGCGATCAGCATTGCGTTGCCGGTGATGCGCGTCAGGATCGACGTCATGGAGGTCAGTTGCGGGCGATAGATCGTCAGGTGGGGTGACAGCGGGCGGTTGCCCCGGTTCACATCTGCCATGATGGATTCCTTTTCTCGTCAGGTTACGGTCATAGATAACGGTATTTTCCGCACTGTCACGTCCAGAGGCGTGATTTTGCAACGGTTTATTGGCCCAGTTGCCGAAACCCTTCGGTTAGCGCCGGACATTGATGATATTTGTGATCACTAATTTTGAAAGTGTGATCACAACTCCGGAAAACCGTGAATATCGCTGGGCTGAATGCCAGCAAATGATCCGGAAATTGTGAGATGCGGTTGGGTCAACAGCGGCATCTACGCCGCGTGGCAGAGCAATTCGGGCACTGGTGGTCCCGGCGGCTCTGTCATCGAAAAACGGGCGCAGCGGGTGGTACCAGAGGATATTACGCCCCCGCCCGCTGCGCCCCGTCACATTATTTCAGCGATTCATCGATGCCTTTGCACGCATCGACCAGACCTTTAACGGCGCTGACAGAGTTGTCGAACATCGTCTGCTCGTCTTTGTTCATAGAAATCTCGACAACACGCTCTACGCCGCCGGCACCGATCACGGTGGGCACGCCGACATAGAAACCGTCCAGACCATAGGCACCATCAACATAGGCGGCACAGGGCAGGACGCGCTTTTGGTCTTTCAGATAGGCTTCGGCCATTTCGATTGCCGAAGTAGCAGGCGCATAGAAAGCCGAACCGGTCTTTAGCAGGCCAACAATCTCGGCACCGCCATCACGGGTGCGCTGAACGATCGCGTCCAGTTTGTCCTGTGTGGTCCAGCCCATTTTCACCAGATCAGGCAAAGGGATGCCCGCAACGGTGGAATAGCGCGTCAGGGGGACCATGGTGTCGCCGTGGCCGCCCAGAACGAAGGCCGTAACGTCTTTCATGGAAACATTGAATTCCGACGCGAGGAAGTGACGGAAGCGCGCCGAATCAAGAACGCCAGCCATGCCACATACCTTGTGGTGCGGCAGACCGGAGAATTCGCGCAGCGCCCAAACCATAGCGTCCAGTGGGTTGGTGATGCAGATAACGAATGCGTCTGGCGCGTGGGCTGCGATGCCTTCGCCAACGGATTTCATAACCTTGAGGTTGATGCCCAGCAGGTCATCGCGGCTCATCCCGGGCTTGCGGGCGACACCGGCGGTGACGATGCAGACGTCTGCACCAGCGATTTCGGAATAGTCGTTCGCGCCGGTCATCGTCGCGTCGAATTTGGCGGATGGGCCTGATTCTGCGATATCGAGGGCTTTACCCTGTGGGATGCCTTCGGCGATATCGAACAGGACAACGTCGCCCAGTTCTTTGATTGCTGCGAGGTGGGCAAGCGTGCCCCCGATTTGCCCTGCGCCGATAAGCGCGATCTTGGGTCTGGCCATGTGGTATACTCCGACAGGGTTACATTTCGCCTCGGGATACCGAAATGCGGCGCACCGTGCAAGTTGCGCGTCAACCTGCGTCACGTCACCATCGCGAACGTCATAAAAAACGGGACCGTTTCTTGCGAAACGATCCCGTCTGATCAGCTTTTCAGCACGTTATTGCTGAGGTTTTCTGGGTCGATAGCTTAGCCTTTGTATTCGGGCTGTGCTTCCAGAGCTTCTTCGCTGCTGTCGATGTAGATGCGGAAGTCGTCGCCTTCAGCGTTCTTCATGACTTGCAGCTCGTCCCATGTAACGGCTACTGGCTTTTCGCCAATGCCCAGGAAACCACCTACGTTGATCACAACCTGGCTTACTTCGCCGTTGTCACCCATCACCAAGGCACCAATTTCACCAACAGTTTCGTCGTCAGCACCGTAAACATAAGACCCTTCCAGGTCTTCTGCGGTCAGCGCATTCCGGTCGTCAACTGTGGCGTTGGCATAGCCTTCACGCTCAACCGCTGGGGCTGTCAGCATGGGGCGGTCCATGTCGGCTTTTTCAACGTCGTTCGCTTCTTCGTTCAGCTCGGTGGTTGCTTCGTCAACGGCCTTTTCGGTGTCAGCCGCAGCTTCTTTTGCTTCCATTTCAGCTTCGTTTGCCAGTGCTTCGGCATCTGCTTCAACTTCGGTCTCGGTGTCGACGTCAGCGTTGGCGTCTACATCTGCTTCTTTAACTTCAGCATCGGCCTTCATGTCGGCGTCAGCGTCCACTTTCGCTTCTTTGTCCATGTCCGCGTCGTCGTCCATACGTTCGAAAACGGGGGCTTGCTCAAGCATCTCTTTGCTTGTGGTGACGACGAGGAAACGATCGCCCATGTCACCTTCTTCGGTCACGATGCGGATTTCGTCCATGTTAACGCTTACGTCGCGCTCGCCCATGCCGAGGAAGCCACCAATGCCAAGAATAACAGCTTTTACGTTGCCTTCGGCATCCAGAAGAACATCATTGATTTCGCCAATGTTGTCCCATTCTTTTTCGCCGTCAGCAGCGATGGTGGAGTTCGCTTCGACTTCGGTCTCGGAATTGTAGATGCGCATGCCGATCAGGTCGGACGCGAAGAAGTCAGTTTCTTGCGCTGTCACGGTACCAAAACCAGCAGAATGTGCGTCTGCAAATGCGGGGCCAGTCAAGCTCAGGATGATTGCGGTTGTGCCAAGAATACGTTTCATTGTTGATACTCCTTTAGAAGTTCCGGGTGATAATCACTCCGTTGTGATATCAACCAAGATCAGGCGATTGCGTTCCGACGCTCCGCATCTTTTTTCGCAAATTTTTTAATCTATGACGTATCAAAGGGCGTCATTCCCCTTTGTTTGTTGATCATCCATCGAAGAAGAATTTCTAACGAAAATCGTCACTCTATCATCCGCAGTACACATCAGCACGGCTGCTGACACATCTTGCGACAACGCGACCACCGCCGCCGCGGCCGTCGCCAGCCCGATGAGATTAAAAAACTTTATCATTCTCGCCCCTTTCCACGTGGCACCACGCGTATTTCGCCAGCCTAGACGACACCCCTCATGATCCTGCCGGGTCTTTGTGGCGCAGAAAGCTGAAGGGCAGGTTAAAGCCGCAAAAAAATCCGACGCTGCGCTGCGGCGCGTTTGAGCTTGAAGTTTTCGTCTAAAAATGCAGACCTGCACGCAACATTATTTCTTGGAGACTCGCAAATGTCGAAAATCACCCGCCCCCTGCGTTCTGTTCTATATATCCCCGGCTCCAAGGACCGTGCGTTAGACAAAGCCCGCGGACTGCCAGCCGATGCGATTATCTTTGATCTTGAAGACGCCGTAATCCCCGAAGAGAAAACCGCTGCACGTGAAACACTCGCCAAGGCGCTGAAAGACGGCGGCTATGGCACCCGGTTCAAGGTAATCCGCATCAATGGGCTGGACACCGAGTGGGGGGCCGACGATGCCCGCGCCGCTGTCGACATGGAATGCGACGCCATTTTGCTGCCCAAAGTCGGCAGCCCTGCCGATCTGGACGCGTTGGCCGAAATCACCGGCAACATCCCGCTTTGGGCGATGATGGAAACGCCCGGCGCTATGCTGAACGCCGCCGCGATCGGCGCGCATTCGAAATTGCAGTGCATGGTAATGGGCACCAACGACCTGAACAAAGACCTGCAAACCCGCGTGCGCCCGGACCGGCTGCCGCTGATGACGGGGCTTGGCCTATGTGTGCTGGCCGCCAAAGCCAACGGCATCGCGATTGTGGATGGTGTCTATAACGCGTTCAAGGACGACGAAGGTCACCGCGTCGAATGTGATCAGGGCCGTGACATGGGGTTTGACGGCAAGACGTTGATCCACCCCGCCCAGCTGGACGTCGCAAACGAGGCGTTTTCCCCTTCCGAGGCCGAGGCCGATCTGGCCCGCCGTCAGATTGCAGCGTTTGACGAAATGCAAGCGACAGGTCAGGGTGTGGCGGTCGTGGACGGGCGGATTGTTGAAAACCTGCATGTCGCCACCGCGCGCGAAACATTGGCAAAACTGGACGCAATTGCGGCCCTGCAAACGGAGTGAATTTGATGATGGCGCTTTTGATCCTTGGTCTGATCTTATGGGTCGGTGCCCATTATTTCCGTCGCTTCATGCCGGACCAACGCGCCGCCATGGGTAAAAAGGGCAAAGGCATCATCGCTGTCGCCATCGTGGTGGCGCTGGTGTTGATCATCATCGGATACCGCGGGGCCGAGTTTATCCCCGTCTGGACGCCTCCGCCCTTCCTGACGCATCTTAACAACCTGTTGATGGTGCTGGCATTCTGGGTCTACGGGTCCAGCGCCGCCAAAGGGGCCAAGGCATGGCCCGCGTCGAAAACCCGCCACCCGCAGCTGATGGCCGTCAAAATCTGGGCGGTCGCGCACTTGCTGGTGAACGGCGATGTTGCGTCTATCCTGCTGTTTGGCTCTATGCTGGCTTGGGCCGTCGGGTCCGTGATCCTGATCAACCGCGCCGAACCCAACTGGACGCCCCCTGCCCCTGCGGGCAAAGCTACCTATATCCGCCTTGTGGTGATTACGCTGGTGATGCTGGTTGTTGTGACCGCGATCCACACCCTGCTTGGCGTCTCTCCCTTTTCCTGAGTTACTGAAAGAACCCCCATGAAACTCTATCGTTTCCTGTCCGAAGAGGACACTTCCGCCTTTTGCCACAAAGTCACCGACGCGCTGAACAAGGGTTGGGAACTATACGGCACGCCCACACAGACATGGGACGCGGCGGCGAATGTTATGCGCTGCGGTCAGGCCGTCACCAAGGAAGTCGAAGGCACCTACACGCCGGATACAAAACTAGGGGCGCATTGATGGCACAGGCAAAAACCAACAAAGGGCGCTTCTTCGAGGACTATAAAGTCGGCGAGACACTGCACCACGCGGTGCCGCGCACCGTCAAAGATGGCGAGCGGGCATTATACCACGCACTATATCCTGCGCGTCATGCGCTTTATTCCTCTGACCAGTTCGCGCAAAGCTGCGGCCTGCCCGCCAGCCCGCTGGACGATATGATCACCTTTCACATCGTGTTCGGGAAAACTGTGCCTGATGTATCGCTGAACGCAGTCGCCAACCTTGGCTATGCGCAGGGTCGCTGGCTGGCACCGGTCTGGCCCGGCGATACCCTGCGGTCGGAATCCGAAGTGATCGGGCTCAAGCAGAACTCCAACGGAAAAACCGGCGTCGTCTATGTACGCACCACCGGCTTTAACCAGAATGACACCAAAGTGCTGGAATATGTCCGCTGGGTGATGGTGCGCAAACGCGATGTCGATGCGCCTGCCCCCGAAACGGTCGTGCCCGACCTGCCCGACGCGCTGGCGGTTGCCGATCTGTCGATCCCCGAAACGCTCGATTTCAGCAATTATGACTTTACCCTCGCGGGCGAAGCGCACCGCTGGGACGACTATACGGTGGGCGAGATGATCGACCACGTGGACGGCGTTACTGTCGAAGAGGCCGAACACATGCTGGCCACCCGCCTGTGGCAGAACACGGCGAAAGTGCACTTTGACACCTCCGCCCGCCCTGACGGTTCGCGGCTGATTTATGGCGGGCACGTGATTTCAATGGCCCGTGCGTTGTCGTTCAACGGGCTGGCCAATGCGCAGATGATCGTCGGGCTGAACGGCGGGGCCCATGCGAACCCTTGTCTGTCCGGCGACACCATCCGCGCCTGGACCGAGGTTCTGGACAAAGCCGATACCGACAAACCTGGCGTCGGCGCGCTGCGCTTGCGTCTGGTCGCGACCAAAGGCGGGGAGCCGTTCAAGCTGAAGGGCAAAGACGGCAAATATCTGCCCGATGTCCTGCTCGACCTCGATTACTGGGCACTGATTCCCAAGTAAGACGCCCCCTTGACGACACCTGATCGGTCGCAAAACAAACAACTATATGTCGCGTTCGGCCCTTAAAACTTGGGGATTTCGAGCGCGACAGCCGTTGCATCGGCAACATTCCGCAGATTTTACACCGTTAGCGCTAATTTGTGATCACACGCGAAATTCGTGTGATCACAAATGTCGCTTTTCTCTGGATAATCCTGTATTTCTCCGAAAAACTGTTTACCGAGTATCAAGACTCAATCGTATACCGCGATTAGACTGGAACAAAGACGGGACCGTTTTTTATGAACATCCATGAATATCAGGCAAAAGCCCTTTTGCGTAGCTACGGCGCGCCAGTATCCGAAGGCCGGGTCGTGCTGAAAGCCGAAGATGCGAAAACAGCCGCAGGCGAGATGGACGGACCTCTTTGGGTCGTCAAGGCACAGATCCACGCAGGTGGCCGCGGCAAGGGTTCTTTCAAAGAAGCCGACGCTGGCGACAAAGGCGGTGTACGCCTGACCAAATCGGTTGAAGAAGCCGCCGAAGAAGCCAAGAAAATGCTGGGCCGCACCTTGGTTACGCACCAGACCGGCCCCGCGGGCAAACAGGTCAACCGCATCTACATCGAAGACGGTTCGGGCATCGAAACCGAATTGTACCTCGCGCTGCTGGTGGATCGCCAGACGTCGCGCATCGGGTTCGTCTGCTCCACCGAGGGCGGCATGGACATCGAAGAAGTGGCCGAGTCAACTCCTGAAAAAATCATCAGCTTTTCTGTAGACCCCGCCGCGGGCTTCCAGCCCTACCACGGCCGTCGCGTTGCTTTCGCCCTTGGGCTTGAAGGCAAGCAGGTCAAACAGTGTGTCACCCTGATGGGCCAGCTGTTCAAAGCATTCGTCGAAAAAGACATGGAGATGCTGGAAATCAACCCGCTGATCGTCACCGACGGCGGCGACCTGAAAGTGCTGGACGCCAAAGTCAGCTTTGACGGCAACGCAATGTATCGCCACGGCGATATTGCCGACCTGCGCGACACCACCGAAGAAGACCCCAAAGAGCTCGAGGCGTCCAAGTACGACCTGAACTACATCGCTCTGGACGGTGAAATCGGCTGCATGGTGAACGGTGCCGGTCTTGCGATGGCCACAATGGACATCATTAAGCTCTACGGTGCCGAGCCCGCGAACTTCCTTGATGTTGGTGGCGGTGCGACCAAAGAGAAAGTGACCGAAGCGTTCAAGATCATCACCTCCGACCCGCAGGTAAAAGGTATCCTGGTGAACATCTTCGGCGGCATCATGCGCTGTGACGTCATCGCCGAAGGCGTGGTTGCAGCCGTAAAAGAAGTCGGTCTGAAGGTTCCGCTGGTTGTCCGTCTGGAAGGCACGAACGTTGAAGAAGGCAAAGCCATCATCAACAACTCCGGCCTGGACGTGATCGCTGCGGACAACCTGAAAGATGGCGCGCAAAAGATCGTGAAAGCGGTCAAGGGCTAAAACTGGCTGGAAAGCTTGGATGATGCATCGTCTCGCCTTTTGTTTTTCCATCACGTTGCTGGCTGTCCCTTTCGGGGCGGCCAGTAGCGCTATGGCACAGACAACGCGCGCGGCGGACATCGCCCAAGCCTTTGCAGACCATTGTTTCAGCCCGCGACTGACGGCTCGGACGGCGCTGGCACAGCTTGGCACCACAGGGGCGCGGGTCGATTTCTATGACCTGCTTCCCTTTACCTCGGCACCTCAGTCTCCGGTGACGGGCGCGGCTGCAACGGCGGGCACGGACCGTCGCTGCGAAGTATCCTTTGACGGGGCTGAACCGCAGGCTGCGCACCAAGGGATCACGACCGGGTTGGCACAGGAAAACCTGACTGATCTGGTAGACATCCCCGCAGGGTTCCCCACCACGACGGGGGCCACCTATCGCGCTGCCGTCATGCTGAACCCCAACCGCATCGCTGTGGTGCAATCGGGGGTCCGTGACGGGGCACAAGGCGTCGAAACCTTTGCGCGGGTCGAACGCTTGATCCCGCTGAACGAGGCAAACCAATGACTACAGCCCCGCAAAACACCGTCTTGGGTGGCAAAACCATCGTCCTTGGGATGACCCTTCTGGTTTTCGCAATGATGGCGGTTGTCGCGCAGCTGCCCTTGCCAATGCAGGGCTCCCTGCTGGCCGAAGGCGGCCCGTTCGAGACGCTGTCTGTGGTCGGCTATGGCCTGTGCATCTTGATGATGTTCGCGCTGTGGCCAAAGGCATCGGTTGCGCGTCGGTGGTACTTTGCGGTGTTCATGGCCCTGTTCGCTGCCCGCGAGCTGGACTTGGATAAAAAGCCGTTCACCGAAGGTCTGCTGAAAGCGCGCCAGTTTTCCAGCGATGGCGTCAGCCTGATGGAAAAGGGCATTGCCGGCATCATTCTGCTGACAATCATCGTGGCGGGTCTGATCCTGTTGCGTCGCGAAACGCGGGGCTTCATCCGTGGGGTCGTAAAAGGCGCGGCACCGCAGCTGGCTGTCCTGATCGGCCTGCTGTTCATCGTCGTCTACAAGCTGACCGACGGGCTGGCCCGCAAGCTGGAACCCTTTGGCATCACGCTCGGCCGCGAACAGATCGACCTTGCCTACGTCATCGAGGAAGTCGGCGAACTGGGCATCCCGCTGATGTTCGCCGTTGCGATTTATCTGACATACCGACTGCCGCGCATTGCGGCGGCGGCCCCTTCCACCGCGCCCTGAGACCGGCGCCACCTGAATTGAACTTGAGAAGAAAGCACATAACATGGCCGTACTCGTAAACGAAAACACCAAAGTGATCTGTCAGGGCCTCACCGGCTCGCAGGGCACGTTCCACACCGAACAGGCCATCGCCTATGGTACCAAAATGGTCGGCGGTGTGACCCCCGGCAAAGGCGGCCAGACCCACCTTGACCTGCCCGTGTTCAACTCTGTCCACGAAGCCCGCCACGTCACCGAAGCCAACGCGACAGTCATCTACGTGCCGCCCCCCTTTGCAGCGGATTCGATCCTCGAGGCGATCGACGCCGAGATGGAACTGATCATCTGCATCACCGAAGGCATCCCGGTTCTGGACATGATGCGCGTCAAGCGCGCGCTCGAAGGGTCCAAGTCGCGCCTCATCGGGCCAAACTGCCCCGGCGTGATCACGCCTGACGCCTGCAAAATCGGCATCATGCCCGGCCACATCCACAAGCGCGGCACCGTCGGGGTTGTCTCACGCTCGGGCACGCTTACGTACGAAGCTGTGAAACAGACATCCGATCTTGGCCTCGGCCAATCCACTGCGGTTGGTATCGGCGGCGACCCCATCAAAGGGTCCGAGCATATCGATATCCTCGAGATGTTCCTGGCCGATCCAGAGACACAGTCGATCATCATGATCGGTGAAATCGGCGGGTCCGCCGAAGAAGAAGCGGCACAGTTCCTGGCCGACGAAAAGAAAAAAGGCCGTTGGAAGCCAACAGCCGGTTTCATCGCGGGCCGTACAGCCCCTCCCGGCCGCCGCATGGGCCACGCCGGTGCGATCGTCGCAGGCGGCAAAGGTGACGCGGAATCCAAGATCGCAGCCATGAAAGAAGCAGGCATCGTCGTTGCGGACAGCCCCGCAACTTTGGGCGAAGCCGTTCAGGAAGCCATCAACAACGGCTAACGCCAGATGGTCGGGCCTGCATTCGTCAGGCCCGACCGCTATTACTTAAACGTCGCGCTCTCATCAGAGGTATCGCCATGACAGACCAACCGAAAAACGCCCAGTTCCACGATACCTCCTTTCTTGAGGGGCAGAACGGCGAATACCTAGAGGCAATGTATGCCCGCTATGCAGACGACCCCAATGCGGTTGATGGCGCATGGCAGGCATTCTTCGAAGCGATGGATGACGACCACGCCGACGTGAAGGCCGAGGCCGCTGGCCCGTCCTGGGCACGCAGCGACTGGCCCCCCATGCCCCAAGACGACCTGACTGCGGCGCTGACCGGCCAATGGCCCGTCCCGACCGAAGCAAAAGCCGCCGGTCAGAAGATTACTGAGAAAGCGTCCTCCAAGGGGATCGAACTGTCTGATGCGCAGGTGCAACGTGCCGTGCTCGACAGTATCCGCGCGTTGATGCTTATCCGCGCCTACCGTATCCGTGGCCACTTGGCCGCTGACCTTGACCCGCTTGGCATGCGCGACAGCGACACCCACCCCGAACTGGACCCTGCCGCCTATGGCTTTGGTCCAAAGGACATGGATCGCCCGATCTTTATCGACAATGTGCTTGGCCTGCAGATCGCGACCATGAAGCAGATCGTCGATATCGTCAAAAGCACCTACTGCGGCACCTTCGCGCTGCAGTACATGCACATCTCTGATCCCGAACAGGCCGCTTGGCTGAAAGAGCGGATCGAAGGCTACGGCAAGGAAATCCAGTTCACCCGTAATGGCCGCAAGGCCATCCTGAACAAGCTGGTAGAAGCCGAAGGCTTCGAGAAATTCCTGCACGTCAAATACATGGGCACCAAGCGCTTCGGCCTTGATGGCGGTGAATCCCTGATCCCCGCGATGGAACAGATCATCAAGCGCGGTGGTCAGCTGGGCATTCAGGACGTTGTCATCGGTATGCCGCACCGCGGCCGTCTGTCCGTGCTGGCAAACGTCATGCAGAAACCCTATCGCGCGATCTTTAACGAATTTCAGGGTGGCAGCTTTAAACCCGATGATGTCGATGGGTCCGGCGATGTGAAATACCACCTTGGCGCGTCCTCTGACCGTGAATTCGACGGCAACACCGTCCACCTGTCGCTGACCGCCAACCCCTCGCACCTTGAGGCCGTGAACCCCGTTGTTCTGGGCAAGGTCCGCGCCAAGCAGGACCAGTTGAACGACAAGGAACGCACCTCCGTTCTTCCCATATTGCTGCACGGCGATGCCGCGTTTGCCGGTCAGGGTGTTGTAGCCGAATGTTTCGCGCTGTCGGGTCTGCGCGGTCACCGCACCGGCGGGACCATGCATATCGTGGTGAACAACCAGATCGGCTTTACCACCGCGCCGCATTTCAGCCGCTCCAGCCCCTACCCCACCGATAACGCGCTGGTGGTCGAGGCACCGATTTTCCACGTCAACGGCGACGATCCCGAAGCGGTCGTACACGCCGCCCGCGTGGCCACCGAATTCCGCCAGAAGTTCCACAAAGACGTGGTGCTGGATATCATCTGCTACCGCCGCTTTGGTCACAACGAAGGCGACGAGCCGATGTTCACCAACCCGGTGATGTACAAAAAGATCAAAAAGCAAAAGACCACGCTGACGCTCTATACCGAGCGGCTGGTCAAGGACGGTCTGATCCCCGAAGGCGAAATCGAGGACATGAAGGCCGCCTTCCAAGCGAAGATGAACACCGAATTCGAGGCCGGCAAAGAATACCGCCCCAACAAGGCCGACTGGCTGGATGGCAAGTGGTCGCACCTCGATAAGGCGAAAGAAAAGAAATATCAGCGCGGCAAGACGGCCATCGCGCCCGAAACCATGGCCGATGTCGGCAAGGCGCTGTCCACCGCACCCGACGGGTTCCCGCTGCACAAAACTGTCGCGCGCCTGCTGGATGCCAAAGCCGAGATGTTCAACTCCGGTACAGGTTTCGACTGGGCCACCGCCGAGGCGCTGGCCTTTGGGTCCTTGCTGACCGAAGGGTACAAAGTACGTCTGTCCGGTCAGGACTCCTCCCGTGGCACGTTCTCTCAGCGTCACTCGGCCCTGATCAATCAGGAAAACGAAGACCGCTACTACCCGCTGAACCACATCCGCGAAGGTCAGGCAGAATACGAAGTCATCGACTCCATGCTGTCGGAATACGCGGTATTGGGCTTTGAATACGGCTACTCGCTGGCTGAACCCAACGCCCTGACCCTGTGGGAAGCCCAGTTCGGCGACTTTGCCAACGGCGCGCAGATCATGTTCGACCAGTTCATCAGCTCAGGCGAAAGCAAATGGCTGCGCATGTCCGGCCTCGTTTGCCTGATGCCGCACGGCTATGAAGGCCAAGGGCCCGAACACTCTTCTGCCCGTCTGGAACGCTTCCTGACCATGTGTGGTGGCGACAACTGGATCGTGGCCAACTGCACCACGCCTGCGAACTACTTCCACCTGCTACGCCGCCAGTTGCACCGCAGCTACCGCAAACCGCTGATGCTGATGACGCCGAAATCGCTGCTGCGCCACAAACTGGCTGTCAGCAAGGCCGAAGAGTTCACAACCGGTTCCTCGTTCCACCGCGTCCTCTGGGACGATGCACAACAGGGCAACTCCGACACGACACTGGCGGCAGACGACAAGATCAAACGCGTCGTGATGTGTTCGGGCAAGGTCTACTACGACCTGCTGGAAGAACGCGACGCGCGTGGCATCGACGACATCTACCTGCTGCGTTTTGAACAATTCTATCCGTTCCCTGCACAATCCGCGGTAAAAGAGCTGGAACGCTTTAAGAATGCGGAAATGGTATGGTGTCAGGAAGAGCCCAAGAACCAAGGGGCCTGGACCTTTATCGAACCCAACATCGAATGGGTTCTGGGCCGCATTGACGCCACCCACACCCGTCCGACCTATGTCGGCCGCGCCACTTCGGCCTCGCCTGCAACCGGCCTTGCCTCCCAACACAAAGCACAACAAGCAGCCCTCGTTGACGATGCGCTGACCATCGAAGGAAAATAACCATGACAAGCGAAGTACGCGTCCCTACTCTGGGTGAATCCGTGACCGAAGCGACCGTGGCGACATGGTTCAAAAAGCCGGGCGATAGCGTCGCAGTTGACGAAATGCTCTGCGAGCTTGAGACGGATAAGGTCACCGTCGAAGTGCCCTCTCCCGTGGCGGGCACTCTGGCCGATATCGTTGCTGCCGAAGGCGAAACCGTCGGCGTTGATGCGCTGTTGGCCAATATCTCCGAAGGGGACGCCGCACCGGTCAAGAATGACGCGCCGAAATCCGTCGATGCCGGTGCCGAAGACGTCAAACCCCGCGATGCCGCGGATGATGTCGATGTCATGGTCCCCACGCTTGGCGAATCCGTCTCTGAGGCGACAGTCAGCACGTGGTTCAAAAATGTCGGCGATCACGTCGAAGCAGACGAAATGCTGTGCGAGCTGGAAACCGACAAAGTCAGCGTCGAAGTCCCTGCGCCGGCCTCTGGCACCTTGACCCAGATCATCGCCGAAGAAGGCAGCACCGTCGAAGCAAACGGCAAGCTTGCGGTGATCAGCCAGGGCGAAGGCGGCAGCGCCAGCGCCCCTGCTGACAAAACCTCCGAGCCCAAAGCCGGCGGTCAGGTGTCTGCGCCAGGCAACGCCCCCTCGGGCGACGTCGAAGACGCGCCATCCGCCAAGAAAGCCATGGCCGAAGCAGGCATCAGCCGTGATCAGGTCACCGGCACCGGCCGTGACGGACGTGTGATGAAGGAAGACGTGGCCAAGGCCGTCGCCGCGGGGACCAACGCCGCAAAACCCGCAGCCGCCGCGCCACGCGCGCCTTCCGCCCCCCAAGACGCCTCCCGCGAGGAGCGCGTCAAGATGACCCGTCTGCGCCAGACCATCGCGAAGCGTCTGAAAGAAAGCCAGAACACCGCCGCGATGCTGACGACCTATAACGAGGTCGACATGACAGAGATCATGGCCCTGCGGAACGAATACAAAGACCTGTTCTTGAAAAAGCACGGCGTGAAACTTGGCTTTATGTCCTTCTTCACCAAGGCCTGTATCCACGCCCTGAACGAAGTCCCCGAAGTGAACGCCGAAATCGATGGCACCGATGTGGTTTACAAAAACTACGTCAATATGGGCATCGCGGCTGGAACACCAACCGGTCTGGTCGTGCCTGTGGTCAAGGACGCGCAAGCGATGTCCTTTGCCGCCATCGAAAAGGAAATCGGTGAACTCGGGGCCAAGGCCCGCGACGGCAAACTGTCGATGGCCGACATGCAGGGCGGCACTTTCACCATCTCCAACGGCGGTGTCTACGGCTCGCTGATGTCGTCGCCAATCCTGAACCCGCCGCAGTCGGGTATCTTGGGGATGCACAAGATCCAGGACCGCCCCATGGCGATCAATGGTCAGGTTGTGATCCGTCCGATGATGTATCTGGCGCTGAGCTATGACCACCGTATCGTTGACGGCAAAGGTGCTGTAACCTTCCTTGTGCGCGTCAAAGAAGCGCTCGAAGACCCACGTCGCCTGCTGATGGACCTGTAATCCACGCATTCCACCGCCCAGAAAGGACATATGATGACAGAGACCACGATCCTCGCCGCTTACGGCCTGCTCGTTATGCTGACAATCTTGCTTCAGGTTCTGGGCGGTGTCCAACAACTCAGCTTGGGCTATCTGATCTCGTCGCGCGACGAAGGCCGCTCGATGACAGGTATGACGGCCCGGGTGAAACGTGCGCTAGACAACTCCGTCGTGGCGCTCGCCCTTTTCGCGCCTGCGATCCTGCTGCTTGAACTGCTGGACCGGACCAATGCAACGTCTTTGCTGGCGGCGCAGGTCTTCTTGCTTGCGCGGATCATCTACCTGCCGGTCTATGCCCTCGGCGTGCCGGCAATTCGTACCCTCGCTTGGCTGGCAGGCTTTGCGGCCACCGCCATTCTCTACTTCCTCGCTCTATAGCGGAACGCGCCCATGACACCCGAACTTACCGTTCTCACCCTTGCGGCGCTGCTTCAGGTCGCGACGTTCGTTGCCTATGCGATCCCCGCCAACCGGCAGCTTGGACCCGGCTACACCATGTCCGCGCGCGACCGTGAACCGTCAAAGTCGCTGTCCGACAGCACCGCCCGTCTGGGCCGCGCCTTTGATAACATGTTCGAAGCACTTGCTCTGTTCGCCGTTGCTGTGGTTGTGCTCCACCTGTCTGGCCAGAACACGACCTACACCGCGATCCTCGCGTGGGTCTTCCTCGCGGCCCGCGTCGCTTACGTGCCGGCCTATGCATTTGGCCTGCGCCCCGGACGCTCGCTGATCTGGGCAGTTGGCCTTGGCGCGACAGTGCTGATGCTGCTGGCCGCGCTCTTTTGATCTTCCAATTGGCATAGATCCCGGGGGCGTGCGCTTGCGCACGGGGGCAGCGCCCCCTAGCCTTGGCCACATCACGCCCCGCCCGCCTATGCCCTGACCGCCCACACCTTCCCGATTACCCACTTTCCGACCACCAAGGAGACCTTCCATGTCCAGCTACGATGTCATCATCATCGGCTCCGGCCCCGGCGGCTATGTATCCGCGATCCGCTGCGCCCAACTGGGCCTTAAAACCGCCTGCGTCGAAGGCCGCGAGACGTTGGGCGGCACGTGCCTGAACGTCGGCTGTATCCCGTCCAAAGCGCTGCTGCATGCCACCCATATGCTGCACGAAGCCGAACACAACTTTGCCGACATGGGCCTCAAGGGCAAAAGCCCGTCGGTCGACTGGGCGCAGATGCAGACCTACAAGCAGAACACGATCGACACCAACACCAAGGGGATCGAGTTCCTGTTCAAGAAGAACAAGATCGACTGGATCAAAGGCTGGGCCACCATCCCCGAGGCCGGCAAGGTCAAAGTCGGTGACGAGGTCCACGAGGCCAAGAACATCATCATCGCAACGGGCTCCGAGCCTGCCTCCCTCCCCGGCGTCGAGGTCGACGAGACTGTCGTCGTGACCTCCACCGGTGCGCTGTCGCTGAACAAGGTGCCCAAGAAACTCGTCGTGATCGGCGCAGGCGTGATCGGGCTCGAGCTTGGGTCCGTCTACGCGCGCCTCGGGACCGAAGTGACCGTCGTTGAATATCTGGACGCGATCACCCCCGGCATGGACGGCGAAGTGCAAAAGAACTTCATGCGCATTCTCAAAAAGCAAGGTGTCAACTTTGTCATGGGGGCCGCGGTGCAGGGCACAGAAGCGAGCAAAACCAAAGCCAAAGTGACCTACAAACTGCGCAAGGATGACAGCGAACACACGCTGGACGCCGACGTTGTTCTGGTGTCGACAGGCCGCAAGCCGTTCCACGACGGGCTGGGCCTTGAAAGTCTAGGCGTCGCGCTTACTAAACGCGGCCAGATCGCGGTGAACGACACGTGGGAAACCTCTGTCAAAGGCATCTACGCCATCGGCGACGTGATCGAAGGCCCGATGCTGGCCCACAAAGCCGAAGACGAAGGCATGGCCGCCGCAGAGGTCGTGGCGGGCAAGCATGGTCACGTGAACTATGGCGTGATCCCCGGCGTGATTTACACCCACCCCGAAGTGGCCAATGTCGGTGCCACCGAAGAGCAACTGAAAGAAGAAGGCCGCGCCTATAAGGTCGGCAAGTTCAGCTTTATGGGCAACGCCCGAGCCAAGGCCGTCTTCGCGGGCGAAGGCTTCGTCAAGCTGATCGCCGACAAGGAAACCGACCGTATCCTTGGCGCACATATCATCGGCCCCGGTGCCGGCGATCTGATCCACGAGGTTTGCGTCGCGATGGAATTCGGTGCCTCTGCCGAAGATCTGGCCATGACCTGCCACGCGCACCCGACCTATTCCGAAGCGGTCCGCGAAGCCGCACTGGCCTGCGGGGACGGTGCAATCCACATGTAAGGCAGCCGCCTGCAGTGAAACGACAAAGGGTGGACCGATAGGCCCACCCTTTTTTATTGTGTTCTAATTGTATTGCGCGTCGATCCGTGTTGGCAGCGCCTATGTCGGTTGAAATGCCTTGAAGCCCGCCTCTGACAGCAGCGCGTCTGACCGTGTCTCGACCGTTTTTTCGAGAATTTCCATGAACGTGCCCCGCTCCAGCCCCGGCGCAATCGGGGTCAGGAATTCGACCACCGCAATACCCGGTCGCCGGTACAGCCCGCGCCTTGGCCAGAAGTATCCGGCGTTGGTAGCAACGGGGATGCAGGGCTGGTTCATCTGCTCGTACAGCGCGGCAGTGCCCGCCTTATAGGGCACGGACAGGCCGGGGGCGACGCGTGTGCCCTGCGAATAGATAACGAGCTGGCCCGGTTCCGCTTCCCCCGCTTTAACATCGGCCAGCATCTTGGAAATCGCCGCACCGCGTTTGCCCCGATTTACCGCGATCATCTGCATGCGTTTAGCGTATTGCCCAATCACCGGCGTGAACAAAATTTCACGCTTCATGATGAATTTCGCGCGCGGTAGGGCATGGAAGATCATCAGGATATCAAGAAATGACTGGTGTTTAGCGGCAACCAGCACGGCCCCGTCCGGCACGTCGCCGCGGACCTCGCACCCCAGCCCCACGATGACCTTGGCCATCCACATGGTCCCTGCCGCATAGGCCTTGCACGCGGCATAGGCCCCCCGCCGCGAGAACATGGCCCAAGGTGCGTAAAACAACCCGATCATGGGCATATAGACGGTGGCCAGCACGATGAAGGTGATCGATCGTACCCACTGCAACATCATGCAAGGTCCTTCAGTGTACGGCGCGCCGCGGCCCCTGTCGCGGCAAACGCCACCCCACCAGAGAGAAACGGGATCACCAACGGCACAATCCAGTGCCAGCCCTGAAAGCCCAAGCCGGTCAGAAAGCCCCCTGCGTCCGCGGTGCTTGGCAGCAGCAGAATGGCAAGCAGCCCCAACCCCGTACCCGCCGCAGCCCCCGATAGCGCACGCAGAGTGAAGCGCCGGATGAAAGCCTGTGCGATATAGCTGTCGGTCGCACCCACCAGACGCAGCACGGCGATGACCTGAGCGTTGGCCGACAGCGCTGCATTGGCGGCAAGTGTCACCATCGCGGCAAGGGTCGCGATGATCAGCGTCATGGACACCCAGCCCAGAAGCTTCAGCCGCGATGCCGCTTTGACCAGCGGTGCGCGCCAGCGGCTGTGGTTGTCCAGCACCGCCCCGGGCACCTCTGCCGCAAGGCGCAAGCGCAGACCGTCGGCGTCCATGCCGTCGTCTTCTTCGATAATCTCGATCAGGCGCGGCACCGGCAGGGCGTCAATCGCCAGCTCTGGTCCGAACCAAGGGGCCAGCAGTGATTGCTGTTCTTCATCGGTCAATGCACGCGCCGTGGCGACGCCTTTGGTGGTCTCGAGGATGCGCAGCGCGGCGTCGGTCTGGGCACTGCGCTGGTCAATGGGCGCTACGACGCGGATCGTTGCGGTACGCGCCAGCTCTTGCCCCCAGATATGCGCCAACCGCCCCGACGCGAGCGACAGCGCCAGCGCAAATACCGCCAGAAACGCCATTGTTGCGGCAGCAAACAAGGTCAGCTGCGCGGTAAATCCTGACGGTGGCACCACACGGTCCGCTTGACGGTCGCCGTTCCACAGTGACGTCAGCGCAATGCGCAATATCTTCATAGATCCGCCCCCGCCAGCTGGATGCGGCGGTTCGCGATGCGCAGCACCCGCGCCTGCACCTGTGCCTTGGTGGCGCGGATAAGTCCTAGATCATGGGTCGCGATCAGCACCGTCTTGCCCATGCGGTTCAGCTCGACCAGCAGGCGCAACAACCGCTGCGACATCTCCCAGTCGACGTTGCCAGTGGGTTCATCCGCAAGCACCACATCGGGCGACATGATCACCGCACGGGCCAATGCGGCCCGTTGGCGTTCACCGCCCGACAGTTCTGGTGGCAGCGCATCGGCACGACTGCTGAGCCCGACCCAGGACAGCAGCTCTTGCAGATCTTCACCGCCGGTTTCCGCATGGCGGCCCGAAACGGTCAGCGGCAGCCCGATGTTTTCGGCCACCGGCAGATGGTTCAGGAACTGACAGTCCTGATGCACCACGCCCACACGCCGCCGGATCATCGCAATGTCGTCGCGTTCCATTGTGCGGACGTCCTTGTCAAACAGCGACACATGCCCTGCCGTCGGCAGCAGCGCACCATAGCACAGCTTCATCAAGGTGGTTTTGCCAGAGCCGGACGGACCCGTCAGAAAATGGAACGATCCCGGTGCCAGCTTGACCGAGATATCGGACAAAAGCTCGCCCCCGCCATAGCTGTAGGCCACGTTTTCAAACTCGATCACACGCATATCCCGCTTGGTTTGAACTGTTGTGCCCCAGCACCGCTTGGGTTTCAATGCACCCCGGCGCAGGCATTGCATGAAGATTGCACTTTTCCTACGGTTTTCTAGGACATAAGGTTGATCTGACGTGAAAACAAAGAGGTTTCCAATGGCTCGGTGCGCAACATGAGACTGATCTGTCCCAATTGCGATGCGCAGTACGAAGTGCCGGACGAGGTGATGCCCTTGTCCGGGCGTGATGTGCAATGCTCCAACTGCGGCCAGACCTGGTTCCAGCATCACCCCGATTTCATGCCCCTTGACGAAGAGGATGGCGGCCGGCTTAGCACTGTCACCGCTGCCGTGTCGCAGCCCGATGAGGATACCCCCAAGGTAAACGCAGCCCCCGCTGACACGCCCGCAGAGCCGGAACCGGCACAGCCAGCCCCTGTGCCTCCTGCCGCGCCGCCCCGCAAACAGCTTGACCCCTCGGTTGCTGATATTTTGCGCCAAGAGGCCGAAGCCGAACAGGAAGCCCGCCGTCGCCGTCAGGCAGAGCCGCTGGAAAGCCAGCCCGAGCTGGGTCTGCAAGAGGCGGATCACCCAAGCGAGAGCGACCGTGCGCAGCAGGCCAAGGTCCGCATGTCGCGTCTGCGCGGCGAGGCGCAACCCAGCGTGGCCGAAACAAATGCCGCCGCGGCGGCTGTCGCATCGCGCCGTGAATTGCTGCCCGACATCGAAGAAATCAATTCGACCCTGCGCACCGGATCAGAGCGACGCACAATCCCCAATGCCGGTGGCGACGCCGCACAGCCTGATCCGCAAAAGCGCAGCGGGTTTAGCCGCGGTTTCGTGCTGATCGTGCTACTCGCGTCGGTGCTGGTGCTGCTCTATGTCTTTTCGCCGCAGATTTCAGAGGCTGTTCCTGCGTTGCGCCCCTATCTTGCCAGCTATGTGGCGCAGGTGGATAACGGACGGCAATGGCTCGACGGTGCATTGCAGGTGTCGCTGCAATGGCTCGATGCGCGGGCATCCCAGTCAGGCAGCTAGGGCCGCGCGGGCAGCCTGCGCTGACGCCTAGACTGCAACAAGTGTATCAGAACCGGTCAAGCAGACGGCGCAGGTAATCGCGTTCAACCTCTGGCCGTGTCGCCTCGCCCGAGCGACGGCGGATTTCGTCCAGCAGTTCGCGTGCACGGCCATAGGCGTCATTATCAAGCGCAAGTTCGCCCTCTGACCCCTGTGCGCCATTGGCACCCTGTTCACGGCCCAGAGGATCCTGATTCTCGGCACGGCGGTTGCCTTGGGCTGTGCCCTGCCCCGGTTCGGACGCTTGCTGGTCTTGATCCATCGCCTCGCCCAAGGCGCGCATCCCCTCGCGCAGCGCTTCCATTGCCTGCGACTGGTTGTCGATCGCTTCGGCAAGATCATCGCGGCGCAGCGCCTCTTCGGCACCGTCCATGGCACGACCGGCGCGGTCCAGTGCATCACTGGCAGCGTCGCCTTCGGGGGTGCCGCCACCGGGCAGACGCCCCTCTTGGCGGCGCAGTTCATCGCGCAGTGCCTGCTGGCGGTCCGCAATTGATCCTTGCCCCTGTCCGGGTTCGCCTTGGCCGTTGTTCTGACCGGGTTGCTGCCCCGGTTGGCCCGGCTGGTTCCCGTCCTGCGGCGGGCCGGACTGTTGGCCCTGTTCCTGCCCCTGCTGCTGGCCGTCATCCGCGTTGGGGTTGAAACGGTCCTGCAAATCGCGAAACGCCTGATCGCTCAGCTCTTGCTGTTCGCGCAGACTGTCGGCGAGCCCCTCCATCGCCTGCTCACCCGGAGATTGCCCACCTTCACCCGGCGGACCTTGGGTGACGCGCATGTTCTCCATCATCTCTTGCAGCTCGCGCAGCGCCTGTTCAGCCTCCGCCATCCGGCCTTGTTCCATCAGCTCTTGGATGCGGTCCATCATGCGTTGCAGGTCGTCCTGCGTCATCTGCATGGTCTCGCCCTGCTGCTGTTCGCCGTCTTGCCCTTCTTGCGCCTGCTGGCGTTGCAGCTGGCGCATGTAGTCGTCAGTGGCGCGGCGCAGCTCTTCCATCAGCTCTGCGATCTCGGCATCCGAGGCACCGTTCTTCATCGCCTCTTGCAGACGTTCTTGCGCCCGGCGCATCCGGTCGAGCGCATCGGCCAGCACGCCCTCTTCCAGTTCAATCGCCAAATCCCACAGATCATCCGCGATCTCGGTCTGCACCTCGTCTGGCAATCCATAGCGGGCGCGAATTTCAATCCGTTCAATCAGCCGCCGCAGACGCAGCGCTGCCGTGTCAGAGCGGAACACATCCGCAGGGCGATAGGACACCGCCCGCAACACCTGCGCGAGACTGTCGGCATTGCCCTTGGACCACAGCAGATCGCGCCGCTGTTCGATCACCGACGCCGCCAACGGGTCGAAAAAGCGCCGACCCGGCAGGATCATTTGCGTCGGTGGGGTGGTCGCCTGCTGCTCTGATGCGTCCAGCACGCTGAGCGTAACCTCGACTGGCAGGTTGGCCCAAGGGTGTTTCGAAAAATCGTCGATCAGGTTTTCTTCGAAATCGCGGCGATCCCCCGCAATGGGCAGCGACAGTGGTACGATCAGCTTTGCACGCGGGTCAGGGGCGATGGTCAGCCCATAGCGCCGATCCACGGCGGTCAGATCCAGATCGATCCGCGCCTCGCCCGCCTCTACGCCATAATCATCCCGCGCCACGAACGGCAGCTGCATCTCGCCAAGCGCGGTCACGTCCGGCGGGCCGGTAATTTCAATCTGCGGCTTGGCATCGGGCAGCATTGTCACGTTCCACGCCCGCCCGTTCGGCCCCTCGATGGCGATCTGCCCGCTTTGCGTGACCTTGAAATCCTGCACGATGGCGGGGGCGTCCCCCTTTGGTTGGGACTTGCCCGAAACGGTCTCGGAAACAGACAACGCACCGACTTCGCCATACATGCGCAGGGTGATCAGCGTGCCCGCAGGCAGGTTCAGCGGCCCTTCGGCAAGGTCTGACAAATACAGCGTCGGCTTACCGGTATAGCGCGGCGGCTCGGCCCAGCCTTCCCAGACCGGACCCGAGGCCAAAGCCCCCCCGCCCGCGGTCAAACCCGCCACCGATCCGATGCGCAGCACCGATCCGAAAACCACCGCGGTCACAAAGGCCAGTAGTGCCACATAGCGCAATGCGAAAGGGTCACGCCCTGCGACGCGCAAATCTGCAGGCACCGCCTGCGCGGTCGCTGCACGGGCGGCCATGCGGCGCTGGTGCGCCTGCCACACCGCGGCAGAGGCGTCATCCCCCGTACCGATCGCCTGCATATCCATCAGCGCTTGAATAGGACGTCCGGGCAGGCTGGCGTCAAGGCGGGTCAGCGCCTCTATCCGGCGGGGAAACCGCAGGTGGCGCAGTGCATAAACCAGCGCCCCCACCCCCGTGAGCCCCACAACAACGACAGCGCCCATCACCACGGACATCGGAACGCTATCGAGCAACCCCAGCATCAGCACAGCCAGCACCGCCAGCACCAATGCCATCAGCGGCCAGAACGCCTGCACCACCACCTCTGCCCAGATACCGGCCCACGTCAGACGCAAGGGCCAGCGGATCGCCTTGAGACCCTGCTCGGGCGTGGTGTCGTGATCCTTGGCGGTGAAAAGCGTCATGCGGGCCCTGCCTCTAAAAGCCGGACACGCAAAGCGCGGTCACAGCCATTCAGGAATGGTATCGCGATTTATCATTTCGTCAAAGGTCGGGCGTCGGCGGATAACCGCAAATTGATCGCCATGGACCAAGACCTCGGGGATCAGCGCGCGCGAATTATATTCGCTGGCCATCACCGCGCCATAGGCACCTGCGCTGCGAAACGCCACCAGATCGCCTGCAACCAGCTTTGGCATCATGCGCTGTTTGGCAAAGGTATCACCGGATTCGCAGACTGGTCCGACGATGTCATAAGGCTGCTGCTCTACCCCCGCCTCGGCTTCGACGACGGGCACGATGTCGTGGTAGGCGTCGTACATGGCGGGGCGGATCAGGTCGTTCATCGCGCCGTCGATGATCAGGAAATCGCGGCCCTCGCCAGATTTGACATAGATCACCTCGCTCACCATCAGGCCCGCGTTGCCCGCGATCAGGCGGCCCGGTTCGATCTCGATTTCGCAGCCCAGATGACCAAGCGTCTTTTGCACCATCGCACCATAGTCTGTGGGCAGTGGCGGGGCCGCATTGCTACGTTCATACGGGATGCCCAGACCCCCGCCCAAATCCAGACGGCGGATGGTATGCCCGTCGGCACGCAGCTGTTCTGTCAGCTCGGCAACCTTCTGGTACGCCAGTTCGAATGGCGTCAGATCGGTCAACTGGCTGCCGATGTGCACGTCGATGCCCACGACCTCCAGCCCCGGCATCGCGGCGGCCATGCGGTAGACTTCGCGCGCACGGGCGATGGGGATGCCGAACTTGTTCTCGGACTTGCCGGTGGCAATCTTGGCGTGCGTTTTGGCGTCGACATCGGGGTTCACACGGATCGTGATCGGCGCGACCTTGTTCATAGAGCGTGCGACGGCGTCCAGCACTGCCATCTCGGGTTCGGATTCGACGTTGAACTGCCGGATGCCGCCTTCGAGGGCGAGCCGGATTTCCGACACTGTTTTGCCAACGCCTGAAAAGACGATCTTGTCACCCGGTACGCCTGCCGCCTTGGCACGCAGATATTCGCCCGCCGACACCACATCCATGCCCGCACCAGCCTGTGCCAGCGTTTTCAGAACCGCCTGGTTTGAATTCGCCTTCATCGCGTAGCAGACCAAATGGTCCATCCCGTCGAGCGCATCATCAAACGCCTTGAAGTGGCGCAAAAGCGTGGCGGTTGAATAGACGTAAAAAGGCGTGCCGACCGCGGCTGCGATTTCGGATACGGCGACATCTTCGGCGAACAGCGCGCCATCACGGTACAGGAAATGATCCATGTTTTCGGGCTCCTAAGCTTTTCCCGCCGAAAGCTGCCGGCGATATTTTAAAGGCGGCGGACCGCAGGAAAAGAGACAGCGGCAGACCATTGCCTACCCCAATACCAAAGGGCGCGGGAATGGCAATCAGCGCCAATCGCCCCAAAGGTCAGAACGTCTTGGAAACACCGACATCCACATGCCCCGAGACATGCACCCCGGGTTGGTAGTTACTGCGGTTCTTGCGGGTGCTGGTGTCCGTCGCGGGGGGGTAGGCGCGGCTGTCATAGGCAGATGGCGCATGGGCTTGCGGGCCGTCACAGCCCGCCAGCAACACGGTCGCGATCACAGCCAGAGCCGCCGCGCGGATCATAGCGCCGCCCCCAGACCCAGCCGGAACGGGCCGCGGCCAAGGGTGACAGCCGTCCCGACCGACATGCCTGACGACGACAGCGTCACCGTGCTATTCACCTGTGGCGGCACGGGTTCCCCGTCCACACCACAGGCAGCGAGGGTCAGCAACAAGGCAATAACGGCGACGGGTTTCATCCGATGATCCCTTTCCAACGGGCCACCTGCGCGCGCACTTGTGCAGGTGCGGTCCCGCCATAAGACATACGCGAATTGACAGAATTTTCCACGCCCAAAACGTCAAAGACGTCCGACGTGATGTCGCCATGAGCGGATTGCATCTGCTCCAGCGTCAGGTCCGGCAGGTCGCAGCCGTTCTGTTCGGCCAGTGCTACCAACGATCCGGTGATGTGGTGCGCATCGCGGAACGGCAGCCCCAGCACGCGGACCAGCCAGTCGGCCAGATCCGTCGCGGTGGAAAAGCCCGACCCCGCCGCTGCCGCAAGGCTTTCGCGGTTGGCGGACATATCCTTGACCATGCCTTCCATCGCGGCCAGTGCCAGCATCAGGTTGTCGGCGGCGTCAAAGACCTGTTCTTTGTCTTCCTGCATGTCCTTGGAATAGGCCAGCGGCAGCCCCTTCATCACCATCATCAGCGCCACATTGGCCCCCATGATGCGACCGATCTTGGCGCGGATCAGCTCTGCCGCGTCGGGGTTCTTTTTCTGCGGCATGATGCTGGACCCGGTCGAGAAACGGTCCGACAGGGTCACGAAACGGAATTGCGCCGACGACCAGATCACCAGTTCTTCGGCGAAACGGCTCAGGTGCATGGCGCAGATCGACGCCGCGCCTAGGAAATCCAACGCAAAGTCACGGTCGCTGACCGCATCGAGCGAGTTGGCCGACGGGCGGTCAAAGCCAAGCGCCTGCGCCGTCATGTCGCGGTCGATTGGAAAGGATGTGCCAGCCAGTGCCGCAGCGCCCAGCGGCGATTCATTCATCCGTGTCCGTGCGTCCCGCATACGGCTCAGGTCGCGGCCAAACATCTCGACATAAGCCATCATGTGATGGCCCCAAGTGACCGGCTGCGCGGTTTGCAAATGGGTGAAACCGGGCATTACCCAATCGGCCCCGGCCTCTGCCTGATCCAGCAACGCCTTGATCAACGCCAACAATCCGCTTTCGGCGGCGTCGAACTGGTCGCGGGTCCACAGCTTGAAATCTGTCGCCACCTGATCGTTGCGCGACCGGCCCGTGTGAAGACGCCCTGCCGGTTCGCCGATAACTTCTTTCAAGCGCGCCTCGACGTTCATGTGAATATCTTCCAGCGCGGCCGAATAAGCGAAGGTACCGCCCTCGATCTCTGACAACACCGTGAGCAGGCCTTTTCGAATGGCGTCGGCATCGCTATCACTAATGATGTCTTGTGCAGCCAACATGGCGGCATGGGCGCGCGACCCGGCAATGTCCTGGGCGGCCATACGCTGGTCAAACGAGATCGAGGCGTTGATCGCCTCCATGATCGCGTCTGGTCCGGCGGCAAAACGGCCACCCCACATTTTGTTCGAAGTCGTTTCGGTCATCAGGCAACCCCTCGGAGGGAAAATGAAAAAGATTATGCTCGCGCTCGTTTATACGGCCCTTGCCCTTGGTGCAAACCCCAGCTTTGCCCAAAGCGCCGACATCAAGACCCTTCGCGACGGTGATATGAAGAAACTGGTCGTCCACGGTTCCCCCGTCGCCACGTCGTCTGTCGCATTCCAGCTCGAGGACGACGGCGGCGAAACCACGCTTGAGGCATGGCAGGGCAAATATGTGCTGGTCAACTTCTGGGCCACATGGTGCGCGCCGTGCCGCAAGGAAATGCCCCAGCTGAACGCGTTGCAAAAGGAATTCGGCGGGGATGATTTCGAGGTGCTGACAATTGCGACAGGCCGCAATACGCCTGACGGGATCAAACGGTTCTTTCAGGACGCGGGTGTCGACAGCCTGCCCCGTCACCAAGACCCCAAACAGGCGTTGGCCAGCCAGATGGGCATCTTCGGGCTACCGATCACCGTGGTGATGGACCCTGAAGGTCGCGAGATTGCCCGCCTGCGCGGCGATGCGGATTGGTCCAGCGACAGTGCAAAAGCCATCGTTCAGGCGTTGATCGCGGGCAAGACAGACAGCTAACCCCACTGCAAAGCAGGCGGTCCGGCGGCGTCAGGCGGCGTGCGCCAGGATCGCCGCTTCGGACATCGAAAGATTGCGCCGCGCATAGCCGCCATAGGTATGCGGATCGGACCCAATCTGGGGGAACTGGTCCAGCAGACGCGCACGGTCTGCGGCGTCTAATGCTTCCAGCGCGGCAGAGGCCGGGTGAAAGCTCTCGGTCTCGACGCCGTTGGCCCAAAGCACCTCGTGGAAATCAAGCAGCAGGTGGATATAGGTTACCTCGCGCGCGTGGGCATCGATGGTGACACTGCGCCCGTTCACCAGATCACGTGCGGTGACCAAGACCTCGTCGGTGTTAAACAGCGCGTGTGCGACGGGGCCTTTCACCAGCATCCGGTGGCTGGGCGACACCAGCAAATCCGCGTCAGGCCGCGCAGCCCCCAAAGCATTGGCGCGAAAGCGGACAGGCCGCAGCTGAGGCATGGCGAACAAACGTGCGCCGCTCATCCGGCGGCTGCCAATCCAGCGCACGGGTTGCAGGCCGTTATCCTTAGTCTGGATCAAATCGTCTTCGCGCAGATGCTCGATGAGGCGGGCACCGTCGGCGGTGCGGATCATCGTACCGGGGGTAAAGCAGATCACCCCGCTGCTATGCTGCGCCGCGCGATCTGCAGCGGCTGTATTCAGCGTATGCGAAACCACCCACAAATCAGTGTTACGCGGCGGCAGTGCGTCGAGGAACATCAGCAGCGGCTGGCTGCCCTGCCCGACTTCGATCACCGTCACCAGATAGCTTTGCGCCCCGTCGGTCACGGTAAAACTGTTGTCCATCAACGGGGTGTCACGGTCGCTGGCAAAGGTCCGGTGTGGTGGCACGGTGCCGTCCAACGCAGTCCCCACCAAACGATGCACCATCCGCGCAGCCCGTCTGCGCAGGTCACCTGCTTCGTCTGCCTGATCCAGCCGCAACACGTCATTCGGCCCGTCAACGCGAAGTGAATCGCCCCGCCACGCCCAAGCTGCCCCCACCTTCAGGGATTGCACCGGTGCGGCGTCCAGCCCGTCTATTTCTGTCTGCGACCAGCTTATGACAAACGTGCCTCGAAAGCCCGTTTTGACCACTGCTCTGATGCCTCGTCGTATTATTTCGTATTATTATTGACGCAACGGTATCAAAGCCATCGCCAGCTGGAAAGAACGAATCAACGCGCAGGCCGCGCTTTGAGGGTCAGAATACCAGTTTGAGGCGCACCGAGCCCACCAGCTGGTTGTCGGGCTGCGTCTCGTATTCCTTGCCCAGCCACGTCAGACCATAAAAGGCCGACGCACGCTCGCCCTGCCAATGCACCCCCGCACGCACACGATCCCGGCGCGATGTCAGGTCATAGCCACGGTCCGACGGCAGGAACACACTGTCGCTGACCCGCGCCATATCCGCCCCGATAACAAAGCCAAACCCCGTCGCGTCAGTGTTCTGCACCACGCGGTAACGGTGGCCGGTGGTGCTGTCGCGCACCAAAAGCTCGCCCCGCGTGATATCGCCAAAGGTCAGATCAAAGCCCACGCGCATGAATGTCTCTATCCCCGCTTGCCCTTCGACAAAGGGGCGCAACGTTGTCCGCGCGCCAATCGGAAAGCTGCGAGCCGCCTCGACCAGAACCGTGGGGTGAAAGCCGTCTTCGATCTGGTTATCCAGCACCCGATCCGAGGGCGAGGTCGCGTCGATTAGATCGTGAAGCCCCCGTTGCAGGTCATCCAGATGGGTCTGCGGACCTGTGGCATAGATCGCGGCCCCGACCGAATATTCGACGCTGTCACGTTCGAAATGCGTGTGCACCCCGGCAGACAACGCACCGGCCCAAGGGCGCGATCCAGGTCGCGGGCGACGCAGGCTCGCGGGGGCCAGCAGCTCTACCCCCAAACGCAGCTCGATCAACTGCCCAAAGCGGTCTGGCAAGCGACCTGTCCATTCTGGCCCCCAGACACGCGAGGACACGTAGGAACCGGTCCGCTCGCGATCGCGGAACTCTGCGATGGCGTCATTGGTGATCAGACGGCCATAGCCAAGGCGCATCCGTTCTGTCGCCTGTGCATCCATGGGAAGAAGCAAAAGCGCGGCCAATACCGGCATAAGAAATCGCAGCATCGTCTATCCTATCGCAAAGGCTGTGAGGGTCGTCGTCCGTTGTCCCTTTGCTAGCGTGCCCCGCCGCGTCACGCCATCCTTGCTACATTTTTCTCGGGCGGGCGTGTCCTTGGCGCACAGACCGATTGCGCCATACCGACAATACGCTAACATAACGACAGTGAAAACCAGTCTCGAGGCCCCGATGTCAGACCCAAAATCGCACCCATCCCGCCGTATCGTATCGTCCCGCCACCTTGCCGAGGGCGAAGGATGGGAGGCGTCCGAGCTCGAATACGGGATGATCATTGCCTACAACGCCTTCTCCCGCTGGATGTCGCGTTGCATGGCGGCGGCGGGCAATGCCGATCTGACGCCGCTTGAAATTCTGGTGCTGCACAACACCAACCACCGCGACCGTGAAAAGCGGCTGACGGACATCTGTTTTTTGCTGAACATCGAAGACACGCACACGGTGAACTATGCGCTGCGCAAACTGCTGAAGTCCGGCCTGCTCGATGCAGAGAAACGTGGCAAAGAGGTGTTTTATCGCACCTCCGCCAGCGGCGCCGAGCTGATAGAGACCTACCGCGCGGTGCGCAACACCTGCCTGATCGACAGCATGGGGCGCACCGATATCAAGGGCGATGACCTGCGCGAGATCGCGGCGCAGCTGCGCGCGATCTCGGGTCAATATGATCAGGCCAGTCGTGCGGCGGCGTCGCTTTAACCGCGGCTGCCAAGGGTGCTGGCGGCGCGGGCCAGTTCGGTGATCGCCGCCCAATCGCCCTTGCGCATCAGATTGTCCGGCGCGACCCAGCTGCCGCCCGCGCAGACGACATTCGGCAGCGACAGATAGCTTTCCGCATTCGCGGGGCTGACGCCGCCTGTGGGGCAGAACCGCACCTGTGGCAGTGGCGAAGACAGCGATTTCAGAAACGGCGCCCCACCCGCTGCTTCGGCGGGGAAGAATTTCAGCATGTCATAGCCACGTTCATACAGGCGCATCGCCTCTGACGCGGTGGCGGCACCGGGCAGCATGGGCAGCCCCAGATCTTCGGCCGCCTGCAATAACTTGTCCGTGGCACCGGGGGACACACCAAATGTCGCCCCCGCATCCACCGCACGCTTGACGTCATCAGGCGTCAGCAACGTGCCCGCCCCCACAATGCCGCCTTCGACCTTTGCCATTTCGGCAATGACCTCAAGGGCGGCATCCGTGCGCAACGTCACCTCTAGCGCGGGCAAACCGCCGGCGACCAACGCTTCGGCCAAGGGACGGGCGTGCAGCACGTCATGCACCACCAATACCGGCACGATGGGCGCACGTTTACAGATGGCATAGGCAGCGGCGCTGGCGTCTTGCGGGGTCATCGGGTCATCCTCTGGTCAGGTTCAAATGCTGCTGGCGCCGGTATCGGCCGTGCCAACTGTGTTGCGGAAAGTGGCAAACAGCTCGCGCCCCTGCCCGTATTCATTGCCCGACAGATCAGCCGTGGTGACCGGACGCTCCATCGCGCCGGGGGTCAATACCGTCAGCTGCCCGTCGCGGGCATCGACACGCACGATATCACCGTCTTGCAAACGTGCAATCGGTCCGCCGTCCACCGCTTCGGGGCAGACGTGGATCGCGCTCAGCACCTTGCCCGACGCGCCGGACATACGCCCGTCGGTGACCAGCGCCACCTTCAACCCGCGCGCTTGCAGGTTCGCCAGCACCGGTGTCAGGCTGTGCAGTTCGGGCATGCCGTTGGCTTTGGGCCCCTGAAAGCGCACGACGACGATGACGTCTTCGTTGAACTCACCGTTGCGATAGGCGTCTTTCACGCTTTCCTGATCATGGAACACGCGGACCGGCGCTTCGACAATGTGATGCTCCGGCTTCACGGCAGAGACCTTGGTGACCGCATTGCCCAGATTGCCCGCCAGACGTTTCAACCCGCCCGTGGGCTGGAAGGGGTCGCCAATGGGGCGCACGATCTTTTCGTTGAGCGTCTTGGTCGGCCCCGCCACCCATTCGACAGCACCGTCTTTGAGCTTGGGATCTTGGGTATAGCGCGACAGCCCCTCGCCCGCGATCGTTTTGACCTCGTCATGCAGCAAACCGCCCGACATCAGCTGCCCGATCATAAAGCCCAAGCCCCCCGCCGCGTGAAAGTGGTTCACGTCGGCCAAACCGTTTGGATAGACCCGCGCCAGCAGGGGCGTGACATCAGCCAGATCTGAGAAATCCTGCCAGTCCAACACGATACCACCGGCCCGCGCCATGGCGACAAGGTGGATCAGAAGATTGGTCGACCCGCCCGTCGCATTCAGCCCGACGATGCCGTTCACATAGGCCTTTTCGTTCAGGACATCGCAGACAGGCGTATATTCATTGCCCAGATGGCTGACAGCCAAAGCCCGCTGCGTGCCCGCCACCGTCAGCGCATCGCGCAGGGGCGTGTTGGGGTTCACGAAGGACGCCCCGGGCAGGTGCAGGCCCATGAATTCCATCAGCATCTGGTTGGTGTTGGCCGTGCCGTAAAAGGTACAAGTGCCCGGCCCGTGATAGGCCGCCATCTCCGAGGCCATAAGCTCTTCGCGGGTGGCTTCGCCTGCGGCAAACTTCTGGCGGACGATCGCCTTGTCATCGTTGGAAACACCCGATGTCATTGGCCCCGCTGGTAGGAAGATCGCAGGCAGATGACCAAACGCCTGCGCGGCGATGACCAACCCCGGTACGATCTTGTCGCAAACCCCCAGATAGATCGCGGAATCAAAGGTGTTGTGGCTCAGCCCGACCCCCGCCGCCATGGCGATGATATCGCGCGAAAACAGGCTCAGCTCCATCCCCGGTGTGCCTTGGGTCACGCCGTCGCACATGGCAGGCACGCCGCCCGCAACCTGTGCCGTACCGCCCGCGGCACGCGCTGTATCACGGATCAACGTGGGGTAGCGTTCAAACGGCTGATGCGCCGACAGCATATCGTTGTAGGTCGTGATGATCCCGATATTGCCGGCCGACTGCGTCGCCAGGGCCGCCTGATCCTGCCCCGCACCGGCATAGGCATGTGCCTGCCCGCTGCACGACAGATGCGCCCGCGCTGGCCCGTCTTCGGCGGCGCGACGCATCCGCGCAAGATAGGCATCACGGCTTGGCGCGCTGCGTTCGATGATCCGGTCGGTGACGCGGGCTACGGTCTCGTTCAACATCAGGCTTCCCTTCGCGGCGGGGGTTGACCCTAGGGGCCTCCCTGCAAATACGTGAGTATGTTAGCGCTAACTTATCACACCAGAGTGCCGTTTGCAAACCCGTTGCCGTCACAGGCAAACCGAAGGGTGAAAATTGTCTTTCCCCGCCAAAACAGGTGGCCTACACAATTCGAATGACACAAATTGACCCTCCCTTTCTGATCGGCGTTGATGGCGGCGGCACCGGATGCCGCGTCGCTGTTGCCACCCCCGATGGCCGTATCCTTGCCGAAGCCACAGGGGGTCGCGCGAATGTCAGCACAGACTGCGCCGCCGCAATCGACAACATCCTGACCGCCACCCGCGAGGCAGTTGCGCAGGCGGGTCTGGACGTGTCCCATATGTCCCGCGCCGTGGCGCATCTGGGGCTCGCAGGGTACACAGGGCCCGAATTGGGCCCGCGCGTGCAGGCCGGTCTGCCCTTTGCCAAATCCGTCGTGACCGAAGACACGACCACCACCCTCGTCGGTGCCGTGGGTGCGCAAGACTGCTATCTGATCGCGCTTGGCACAGGCACTATTGTGGGCCGTCAGAAGGCAGGTGTGCAAACATGCATCGGCGGCTGGGGCTATCAGGTGTCGGATCAGGCCTCTGGCGCGTGGCTGGGGCACGGGGTGCTGGAACAGACGCTACTGGCCGTTGACGGAATCACCCCCGCCAGCCCGCTTTCACAACAGATGCTGGATAGGTTCAGCGGCGGCACGGGCATCGTCCAATTCAGCCTCAAGGCGCGACCCGGCGACTTCGCCACCCTCGCCCCTGATGTGGTACAGGCCGCCGCAGAGGGCGACAGCATCGGGCGGGCGCTGATGGCACGCGGGGCTGACTACCTGACCCGCGCCCTAATCGCGCTGGATCACCAGCCCGACGACCATCTGTGTCTGACCGGAGGGGTCGGCCCGCACTACGCCGCCTATCTGCCCGAAACCCAGACCGCTCATCTCATCGATGCCAAGGGCCGTGCACTGGACGGGGCGATCGCGCTGGCCTTGCGCGCAGCCCGCGAAGGAACCCGCCCATGATTGCCTTTACCGGAGCCCGTGTGTTCGACGGCCAGACGCTGTTGGTCGATCATGCGCTGGTGGTCGATGCCGGCGGCGCGACCAACATCATGCCACAGGCCGAGCTGCCACAGCGCACCAAGACACATCCGCTTGCAGGCGGCATCCTGTCGCCCGGTTTTGTTGATCTGCAAGTGAATGGCGGCGGCGGGGTGATGCTGAACAGCGCCCCTGATCTGGCCACGCTGCGTATCATGGCCACAGCACACCGGCGGCTTGGCACCCATGCGCTCCTGCCCACGCTAATCACCGATACGCCCGCCCACAGCCGCGCCGCCATCGCCGCCGTGACCGAGGCGCTGCACCAAGGCATTCCCGGCATCGCGGGCCTCCACCTTGAGGGGCCGCATCTGTCCGTTGCCCGCAAAGGGGCGCATGATGGTAGCCTGATCCGCTCTTTGACGGCTGACGATATATCGATGCTGACCGACGCTGTCGCGCAAATCCCGAACCTGATAATGACCCTCGCCCCCGAGAACGCCACCCCCGACCAGATCGCGGCGCTGACCGAGGCAGGCGTGCTGGTATCGTTGGGGCACAGCGATTGCGATTACGACACGGCGATGCGCGCCTTTGATGCGGGTGCCCGCATGGCGACGCATCTGTTCAACGCCATGAGCCAAGCCAACGCCCGCACCCCCGGTCTGGTCGGGGCCGCGCTGGATCATCCGCGCGTGGCTTCAGGGCTGATAGCGGATGGCGTGCACGTGCATCCTGCGATGATCCGCGCAGCACTTGCCGCCAACCGTGGCGCGGAGGAGGTGTTTCTGGTGACCGACGCAATGGCGACCGGCGGCTCTGATCTCACCCGCTTTACCCTGAACGGACGCGAGATCTTGCGCCGCGACGGACGGTTAACACTGGCCGACGGGACGCTGGCAGGGGCCGACCTGAGCCTGCTTCAAGCCGTGCGGTACATGCATGAAACGGTGGGCGAGCCTCTCGAGCGATCCCTTGCCCGCGCCACGGTGATCCCTGCCGGCATCCTGCCGAAACCTCCGGAACTGGACCACGCCAAAGCGATGATCTGGATCGCGGATGACCTGACATCTCTGCGCTGGCTGTCCGAGCTCTAACACCCGCCCACGAGAAAGGCGGCGCAGGTTTCCCCGCGCCGCCTCATATTTTTGCGTCAGTCACGCGTCGCGCAACGCCCCGATGATCTGGTCGAACGCCTCGCGGGCCTTGGCCCGCATTTCGTCGTCCGTGGCATCCTGAATAGGATGCGGCACCAGCACATAGCGCGCGCCCTCCATGCCTAACGCCTTGCGCTGCGTTTCAGCGGCTTGGCCGAACACGCTCGAAGCGATAGAAACAGACGGGATCCCCTGGATTTCAAACCAGACTGTATCGTGCATACTGCACGTGGTACATGATCCTCAGTCCGCCAGCCCTTCGACCAGAAAGTCGCATTCATCGCGGATCTGGTGGCGCAGCGTGTCGGGGCACGGTTTGGCGAAAGTCGGCTTGGTATAGTGCCGGATCTCAACGCCGGGTGCGTTTTCGGTCAGCAACCTGTCCAGTTCATCCAGCAGGATATTGCCACGTGGCTTGCTGATATTCAGCAGCCCGACAACCCCCTGCACCGAACCGGAACGTTCGCTGATCTGACGCGCGACGGGGACACGTTCGTCCGTCGGGTCAAGAATTATTGTCATTCACGTCCTCCTCTGCTGTGAAACCTAGCCCAGATCGATCTTTCTGGAAACGGAAATCGACCCCACTTCGCCCGTGGCCCACCCGTGGAACGCGGACGAGAATTTGCCCGCATCCCCACCAGCCACGACGATATGGATGTATTCCTTGCTTGCGAATTTGGGGGCAAGCTGCGCCAGCTTCTCCGGCCCCATGCGTTCGGCATCCGCCACGGGGATACCCGCACCCGAATGATCGTCCTGCACCATCTCGGACAGCGGGCGCGCGGTGACCTGCTGAATGCGGTCGCGCAGCCGGTCCTTGGAATAGGGGCCATCGACGGTCAGCGTCTTGATATGTTCAGGGCAGACCACCAGCAGCGCGTCGATGGGCAGGTTGTGCATCTTGGGCAGAAAAACTCCTTCAAGCCCCTGCCCCAGCGACCCTGCAATCTGGTCCGGCTTGCGCGAGGTCTGGTCCACCAGATGCACCGGCCCACCGGTCATGGCAAAGACGGTCACGACAGACTCCTCCGCCTTGAACCCCCGCTCCACATGCAGCGGCTCCCAGGGGGAGCGTTCTTCGTTCTCGGCAAAGCACATGGTGTATTTCATCGGATTGCCCAAAACCGACCGTTCGACGCCGCCCGTAGTCGCGCCGCCGACGTTGCGAATGATCAACCGCAGGGCGCGCCCGATGGTGGCGTTGGCGCGGTTGCCGGCCCCCAAAGCCCCTAGCCCGCCATTCAACCCGATCTGGTCCACAATCGGTCCGTTGACCACCATCACCGTGGCCGCGCCCATGGTGGTGGCCGTGACCCCGTGAATGTTGAATTCGTCGGTGCAGACGGCCTCTACCGCGGCGATCACCACGGGCAGATATTCGGGCTTACACCCTGCCATCACCGCATTGATCGCGATCTTTTCGACCGTGGCGATGCCCATGTTTGGCGGCACCGTGGCAACGACATCCTGCGGATCACGGTGCGTCCCCTCTAGCATGCGGATCACCCGTTCAGGCGTCGGCGGCACCAAGGGCAACCCGTCCGAAAAGCCCTGATCGAACATGAATTCCGCCATGTCATCACCGCTGGCGACCTCTACCTTGCGGGCGCGCAGACGGCTGCCGTCGGCCTCGGCCCGCAGGGTGTCATACACCTCGGGGTCAAAGTGTTTCGACCCGCATCCAGGGCGCCAGGCAGGCAGGCCGTCCCAATCAATCTGCGCCGCAGCTTTGCCCGTGGCACTGGCCATCTGATCAGACAACGCCTGCCAGTCATCGCGCACGAAGCCTTCGAAATGAGTCACAACCTCGCCGCTTTCGTCGATCCAGTACACCGCCGGCACGATCTCGAAATCCCAGTTGAACGAGGTCTTGCACCCCGCATCCTCCAGCACCGGCATGGTCAGCCCGTGGCGCTGTGCGAAATCGGCGTTCTTCTCGCCCGACTGCCCCGGCACCAAAAACCGGACAGCATCGCCATAGGCCTGCGACAGTGCTTGCAGAACAGGCCCCGCGATATTGCAGGTCTCGCAATCCTCTTTCACAAAACAGATCAACGCAGGGCCCGTGCCGTCAAAATGATGGGCTGCCCCCTCCAGATCATTCAGCGTAAATTCCGGTTTCTGATCGCTCATGTCGCCCCCTCCCAAGTATGCCGCTGCATACTGTGGGGGATCGAAGGGCATGTCCAGACGGGTTGGCGGAGACGGATGGGAATCGAACCCACCACACGCCGTATCGACGCGTCCATGGTTTTGAAGACCAGGGAAGCCACCAGACTCCGGTCGCCTCCGCACTGAGGGCAGACTAGCGGCGGTGGGGTGCGGGGGAAAGTCTAATGCGCAGGCTTTACCATGTGCCGTGTGTCGTTCTCCCGCAGAGTGATACCTTGGGCGTCCAGATGCTCAAGCAGCGGCACGATAAACTTGCGGCTCGTCGCCAAGGCACTGCGTGCCTCGCCGGTGGTAAAGGCCATGGGCGGAGGGAAGGCCGCCGCGAGGGTCCGCTGCGCTTGTCTGATGGTCGCTTCATGAAACACAACCTGCTGCTTCAGCGCGATATTAGGCAGCGATACCAGCCACCCCTGACCCACCATCAGGGCAATCAGATCAGCGTCGTCCGGCGCATCGAACTGCCGCAGGTCAGGGGGGGTGGTGCCGCCGGTACGAATACTCTCTTCAATCTCCGTCAGGCGCGCCGCCTGTTGCGCGGCAAGTGCTGCAAAGGGATCATGCTGCGCCAGACCAATCAAACCATCGCGCAACATGACCTCGCCCGACTTGACCAGCGCGGCTTGGGCAAAAGGCACCAGCGCCCGCAGCGGCGTCACCTGTTGTAGCAAAGCAGGCGCGGCCCCCTGCTTTATCGGATGTTCGGCATGAAATCCCCGCAACGCCCCCAGCAGCGCCTCTTGCACCGCCGCAAAATCATCGGTCAACGCGAGATGATCTGCGGACAGGGGCACAGTGCCCTCTGGCAAGCCTACAGTCTCTTCACCACGCGCCAGTCGCATCATATCAGCCCGGAACGCTACACCGCGCCCTTGGCCACATAGCGCTGCCGCGATGGCCGCCGCGTCTTGAGTGTGTGCCGCCTGCAGAACCGCAAGCCGCCGCTTGTCGCCCGCCCCGACCGCAGTGGCTTGCGGGTCCAGAATCACCGCACCCGCCAGCGTCGCCGCGGGCGAAAGCTGGCGCAGCACCGCCGCCTGCCTTGCAAAGCCGACCACCGGCTGTTTAAACCGAAGCTGCCCCAGCCCCGTCCCACCCGGCGCGATCTGCCCGCCGCCCATCAGCCGCAGTGTCGCGACCTCATGCGCGGTGCCCCAGAGCACGCGCAGCTCTTGCATATGTTTGACCGGTCGCGCCGCACTGGCAGAGACGGTCAGCGCCACGTCCATACATGCAGACGGTGCGTATGCGGTCCCACACAGGACATCACCGCGCGCCACCTCTTCAACCGAGATGCCGCGCAGGTTCACGGCAACCCTCTCGCCTATCTCGACCCGTTTCCGCGCAGTACCGCGCGATTGCAGCCCGCGCACGACCGTTGCTGCGGCGCGTGGCTGAACCACAAGCGCATCGCCAACAGACAGCGCCGCCCCAAGCAACGTCCCCGTCACCACCGTGCCACGCCCCGCCAAAGTGAACACCCGATCCACCGGCAGGAAAGCGCCCGCCGGAACCGCCCGTGGTGGCAGGTCTGAAAACTGCGCCGCCAGCGCCTGTCTCAGCCCGTCCACCCCGCCAGCGGTCGTGGCTGAACAGGGCACCAGTTCGGCCCGCGTGACACCCTGCGCCGCAAGGGCATCGCCAATCGCGGCCAGCCGCGCTGGCAGATCGTCAGCAGGGATCAAATCGGCCTTTGTCACCGCGACGACAGCTACTGGGACCTGCAACAGCTGCGCAATCTGCACATGCTCGCGCGTTTGCGCAGCTACGCCATCCACAGCAGAAACCACCAGCAGCGCGCCCTGCGCCCCGCTTGCGCCAGACACCATCGTGCGCATGAAATCCTCGTGTCCCGGTGCGTCAATCAGGTCAAGTGTACCGCCTGCCATCTCGCAATGCGCAAAGCCCAGCGCGATCGACAGACCACGGGCTTTCTCTTCGGCCAGCCGGTCCGTTTCCATGCCTGTCAACGCCCGCACCAACGCCGTCTTGCCATGGTCCACATGGCCGATCACGATCACACAGGCCGATGTCATGGGGCGGCAATCGTACCGAGTGCGGCAACGATATCAGGCAATTCCGCATCGGTGACTGTGCGCATATCCAGCCACAGCTTTCCCTGATGGATGCGCGCGACGACCGGCACCGGCCCCCCGCGCAGCCGGTCGCTAAGCGCTTCCGGTGAAAGGGCATCACAGGCCACCACGACGCTTACGCTTTCCAAGTCCTGCTGTGGCAACGATCCGCCACCGACATAGGCAGCGGACGGGGTCACCGATGCTGTGACGCCATTCATAGCTTCTACAGACGCCGCCAGTTTGTGCGCCCGCACCTCGACTTCAGCCAGGGGCTGCGACAACGCTTGCAACACAGGCACCCGTGACAGCGGATTATGGGGCGGCAGGTACAGTCGCAAAGTTGCCTCAAGTGCTGCGAGGGACAGCTTATCGATCCGCAAAGCCCGCAGCAGCGGATGCTTGCGCAACCCTGCAATAATGTCGGCTCGCCCCGCAATGATGCCCGCCTGTGGCCCGCCCAACAGCTTGTCACCCGAGAACATGACCAGATCGACGCCCGCTTTCAAAATATCCGCCACCACCGGTTCATCCCGCAGACCGAAGGGCGACAGGTCAATCAGCACGCCGCTGCCCAGATCTTCCATCAGGATCAGGTCCCGCTCTGCTGCCAATTGCGCCAAAGCCGTGCGTGACGGGGCAGAGGTAAATCCAACAATGCGAAAATTGCTGGTATGGCTTTTCAACAGAACCGCCGTGTCCTCATCCACCGCGTCGGCATAATCGCTAAGCCGTGTTTTGTTCGTGGCGCCGACTTCTTTCAGGACTGCCCCGCTTTGAGCGATGACGTCGGGCAGGCGGAATGATCCGCCAATTTCGATCAGCTCCCCCCGCGACGCGATCACCTTGCGCCCCGACGCGGTTCCCATCAACGCCAGCACCACCGCCGCGGCGCAGTTGTTCACGATCAGCGCCGCCTCTGCACCCGTCAAATGGCAAATCAGCGCCTCGGCATGGTCATACCGCGATCCACGCTTGCCGGTAGCAAGGTTCAGTTCAAGGTTCGACGGACGCGCACCGATGTCGCGCATCGCTTGCAAGGCTTCGGGCGCAAGGCGGGCACGGCCAAGATTGGTGTGGATGATGATACCCGTCGCGTTGATCACGGGACGCAGGTTCGGCTGGCGGGCCACCTCGATCCGATCTGCAAGGGTGCGGGCAAAACCCTCGCTGGTAAAATCAGGCAGCTCGACAGCCGCGCCGCTCAGGATTTCGCCGCGCAGCGCGTCCAGTGTCAGCCGCAGGGCGCTGCGCACTTCCTCGTGGCTATAGGCGGCGACCACCTGGGCAATCGGTGGCTGCTGCAACAACGTGTCGATCTGTGGCAAATGTCTTAGCTGGCTGTTCACGCGTCGCCCCCCGATGGCTGGAGGTGCAGTGTATTCACGCCCGCCCGGGGGGCAAGCGAGATCGGTCACCGCATCAGCGCCGCGCGGTACAGCAGCACACCACCACCACCGGCAAACCGCGGCCCATTACATCGCCAATGCTAAGCCGCCGTGGCCTCGCGCACAGCGATATCGGCCATTTCCAAGATCGCCTCGCGGCTGTCGGCAACCGCAATAAAACGACCGTTGTGACAGAACTTGGCCCCCTTTACGCCGGACGCCTCTTCAAGCGCGGCGTCTTTCAGGCCAGCCCATGCTACCGGCAGATCTGCACGGTTTTCGAAGGTATCATCCCCCGACCGGATCGTCGTCAGCGTCCATTCAGACCCACGTGGGTGGATGACAAACAGCAGGTGGTCTGCACCCGCCTTGATCACCGGCCCCCGAAACGGCATGCCCATCGGCAAGTCCAGCACATGCCCGTCACCCGCAGCGTCAATCGCGGCCATTACCATCGCTTCGGCACGGAATTTGGCGGCCTTTCGGCGGATGGAGGCTTCGACAAAGGCGCGCGCAATGGGCAAGGCGGCGGCAAAGGCACGGTCGTCCACACCCTCTTCGCGGTCATCGAACACGGGCTTGAGGCTTTCCAGCAGTGCCGGCAGGGTAAGACCGGCAAACAGCGGCCCCGCCTCTGACGCGTTGACGGCACCATTGTCCAGCAGGTCGATCGGCAGGACAAACCCGCGATCAAAGTTGTCGTGAATGGTGATTACATCCGCCTCGGGCACATCAAGCGCGCGCAGATAATCGTGCCCGTAATGCGCCCAGATCAGCCCGAATGAACTGTAGGGCTGGCCGTCTTCGCGCAGTGGATTGGGACGTTGGTGGTGGTCAAATATCCCGGCTTCAGCGTCAAAGTCGCCGCCCACATCATAGATGATGCGCCCTTCCGCCGGCGTGATCAGCGCCGTGTCGCGGCTGCGCAGGATCGTTGCGTCGGGGAACAGCCGTGTCAGGATGACTGACGACAATAGCTCGTCCGCATGAAAGCCGCCGGAGTGGGTCACGAGTTGGGTGATCGTCATGAGTTTGTACCTTTGCGCGTATGTTCATCGGTCGAAAAGAAAACGGGCGACCTTGGAAGGGGCCGCCCTGTGTATTGCGTCTCGCTCACACCGCCCACATCGGGCCTAACATGAGAAAAAGTAGAAAGTGTTAATGCGTCCAGGACCCGCGGCGCGCTGTGGCAAAGTTTTCGCCATAGCCACCAGCACGCACATTCGCGCGGCGCTTGTTGGGGTCTTGAACCATCGCGTCGATATTGTGGTCACGGGCGTATTCGACCGCTTCTTCCTTGGTCGCGAACTGCAAACGCACCTGTGTTTGCGTGTCTTTCGACGAGGTCCAGCCCATCAGCGGGTCAATTTCGCGCGCGTGCTCCGGGTCAAACTCAAGCAACCAAACACGGGTTTTGGCAGTGCCAGAGGACATGGCAGTTCGGGAAGGCTGATAAATACGCGCGCGCATCGCTGAATCTCCGCTGTGATTAGGCGGTTTATCAGCCAAATACAGCCAAGGATCAAGGCATCACGGTGAATTGTGACAAATTCGGGTTACATATGCTGCGGCGCAGCATAAGCTGATCCCATGCAATTGGAGCACATCCCATGAACCCTCTTACCCTGATGACGCTAAATACCAACCTCGCCAAGCTGATGATCGACACCCAAGCTGTTATGACGCTTAGGCTTTTGGGGATGGCCGGTGCCCTACCGCAGTCCCGCGGAGAAAACGCCCGCATGGTCAATGAAAAGGGCCCTGCCATGGCAAAAGCCTATGAGGCGGCCACCAAAGCTGCCTTTGCAGGCGGCACACCGGACCAGATTCTCTCGGCCGCGATGGCACCGGTTAGCAAAAAGGTCAGTGCCAACCGCAAGCGCCTGACCAAATAAGCCTGCGACGAAAGCGACATATGCGCCTCGCGCAGGGCTACGCCCCTTGAACCCGCGCAAAAACATGACACCTTAGGGGCACCCCCAAAGGACGATGTTATGGCCTACGCCCACTCTGATAGTTTGCCCGAGCGCAAAGACGCCTATCTTGCCAACCCCGCGCCCAATGTGCGCGACCGCCCCAAACTTGAGGGCGGCAAGAAGTTCAAGCTTTCGACCGAATTCGAACCCGCAGGCGACCAGCCCACCGCAATCAAGGAACTGTCCGAAGGGGTGCGGTCCGGCGAACGCGATCAGGTGTTGTTGGGGGCCACGGGGACGGGCAAGACGTTCACGATGGCCAAGGTGATCGAGGAAACACAGCGCCCCGCCATCATCCTTGCGCCGAACAAGACGCTGGCAGCGCAGCTTTATGGCGAATTCAAAGGGTTCTTTCCCGAAAACGCGGTCGAATATTTCGTCAGCTATTATGACTACTATCAACCCGAAGCCTATGTCGCCCGTTCTGACACCTTCATCGAGAAGGAAAGCCAGATCAACGAACAGATTGACCGGATGCGCCACTCTGCCACGCGGGCGCTGCTGGAACGCGATGATGTGATCATCATCGCCTCTGTCTCGTGCATCTACGGTATCGGCTCTGTCGAAACCTATGGCGCGATGACGCAGGATTTGAAAACCGGCAGCTCTTACGACCAGCGTCAGGTGATCGCCGACCTGATCGCACAGGCTTATAAACGCAACGACGCCGCCTTCCAGCGCGGCACCTTTCGTGTGCGCGGTGATAGCCTCGAAATTTTCCCCGCTCACCTTGAAGACCGCGCATGGCGTCTGTCTTTCTTTGGCGAAGAGCTGGAAAGCATCACTGAATTCGACCCTCTTACGGGCGAGAAAACCGGTACCTTCGACCAAATCCGCGTCTACGCCAACAGCCACTATGTGACCCCAAAGCCGACGATGAATCAGGCGGTGATCGGCATCAAGAAAGAGCTGCGGATGCGGCTTGATCAATTGGTGGGCGAAGGCAAACTGCTGGAGGCGCAACGGCTTGAGCAGCGCTGCAACTTTGACATCGAAATGCTGGAAGCCACAGGCGTGTGCAACGGGATCGAGAACTACTCGCGCTATCTGACGGGCCGTGCCCCGGGCGAACCGCCCCCCACCCTGTTCGAATTCATTCCTGACAACGCCATTGTTTTTGCAGATGAATCCCACGTGTCGGTCCCGCAAATCGGTGGCATGTACAAGGGTGACTTTAGGCGCAAGATGACGTTGGCCGAACACGGCTTCCGCCTGCCCTCTTGTATGGACAACCGTCCTTTGAAGTTCGAGGAATGGGACGCCATGCGCCCGCAATCGGTGTTTGTCTCGGCGACGCCGGCAGCGTGGGAGATCGAACAAACCGGCGGTGTCTTCACCGAACAGATCATTCGCCCCACTGGACTGGTCGACCCTCAGATCGAAATTCGCCCCGTGGAAATGCAGGTCGACGATTTGCTGGACGAGGTGCGCAAGGTCGCTGCCGACGGCTTCCGCACGCTGTGTACCGTGCTGACCAAGCGCATGGCCGAAGACCTGACAGAATACATGCACGAACAGGGCATCCGCGTGCGCTATATGCACAGCGACATTGACACGATTGAGCGGATCGAGATTCTGCGCGACCTGCGGCTCGGCGCGTTTGACGTGCTGATCGGGATCAACCTGTTGCGTGAAGGCTTGGACATCCCCGAATGTGGGCTGGTGGCAATTCTCGACGCGGATAAAGAGGGCTTCCTGCGCTCTGAAACCTCGCTGATCCAGACCATCGGTCGTGCCGCGCGGAATGCCGAAGGCCGCGTGATCATGTACGCCGACCGCATCACCGGCTCGATGGAACGCGCCATGGGCGAAACCGATCGCCGTCGTGCCAAGCAAGTCGCCTATAACGAAGAGCACGGGATCACGCCGACCACAGTGAAAAAGAACGTCGATGACATCCTTGCCGGTCTCTACAAAGGCGATGTGGACATGAGTCGCGTCACCGCCAAGATCGACAACCCTTTGGCGGGCGGCAACCTGCAAACCGTGCTCGACGGGTTGCGCACCGACATGCGCAAAGCGGCCGAGAACCTTGAATTTGAAGAAGCCGCACGTCTGCGCGACGAGGTCAAACGGCTTGAAGCCGTCGATCTCGCCATCGCCGATGATCCAATGGCCCGCCAGTATGCGGTGGATAAAGCCGTTGACAACGCGCAAAAGGCATCGGGCCGGTCAACCGGTGGCCGCGGCGGGATGCGCGGTGGTAAATCCCGTTACGGTGGCAAAAAACGCTAAGAGGCGCGCGCCTAGTCTTCGACCTCGTCCGGCAATCCATCATGCTCGGTAGAGGCCATTTCCTCCAGCTCGTCCTCGGACATGCTGTCGTACATATCTTTCGACGCGCCTTGCAGATCGTTCACCTTTGTCTCGCCCCGTTTTGCAGACAGGGCCGCGCCAGCGGCACGTTGCTGGGATTTTGATTGGGCTTTCATCGCTCTCTCCTTTCGGCTGGATGTAGCGGCACAACACATCGAACAGTCCGCAGTTCCCCGACATCACATGACGCATAATTATTTTCATGCACCCGTTGTCAGGTGATTGCTTTGCACCCGCGCCCACCCCACATTCGGATTCTGCGCTTTATCGGAGGATCCCAAATGCGCCTGATCGCCCTTGCCACCCTGGGCCTGACCGCCCTCTCTGCCCCCGCCTTTGCCGACGAAACAACCGGCACGATCCTGGCCTACGATCGCTTGGCCAATATCATTGTTCTGCAAGACAAATCATCGTGGACCTTGGATGCAAAGACCCTTGTTCCGTCTGACCTGATGGCAGGCGACAAGGTCACGCTCACCTTTACATCTGACGGGGACAACGGCGCGAAACCTGCGTCTAAACTCACCCGAAACTGAGACCAACCAGACATAAAAAAACGCCCCCTGACCAAATCAGGGGGCGTTTTTTTTCGTTGAAACTGATGCGTATTATCAGTCGTTCGACGGCGGCGTTACTTCAACACCGGGAACTTTGATGGTTTTCTCTTCGGTGGTGATTTCGACGTCAGGAACTTTAACATCGACCTCTTCTTCGGTCACGTTAACCGAACCGGTCTCGGCGTCGAACTTAGGAAGGTTTCCCCCTTCAACAGAGACGTCGACATCAGGCAGCGCGCCTTCTTCTGTCTGATCAATATCGATGAAAAAGATTGCAAATGCGATCACCAGAATGGCGGCGAGCCCTGCGATAACTGCTGTAGAGGTCTTCATAGTATTTCCTTCAAATTACACTGTCCCGTCAGGGCTATCGGGAGAGCAACTCGGTCGATCACGAAAAAGTTCCAATAACAATTTTGGGAACATCTTTCGAAGATACGAAGTTGTGACCCCAGACAGTAATTCAGATTACAACTCAGGAGCTTTACAATGGAATTCGGCATTCTCGGACTAATCATTCTGATCGCAGACATTTACGCGATCTACCAAATCTTCACCTCCGGCGCTTCGGGCCTTGCGAAAATCCTCTGGATTCTCGGCGTCCTGATCTTCCCCGTCGTCGGCTTTATCGTATGGCTGATTGCTGGCCCACGCGGCAGCAGCGTCAAAGTCTAAACGGCCCTACATGATCTAACGAAAAAGGCCCGTAGCAACGCTACGGGCCTTTTTGCATGCCGTCGTCACCGCGCCCCCGCCCTCAGTTATAAGTAATTTATTAAGCATGAAGCGCCAAGCTACCCGTTGAAAGGGTACCCGATGCGCTTATGGTCAATCCTCCTTATCCTCCTGACTTTCCCAGCCCCCGCCCACAGCGGCGCTTGGTTACGGGAAAAAGGCAAAGGCTTCAGTTCAAATACTGTCAGTGTCACGCAAAATTATGACATCTCGGAAAGCACGTTTCTTGAATACGGCGCCCGCGATGACCTCACCCTCGGGGCAGAGGTCAGTTTTCTCGCAAGCGCTTATGGGCTGCAATCGGGGTCCGCTACTTTTTTCCTACGCCGTCCGTTGGGCCGACGGGATCGCCCGAGCGTTTGGTCCGCCGAACTGGGCATCGGCGCGGCGTGGGTGGGGGATGTGGTCACTCCGAATGTAAAAGCGGGGCTGTCATGGGGCCGCGGCTTCACGCTCTCGCAGAAAAACGGCTGGATCACCATCGACAGTTCGCTTTCGTGGGACGTATATCTCCAAGAGCATCTGGCCAAAGTGGACAGCACCTTCGGGATCAACTTTGGCGATAGGTTTTCAGGGATGCTGCAAATTTTCTACGCGTCGACCTCTGCCACCACCGCGACCTCTATCGCGCCCTCCATCGTTGTGCGTCCGATCAAAAGCCGCCCTGATATTCGCCTGCAAATCGGGGCCGAAACGCTGATAAGCGACAGTTCCAACCCCGCGCTGAAACTGTCGCTTTGGCGCGAATTCTAGCGTTTATCCATCCGCGCCTGCATAAAGATCGATCCTTTGACGCTGGTGCTCCAGACCAGATGCAACAGATCACGCTCCGTTCCCTGATCTGTCAAGACATAGGGTGCGCTGTACTGCGCTACGTTCGATCCGTCGCGCACCGGCCCATCCATTGTGATGCTGTCCACCGCGATCGCCCACCCGCCAAAGGGGAAACGGTCGGCAATATCCACCACCCAGGTCTTGGCCAAACTGCCTTCGGTATGTTCGACCTGCACGGGATTAGAGACCGGATTGCTGATGCCGTGAAACGAATTGCCGGTCATCTCTATGTTGCGCATGCGCGAGAAATCCATATCGGCAAAGCTCGTGTCGATACGCTCCACCCGATCAATAAACCCATTGATGCTGCGGAAACGGTTGTCGTTGATCGTAAGCCCGTTGATCACATGACCCGCCCCATGAGGTTTAATCACGATATAGCTGAACCACGGGGCGACTTCGCCCGAAAGAAATATATTGCCGCTGATCGACAGGGAGCTGAAAGAATACTCGCTGCTGTATTCCGGCGCGGGGTCTTGTTCGTTGGTCCATTCGACGAAACAATTGTCGATGTAATTTCCGCTCACCACGCTCGCCGTATGCTGCGCCGCAAAGATCAACCCAGCAGAGCGGACGCCGTTTTTGACCGTATCCCCCTGAAAGAAATGGTTCCCCGTGACGATATTATTCTGCCCCGCAAGCAGCGCAAAGTGGCGAAAGCGCGTGGCACGGTTATCGCGGATCTTGACGTCATTGGCATTGCAGTTGATCGCAATCGTGGTCCGGTCCGGCACGTCCAGCGCGTCTTCGGCGGACAGAAACTGGCAGCGATCCACGAACATCCCCTGACACCCGCCGCCGCTAGACGTGATCCCCCGATCCTTGGGCCGCGAGATAAAGCAGTCGCGCACATGGAAAATCGTCCCCGACGGCGCAAGGTTGATCCCGCTGGCCACGTTGTTGCACTGGATTTCGATGTCATCCAGGACGAACTTGCTCAGCTGGCTGTAGTTGCCGAAATCCAGCAGATACTGAAACCGCGTAAAGGTAAAATTCTGTGTCCCCGCCGCGTCATACAGCGGTGCGTTCAGCGTGATCTCTTGTGTGGCGACATTCTTGGCCCGCACATAGATCTCGCGCCCCACCCCGTTGCCGGTGATCAACGCCCCCACAGGCACATTCGCGACGTTCACGACATTCGTCAGCTTGCGCGCATCCGAGGGCGAATAGCTTGCCTGCGAGGTCACCGTTACCGTGTCCCAATCGCCATTGCTCGCCGCCTCAAGCTGGCCGTTGCGGATTACCCGTCGCGTGGCATAGCTGGTGCGTTCAGGCGTCGCCGCCTGCATATCGATCGGGCCGGTAACGTTGACCTTGCGCCCGCCCAGATCAAGCGATTCATGATCCGCATTATTCAACAACGCCTGAAACGCCTTGCGAAACGCGATCTCTTCATTCCCGAACGCCTCGATATAATGGGGCAGATCGAAATTCCGCCGCAGCAGCAGGATCGCGCTGGCGGGCATGGTTACCGTCCCTTCAAACCGTGTCGGCGCGTCAAAGGTCACGTCACCGTTCAGCAGATACGTCCCGCTCGGGATCAACACGCTGCGCCCCTGTGCACCTGCATTCGCCGCAACAAAGGCAGCCGTATCATCCGTGCTGCCATCCCCCACCGCGCCATAGTCCCGCACATCGACCTGTGCCAACATGTCGCGCAGGAAAACGCTGGTCACATCCTCGATCCGCACATCATCAATACGAACGACACCGCCGTTCTGCCCCGTCAGATCCAGTCCGAAATGCCCGTAGACCGGCGCGTTGCCCCAGACCATATCGACACCGCCGCGCAGCCCCGGCCCGACAATCGCGCTGACCTCGACCACTTCGCCATAGCTCGTAAGCGCCACCGCCGGCCCCACTTCGACCAGCCCTCCCACACGGCTGCCATTGCCAAGCGCCGGATACCCCGCGATCCGCACCGAGGGTAAATTCCCACCGATCGCTTTGACCCGCGCCGTAATCCGCAAATAGCACCCCGGTAAAAGCGGCGTCTGCCCCATGTAACGCAGCTTTTGCGTAGATTGCGTCTTGATCAGCTCAAGCGCGCCGCCAAAGTCCTGATCCGCAGGGATAAGCGCCGCATTTATCGCATTTTCATAGGTGTCAGACCCCGCCGTACCATCCCCGCTTGAATACACATCCAAGCCTTGTGCAAAAGCCGCAGGTGTCAGCAGCAGACCGTCCGTGATTGCCTTGTTCATCGTCATCCCCTTCGCCGAGGGTGCGATGTCGCCCCCCATGAATTGCAAAACTCCGACGCTTGGCCGGCAGGGGGATAGAAATATTCACAAGTGGTTAATCACGTCTAACCGCAGCGTACGGCGCTTCGGGGGCAACGTCACGCCGAAACGCTTGGCGCATCCAGCAGCTGAACAGAGGCAATGCGCCAGCCCTCCGGCGTCTCAACCATCTGATAATCCAGTAAATAGGTGAAACCCTTCAGGTCCGTCACCTGCACCTTCTGCCACTGTGCGCCCGCGATCTCGCGTAGGTCCAGAAACCGCACTTCGGTGTTTTTCCAGACCATCGGATAGCCCGAGGTCACCATACGTTTAAAATTTTCGGTGGATTGAAACATCATCTGCAGATTGGGACTCGCATATTCGAACGCGCCCTCGAAATCATCTGCCTTAAAGGCCTCGAACTGGCCGGTGATCGTGCTTTCGATATCCGACTGCTGCGCCGTGGCACCAAACGCCGTCGCAAAGGTCAAAACCATCCCGAAAAAGGCCGAAAGAACCGCGCCACGCATGAGAATGCTCCCTATGATGTGTTGGACTTAACTTAATCCACGCACACCATAGGGCAATAGTTTCACGCCGTGGTCAGCTTGCCTGCCAGCGCGTCGTCGATCAGTGCGACAGTCTCATCCACACCATAAAGCGCGATGAAGCCGCCGAAACGCGGGCCTTGGCTTGCGCCCAACAACACTTCGTAAAGCGCAGTAAACCAATCACGTAGCGGGTCGAAACGTTCTTTCCCGACAGCGAAAACCATCGTTTGCAACGCCTCGGCATCCAGCCCGCCGTCCCATGTTTTCAGCTGGTCACGCAGGTCTTCCAGCGCTTCGCGCTCCAGATCGGTGGGCGCGCGGAACACTTTGGTGGGCTTCACAAAGTCGTTGTAATAGCGCACCGCATGTTCGGCCGCCGCATCCATACCGGGGTTGCCTTCGGGCGTCGCATCGGGCGCATAGCGCTGGATAAAGCCCCACAGCTGCGACTTTTCCTCGGCCGAGGAAACAGACGCAAGGTTCAGCAGCATCGAATACGGCACGATCATATCCGACTTGGGCACATCGCCCCCGTGGATATGCCAAACAGGGTTGTTCAGCTTGCCCTTGTCATCCTGCGTCTCAAACGCGCGCAGCTGTTGGTGGTATTCATCAACCGCCTTGGGGATCACATCGAAATACATGCGCTTGGCCGTCTTGGGCTTGAGATACATGAAATACGACAGCGATTCCGCGCTGGCGTAGGTCAGCCATTCATCGATGGTCAGCCCGTTTCCCGACGACTTGGAAATCTTGTGCCCGTCCTGATCAAGGAACAGCTCGTAGGTGAAATGCTCTGGTGGGCGGTTGCCCAGAATGCGGCAAATTTTGTCATAGATCGGCGTGTTGGTGCTGTGGTCCTTGCCGTACATCTCAAAGTCGACATCCAGCGCTGCCCAACGGGCGCCAAAGTCAGGCTTCCACTGCAATTTTACGTGGCCACCGGTCAGCGGCAAGGTCATTTCTGTACCGTCTTCGTCGTCGAAAGTGATCGTGCCTTCCTTGGCGTTGACCTCTTTCATCGGCACATACATCACCCGCCCCGTTTCAGGATGGATCGGCAGGAAGATCGAATAGGTCTGGCGGCGCTCTTCGCGCAGCGACTTCAGCATCACTTCCATGATCTCGTCATACTTCTCGGCGGCGCGCAGCAGCACTTCGTCGAACTTGCCCGACCCGTAGAATTCGGTGGCCGAGATGAATTCATATTCGAACCCGAATGTATCAAGGAACCGGCGCAGCATCGCGTTGTTATGTGCGCCAAAGCTGTCGTGCGTGCCGAAAGGATCGGGCACAGATGTCAGTGGTCTTTGCAGATGTTCGGCCAAGGCTTCGGGGTCCGGCACGTTGCTCGGCACTTTGCGCATCCCGTCCAGATCGTCCGAAAAGCACACCAACCGCGTCGGAATGTCGCTGATCAGCTGAAAAGCGCGGCGGATCATCGTCGTGCGCGCAACTTCGCCGAAGGTCCCGATATGCGGTAGACCCGACGGGCCATAGCCGGTCTCGAACAAGACATGCCCCTTCTCGGGAGCCTTATTTGCATAGCGTTTCAACACCCGACGTGCTTCCTCGAACGGCCACGCTTTGCTGGTTAGGGCTGCTTCACGCATCTGCGACATGTCATCAATTCCATCATTTTCACCCCGCACCCAATGCGCGCAGGCAGGCTGTACCTATTGCGTCCCTGTAGGCCCGTCAATAATCTGCAGATCAACGCAATAACCGAACGGAAATGCGCATGATTGACGACACCTCCCTCAGCTTAAGCGCGCAAGACTGTCTTGTCGCCATTATGATCGCGGTCTCCGCTTCGGACGAGGACATCCGCACCACGGAACTGCTCAAGATTCAGTCGGCAGTGAATATGCTACCCGTGTTCTCAGGTTATGATCTGGACCGCATTAGCACTGTCAGTTCCATGGTCTTTGATCTGTTCGAACAAGAGGACGGGCTGGATGCCCTGTTCGGGCTGGTCAAAGCCGCGATGCCTGACCGCCTAAACGAGACGGCATATGCCTTGGCCTGTGACGTGGCCGCAGCCGACGGCACCCTCGAAGAGGCAGAGCTGCGCCTGCTCGAAGAAATCCGCTATGAACTGGATCTGGACCGTCTGCACGCTGCCGCCATCGAACGCGGTGCCCGCGCGCGCCATGTAAAATAAACCAGTTGGTCGGGCCGATCCGCTAAAGCGAGGCCGTATCCTTGGCCTGATGAAACGCCCCCCAGCGTTCAATCAGCCCCTGCTGCAGCCGTTTGGCCCGCCCATTCCAGGCCCGCCCCCCGTCAGGGCGTTCACGTTGCGCGCGCGTCAGGGTCGCGCGACGGGGCGTGTCGGCAGTGAACACGGCAAACGCCATCACCCGCCCGTCTGGTGCCGTCAGATATCCCGCCAGCGCCGAGACAAAGTTCAACGTTCCGGTTTTTGCCTCGACCTTGATCGAATGGTTTTGCACGGGGCGGCCTTTGGAATCCCGCAAGGAAATCGACTTGAGCAAGGGTTTCAACGTGCCTGACCCGTGGATCCTGACCAGCGCTGTCACCATGTCCTGCGACGACACGCGGCTGTCTTCACCCAGACCGGAATGATCGACCAGCGCAGGCGCATTCATGCCCAGATTGGCCTTGGCCCAAACGTTCATTTCTGCCGCCGAGGCCCGCAAGGAAACCGGCGTTCCGGTGCGATAGACCGTGGCAGAAAGCCCTGCCATCTCAGCGATCAGGTTGTTGGAATACTTCAACATATCGCGCAGGATATCGCGCAAAGGCGCACTTTTTCGGGCCACCAGAACCTCGCCCTCTGGCAGGCTGGTGATCAGGCTCATGTTGCGCAGGCGGATGCCCTGTGATCCTGCCAGCGTCTTGAATATGTCGCCCGCGTAAAGCCCCGGTTTGCGCACAGGCAACCACCGCGACCCGCCATTCCCCAAGGCGCTTTGGGCAACGCTCCAATCATCGCGCGTGCCCGCATCGCGATAGGTAAATACCGGTGCGCTGCGGTCGCTGATCTCCATCGCGGCCATTGCGACATCGGGGCGGTAAGACCCTGACCGTCCGTCCATCGTGACCGCATAGCTGCCGTTCTCGCGCTTCCATTCGAAATGCACGCGGTTAAAGTTCAGCGCCAGCCCCGACACTGCCGGATTGTAACCCACGTGATCCGGCTGGTCGGCATCAATCAACGGGAACATCGGCAGGCTGTGTTCATAGACTTTCAGCTCGCCTTTGACGCCTATGATCCCGGCCGCTTTCAGGTCGTCCACCAGCCTCGCGAGCCCGGCGGTATCCAGCGTCGGATCGCCCCCGCCCACAAGGATCAGATCGCCCTGCACTTCGCCGCCCACGACACCGCCGGTCGCCATGATCCGCGTTTCGAACTGATGCGCCGCGCCAAGCGTGTCCAGCGCGTACAGCGCGGTAATCGCTTTGGTTACGCTGGCAGGGGGCATGCCCTCAAGCGGGCCATGTTGTTCAAGCACCGCACCGGTTTCGGCGTCTGCCAGACTAAAGGTCACCATCCCGTCGAGCTTGGCTTTGTCGATCAGCTCTTGCGCAGAGGGGATCGACTGCCGGAACAGATCATCCCCGCGCAACACAGGGCGCAGCGATTCAGTCGGCGGGGCCGCAAACGCAGCCGGCGCGATAATGCCCGCTGCAGCGGACCCCAGAAAGAAACGACGTGATAAAACAGTTTTCATGAGGCGACTTAAACCTGACAGGACCCAGTGACACAAGCAGTAGCAAATCACATTTTCATGGGCAACGGGGCCATGGAAACGGACGGGACACGCAACGCGCCATTTTGATCATGTTTGACGCCCTGTCACTGATTCCCGCAGGCGATTTCCTGCCAATAGAGCTTGGCGCGGGTCCGGCATCTGCGCCGAGGTCCCTTTTGCCTTGGGCAGGGCGGGACACGATCTAGGGGCGGGCGTCGCCTTTTGCAGACTACGCTGACCATTTGCCCGCAGCGCGGATCGCGCTTGAACTGACATCGACCATCGGCACATTCACAAAACACCACGCCGGCGCTTGCGAGCGCCCCAAGAGCTGGCTGTGCCGCCCCGCAATCCGGTAGGGCGCATACAGCGTCGCCGCGCGGCTCATCCGCGCCGAGATCCGCTGGCCGGGTCGCGCAAGAACACCCAAGGGCACCGTTTCTATGATCTGCTGCCAGTCTTGCCACAGGTGGAACTGCGCCAGATTATCCGCGCCCATCAGCCAGACGAACCGCACGCCGGGATAGCGCGCGCGCAGCGCGGCAAGGGTCTGCGCGGTATAGCGCGTGCCTAGATGGGCCTCGATGTCCGTGACCTCGACCCGCGGATGCTGCATCACCTGCCGCGCCATCGCCAGACGCTGCTCCATCGGGGCCGGACCTTGTGCCTTCAACGGGTTGCCGGGGCTCAGCATCCACCACACGCGATCCAGCCCGAAACGCTTTATCGCTTCGCGGGTGATATGCGCGTGCCCCTCGTGTGCCGGATCAAACGACCCGCCCAGCAGTCCGATCACCTGCCCTGGGGGCGCATATGGAAATGGATAACCCAACGAAAACGGCCCCCGATATACATCAGGGGCCGAAAGAAGGGCAGCAACGCCGCTTTGTCAATCGCGTAGTCCGTGCGTTAATCGACGAACTTCTTGATCTCGCCGGATTTAAGCCGTGCGAAATAGCTCTTCATCTCGCGTTTGACGATCGGCATCAGGAAGTACAGCGCCGTGATGTTCACAACCGCCATAGCAAAGATCATCGCATCAGAAAAGTCGATGACCGCCCCAAGATTGGCCGCAGCCCCCACGATGATGAACAGGCAGAAGATCACCTTGAACACGATCTCTTTGGTTTTGCCTTCGCCAAACAGATAGGTCCACGCTTTCAGCCCGTAGTAGGACCAGCTGATCATGGTGGAAAAGGCGAACAGGATCACCGCCACAGCTAGGACATAGGGGAACCAGCTGAACCCGGTCGCAAAGGCGGCGGATGTCAGCTGCACGCCGCTGGACCCGTCAACGGTCTGGATCGCGGTGCCTGCCTCGTTCAGGATGAAACGCCCTGTTTCGGGGTCCATAACCAACACGCCAGAGATGGTGATCACCAAAGCCGTCATCGTACAGATCACAACGGTATCGATGAACGGCTCAAGCAGGGAAACCACGCCTTCGGTCACCGGCTCTTTGGTGCGCACGGCAGAGTGTGCGATCGCAGCCGATCCCACGCCCGCTTCGTTAGAGAACGCCGCCCGTTTAAAGCCCTGGATCAACGCACCAACCAGACCGCCTGCAACACCCAGACCGCTGAATGCGCCTTCAAAGATCTGGCCAAAGGCCCAACCGATCTTGTCGTATTCAACGATCAGGATAATCAGCGCGGCCCCGACATAGATCACACCCATCAGCGGTACGATCTTTTCAGTCACGTTGGCGATGGATTTGATCCCGCCCACGATGACCGAAAACACCACGGCGGCAAACACGATGCCCGTGATCCATCCGGGGTAATCCCCGATGATACCGGACAGCTGCGCATGTGCCTGGTTGGCTTGGAACATGTTCCCGCCGCCCAAGGCGCCGCCGATGGTAAAGATCGAAAAGACAATCGCCAGAAAGCCGCCCAAAGGCAGGCCGCGTTCCTTAAAGCCCTTTGTCATATAGTACATCGGACCACCGGAAACGGTGCCATCGGCGTATTCATTGCGATATTTCACACCCAGCGTACATTCGGTGAACTTGGATGCCATGCCCAGCAAACCGGCCAAGATCATCCAGAAGGTTGCGCCCGGCCCACCGATGCCCACGGCCACCGCGACGCCCGCGATGTTCCCCAGACCGACAGTCCCCGACAGCGCCGTCGTCAGCGCCTGAAAGTGGCTGACCTCACCCGCGTCGTCGGGATCGGAATAATCGCCTTTCACCAGCGATATCGCATGCGAGAACGCCTTGATCTGAATAAAACCAAAGTACAGCGTAAACACAGACGCCGCGACCACCAGCCACAGCACGATCCACGGGAAGTTGGTGCCCGGCAGCGACATAAAGATCAGGTTCACGAACCAGCCCGTCGAACCGGCAAAGATATCGTTGATGCGTTGATCCATGCCCACGGCCTCTTGTGCAGAGGCAACCATCGGCAAGGCAGAGACAGCAGCAGCCCCCACACCCGTTGTCAGAAAGTTTTTCATGATATGACCTTTCAAGGAATGATCGTCAAAGGCACGCGGGAGGCGACGGCCAAACGGCCCGTCACGCCACCGAACATACGCTCTTTCAAACCGCGCAGACCGACACGGCCCACCACGATCTGCTGTGCGCCATGCTTTTTGGCCAGATCGTCCAGAATATCGGCAACATCGCCGTGCTTTACGATGCCCTGAACCGTTACGCCCTTTTCGTCCGCTTTTTTCACCGCCGGATCGACAATGCGTTCACGGGCTAGCGCCAGCTCTTCTTCGCGCCGTTTGTGACGCTGGTCATTTTCCTCGGAGGTTTGGAAACTAAACGGAGACCATTCGATCACATACACGAGCTTGAGCTCGCAATCCCCGATCAATCTGGCCTGGGTCATAGCGAAATCCAAAGCGCGCGCTCCGGCCTCTCCCCCGTCCAGACCAACTATAATAGTCGAAGCTGTCATGTATTTATCCCTATGTTGAGACACGGTCTTTTTGCGGCCGCGTTGAATCGGGGCGCTAAACACACCCGAGTCTGCAGAATATAAACGAGGTCTGAAATTTTTTTCGACTGAATTTCGTGTAAAATGCGGTCAATCGTCCCCATTTACCGGCTTTTGCTCAGTTAAAACGGAAACCTGCTGCCAAAACTCCGCTGACGGGTCGTCGGGCCATGATCCAAAGCAAAGCGCACCACACCCTAAAAGCGGTCCCTCGGCGGCGGGTCTTCAAAACCGCACGAGATGCCTTATATATGAGCCTAATATATTGAACGTTTGCTCTTGCCCGCCAGTGGCGATATTGCACGCTCCAAATCGTATTCAGCTTATCCGAGGATTCTCAATGGCCGCCTTTCAATATGTCTATCACATGTCCGGTGTCTCAAAGACCTATCCGGGCGGTAAGAAATGTTTCGACAACATCAACCTGAACTTCCTGCCGGGTGTGAAAATCGGCGTCGTCGGTATCAACGGTTCGGGTAAATCGACGTTGATGCGGATTATGGCCGGTCAGGACAAAGACTTTTCGGGCGAAGCATGGGTCGCCGAGGGTGCCAAGGTTGGCTACCTCGAGCAAGAACCCTACCTCGACCCCGCTTTGACCGTGCGCGAGAATGTCATGCTGGGCGTCAAAAAGAAGAAAGATATTCTGGATCGCTATAACGAACTGGCGATGAACTATTCCGACGAAACCGCCGACGAGATGGCCGCGTTGCAAGACCAGATCGACGCAGAGAACCTGTGGGATCTCGACAGCCAGATCGACGTATCGATGGAAGCCCTGCGCTGCCCCCCTGATGATGCGGATGTCACAACCCTTTCTGGTGGTGAAGCCCGCCGTGTTGCCCTGTGCAAACTGCTGCTTGAAGCGCCTGAAATGCTGCTCCTCGATGAACCGACCAACCACTTGGACGCGGAAACCATCGCTTGGCTGCAACAGCACTTGATCGACTATAAGGGCACGATCCTGATCGTGACCCACGACCGTTATTTCTTGGATAACATCACCAGCTGGATTCTTGAGTTGGACCGCGGCAATGGCATCCCTTACGAAGGGAACTATTCCAACTGGATCGACCAGAAAGCCAAACGGCTTGAGCAAGAAGCCCGCGAAGACAAGTCCAAGCAAAAGACGCTGTCGCGCGAACTTGAATGGATGCGTCAGGGGGCCAAGGCCCGTCAGGCGAAATCCAAGGCACGTATTAACGCCTACAACGAAATGGCCGACAGCTCAGAGCGCGAGCGTCTGACGCGCGCCCAGATCGTTATCCCCAACGGCCCACGTCTGGGCAACAAGGTGCTTGAGGTCGAAGGCCTGTCCAAGGCTATGGGCGACAAGCTGTTGATCGAAAAGCTGGACTTTACCTTGCCACCGGGCGGGATCGTCGGCGTGATCGGGCCCAACGGCGCGGGTAAATCGACCCTGTTCAAAATGATCACCGGCCACGAACAACCCGACACCGGCACGATCGAGCTTGGGAACACGGTTGATCTGTCCTACGTCGACCAGTCGCGCGATGACCTGAACCCGGACGATAACGTCTGGCAGGCCATCTCTGGCGGGGCCGAGATCATCAAACTGGGCGACGCCGAAGTAAACTCCCGCGCCTATTGCGGTGCATTCAACTTCAAGGGCGGCGACCAACAGAAGAAAGTCGGCCTGCTGTCAGGTGGTGAACGCAACCGTGTGCACATGGCGCGTCTGCTCAAAGAAGGCGGCAACGTACTGCTGCTCGATGAACCGACCAACGATTTGGACGTTGAAACGCTCCGTGCGCTCGAAGACGCGCTGGTCGACTTCGCGGGCTGCGCCGTGGTCATCTCGCACGACCGCTTCTTCCTTGACAGGATCTGTACGCACATCCTTGCATTCGAAGGCGACGCACATGTCGAATGGTTCGAAGGTGGCTTCTCTGATTACGAAGAAGACAAGAAACGCCGTCTGGGCGAAGACGCCATGGAACCCAAGCGCATGAAACACAAGAAATTCTCGCGCTGATCCAGCCGTAGGTTTTAATGACAAAGGCCCCTGCAGGAAACTGCGGGGGCCTTTTCGTTTCTAGTGGGCATCGCGAGTGCGATGCAAAAAAGGGGGGGCGATTATACCCCGTCGGCCAGCTCGGCATAGCCGTCGGTGCGGTCCGTACTGGCGCTGTCTGGCACGGTTTCACGGCCCAGAAAGTCGCGCAGCGTGTTGCAGGCAGACAGCCCCGACCACAGCCGCTGGTTCGACACGAGCTTTACGGTTACATCTGCGCTAAAGTCCCCCCCAATCCGCACCGCAGTGCCGTCATGGGAGAGGATATCCTCGATGTCTTTCTGAATTTCATCCGGCTTGATCCGGTGGCGGCCGATCACGGTCCCCACGATGATTCCGTCGCCCGCATAGCCCATATAGCATTTCTCGTGCACCAGCGCCGCGACCGTGGCCTGCGCAACCAAACCCATCTGGCGGCAGAATTCAGCCGGGCTTGCCGCGTCAAAGATATTGCGGATTTGTGGGAGCTTCACCGCGAAAAGACTCATGGCATAGCAGCCTTCGGGCAGGCGCAGCATGTGGTTTTCGAACCCGTGCAGATCATCGACCCCCACGACGTTCAGATCAAAGCTTTCGTCCACGCGGACCTTCATCAGGCCCGACAGTTCCGCCAGCGTATGGGCCGCCTCGCGTTCACGGCGCAGGCTGTCGCTGAGCATCCCCGCCATGTTGATCCGCGCGCCCAGCTCGATACCGTTGAGCGGCTTGAAGATGAAATCGGTCGCCCCTGCACGGAATGCCGTGTCCATCAGATCGTGTTTGCGGCTGCCGGTAATCATAATAATCGGCGCGCTTTTATAGGCCTGCATGGTGCGAATATCGTCACACAGCGTAATCCCATCGACGCCGGGCAACATGATATCCAGCAAGAAACAGTCAAAACTTGCCCCGTGGTCTTCGATCTTGGCCATCCCGTCCTCGGCCGAGACGGCACAGACCAGATCAAACCCAAGCGACGGCGTGAGGCAGTCGCGCAGGAGGTCGAGGATGGTAGGGTCGTCGTCTACGGCAAGGATTTTCATAAGGGGGCTCACTCGTTGTCGGGTTACCAGAAAGGGGGAATCGTTAAGTTTGTGATACGGCTGGGAACAAAATCGCAAAAGAATCTGTCAGCAGTGGGGCAAAATGAGCCAAGGCGTTAACCGTTTTGAGGTTGCAAACGGCCAACATCTATTGGCGTAAAACGCCTTCGCCGAAGGAAGTAAGGCAAGAATGTGCCGAAATAAGCGATGAACGGCCTGTTTTTTAACGCCCATTGACAGCCTCTTGCGCGAATCTCTGCGACCTGCCATATCGAAGGAGCTAACGTTATTCTTTTTCGACCAACTGTCTCCCTCATACGGCGTTCAGACTTCGATCCAGACCGACAACGCCGAGCCATCGCACGACGCGGATGGCATACTAGAGGAGACTACGGATATGGCCACTGGCACCGTAAAATGGTTTAACACAACTAAAGGCTTCGGCTTTATCGCACCCGATGGCGGCAGCAAAGATGTATTCGTACACATCTCCGCTGTTGAGCGCGCAGGCCTGACCGGTCTGGCCGACAACCAGAAAGTGACATTCGACATCGAAGCTGGCCGTGACGGCCGCGAATCCGCGTCGAACATCGCACTGGCATAAGCCATGCAGGGCCTTAGGCCCGCACCATGAATTTGCCGGCTGACCCTCACGGGACAGCCGGTTTTTTTATGCCCTCAGGGTTGCCAAACCCAACCCAAGTGGCAAAATACCGTCATCACATCCTAAAGGAGCCCCCCATGCGCCGTCGTCAGTTTATCGCAGGCTCTTTGGCCGCCCTCGCCTTTCCGCACGCGCTGTTCGCCGCGGGTGCCGCCTATGATCCCATGCCGCAAATGGTGTCGATCAAACCGCAATATGCCGTGGGTGAACTGCTGATCCTGCCCCGCAGCCACTACCTGTATCTGGTGACCGCCCCCGGTCAGGCCATGCGATACGGTGTGGGCGTCGGCAAAGCGGGTCTGGAATTCACCGGCACCGCGACGATCGACGTCAAAAAGGAATGGCCCACGTGGCGCCCCACGGACGAAATGATCGAACGCGAACCCAAATCCTATGCGCGGTTCATCGGGAACACCGACGCGCAGCCGGGCGGCCCCAGCAACCCACTGGGCGCGCGCGCACTGTACCTGTTCCAGAACGGCAAAGACACGTATTTCCGCATCCATGGCACCACCCAACCCAGCAGCATCGGGCGCTCTGTCTCGAATGGCTGCATCCGGATGCTGAATGAACACGTCAAGGACCTTTACCAGCGCGTGCCTATCGGCACCAAAGTTACCGTTCTTTAAGTATCAGACTCACAACGTAAAAGGGGCTGGCATCACTGCCAGCCCCTTCTCGTTTCGGCATACCCTTAGGGATATACCCTCTTAGTTCAGCGCCTTGTCAGTGATCGCATGGGTCCAGGCTCCCGACGGCTCGGCTGTGATGACGGGATCGGAGCCACCAGACAGCAGCGATTGTACCGTCCGCTCATAGTCTGCCTCGTCCAATGCGCCGTTGCTGCCTGCGGTCAGCTTGGCCACTTCGCCCATCATGCGTTTCTGATGCTCTTCGGTCTGGGCACCGGAAGCGTCATTGTCCAAGACGATTTCCGCGGCTTCATCAGGATTTTGCTCGGCGTATTTCCAGCCCTTCATCGACGCCCGCACAAAGCGCACCATCTTTTCCTCGAACGCCGGATCGGCAAGGTTCTCTTCCAGTGCGTACAGCCCGTCTTCCAATGTGGCGACGCCCTGCTCTTCGTATTTGAACACGTTCAGATCATCTGGTGTCAGACCTGCGTCGATCACCTGCCAGTATTCGTTATAGGTCATGGTCGACACGCAAGCCGCCTGATTTTGCAGCAGCGGGTCCACGTTAAAGCCCTGCTTTAGAACGGTAACCCCATCCTCGCCGCCTTCGGTGGGCAGCTCAAGCTTGTTCATCCAGCTAAGGAAAGGGAATTCGTTGCCAAAGAACCAGACGCCCAAGGTCTTGCCCTTAAAGTCGTCGGTGGTCTCGATCCCGGCGTCCTTGCGGCAGGTCAGCATCATGCCAGACGACTTGAACGGCTGTGCGATATTGACCATCGGCAGGCCTTTTTCACGCGCGGCCAAAGCGGCAGGCATCCATTCAACGGCAACATCCGCTCCGCCACCGGCCAGAACCTGTGTTGGCGCGATATCCGGACCGCCCGGTTTGATCGTGACGTTCAGGTCTTCTTCTTCATAGAACCCCTTATCCTGCGCCACATAATAGCCCGCGAACTGCGCTTGCGTGACCCATTTCAGTTGTAGCGTCACATCATCCGCAGCTTGCGCCATGGTCCCCATCAGGCCCACAGCGGCCCCGGCGACATATGTTGATAGTTTTTTCATTATTATATCTCCCTCTTGGTTGGTTGGTCGTTTTGGTTAGTTCCGCTGGCTGGGGTGCCAAAAGGTCACCCGCCGTTCAAACAAGGACATCGCGCCATAGAAGGCGGAGCCGGCAATCGCCGCGACAACAATCTCGGCCCAGACCAGATCAAGCGCAAGCTGACCGACCGAGGTAGAGATGCGAAACCCCATTCCCCGCACGGGAGAGCCGAAAAATTCAGCAACAATCGCCCCGATCAACGCCAAGGTCGTGCCGATCTTGAGACCATTGAACACGAAAGGCATCGCAGCAGGCAAGCGCAGCTTGAACAACGTCGCCCAATAACTGGCTGCATAGGTCCGCATCAGGTCGCGCTGCATCGCATCCGTCGCTTGCAGGCCCTGCACGGTGTTCACCAGCATCGGAAAGAACACCATGACGACCACCACGGCGGCCTTTGACTGCCAATCAAACCCGAACCACATGACCAGAATAGGCGCCATGCCGATCACCGGCAGTGCCGCGACAAAGTTACCAACCGGCAACAGCCCGCGTTGCAAAAACGGAAACCGGTCAATCGCAATGGCAATTAGGAAGGCCGCACCGCAGCCCAGAACATAGCCCGACAGCGCGCCCTTCAGCACGGTCTGCACAAAATCCACCCAAAGGATATCGACCGACGACACCAACCGCAGCGCGATCAGCGACGGCGCAGGCAGCAAGACCTGCGAAATCTCGAGCCCCCGCACGATGCCTTGCCACACGGCGATCAGCGTCGCCCCAAAAACCAACGGTGCCGCCAAAGACACCCACCGCCCCGGACGCAACCGCGCCAGCCGGATGTTGACCCACATGCCGAAAGCCCATGCCAGCGCTGCAAATACCAACCAGATCATCGCGCCATCCCCATCCGTTTCAACGTCACCCGTTGGATCAGACCAATGATCCCCACCAGCAGCGCCGCCAGCGCCGCCGCCATAATCAGCGCGCTCCAAATCTGGATCGTCTGGCCATAATAGCTGCCCGCCAGCAACCGCGCCCCAAGTCCCGCGACCGCCCCCGTTGGCAGTTCACCGATGATGGCCCCGACAAGGGACGCCGCCATAGCAATCTTGAGCGAGGTAAAGAAATACGGCATCGAGGCAGGCAAGCGCAGCTTCCAGAACGACTGGGCCGTGCTCGCATGCCAGGTGCGCATCTGGTCCAGTTGCATTTGGTCAGGGCTACGCAGCCCTTTGACCATGCCCACGACAACGGGGAAGAAAGACAGGTACATGCTGATCATCGCCTTGGGCAGCAAGCCCGACACGCCCACGGCGTTCAGCACCACGATAATCATCGGTGCAATCGCCAGAATGGGAATGGTCTGACTGGCAATGACCCACGGCATTACCGACATATCCATCACGCGGTTGAACACGATCCCCACGGCCAACAAGACGCCAAGCAACGTCCCCATGCCAAACCCCAGAAGGGTCGCGCTCAGCGTGACCCACGAATGATACACCAAAGACCGTTTCGACGTGATCTTTTTCATCACCGTCGTATCCCAAATCTCGGACGCTACCTGATGCGGGGCGGGCAGCTTGGGCTTTTTCTGCGACCACGTGTCCGCGACCAGCGATGTCGTCGTCACCACCTCACCCGACCGCGTCGCCTTGTCATAGGTCCAGTCCGAATTCAGCCAGATTGCCGCCGCATACCACAGCGCAAACAAAACCCCGACCACGGTCAGCACAGGCAGAAAGCTCGCCCTCATCGCGCGCCCCCTTGCTTCCAGATGGTTTGAAAATCCTCCCCGAAGGGCCGGGCTGCGGCAGGTGCGCGATCAATCATCCGCATGCCCTGCCCGCAACCCTTCGCGCACCCGATGCGCGATCTCCAGAAATTCCGGTGTTTCGCGGATGTCCAAAGGGCGCTCTCGCGGCAGCGTACTTTCGATCACATCAGCAATCCGTCCCGGGCGCGGGCTCATCACCACGATTTTTGTGCTCAGATACACCGCCTCGGGGATGGAGTGGGTGACAAAAGCGATGGTCTTTTGCGTGCGCGCCCACAGACGCAAAAGCTGTTCGTTCAAATGGTCACGCACGATCTCGTCCAACGCACCAAAGGGTTCGTCCATCAACAAGATATCCGCATCAAACGCCAAGGCCCGCGCGATAGATGCCCGTTGCTGCATCCCGCCCGACAGTTGCCAAGGGAACTTGCGCTCGAACCCCGCCAGCTCGACCAGCTCCAGCACCTGACGGACACGCGCCGCCTTATCCGCCTTGGAATACCCCATGATCTCGAGAGGCAGACGGATGTTGCCACCGATCGTACGCCATGGATAAAGCCCCGCCGCCTGAAACACATAGCCATAAGCCCGCGCCCTGCGTGCCTCGGCAGCGCTCACGCCATTCACCGTGATCTCGCCACCCGTTGGCTGCTCAAGGTCCGCCATACAGCGCAGAAACGTCGTCTTGCCGCAGCCCGATGGCCCGATAAAGCTAACGAAATCGCCCTTTTCGATATCAAGCGAGACGTCTTTCAGCGCGTGGACAGGGCCGTCGTTCGTTTCAAATGTCAGGGATAGGTTCTGGGCCGAGATCACGGGCGCGGTGCTCATATGCTGCGTCCCTCTTCTGCCGTACAACGTGCTCGCATTTATGCTGGCCTTTTTCTTCATATGTCAGCGCGGCGCAACCGCCGCGCCGCTTTGGCGGGTCCGCGTTCAGATCCCCGCAGGGATGTTCAACGGATCGCGTTTGATCAGTTTCGGCGCAGTCAACTCTTTCCACTTGCTCAGCGCAAGGTTGGCCGACGGGAAGGCAGGCCGCGGCACAAAGCGTCCGCGTCCGGGGTTGGGCTGCGAATTCTGCCCCCAGGCCCAGATGACCTCGCCACGACTGAGGGTATAGCGTGCCTGTGCCTTGACCTCAAAGCCTTCAAAGACGTTGTAATCCAGAATGGAATGGTGGTTCGCGGTTGAAATCGTCTTGCTGATTTTTGGATCCCAGACGACGATATCCGCATCCGCCCCTTCGACGATGGCCCCTTTGCGCGGGTAGATGTTCAGGATTTTCGCCACGTTGGTAGAGGTCGCGGCGACGAATTCATTCGGTGTCAGCCGGCCCGTCTCGACGCCTTCGGTCCACAGAACTGCCAGACGCTCTTCCAGCCCGTTCGACCCGTTGGGGATGATGCGGAAATCGTCCTTGCCCGCGCGTTTTTGCTCGGTCGAGAACGCGGCGTGGTCCGTCGCAACCACCTGCAACGATCCCGACTGCAAGCCCGCCCAAAGGCTGTCCTGATGGTCCTTGGACCGGAACGGCGGCGACATGACACGGCGTGCGGCGTGATCCCAATCCTTGTTGAAATATTCTGATTCGTCCAAGGTCAGGAACTGGATCAGTGGCTCGCCGTAGACCCGCATCCCCTTTTGCCGCGCACGGCGGATCGCCTCGTGGGTCTGCTCGCAGGACACATGCACGATATAAAGCGGCACCCCTGCGGCATCTGCGATGGTGATCGCGCGGTTCGCGGCTTCGCCTTCCAGCTCGGGCGGACGGGAATAGGCGTGCCCCTCTGGCCCCGTGATCCCCTGATTGAAATACTTCTCTTGCAAGGCCGCAACCAGATCACCGTTTTCGGCGTGCACCATGGGCAGCGCACCCAGTTCAGCACAGCGCTGGAAGGATGCAAACATCTCGTCATCCTCGACCATCAAGGCACCCTTGTAGGCCATGAAATGCTTGAACGAATTCACCCCCATCTCGACGGCGTCTTTCATCTCGTCAAAGACATTCTCGTTCCAACCGGTGATCGCCATGTGATAGCCGACGTCCGAACAGATCTGCGGTGCGGATTTGCGGTGCCATTCATTGATCGCGTTCTTGATCGACCCATCCGCACCGGGCAGACAGAAATCGACGATCATCGTCGTCCCGCCCACAGCCGCGGCCCAAGTCCCCGTCTCGAAGGTTTCGGCCGCCGTGGTCCCCATAAAGGGCATCTCGAGGTGGGTGTGCGGATCAATACCGCCGGGAATGACATAGGCCCCTTCGGCGTCGATGTATTCGTCGCCCACCAGATCCTCGCCGATCTGTTTGATGATCTCGCCCTCGATCAGCACATCCGCTTTCCAGGTCCGATCCGCCGTGCAGACCATGCCGCCCTTGATAACCTTACTCATTTTTCCCTCTCCCCTATCTGTCTTCCAATTGGCCTAAATCCCGGGGGTGTGGGGGCTGGCCCCCACTGCGCAATAGCTGCGGCCCCCGCCCGGATCAGCCCACAATCTTGGCTGTTTCCAGCACCGCGTGCAGCAGTACATCGGCACCCGCTTTGGCCCAGTCTTTGGTGATTTCTTCGGCCTCGTTATGGCTTAGCCCATCGACGCAGGGGCACATGACCATTGCTGTCGGAGCCACCCCGTTGATCCAGCAGGCATCGTGACCGGCCCCCGAGATGACATCCATATGACTATACCCCAGCCGCTCTGCTGCAGACCGGATTGCGGAGACGCAGCCTTCGTCAAACGTCACGGGATCAAAGCCGCCGACCTTTTCAAAGGCAACCTCAAGCCCCATGTCATCGGCGATCTTCTGGCCTTCGACCCGCAGACGCTTTTCCATATCTTCGATCACGCTCAAATCAGGCGACCGGAAATCGACGGTAAAGATCACTTGGCCCGGAATGACATTGCGCGAATTCGGGTAGACCTCGAAATGCCCTGCGGCACCAACCGCGTGGGGCGCGTGGGACCATGCGATCTGGTCCACGGCCTCAAGCATGCGCGCCATGCCAAGCCCTGCGTTCTTGCGCATGGGCATCGGGGTTGATCCGGTGTGTGCATCCTTGCCGGTCACGGTGACTTGGGTCCACGACAGCCCCTGCCCGTGGGTGACAACACCGATGTCTTTGCCTTCGGTTTCAAGGATCGGGCCCTGTTCGATGTGCAGCTCGAAAAAGGCGTGCATCTTCCGGGCGCCGACCTCTTCGTCGCCTTGCCAGCCGATCCGCTTGAGCTCATCACCAAAGCTCAGGCCCTCGGCATCGGTCTTTGCATAGGCCCATTCTTGCGTGTGGATGCCGGCAAAGACACCGGACGACAGCATGGCGGGCGCATAGCGGGTGCCTTCTTCGTTGGTCCAGTTGGTCACGACCACGGGGTGCTTTGTCTTGATCCCCAGATCGTTCATCGTGCGCAGCAATTCCAACCCGCCAAGCACGCCCAATACGCCGTCATATTTCCCGCCCGTAGGCTGCGTATCCAGATGCGACCCGACATAGACCGGCAGTGCATCGGGGTCAGTGCCATCGCGCTGCGCAAACATGTTGCCCATCGTGTCGAGACCCATGGTGCAGCCGGCCTCCTCGCACCATTTCTGGAACAGGGCGCGGCCTTCGGCGTCTTCGTCGGTCAGCGTCTGGCGGTTATTCCCACCTGCCACACCGGGGCCGATCTGGGCCATCTCCATCAGACTGTCCCACAGACGATCAGGGTTGATCTTCAGGTTTTCACCGGGCGCGGCCATAGCGGTTTCCTTTGCGTTTTCTACCTTGTGGAAGGTGTAAATTTTTACCATTTGGTAAATCCACGATTGCGGCTAGGGTTAAGTCTGTCAAGAAATGCTTTCCTTGGGGCCACCCGTCACTGGCGGACTGCCGCATTTTCAGGCACTTACACCGGAAGGGACCGCGCCATGCCCGACGCCACCGCCAAGAAAAAGCCCAGCCGAATCCAAAGGCGCAACCGGCGTGTCATCCTGGACGCCGCGCTGGATGTGTTTTCCTGCTACGGGTTTCGGGGTGCCACGCTGGATCAGATTGCCACAGAGGCAGGGCTCAGCAAACCAAATATATTGTATTATTTCAGTGGCAAAGAAGAAATTCATACGACCCTTCTCAGCCAGCTTATGGAAACATGGCTGGACCCTCTGGTAGAGCTCGACGCCCACGGTGACCCGCGCACAGAGCTGTTGGATTACGTGCAGCGCAAGCTGGATATGGCGCGGGATTTGCCCCGCGAGAGCCGGCTGTTCGCTGGTGAAATTTTACGCGGTGCGCCGCATATGGGCCCTCGATTGCAAAGCGATCTAAAGCCGCTTTTTGATGAAAAATGCGCCGTCATTTCGGCCTGGATGGACGCAGGAAGGATCGCACGGATGGACCCGCGGCATCTGATATTCTCGATCTGGTCCACAACGCAGCACTATGCGGATTTTGCCCCACAAGTGGCGCTGTTGCTTGAGGGCGACGCCGAACAGCATCAACAGGCGTCGGATCATCTACGGCTGATGTTCTCTACGTTGCTGACCCCCGCCGCACCGGCAAAATAGCGGCGGGGGCCAAGGTTCACTCTGCCGCCGTGGCGGAGGGGTTGTTCGGGTGCGTCGTCCAGTTGGCATACGCCGCTTCGACCGTTTTTCCGGTACGCGGGTCCGTGGTGCCCGTGGCCAATTCCACCATCGAGATACAATCCTCGACAGGGCAGACATTGACGCACAGGTTGCAGGCCACGCATTCATCGTCGATCACGCTGAACGTCCGGTCTTCGGACATGGCAATCGCCTGGTGCGACGTGTCTTCGCAGGCTGCAAAACATCGCCCGCACGAGATGCACAAATCCTGATCGATCTTTGCCTTGGCGACATAGTTCAGGTTCAGCTGGTTCCAGTCGGTCACGTTGGGCACCGCGCGGCGGACCAGTTGATCGACCGACGTCATCCCCTTGTCGTCCATATATTCTGACAGGCCGCTGATCATTTCCTCGACGACCTTAAATCCATAGGTCATCACGGCGGTACAGACCTGCACGTTCCCCGCCCCAAGTGCGAGAAACTCTGCCGCGTCGCGCCATGTGGTCACGCCGCCGATACCGCTGATCGGCATATCAGCCGTGGCAGGGTTGCGGGCAATCTCGGCCACCATGTTCAGCGCAATGGGTTTCACCGCCGGACCGCAATAGCCGCCATGGGTGCCTTTGCCGTCGATTGTCGGTTCGGGCGCGAACAGGTCCAGATCGACCGAGGTGATAGAGTTGATCGTGTTGATCAGGCTCACCGCATCCGCACCACCGCGTTTCGCGGCCTCGGCGGGATAAAGCACATTGGTGATGTTCGGCGTCAGCTTTACGATCACCGGCATCCGCGTGTACATTTTGCACCAGCGGGTCACCATTTCGATGTATTCCGGCACCTGCCCCACGGCAGACCCCATGCCGCGTTCGGCCATCCCGTGCGGGCAGCCAAAGTTCAGCTCGATCCCGTCGGCACCGGTGTCCTCCACATGCGGCAGGATCGCTTTCCACGCCTCTTCCTCGCACGGGACCATGATCGAGGCGATCAGCGCACGGTCGGGGTAGTCGCGTTTGACCGCTTTCATCTCGCGCAGGTTCACTTCAAGCGGACGGTCGGTGATCAGCTCGATGTTGTTGAGCCCCAACAGCCGCCGGTCCGCCCCATAGATGGCACCGTAGCGCGGGCCGTTGACGTTGACGACCGGCGGGCCCTCCATGCCGAGCGTTTTCCACACGACACCGCCCCATCCCGCCTCGAAGGCGCGGCGGACGTTGTATTCCTTGTCCGTTGGCGGCGCGGATGCCAGCCAGAACGGGTTCGGGCTTTTGATGCCCACGAAGTCGCTTCTTAGATCAGCCATTTGCGTTCTCCTGTAGGGGCTTAGCCCATCAATACCATGTGAATGTCCATCGCCGCGTCGCGCCCTTCGGCAACGGCTGTCACGGTCAGGTCATCGCCGCCGCTGGCGCAATCCCCGCCTGCCCAGACCCCGTCAACGCTAGTGCGTCCGGTGCCATCGACCTTGATCTTGCGCGCCTCAAGCATCGGCAGCGCGTCGCCCTGCAACGTCTGGCCGATGGCCTTGAACACTTGATCCGCAGCAAGGCGCAGGGTCTGACCCGTGCCCTGCATCTGGTCATCCACATACTCGAATTCGATCTCGCGCACGGCACCGTTTCCGATCACGGCGACCGGCGTGGCGTGGGTCACGATCCGCACCCCTTTAGAGGCGGCAAGATCCTGTTCAAACACGCTGGCGTTCATCCGGTCCCGCCCGCGGCGATAGACCAGCGTCACATTCAACGCCCCCAACAGTTTCGCCTGAATGGCCGCGTCGATAGCGGTCATCCCGCCGCCAATCACCACAACGTCGCGGCCGATTGGCACGGCGGCTACATCGCTGGCCTGACGCAGATCGGCGATGAAATCGACGGCATTTAGGACGCCGGCCTTATCCTCGCCCTCAGCACCCAAAGCGTTCACACCGCCAAGGCCCATACCAAGGAACACAGCGTCATAGTCGGCCCGCAGGCTGTCCAGCGTCATTGCCGCACCGAGGGCCGCGTTATTCTGCACGGTGATGCCGCCGATCTTGAGCAGCCAGTCGACCTCTGCCTGCGCGAACCCGTCTGGTGTTTTGTAGGTGGCGATCCCGTATTCGTTCAGGCCGCCGGGCTTGGGCCGCGCGTCAAAGACGGTGACATCATGACCCATCATCGCCGCACGGTGCGCACAAGAAAGCCCTGCCGGACCCGCCCCCACAACCGCGACCCGTTTGCCCGTCGGTGCTGCGCGTTTAAACGGATGCGACCCCTTGGCTTGCAGATGGTCCGTGGCATAGCGTTGAAGCTCGCCGATCTTGACCGGCTTGCCCTCGGCCGCTTCGCGGACGCAAGCCTGTTCGCACAGTTGTTCGGTCGGACAAACGCGGGCACACATGCCGCCCATGATGTTCTGGCTCAGGATGGTCTTGGCCGCAGCATCCGGTGTGCCGGTGGCGATCTGCCGGATGAACAGCGGAATATCGATGTCCGTCGGGCACGCCGTGATGCACGGCGCGTCGTGACAGAAATAGCATCGGTCTGCGGCGACCAGCGCCTCGTGCACATCCAGCGGCGGGTGCAAATCCGAAAACTGCGCGGTGTAGGCATCAGCGTCCAGCCTTCCGGCAGCGACCCCCGGTTCAAAGATTTTCTGCGACATTTTTTTATCCCTGCTGTCACTATTTATTCAGAAACGCTCCCACGGAATGATTTTTTTATCAACTGGTAAAATTATTTCACTGTTGTGAAATTTCATGCGCAAACGCCCGCCTGTTGTGAATTTGCGGGCAAAAACTCTTGATTTTGTCCTTTTTGGCGCCAAAATCAGAGGTGCGACGCGAAAGACTTTCGACCCCTCAGCCCTTAGGCGCTGGTGCGATCAAGTTCTGACCGAGCCACGCTGCCGCATAATGTGGGCAGGACAAACACAGGAGTAACGGGGCATGGCGACTGGCACCGTAAAATGGTTCAATACTACAAAGGGATATGGCTTTATCGCGCCTGATGGCGGCGGCAAGGATATCTTTGTTCACATCTCGGCGGTTGAACGCGCTGGCCTGACCGGGCTTGCCGACAACCAGAAGGTGACATTCGACATCGAGGCAGGCCGTGACGGCCGTGAAAGTGCTGCAAATATCGCACTGGCCTGACCCGGCCCACGCCGGATCATAATAATTTTGACGACGGGCGCTTCGGTGCCCGTTTTTTGTGCAAAGTTACCGGTTCTCGTTGATCTGATCGATCAGGGTCAGCACTTTGGGCCCCAGTGCATCGACGATTCTGGTGACGCCCTGCGCGTTCGGGTGCACACCGTCTGCTTGGAAAAAGCCCCGTGCCTGCGCCAGATCAGGCTGTTTGCCATTCTCTGACAGACCGTCGAAAAAGCTGCCCATCAGCGTCGCGTCATACTGCGCGGCCAGATCGGGATAGATGCTGTCAAAGGACGTTTTATACTCTGGCCCGAAGTTGCCCGGTGCCGTCATGCCGACCAGCAGCACCTCGACCTCGGCGTCCTGCGCGGCCTTGAGTATCCCGTCCAGATTGGCACGGCTGACCGACGGATCGATCCCGCGCAAAAGGTCGTTCCCGCCAAGCGTCACGATCATGCCATCCACCTCGGGCGTCATGGTCCAGGCAACACGTGAAAGCCCGCCGGCGGTGGTATCCCCAGACACGCCCGCGTTGATGACCGTCACCTCGGCCCCATTCTGATCCAGCCAGTTTTGCAGTTGAGGCACGAACCCGTCTTCGGCAGGCAGACCGTATCCCTGCGTCAGACTGTCGCCCAATGCCGCAAGAACAAGCGGTTCCGCCAGTGCGGGGCCTGCTAATACCAGAACAAGTGCCGTCGTAACCTTGCGCATCATGGTCGAACCTCCATATCCAACAGGGACCGTATTTCAAAAGGCAGCCCTATGACCGACCCGGTGTTCCAGCTTCAAGATGCATCCCTGAAACTGAATGGCAACGCCGGAAAGGTCGACATCCTACATGGGATCACTCTGGACGTCGCACAAGGCGAGACGGTCGCCTTTACCGGCCCGTCGGGGTCGGGCAAGTCTTCGCTGCTGATGGTGATGGGCGGGCTCGAGAGGGCCACAGGCGGTTCCGTGCGGGCCTTGGGTGAAGACCTCAGCACGCTGTCCGAAGACGGGCTGGCCAAGTTTCGCCGCGGACGGATGGGCATCGTGTTCCAGTCTTTCCACTTGATCCCCACAATGACCGCGCTGGAAAATGTCGCCACCCCGCTTGAACTGAACGGCGTGGCTGATGCCTTTGACCGCGCCGAGGCCGAATTGCACGCCGTGGGTCTGGGTCACCGGCTGAACCACTATCCCGCACAGATGTCGGGCGGCGAACAGCAGCGGGTTGCACTGGCCCGCGCCTCTGCCCCGCGTCCGGCGATCCTGTTGGCGGATGAACCAACCGGCAATCTCGACAGCACCAACGGGGCCGCGATTATGGAGCTGTTGTTCGATCTGCGCGAAAAGCATGGGGCGACGCTGGTGCTGGTGACCCACGCCGATGATCTGGCCGCCCGCTGTGATCGGGTGGTGACGCTGACCGACGGGCGCATCGTCGGCGGGACCGGCGCATGAGCCTGCGTCTGGCCGGCCGTTTCGCCCGCCGCGAGATGCGCGGGGGGCTGCGCGGGTTCCGTCTGTTTCTGGCCTGCCTCGCCCTTGGCGTCGCGGCGATTGCCTCCGTAGGGTCTGTACGGTCCGCTATCGAAGGCGGGCTGCAACGCGAAGGCGCGGCCCTGCTGGGGGGCGCGGCAGAGATCGATTTCACCTATCGTTTCGCCACCCAAGACGAACGCGACTGGATCGAAACCCAAGCCAGCGCCGTGTCCGAGGTCGTCGAATTCCGGTCCATGGCCGTCGCCGGTGACGGCTCCGCAGCAGACCGTGCGCTGACGCAGGTAAAGGCGGTCGATGATTTGTACCCGCTGGTGGGCGACATGTTGCTGGAACCCGCGATGCCGCTGGAACAGGCGCTTGGCATAGAAAACGGGCTGTCGGGTGCCGTGATGGAGCGCGCCTTGTCCGACCGTCTGGGCCTATCCCCCGGCGATACCTTCAAGCTTGGCGTCAAGGAGTTCCGCCTGTCCGCCCTGATCGCCCGCGAACCCGACAGCGCCGCCAGCGGCTTTGCCCTTGGCCCCCGTACCCTGCTGCGCACCGATGCGTTGGAGGGCGCCGGCCTGCTGGCCGAAGGGACGCTGTTCAACTCTAAATACCGGATGCTGCTCCCCCCCGAAACCGATCTCGATCAGCTTAAGTCCGCCGCCCGTGCGCGGTTCGAAAACAGCGGGATGCGCTGGACCGATGCGCGCAATGGCGCACCGGGGGTATCGCGCTTTGTCGAACGGCTCACTGCGTTTTTGATCCTTGTGGGCCTGTCCGGTCTGGCTGTGGGCGGCGTCGGCGTGTCGGCTGCTGTACGGTCTTATTTGACCGGCAAGACAGAGGTCATTGCCGTGCTCCGAGCCCTTGGGGCAGACCGTGCGACGATCTTCCAGACATACTTTATCCAGATCGGCGCGCTATCGCTTTTGGGCGTCGCCATTGGCGTGGTGTTGGGGGCCGTGGCCCCGCTGGTTTTTGCGCCACTAATTTCCGCGCGGCTGCCGATCCCTGCGGCCTTTGCCATCTACCCCGCACCGCTGGCCGAGGCGGCGATCTACGGGCTGCTCACGGCGTTTGCCTTCACGCTCTGGCCACTGGCGCGCAGCGAGAACATCCGCGCGGCGACCCTGTTTCGGGATGCATGGGACGGGGCCGCACGCTTTCCCGCGCCGCGCTACGTGGCGGTCATCTTGCTGACCGTCGCGCTGCTGGTCGGGCTGGCGGGGTGGTTCAATGGCAGCTGGTGGCTGACGCTTTGGACCTTGGGTGGCATCGCAGGCGCGCTCGGGATACTCACGCTGGCTGCACTGCTGGTGCGTTTCCTTGCGCAACGCGCTACCGTTCTGGCACGCGGACGACCGCGGCTTCGCTGGGCCTTGACTGCGATTGGCGGCAGTGGCGAAGGGGCGGGTGCCGTGGTCTTGTCGCTCGGTCTTGGCCTATCGGTACTGGCCGCCGTGGGGCAGATCGACGGCAACCTGCGGCAGGCGATTTCGGGCAACCTGCCCGATGTTGCCCCGTCGTATTTCTTTGTCGATATCCAGAAAGACCAGATCGAGGGCTACACTAAACGGCTAACCGATGACCCGGCTGTGCGCCGCATCGATAGCGCACCGATGCTGCGCGGGGTCGTCACACAGATCAACGGCAGGCCCGCCAAAGATGTGGCAGGCGATCACTGGGTTGTGCGGGGCGACCGCGGGGTGACCTATGCCGAGGCCCCTGATGACGACACGGTGATCACCGCGGGCGAATGGTGGGCACCTGATTATGACGGCCCGCCGCTGATCAGCTTTGCCGCCGAAGAAGCCGAAGAGATCGGGCTAGAGCTCGGTGACACGCTGACCATCAACGTGCTGGGGCGCGACATCACGGGCACCATCGCCAGCTTTCAAGAGGTCGATTTCTCGTCCGCAGGGATCGGGTTTATCCTGACCATGAACCCCGCCGCGCTGACCGGCGCACCGCATACCTATATCTCGACCGTCTATGCCGACCCCGAAGCCGAAGCACCGATTCTGCGCGATCTGGCCACGGCTTACCCCAATATCACCGCGATCCGCGTGCGCGATGCGATCGACCGGGTGGCGGCGGTGCTTAGCGGGTTGGCCGCGGCGACATCTTACGGCGCGGCGGCTACTCTTTTGACCGGCTTTCTGGTATTGATCGGGGCAGCCGCGGCAGGGGCAGACGCCCGTCGCTATGAAGCCGCCTTGCTGAAAACGCTCGGAGCCTCGCGCCGCAGCATCGCCACCAGCTTTCTGTTGCGCGCCGCCCTGTTGGGGCTGTTTGCAGGGACCGTTGCGTTGCTGGCAGGTATTTTGGGCGGTTGGGCCGTCAGCCGCTTTGTGATGGATACCAGCTTTGCCGTGGTTTGGCCCTCGGCACTGTTGATCATCACCGGCGGTGCACTGGCGTCGATCCTTGCGTCGCTTAGCTTTGCGATCAATGCCTTGAACGCCAGACCCGCACAGGTGCTGCGCGCCCGCGAATAAGATGGATCCGATAGACCAAAAAAGGGAAACGACAATGACGCAGACGACCCAGACGCTGCCCGCCCCCCTGCCGCCGGTGCTGACGGCAGCCCAGCAAACCCATGTGATAAATGTCCTGCGCCGTGCTGCGCGGGCCGAGGTTTTGCCGCGTTTCCGCAATCTGGCACCGGCTGACATTGACACCAAATCCGGCCCGCATGATCTGGTCACCGCTGCCGATCTTGCTGCCGAAGCGATGATCACCCGCGCCCTTGCCACGGCCTATCCCGACGCGCTGATCATCGGCGAAGAAGCGGTATCGGCGAACCCCGGATTACTCGACAAGATCGCCGAAGCCCCTCTGGCCTTTATCCTTGATCCCATCGACGGCACATCGAACTTCACCCACGGGCTATCGACCTTCGGCATGATCCTTGCGGTGACACGCTTCGGTAAACCGGCCTTTGGCGTGATCTATGATCCGGTGAACGATGACTGGGTGATTGCCGATGATACCAGCACCCCGCGCTTTGAACGCGCCCTTGGGCTTTCGCGTCCGCTGCGCGTTGGCATGGGCAAGCAGATCGAAGAGCTCAGCGGATTTGTCCCGCTGGGAAACTTTACCAAGGAGCTTCGGGTCAAGGTTGCCGCCACCCTGCCGAGCTTTGCCAAGGTGAACTCCCTGCGCTGTTCGGCCCACGAATACCGCACCGTCGCCCAAGGCCATGCCGATTTCATCCTAAGCGGCACACTGCACCCTTGGGACCATGCCGCCGGCGCCTTGATCTGCGCCCAAGCCGGTGCCCACGTCGAGATGCTGTCGGGCGGCCCCTATGACGCGACCCTGCGGACGGGGCATATTCTGGTGGCACCAGACAAGACCACATGGAACCGCCTGCGCAAGGTCTTTGCCTTTCTCGCCGACAGCTAAGGCCGCCCCACGCAAAACGGGCGCGAGGTTTCCCCCGCGCTCGTTTTGTCACTCATATCTCTTGAAACTTACTCAGCCGCCTCTGCGTACTCCTCCATCGGCGGGCAGGTGCAGATCAGGTTGCGGTCGCCATGCACGTTGTCGACGCGGTTGACCGGAGGCCAGTATTTGTCGACGCGGAACGCACCGGGGGGGAAGCAACCCTGTTCGCGGGTGTAGGGGCGATCCCATTCGCCGACCAGATCTTCGACCGTGTGCGGCGCATTCTTCAGCGCGTTGTTTTCACGCGGCATGTCTCCGTTTTCGATCGCGCGGATTTCTTCGCGGATCGCCAGCATCGCGTCGCAGAAACGGTCCAGCTCGGCCTTGGTCTCTGACTCGGTCGGTTCCACCATCAAGGTGCCAGCGACAGGGAAGCTCATCGTGGGCGCGTGGAAGCCCGCGTCAATCAGACGTTTGGCGATGTCATCCACCGTCACGCCTGCGCTTTCCTCGAACGGGCGCACATCGAAAATACATTCATGCGCGACACGGCCCGTCGGCCCTTTGTACAGCACCTCGAACGCCCCTTCGAGCCGCTTGGCGATGTAGTTGGCGTTCAGGATCGCGACGCGTGTGGCTTGCGTCAGCCCGTCGCCGCCCATCATCAAACAATACGACCACGAGATCGGCAGAAGCGACGGCGACCCGTAGGGTGCAGCCGAAACAGCGCCTTCACCACCGTTCGGATGGCCCGGAACATGCGCGATGAGGTGCGATTTCACACCAATCGGACCCATGCCGGGGCCACCGCCGCCATGCGGAATGCAGAATGTTTTGTGCAGGTTGAGGTGGCTGACATCGCCGCCCACATCGCCCGGACGCGCCAAACCGACCATGGCGTTCATATTCGCCCCGTCGATATAGACCTGACCGCCGTGATCGTGGGTGATTTTGGTCACCTCGGTCACGGTTTCCTCGAACACGCCGTGGGTCGAGGGATAGGTGATCATGCAGCCAGCAAGGTTTTCGCTGTGCTTTTCCGCCTTGGCGCGGAAGTCGTCCAGATCGATATCGCCGTTGGGGGCGGTTTTGATCACAACAACCTTCCAGCCAACCATATTTGCGCTGGCGGGGTTGGTGCCGTGGGCCGACATGGGGATCAGGCAGATGTTGCGATGCCCTTGCCCGTTGGCACGGTGATAGGACGCAATCGCCAGCAGACCCGCATATTCACCCTGCGCACCCGAGTTGGGCTGCATGGAAATCGCGTCATAGCCGGTGATGTCACACAGCTTGGAGGACAGGTCGTCGATCATATGCTTATACCCAAGCGCCTGATCTTGCGGCACAAACGGGTGGATCATCGAGAACTCGCGCCAGCTGACGGGCATCATTTCCGCAGCCGAATTCAGCTTCATCGTGCACGACCCCAGCGGAATCATCGCACGGTCCAAGGCCAGATCACGATCGGCCAAACGACGCATATAGCGCATCATTTCGGTCTCGGCGCGGTTCATGTGGAAGATCGGGTGGGTCAGATATGCGCTTTCGCGCAGCATGTCGTCGGGGAAGCGATATTGCGCCTCGAACTTCTCATCTGTGCGGCGAATACCAAAGGCACGCCAGACGGCTTCGATCGTGGCAGGCACGCTGCGCTCGTCGAGGCTGATGCCAACGCGGGTCTCACCGACGCGGCGCAGGTTGATGCCCTCGTCCACGGCAGATTTCATCACAGCGGCCTGCAAGGGGCCGACATCAACCGTCACCGTATCAAAAAAGGATTTCGGATCGACCTTGAAACCGGCTTCTTCCAGCCCGTTGGCCAAGCGTACAGCCTTGCGGTGAATACGCTGTGCAATCGCCTTTAGACCGTCTGGCCCATGGAAAACCGCATACATCGACGCCATCACCGCCAGCAGCGCTTGCGCGGTACAAACGTTCGACGTCGCCTTTTCGCGGCGGATGTGCTGTTCACGCGTCTGCAGTGACAAACGGTAGGCACGGTTGCCGTGGGCATCAATCGACACGCCAACAATGCGGCCGGGCATGGCGCGCTTATAGGCGTCCTTGCAGGCCATATAGGCAGCGTGCGGGCCGCCATATCCTTCGGGCACGCCAAACCGCTGGGTGGACCCGACAGCGATATCCGCGCCCATGGCACCGGGTTCTTTCAGCAGCGTCAACGCCATCGGATCAGCGGATACGACACCCAAAGCACCAGCGTCATGCAGCGCAGTCATATGGTCGGTAAAGTCGCGCACATGGCCGTAGGTGCCGGGATACTGGAACAGGGCACCGAAAACAGCGCTCGCGTCCATTTTGTCCGGATCGCCGATGATCACTTCGATATCCAGCGGGGCCGCGCGGGTCTGGATCACGGCGATGTTCTGGGGGTGGCAATCGCGGTCGACAAAGAACGCCTTGGCCTTCGATTTCGACAGGCGCATCGCCATCGTCATCGCTTCGGCACAGGCCGTCGCTTCGTCCAGCAGAGACGCGTTGGCGACCTCGAGGCCGGTTAGATCGCTGATCATAGTCTGGAAGTTCAACAGCGCTTCAAGCCGGCCCTGACTGATCTCGGGCTGGTAGGGCGTGTAGGCGGTGTACCATGCGGGGTTTTCAAAAATGTTGCGCTGGATCGCAGGCGGCGTCACCGTGCCGTGATAGCCCTGCCCGATCAGCGAGGTCAGCACCTTGTTCTTGCCCGCCACCACGCGCATGTATTCTAACACTTCGCGCTCTGACATCGGCTTGCCAAAATCCAGCGGCTCTTTCTGGCGAATTTGAGCGGGCATCGTGTCATCGATCAACGCGCCAAGGCTCTGCGCGCCGACAGTTTTCAACATGTCCGACATCTCTGCCGGAGAAGGCCCGATATGTCTGCGGTTGGCAAAATCATACGGCAAATATTCGGTCGGTTTGAAAACCATGGCGCAAGGCCCCTCTTCCAAATGGTATAAAATCCCCGCCGGAGGCTCCGGCGGGGCAGCGGGCTTTACCCGATGAACTTTTGATAGGCGGCTTCGTCCATGAACTCGTCCATCTGGCTCGGGTCGGACGCCTTCATCTTAAAGAACCACGCCTCGCCCTGCGGGTCGTCATTCACCAGGGCGGGGTTGTCGGACAGCGTGCTGTTGACCTCGATGATCTCGCCATCAATCGGTGCCAGAATATCGGACGCCGCCTTGACGGATTCGATCACGACAACTTCGTCGTCCTTGCTGACAGTCGTGCCTTCATCGGGCAGCTCGACAAACACCACGTCGCCCAGCTGTTCGGCCGCGTGAATGGTGATGCCAACGACGATTTCGTCGCCTTCAACCCGCAGCCACTCGTGTTCTTCGGTAAACTTCATACTTCCATCCTTCACTAGATTATCTTTTAAAATTCGCCGCAACAAAGGGCAGCTTGGCAACGGTCACTGGCAGACGCTTGCCGCGGACTTCGCCCCACAGCATCGTATCAATACCCGCCTGCGCCTCACTGACATAGCCCATTGCGACAGGCCCGCCTACCGTCGGCCCGAAACTGCCCGACGTCACTTCGCCCACCTGCGTGCCACCTGTCGCGGCATCAAAAAGCGGTGTGCCGTCGCGCATGGGGGCACGGCCTTCGGGGGCCAGACCGACACGCTTGCGCGCCGTGCCAGTTTCGAACGCGGCCTGCACAGCGTCGGCACCGGGGTAGCCCCCCGCACGGTCACCACCAGCGCGGCGGGCCTTCTGGATCGCCCATGTCAGGCTTGCCTCCACCGGGTTTGTGCCCGCATCGATGTCATTGCCGTACAGACACAACCCCGCCTCGAGCCGCAGCGAATCCCGCGCGCCCAGACCAATCGGCGCGACGCCCTCGATCTCCAGCAAACGGCGGACCAATGCTTCGGCCTGCGCTTCTGGTACAGACAGTTCGAACCCATCCTCGCCGGTGTAGCCCGACCGCGATGCCCAGACCTCTACGCCGTCCAGCGTCAACGTCGCAAAATCCATGAACCGCATCGCGTCTGCGGCCGGATCAAGCGTGGCGATGGCCGCGCCTGCGGTCGGCCCCTGCACAGCAATCAAGGCACGGTCGGTGATCGGTGTAACGGTGAGCTCAGGCTCAAGCGCCGCTTTCATCCGCGCGATGTCGGACTCCTTGCAGGCCGCATTCACGACAACAAACAGGTCATCGCCACGACGCGCAAACATCAGATCATCCTCGATCCCGCCCGCGTCATTGGTGAAAAACCCATAGCGTTGACGCCCGTCTTCCAGCCCCAGCACGTTCATCGGCACCAGCGTTTCAAACGCCAGTGCTGCGGCCTCCCACGACGGGCCGGTCACCATCACCTGCCCCATGTGGCTGACGTCGAATACGCCCGCAGCGGCACGGGTATGCAGATGTTCTTTCATCACGCCCATCGGATACTGCACAGGCATGGAATAGCCCGCAAAGGGCACCATCTTGCCACCCAGTTCCAGATGAAGATCGTATAGCGGTGTCTGTTGCAAATCGCTCATGGTCACGCGGCCTTTTCCATATCCAGAAGGCCATTGACCATACTGGCACCCAGCAGACCGCAGGAATGCAGCCCGTCAAATGCCCCCTCTGTCCTTTCGCCTGAGATCGTTATCCCTTCGGCGGACGCTGTTGCGTCACTCTCCAGAGTTGTTAGGTCCCGTTGCGGTCCTTGCGCCTGAGAGTTTCCGGGGCGGTTGCTCCTTCGGCACCGGCTTGCGCCGGTTCTCCCGTAACGGTGTGGGCAAGTGCTATGCCGGATCGCGGCGCTGCGTCAAGCAAAGTTGACAGCGCAGCGCTAAAACTTTCATCCCGTGCCGCGATATTGAGCAGCCCACCGCGACCTGCAGGCGCAAGATGTGGACATCAGCGCCGCACGGCGCCAAAACACGCGCATGACACCATATTTTTTCGGCTATGGCAGCCTCGTAAACCGCAGTACCCACGCCTACCCCGACGCCCGTCCGGCGCAGTTGCACGGGTGGCACCGGCTTTGGGTTCGCATCGCAGGGGCATCGCACGTCTTTCTCAGCGTGCTGCCTGAAAAAGACACCGTCATCGACGGGTTGATCGCGGCGGTGCCTGGTGCGGACTGGGTGGCGCTGGATACCCGCGAAACCAACTACAACCGCATCGGGTCGAACGGGGCTGTCGTACACGACATCATTCCCGCCCCCGACATGGCGCATTATTCAGTGCCGACGGACACCCATGTGACATCCGGCGACCACACCATTTTGCTCAGCTATATTGATGTCGTGGTCCAAGGGTTCCTGCGCGAATACGGGGTCGACGGCGTGCAGCGGTTCTTTGACACGACGCGGGGCTGGGACACGCCGATCCTGAATGACCGCGCCGCGCCGAAATACCCGCGTGCACAAGCGCTTACCGCGCAAGAAACCGCGCTGGTGGACGACAATCTGACCCGCCTATCGGCGCAGGTGCAGTAGCGACATCAACCGCCCGTCGCGGGCAAAGACCTCGGGCTTGGCGCGTTTGCGCTGCCCCCCTTGCGCGATCATCCGACGCGCCAGAAGCCACGCCAGCGTCCCAAAGACCACCCCCGCCGCCGCCTGCCCAATGAGCACGCCGGGCGCGCCGAACAGCAGGCTGCCGGCCCAGACCAAGGGGATCATCCCCAGCGTGTTGCGACCCCAGTTGGTGACCGTCGAATAATAGGGGTGGCCCATATTGTTGAACGCTGCATTCGACACGAACAACACGCCGTTGAAAAAGAACGCCAGCGAAAGCGGGCCGCAGAACAGATAGATCAGCGTCAACGTAATGCCTTCGGCGTCAAACATCGCCGCCAGCGGTGCGCGGAACGCAAAAAGCGCGGCGGAAATCGCCACGATCACCAATGCGGCAAAGCTGACCCCCGCGGCATAGGTCCGTTTGACCCGACCCAGATCGCCCGCGCCAAAATTCTGCCCGATGATCGGCCCCACCGCACCAGACAGGGCAAAGATCACGGCAAAGGCCACAGGCATCATCCGGCTGACAATCGCCATGCCCGCCACCGCGTCTTCGCCATAGGCCGCCATGGCGCGGGTGACATATGCCTGCCCTACAGGCGTTGCGACCTGCGTCAGGATGGCAGGCACCGCAATGGCCAACACCGGCAACAGATCGCGCCACAGCCCCGAAGGACGCGGCATCGCGATCCCGCCATAATGGCGTACGATCGGCATCAACGCGGTATAGGCAATCACCACCCGCGCGACAAAAGACGCCCAGGCGGCACCGGTCAGACCCAGGTCGAAGGTAAAGATCAGGATGGGGTCAAGAATGGCATTCACAATACCCCCCGCGATCGTTGCCATCATCGCGCGGCGTGCATCCCCATGCGCCCGCAGGATGGCGCTGCCCATCATCCCAACCATGAGGAACGGGACGGACGGCACAACAATCTGCAAGAAATGCACCGCCAGTGTCGCCGTCTCACCGCGCGCGCCGACCAATCCGACCAGAACATCCAGCGATAGAAACACACACAGCGCAAAGATCACGCCGAAAAACGCCCCATAGCACAGCGCATGGGTCGTACGTTCTCGCGCAAGCTGCGCATCATCCTGCCCCAAGGCCCGCGCGACCAAAGCACCGGCCGCAATCCCCAGACCAATCCCGAAAGACGTGGTGAAAAACAAGATCGCCCCGGCATAGCCGATGGCCGCCGCCAGCTCGGCCTTGCCCAGCATAGAAATGAAAATCATGTCGACGAAATCGACAAGGAACACGGCCACCAGCCCGACAGAGGCCAGCAAAGACATGTTGGCCACATGGCCGAACAGGTTGCCCGATAAAAATTTGGCGCGCCCATCAACCATGATGGACGCGCCTTATGTCAGCCGACAGCGGCTTCATTTTGCCAGATAAACTCTCGCCGAAGGCTCCCGAACTTGCGCCCGCGAACCCGACCCGTTTCACCCGCGTGCCTTCACGACTTGCAACAACGGCAGCACGGCGGCCATATCCGGCCCGTGGGGCTTGCCCGTCAGCGCCAGACGCAGCGGCATGAACAGCCCTTTGCCCTTGCGGCCTGTCTGCTCTTTCACTGCGGCAGTCCATGTGCTCCATGTGCTTTCGTCAAATTCGCCCTCGGGCAACAAGGCCAAAGCCTCGGCGACGAACTCTTTGTCTTCGTCCGCGATCACCGGCTCCGCGCCCACGCTAAACATCTGCCACCATCCCTCAAGATCGCGAAGTGTCGTGACGTTTTCGCGGGTGACCTGCCAGAATAGTGCAACCTTGTCGTCTGGCACACCAAGGGCTGCGATCTCATCAGAGACAGCCTCGAGCGGGAGGGTCTGCAAATAGCGGCCCGTCATCGGGAACAGGTCTTCGACGTCGAACTTGGTCGGCGCAGACCCAAAGCGTTCGATGTCAAAGCCATCGATCAAGGCCTCCATGTCGGTGCGCAGCTCGACCGGATCAGACGACCCCAGACGCGACATGATGGACAGCAAGGCAAACGGATGCACGCCGCGTTCGCGCAGATCGCGCAGCGCCAGCACGCCCAGACGTTTCGACAGCGCCTCGCCTTGCGGACCGGTCAACAGCGAATGGTGCGCAAAGGAGGGTACGGTGCCGCCAAGTGCGTGCATGATCTGGATTTGTGTCGCCGTGTTGGTCACGTGGTCGGACCCGCGCACAACATTGGTCACGCCCATCTCTGTATCATCCACGACTGACGCCAGTGTGTACAAAATCTGGCCGTCACCGCGGATCAAAACGGGGTCCGAAACCGACGCCGCATCAATCGAGATGTCGCCAAGGATGCCGTCCTTCCATTCGATCCGTTCCTGATCCAGCTTAAAGCGCCACACGCCCGGGCCGCGTTCATCGCGCAGCTTGGCTTTTTCCGCATCCGACAGGTTCAGCGCAGCGCGGTCATAGACCGGCGGCTTGCCCATGTTCAGCTGTTTCTTGCGCTTGAGATCCAGTTCGGTCGGCGTTTCCCACGCTTCATAGAAGCGCCCGATCTTGCGCAGCTCGTCCGCGGCGGCGTGGTATTTCTCCAACCGCTCGGACTGGCGTTCAACGCGATCCCAATGCAGGCCCAGCCACGTCAGGTCTTCTTTCAGACCGTCGACGTATTCTTCCTTGCTGCGCACCGGATCGGTGTCGTCGATCCGCAGGATGAACTCGCCACCGCTTTTGCGGGCGATCAGATAGTTCATCAGCGCCGTGCGCAGGTTGCCTACGTGGATATAACCGGTCGGGGACGGGGCGAAGCGGGTGATGGTCATTGGGTTCTCCTGATTGGCCGCTGGCTTGTCACAGCGCGGCGTCATTGTCTAGATAACGTGCAGCAGCGCGCGCGCGATCAACTGGGGTCGCGCCAGCGGTTCACGATGGGATAGCGGCGGTCCAACCAGAACGCGCCTTTGGTCAAACGGGGACCGGGGGCGGACTGAAACCGCTTGTATTCACTGATATAAAGCAGGTGCTCGACCTGTTTGGCAACATCGCGGTCAAACCCCGCCGCCACGCAATCGGCGATGGACCCATCGTCGTCGACAAGGATCGTCAGCATCGCATCCAGATCGGGATAATCTGGCAGGCTGTCGCTGTCTTTCTGGTCTTCGCGCAGTTCGGCTGTCGGCGGCTTGTCGATGATACGCGGCGCGATCACCTCCCCTGCGGGGCCCATCATCCAATCGCGATGGTTTTCATTGCGCCAGCGGCAGCTGTCAAAGACGCGGGTTTTGTACATATCCTTGATGGGGTTATAGCCCCCCGCCATGTCGCCATAGATCGTGGCATAGCCCACCGCGACCTCTGACTTGTTGCCTGTGGTCAACAGCATCTCGCCGAACTTGTTACTGACCGCCATCAACAACAGCCCGCGCAGGCGCGACTGGATGTTTTCCTCGGTCAGGTCGGGTTCGGTGCCGTCAAACAGCGGGGCCAGTGTGTCGGTGATCGCCGCGCGCCCCTGCGCAATTGGCACATAGTCATAGCGGCAGCCAAGCGCCTTGGCGACGGATTCAGCATCATCCAACGAGGCTTGGGACGTGTATTCGGACGGCAGCATCACACAGCGCACATTGTCAGCGCCAAGCGCATCCACAGCGATCGTCGCCACAATCGCCGAATCAATGCCGCCCGACAGGCCCAGCAACACTTTCTTAAAGCCAGTCTTGCCCATGTAGTCGCGCAAGCCCTGCACCATCACGCGGTAGTCCTGTTCAAGCTCCGATGGCATCGGCACCTTCTCGCCCTCGACCACGCGCCAGCCTTCGACGGTTTGTTCCAGATCGACATGTGTTATCTGCGCGTCAAACGCCGGCATTTGAAACGCCAGCTTGCCCCCGGGGTTCAGCGCAAAGCTCGCCCCGTCAAAGACCTGATCATCCTGACCACCCACCATATTGAGGTAAATTAGCGGCAGTTCAGTTTCGACCACACGGGCAACCATATGGTTCAACCGCGTCTCGAACTTGCCGCGATAATAGGGCGATCCGTTGGGCACCAGCAAGAACTCCGCCCCGGTTTCGGCGAGTGTTTCGGCCACATCGGGGTGCCATGCGTCTTCGCAGATCGGGCTTCCGATGCGGGTATCGCCGACGGCGTACGGCCCACCCAAAGGCGCGCTGTCGAAAATACGCACCTCGTCAAAGACAGTCTCGTTTGGCAGGTTGTGTTTGAACACGCGGCTGGCGATCTTGCCGCCCTTGAGGATCACATAAGCGTTATAAAGCTTGGCCCCTTCGACCCAAGGTGCGCCAATGGCCAGCGCGGGCCCGTCGGCACAATCAGCGGCCAGCGCTTCGAGGTGGGTCATGACATCCAGCTGGAAAGCCTGCTTCATCACAAGGTCTTGGGCATTGTATCCGGCAAGGAACATCTCTGGCAGAGCCACCAGATCGGCACCGGCCTCTTTGCCTTGGGCCCAGGCATCCCGCGCGAGGTCTGCGTTTCCGGCCAAATCCCCGACGGTGGGGTTCAACTGGCCAAGCGTGATGCGAAAACGCGATGTCATGAGGCGATCCTTCGATAATCTACGCAAGTGATGTAGCAGATCACGCGCCAAGTAAAAGACCAAGGCGCACCGCCGGGCAAAAGACGATTGCCCCCTCGCAGGCCATTGAATAGGCTAAGCGTTAACAAACTCGCCCGCCGCTCTTGGCCGCACTCTCTTTTGAAAGTTGCTGTATGACGAAATTGAACCTGACCCCGCTGATCCTTTGCCTTGGGCTGCTGCCCTTCACCGCACTTGCGCAAGATGGCGAAGTGCAAAGCAAGCAATACGACGATGGTGGCGTCTATGAGGGGACGTTTAAAGACGGCGTTCAGCACGGGACAGGCACCTACACGCTGCCCAACGGCTATGAATACGAAGGCAATTGGGTCGACGGAGAGATCAAAGGAAAAGGCGTCGCGCGTTTTCCCAACGGATCGGTCTACGAGGGCAACTTTGAAAAGGGCAAGCCGGACGGATTCGGCAAGATCACCTTTGCCGATGGCGGCACTTACGAGGGCGAATGGGAAGCCGGCGCGATCACCGGTCAGGGCATCGCGCAATATGCCAATGGCGTGCGCTACGAAGGGTCGTTCCGCAATGCCAATCACCACGGCAAAGGCGTTATGCAATCCCCCGGCGGCTATGAGTATCAGGGCGACTGGGTGGACGGCGTCAAGCAGGGCGTGGGCAAGATCACCTACCCCGATGGCGCGCTTTATGATGGTGAAATCGTCGATGGCGACCGCAATGGCACCGGCACGCTGACCATGCCCGACGGGCTGACCTATACCGGCCAGTGGAAAGACGGGCAGATCGACGGCACCGGCACGCTGACCCAGCCCAATGGCGACATCTACGAAGGCGATCTGGTCGCCGGCCAGCGCCAAGGCACCGGCAAAGTGACCTACGCCACGGGCGACATCTACGAGGGCAGCTTTGCGGAAGACCGCCGCGAGGGACAAGGCACATTCACCGGCACCGATGGCTATGTCTACACAGGCTCTTGGGTTGCGGGAAAGATCGAGGGGATGGGCAAGGTAACCTACCCCGACGGTTCAGTCTACGAAGGCAGTTTTCGCGATGATCTGGCAGACGGTCAGGGCAAGATCACCTATCCCGACGGATCAACCTATGAAGGATCATGGGTCGTTGGCGTCATCGAAGGCGAAGGCCGAGCGACCTATCCCAACGGCATCGTCTATGAGGGCGGGTTCAAAAATGCCCGCAATGATGGTCAGGGCGTGATGACCTATGCCGACGGCTATAAATACGATGGCAGCTGGAAAGACGGCCAGCGCAACGGAATGGGCACGGCGACCTATCCCGATGGCACAGTCTATACCGGCAGCTTTGCCGACGGGTTGCGCGATGGCACCGGCAAGATCACCATGCCCGACGGGTTCACCTATGACGGCCAGTGGTCCGGCGGAGAGATCGACGGCGCCGGCACCGCGACCTACCCCAACGGTGATATCTACGAAGGGTCGTTCGAGGGCGGCAAACGTCAGGGCCAAGGCACCATGCGCTATAAGACGGGCGAGGAAGTCACTGGCCAGTGGGTGAACGGTGCATTGCAGGAAACGGGCGCGGCCCCCGCGAGTGATGCCGACACCGATACCACGCCCAAGGGAACGGCTGAAATACCAGCAGAGGCTCCTGCGGACAGCACGACCGACGCAGACAGCAACGACGGCTAGACCACCTCGCCCGCGTCCAGACGGGCGAGCAGGGCATCGCCTTCGGCCAGAACCGTCTTGCGTTTGTCGGCGTCCATCCGGTCCCATGTGCGGTACATATTGCCCATACGTGGATTGTTCGAGAACCGGTCGCGATGCCGGTCCAGAAAGTGCCAGTACAACAGATTGAACGGGCAGGCTTTGTCGCCCGTTTTCGCACTGACCGAATAATGGCAGCTTTTGCAGTGGTCCGACATGCGGTTAATGTAAGCCCCCGACGAGACATAGGGCTTGGACGCGATGACACCGCCGTCGGCAAACTGGCTCATGCCGATTGTGTTCGGGGCCTCCACCCATTCGAACGCGTCGGCGTAGACGGCCAGATACCATTCATGCACCTGCGCCGGATCAATCCCCGCCAGCAGGGCAAAGTTGCCTGTCACCATCAGCCGCTGGATATGATGCGCATAGGCTTGCGTCTGGGTCTGCCCTACCACCTTGGCCACACAGTTCATCCGTGTTTCGCCACCCCAGTAGAACCACGGCAGGGCGCGGTCATGCCCTAGGACATTGCGACTGGTATAGTCAGGCCCCTCGAGGAAATAGATGCCGCGCACATATTCGCGCCAGCCAATGATCTGCCGGATGAACCCTTCGACCGCGTTGATCGGCGCATCGCCTGCGGCATAGGCGTCGGCGGCGGCCTCGCAAATCTCGGTCACGTTTAACAGGCCGATGTTGAGGTAAGGCGACAGGATCGCATGGTAGAGAAATGCGTTATCGTTCAGCATCGCATCCTGATAATCGCCGAACCGTGGCAGGGCGTTGGCGATGAAATGGTCCAGCGCCTGCAAGGCCTCTGCGCGGGTGGTGGCGAACCAGAACGGCTCCAGATCCCCGAAGTTATCGCCGAAACGCGCCTGCACCAGATCAAGCACCTCGCGGGTGGTGGCATCCGGTTCAAACCGCAGGGGGCCATCGACGGTCACGTCATCGGGCGCGGCCTTGCGGTTGTCGTGATCAAAGTTCCACTTGCCGCCAGCGGGTTGGTCTCCGTCCATCAGCAGGCCAGTCTTGCGGCGCATTTCACGGTAGAAATACTCCATCCGCAGCGCCTTGCGCCCCTCGGCCCACGCCTCGAATTCGGCATGCGATGCGAGAAAGCGGTCGTCGGGCAGGATCTGCACCTTCAGCGGGGCGTCTTTCAAATTGTCGATCAAACGCCATTCCCCCGGCTCTGTCGCCAGCACATCGCTGGCACCGGTCTGCGCGGTGCGGCGCAGCAATTCCCCCACGATAGAGCCCGCGTTTTCCGTGTCGTCCAGCTGCGTATAGGCGACGGTCCAGCCGTCCGCCTCTAGGGCTTGGGCAAATTTGCGCATCGCGGCAAAGATCAGAGCGATCTTTTTAGGGTGATGCCTGACATAGGCCGCCTCGTCCGCGACTTCAGCCATGACGACGGTGTCACGCGTTTTATCCGCCTGTGCCAACGCGCTAAGCGTTTGGGTCAACTGGTCGCCCAAGACCAGCACCAAGCGCCCTACCACGGCACCGGCTTTCCGGACCAATCAAAGAACTGGCCTGTGTCTTTCGGCGTCAAACTGTCCACCACACCCAGCAAATTCCCCGCCGCCTCTGATGGCTCCACAGCCGGATGACGGGCAAGGTATTTCGCGGTGAAACCGGTCTTGACCGTGCCGGGATGCAGCGCGACGCAGATGCTGTGCCTGTGGCTGCGCGCCAGTTCAATCGCGGACGTGTGCACGATCTGGTTAAGCGCCGCCTTGGCGCTGCGATAGCTGATCCAGCCGCCGATCCGGTTGTCCCCGATCGACCCCACCCGTGCCGAGAGCACGGCAAACACGCACGCCTTGTCGCGCCGCAGCAGGTCGCCCGCATGGCGCAACACCAGCGCGGGGCCGACGGCGTTCAGCGCGAACTGATCCATCATCGCGTCGCGGCTGATGGATTTGATCGACTTTTCGGGTGCAGCGCCGTTTATCTCAAGCGCGCCGGTGGCGACCAGCACCACGTCGAACGGCCCGCCCACAGCGGTGATATGGCGATCCACGCTTGTCTCGTCGGTGATGTCGAACCCATCCACCGACCGTGACAGCCGCGTGACCGCATCGCCGCGCGCCGCGTAGGCGGCGGCCAAGGCGGCACCGACACCGCCCGAGGCCCCTATAATCAAAACCTGTTTCATGCAGGGAAACGTAGCGGAAAACAGCCCCCCTTCAAGCGCGGGAAAAAGGGCGCAGAAAAACCCTTCCCATTTGCGAATGCGCGGGTATAACTTGTCGCCATGACACACGCCGATCATATGTCGATCCTGCCGCGCCGCTGCGCGACTTTCCTGCGTGCCAACCTACTGCTCCTAATCCGCCTCTGAGCGTGCCATCCGGCGCGCCCGCTCAGAGGGATGTGCCGCGCGCCACGGATTTAGACAGCAGAATGAAAGAACCCAAAAGATGACAGATACTACACAACAAGACCGCGTCTTGATTTTTGACACGACATTGCGGGATGGCGAGCAATCCCCCGGCGCGACCATGACCCACGCCGAAAAGATAGAGATCGCGAGCCTGCTGGACGAGATGGGCGTTGATGTGATCGAAGCCGGTTTCCCCATTGCTTCCGAAGGGGATTTCGCCGCCGTCAGCGAAATCGCGAAACTGTCCAAGAATTCGGTCATCTGCGGCTTGGCCCGCGCCCAGCTCGGCGACATTGACCGGTGCTTTGAGGCGATCAAACATGCCGCACAGCCCCGCATTCACACGTTTATCGGTACCTCGCCGCTGCACCGCGCCATTCCGAACCTCACGATGGACGAAATGGCGGACCGCATCCACGAAACGGTTACCCACGCGCGCAACCTGTGTGACAACGTGCAATGGTCCCCGATGGATGCCACGCGGACAGAGCTGGATTACCTTTACCGCACCGTGGAAATCGCGATCAAGGCAGGGGCCACCACGATCAACATCCCCGATACCGTGGGCTATACCGCACCACGCGAAAGCGCCGATCTGATCCGCAAACTGTTGGAGAACGTGCCCGGCGCGGACGAAATCATCTTTGCCACGCACTGCCATAACGACTTGGGCATGGCGACCGCCAACAGCCTTGCCGCCGTCGAAGCGGGCGCACGCCAGATCGAATGCACGATCAACGGCTTGGGCGAACGTGCGGGCAACACCGCACTGGAAGAGGTCGTAATGGCCATGAAGGTCCGCAACGACATCATGCCGTTCCAGACCAAGATCGACAGCACCAAGCTCATGAACATCTCGCGCCGCGTGGCTGCGGTGTCTGGCTTTGCCGTGCAGTTCAACAAGGCCATCGTCGGCAAGAACGCCTTTGCCCACGAAAGCGGCATTCACCAAGATGGCATGCTGAAAAACGCCGAAACATTCGAGATCATGCGCCCCGAAGACGTGGGCCTGACCGAAACCAACATCGTGATGGGCAAACACTCTGGCCGTGCAGCGTTGCGTTCAAAGCTTGAAAACCTCGGCTATGAATTGGGCGACAACCAGTTGAAGGACGTCTTTGTCCGCTTCAAGGAACTGGCCGACCGCAAGAAAGAGATCTACGACGACGATCTTATCGCCTTGATGCGCACCGCGACCGACCCTGAAAGCGACCGTATTGTGCTAGTCAGCATGACTGTGGTCTGCGGCACCGAAGGTCCGCAAAAGGCCGAGATGTCCTTGAGCGTTGATGGCACCGAAGCAAAAACGTCGCAGACTGGCGATGGTCCTGTGGATGCGTCGTTCAACTGTATCAAGGCGCTGGTCGAGCATTCGGCGCGCTTGCAGCTGTATCAGGTACACGCCGTGACCGAAGGCACCGACGCGCAGGCGACGGTTTCTGTACGCCTCGAGGAAGACGGCCGGATCGTCACAGGGCAGTCAGCGGATACCGATACGGTTGTCGCATCGGTCCGCGCCTATATCCACGCGCTGAACCGCCTGCTGGTGCGCCGCGAAAGAGGCGGCACGGACAAGCGCGAGATCAGCTATAAGGACGTGGGCTGAACCATCGGCACCACGGCCCCGAAGATGCAAAAAAGGCCCCCGATTTCGGGGGCCATTTCTTTGTCTGTCGTCTTGTTAGCGCAGATTAGAAATCTGTCAGACCTGCAAAGGAACCTGTCGCGCTCGAGAAGATGTTGCCCAACGAACGACGCTTGGATGTGCGGCGGCCCAGTTCGTAGTTCACGCCGAATGTCACTTGATCGACGTCTGCGCCGTTGTCGAAGTCCAAGCGGCCCAGGGCCAGCTCTACGTTCGCACCGGGGGTGAATTCATACTGACCACCGATGGTGATCGCACGTACATCTTCGGAGCCCAGATCAAGGAACCCGACAGAACCGATGGCCGAGAAACCGTTGGCGAATTCATAGCCGCCAGCAACGGCTACGATGCTCAGATCGTCCAGTTTCACCAGATCGGCCTGCACGTTGTATTGCGCAACGTCATAGTCGGCGTAGGCGGCGTACAGCGTTTCGTCTTCGATGTGAACGAGGTCCAGACCGACGGTGCCTGTGGGTGTTACATCCCAAGCGGCGAAAATGCTGAAGGTCATGTCGTCCAGATCAGAGGAATCACCGATCGCGGCACCAAAAGTGTGTGCGCCGGACTGATACATCCCGAAGAGGCTGGTCACATCGGCATCCATCCCCGCAAGGTCGAAACGCGAGTAGTCCAGACCGATGTTGAACCCGTTGGCCAGCGCGTATTCAACGCCCACGGTGCCCAGTTCAATGTCGACGCCTTCGATGTCGATGTTCGACAATTCGCCCGAGAAGATGAAGTTGTCGTAGCGGTATTCGATGCCACCGCCCAAGGATTTCACGTCGATCGTGCCTGCGCCGTCAACGTCAAAGTCGTGAAGCTTCGCGAATGCTGCGCCGTAGGTCAGTTCGGCTGCAGCGGCGGTTGCCGACACGCTCAAGACGGAGGCGATAAAAAGATTACGGATCATGCTGGTTCCTTCGCACAATTTATGATTGCTCGTGTGGCAGCTCTTAGGCGCGGCGGAATCCGCCTGCAACCACCAAGAGAAATCACCGTCATGATGCGTTTGAATGTGGTATTTTTGACCCGCCTGCATTTGACCCGACTGCATCGGTGCCGGACGGCCTTTAGCGATAGGGGTTCTTTGCGCCGCGATCCTCCGACAGGGACCTCTGCGAGCGCTCTACGATCATCACGGTGGCATCGGCCAGATGCTGGCGTTCGATGTGGTGATCGCCACGTGCAACGCGCAGTTTATGCGCTTCGAGCATGACCTCGGCATGGGATGACCCGCGCGGCGGAATAAAGGTATAGCAGGCCAATTCGATCAGGAATCCAAGCGGATCTTTGAAATAGATCGAATGCATGAACCCGCGATCCTTGACGCCGGAATTGCCGATCCCGCGTTCCTTGAGCCGATCCAGAACCTGGTCGAACATGGCGCGGTCGACCTCGAACGCGACGTGGTGCACGCAGCCTGCATCGGTCGGCGTGCGGTTGTGCACGGGTTTGCGGTTTTCATTGGTAAAGATGGTGATCAAACGGCCATCGCCGGGATCAAAGTACAGATGCCCTTCGTCGGGATCGTCCAGATTTGGCTGATCGAAGATAAACGGCATGCCCAGCAACCCCTCCCAGAAATCAATACTGGTCTGACGATCCGCGCCCATCAAAGTGATATGATGCACACCAATAACCTGAATCTTCTGCATTTCTCGCATCCCCGTATATCTGCCCTGACGGAAACCATAGCGCAGCGGCGGCATCATGCCACCCCAAAGGTCAACCCCCCTTTCGTCTTTGACGTCATCAGCCTATAAGCCGATGAGCCCGGGACTTGTCAGAGTCGACGGGCCAAAATGAATTTTTGCAAGGTCCACTGCTCATGTCCTTTTTTGATCAATTCCGTGGTATGTTCTCGTCCGATATGGCCATCGACCTCGGGACCGCGAACACGCTGGTTTACGTCAAAGGCAAGGGCATCGTTTTGTCGGAGCCGTCGGTCGTGGCCTATCACGTCAAGGACGGCGTCAAAAAGGTACTTGCGGTGGGTGAAGACGCAAAGCTGATGCTGGGCCGGACCCCCGGCAGCATCGAAGCGATCCGCCCCATGCGCGAAGGCGTGATTGCCGATTTCGACACCGCCGAAGAGATGATAAAACACTTCATTCGCAAGGTGCATAAACGGTCGACCTTTTCTAAGCCCAAAATCATCGTCTGCGTGCCACATGGCGCGACGCCGGTCGAGAAACGTGCGATCCGCCAGTCGGTGCTGTCTGCAGGTGCACGCCGCGCCGGTCTGATTGCCGAACCGATTGCCGCCGCGATTGGTGCGGGTATGCCGATCACTGATCCGACCGGTAACATGGTCGTCGATATCGGTGGCGGTACAACAGAGGTTGCGGTGCTGTCGCTGGGCGACATCGTTTACGCACGCTCTGTACGTGTCGGTGGGGATCGCATGGACGAAGGGATCATCAACTACCTGCGCCGCCAGCATAACCTGTTGATCGGCGAGACAACTGCCGAGCGGGTGAAAACCTCTATCGGGACGGCGCGGATGCCTGACGACGGACGTGGCACCTCGATGCATATCCGCGGACGCGACCTGCTGAACGGCGTACCCAAAGAGATCGAAGTGACCCAAGCCCAGATCGCCGAAGCGCTGGCCGAGCCGGTGCAGCAAATTTGCGAGGCCGTGATGACCGCGCTTGAGACCACTCCGCCCGATCTGGCGGCCGATATCGTAGACCGCGGCGTCATGCTGACCGGCGGCGGTGCGCTGCTGGGAGATCTGGATCTGGCGCTGCGCGAACAGACGGGGTTGGCCATTTCTGTGGCGGACGAGCCGTTGAACTGCGTGGCTTTGGGCACCGGCAAGGCGTTGGAGTACGAAAAACAGCTGCGCCACGCCATCGACTACGACAGCTAACCCAACAGCCCGGGATGCGGCAGGACGGCGCGGCCCTCGCGGTAGGAAACGTATAACGCATGGCCATCGACCGATCCTCTTCGAACGATTTTGGGCGCCCGTTGCGCCGCTTGTTGCTGGCCGTGATCGTGCTGGTGCTGGCTGGTATCTTTCTGCTGTGGCGGATCGACAGCCCCCGTGTGGAACGGTTTCGGGCCCAGATCACCGACCGCTTTGTTCCAAATCTGGAATGGGCCATGGCACCGGTCACCGGTACCGTAAACCTGTTTCGCGACTTCCAAAGCTATCAACGGCTGACCGTGCAGAATCAGGAACTGCGTTCCGAGCTGCGCAAGATGCAGACCTGGAAAGAAGCTGCCTTGCAGCTTGAACAGGAAAACGCCCGTTTGCTGGACCTGAACAAGGTTCGTCTGGACCCGCGCCTGACCCATATTACCGGCGTGGTGCAGGCAGACTCGGGTTCGCCCTTCCGGCAATCGGTGTTGCTGAACGTCGGTGCGCGGGATGGCATCGTTGATGGTTGGGCGACCGTGGACGGCATCGGGCTTGTGGGCCGTATCTCTGGTGTGGGTGAGAATACCGCGCGCGTGATACTGGTGACCGACACCTCAAGCCGGATACCAGCCGTGATCCAGCCGTCGGGGCAACGGGCGATTATCGCGGGCGACAATTCAGCCGCACCGCCGATTGATTTCCTCGAAAACCCTGATTTGGTACGCCCCGGCGATCGTGTTAGCAGTTCGGGCGACGGCGGTGTCTTTCCCGCCGGCATCTTGATCGGACAGGTTGCCGCCGACCCGGGCGGGCGGCTGCGCGTGCGGCTTGCGGCTGACTTTGAACGGCTAGAGTTCCTACGCGTCCTGCGCCACCATGGGTCCGAAAAGGTGAACGAAGACGCGGCGGTCATCCGCGAAGACGGCCCCCGCCTGATCGCGCCTTTGCCAATTGCACCTGAGACTGAATGATGGATGATCTGTCGACCCTGCGGTTATGGCTGATGCGCACGGCGTTTCTGCTGTTGGCGCTGGTGCTGCTGTTTTTCCATCTGCTCCCGCTTGATACCCAGCCGATCGCGTTGTTCGCACCCGACCTGTCGCCCCCCCTTGCGACCATCGACCCCGCAGAGGCGCGGTTGCGCGCTTTGCTGGATCAAGGCAGCGACCGCATCTGGATTGCCCCTGATCTGTTGATCGCCTTTGCGTTGGCGTGGTCTGTGCGGCGGCCCGACTATGTGCCTGCGGTGCTACTGGCTGTTGCGTTTCTGCTGACCGATCTGCTGTTGCAACGTCCACCGGGCCTATGGTCGCTGCTTGCGCTGCTGGCATGCGAAAACATGAAGACCCGCGGACGCACCCTGCGTGACAGCACCTTCGGCGCCGAATGGCTGGCGGTGTCGCTGTGGCTGATCGGTATTTTGATGCTGAACCGGATCGTGTTATCTTTGCTGTTGGTCCCGCCGCCACAATGGTCGCTTAGCCTGCTTGAGCTGGGCATGACGATCCTGACTTATCCGGCTGTGGTGTTCGTGACCCATGCGCTGATGGGCGTGCGCAAATCCGCCCCCGGTGATCTGGACAGTATGGGCGGTCGCTCATGAGGAGAGCAGAATGAGACGCAGCAGAGCCGATAGCGACGCCAGCCACTCAAAGCTGAGCCGCCGTGCTGTATTGCTGGGCAGCGCGCAGCTGTTGTTCATGGGCGGGCTGGCGGCACGGATGAACTATTTGCAGGTGGATCAGGCCGATCAGTTTCGCCTGCTGGCCGAAGAGAACCGGATCAACATCCGGCTGATCCCGCCGGCGCGTGGCGAAATTTTCGACCGGAACGGGGTGAGGTTGGCGCAGAACGTGCCGTCCTACCGTATCGTGATTGTGCGCGAAGACGCCGATGATGTCGACGCGGTGATGCAACGTCTGGGCGAAGTGATCGACCTTGACCCCGAAGTGCGCGCACGCGCGATGGCCGAGATCAAGCGATCTGCCCCGTTCCTGCCTGTCACCGTGGCCGACGATGTCAGCTGGGACGAAGTCAGCCGCGTGTCGGTGAACGCCCCTGCCCTGCCCGGTGTCAGCCCCGAAGTCGGCCTGACCCGTGTCTATCCGCGCGGATCGGATTTTGCCCATATCGTTGGCCGTGTGGGCCGCGTCAGCCAAGCCGATCTGGACGCGCTGGAAAACCCCGATGCGGTTCTGCGTATCCCGCGGTTCCAGATCGGCAAGATCAACGTAGAGGCCCGCCAGGAATCCCTTTTGCGGGGTTCTGCCGGTACCAAACAGGTCGAAGTCAACGCCACCGGCCGCGTGATGCGCGAACTGGCCCGCCGCGAAGGACAGTCCGGTGCTGACATTCAGCTGACCATCGATTCCAATCTGCAGAACTTTGTACAGGCCCGTCTGGGTAACGAAAGCGCTGCGGTGGTGATCATGGATTGTGATAACGGCGATCTGGTCGCAAACGCCTCGTCGCCCAGCTATGATCCGAACCTCTTTATCGGGGGGATTTCTTCAGCGGACTACAACCCGCTGCTGCAATCCATCTATCGCCCGCTGGTGAACAAGACCGTGCAGGGCACCTATCCGCCCGGATCGACCTACAAGATGGTCGTCGCCATGGCCGCACTTGAAGACGGCATCGTCGGCCCCGAGGAAACCACATACTGCCCCGGGCACCTCGAAGTGGGCGGACGCCGGTTCCACTGTTGGAAACGCGCAGGGCACGGCTGGATCGACCTTGAAAACTCGCTCAAGCAATCCTGCGACGTCTATTACTATGATCTGGCGATGAAAGTCGGGATCGAGAAAATCTCGGCCATGGCAAACCGCTTTGGGCTGGGGTGGAAACATGATCTGCCACTATCCTCTGTTGCGGCAGGTCTGGCCCCGACGAAAGCATGGAAACAAAGCGCGCGTGGCGATTCATGGGTGATCGGGGATACGGTGAATGCCTCTATCGGGCAGGGCTTCACGCTCAGCTCGCCACTGCAACTGGCGGTGATGACGGCGCGGATCGCGACCAACCGCGCCGTGGTCCCACGGCTGATCAAATCGATCGACGGCGTCGAACAAGCCAGCGGCGCGGGCGAGACCTTGGGCATGAACGAAAACAACATGCGTCAGGTCCGCAAAGGCATGTATTCGGTGGTCAACGACCGGCGCGGCACAGGCTACCGGTCGCGGGTCATCGCCGACGGGGTGCGCATGGCGGGTAAAAGCGGCACCAGTCAGGTACGCAACATCACCGCCGCCGAACGCGCGCGCGGGGTTAGCCGCAACGAAGACCTGCCATGGGAGCGCCGTGACCACGCGCTATTCGTCGCCTTCGCGCCCTATGACAAGCCGCGCTATGCGGTATCGGTGCTGGTGGAACACGGCGGCGGCGGATCGACCGCAGCCGCCCCCATCGCCCGCGACGTCATGCTGCAAGCGATCTATGGCGGAGAGCCACCGCTGGACGCCTACCCCACCGCCGACCGTGGCCGCATCGCCGAACAACAAAAAGCCCTGCGCGCGATCCAGCCCCAAGCGGATTTCAGCGGGAAAGACCAAGCATGAGCTATCTTGAATATACGGTCAAACATGTCCCCACAGGCTTTGCCAAGATCCTGCATCTGAACTGGCCGCTGACCATCCTGCTGGCCGCTGTCTCGGGGGTGGGGTTCTTGATGCTGTACTCGGTCGCGGGGGGCAGTTTTAACCCTTGGGCCGAACCGCAAATGAAACGCTTTGCCTTGGGGATCGTGCTGATGATTGCCGCCGGTATGGTGCCGATCTGGCTTTGGCGGAACCTCGCGGGCGTGGCCTATTTCGGCACGGTGATCCTGTTGATCGGGGTCGAACTTTTCGGTGCCGTCGGCATGGGCGCACAGCGCTGGATCGAGCTCGGGTCGTTCCGCCTGCAACCATCAGAGCTGATGAAGATCACACTGGTGATGATGCTGGCGGCCTATTACGACTGGCTCCCGCCCAAGAAAACCTCGCGGCCGCTGTGGGTGTTGTTGCCGGTCCTGATGATTCTGTTCCCCACAGCGCTGGTGCTCAAGCAGCCCGATCTGGGCACCGCGATCCTGTTGATGGCCGCCGGCGGCGGGCTGATGTTCCTTGCAGGGGTGCACTGGGGCTATTTCGCCGTCGTTATCGCAGGCGCGGTGGGACTGGTGACGGCGGTATTCCAGTCCCGCGGCACCCCGTGGCAACTGATCAAGGACTACCAGTTCCGGCGGATCGATACCTTCATCGACCCCAGCACCGACCCGTTGGGCGCGGGCTATCACATCACCCAATCCAAGATCGCGCTAGGCTCTGGTGGCTGGACCGGCCGCGGGTTCATGCAAGGCACCCAGTCGCGCCTGAACTTCCTGCCCGAGAAACACACCGATTTTATCTTTACCACGCTGGCCGAGGAATTCGGCTTTGTCGGCGGTTTTTCCCTGCTGGGCCTCTATGCGCTGATCATCGTGTTCTGCGTCGCGGCGGCCTTGATCAACAAGGACCGTTTCTCGTCGCTGCTAACCCTTGGTATCGCGCTGAACTTCTTTTTGTTCTTCGCCGTGAACATGTCGATGGTGATGGGGCTGGCACCTGTTGTCGGTGTGCCGCTGCCGCTCGTCAGCTATGGCGGATCGGCAATGCTGGTGTTGCTGCTGGCCTTTGGCCTTGTACAATCGGCGCATGTCCACCGCCCCAGATAGGAATCCTATGTCCCTGAACGTCCTTTTCGCCGCCCGCCCCGAACGCTGGGTGACGTATGAAGCCCCCCTGCGCCAAGCGCTCGACGCCGCAGGGATCACGGCGCATCTGTCAACGGATATTCCGGCCCAAGATGTCGATTACATCGTCTATGCACCCAATAGCACGCTACAGGATTTCACCCCCTACACGCGGGCCAAGGCGGTGCTGAACCTCTGGGCGGGGGTAGAAAATATCACCAACAATGACACGCTGCATATCCCGCTGGCTCGGATGGTGGATCCGGGCCTGACCAAAGGCATGGTTGAATGGGTCACGGGCCATGTGATGCGCTATCATCTGGGGCTGGACGAGGACATTCGCAAGACGGACACCGATTGGACCCCGCGCACCCCGCCGCTGGCACAGGAACGTCAGATCACCATTCTGGGCCTTGGTGCCTTGGGCGCGGCTGTGGCCGAGACATTGGTGTCTCTGGGCTTCAACGTCACCGGCTGGTCGCGCAGCCCCAAAGAGATTTCAGGCGTAACGTGTCTGCATGGGAACGACGGGCTAAAGGATGCCCTACGCAGCGCCGAGATCGCGGTAATGCTGCTGCCCAACACCCCTGATACCGAGAACACGCTGAATGCCGAAACCCTAGCACAGATGCCTAAGGGCGCGTTTATTATAAACCCAGGCCGCGGGGCGTTGATCGATGACGACGCGTTGCTGGCTGCGTTGGATACCGACCAGATCGCCCATGCCACGCTGGATGTGTTCCGCGTCGAACCGCTGCCTTCCGAGCACCCCTATTGGGCGCACCCCAAGGTCACTGTTACCCCCCATATCGCCGCTGAAACCCGCGCCATCACAGCAGCACAGGCCGTCGTGGAAAATATCCGCCGCGGCGAAGCCCAAGAGCCTTTTTTGCATCTAGTGGACCGCGCCAAAGGCTACTGAGCCGCCCGGCCGCTGCCGCAGGATTTGAGTTTATTTGGCAAAATGAAGCAGCGAGCGTCGCCCCTTCATTTTGCCTTTTAAACTCTCGCCGAAGGCATCTTTGCCACGCGCGCTCAGGCCGCGGTAAGACCCCGCCCCTTTAACAAGGCCTCTACCCCCGGCAATCTGCCGCGGAACGCCTTATAGAGTTCTGCTGCGTCCTGACTGCCGCCGGTCGACAGGATGTGCTGCTCTAGCGCCGCCGCGCGGTCGGGATCAAAGGCGCTGCCAGCTTCTTCAAAGGCGGCAAAGGCGTCTGCGTCCATCACTTCGGACCACATATAGCTGTAGTAGCCGCTGGAATAGCCATCGCCTGAAAAGACATGGGCAAACTGCGGCGTGGCGTGGCGCATGGTGATCGCGTCGGGCATACCAAGATCGGCCAGCACCTGTGCCTGTTTCGCCATGGGGTCAACGGGTGCCGCGCCATCGTGGAATTCAAGATCCACCAGCGCAGAGGCGACATATTCGACCGTGGAAAACCCCATATCAAAGTTTGCAGCCCCTAAAACCTTTTCAAGCATTTCTGCCGGCATCGGTTCGCCTGTCTTGGCGTGGGTGGCGTACTGGCTCAGGACCTCAGGCACCTCCAGCCAATGCTCGAACAGCTGGCTCGGCAGTTCGACGAAATCACGGGCGACCGATGTACCGCTAACGGATTCATAGGTCACGTCCGACAGCATCTGGTGCAGCGCATGGCCGAATTCATGAAAGAGCGTGCGCGCGTCGTCGTAGGACAGCAGCGCGGGCGATGCTTTGGCAAAGTTGCACACGTTCATCACCACCGGCGACTGCACATCGGGAAATTTCGCCTGCGACCGCATGGCGCTGCACCACGCGCCCGACCGTTTTGACCCGCGCGCAAAATAGTCACCGATGAACACAGCCACATGTGCGCCGTCTCGTGTGACCTCCCACGCGCGGCAATCGGGGTGATAAAGCGCGACATCGAGGGGTTTGAATTCGAGAGAGAAGAGCCGTGTGGCGCAGTCAAAGGCCGCGTCGATCATCCGGTCCAACTGGAAATACGGTTTCAACGCGGCTTCATCGAGATCATGTTCCGCCACCCGCCGTTTTTGCGCATAGTAGCGCCAGTCCCACGGGGCCAGATCGCCGTTTACGCCATCGTCGTGCATCATGCGGGTCAGCACCCCGGCGTCTGCCTCTGCCTGTGCTTTGGCAGGTGCCCAGACATCCATAAGCAAGTGACGCACGGCCTTTGGTGTTTTCGCCATCTCTGTTTCCAGCTTGTAGGCGGCAAAGTTGTCATAGCCCAGAAGCTTGGCCCGTTCCTCGCGCAGCGCAAGGGTTTCAGCAGCGATGCCGCGGTTGTCGGTATCGCCGCCGTTGGCCCCACGCGACTGCCACGCCAGAAACGCTTTTTCGCGCAGATCGCGGCGGGGAGAGGATTGCAGGAACGGCGTGATCAGCGACCGCGAAAGGGTGATCACCGGCGTGCCTGCCTCTTTTTCTTCGCCAGCAGCGCGGGCGGCATCGATGACGAAGTCGGGCAGCCCTTCCAGATCGGATTCTTCCAGCGGCATGAACCAACTGCGTTCATCGGCCAACAGGTTCTGGGTGAACTGTGTCCCCAGCACGGCGAGCCGGTTCTTGATCTCTTTCATCCGCGCATCGGCCGCCCCGTCCAGCGCCGCGCCTGCGCGGACAAAGCCGCGGTGGGTCAGCATCAGCACCCGTGCCTGCTCTGGCGTCAGGTCAAAGCTGTCGCGGTTTTCCCAGACCGATGCGACCCGCGCGAACAGCGCCTTGTTGCTTGAGATTTCAGAGAAATGTGCCGACAGCAGCGGCGAGAATTTGCGTTGCAGGTCTTCGCGCACGGGGTTGCTATCTGCCCCTGCGACGGTGAAAAACACGCCCAACACGCGGTCAAGCTGGCTGCCTGCTTCCTCGAGCGCCTCGATCGTGTTTGAGAATGTCGGCTCGTATTCGCACTCGGCGATGGCTTCGATTTCCATGCGGTGCGTCTGCAGTGCCTCGTCCAGCGCGGGGGCGAAATCATCGTCGGAGATCTGGTCGAAGGGAGCAATCTCGAACGGGGTGTCCCAATCCTGTAGCAACGGGTTTGTCATGGCGGTCTCCTTTACGGGTCAAGCTATGCACTGCAGCAGGGCAATACAATCGCAATACCCGCGCGCGGAACCCCCATGACGGGTCGTCTATTCGCCCGCGTCGCCACAGATCGGGCAGTCGTCGCGCTTGGATACGCCGATCACGCGGTTCTCGCCGTAAAGCGCGTCATACATCAGCATTTGCCCACGCAAGGGGGCACCGGCACCGGTGATAAGCTTGATTGCCTCGGACGCCATCATCGCACCGATCACACCGGGCAGCGGGCCGATCACACCGGCCTGCGCGCAGCTGGGGGCCAGATGTGCCGCAGGGGCCTGCGGGAAGATGCATTGGTAGCAGGGCGCACCCTTTGAAGGGTCAAAGATGCTGAGCTGCCCTTCCCATTGCGACAGTGCGCCCGAAATCAGCGGCAGCCCTGCGGCGACGCAGGTGCGGTTCACCAGATAGCGGGTGTCGAAATTATCGGTGCCGTCCAGCACCAGATCGTAGTCGGCGAAAAGCTCTGCCGCGATGTCGTCGGTCAGGCGGCGATGGTAAGGGCGCACGGTGACAAAGGGGTTCTGGGCTTCCATCTCGGCCTGTGCAGAGAAGACTTTGGGCGTGCCGATGGCGCTGTCCTTATGGATCACCTGCCGTTGAAGGTTGGCGTTTTCAACGATGTCGTCGTCGATCACGCCAATGGTCCCGACACCGGCAGCCGTCAGATATTGCAGCACCGGTGCCCCAAGCCCACCTGCCCCGATGACCAGTACCCGCGCTTGCTTGAGCGCCTTTTGACCCGTCCCGCCGACTTCGCGCAGCACGATATGACGGGCATAGCGGTTTAGCTCGGTCTCTGAAAACGTGCCGGTTTGCGCGGCGGGTTTGGTGTCGCTTGCGGGTTCGGCCCGCGCACGCAATCGGTTCAGCCCCCAGCTATAGCCAAAGATCAGCAGCAAAAATCCGGTCAGCAGCAGCCAAGGCGCCGCCGTACCCCCCGTCGCGACACGCAAGGGATGCGTCGCCGGCAGCAACAGGTTCAAGCCGATCACCAGACCAAACACCATGCCCAACATCACGACCCGTCGTTCGCGTGGCTGGCCAAATGCGGCCCCCGCGCCCCAGATCAGCGCGGCCAGTCCCAAAACCAGCAGCATCAAGCGGCCCCGCCTGTGGCGCGCAGTTTTGGTTGCGTGTGTGATTGGCGCATAAGGCCCCCGCTTTGTTTTTCGGGTATTCAGACCCTAAAGCGGCAACCTAAGCATTTTTCCGCCGACACCAACCCAAAACGTAAACGGACAGGCCCACAGAGCGGCAAGCGTCGCTCCGCTGCATCAGGTTAAAAGACACGCGCCCCCTCGACCCATGTTTCGTGCAGGATCGGCAACCCGTCGAGCCGCGCGAACCGGATCACATCGCCACGTGCCCCGACTTCAAGCGTCCCGCGATCCGTCAGACCCGCACGATGCGCCGGAGCGCGGGTCACCGTCGACAAACCACGCGACAGATCGCCCCAAAGATCGCCCAATTGTAGCGCCGCGATCAACAGCCCCGCGGGCACATAATCCGATGACAGAATATCAAGCCGATCTGCCTTGGCCAGATCGAGCGCTGCGACATTGCCGGAATGGGACCCACCGCGAATGACATTCGGCGCGCCCATAATCGTCGCGATCCCGTTGGCGTGGCAGCGGTTGGCGGCCTCTACGGTGGTGGGAAATTCGGCCAGCCGTACCCCGTAGTCGTGACTGGTATCGACCTGCTCTGCCGTGGTGTCGTCATGACTGGCCAGTGCCGCGCCATAGCGGGCAGCAGCCGCAACCGTCGCGGCCTCATGGGCTTTGCCGTACTGCTTTTGCACGTCGTAAAGATACGCGACATGGCGCTGGAACGCGGCTGCGTCAAAGCTGTGTTTGCCGCGCACGTAGCCCTCGAATTTCGACAGGTCCCGAAACTGGCGCTGACCAGGGGTGTGGTCCATCATCGACACAATGCCCACGCGATCCTCGGGGCCGAACTCTGCCAGCTCTTCGGCCAGCGTTTCCGAACAAATCTCGGCGCGCAGGTGGATGTGGTGGCTGATCCGCAAGGCGCGGGCATCGCGCATGGCCAGAATGGTATCAACCATGCCGCGCGCGTATTTCTGATACTGATGCTCGGCCGAAATCATCGACCCCACGCGGATCGCATCAAACACCGTGGTGATCCCGGTCCCGGCGAGCTCTCGGTCATGGGCGAGGATCGCGGCGCGGTGCGGCCAGTCGACCTTGGGGCGCGGCGACATGTGCCGTTCAAGGTTATCGGTATGCAGTTCAACCAGACCGGGCGCGATGTAATCCCCCTGCATGTCCCGCGCGCCCTTTGGCACGGCGGCGCCGGTATCAATATCGGTGATCACCCCATCTGCAATGCGGATCGCGCCGGTTTCGACCCTATCGCGCAGGATCAGACGGGCATTGGCAAAAATCGTCTCTTGGGTCATGGCTTTATCTTCTGACTGGATTGGCCAGCCGTACAGGCTGTTTGGGAAAGATGCTGGCGTATGGTGGTAACGGTCTGCGCCAGCGGGCCGTTGTTGCAGATTACATGGTGGCGAATACCCGTCGGCATCGCGAAATCCGCCCGCGCCAAGCGACGCTCGATCTCGTCTGCGTCCTCGCGGTTTCGCGCGGTCAGACGGGATGCAAGCACATCGCGATCCGCGCACAGCAGGATGACACAGAACCGCGCGAACAAAGCCTGCGCCTGTGGCAAGACGGCACGCGACAGGTTTACCAACACTTCACGCCCCTGCGCCACCTCCAGTGCCACAGACTGCGGGATACCGTAGTGCCACCCGTGCGCATGCCAGCTGAGAATAAACGCGCCGTCATCCTCGGCCTTCCTAAAGGCACGTTCTGACACGCCGTCAAAATCCTCGCCGCCCAGCGCGGTGGGACGCGAGATCACGCGTCGGGCGAGCACGAGCGACGGGTCTGCCGCAGCCAAACCTTCCATCACGCTGTCTTTGCCAACGCCCGAGGGGCCGACGACAGCAATAAACCGTCCCGTCATGCGGCGCGCCCCGGCGTGTACTGCGTCACATCGAACTGGCGGTCACATATCTCATCGCGGGCGGCGTGGTCATGGAAGATACCAATGATTGCAGCGCCCCGCGCCTTCGCCTCGGCAATCATCGCAAGCACGGTGGCACGGTTTGTCGGATCAAGACTGGCGGTAGGTTCATCCAGCAAAAGCGCCGGATAGGGATAGGCAAAACCGCGCGCGATATTCACGCGCTGCTGCTCCCCGCCAGAGAAGGTCGTGGGGCTCAGCTGCCACAGGCGTTCGGGGATGTTCAGTCTGTGTAACAGGGTTTTTGCCTGCGCCTCGGCCGTCGCTCGGTCCGATCCGGTCGCCATCAGCGGCTCGGCCACTACATCCAGTGTCGATACACGCGGCACGACCCGCAGGAACTGGCTGACATAGCCCAACGTCGTGCGGCGCAGCTGGATCACCTGGCGTGGTGCCGCGGTTACGACATCCAGATCGCCTACCATAATCCGGCCCGACTGGGTCAGATAATTGCCGTAAATCATCCGCATCAGGGTCGATTTACCGGCCCCCGACGCGCCCACCAAGGCGATACATTCCCCCTTTGCGACTGACAAAGAGGCCCCCGCCATGACAGAGATTTCAGCAGCCCCCTGATTGTGCAGCACAAAGGATTTCGACACGTTTTCGACAGTAATCATCGGGCTCATACCTGTAGGACAGAGGAAACAAGAAGCTGCGTATACGCATGCTGCGGATCGTCGAGCACCTGATCGGTCAGGCCGCTCTCTATGACATGGCCGTCTTTCATCACCATCAGCCGGTCGGCGAGCAATCGCACCACAGCCAGATCGTGGGTCACGATGATGGCGCTCAGCCCCATTTCGCGGACCAGCCCGCGCAGCAGGTCCAGCAATCGCGCCTGTACGCTGACATCCAGACCGCCAGTCGGCTCATCCATAAAGACCAAGCGAGGGCCCGTCACCAGATTGCGCGCGATCTGCAGCCGTTGCTGCATCCCGCCGGAAAAGGCCGTGGGGCGGTCGTCGATCCGGTCGGCGCTGATCTCGACCCGGCCCAGCCAATCGATTGCCTTGTCGCGGATGTCTCCGTAATGGCGCGCGTTCACGGCCATCAGCCGTTCGCCGACATTGCCGCCCGCACTGACGTTCATGCGCAACCCGTCGCGGGCATGTTGATGAACGAATGCCCAGTCAGTGCGCGACAGCATGCGGCGTTCGGGCTCGCTCATCGTGACAGTATCGCGCAAGCCCTCAGTGCGGGTGTCAAAGCGCACCGCACCTGCGTCGGGCTGCAAATGCCCCGCCATACAGTTCAGCAAGGTCGACTTCCCCGACCCGCTTTCCCCGACGATGCCCATTACCTCGCCCGGATAAAGATCAAAGGACACATCCGTGCACCCGATCCGCGCGCCGTACATCTTGGCGATGCCTTCCACTTGCAACAACGGGGTCATGCCGCGTCCTCCGCCAAAGGGGTGCCCTGCGCGCCACAATGCCCTGCAGCGCGACGCGAGCCGCAATAATCCGTGTCCGAACACATGAACATCCGACCGCCGGCATCATCCATGATCAGCTCGTCCAGATAGCTGTCTGTCGCGCCGCACAGATCACAGGCGTGATCTGCTTTGGTCGGCTCGAACGGGTAGTCATCAAAATCCAGACTGACGACCTTGGTATAGGGCGGCACCGCATAGATGCGCTGTTCACGGCCTGCACCAAACAACTGGATACCTGCCATCTCTAGCTTTGGGTTGTCGAACTTCGGGATCGGCGACGGGTCCATGACATAGCGCCCCTCTACCTTCACCGGATAAGCATAGGCGGTGGCAATCGCACCATGCTGGCTGATGTCCTCGTAAAGTTTCACGTGCATCAATCCGTATTCCTCAAGGCTGTGCATCTTGCGGGTCTCTACCTCTGACGGCTCGAGAAACCGCAGCGGTTCGGGGATCGGCACCTGATAGACAAGGATCTGGTCCTCGCGCAGGGGCGCTTCGGGGATGCGGTGACGGGTCTGGATCACGCTGGCCTCGGTGGTGGCTTCGGTCACGGCGACACCCGCCGTTTTCTCGAAAAACCGCCTGATAGAGACTGCATTGGTGGTGTCATCGGCCCCCTGATCGATCACCTTGAACCGGTCTTCGGGCGTCAATACCGCCGCCGACACCTGCACACCGCCCGTGCCCCAACCATAAGGCATCGGCATCTCGCGGCTGGCAAAAGGCACTTGGTAGCCCGGGATCGCCAACCCTTTCAGGATCGCGCGGCGGATCATGCGTTTGGTCTGCTCGTCCAGATAGGCGAAGTTATAGTCGCTCATGACGCCACCCCTTCCTTCATTTTGCCTTTTAAACTCCCCCCGGAGGGGCCCTCCCCCTCGGCTTGTCCCCCCGCCTGCGACCCTGCCTGCGCGTCACGGCGTAGCTTGCGGATCAGCTCCAGTTCGGATTGGAAATCGACGTAGTGGGGCAGTTTGATATGCTCCAGAAACCCCGTCGCCTGAATATTGTCGGCGTGGTACAGCACGAATTCCTCGTCCTGCGCGGGTGCGCCCAGATTATCCTCGCCCAACTCCTTCCAGCGCAGCGCGCGGTCGACCAGCGCCATAGAGATCGCCTTGCGCTCGGTCATGCCAAAGACCAGCCCATAGCCCCGCGTGAACTGCGGCGGCTCCGTCTTCGAGCCGGTGAACTGATTGACCGTCTCGCATTCGGTCAGGGTGATTTCACCGATGTCGATGGCAAAATCCAATTCGGGTATGTCCATCTCTACGGCCACGGCACCGATGCGCAGCTCTGCCACAAAAGCGTGGTTGCGTGCGTAGCCCCGTTGGGTGGAGTAAGCCATGCCAAGGATAAACCCCTCATCCCCGCGTGTTAGAGCCTGCAATCGCAAGGCACGGCTGGCCGGAAGCTCCAACGGGCTGCGGGTCAGATCGTCAGGTTTCTCTGCTCCTGCGGGTTCCGCTTGAATCAGGTCCTCGCGGTCAAGAAAGCTCATGATATGAGGCGTTTCACCTGCATTAGGGTCTGTTTGCGACATCTCTGCGACCTCGCCATCGGCGGCGAGTTTGAAGTCCAGCAGACGGTGGGTATAGTCGAATGTCGGCCCCAGGACCTGCCCGCCCGGTGCGTCCTTGAACGTGGCCGAGACACGGCGGTCACACGCCATCGCAGCGGTATCCACCGGATTAGAGCCGCCAAAACGGGGTAGCGTGGTGCGGTAGGCCCGGATCAGGAAGGTCGCCTCTATCAGATCGCCGCGCGATTGTTTGATCGCCAGCGCGGCAAGGTCGGGATCATAAAGCGACCCTTCCGCCATCACGCGATTGACGGCCAGCGTCATCTGTTCGCGGATCTGATCGACGCCCAGTTCCGCCACATCGCGATCGCCGCGCCGCTCCTCGGCCAGCCACGCATGGGCGTTGTCGATGGCGCGTTCGCCCCCTTTGACTGCAACATACATCAGCGAACCCTCGTCGTGCGTGGCAGCGCAGCAAGCCGGTCTGCGCAGGTGAAAATGAAATCCAGCCCCAGTGGGAACAGCGTGACATTCGCTTGAAAAGCGGCGCAGTCCGGCAGCGACAGGTTGGTACTGTCTTTGATGCCCGGACCGCTCAGGGTCGCACCATGGGGGGAAAGTTCGGGCATCTCGACGATCAGCGTTGCTGACCTGTCGGGGTATTCTGCGGTGCCGATGGCGAACTTTGCGAGAGGCAGATCGTCCCAGCCCCCCACGGCAAACATCGCCTTATCGGCAGGCGCAAAAGGCGCGCCGGTTTGAAAGGTGATCCAGTCGCGCACATCTTGCGTATCACAGGCCGCCCCCAGATAGATCGGCGTATCGGGATCACACAGCGTCAGGATCGCGGTACCTGCTGCCACGCTAAGCGGCGCGGGCGGGGTGGCACCTGATACGTCACAAACCGTGCCGGGGCGGGCCATGGCGGTCATCAGCCCGCGAAAGGCGCGGGCAGCGTCGATTGGGGCGTTGGTAAAGCCGCCCTCCAAAGCATGGGCCTGCATCAGTCTTCCCCTCGTACCATTGTAAAGAAATCAACCTTCGTTGCAGCAGCCTTGGCCGCGCGGGTGGTTTTAGCCGCGTCGCGCGCCTTGCGCAGCGGTGTGAGAATGGCCGCCTCTACTTGCCCCGCCGCGTCGGTTTGCATCAACGCATCAATCAGTGCGGTCCGAAGCGCATGGTCCTTGCTGCGCCCTTGCACATAGCCGTGCCCCACCGTGCCACAGCCCAGTTTCACCGAGGCGCGGGTGACGGACATCTCGCCAAGGTTAAACGCGGCCCCCACGGCTCCTGCCCGCCCGCGCACCATCACGCCGCCAATCTCTGGCGCGCGCAAAATACTGTGATCGGGGTGGGTGTCATAGGCGGTCCACAGGCGTGCGATCTCGGCTGCGGGGGATTTGGCCAACAGGCCTAACCACGCCTTACGCTCTGCATTAGGGTCGATTTGTGTGTTCATCATATTCATCTAGACACCTTTTCGAGTTGTCTATACAACTAGACAAATACTAGCCGCCGCGCGTACCAGCGCCAAGCCCTCCTTTTGCGAAATATTTGTGACATGCCCCAACGCACCCCGATCTGGACCGCCATCGCCCATAGTCTGCGCAGTGATATTGGCTCTGGCGTCTATGGCCCTGATGACAAGCTACCGACCGAAAGCGCGCTTGCTGCGCGGTTCGGGGTGAACCGGCATACGGTGCGCCATGCGATAAAGGCGCTGACTGACGAAGGGCTGGTCCTGCCGCGGCGCGGTGCGGGGGTGTTTGTGACCTCTACCCCCACCGATTACCCCATTGGCCGCCGCGTCCGTTTTCACCAGAACCTCACCGCACAGGGGCGCATTCCGGGCAAGGAGTTCCTGACGCTGGAAACCCGCACCGCACGACCCGAGGAAAGCAGCGCGCTTGCCTTGGCCGAGAACGCGCAGGTGCAGGTCTGCGAGGGGCTGTCCTTTGCTGATGATCAGGTGATTGCGCTGTTTCGCAGCGTCTTCTCTGCCGCGCGTTTCCCCGACATGCTGGCGCATCTTGAGCAGGCGCAATCCGTGACGGCGGCGCTGCGGCTGGGGGGCGTGACAGACTATACCCGCGCCTCGACCCGCATCAATGCCAAGCTCGCCAGCGCCACCCAAGCCCTGCATCTGCGCGTGGCCGAAGGCGCGCCGATCTTGCGCACGATCAACCTGAACGTGGATGATCAAGGCCAACCGCTGGAATACGGGCGCACGTGGTTTGCGGGGGACAAAGTGACCCTGACACTGGCAGATTCCTGAGGCGGCCGGCGTTATTCGTACCGTTCCAGAAACGCCTCTGCTGAAAGCGATCGGAAGTCCCCAAGCGCGCGGTGCAGCGCGTCGTGGGGCCAGTCCCACCACGCCAGCGCCATCATGCGGTCAGCGATACTTGGGCTGAACCGCGCGCGCAGCGGCACTGCAGGTATGCCCGCGACGATCATATAAGGGGCGACGTCCTTGGTCACGATCGCCCCGCCCGCCACAACGGCCCCGTGGCCGATCGTTACCTCTGGCCGGACCTGTGCGCCGTTGCCCAGCCACGTGTCGTGTCCAAGGGTGACGCGCCGCCCACGGCGGTGCGCGAACCAAGCGTCATCGTCAGTCGCATCGTCAAAGTAGTCGCCTGCACGGTAGTGAAAGTGATGCAGGCTGGCTTTCTCCATCGGGTGGTCTGTGGCCCCGATCCGCACATAGGCCGCGATGTTTGCAAACTTGCCCACGGTGGTGTTGGCAATGTCGGCGTAGCGGTCGCAGTAGCTATAGTCACCAAACTGGCTGTGCGCGATACGCGACCCGCGTCCAACCTCTGTGTAGGCTCCGAATGTGGCATCTTTGATCTCGCAGTCGGGGTGGATGAAGGGGGTGTCAGCAGTGAGACGCGGCATCAGTGACCGCCCTCGTCGCCATTGATCAGCTTGCGGCGCAGCCAGCCCGAAAAGCTGTCCATCGCCATGACCATCAGCACGATCAGCACAATGTAGTAGGTCACCTCCTCCCAGTCCTTCTGGGTGGCAATCGCCTGGGTCAGCAGCAAACCGATGCCGCCACCGGTGATCGCCCCGATGATTGTCGCGGACCGCGTGTTGGATTCAAGGAAATACAGGATCTGGCTAAGCAGCACCGGCACGATCTGCGGCAGGACCCCAAAGCGATAGCGTTGCAGCGGTTTCGCCCCGGTGGATGTGATGCCTTCGATCTGTTTGCCGTCGACGTTCTCAAGCGCTTCCGAGAACATCTTGCCGAAGGACCCCGTGTCGGTCAGCAGGATCGCCAGTGCCCCCGTCAGCGGCCCCGGCCCAAAGGCCCGCGACAGCACGATGGTCCAGATCAGCCCGTCAACCCCGCGCAGAAAATCGAACATGCGCCGCGCCGCAAACCTGAGCGACCGCAGCGGGGTAAAGTTCTTGGCGGCCAGAAACCCCAGCGGCAAAGCGATGATCGCTGCGCCAAACGTGCCAAGGAATGCCATCAACAACGTCTCGTACAACGCCCAAGCCACATCGCCATGACGCCACATGCGGTTGGTCCAGAAATCGTGGAAGATCGCGCCTGCTTCGCCGCTGACCGCGCGCCCCAGCAGTGCAACAGCGCCAACCCCGTGATAAGGGCTGTCGAGCGTGAAAAAGAACAGCTCCCAGCCGTAGTTGTACTTGAACACCTCGGTCCGGTTGCGGGTGAGCGTCAGGCGCCCTGCATCCGTGTTAATCATCACACGGTTCTTGGATGCGCTGATATAGTCGGGGATATCGCCGGGCGGGAATGTCGCCTGAACGCCGCGCTGTCCCGGTTCGGCCACCACGGTGCCGTAGCCCGGGATATCATAGGTCACCTGCGGGCCGAAGGTCACGATATGCCCGCCCCCCAGATCAGCAACGGGGCGATCCCCCAGCGTGACCCAATCGGGGGCCGTACCGGTTTCATATGCGCCTTTCCGCTCGCCTTCGATTGCGATGGAAAACGCGCCGTCGCGGTTGTCCTGCGTGACATGGGTTTTGTAGCTATAGGTATCAGACACCAGCGTGCGGGCGTTGCCGACGTTGATCCGGTCCCCCAGCCCCGCAATATCAAAGGCAAAGAAGATATAGACGAAATAGGCCAGCGCGATCAGGGGCAGCGCCAAAGCGGTCATCCGCTTGCGCGAGAAGTGCACCATCGTTTGGGCGTGAAGGGCGGTCGCGGTCATAGGGTCACCTTTGCACTCGGCAGTCCGTGGGTCAGACGGTTACGAAAAACGGAAGAAAGCTGATCGACGATCACAATCGTCAGGAACAGCAAAAGGAAGATGGCGGCAGCCTCGTCGAATTTGCCCTGCCCCCAGCTCATGGTGTTGCGCAAGTCATAGCCGATGCCACCGGCCCCGACGAAGCCAAGGATCGCAGAGGCGCGGATGTTGATCTCAAAGCGCAGCAGGGCATAGCTGACGTAGTTCGGGGCCACTTGCGGGATCACCCCCAGCCACATGCGCTGGCTCCAGCTGGCCCCGACAGAGGCAAGACCTTCTACCGGTTTGAGAGAGGCGTTTTCATTCACCTCGGAAAAGAGTTTACCCAACGCACCGATGGTATGCAGCGCAATGGCAATCATCGCGGGCACCGGCCCGCCGCCCAGCATAAAGATCAACACCAGCGCGATGACGATCTCGGGGACGGCGCGCAACAGGTCCAGCACGCGGCGCAAGGGACCGACCAGCCACGGCACAGGGGCAAGCCCGCGCGTGACCATCAGCGACAGAAACAGACCGATCATTGCGCCCAGCAGGGTCGACGCCGCGGCAATATTCACCGTCTCGATCAACGACGGTAGGTATTTCGCCATATATCCGGGCAAAAGGTGCCCGCGTTCAATCGCTTCGCCGATCACGTCAGCGGGGAAATCGAGAACGTTCGGCAGCCCGTCCCAGAACCCGCCTGCATTGCGGTCGCCCGCGGTATTAAAGCCGCCCACCAGCAGCGCCACAAAAAGGATCAACAGCACCAGATTCATCCAGCGCTTCGATCTGGCCAGCGCCAGATAGCTGTCCTGAATCCCTGCTCGGTCGGGGTTGGTATGCGATGTCGCAGTCATGGGAAGCCTTTACGTAAAAATGCTGACCCCGATGAGGATCGGAGCCAGCGACAGTGCTTAAATTACTTTAATCAATTCGATTTTGCCTTGCGTGCCTCGATGATCGACACATAGGCGTCATGGGTGATCGGATCGAAACCAAGGCTGTCCCCTGCGGCAACGCCATAGGTACAGTCGGGGTCGATTTCATACAGGGTGTCCACCAATGTGGTCATCTTGTCTTTGACGTCCTGCGGCAGATCACTGCGCAAAACGACGGGGCCTTCGGGGATCGGCTTGGAGCGCCAGATTTCCACCAGATCGTTCATATCAACCAGCCCTGAATCCACCGCTTTGCGCAGCGCCCCCGAGTTATAGCCGTCTTCCCAGTTGCCCTGACCGTCGGCCCAGGTCACCCCTGCGTCGATGTCGCCATTGTTGACCGCAACGATTGTCTGCTCGTGACCGCCGGTGAATTTGACCTCACCAAAGTAGTCACCGGACTCCATGGTGATCCCTTCGCCCATCTGCGGGATCTCGATCGACGGGATCAGATAGCCTGAGGTCGAGTTCGGATCGCCAAAGCCAAAAACCTTACCCTTGACGTCTTCGAGCTTGGTGATGCCGCTGTCGGCGCGGGCAAACCCGATGGAGTGGTAGCCATAAGACCCGTCCACGTTCATTTTCACCAGTACAGGCTCGACCGCTTCGGGGTCTTGCAGATAAACCGCCGCATAGCCCGAGGCACCCAGCCACGCCATGTCCAGCGTGCCGCCCAGCAGACCCTGAATAACGCCGTTATAGTCGGCAGGGGCGAAAATCTTGGTCGGCACACCCAAAGCATCTTCGGTCATGACGCGCATACATTCGTTAGAATTCATCCTGTCCTGAGCGTTCTCGCCGCCCAGAATACCGATGCGGAACTCGGAGATGGCTTCGGCCTGTGCAGCCGCACCCGTCGCAAGGGTTGTCGTCGCCAGAGCAGCAGCAAGTAATTTGTTCATCGGTCGTCTCTCTTCTTTTGTAGATAGGCCCCCAAAGATCGGAGGCAGGGGTGATAGAAAAAACTGGGGGCTATAGCGCCGCCACTACCTTGGGGCGGGGCTCAAGCGTTTCGATCTGGGTCGATGTCGTTGCCTCGGAAAAACTGGCATCGGCACCGTAAATGTCGCGTGCCACACCGGTGGTCAGCTGCGCAGGCGTGCCGTCAAACACGATCCGTCCCTGCCGCATGCCGATGACGCGGTCGCAATAGCGGCGGGCTGTATCCAGCGTGTGCAGGTTCGCGATGACCATGCGCCCGTCTTGTTCGTGGATGTCGCGCAGCGCCTGCATAACCAGCTGCGCATTCATCGGATCAAGCGAGGCGATGGGTTCATCCGCGAGGATAATCGTCGGGTCCTGCATAAGCGCGCGCAATGGCGACCCGTTGCTGCTGCCCGCCCGATAGGGCCTCGGCACGTTTGGGCGCGTGTTCAGCGATGCCCAGACGATCAAGGATATCAATTGCGCGGACAATGTCGTCTTGGGGAAAAATGTTGAACATCGTCGACAGTGTAGACCGGCGGTTCAACGTGCCGTGCAGCACGTTCGACACCACATCCAGCCGCGGCACCAGATTGAACTGCTGAAAGATCATTGCGCAGTGGGATTGCCAGTCACGCTTCTCTGATCCGCGCAGCTTGGTGATATCACGCCCGTTCACCAGTATCTCGCCCGAGCTGGCGGGGGTCAGACAGTTCATCATCCGCAGCAGCGTCGATTTACCGGCACCGGAACTGCCGATGATCCCGATCATCATCGGGCGGTCGACGGAAAAGCTCGCTGCGTGAACGGCTGTATTCGCGCCAAATGTTTTCGTAACGGCTTGAAGCTGAAGCATTCGGTTCCCCTTTTTTCGGGAAACCTACGACTGCATTAAGTCACATTCATTTCAGCTATGTTAAAGTTTCGCGACAGCGCAACCCTTTGCGATCAGACCCTATTTCAGCCCCGTAGAGCCGAATCCGCCACCGCCTCGTGTCGTATCCGACAAGGCGTCCACCTCGACACAGTCGTATTGCTGGACTTGCGCAATAACAGCCTGGGCAATGCGGTCGCCGTGTCGCATGACGAAAGGCGCATCCCCCACATAGTACAGCCCGACCATCACCACGCCGCGATAGTCCTCGTCCACGGTCCCTGGCGCGTTGGGGATTAAAAACCCGTGCTTCAATGCAAGACCGGACCGCGGCCTGATCTGCATCTCGGTCCCGCGGGGCAGCTCCACCGAGAACCCGATCGAAATCAGGCTGATCTGCCATTTGACAAAAGTTAATGGCCCATCCGGCAGGAATGCACGCAGGTCCATCCCCGCCGCTCCCGCCGTGGCATAAGCCGGAAGCGGCAGGTCATCATTTCCGCTGACACGTTTGAATTTGATCTCGGCCATCACTCGCTCCGCTACGCCCGCTCGGGCGTTTTCCAAATGGTTCAAAATCCTCGCCGAAGGCAAGAAACCCCTAGCCCAAGGCCTGCGCGATCCGTGCGGCCAACTGCTGCGCCACCTGATCCTTGCCCATGCGCGGCCAGCTTTCGGCGCCCGCGTCCGAAATCAGGGTCACGGCGTTTTCTGCCCCGCCCATAATCCCCGTCGCTGGCGACACATCATTGGCAACAATCCAGTCACAGCCTTTGCGCAAACGTTTTGCGGTGGCATTTTCCACCACATCATTGGTCTCGGCGGCAAAGCCCACGACCAGTTGCGGACGCCTTGCGCCTGCTGCGCTGACAGCCTTCAGAATGTCGGGGTTTTCCGCAAAGCTCAGCACCGGCAAGCCGTCTTTCGACTTTTTCAACTTTCGGTCGCTGGCATTGGCCATACGCCAATCGGCCACAGCTGCCGCAAACACGCCTGCGTCCACGGGCAATGCCGCCTCTACCGCCTCTTGCATCTGCTGTGCCGTTTCCACCCGGATCACCTCTACCCCGTCGGGGGGGGGCACATCGGCGGGACCGGTGACAAAGATCACATGTGCCCCCAAAGCAGCCAGCGCGCGGGCAATCGCCGTGCCCTGCGCCCCCGACGACCGGTTCGCGATATAGCGCACAGGATCAATCGGTTCATGCGTCGGGCCAGAGGTCACCAGAATACGCCGGCCCTTCAGCGGGCCATCCGCCAGCTTCGCCTCTATCGCCGCAACGATCTCGAGCGGTTCGGACATACGGCCCGGGCCGAACTCCCCGCAGGCCATATCACCGTCGTTGGGTCCGACTACGCTGATGCCGTCGCCGCGCAAAACCGCGAGGTTGCGCTGCGTTGCAGGGTGATCCCACATGCGCACATTCATCGCCGGCGCGATCAACACCGGCGTATCCGTCGCCAACAGTAAGGTAGAGGCCAGATCATTCGCTGCACCCGTCGTCATCTTGGCCATCAGATCAGCAGTGGCAGGGGCGACAACAACCAGATCAGCGACGCGGCTCAGTTGGATATGCCCCATCTCTGCCTCGTCACCCAAATCAAATAGGTCACGATACAGCTTTTGCCCCGCCAGTGCAGAGACCGACAAAGGCGTCACGAACTCTTCGCCCGCGCGGGTCAGCACAGGTGTGACAACAGCACCGCGTTCGCGCAGACGGCGGATCAGATCAAGGGATTTAAAGGCAGCAATACCGCCCCCGATTATCAGCAGAATATGTTTTCCAGCCAGCATGATCGCCCCCATCGTCGGTGTTTGGCCAGACAATAGGGGGGCGGGTCATTTTGCGCCAGCCCGTTCCTGCGCAATGCGGCGCAGAATACAGGCCAGTGCAACCGGTACAGACCGCCGGATCACATCAGGAAATGGCGCACCTCGGACGACTGCGTCTCAAGCGTCTTGCGCATCTTGCCAAAGGCAGCGGCCTCGAGCTGGCGCACACGCTCTTTCGACAGGCTCAGCTCTGCGCCAAGGCTTTCCAATGTGCGGGGCTGGTCACGCAATTTGCGTTCGCGCACGATAAATTGCTCGCGCTCGTTCAGCGCCTGCATCGCCGAGAACAACCAATTGCGCAGCGTCAAAGTGTCGTGACTATCCTCGACCCGTTCGGCGGCTTGCGCGCTGTCATCGACCAGCGCATCGATCCATTCTCGGCCCTCGTCCTCGGCAGATTGCGTCGCGTTCAAGGAAAAGTCCGATCCCGACAGGCGGCCTTCCATCATTTCCACGTCATGCATCGGCACGCCAATCTCGGTAGAGATCATCTGCCGCAGTTGGTGGCGATCCAATGTCTCGCCCGCGGCCTGAGCTTCACGCTCCAATCGCGCTTGGACACGGCGCATGTTGAAAAACAGGGATTTTTGCGAGGACGTCGACCCGGTACGGACCATCGACCAATTGCGCATGACGTGGTCTTGAATGCTCGCCTTGATCCACCAAACAGCATAGGTGGAAAAGCGCACCCCGCGATCAGGATCAAACTTGTCGGCGGCTTTCATCAGGCCCAATCCGGCCTCTTGAACAAGATCATTCATCGATGCGCCATAGCGCTTGAATTTAGCCGCCATCGAAATAGCTAAGCGCATGTAGGCCGTGATCAGCCGGTGCAGCGCTTGCTCGTCGCGCTGGTCGCGCCAAGCATATGCGAGCCTCAGTTCTGTCTCCGCATCCAAAAGCTCTGCTTTCATTGCGGTGCGGGTCAAAGAAAAGTCACGTGATTGCGCCAGCGTCATGATGTCCATCCCTACAAACTAGGCACATGTCCTTGCGCCTTTTCATGTAAACGCGGAAAACCGCCAGTTGGTTCACGCGGATTCGAAAAAGAATTGGCTTTTCACACGCCGCCCGCTTTGACTTTGGCGCAGCAACGCTAAATAAATCGCAAACCACCTTCGGCAAAAGGCGCTTTGATCATGACAATTTGGCATTGGGTGCGCCACGGCCCGACTCACGAGAAAAACTTTGTCGGCTGGCGCGATGTCCCTGCCGATCTGTCCGATCACGCGTTGATCGCACGGCTGAACGCACATCTGCCACAGTCCTCGGTTTTGATCTCTTCCGATCTGATCCGCGCCTCTGCCACGGCCGATACGCTCGCCTCGGACAGCCGAATGCGCCTGCCGCACGACCCTGACCTACGCGAGCTTGATTTCGGGCTGTGGGACGGCATGCACGCCCGCGATGTGTCACAAAGCCATCCGGAGCTCAGCCGCGCGTACTGGACCACACCCGGCGATATTGCGGCCCCCGAAGGCGAAAGCTGGAACGACGCGGCCCGCCGCATCAACGCAGCCGTTGACCGGATCACCCAAGCCCACCCGAACACGCACATCATCGCCGTGGCGCATTTCGGCGTGATATTGACCCAAGTCCAACGCGCGCTTGGCGTCGATGCCCATGCCGCAATGGCGCATAAGATCGACAACCTCTCTGTCACTGATATTCACATCACGCCACGCGGCTGGGACATTGGCACCATCAACCATCAGGTCTGACGGTCACCCGCGCCCTGCTTCATTTTGCCAAATAAATTCAAATCCTCCGGTTTCCGCATCCGTTAACGTTTCTTAAACACCCCCGCCCTACCCCTGAAGGCATTAAAGGACAGCAGGGGAACAATGGTCGCACGGGCATATACGGTCGCATTCCAAGGCATCGACGCGCGCATCGTCGAGGTGCAATGCGCGCTGTCCGCTGGAATGCCTGCATTTTCGATCGTGGGCCTGCCCGACAAAGCGGTGTCAGAAGCACGTGAAAGGGTGCGCGCCGCCCTTGGCGCGATGGCGATTGCCTTGCCCAGCAAACGGATCACAATCAACCTCAGCCCTGCCGACCTCCCCAAAGAGGGCAGCCATTTTGACCTGCCCATCGCGCTGGCGTTGTTGGGGGCGATCGATATCCTTCCGCAGGATGTGATCCAAAGCACCGTGGCTTTAGGCGAACTGGCACTGGACGGCAGCCTGATCCCTGTGATCGGCGCGCTGCCCGCTGCGATGGCAGCTGCAGAAAACGGGCGCAGCCTGCTCTGCCCCGCCGCCTCCGGGGCCGAAGCCGCTTGGGTGGGCAATGCACAGGTGATCGCTGCTCCGAGCCTCGGCGCGGTCGTGCGTCACTTTACCGGACAGTCCCCCCTCCCCGCGGCCACGCCGGGCGAGGTGACACAAAGCCCCAGCCGTCACGACCTGCGCGATGTCAAAGGGCAGGAACGCGCCAAACGTGCGCTTGAAATCGCGGCGGCGGGGCGACATCATCTGATGTTCGTCGGCACCCCCGGATCGGGCAAATCCATGCTGGCGGCGCGGTTGCCCTCGATCCTGCCCCCGCTCACCCCACAAGAGGCGCTTAGCACCTCTATGATCCATTCGCTGGCGGGGCTGATGGACGATGGTGGCATCTCGCGCGTGCGGCCCTTTCGCGAACCGCATCACACAGCGTCTATGGCGGCGATCATCGGCGGTGGCCGTCTCGCCAAACCCGGAGAGGTCAGTCTGGCGCATAATGGCGTGTTGTTTATGGACGAATTCCCTGAATTCCCCCGCACCGTACTTGAAACCCTGCGCCAACCGGTTGAGACGGGCGAGGTGATGATCGCCCGCGCCAATGCGCATGTGAAATACCCGTGCAAATTCATGCTCGTGGCCGCAGCCAACCCCTGCAAATGCGGCTACCTCAGCGATCCGGCCCGCGCCTGCAGCAAAGCACCTGCCTGTGGCGAGGATTATATGAGCCGCGTGTCCGGCCCCCTACGCGACAGGTTTGATCTGCGGATTGATGTACCACCCGTGGGGTATACGGATCTGGAACTGCCCCCCAGCGCCGAAGGATCGGCCGACGTGGCCCAGCGTGTACTTGCCGCGCGTTGTCGCCAGCACGACCGGTTTGCCGGACATCCCACCGCGACATTAAACGCCGATGCCGAAGGGGGTCTGCTCGAACAGATTGCCACACCTGACACAGAGGCCCGCGCACTGCTGTCGCGCGCGGCAGAGCGGTTTCACCTCTCCGCCCGAGGGTATCACAGGGTCTTGCGCGTCGCGCGCACCATCGCGGATCTAGAAGGTGCTACCGATGTGCGCAAACCGCATCTTGCCGAAGCGCTCAGTTTTCGTCTGCCGTCGATGTCACTTTCTTGATCCACTGTGCCAGCGCATCCAGCGTGTCCCGCGCCTCTGGCAGAGCGTTGTGAAAAATCGGCCAGACATGGGGAAGATCATGTTCTTCAACCAACGTCACGTGAACCGATTGATCCTGTAGATACGTCGACATGCGTCGCGCGTCATCACGCAGGATTTCGGTCGAGCCGACTGTGATCCAGACTGGCGGCGCACCGCGATAATCAGCGCGCAGCGGGCTGACGGCAGGGTCGCTCGGGTTTGCCCCCGCCAGATACATCTCTGCCATAAGACCGGCCTGCGCCGCCGGCAAAACGGCCTCTCGCGCCGCGTTCTCGCGAAAGCTGGCCCCCTCGTGCAGGAAATCGGTCAATGGTGAAAAAGCAAACAGCGCACGCGGCAAGGGACCTGCGTCAGCGCACAAACGGCTCAGCAGATTGAACGCCAGCGCGCCCCCCGCGCTGTCGCCACCGAGGATGATGTTGTGCGCAGCCACGCCGCTGTCCAGCACCGCCTGATAGGCCGCGGCGACATCTTCGATCGCGGCGGGGAATGCTGCTTCGGGGGCAAGACGATAATAGGGCAGCACCGCCGCCGCGCCAAGTCGCTGCGCCAATGCGCCCAGCATGGCACTGTGGGTATCGGGGCTGCCGAAGACAAAACCACCGCCATGGATGTAAAAGAGGACCAGATCTGATCGCGTCTGTGCCGGGGATACCCGCAGAACCTCGCCCGCGCCGGTCAAACGGCTGCGCGTGATCTGCGTGCCGCGCGGCGCCCGAAACAGCAGCCGCGCGGTTCTGGCGAAATCACGCCGGATCTTGTGAACGTCGCGCGTCCGCGCCAGCTTGCGCTTCTCTACCAAACGCAAATAGCTGTTCAGCAGAGGGCGCAGCAGGCTCATGCGCGTTTGCGCTCGATTGCTTCCCAGATTTTACCGGCGATGTTGGTGCCGTCGAACCGTTCAAGCTCTTGGATACCGGTGGGGGAGGTCACGTTGATCTCTGTCAGATAGTCACCGATCACATCGATGCCGACAAAAATCTGACCCTTTTCACGCAGCAACGGCCCGATTGCGGCACAGATTTCCAGGTCGCGCTCTGTCAGGCCCACCTTTTCAGGACGGCCCCCGACATGCATGTTTGACCGTGTTTCACCCTCTGCCGGGACACGGTTGATCGCACCGACGGGTTCACCATCGACGAGGATCACACGTTTATCGCCCTTGGACACGGCGGGCAGGAATTTCTGCACAATCAACGGCTCGCGCGAGAAACCGCTGAACAGTTCATGCAGTGAGCTCAGATTTCGGTCATTCGCATCCAAACGGAAGACACCCGCACCGCCATTGCCATACAGCGGCTTGAGGATGACGTCTTTGTGCTTGGCTTTGAACGCTTTGATCGTGTCCAGATCGCGGGCAATGGTCGTGGGCGGGGTGAGCTGCGGGAAATCCAGCACCATTAGTTTTTCGGGATAGTTGCGCACCCAGAACGGGTCATTCACCACCAGCGTTGTGTCTTTGAGACGGTCCAGCAAATGCGTAGAGGTGATGTAGTGCATGTCGAAGGGCGGGTCTTGGCGCAGCCAGACCACGTCGAAATCTGCCAGATCGACTTCGCGCTCGGGACCCAGCGTGGCATGGTCACCTTGCACACGCTGTACAGTCAGGTCATGGCCCCGCGCCGTGATGCGCCCCTCTTGATAGGCGAGATGGTCGGGGGTGTAGTAGAAAAGCGTATGCCCGCGGGCCTGCGCCTCCTCTGCGAGACGAAAGCTGCTGTCCGCGTTAATGTTCACGTCCCCGATCGGGTCCATCTGAAAGGCGATTTTCATAAGGGGTCTCCCTGTTGTTCCTCTTTAGATGGAGCAGCAGGGCGTGGGGTGCAATGGGTCAGTCGTGCCCGAAGGCGTTTTCAAGGATGCGCAGGTCACCGGTTTGATCGACCAAAGCCACGTCGAACCGTACGTCCGTCAGCGCGCCTTTGGGTTCGCCGCCGATGAATTCTTCGGCAGAGCGATAGATACGGCGCATCTGTTTCCGGTTCAAACGCTGTAGGGCGCTGTCATGGCTTTTGCTTTTCTTGACCTCGACAAAGATGATCCCGTCGCCGTCGCGCAGGATCAGATCAATTTCACCCGCCTTACCGCGCCAGCGTTCGTGGGCCAGTGCAAAACCGCGCCGACGATAATCCTGCGCGACCTGAAGCTCGGCCGCGCGGCCCGCGTGATAGGACACCGCCCCTTGAACAGATTTCGCCAGTGTCGCCAATGTTTTGGTCATCTTACGTATCTTTCCCCAATTCCAACGCCGCCTGATACACCTGACGGCGCGGCACGTCGTATGCCTGCGCCACCATATCGACGGCATCGCGCATCGAATTTGTTTCCAATGCGTTCGCAAGGTCAGAGGTTAAATCAATTTCACTAACAGACGGTAAACGCCCGCGATCAATCAGCACCACGATTTCACCTTTGGGGGATTTGCCGCTGTAGCGCTCGGTCAGCTCATCAAGGGTACCGCGCTGAATTTCCTCGAATTTCTTGGTCAGCTCGCGGCATACAGCAGCGGGGCGTTCCCCGCCAAGCGCCTGTGCCGCGTCCCGCAGCATAGCCCCGACGCGTTTGGGTGATTCGTAAAATACCAGCGTGCCTTGCACCTCTTTCAACTTTTGCAGTGCCGTCAGCCGTGCCCCTTTCGCATTCGGCAGGAAGCCTGCGAAAAAGAACGCATCGGTCGGCAAACCTGCCAATGCGAGCGCCGTGAGCACCGCCGAAGGGCCCGGCGCACAGGTCAGCATCACGCCCGCCTCGCCTGCGGTACGCGACAGTTCGAACCCCGGATCAGCAATCAGCGGCATCCCTGCTTCAGACGCATAGGCGACAGATTGCCCATCGCGTATCGCGGCCACGAGCTTGTCCTGCACGCCGCTGCCAGAGTGGTCGTGCAACGCAATGATTCTGCGCCCGTTCAATGGGACTCCGTGGATATCCATCAACTTACGCAGGCTGCGCGTGTCCTCGGCGGCCAGCACATCGGCCGAGGCCAATACGTCCAGCGCCCGCAAGGTGATGTCGCGGGCAGTGCCAATGGGCACCCCGACAAAATAAAGCCCCGCCGCAAGGGGAATCTTTTGGTAATTCAAGCTGGACCCGCCTTTCGCACTCTCTATGATCGGTGCATATGTGCCCGGGGCCATTGCCGCCGACCTGCCACCAATGGAGTGACACTGTTATGATCGCTGTTTTCAACATCCTTCGCAAGCCACTGAGGCTTTTGATTCTGCCCCTTATCGCCTTAGCGCTCGCCGCGTGCGAGCCTGTGGGGATGTCCAATGTAAACGGGGCCAAAGGCCCCAAAGTGGATACTACCAAACCTATTCCGGTGGCCTTGCTGATCCCGCGGGGCGGATCGGCGGCAGATAATCTGCTGGCGCAAGAGCTTGAGAACGCCGCGCGTCTGGCGATCCGCGATCTGGCCGGCGTGCAAATCGATCTTCGGGTCTATGGTACCGGCGGTAATGCTGCCACGGCAGGCACCACGGCGGCGCAGGCCGTGACGGATGGTGCGCAGATCATTCTGGGCCCGCTTTACGGTGAGGCAGCGAATGCCGCAGGCAACGCGGTTGCGGCACAGGGTGTGAATGTCCTGTCGTTCTCGAACAACCCCAGCATCGCGGGCGGTAACGTCTTTGTACTGGGCCAAAACTTTAACGATACATCAAACCGACTGGTGCGTTATGCTAAGACCAACGGCAAGGACCGGATCCTCGTGCTGCATGGCCAGGATCTTGCGGGCCAGCTGGGCCGTGATGCGATCCTCAGGGCGATCGCAGCAAATGGGGCGACCTCTGCCGGTACCGTCGATTACGCCCTTAGCCAAACCGCTGTGACCGCTGCCATACCCCGTGTAAAAGCTGCCATTGATACCAACGGTGCCAATGCGATCTTCCTCACGACGTCCTCGGCCAGCGCGCTGCCACTGTTTGCCGAACTGCTGCCAGAAGCCGGCATCAACGGCGCCACCACACAGTACATCGGCCTGACACGCTGGGACATCCCTCCGCAAACACTGGCGTTGCCGGGTGTTCAAGGCGGCTGGTTCGCAATGCCAGACCCTGGTGCCACAAGCGCCTTTACGCAGCGCTACAAAGCGGCCTACGGCAACACGCCTAGCCCGGTTGCAGGGCTTGCCTTTGACGGGATCGCAGCCGTAGGGGCCTTGGCGAAATCCGGTAAATCCGATGCGCTGTCCGCGCGGCGTCTGACGCAGGGCGCGGGCTTCCGTGGGGCCAACGGCGTGTTCCGTCTGATGTCCGATGGCACGGCTGAACGCGGTCTCGCCGTCGCCACGATCCGCGACAAGCGCGTCGTTATCGTCAGCCCCGCGCCCCAGGCCTTTGGCGGGGCCGGTTTCTAAGGGACCTCCGTACGTGAAACCCCTTGTTGCACCAGCACAATCAGGTGAGGCCACCGCGCGTCACCTGATCAGCACCCCGACACGTATCTTTGACGAAGCTGCCGTCTCTGCCGCGCTGAGCGCAGCCCTGGACGGGCTGAGCGACCCGACAGAGATCCAGGCGGCTGCTGTTGCAGTGCTTCAGGACGCGCAGAAAAACGGGCGCGCGGAAATCGCGCGCGCCTTTGCAGCATCGCCGTTCAATGCGCGGCCAATGACCTCGGCCTATTGCTATCTGACCGATCAGCTTGTTCGCACCACCCTGCAGATCGCCGGCCAGCGGCTGCACCCGCTAGAGGCGCCTGGACCCAACGACAGGCTCGCGGTGATCGGCGTCGGCGGCTATGGCCGCGGTGAGATGGCACCTTTTTCCGATGTGGACCTGCTGTTCCTCATCCCTCAAACCCCCAGTCAGCGCACTGAAAAGCTGATCGAATCCATGCTCTATATGCTGTGGGATCTGAAGCTAAAGGTCGGGCATTCAACGCGCACCATCCGCGATTGCGTGACCCTTGGGCGCGAAGATTTCACCATTCAGACCGCTTTGCTGGAACACCGGTTTATCGCTGCAGATACCGCGCTGGCGCAGAATCTTGACGAAACGCTCAAGACCGATCTGTTTGCAGGCACCGGCCGCAGCTTTATCGAGGCCAAGCTGGAAGAGCGCGACGCGCGGCACCGCAAGCAGGGTCTGCGCTATGTCGTCGAACCCAACGTCAAAGAGGCCAAGGGGGGCTTGCGCGATCTGCAATCGCTGTTCTGGATCGCGAAACACATCTATAGCGTCGAAAACGCCGCCGATCTCGTCGACCGCGGCGTATTTCTGGAAGAAGAGTTCAAAACATTCGTCGCCGCCGAGAATTTTCTTTGGGCGGTACGGGGGCATTTGCACCTGCTCTCGGGACGCGCGACAGAGCAGTTGACCTTTGACATGCAGGTCGCCGTGGCCGAGGCCATGGGATACCGCGACACCCGCGGTCGCCGCGGCGTCGAAGTGTTCATGCAAGCCTATTTCCGCCACGCCACTGAAGTTGGCGAGCTGACGCGCATCTTCCTGACCAAGCTCGAAGCCCTGCATGTTAAGGCCGAACCCTTGCTGGAGCGTATCTTTCGCCGCCGTCCCAAGCTGCGCGATGGTTACGAGGTCGTGGGCGGGCGTCTGGCTGTCACCGATGGCCAAGCGTTCATCAGCGACAAGCTGAACCTGCTGCGCATCTTCGAAGAAGCGCTGCGCACCGGTATGCTGATCCACCCCGACGCCATGCGTCTGGTCAAATCGAACTTGGCGCTGATCGACGAAGACATGCGCAACACACCAGAGGCGCGGCGGATCTTTCTGGATCTGATGCTGAAACACGGCAATCCCGAACGCGGACTGCGCCGGATGAACGAACTGGGGGTGCTGTCGGCCTTTATCCCCGAATTCGAACCCATCGTGGCGATGATGCAGTTCAACATGTACCACAGCTACACCGTCGACGAACACACGATCCAATGCATCACCAACCTTGCCCTGATTGAAAAGGGCGAGCTGGAAGAAGACTTGCCCGTCGCCTCGTCGATCCTCAAGCATGGTGTGAACCGCAAGGTGATCTACGTCGCGCTGCTGCTCCATGATATTGCCAAGGGCCGCCCCGAGGACCATTCGATTCTTGGTGCCCAAATGGCCCGCAAGATTGCCCCCCGTCTTGGCCTCAACAAGGCAGAGGTCGACACCGTGGAATGGCTGGTGCGCTATCATTTGCTGATGTCGGATATGGCGCAGAAACGCGATATCTCTGACCCACGTACGGTGCGGGACTTTGCCAAGGCCGTGCAAACCGTCAAGCGGCTTGATCTGCTGTGTGTGCTTACCGTCTGCGATATCCGGGGCGTGGGACCGAACACGTGGAACAACTGGAAAGCCGTGTTGATCCGTGGATTGTACCGCCAGACCAAGCGGGCACTTGAAACCGGACTCGAAGACCTGAATCGCGAGAACCGTGGCGCAGGAGCTAAAAAGGCGCTGCGTGCCGCGCTCGCCCATTGGCCACGCAAAGACATTCAGGCTGAAACCGCGCGCCACTACCCGCCCTATTGGCAGGGGCTTCATACAGCATCGCAGGTCGTGTTCGCCGAACAGCTGCGCGACATTCAGGATGGTGAAATCCGTATCGACCTGCACCCTGATGACGACCGCGACGCCACCCGCGCCTGCTTTGTCATGGCGGACCATCCGGGCATTTTTGCACGGCTTGCAGGTGCGCTGGCCCTTGTCGGGGCCAATGTCGTCGATGCCCGCAGCTACACCACCAAAGACGGCTGGGTGACCGATGCATTCTGGATACAGGACGCCGACGGCAACCCCTATGACGTCTCGCGCCTGCCGCGCCTGCGGCAGATGATCTCCAAGACGCTCAAGGGTGAAATTCTGGCCCGTGATGCGCTAAAATCGCGCGACAAGGTGAAAAAACGCGAAAAGGTGTTCAAGGTCCCGACGCATATCACCTTTGATAACGACGGGTCGGAAATCTACACGATCATCGAGGTCGACACCCGCGACCGTCCCGGCCTGCTCTATGATCTCACCCGGTCGCTGTCTGAATCCAACGTCTATATCGCCAATGCAGTGATCGCGACCTATGGCGAACAGGTGGTCGATACCTTCTATGTAAAGGACATGTTCGGCCTGAAATACTATAGCGAAAGCAAGCAAAAGACGCTCGAGAAACGCTTGCGCGCGGCGATCATTGACGGCGTGGCACGGGCGCAGGACTGACATCGGCGCTTTCATGCAGCACGCGAGGGCTGTCCGCATTTCCCTGATTGCGCCGCGCTTCGCCAACGGCTAGGCCATTTGCACCGCAGTTACGGGGCAACATCACCATGAAACCTATCCGCCTTATGTCCGGCTTCTTTACCGTCGGGATCTGGACCCTTCTCAGCCGCGTGATGGGGTTCGTGCGCGATGTGATGATTGCCGGCTATCTTGGGTCCGGCCCCGCAGCCGAGGCGTTTCTGGTCGCCTTTTCCCTCCCCAACATGTTCCGCCGCTTCTTCGCCGAAGGCGCGTTCAACATGGCGTTTGTGCCGATGTTCTCGAAAAAGCTCGAAAGCGGTGACGACCCCGAAAAGTTCGCGCAGGACGCCTTTGTCGGGATGGCGTTCATTCTGACCCTGTTCACCATCATCGGGATCGTCGCGATGCCGGGGCTGGTGTTGTTGATGGCCTCGGGCTTTGCGGGCGACGAACGGTTTGATCTGGCGGTCGAATACGGGCGTCTGGCCTTCCCCTACATCTTGTTCATCTCCCTTGCCGCCCTCGTGTCGGGCGTGCTGAACGCAACGGGGCGATTTATGGCAGCGGCAGCGGCCCCTGTGGTACTGAACATCGTTTTCATCATTGCAGTGCTGATCGGGGCCGCCCTTGGCCGCGACGGTTCAGAGGCGATCGGCATGGGCATCGACAAGGCGCTTGGGCTGCAAATCGGCGATACGCTGGCGCTGTCTGTCCCGCTCGCGGGGATCGCGCAACTGGCGCTGGTCTGGTGGGCGGCGAAACGCGCAGGTTTCACGCTGGGCTTCAGCCGCCGCCCGCGCCTGACACCCGAACTCAAACGGCTCGCCATCATCGCCGCACCCGCAGCCTTGGCGGGCGGGGTCATGCAGATCAACCTGCTGGTGGGCCGTCAGGTCGCCAGCTTCTACGAAGGCGCTGTGGCGTGGCTCAACTATGCAGACCGGCTCTACCAGCTGCCCTTGGGCGTGGTTGGGATTGCGATTGGCGTGGTATTGCTGCCCGACTTGTCGCGGCGGCTCAAAGCGGGGGACGAACAGGGATCGCACACGCAGATCAGCCGCGCTGCCGAAGTGTCACTGGCGTTGACCATCCCCTCTGCCGTTGCGCTGATGGTGATGCCGTTCACACTGGCAACGGTGCTGTTCCAACGCGGGGCAACAACCACGGATGACGCGGCTGCGATTGCCATTGCCGTGGCGATCTATGGCCTTGGCCTGCCTGCCTTCGTTCTGCAAAAAATCCTGCAACCACTATATTACGCGCGCGAAGACACCCGCCGCCCGTTCTACTTTGCTGTGGTGGCGATGGTGGTGAACGTGGTGGTGGCCGTCGGTCTCAGCCCCGTCATCGGCTGGATCGCCCCTGCCATCGCGACGACACTGGCAGGGTGGGCGATGTTTGGCCTGCTGGCCTATGGCGCACGCGGCTTCGGGCTGGCCGCAAAATTCGACGCGCGGTTCCATAGACGTATCTGGCGGATCATGGCAGCTTCGGCAGTCATGGGCGGCACACTGTGGATCGGCAATCTGGCGCTGCAGCCCATGATCGCCGAACCCTGGTGGCGCGGTATTGCCCTCTTGATACTGATCGCCCTCGCCGCCATCAGCTATTTCGGCACAGGCCAACTGATCGGCGCATTCAAGCTCGGCGAATTCAAACGCGCCCTCAAACGCGGCTGACCCAGCCTACTTCCAAATGGACGTAAATCCCGGGGGTCAGGGGGCTGGCCCCCTTTCCGCCCCTGCGACATGCCTTAACGGTGCCGGATACGGTCCCGCAGCTTGCCCCATTCGCCCGGCGCAAAAACAAAGCAAAGTGCAAAGCCGCAGACAAAGCCCAAAAGCTCTGCCAGCCACTGCGTGCCCGCGTCAAAGAACACGCCCCAGATCAGCTGCAGCCCCATCAGCACGGCAATCAGTGAAAACGCGCGATATTGCTGTTCCCCTTGCCCCGCCAGCTTGCGCCACATGACAAAGGAATAGCCACCAATCAGCCCATAGACCGACGGGTAGGCCCCGACCAACCAGACCGGATCATCAAGCACCAGCGCATAAACCACCGCGCCAAAGATGCCCGAGACAAAGAAAATCGCCAGAAACGCCACCTGCCCCATTGCCTCGGCCACCATCTTGCCAAGCGCCAGCAGCAGCACGCAGGCAAAGATCGCATGGGTGAACCCCAGATGGATGAAACTGTAGCTGGCCGCGCGCGACAGTTCGCGCAGGGGGAATTGCATATTCGCAACCATCCAATCGAATACATCGCCCGAGAACCCGTAGTCGCGGATCAACGCCAGACGCCAGCCCACCGCCGCAGGGCCGCCGACGATCCCGGCCTCGGCCAGCGACAGCACGATCTCTATCCCCGCCAGCGCCAGAAAAAGCAGCGTTACGGTTGCAGGCATCGGGTTCACGGGGGGGTGAAAATCTGGGTCTTCCATAGGGCCTCCTTGACGGGCATGGTGCGCATGGGTAAGCCCATCTGGCCGTAGTTTCCAGCCTTATCGGAGCATCCAATGACCGACACCACTTTCACCCCGCGTGTGTTTTCCGGCATCCAGCCGTCGGGCGATTTGCATCTTGGAAACTACCTGGGCGCGCTAAAACGTTTCGCCGATGCGCAGACCCAGGGGGTTCAGTCGATCTACTGCATGGTCGATATGCATGCGATCACCGTCTGGCAGAATCCGGCGGACCTCAAAAAGAGCACCCGCGAGCTTTGCGCCGGTTTCATCGCGTCGGGCATCGACCCCAATAAATCCATCCTGATCAACCAAAGCCAGGTGCCAGAGCACGCGCAGTTGGCGTGGATCTTTAACTGCGTGGCGCGCATGGGCTGGATGGGGCGCATGACCCAGTGGAAAGACAAGGCCGGCAAGAACGCCGAGGCCGCCTCGCTGGGGTTGCTCGCCTATCCAGCGCTGATGGCCGCCGACATCCTGATCTATCACGCGACCCATGTGCCTGTTGGCGAGGATCAGAAGCAACACCTTGAACTGACGCGCGATATTGCAGCCAAGTTCAACCATGACTACGGGGTCGATTTCTTCCCGCTGACCGAACCGGTTATCGAAGGGGCCGCAACCCGCGTCATGTCCCTGCGCGACGGGTCCAAGAAGATGTCGAAATCCGACCCCTCGGATGCCAGCCGCATCAACCTGACCGATGACGCCGATACGATTGCCAAGAAAATCCGCAAAGCCAAGACCGATGCGGATGCACTCCCTTCCGAAGTCGACGGCCTCAAGGACCGCCCGGAAGCACGCAATCTGGTGAACATCTTTGCCGCCCTGAACGACCAGAGCGTTGAACAGGTTCTGGCCGATGTGGGCGGCCAGCAATTTGGCACATTCAAGCCCGCGCTGGCCGAACTGGCCGTATCGAAAATGGGCCCGATCACCCAGGAAATGTCGCGCCTGATGGCCGACACAGCCGAGATCGACCGCATCCTCGCCCACGGCGCGACCCAAGCACGCGAGATCACTGCACCGATCCTCAAGAAAACCTACGAGATCGTGGGCATGGTAGGCTGAAAACGCAGGGGCGGACCCAAACCCCCTAAGCCAGCTCCCCTCTGATTAGGGCAGCCGGCTTACGCCCCTGCCCTTCACCCTTTTTTCAAATACTCATCCCCGCGCACCGCACCACGGCTGCGGCCCCTGCCCCATGGACAATCCTTTGGCGTTGGGCCAGCTTTGACCCGAAACCTCGGGGGACACATCATGACGACCGGCTTTTTCATGGATGAACGGTGCTTTTGGCACGCGGGCGGCAACTATGCCTTTACCATGCCTGTGGGCGGCTTGGTGCAGCCTCTGGCCGCGGGTGGCCTGCCCGAAAACCCCGAAACCAAACGCCGCCTGCGCAACCTGATGGAAGTGACGGGCCTGATGGCAGAGCTGGACGTGCGTAGCGCGCCGCTTGCCACCCGCGAAGAACTGCTGCGTGTCCATCCGGCCGCCTACCTCGACGACTTCAAACGTCTATCCGACGCGGGCGGCGGAGAGCTGGGCCTGCGCACACCTTTTGCCGCCGGTGGGTTCGAGATCGCGGCGCTCTCGGCAGGGCTGTCCGTCGCCGCGGTAGAGGCAGTCGCCAAGGGCGATCTGGCCAATGCCTATGCGCTCAGCCGTCCCCCCGGACACCATGCGCTGCCTGATTTCCCCAACGGGTTCTGTTTGCTGGCCAATATCGCCATCGCGATCGAGGCGGCAAAAGCCAAGGGGCTGGTGGGCCGTGTTGCCGTTCTGGATTGGGACGTACATCACGGCAACGGCACGGAAGCGATTTTCTATGACCGCGACGATGTGCTGACGATCTCCCTGCATCAGGAAGGCAACTACCCGCTTGATACGGGCGCGTTGGCGGATCGGGGCGACGGGGCCGGGACGGGTTACAACATCAACCTGCCGCTGCATGCGGGGTCGGGGCATACCGCCTATCTGCATGCGTTCGACCGCGTCGTGATCCCCGCGCTCGAGGCATTCGCGCCCGACATGATCATCGTCGCCTGCGGCTTTGACGCCTCTATCGTCGATCCTCTGGCGCGGATGCAGGCCACAGCCGAAACGTTTGCCGATATGACCCATCGTATCAAAGCTGCGGCGCAAAAACTTTGTGGCGGCAAGCTGGTACTCGTCCACGAAGGCGGCTATTCAGAGGCCTATGTCCCCTTCTGTGGCCACGCCACAATCGCAGCCCTCGCAGACAGTGACATCACAGCGCCAGATCCCCATGCGAAGAACTTTCGCATCCGCCAGCCCAGTCCCAAATTCGACGCGTTCCTGCGCGCGTCCATTGACGCGATGGCGCAAGAGCTGAACCTATAAGAGAGACCCCAATGCCGACACCAAATCCCGACGCGCTGCATTTCCTGCAAACCCGCCGTTCGCGCCCTGCAAAGACGCTGACCACACCAGTTCCCGACCGCGACACGCTGACCGAGCTGCTGACCGTCGCCTCGCGTGCGCCAGATCACGGGATGCTGGAACCATGGCGTTTTATCGTGATCGAAAAGCCCGCGATGGCGCGTCTAGCCGACATTGCCGAAGCGCGCGGCACCGCCTTGGCGCTCGATGCGGAACAGATCCAGAAAGGTCGCGGCCAGTTTGATCAGGGCAATCTGGCGGTGGTTGTGGTCGAGGTGCAAAAGCCGTCGCCCAAGATACCGCCGCTGGAACAGACCTATGCCGTGGGCGGGGTCTGTCTGTCGCTGGTCAACGCCGCGCTCGCATCGGGCTGGGGCGCGAACTGGCTGAGCGGTTGGGTCAGCCATGATCGTGGCTTCATGACCGAGGCTTTCGGCCTCGCGGAACATGAACGCATCGCGGGCATCATCCATATCGGCACCGAAACCTCCGCCCCACCCGAACGCGGGCGCCCCGACATCGCGGCGATCACCACATGGCAATAGCACAGATTTTTCGCGCCTTCGGGCTGGCGGTTAGGCAAGTCGGCGATCCAAGCTTTCGCCGCGTCCTGCTGCTGGGTGTCGGATTGGCGCTACTGTTGCTGGTCGGCGCGTCTGCGGGCTTTGTCTGGCTGATCGACTGGCTGACCGGAGAAGACAATTGGCTGCCCGTTCTGGGCGAGGTGTCCTGGCTGGACGATTTGTTCAGCTGGGGTGCTGCGCTGTTGCTGATGGTGCTGTCGGTGTTCCTGATGGTGCCCGTCGCCTCGGCGATCACATCAATGTTTCTGGATGATGTGGCCGATGCCGTCGAGGCCGAACATTACCCCCATCTGCCGCCCGCCACGCATGTGCCCTTTGGCGATGCGCTGCGCGATACGGTAAACTTTATGGGGGTGTTGATCGGTGTGAACATCGTGGCGCTGGTGCTTTACCTGATGTTCGCCCCCTTCGCGCCTCTGATCTTCTGGAGCGTGAACGGCTTTCTGCTGGGGCGCGAATATTTCACGCTTGCCGCGATCCGACGGGTGGGCCGGACCGAAGCAAAGCGTCTGCGCAGCAAACATGGGCTTACGATCTGGGCCGCCGGTTTCCTGATGGCGATTCCCTTGTCCGTGCCGCTGTTGAACCTTGTGATTCCGATCTTAGGTGCTGCGACCTTTACCCATTTGTTCCACCAATTGGCGTCGGGGCCCCGTGCAACAGACGTTCTACATCGGCCACGGTAAACCAACCCGACAGGATGATCCCTGCGATGATCGCCCAGAGAATGACCGAGATACCTGTGGTCCACAGGGCCTTTTTCTTGAGGTGGTGATGTTCGGGGGCCCCTGCATGGGTGCCCTCGACGATCTGCCCCAGATCCCCTTGGGTTTGCACCCGCACCGGCAGCAGGATCATAAAGACCATCGACCAGATCACGGTGAACAGAACGATGCCTGACATGACGGCCATGGTTACACCTGCTCCAGCTCGACCAGCGCGCCGTTAAAGTCTTTGGGGTGCAGGAAGATCACCGGCTTGCCGTGGGCACCGATCTTGGGCTCTCCGTTGCCCAGAACGCGTGCGCCGCTTTCTGTCAGACGGTCCCGCGCGGCGATGATGTCGTCGACCTCGTAGCAGATGTGGTGGATACCACCGGCAGGGTTCTTTTCCAAAAACCCGTTGATCGGGCTGTCCTCGCCCAGCGGGTACAGCAATTCGATCTTGGTATTGGGCAGTTCGATAAAGATCACCGTGACGCCGTGGTCGGGCTCGTCCTGCGCGGGACCGACATTCGCGCCCAAAGCGTTGCGGTACTGATCCGCCGCGGCCTCAAGGTCCGGCACGGCGATGGCTACGTGGTTTAGGCGACCGATCATCATTCTTCTCCCTCAAATCAACATTTGATCCGGTTTATGGGCTGCTGAAGCCGCAAGAGCAATGCGTCACGTTAACACCGTATTAGCGAAGCGCGCCTAACCTTAGATCACCCATAAGGCATAAACGGAGGAATCATGGATACGCTTGAACATCAGGCCCAAAGCCTGCCCGCCCCCACGCCCGACCGCCCGCTTTTGGGCCTTACCGCGCTGGTGATAGAGGACAGCCGCTTTGCCTGCGAAGCGATGCGGCTGCTGTGCTTGCGATCCGGCGCACGGATCAGGCGGGCTGACAGTCTACGCGCGGCGCGGCGGCATCTGCAGGTCTATCGCCCGTCTATCGTGATTGCCGATCTGGGGCTGCCCGACGGAAACGGCATTGATCTAATTGCAGAACTGGCCCGCGCGCAGCCCCGCGTTGATGCCCTGCTGGCCATTTCGGGCGACTCCCATCTGGCAGCTGATGCGCTGGCCGCTGGGGCGGACCGGTTCATGAGCAAACCGTTGCAATCGCTGTCGCAGTTTCAACAAGTCGTGTTGGCCGCCCTGCCCCCACATCACCGCCCACCGGGCCTCGCTGCGCTCAGCGATGACACGGTTCAACCCGACGATATCGCGCTGCAGGATGATATGGCACATATGGATGACGTGCTCACCGGCCCCTGTACGCCAGAGACGCTGGATTACGTCGCGCAGTTTCTGGCAGGCGTGGCGCGCAGTGCGCAGGACACGGCGCTGGAACAGGCCGCGACGGCACTGGCGGAACGGCGTGCCATGGGGTTGCCCGCCACCGACGAAAAACGCGTGATCCGGTCGGTGCTGCGCCAACGGCTGACACGCCAGATCGCGATCTAGCTGCGGCGGGTCACGTCAACGGGTCGCTTGATACCCGCACAAGGCTGGTCAGGTCGCCCAGACGTTCGCGCTGCTGGCACTCTGCGTCGAAATTGGCGGGGGAAAGCCACGCTTCGAACGCTTCGCGCAGGCCGGGCCATTCAGCATCGATCGCGGCAAACCATGCAGTGTCACGGTTGCGCCCCTTGGCGACGGCAGCCTGCCGGAAGACGCCCTCGTAGCTGAACCCCAACCGCTGTGCCGCGCGGCGCGACGGCCGGTTCAACGCGTTACACTTCCATTCATAGCGACGGTATCCGGCCTCGAACGCCCATTTCATCATCAGATACATCGCATCCGTCGCTGCCCGCGTACGTTGCAACGCCGGCCCGTAGGTGATTGACCCGACCTCTACCGACCCTGCCTCTGGTGCGATGCGCAGATAGCTGGCCACCCCTTCGATGTGCCCTGTCTCGAGGTTTTTGATCGCGTAGAACAGCGGATCGTCCTTGGTTTCGACCTCTCGGACCCAGCGATGAAACTGGGCAGATGATGAAAACGGCCCGTCGTACATGTAATGCCACAGCTGGTCCTGCCCCTCGAAGGCGCGAAACAACAATGCAGCGTGGGCTTCTGCGTTCAACGGTTCAAGCTGGGCATAGCGGCCCGTCATCACCGCCCGCGGCGGGCGTGGCGGCACAGTGAAATTCGGGACGGGGGCACCAAGTGGGCCAGGGGGGTGGTCATCTTGCTTCATACACTTACGTTAGGGCCAAGCACCGCCACCGCCAAGGCCCGAATGTCATACGACATTACCCAATCTGACGCGCAAAAATGACCTTCTTTCGCCACAAACGCCTGCAAGCTTGGTGACAACCACAACGGGCACCAACCCACGCCATCCATCCCAAGGGGGCACGATATGTTCACCAAGCTACGCCGCATCTATATCAAAGAGACCCGCTTTGACTGGACCGTCTTTGCGGCGAATGTGGTGGGTGGGGCAATCGTTGTTTTGGCGTTTACCCAAGCACGGGCGAGCGGCGCAGATGCGATCGTGCAAATGGCCCACGCCGGTTTCTAACCACCGGTGCCGCGTGCGGAACCCCTGCCGGACACCACGCGTTAATCCCCGATACAAATCGCACCAGGGGGTTAAGCCATGACATCCATCTATGACGCAATCAAAGCCGACCACGAAACGCACCGCGACCTGCTGAACAAGATCGCTGAGACATCGGGCGACAGCACAGAGCGGCAGACCGCGTGGAAAGAGTTCTATGAGGATGTAAAATCCCATGCCGCGGCCGAGGAAGAGACGTTCTATTCCAAGCTGCTCCACGAAACATGGGGCCAAGACGCCGCGCGGCATTCGGTCTCGGAACACAAAGAGCTGGACGATCTGATGGAAGAGCTGAACGACACGGATATGTCGTCGTCGGGCTGGCTTAGCAAATTCAAGACCCTCAAACACGACTATGAGCACCACATGGACGAGGAAGAGGAAGACGTGTTCAAACGCGCAAAAGACGTGATCGGCCAAGAGCATAACGACGCCTTCGGCCAACGTTTTGAACAGCGCAAAAAGGAAGAACGCGGCCTGATCGCCCAGAAACGCAAAGACAGTCTGGAAGACTAGGTCGACCATGTCCAAACGAAAAAGCCCGCCGTTGACCTCTCAACGGCGGGCTTTTTAACTATATTCTAAAGCGCTTAGTCCTGTGGAATGACCCGCAGACCCAGTTCCATCAATTGATCCGACTGTGGCTCGCTTGGCGCGTTCATCATCAGGTCTTCGGCGCGTTGGTTCATCGGGAACAGGATCACCTCGCGGATGTTCGCCTCTTCTGCCAGCAACATGACGATCCGGTCGATACCGGCTGCGCAACCACCGTGGGGCGGGGCACCGTATTGGAAGGCGTTAACCATGCCGCCGAACCGCTTTTCAACTTCGTCCTTGCCGTAACCCGCAATCTCGAACGCCTTGAACATGATCTCTGGCTTGTGGTTCCGGATGGCACCAGACACCAATTCATAGCCGTTACACGCAAGGTCATACTGATAGCCAAGCACCTCAAGCGGGTCGCCCATCAGCGCGTCCATCCCGCCTTGCGGCATGGAGAACGGGTTGTGTTCAAAGTCGATCTTGCCGGTTTCTTCGTCTTTTTCGTAGATCGGGAAATCGACGATCCAGGCAAAGGCAAAACGGTTTTCGTCCGTCAGACCCAGCTCGGCACCGATAACGTTACGGGCGCGGCCTGCGACCCCTTCGAACGACTTGGGTTTGCCGCCAAGGAAGAACGCGGCATCGCCGACGGTCAGACCCAGCTGCTGGCGGATCGCTTCGGTCCGTTCGGGGCCAATGTTCTTGGCCAGCGGGCCTGCCGCTTCCATGCCGCCTTCGACTTCGCCGGCTTTCAGCTTGGCCTGGGCCTCTTTCACAGTGATGCCCAGCTCTTGTGCGACGCTATCGGCGGTTTTCTCGCGCCAGAAGATATAGCCCATGCCGGGCAGACCCTCTTTTTGCGCGAACGCGTTCATGCGATCACAGAATTTGCGGCTGCCGCCTTTGGGCGCGGGGATGGCGCGGATTTCGGTGCCTTCCTGCTCAAGCAGCTTGGCAAAGATGGCAAAGCCCGAACCGGCGAAATGGTCGCTGACGATCTGCATTTTGATCGGGTTCCGCAGATCGGGCTTGTCAGAGCCATACCACAGCGCCGCGTCTTTATAAGATATCTGCGCCCATTCCTGATCCACGACTTTTCCGCCACCGAACTCTTCGAAAATGCCGGTCAGCACGGGCTGGATGGTGTCGAACACGTCTTGCTGTTCAACAAAGGACATCTCGAGGTCGAGCTGGTAGAAATCGGTCGGGCTGCGGTCGGCACGCGGGTCTTCGTCACGGAAGCACGGCGCGATCTGGAAATACTTGTCAAAGCCCGAGACCATCAACAGCTGTTTGAACTGCTGCGGGGCCTGTGGCAGCGCATAGAATTTACCGGGGTGCAGACGCGACGGTACAAGAAAGTCGCGCGCGCCTTCGGGGGACGACGCAGTGATGATCGGCGTCTGGAATTCTTTGAATTTCCGGTCCCACATGCGTTTGCGGATCGACGACACAACGTCAGACCGCAGCACCATGTTGTTTTGCATCTTTTCACGACGCAGATCGAGGTAGCGATAGCGCAGGCGCGTTTCCTCGGGGTATTCCTGATCGCCAAACACCTGCAAAGGCAGCTCTTTCGACGGGCCAAGCACTTCGATGTCGCGCACGAACACTTCGATTTCGCCGGTCGGGATCTTGGCGTTCACCAGATCATCGGCCCGCGCCTTCACTTCGCCATCAATGCGGATACACCATTCGGAACGCACCTTTTCCACATCCGCAAAAACGGGGGAATCGGGGTCGCACAGCACTTGGGTGATACCGTAGTGGTCGCGCAAATCGATAAACAGGATACCGCCGTGGTCGCGCACACGGTGCACCCACCCGGACAGGCGCACCTTGTCGCCAACGTTTTCCTTGCTCAGATCGGCGCATGTATGGCTGCGATATGCGTGCATGACGGGTCCCTTTCGAGGGCTAGAATTGTTCGGGGCAGGTACACCGTTTGAGACCGCGAAAGTCAAGAGTTTCCCGTGAAAACGGCACAAACCGGGGGCAAAACAGCCCTTCAAAAACGGCACTGCGGAAAATAGATGGGCCGCCTGCTCCTCCCAAAGCAGACGGCCCTTCCCGCGCGACGGTGATGATCCTCTTACAGGACCAGTACATCAAGCGGCGGAAACCCGTTAAAGCCGACCGAACTGTACGAGCTTGTGTAAGCGCCGCAGTTCTTGATCATGACTTTGTCACCGTCCCTTAGGTCAAGTGGAAGGTCAACCGGATTCTTTTCATAAAGCACATCGGCGGAGTCGCACGAGGGGCCGGCCAGCACGCAAGGCCCTGTGGGTTTGCCGTCATGCGGGGTCACGAACTCATAGCGGATCGCCTCGCCTTCGGTTTCGGCCAGACCCGAAAAACGCCCGATGTCCAGATAGACCCAGCGGCGGGCGGCCTCTGCCGATTTGCGCGACACCAGCAGCACTTCGGCTGCAATATGCCCTGCTTCGGCCACCATGCCCCGGCCCGGTTCTGCCATAAGAACCGGAATATCGCCAAAGCGTTCGTTGACAGCACCGACAACGGCAGCGGCATAGCCGCGAGGCGCATCAACGGGGTCACCGTGATAGGCAGGGAAACCACCACCGATATTCAGCAACTGCAGGTCATGACCCGCTTCTTTCGCCGCGTGCCAAAGGGGTGCAACCTGATCCAGAACAGGGTGCCAGTATTCCGCCCGACGGGTTTGCGAACCAACGTGGAAGGACAGGCCATAAGGCACGAGGCCGACAGCCTTGCTGTAGTCAAGCAGGCTTGGCAACAACGAGCCTGCGCAGCCGAATTTACGGGTCAGCGGCCAGTCAGCCATCGAGTTTTCGACGATCAGACGGATATAGACCCGTGCGCCGGGGGCGTGCTCTGCGATTTTGTCGAGCTCAGCCTCGCAGTCGGCGGCGAACATGGTCACACCGATGGAATGGGCAAACGCAATGTCCACGCCACGTTTAATCGTATTCCCGAAAGAGATCTTTGCAGGGTCCGCCCCTTGGGACAAGCACAGTTCGATTTCCTGACGCGACGCCGCATCAAATCCCGAACCCCGTTCGACCAGCATACGGATCACTTCCGGCGCAGGGTTTGCCTTGACCGCATAATGGATGCGGGCATCGCCCAAGCCCGCCTGAAGCGCGTCATATTGCACACCCACGCGGGCGCGGCTGATGACGAGGGTCGGTTTGTCGAAGCTGTTGTTCCAGATGTAATCAGCCGCTTCGTCATAGGTCGATGCTGCGGATGTGTTCACGGTGGCGGTAGCTGTGGCGTTCATGGTCATCTCCAAAGAGCAAGGAAGGGCGGGAGTACCCTAACATGTCGTTTCAAGAGACGTTACCGTCGCTGCATAGGCGCGGGGTCGATCCACAGACAGACGAACCGGCCAGAGGCGCGTGCGTTGGCGTCTGTAAACGCGCATTTACGCTGTTTTCAGATTCGCGCAAGTGGTAAAATTCTTGATACGACAATTGATTATTCAGGTGGGCACGCAAGGCGCTGTGTGCCCAAAGGTCGGGACGGACCGGGGTTACTTTTCCCAGTCCGTGCCGATGGCTTCGCGGTCCTTTTCGCGCTCCTCGTCCGCCATTTCCCGCACCTCGGCGCGTTCTTCTGCATCGCTTTGCTCGGGTGTGGAATTCGCCTCCGGAACATCCGTCAACGCAAGCGAGAACAGGATCGGAAAGTGGTCGGACCCGATGTTGGGCAGGCGCGACATGCGGATCAGGCGAAACTCTGCATCGTGGAACAGATGGTCAAGTGGCCAGCGCATGATGACGATACCGGCGTGGAAGGTGTTGTAGAACCCCCGCCCGACACGCGGGTCCAGCAGGCCCGACAAGCGCTGAAAGCGACGGGTGGTGGTGGACCAGGCGACGTCATTAAGATCGCCGGTCACGATGGCGGGCACGTCATCCTTGCTGGCCTCGATCCCGACTAGTGCAATCTCACCGTCGCGCCCCTTTGTATCGTGGTTGGGCACAGGTGGCTCGGGGTGGACGATATACAAGCGCCAGACCCGACCAGACGGCATCGCGACTTTCGTACGGATGGACGGCACATCGTCGACCAGCAAGTCGCGGACCTGCGTCTCTGACAACACCATCTTGGACATCAGCACCACGCCATAGGAATTGTCTTTGGGCACCTTCACCCAATGGGGATACTGATCGTGCAACCCGTCATACAGGGCATCAACCCATTCCGGATCGACCTCAAGCGCCGTGGCGACATCGGGGTCTTCCTTACGGATCAGATCGACGAGCCGATGATACTGCCGGTTTGATTGCTTCACGTTTGACGCCAGGATCGTCACGCGATTGCGTTCATCCGCAGCCTGTTCAGGGGTAGCATCAACCGACTGGCGCGGCCAAAGCGGCGTGAATTTCAGGATGTATCCGGTGTGGATCGCGGCGATTATCGCAAGGATCGCCAGGGCATAATTGCGCGGCTCGGGCGCAAGCCAGAAAAGCGCCCCGACAGCCAAAACGGCGGTGAGGATAAACAGCTGTTCACGCGGGAACGCCATGCCCCGGATGGCACCATGGGGTATCTTGCTGAAAGGAAGAACGCTGACCACGGCAATGATCGCAACAACGCCCCAAAATAGACTGAGTAATATCGTTGCCAGCATCCATGCCCCCTAAATCAAGAAAAGGGACGCAGAGCGATTGCCCTACGTCCCTAGCCCAACACGAGATTAGGCGGAATTGTTCCGAATACGCCGCGAGGGCGGAACCGAATTACTTGTCTTCGTCTTCATCTTCGTCATTGCCACCCTCGGGCAGCTTGAAGAAACTGTCGGCGTCAGAGTAGTCGCCGTGATCTTTATCGTCGTCATCCGCAGGGTTGCCGGACAGCGTGAATGTTTCCAGACCTTCGATGGCCGATGGCATCTTAGGGTCGGTTTCCATGCCAAGCGATTGCTCGGTGCTGACCAGACGACGGCGTTCGTCATCGCTCATCAGGCCGCCTTCCGCAGCTTTCTTGGCAGCGGCTTTCTGGACGGCAGCATCCAGTTCGGACTGTTTGCACAGCCCCAGCGCCACGGGATCAATCGGCTGGATGTTTGCAATGTTCCAGTGGGTCCGCTCGCGGATCGCTTGGATCGTCGGCTTGGTGGTGCCGACCAGCTTGCTGATCTGTCCGTCGGACAGTTCAGGGTGGAATTTAACCAACCAGTAGATCGACGCCGGACGGTCCTGGCGTTTGGACAGCGGCGTGTAGCGCGGGCCGCGACGTTTCTCTTCGCCCTGAGCCGAAGCGTTGAACTTGAGCTTGAGCTTGTGCATTGGGCTTGCCTGACCCTTTTCGATCTCTTCTTCGGTCAGCTGGTTATTGGCAATCGGGTCAAAGCCCTTCACACCTTGTGCCACGTCACCATCCGCGATGCCCTGCACTTCAAGCTCGTGCATCTCGACGAAATCCGCGATCTGCTTGAAGCTCAAGGTTGTGTTATCCACCAGCCATACGGCAGTGGCGCGGGCCATAATCGGTTTTGCCATCTCGGTCTCTCCTTAAACGCACCTTCCCCGTCGCCTGAAATAGGCTGTCCTGCGGGGCAGAACGGTTTCCATTGTGGGGGAACTTGAACGCCTTATACTCAGCCAAGCAAAATAAGGGAAGACCTGAATGCGATTGCTGATCCTATGCCTCCTCCTCCTGCTGGCCCCGATGCCCCGCCCTGCGGTGGCAAAGGGCGAAATCGCGGGGGAATTCGACTATTACGTGCTCGCGCTCAGCTGGTCGCCGAACTGGTGTGCGCTGGAAGGCAATGCGCGCAATTCCGCGCAATGCGACGCGCGCCACGATCACGGCTGGATCATGCACGGTCTCTGGCCGCAGTTACATCGGGGGTTTCCATCCTATTGCCGCACCGCTGAACGCCCACCTGCCCGCAGCATGACCGCTGCGATGGCTGACATCATGGGAACGCCCGGTCTGGCATGGCATCAATGGAAGAAACACGGCAGCTGTACCGGCCTGCCCGCCGCCGGATATTTCGATCTGTCCCGAAAGGCCTACGAGGCCGTGACCCGCCCCGCCGTCTTTCGCAAGATCACGGACGACATCCGCCTACCTGCCTCTGTCGTGGAAGAGGCATTCCTGAAAGCCAATCCGACGATGGAGCCTGATGGCGTCACCGTCACCTGCAAAAGCGGCTACATTCAAGAGGTCCGCCTGTGCCTCTCCAAAACGCTAAAGCCCGTGCCCTGCGGACGTGACGTGATCAAGGATTGCACGCTGGATGACGCGCTGTTTACCCCGATCAGATAAAGCCCGCGTTGCGGGCAATCATTGCGGCGTCGGTACGGTTGCGGGCGTCCAGCTTGCGGCACAGGGTCTTGACGTGCAGCTTGATCGTGACCTCTTGCAGCTCCAGATCGCGGGCGATTTCCTTGTTCGATTTCGCCTCCATCAAACCACGCAAAACCTGACGCTCCCGCTCTGACAGCGCTTTTTCAAAGTCTGTTTCTTCGGGGTCATCCTTGCCGGACATAAAGTTCACCGGTGCGTAAATCTCGCCCGCGGCCATAAAGCGAACCGCGTTGACCAGTGACTTCGCAGGCAACGTCTTGGGCAGGAACCCGATCGCCCCCATCGCCAGCGCCTGTTCTGCAATCAGCCGCGTCGCTGTGCCCGAAATGAGCCCGACCGGCTTGTCTTCATTGGCTTTCATCACCTTCGGCAGCGCCTCAAGCCCCTTCATGCCCGGCATGGTATAATCAAGCAGGACCAAATCGAACGGCCCATCCGCTTCGATCTTGGCCATTGCTTCGGGCAAATCGCATGCAGCAACTGTCTCTGTCTCGCCATCTGCGTCCAGAAACATTGCAATCGTTTCCCGAACCATATCGTGATCGTCTGCTATCAGTATCCGTAATGCCATCTATTCGTCCCTTCCCTCATCACCACCTCAGTGCTGCTTAAGTATTTGTAGACCAACTTTAAGGCGAAGAATAGGAAACATGAGGATAGGAAAACTGTGTCAAATTTTTTGCGACTATACCTTCGTATAGTTAAAATACCCTTAATCTTCGTCGCGCCACTAAGCACGTTAACCTAAGGTTGATGGTACAACACAGGGGAAGGATACCGAGTTATGACATTTCACGCTTTTACCAAAACGATCACCACCGCATTGTGCGGCATCGCATTGGCCACTGCTGTTAGCGCCCAAGAAGAAGCCGTTTTGACGGTCACAGCTGGCGACGTGGAACAAAGCTACACGATGGAGCAGCTGAAAGAACTGCCCTCTTCCAGCTTTACGACCGAAACCATCTGGACCGAGGGTGCCCAGACCTTTCAGGGTGTCTCGCTCAAGGATTTGCTTGATACACTAGAGGTGAGCGAAGGCATGATCGAGGCGACCGCGATCAATGACTATGCCATTGAAATCCCGATTGAGGATGCCGTGTTGGATGGCCCGATCATTGCCTACGCCAACAACGACAAGGAAATGTCGCGCCGTGGCAAAGGCCCGCTGTGGATTGTCTATCCCTATGACAGCGACGTAAAGTACCAGACAGAGACGATCTATAGCCGCTCTATCTGGCAGTTGAACCGGCTGGCGATCAAATAAACGCAAGGCAAGATCACCATGGCCGATTTGATGCACCACGGCCCGCAGCGCAGCAGGGTAAGATACGTTCTCGCCCTGGCGCTGATGGTTGGCATCTTGCTGGCTGGCTATCTTGCGTTCAACGTTTGGGACCGTGTGCGTGCGCTTGACGGCGCGCAGCAGGACCATGCCGAATGGGTGTTCTCGCAGCTTGAAATCGATTTCCTCAAACTGAATGGCGCGGTCGAACCGGCGCGCTCGGGCGACGAAAGCGATCTGGCCAACCTGCGCAAACGTTTTGATATCTTCTACAGCCGGACCGAGGTCGCTGAACGCGTGCAGCAAAGCGGCGACCTGACCCGCGAAATTCGGGAAATTCAGGCGGTTCTGGATACGCAGATACCCCTGATTGACGGTGGTGACGCGACGCTCTTTTCCGGCCTTTCGGCTCTCTCCGACGCGCTGCGCAGCATAGAAAACCTGCCCCGCAATATCGGCCTCGCCTCTATCACCTTTGCCGCCAAAGCCGCAGAGGCCGAGCGCAAGGAGATCGCCCAGCTCATCGAAATCCTTCTGGTGATCGTGGTGACAGTGACCATCGCGCTGCTGGGGGCGATCCTCCGGCTGTCGCGCCAGACCATCACCCTGAACCGCGCCTCGCGCGAGGTCGAACGCAATCACTCGCAACTTGAAACCATGCTGCGGGCGTCGCTTGACGCGGTGATGGTTCTGTCTGTCGATGGCGAGATCATCGATTTCAACGGCTCCGCCGAAGAAGTCTTTAGCATCTCGCGCGATCACGCGCTGGGGCGCAGCTATATCGAACTGCTGGTCCCGCCCGAATTGCGCAACCGCCAGCGGGACAACATCGCGCATTTCAACGCCACGGGTAAAACGCGACTGGCAGAAACAGGCCGTCACGAAACAAAGATGGTCGACGGCAAGGGTCGGATTTTTCCTGTCGAACTGTCCGTGTCCTTGGCACGGTCGAACGACGCACCGGTTTTTGTGACCTACATCCGCGACATCACCGACAAGCTCCAAAAAGAGCAGGAAATCATCCGCGCCCGCGACGAAGCGCTGGATGCCTATCAGGAAAAATCCCGCTTTTTCGCGATGATGAGCCACGAGATGCGCACGCCGCTGAACGGAATCCTGTCTGCAATCCACCTGCTGCATGACGACCGGCTGGACGCAGAGCAGCGCAACTACGTGGAGGCCGCGCTGAAATCCGGTGACATCCTGCTCGGCCATATCGACGACGTGCTGGCGATCGAACGCAGCGAAGCCGAGACCAACGCGCATGAATTGCAAGCCAGCGATATGGTCGCGCTGACCTCGGGTATGATCAACACCATGACGCCCCTGGCGCGAACTTCGGACACGCGGCTGCATCTGGATCAAGACGGGCTGACGGATACGCCGATCCTGACCGACCTGCGTGCCGTGCAGCAAATTCTGGCCAACCTGATCAGCAACGCGATCAAATTCAGCCCCGACGACGACATTGTGCTGAGCGCGTCCTATGACATGGAAGACGCCGAAGTACCGATTTTGCACATCGAAGTGGCCGATAATGGCCCCGGTATCCCACCCCACGACCTGAAACGCATCTTTGAAGATTACGTATCGCTCGACAGTCGGTACGAGCGGCGCACAGGGGGCACCGGGCTGGGCTTGGGCATCGTGCGGCGCCTAGTGCACCGGCTGGGCGGCACCATCACCTGCGTCTCGGAAGTTGGTAAAGGGGCGCGTTTTATTGTGCGGCTGCCGGCGAAATTCACTGCAACGGAAACACCGCTGCCCGTGGCCCCCCTGCCGCTTGAGTGCGAAGACATGCCAGCGATGACCCTGCTTGTTGTCGATGACAATGAAATCAACCGCGACCTGCTCAAGGCAATGCTGGCCCGTCTGGGTCACACGGTCATGCTTGCCGACAGCGGCCAAGAGGGTATCGACCGCGCGGCAGAGCACCGTTTCGACGCGATCTTGATGGATATTTCCATGCCGGGGATCAGCGGGATTCAGGCGACACAGGTGATTTTGCAAGGCGAAGGCCCCAATGCCAACACCCCGATCATGGCCGTCACCGCCCATGCCCTGCCCAATGAACGCGCCGCCTTTACGGCCGGCGGCATGACCGGATTTTTGCAAAAGCCCATCAACACCCAGACCCTGAAAACCGCGCTTAGCGAACTGGTACAGCCCGCCGCTTTGGCGCTATCAACGCCGAATGACGCACAGACCCCGCCGCTGCGTCCGGTGCTGAACAGCCATCAGGTTGACGAATTATTCGAGCTTCTGGGACCTGAGAAACTTGCCGACCGGATCGGCGACCTGCGCCAACGGATTGAGGGGCAGTTGCCCCCGCTCGCCTCTGCCCAAGACGGTGACGAATTGCAACGCAAGACCCACGACCTTGCCGGGCTTTGCGGGATGTTCGGGGCAGAACGTCTGCACGCCCTTCTTGCCACAATAGAGAATGACTGCAAACTGGGCGACGTCCAGAAAGCCCGCGACCAGGTTACCAAAGTCCCTGCCGCCTGGGCCGAAACCCTTGATGCTTGGGAAGCGCGCCTGTCGGCGTAACGCCCCCTGAACGACAAAGGGCGCCCTGATATCAGAACGCCCTTTTGCTATATCTCATTGCTTGCCGGTTACGCGTTGGCGTCAACTTTCAACACGATCTTGCCGATATGGCCGCTCGTTTCCATGCGGGCGTGGGCCTCGCTTGCGTTCTCGAAGGCATATTCGCTGTCCATCACCGGAGATATCTTGCCCGCGTCCAGCAGCGGCCAGACCTTTTCGCGCAGTTCTTCGGCGATCTTGGCCTTGGCCAGATCGCTTTGCGGACGCAGGGTGCTGCCTGTCATCGTCAGACGGCGTGTCATCAGCGTGGCAAAGTTCACCTCTACCTTCGGTCCGCTAAGGAAAGCGATCTGCACAAGGCGACCGTCCTCGGCCAGCGCCTGAAGGTTGCGCGGGATGTAATCGCCACCGACCATATCAAGGATCAGATCCGCGCCGCCTTCGGCTTTCAGCACGTCAACGAAATCCGTGTCGCGGTAGTTGATCGCGGCCTCGGCCCCCAGTTTCGCACAGGCGTCACACTTGCTGTCTGTGCCCGCCGTGGCGAAGACCCGTGCGCCGAATTCGCGTGCCAGCTGGATCGCTGTCGTCCCGATGCCCGACGACCCGCCGTGCACCAAGAAACGCTCGCCCGCTTTCAGACCGCCGCGCATGAACACGTTGGACCAGACCGTAAAGAAGGTTTCGGGCAGGCAGGCGGCTTCTTTCATGCTCATGCCTTTGGGCACGGGCAGACAATGGGCGGCGGGCGTTGCGACATATTCCGCATAGCCACCACCGGGCAGCAATGCGCAAACCTTGTCGCCCACGGCCAGACCGCTAACGCCTTCGCCTACCGCGAACACCTCGCCCGACGCTTCAAGGCCCGGCAGATCGCTGGCGGTGGGGGGCGGTGCGTACATGCCAGCGCGTTGCAGCGCATCGGGGCGGTTCACACCGGCATACGCCACCTTGATCACAACCTGCCCGTGGGCTGGCTGCGGCATCGGCCGGTCTGTCGGCTGAAGCACTTCGGGACCACCCGCTTTGGTGATTTCTATCGCGCGCATTGTGTCTGTCATTGTCTACGTCTCCTCCGTAAATCTGCGTTGCCGCACCATAGGCACGGATTTCGCGGCATACAATGCGAACTGACAGACGTCAGGCCGGCACGGTGTTCCGCGTCACAACCCACCGCGGGCGCGCAGCGCCTCGGCCACATGTTCAGCGTCATCAATTGCCAGCACAGCAAACGGAATGATCATCCGCCAGCCGACCCGTTTGGTCGACCGCGCGCGCCAAGACTGCGCCAGCAACTGACCTTTTTGTGCCAGCACGGGTGTAAAGCGGATCACCAGAGCGATGCCCAGTTCGATGGCGCGGGTTTGGATGCCCAGGCGGCGCAGCGGTGTGGTCAACCATGTCACCACCGCCACCATCTGCGCCAGCTTTGTCGTCATCGTCACCAGATTGGCTAGCGCCACCGCCGTCATCATCCGCAGGGTAATTGTCGCGCCCGCCATGACGTCGTTGGTGATGATGTGCCATACCATGATCAGCACGACGAACGGCAACAACACCCGCAGCCGCGACAGTCCGACCTTGAAAAAGCGCCACCCCGGCAACGCGTAAAGCAGCAGGGTCAGCGCCAGTGCCGCCGCCTGAAGCGCAGGATAGGTCAGGCTGAACAGCCCCATCGTTGCGATACAAAGCGCCGCCAGCTTGGCCCCCGCGGGCCAACCGTGGGCGCGAGTCTCAACCGGTGAGGTGAGTGAAATCATCGCTTTCCCCGATATCATGCATCTTTGCCACAAAGGTGTCGGTCACGTCCGGCACCGTCCCGTCCTGCACAATCCGCCCCTGATCAATCCAGACCATCCGGTCATAGGTGGCAAGATGCGCGGGATCATGGGTGATGTGAATCAGATGCGCCTCTACCGCGTGCAATACCCACGTCAGATGCAGCATCGTCGGGATATCGAGCCCCGCAAACGGTTCGTCGAGGATGATCAAACGCGGCTCCATGGCGAGGATCGACATCAGACAAACAAGTTGCCGCTGCCCCTGCGATAGCTGATGAATCGCCGCCTTGGCCCAATGGCTACGGTTAAAGCCGGCGAGGATATCTGCCGTTTTCTGCGCCGCCTCTTTCGGTGATTGCTTTAGCTGCGTCAGACCAAAGCTGATCTCTTCCTCGACTGTGGGAAAAATAATCTGGTGATCGGGGTTCTGGAACAGGATACCGACCTGACGCAGCGCGGCCTTGCGATCCTTGACCACATCCACCCCGTTGATCCGCAGCTTGCCCGACGACGGTGCCACCAGCCCCGCCAACACCCGCGCAAGAGATGTCTTACCCGACCCGTTGCGCCCCACGATACCTATCCGCCGCTCGGAGGCTCGCAGTGTCACATCACACAGCACATTGACGCCGTCAGGCGTGTAGGTGACGTCATCGAGATCAATCAGAAACGGTTGCATGTGTGTGAATACCAACTAGCCGCGCCCGCGCCGGGTGCGGACGCGCAGCACCTAGCAGGTCTGACCTGACGAGTGAAGCCAGCCTAAGAGCGCGGCCCACCCCAGCTGCCGGGCAGGTCGCTGCGCGCCGTGCGCGAGGGCGCTTTTACGTGGGAAAGCAACCAGTTGGGCCCCGCCATCAGCATGCTCAGCGTGGGGCTGCTGTTGACCTGCGCCTTGACCTTTTCGATCTGCATCACGTTTTCTATCCGGCGATCAAGGAAGGCCCATGTGTCTGCATGGCCTTCGCTAGTGTCACCCAGCCAGAACAGCACGGTCGAGGAATAGACCGCGCTCAGCGTGGCGCGTTTGGTGTACCAGTTCACGTCTTCGGACGTGTCGCCCAATGCGTTCCATATGGCGTCGGCAGTACCCCAAACCAATTTGGCCCCCTCGGGTGCATATTGCGGTAGGGCAAACAGAGTTGTCCCACGACGTACCGCTTCCTTGTCTGTCGCAGCTTCAAGCCGGAAGCGGACCATGGCGGCGACCTTGGCCGAGAACTTCATCTGGCTCATGTCTTCGGACTTCATGCGGTCAATCATCTGCTGATCGCCGCGTTTGTGATAGGCAACGGCCAGATCAACGGCACCACGCGGACAAACGGCGCGGGCGACGGTCGGGTCCATGCCTGTGTCGCGGACAGCGGCCTTGAACGTTGTCTCTGACCAGCCGTCAAACGCGACATGGATCAGTGCAGCATCCAGCAGTTGCTCTTTCGGTGTCTGGGACGTGTTCGTCATAGCGGCCTCCTCAAGGTGATTGGCTTTGCTCTAGACAATATAGGTTTCAGTTGCTATATGGCCAGCTCCTGCAAATCCTTGCAACTTCAAACTAGAAAGGTGGTGAAAACCACATGCAGGTTAGTGTTCGCGATAATAACGTCGATCAAGCGCTGCGCGCCCTGAAGAAGAAACTTCAGCGCGAGGGTGTGTTTCGTGAAATGAAGCTCAAGCAACATTTCGAGAAGCCTTCCGAGAAAAAAGCACGCGAGAAAGCCGAAGCGATCCGCCGTAGCCGCAAATTGGCACGGAAAAAATTGCAGCGCGAAGGCATGATGTAAATCATCCAAGCGACGCATAAGGATATGAACCCCCGTTACCTTTAGGTGCCGGGGGTTTTCTTTTGTCCGCCTTCGCCTTTGTGGTGACGTACCGGTACGGTGGACAGTGCCCCGCGACTGCGCCTATCGCGGAACGGCCACGACACAGGACAGACCATGACCCAGCCCACCTACCCCAGCGTTGCCCCGACACACCGGCGGGCTGATCTGATCGTTCACCTTGTCGGCTTGGCACTGATTCTGGGCGCGGGCGGCGCGCTGGTGGTCAAAACCGCTACGTCACTAACCACGGGCGTGACCGTCGCGGTGACGGTCTATGTCCTGTGTGCGCTGGTGTCGAACCTCGCGTCCTGCGCCTATCACTTCGCGCCGTGGCATGATGCCCGCAAGCTGATGCGCCGGATTGACCACGCCGCGATCTACCCCAGTATTGCAGGTACCTTTACCCCGTTCTTCGTGCAGGCGGGCACCACATGGACGATCACATTGCTTTGTGTGTCATGGGGGCTGGCCCTGATCGCGATGTATAAAAAGATCACCGACCCGCAGGTGCAGGGCAAATGGTCTACCGCGTCATACCTGGGTCTTGGTGCCGTTGGCCTAGGCGCCTTGCCGGACCTAACAGGCGTACCGCTGGCGACGCTCTGGAGCATCATAGTGGGTGCCTTGGCTTACGTCATCGGTGTCGGATTTTATGTGCGCCGTGCCATGCGTTTTCGCTATGCGATCTGGCACGCGTGGGTGAACATCGGCGGAATCGCGATGTTTGTGGGCATCTGGATGGCGCTGTTTCCGCCTGCGGGTTAACCGACCGGCAGTGCAGTGGTGTTGCACACGGTGCGCAACGCAAAGCTTGATTGCATCTGCCCGACGCCCGGCAACCGCGCCAAATGTTGACGATGGATACGGGCGAAGTCTTCGGTGTTCTCGGCCACGACCTTGAGCAGATAATCCGCCGCCCCTGCCATCAGATGACATTCCAGCACATCGGGAATACGAGCGACCGCTTTTTCAAAGGCGTCCAGCACCTCATCTGCCTGCCCCTGTAGCGTAATCTCGACAAACACCGTTGTCGGGACCCCCATTTTGCGTGGATTCAGCAGGGCGACATAATCGCGGATGTAGCCGTCGGATTCCAGCCGCTGCACGCGCCTGTGACAGGCCGAGGCCGACAGGTGTACCTTTTCCGACAGGTCGGAATTTGACATACGCCCGTTGCGTTGCAAGGCGGTCAGGATGCGGCGATCAATGTCGTCAAGGTTCATGCTACACAATACTTTCGCGTGAAATGGCACAAATACAACGTTTTATTCGAACAGAGCAAGGGAGAGCGCAGCGTAAACCGTGCTTAATTGCGCAATCAGAGGCGTACCGTAATCCACATTAACCCTTTTGATAGGCCAAACAGTATGAAAATCGGTTGCCCGAAAGAAATCAAACCACAGGAATTTCGCGTCGGCATGACGCCGAACGCCGCCTACGAGGCGGTGACCAAGGGACATGAGGTCGTTATAGAAACCGGTGCCGGCGTTGGCGCGGGCTTTGATGACGCAGCATATACCGATGCCGGCGCGACAATCCTTGCCACTGCACAAGAGGTATTCGCCAGCGCCGACATGATCGTCAAGGTCAAGGAACCCCAAGCGGCAGAACGCAAGATGCTGCGCGAGGGGCAGATCCTGTTCACCTATCTGCACCTCGCCCCTGACCCCGAACAGACAAAAGATCTGCTGGCTTCTGGTGCGACGTGTATCGCCTATGAAACCGTTACCGACCGCAATGGCGGATTGCCCCTGCTGGCACCGATGTCCGAAGTCGCGGGCCGTCTGGCCCCGCAGGTGGGGGCATGGACGCTGCAAAAAGCCAATGGAGGGCGCGGCGTCTTACTGGGCGGCGTGCCCGGTGTTGGCCCTGCCCGCGTGGTCGTGATCGGCGGTGGCGTTGTTGGTACCCATGCGGCCCGTATCGCAGCGGGTATGGGCGCGGATGTGACCGTGCTTGACCGGTCCCTGCCGCGCCTACGCTATCTGGATGATATCTATGGCGGCGTTTTCAGCACGTCTTATGCCTCGGCGGGGAATACCATCGAATTGGCGCGCGAGGCCGACATGATCATCGGCGCCGTCCTGATCCCCGGAGCCACAGCCCCGAAACTGATCAGCCGCGCGCAACTGTCCGAGCTTAAGCCCGGCGCAGCGCTGGTGGACGTGGCCATTGACCAAGGCGGCTGCTTTGAAACATCAAAGGCGACCACGCACCAAGATCCGGTGTACGAGGTCGATGGCATCATGCATTACTGCGTTGCCAACATGCCCGGCGCGGTCGCGCGGACCTCTACCATCGCGCTTGGCAATGCCACAATGCCCTTCATGCTGACGCTTGCGGATAAAGGCTGGAAGCAAGCCTGCGCCGACGATCCCCACCTCAAGGCGGGGCTGAATATCCATGCGGGCCAGCTGACCTATGCCGCCGTGGCCGAAGCGCTTGGACTAGAGGCGATCACCGCCGATCAAGCCATCGCCGGTTAAGCGATCCCGACAACAAGGAAAGGCCCGCAGTGAACCTGCGGGCCTTTTAGATTTCGACAGTTGAGCCGGACTTACTTTTTGGCAAGCTCGTCGCGGATTTGCAGCAGCACGTCCAATTGGCTCGGGCCGGTTGCCACCTCTGGTGCCACATCATCGGGGCGTTCCGCCAACGATTTGATCCGGTTGACAAATTTAACCAGCATAAAGACCACAAAGGCGATAATCAGGAAGTTGATGCAGGCGGTGATGAACGCGCCATAGGCAAAGATCGCAGCACCGGTTTCGCGGGCGGCATCCAGCCCGGAGTCTGCGGGCACATCGCCGGACAGCACGACATACATGCTGGTGAAATCAACGCCCCCAAGCACCAGACCGATGACAGGGTTGATAAGGTCGCTGACCAGCGAGCTCACGATCGCCGTGAATGCGGCACCGATGATGATACCCACCGCCAGATCCATCACATTGCCCTTGGCAATGAAATCCTTGAATTCTTGAAGCATATTCGTCCCTCGCAAGATTAAAAGCCGTGCCTGTTACGTCGCACGACATACTGCAGATGCGTTAGCACAGGTTTTCAAACGAGCGAGGTCTTTTTGTCGACTAAGCACAGTTTTCCCCTGCATGGAGGCGAAAACCGCGCAATCCGCGCCAGCGTCTGGCTATACGGGTAGGTTGCCCGTCAGGACATAGCGCAAGATTTGAACGACTTGCGCGGGGTCGTCGGCAACTGCCATCGCTGCAGCGTCGACTTCCTTCAACGCGTGCGCATGATCAGCGCCATGCAGAATGACCAAAGATTTCCCCAGAGCCGCCGCATAACCCGCATCAAACGCCGCGTTCCACTGTTTGTACTGATCGCCAAAGCGGACGACGACGACATCCGCCTCTTCGATGCCCTTGCGGGTGCGGATCGCATTCAGCTGAGCACCCTTGCGGTCGTGCCAGAACTTGTCCGCCTCGGCGCCCAGAATAGCCACACCGCAGTCATCGCTGGCCGCGTGGTCGGTGACAGGGCCGGTGAACACGACATCCAGCTCCGCCGCGCCATCAATGATCTGATCGCGCCAGTCGGTGTGGATTTCACCCGATAGATAAACATGCAACGTCATACCGCCTCCGTTCGCTTTAACCGCGCAGCACGCCGCCGCTGGCTTTGGTGACTTTGTCGATCACCTTGGCACTCACAGCTTCGATATCCGCGTCTTTCAGTGTCTTGTCGCTGGGTTGCATCCGCACGGTCAGCGCGAGCGATTTTTTGCCCTCGCCCAAAGTCCCGCCGATGAATTCATCAAACACGCGCACATCGTCGATCAGGGCCTTGTCCGCCCCCATCGCCGCATTGACCAAGGTCAGCCCATCCACCTCCGCGTCCACCACAAAGGCAAAGTCGCGTTCAACCGCTTGCAGCGCGCTGACGTTCAGCGCCGGACGGGTGGATCCCGCTTTGCGCGGCAAAGGCACTTCGGCGGGCCAGATGGTAAAGCCCATTGCAGGCCCTTTCACATCCATCGCCGCCAGCACCCGCGGGTGAATTTCACCAAAGACACCAAGCACCTTTTTCGGGCCAAGGCAGATTTGACCGTGACGGCCCGGATGGAACCAGTCGGACCCGTTGCGGTTGATCTGCACTTTGGTCGGGGCACCGATAGAGGCAAGCACCGCCTCGATATCCGACTTTACGTCGAACACATCGACAGGGCGCGATGCCCCATGCACGTCTTTGGGGCCCGTACGACCGATCAAAAGACCGCTGATTTGCAAATGCTGGTCGCCCGGTTCTCCGCCGGTGAACACAGGGCCGACCTCGAACAGGGCCATATCGGGGAAGCCACGCGCCTGATTGCGGGCAGCGGCTTGCAACAACGCGGGCAACAGCGACGGGCGCATGTGGCTCATGTCGGTGCTAATCGGGTTCTCCAGACGGGTGTCATCGGTGCCGCCACCAAACAGCGCGGCGGATGGCTGATCGATAAAGCTGTAGGACACACATTCGTTATAGCCCAACGCGGCGCAAGAACGGCGCGCGATGGCCTCGCGGCGCTGCATGGGCGACAGGACAGGCTTGGGCACGCCGGCGGTCAAACGCGGCAAGGGGCGTCCTTCGAGCTTGGTCAGCGAGGCAATCCGCGCGACTTCCTCGACCAGATCGGCTTCGCCTTGCACATCGGGGCGCCAGCTTGGCACATGGGCCATATCGCCTTCCAGCCGGAAGCCAAGCGCTGTCAGTGTCTTGCGCTGTTCGCTCTCCGAGATGGTCATCCCCACAAGCGACTGCACGCGGGCGGCGTCCAGCTTATAGGCGCGGGAAAAGTCTGGCACCTTACCGGCCACCACGACCTCGGACGCTTCGCCGCCCGCGATGTCCAAAATCATCTGCGTGGCATGTTCGATGGCATAGGGCGTCCATTCGGGGTCGATGCCCCGTTCGAACCGGTAGCGCGCATCAGAATTGATCTTGAGCGCGCGCCCTGTGTAGGCGGTGCGGACCGGATCAAAATAGGCCGCCTCGACAAACACATTCACCGTGTCCATGGAACAGCCGCTTTCCGCGCCGCCCATTACACCCGCGATGCTTTCGACCTTTTCGGCGTCCGAAATCAAGGTCATGCCTTCGCTGAAGGTGTATTCCTTGTCGTCCAGCCCCATCAGCGTCTCGCCGCCCTTGGCGCGGTGGATGCGCAGGCTGTTGCCCGCGACCTTATCGGCGTCAAACACGTGCAGCGGGCGGTTGCGGTCATAGGTGAAGAAGTTCGTCACATCGACAAGGAACGAGATCGGCCGCAGCCCGATGGCGCGCAGCTTGTCCTGCAACCAGACGGGCGACGGGCCGTTTTTGACGCCGCGGATCACGCGGCCGTAGAACACCGGACACTGATCCAGCGTGTCATCGTCAATCGACACGGTGATCGGGCACGGGAACTGCCCCTCTACTGCGGCCACATCGCGCTGTTTCAGCTTGCCCAGACCACGGGCCGCCAGATCGCGGGCAATCCCGCGCACTCCCAGAGCATCAGGGCGGTTGGGGGTAATCGCGATCTCGATCACGGGGTCGACCTTGGCGGGGTCATTTTCCGCCAGCCAGTCGATGAAACGGTCGCCAACGTTGCCCGAGGGCAGCTCTATGATACCGTCATGTTCTTCGGACAGTTCAAGCTCGCGCTCGGAGGCCATCATGCCAAAGCTTTCGACGCCACGGATTTTGCCAACGCCGATTGTTGTATCTATGCCCGGCACATAAACGCCCGGTTTCGCCACGACCACGGTGATCCCCTGACGCGCGTTCGGTGCACCGCAGATGATCTGCTGGACGCCTTCGTCGGTATCCACCTGACAGATCTGCAAGCGATCCGCGTCAGGGTGCTTTTCAGCCGACTGCACGTAGCCCAGCGTAAAATCCGCCAGCTTTGCGCCGCGATCCTCGACGCCTTCGACCTCGAGACCCAGATCGGTCAACGCATAGGTGATTTCATCAATCGACGCGGTCGTGTCGAGATGTTCCTTCAGCCAGGACAGTGTGAATTTCATGGCGGTGATCCTCATGCAATGCTTGCGCTAGGGCGTAGCGTTTAATCGGCGCGGTTTCAATGCGGTGCGGGTGCGTTTTGCGCCTAGCCCGGTGTTTTGGACATCAACCCGTCCAGCTGGTAGCCAAGCCATCCTGTCGGGATGAAATGCCCGCCTGTGTGGATGTCCAGTGTGACGCTACGATTGCCTGCGCAGGTGTCCCACGTGAAATGCGCGAACTCGACCCCCGGCGCCAGCGTCAGCGCACCGTCCAGCCGCCCTGCGCCACAGCGCAGCGCCTTGCGCCACAGCGCGACGACGTTGGTGGCATCATGGTCCGGTCCGCGTGGCAGGCTCATCCACAGATCGTTCAGCCCGTGCACATGGCGGACCTGACGCGGCGGGTTGGCGCAGGTGCTGGCCTGCTTGATGGTCCCCGACATGGTCATCAGCCCCGCGATCCTGTCGCCGCGCGCGCAGGCATAGCGCCACGCCATCGCCGCCCCGAAACTGAACCCCGAGATGTAAATCTGGCTTTGATCCACCGGAAAGCGCTTGGCCACATCCGCCAGCACCGCGTCAGCAAAGTCGATATCCGCCGGATCTTCCTGCCAGAACCGCCACGCCCGATGCTGCGCCGAAGGGGCGACCAGCATCACGCCACGCGGCTTTGTTTCAGACCCGATACGCGGATGGTTGATCACGGTACGCCCACGCCGCAGGAAAGCGTGGAAATGCATCATCACGGGCAGAGGCGTAACCCCGTCCCAGTCGTCGGGCATCAGGATGCTGTAGCTGCGGTCACCGACCTTGCAGACCGTATCGCCGCCGCAGGGCGGGAGGGACTGGGCGGTGGCGGAAGATGCGAGGAGGACGCTGAAGCAGAATAGGAGTATTAAGTATTTCACCAGCGCAGCTCACAGAAGGGGTTGAAGACTTAGTGGGTTAAAAGGCCGGTCCAGTGCGAGCTAGCTTATCACATTAATCCATCTCATGTGGTCGAGATGGTCCTTGGGCCAGGAAAGGGGAAACTTCATTCAGCTTCCCCTTTGAAGGAATTTTGTTAAAACCAAGAGCAAGAAGCTGGTGAAAAGTGCTCCTATCAGAGAAAGGACCGTCGTGAACGAGCGTTGATTTTCACGGTCGAAGCTTGCTAGTGCGGCATCAAGTTGTCGTTGCTGTGACGATAACTGCGCTCTGACTTGAACTAGGTCAATTACCTCACGAGGGTTCTTATCTAACGTCTCTTCGATTTGGGAGATTCGCTGGATAAGCCCATTTTGTCTAACTAGGAATGCAGTGGCATTGGTGTCAGCCATATCTACATTCTCAATGCGCGCTAGAGATTCCAGCACTAACTCCACGTTCTGAGTATACTGATCAAAACGCGTCGCTAGATCGTTCATTTCGGTCCGGAGGCCTGCCTCCAGTGGGGCGACATACAGTTTGTATCCGAACAGCGTCATAAAGGTTATTAGCGCACCGGAAACTAGCACCCCAAGCACGACTTTATCGATCCAGCCGGCGAATCTTGAGTAGCGAGGTTCGCTTCTCACCTACTCAAACCACCATGCAGCGTCGGCTGATCCAAGCTCGCGAACCCATAGTGGCGCAACCAGCGCAGGTCTGAATCAAAGAATGCCCGCAGATCGGGGATGCCGTATTTCAGCATCGCGATGCGGTCGATGCCCATGCCAAAGGCAAAGCCCTGCCATTCGTTCGGGTCGATCCCGCCCGCTTGCAGCACCTTGGGGTGGACCATGCCGGAGCCCAGCACCTCCATCCAGCCGTCGCCTTCGCCAATGCGCAGCTGGCCGTCGACCCACGAACACTGAATGTCGACCTCTGCCGAAGGTTCGGTGAAGGGGAAGTGCGAGGCGCGGAAGCGGGTCTTGATGCCCTCAACTTCGAAGAACGCGCTAAAGAATTCCTCAAGCGTCCATTTCAGGTTCGCCATAGAGATGTCTTTGTCGATCGCCAGACCTTCGACCTGATGGAACATCGGTGTGTGGGTCTGGTCATAGTCGGCACGGTACACGCCACCGGGGCAAATAATGCGCAAGGGCGCGCCTTCGGCCTCCATCGTGCGGATTTGCACGGGGCTGGTGTGGGTGCGCAGCACGTGGGGCGGACGGTCGTCGCCCTCGGCACGCGCCATATAAAACGTATCCATCTCGGCACGCGCAGGGTGGTGGCCGGGGATGTTCAGCGCGTCGAAGTTATACCAATCGGTGTCGATGCGCGGCCCTTCGGCGACCGAAAACCCCAGCTCGGCAAAGATCGCGGTCACTTCTTCGGTCACTTGGCTGACGGGGTGGATCGTGCCCTGCCGCGTCGCGCGCGTGGGCAGTGTGACGTCCAGCCATTCACTGCGCAGGCGTTCATCAAGTGCGGCATCGCCCAAAGCGGCTTTCTTGGCGGCGATGGCCGATGTGATCTCGTCCTTGAGCGCATTTAGCGCTGGCCCGACCGTCTGGCGCTCTTCGGGCGTCATGCGGCCCAACTCGCGCATCTTCAGGGCGACTTCGCCCTTTTTACCCACCGCGGTCAGACGGATGTCCTCCAACGCGGCTTCGTCGGCGGCACCAGCGATCTGGCCCAGATATTTCGCTTTCAGGTCGTCCATATCGGCCTCATGTCTTTTGCTCGGGCTGGTGCTAGCAGAATTGGGCCCGAATACAAGCGGCAGGGCTATCTGATGCGGGTCTTGTGATGACGAAACTGCGGGCACATAGTGCGGCAAACCACCAAAAGGGAGCAGAGCGTGGCAGAGACTTCACCCCCCATAGGTAACCTGACGCTTCCCCGACCCGTCACACGGCCTTGGCTGGCGCTTCTGGGACTGACGCTCGGGGTGACCGTCACTAACGGGTTTGCGCGCTTTGCCTACGGGCTGATCCTGCCCGCGATGAAGACCGAGCTGGACTGGACCTATGCGCAAGCGGGCTGGCTGAACACGGCGAATGCGCTTGGCTATATCATTGGCGCGGTGCTGACGTTGCTGCTGATCGGGCGCATCGCGCCGGCGCGGCTGTTCAGTTTTGGTATGGTTGCGACCACGCTGACCCTGCTGGCCACGGGATACGAGGCGACAATGGGCTGGCAAACCTTCTGGCGGTTCGCGGCAGGGGTGTTCGGGGCGATGTCATTCTCTACCGCTGGCGTGCTGACCGCGCGGCTGTTTCCCGGCGATGCCCGGCGCAATGCGCTGGCGATTGCGATCCTGTTCGGCGCGGGGGGCGGCATCGGGATCATGCTGGCGGGGGCGTCCCTGCCCCTGATGATAGAAGTCTGGGGCACCGGATCATGGCGCTATGGCTGGTATATAATCGGCGCGATCAGCGTGGCCTGCCTGCCCCTGTCCCTATGGGCCGCGGCGCGGCTGTCGGTCCCTGCGCAACGCAACACGGCAGCGGGCGGCATCAAGCTACGCCTGATCTGGAAAGAGCTGGCAGGCTATATCGGCTTTGCTATGGGGTATATCGTGTATCTGACATTTCTGTCGGCATGGATGACCGACCAGCAGGCGCCAGCGCTGCTGATCTCGGCTGTGTGGATCATCATGGGGGTGGCCCTGATCGCCTCGCCTTTTGTGTGGCGCGGAGTGTTGGCGCAGCACGCCTCCGGCAAGCCCTTGGCGATGATCCTGACCGGTATCGCAATCGGGTCGGCGCTGCCGCTGGTCTTGCCCGCAGGCGGGGCCGTTGTGATTTCGGCTATCGTTTTCGGGCTGTGCGTTTTCATGGCCCCAAGCGCGATCACCAGCTTTATCCGCCAGAACCTGCCCGCAGAAAGCTGGGCCGCCGCCATGAGCCTGTTCACCGTTGTCTTTGCCGTTGCGCAGACCGCAGGCCCTTTTGCCGCCGGTGCCTTGGGGGATCTGACCGGCAACATCGGATCGAGCCTGCTGGTCGCAGCTGCGATCCTGCTGATGGGGGCGGCTGTCGTTGCCTTTCAAAAGCCCCTGACGGCGCAAGACCCCGCTTAAACGAAAAACGCCGCCCCGGTGTCAGGGCGGCATTCTAAAACTCTGGATCGTCAAAGGGCGCTTATGCGGCCAGTGCGTCTTGTGCTTGCTTTACGATGGCACCGAATGCTTCGGGCTCGTTGACTGCCAGGTCGGACAGAACCTTCCGGTCCACTTCGATACCAGCCAAGGACAGACCGTTGATGAAGCGGCTGTATGTCAGTGCTTCGTCGTGGCTGCGCACAGCGGCGTTGATCCGCTGGATCCACAATGCGCGGAAGTTCCGCTTGCGGTTCTTACGGTCGCGCGTGGCGTATTGGTTGGCTTTGTCGACCGCCTGACGGGCGACCTTAAAGGTGTTCTTGCGACGGCCGTAGTAACCTTTGGCTGCCTTGATTACCTTTTTGTGACGGGCGTGGGTGACCACACCACCTTTTGTACGGGACATATCGGCTCTCCTATCTTAGCGGTCGTAGGGCATAAAGCCCTTGATGATCTTGGCGTCGGGAGCAGACAAAGCTGTTGTCCCACGCGCGTCACGGATAAATTTCTTAGACCGTTTGATCATACCATGCTGTTTGCCAGCCTGACCGCCGATGACCTTGCCGGTCGCCGAGATCTTAAAGCGCTTTTTTGCACTCGATTTCGTCTTCATCTTGGGCATTTCCGTCTCCTTAACTTGAGTTCGGTAAGTGCGCGACTCGGCATGCCACGAAGGCCGGACGCGCGGAACGAAGCTGGCGTATAGGAGGGACCGCCCCTCAAAGCAAGGGCAAAAGCGCGAAACGCTGGCGGTTACCAGAACTTATAGCGCGCCACGACATGCAGGACGGAGTTGGGGATATCTTCCAGCGCATAGCCACCCGGATGGGTGTTAATCGCATAGACGATCATCCCGCCCGCGATCAGAACCGTCAACGCCGACGCCCGCGGCGCACGGCTATCGGAGAAGGCCGACACCACAGACGGGATCGATAGGACTGCAAGGGCAAGACCAATCACCAAAATCAGATCAGTATCCATAGTCTTTGCCCCTGCTCGATATATTTTTATTAGCTGATCAGAGGTTATTCCGGATCGGTATTAAAAATCAATCGTTCGTCGCAAGGGGCGACGCGCAGGATATTGGTGCTGCCCTCGACGTTAAAGGGTACGCCTGCAGTGACCACGATCATGTCTTCCGGTCCGGCATAGCCTTCGTCACGGGCGACCCGTGCAGCGCTGACCACAGCCATCTTGAACCGCTCCAGCGTGCCGGTCTGCACGCAGTTGACGCCCCAGGTTAGCGCCAGACGACGTGCGGTCCTGACTAATGGCGTCAGCGCAATGATCGGCACCCGTGGCCGTTCGCGCGCTGTCAGCAACGCCGTAGTGCCGCTTTGCGTGAAGCAGCAGATCGCCTTGATGTTCGCGGTTTCCGCAATCTCGCGGGCAGCGGCAACGATACCGTCCGCCACCGTCATGCGGTCTACCTTGCGTGACGATTCGATGATCTGGGTATAGGTCGGGTCCTGCTCTACCTCGGTGGCGACGTTGTCCATCGTGCGCACGGCCTCGACCGGATAGGCACCGGCAGCAGATTCCGCCGACAACATCACGGCATCCGCGCCTTCATAGATCGCGGTCGCCACGTCCGACACCTCGGCCCGTGTGGGGACCGGGCTTTCGATCATCGATTCCAGCATCTGCGTCGCCACGATCACCGGCTTGGCCGCCGCGCGGCACTTGCGCACCAGTCGTTTCTGGATCGGCGGCACATTCTGCACCGGCAGCTCAACCCCCAGATCACCGCGCGCCACCATGATCCCGTCACTGACAGCAAGGATATCCTCGAACCGGTCCACCGCCGACGGCTTTTCAATCTTGCTCAGCAGTGCGGCACGGCCCTTGGCCAGTTCGCGCGCCTCGGTCACATCTTCGGGACGCTGCACAAAGCTCAACGCCAGCCAGTCGACCCCCAGATCGCAAACAAATTCCAGATCCGCACGGTCCTTTTCAGACAGGGCGGCAAGCGGCAGAACCACGTCAGGCACGTTCACGCCCTTGCGGTTAGAGATCACGCCGCCGATCATCACTTCGCACTCCGCGAAATCGGGCCCGCATTCCTTAACCTTCAAACGGATCTTACCATCATTGACCAACAGCGACGCACCCGGTTCGAGCGCTTGAAAAATCTCTGGGTGCGGCAGGCACACGCGGCGGGCGTTGCCCTCTGCCTCGTCCAGATCAAGCCGGAACGACGCACCCTCGACCAGCAGTTCGCTGTCACCAGCGAAGACACCCACACGCAACTTCGGCCCCTGAAGATCCGCAAGGATACCGATCGTGGAACCCGTTTCCTCTTCGATCTGGCGGATGATCTTGTGCTTGATCCTGATCTCATCATGGCTGCCGTGGCTCATGTTCAACCGGAACACATCCGCGCCCGCTTGAAACAACGCCGAGATCGTCTCGTGGGTATCCGAAGCTGGACCCAAGGTGGCAACTATTTTGACATTTCGCGTGCGTTTCATACTGGTGACGTCCCTTTTCATCTGTGGGCTTTGGCAGCCCCCGCGCTCTGATTACCTTGGTTTAACACGCGCAGCGATCAGAGTGGATAGCAAATAAGTTAGCGTTAACATTTAGCGAAGCTCGCCCATTCCGTCTATGCGCACGTCAATGTGACAGCACCATGACGATTGCAAGCACACCGCAAGACACGCAGACAGGCACCCGCCTTGAACCCGCCCCGACCAACCCATAGCTTTACGGCACCCACACCGAGGAGAGCATAATGCCTACACAACAGGAAATCGAACTGCAGGCTGCGGCGTTCCGCCGGCTGCAACAACATCTGATGCAGGACCGCACGGATGTTCAGAATATCGACATGATGAATTTGGCCGGATTTTGCCGCAATTGCCTGTCGCGCTGGTACCAAGAGGCCGCGAACGAACGCGGCATCGACATGAGCAAAGAAGAAGCGCGTGAATTGTTCTACGGCATGACCATGGACGCATGGAAAGCCGGCTATCAGACCGACGCGAAAGACACGCAGAAAGAAGCGTTCAAGGTTGCGTTTGAACAGAACGTGGAAAAGGGCTGACCGCACGCGGCCAGCCCCTTGGCAAGGCGGGTTACACCGCCGCCTTGCGCATTTCTTCCAGATAGATTTCGCGTAGACGCGGCGCGACCCGGCCCGGTGTACCATCACCTAAAGCCACGCCGTCGATCTCGACCACGGGCATGACAAAGGCGCTGGCTGATGTGGTGAACGCCTCATCCGCCTGCTGCGCTTCGTGGATGGTAAAGTTACGTTCTTCCACCACCATCTGCGCTTCTTTTGCAAACCGCAGGACTGCGGCGCGGGTGATGCCGTGCAAAATCTCGTTGCTCAGGGCGCGGGTGATGATCTTGTTGCCCATGACGATATAGGCGTTGTTGCTGGTGCCTTCGGTGACAAACCCGTCCTCGACCATCCACGCATCGTCACAGCCCGCTTTCTTAGCCATCATTTTGCCCATCGACGGGTACAAAAGTTGCACCGTCTTGATGTCGCGGCGGCCCCAGCGGATGTCCTCGATGCTGATGACCTTCGCCCCCTTCTTGGCGGCGGGGCTGTCGGCCATACCGGGCTTGGATTGGGTGAACAACACGATCGTAGGCTCGGTTGTTTCGGGATCGGGGAAGGCAAAGTCTCGGTCCCCGTCCGACCCGCGCGTGATCTGCAAATAGATCAGCCCCTCGTCGATCTCGTTCACACGGACCAGCTCGCGATGCACCTCCAACAGATCCTCTTTCGAGATCGGGTTGCGCATCTGCAATTCATTCAGCGACCGGCTCAGCCGGATGGCGTGGCCGTCAAAGTCGATCAGCTTGCCGTCCAGCACGCTGGTGACCTCATAGACCCCGTCCGCCATCAGAAACCCGCGATCAAAGATCGAAACCTTGGCTTCGGTCTCGGGCAGGTATTCGCCGTTCACATATACAGTCCGCATGTCTTATCCCCAAAGCTTGGCCGCAGGCGGATGCACCCCGGCGGCGTCAAATGTCAAAGCGTCCTCGCGGTCTTCGGCCAGAAGCAGCGGGCCGTCAAGGTCCACCACCTTGGCCCCCTGCGCTACCAAGGTCGCCGGTGCCATTGCCAGCGAAGACCCGACCATGCAGCCGACCATCACCTCAAAGCCCTGCGCGACAGCGGCATCGCGCAGCGCCAGCGCCTCTGTCAGGCCGCCGGTCTTGTCCAGCTTGATATTGACCACATCGTATTTACCCTTGAGCGCAGCGAGGCTCGCACGGTCATGACAGCTTTCATCCGCACAGACCGGCACAGGCCGATCCATCCCGATCAGCTCATCATCATCGCCTGCAGGCAAAGGCTGCTCCACCAATGACACTCCAAGCCGTACCAGATGCGGTGCCAGATCGGCATAAACCTCTGCCGACCAGCCCTCATTCGCATCGATGATGATCTGCGCATCGGGGGCACCGGCGCGCACGGCCTCAAGGCGAGGCATATCGTCCGGCGTACCAAGCTTGATCTTCAACAACGGACGATGCGCATGCAATGCAGCCTGTTCGCGCATTTTTTCGGGGCTATCCAACGACAGGGTAAAGGCCGTGACCTCGGGCCCCGGCTGGGCCAAACCCGCCAGTTCCCACACACGTTTGCCTGCCTGCTTAGCCTGTAAATCCCACAAGGCACAGTCCACCGCATTGCGCGCGGCCCCGGCGGGCAGCAGATCGTACAGCGCCTCGCGGGTCAGGGACCCGCTTAACGTTTCAATCTCTGCCGCGACCGATTCCAACGTCTCTCCATAACGGGCGTAGGGCACACACTCGCCCCACCCCGTCACGCCGCATTCGGTAATCCGAACCGTTAGCACCTGCGCCTCGGTCCGCGACCCGCGCGAAATCGTAAAGACCTGCGCCAGCCGGAACACATCCCGGCTTACCTCGATACGCATATCCGCTCCTTCATTTTGCCACTTAAACTCTCCCCGAAGGGCCGATCAGAGGGCTGCCAAAGCATCCGCCAGTTTCGCGGCACCTTGGCGGAACGGGTCCACGGCTGGCAAGCCCAAGCGATGCTCAACCTCGGCGAGATATGCGTCTGCCTCTACTTCCGACAGATGCTGCGTATTGATCGAGATGCCGACCACCTGACATCCGGCATTGGCGACCCGTGCAAGCGTCAGCGCCACGTCGCGTACTTCTTCCAGCGTGGGCAGCGTATAGTCGGGCAGACCGCGCATGGTTTTGCGGGTTGGCTCGTGGCACAGGATCAGCGCATCGGGTTGGCCGCCGTGGATCAGCGCCATGGTGACGCCGGAATAGGACACGTGGAACAGGCTGCCCTGCCCTTCGATGATATCCCAGTGGTCGTCATCATTGTCAGGCGTCAGATACTCGATCGAACCGGCCATGAAATCCGCGATCACGGCGTCCAAGGGCACGCCTTCGCCGGTGATCAGGATACCGGTCTGGCCTGTGGCGCGGAAGCTGCTTTTCAGCCCCTTTTCCTTCATTGCCGCGTCCAATGCCAGCGCGGTATACATCTTGCCGACAGAACAATCAGTGCCGACCGCCAGCACCCGCTTGCCGCTGCGTTTGACACCGTTCGCGATGGGATATTGCACCGACGGAATGCGCACATCATGCAAGGTGCGGCCGTGTTTCTCGGCGGCGGCAACCAGTTCTGGTTCGTTGCGCAGCAGGTTATGCAGGCCGGATGCCAAATCAAAGCCGGCCTCCAGCGCTTCGACCAGCACGGCGCGCCATGTGGCGCTGATGGTGCCACCGCGGTTTGCGACACCGATGACCAACGTCTTTGCGCCCGCTTCTTTCGCCTGCGCTAGGGTCATATCGGTCAGGCCCAGATCCGCCTTACACCCGTCCAGCCGCAATTGGCCGACGGCATTATCGGGACGCCAGTCCTTGATGCCTTGCGCTACTTTAGCAGCAAGATGATCTGGCGCGTCGCCCAGGAAAAGAAGGTATGGTGTTTTGATCATGATCACATGCTCCTGTAATTTGGCTTTGGCTCAGTTTCGCAGCCTTTCGGCGCGATAAGGTTGCAAATGAATGGCCGACGCAAGAGAGACCGCAGAATATTTGCAAAGATTCGCCCATTAGCGCAAGAATTGTGCATAGAAATTTAGCGCTCGATGCTGCAGCTGCGAGATCACTCTTGCAGGGCGCAGCGCAATTTAATACCACCCAAGGCAATCAAGTCGTAACTTTATTACTCAAGGAGTTCGCATATGAGCTTTCGCATCCAGCCCACAGCCCCTGCACGCCCCAACCGCTGCCAATTGTTCGGCCCGGGTTCGCGCCCGGCAATCTTCGAGAAAATGGCAAGCTCTGACGCAGATGTCATCAACCTGGATTTGGAAGACAGCGTTGCCCCCTCGGACAAAGACAGCGCCCGCGCCAATATCATCAAAGCGATCAGCGACGTAGACTGGGGCGACAAGACGTTGTCCGTACGGATCAACGGCCTCGACACACCTTACTGGTACCGTGATGTCGTCGACCTGCTGGAGCAAGCAGGCGAGCGTCTGGACCAGATTATGATCCCCAAAGTGGGTTGCGCGGCAGACGTCTATACCGTTGACGCGCTGGTTACTGCGATTGAAACCGCCAAGGGCCGAAGCAAGAAGATCTCGTTCGAGGTCATCATCGAATCGGCGGCGGGCATCGCCCATGTCGAAGAAATTGCGGCTGCCAGCCCGCGCTTGCAAGCGATGAGCCTTGGCGCGGCCGACTTTGCTGCCTCTATGGGGATGCAGACGACCGGCATCGGCGGCACACAAGAGAACTATTACATGCTGCACGACGGGACAAAGCATTGGTCCGATCCGTGGCATTGGGCGCAGACCGCCATTGTAGCTGCCTGCCGGACCCACGGTGTGCTGCCGGTCGACGGTCCGTTCGGTGATTTCTCGGACGACGAAGGCTACCGCGCGCAGGCACGCCGGTCGGCAACTTTGGGCATGGTCGGCAAATGGGCCATCCACCCCAAGCAGATCGCCGTCGCGAACGAGGTCTTTACCCCCTCGGAGGAAGCCGTCGCCGAAGCCCGCGAAATTCTGGCTGCGATGGAAACAGCCAAGGCCAACGGCGAAGGTGCGACCGTCTACAAAGGTCGTCTGGTCGATATCGCCAGCATCAAACAGGCCGAGGTCATCGTGCGCCAGTCCGAGATGATCGCCTCGCGCTAGCCCCGCAATACGACACAGCGGCGCGGGCCTTGTTCCTGCGCCGCTGTTGCCCCCCCGTAGCGAAGCGGGCTTGGCATACCCCGCGGCTTGGGGCATCAAGGCGGCATGTCCATTGATGTCCTTTCCGCGCTCGCGCTTTTCGCCCTCATCACCTCTATCACGCCGGGGCCGAACAACCTGATGTTGATGGCGTCCGGGGCGAATTTCGGCTTTGCGCGCACGGTGCCGCATATGCTGGGGATCACCCTTGGCTTTATGGTCATGCTGCTGCTTGCCGGCTTTGGGTTGATCCGCGTGTTCGACGCATTCCCCGTCATTTATACCGTGCTCAAGCTGCTGAGCCTGATCTATCTGGCTTTCCTCGCCTTCAAGATCGCCACCGCTGCGCCGGTACAAACCGCCGACCCGAACGCCAAGCCGCTCAGCTTTCTGCAAGCCGCTGGGTTCCAGTGGGTCAATCCAAAGGCCTGGGCTTTCGGGCTGAGCGTCATCACGATCTATGTGCCTTCCGCCGGCTTTTTGCCGCTGGTGATCACGGCGCTTGTCGTGGCGGTGATGGCGCTGCCTTCGGTAACGCTTTGGACCCTTCTTGGCGGGCAGATGGCCCGTTTTCTGACGAATCCCCGACGTTTGCGGGTGTTTAACGTGACCATGGCCGCGCTGCTTGTGGCATCGCTGTTGCCTGCCCTTTGGCCGGCCAGCTGACAGGTCACGTTGCAAAGACCGCAAATCAACGCCATATAGCCCTGAACAAAGCGCGGAGCAGGTGATGACACAGTATCTGGATTTCGAAAAACCACTGGCCGAAGTTGAAGGCAAAGCGGAAGAGCTGCGCGCACTGGCGCGGACCTCTGAAGGGATGGACGTCAGCGCCGAAGCCAAGACGTTGGACGAAAAAGCCCATCAAATGCTGGACGATCTGTACAAGTCGTTGACGCCGTGGCGCAAATGTCAGGTGGCACGTCACCCCGACCGCCCCCACTGCAAAGACTACATCGAAGCCCTATTCACCGAATTCACGCCGCTGGCGGGCGACCGGAACTTTGCCGATGATCTGGCTGTCATGGGCGGTCTGGCGCGGTTCAATGACACACCTGTCGTCGTGATCGGCCACGAAAAGGGCAACGACACCAAATCCCGCATCGAACGCAATTTCGGCATGGCCCGCCCCGAAGGCTACCGCAAGGCCGTGCGCCTGATGGAGCTGGCGGATAAATTCGGCCTGCCCGTGATCACGCTGGTCGACACCCCCGGTGCCTACCCCGGTAAAGGTGCCGAAGAGCGCGGCCAGTCCGAAGCCATCGCCCGTGCGACCGAAAAATGTTTGCAAGTCGGCGTGCCGCTCGTGTCGGTCATTATCGGCGAAGGCGGATCGGGCGGGGCTGTGGCCTTTGCCACGGCAAACCGTGTCGCCATGCTGGAACATTCCGTCTATTCCGTGATCTCGCCCGAGGGCTGCGCGTCGATCCTGTGGAAAGACGCCGAAAAGATGCGCGAAGCCGCCGAAGCGTTGCGCCTGACAGCGCAAGATTTGAAACAGCTCGGCGTGAACGATCGCATCATCCCCGAACCCCGTGGCGGCGCGCATCGTGACCCCAAAGCCGCCATCGCATCGGTACGCAGCGCGATTACCGCGATGCTGGATGACCTGTCAGGCAAAGACGCCAAGGCACTGGTCGCGGATCGCCGCCAAAAGTTCCTCGGCCTCGGGGCCAAGGGACTGGCGGCGTAACTCTACGCCGCCCCGCAGGGCCTTACGACACCAGCATCCGCAAGCCTTGCGTCACATCCGTACGCACCGCCAGACGCAAACCGGGTTCATCCCCGGCGCGCAGGGCTGCGATAATCAGCTTGTGAAAATGCGGCGGCTCTGTCCGTCGCAGCCGGCCATAGAGCGCGCGCATCGTCGGGCCCATCTGCAACCAGACGGTCTCTGCCATCGCGAGCATCGCCGGTGCCTGCGCCCGCAGATACAACGTGCGGTGAAATTCGAGGTTCATACGGATATAATTCACGGCGTCGCGATTGTTCACCGCGTCGGAAATAGCATTGTTGATCGCCTGCATCCGGTCAATCAGCGCAAGGTGGGCACGGGGCAAGGCACGACTGGCGAGCTCTACCTCGATCAGCGCACGTAGCGCGGCCAGTTCCTCGATGCGTTCGTTGCTCAGCTCGGGTGTGGAAATCCGGCCCGACGCGGACATCGTCAGCGCCCCCTCTGCCGCCAGCCGCCGGACGGCTTCGCGCGCAGGGGTCATCGACACCTCGTATTCCTTACCGATCCCCCGCAGGGTCAAAGCCTGTCCCGGTGGCAGATCCCCGTACATGATACGGGTCCGCAACTGCCGGTACACGCGGTCATGCGCCAATGGATGCGCATCAAGAGGACGAGGGTTCAGGTTCATATCGCCGTTGTGATCACGAATCGCCGGTGCGTCAATGTGGTAAACGCGCCGAGGCGCTGCGCTACGCGGTAAACTTGAACCGGTGCAGGTCGCTGCCATGCCTGCGCAACCAGCCACGCGCCTCTTGATAGGGTCCGTAAATCCGTTCGACCTCGGCCCAGAAGGCCGGAGAGTGGTTCATCTGCGCCAGATGTGCGACCTCGTGGGCGGCGACATAGTCCAGCACGTCGGGCGGGGTCAGGATCAACCGCCACGAAAACATCAGCCCCCCGTCAGAGGTGCAGGACCCCCACCGCGACCGCGTATCGCGCAGCGTCAGCTTGGCATAAGGACGCCCCAGCAACGCGCTATAGTCGTCACAGGCCCCCGTCAGCCGGTCGCGCGCAAGCTCCTTTAGATGGGCAGCCAGCCGCACGGGCACGCGATCCGCCGGACCGGGGACACAGATCGTATCGCTCCCCAGAACCACCCGCCTGCCCTGCCCTACCTCGACTCGAAGCATCCGCCCGCCCAAAGGAAATTCTGCCCCGATGCCCACCACCACATCCTCACTGCGCGCGTCGAGATGCTGCCGAATCCACGCCTCTTTCTCGCGTGCAAAGGCGATTCCCTCGGCCTCTTTCAGACGTTTTGGCATGGTCAGGGTCACCCGCCCGTCCAGCTGCGATATCCGCAGCGATATGCGCCGCGCCCGCGCAGAGCGGCGCAGGATCAGCGGGATAGGTGGGTTTCCGGGCAGGACAGGATCAGGCATTTCAGGGTTCCGGGTCGCGATGGGGTGGCGATTGCCTTTGACAGTGCCTATCTCATATGGCACTTGGCCTGAATCATCTATACGCAACAACACTTTCAAAAAGGGGTCTTCGATGCCCAATGAAGAATGGGGAACCAAGCGCCTGTGCCCCACAACGGGCAAACGGTTCTACGACCTGAACAAAGATCCGATCATCAGCCCATACTCCGGCGAAGTGGTCGAGGTAGATAACTCCAAATCCCGCATGATCGCCGCCGATAGAGAAGACGCCGTCACAGCCAAATCCAAGAAAGGCAACTCTGATGATGAAGAGTCGCTGGTGGATGATGACGACGTAGACGTAGATCTGGACGACGACATTCTGGACGATGATGACGACGATGAGGATACTGTTCCTCTCGAAGAAATCGCGGACGTTGCCTCCGAAGACGAAGATTAATTGAATTTTGCGATGGCGGGATAGATTTTCCTCTTGATCCCGCCCTCGCGACCGCCTATTCAGCGGCGCATCGGCCTTACACGGTTGATACACTTCCCGGATCCCTGATCCACGATGGGGCCTTAGCTCAGCTGGGAGAGCGCCTGCATGGCATGCAGGAGGTCAGCGGTTCGATCCCGCTAGGCTCCACCATAACCATTCGACGCGTTAAAATGCACCAAAACAACACCACATTTAGTGCAAGCGTCGATTTTAGATCTATATATTGATATTATGTATCGACAGATTTTATCCGCCGGACAATAGGGCGAGATATTGCGTTAAAACTTTTGGCGGCGTCCGCATCTCCCGTTGGTGAGATTGTGATCGGAGGCAGAGGGCCGATATCGATTCGGTCTTGTCGGACGACAGCGCTTATGGGTCCAAGTAGCGGTATTTGTTAAGCGAGTGTTCTTGGCTCATCGTAACCACTGAGGAGTGGAAGATGAGACAGACAGCTGGAACACGCAAAAGCCTTGGCGAGAAGATCGTCAAAGATATCAAACGGGCGACACGCAAGCACAATTCATCCGAAGAGAAGATCAGGATCGTTTTGGACGGTCTGCGCGGTGAGGACAGCATTTCTGAGCCGTGCCGCCGCGGGGGCATCTCCCAAGGCATCTATTACAAATGGTCAAAGGACTTCGTGCAAGCTCGGAAGCGCCGACTGGCTGGCGAGATGGCCCTTACTGCCACGACTGACGAAGTCAAAGATCTGCGCAGAGATGCCCGTGACCTGAAGGAGATCGTGGCGGAACAAACGCTCCAACTCCGTCTGCTCAAAAAAAGCATGACAGGCGATGGGGGCGACCACGAATGAGGTATGCTGCTCCTGAAAAGTTAGAGATGATTCGACTGGTTGAAGAAAGCCATCTGTCAGCCCGCAAGACACTGGCTAAGCTGGGAGTTCCCTGCACCAGGCTCTACTACTGGGAGAATTGGTGCCTTCAGCGTGGTGAGGCTGAGCTGCAAGATGAATCCCCCAAGCCAAAACACGTCTGGAGCCGCATCCCTGACGAGGTGCGGCGCAAGGTGATCAAATTGGCATTGAAAGAGACCGAACTATCGCCGCGCGAGTTGGCGGTGACGCTTACAGACAAGGAAAGTTACTTTGTAACAAAAATTCAACGTATCGAATTCTGAAAGCGCACGACCTGATCACCAGCCCTGCCTTCATCGTGATCAAGGAGGCCAGTGAGTACAAAGACAAGACGACGGCCATCCATTAGCTTTGGCAGATCGACTTCACCTATCTCAAGATCATTGGGTAGCGTCGGTTCTACCTCAGCACGATCCTGGATGATTACAGACGCCACATCATCTCATGGAAACTCTGCACAAATATGCTGCTGAAATTGTGACAGACACCCTCGACTTGATGCTGCAGGCGTCCGGCTGTGATCAAGTGCATGTCGTTCACAAACCGCGCCTGCTGAGCGACAACGGATCCGGCTACGTCTCTGGGAATCGGACTGAGTGGTTGCAAGACAAGGGCATGAAGCACTCGGGCGGCACACCATACCACCCATAAACCCAAGGTAAGATAGAGCGGTGGCATAAAACCACGAAGAACCGCATCTTAACTCGAAAACTACTTTCTTCCCGGTGACCTGCCCCCCGAGGCTCCCTCATTCATAACGAGAGTTTGCGGGTCTGGGTTTCATATTCTTCGTCGTCAGTTTGGGCAAGCGCGTCTTGCGCGGAGCCCTCAAATTGCTCAAGCGCTCGACGAGCTTCTGCCGGTGTTTGGTTCCCAAGCGATGAGTGCGGCCTGACGTTGTTGTAGTCGTATCGCCAGAGTGCCAGCTTGCGACGGGCGTCATCCAACGTATCGAAGATTTCCTCATTCAACAGCTCGTCGCGCAGGCTGCCATTGAAGCTTTCTATGAAGCCATTCTGCTGGGGTTTGCCGGGGTCGATGTAATGCCAATCAACGTCGTTATCACCGGCCCATTTTAGGATCGCACGACTGGTAAACTCCGTGCCGTTATCACTGACAATGCAGGCAGGCTTTCCATAAATACGGACAAGCGCGTCAAGTTCCCGCGCGACACGAGCGCCCGAGATGCTGGTGTCAGCCACCAAGCAGAGGTTCTCGCGGCAACAATCGTCGTTTACAGCCAGCATGCGGAACTTGCGTGACGCGCCGAACGTATCCGACACAAAATCTAAGGACCAACGCTCGCCAGGACGCAAAGCAACCGGCATTGGTGTCCGCGAGCCACGCGCACGCTTGCGGCCCCTGCGCCGTCTAACGCCCAGCTTTTCTTCAGTATAAAGGCGATACAGTTTCTTGTGGTTCATGATCCTTCCCTTGCGTTCCAGCAGCACACCGATCCGGCGGTAGCCAAAGCGCCGTCGCTTGCTGGCAATCGCTTTCATCTCTTCGCGAACTTCTGGATTATCCGGTGACTGATCGCGCCGGACGGTCTTGGGATCGACACCGACAAGCCTGCACGCCCGGCGCTGCGAGATATCATGGTCTCGCATTGCCTTGCGTGCTGCGGCCCGTCGCACATTCGGTGTCGTCAGTTCTTTCCCAGCAAATCCTTCAACACAACATTGTCCAACATCGTGTCCGCCAGAAGGCGCTTCAGCTTGGCGTTCTCATCCTCCAGCGATCTAAGGCGATGAGTATCAGAAACGTTCATGCCACCATATTTGGCTTTGAACTTGTAGAACGACGCGGGACTCAAGCCATGCCTGCGGCACACCTCTGCCGTCGGCATGCCAGCTTCCTGTTCTTTGATCATTCCGATAATTTGGGCTTCAGTAAAACGGCTCTGTCGCATCTGTTTGCTCCTTCGAAGGTTGAGCAAACTCTACATTAAACTGAGGGAAGTTTCGGGGGGCAGGTCACCGGTCATCTCGAAGCCCAGATTGAAGACTTCGTCGATCACTACAATCACCGCCGCTACCACGAGAGCATCAACAATGTCATGCCCGCCGACGTCTACTTCGGTCGCGACAAAGCCATTCCCCCAATAACGAGAAAGGATAAAACGTAAGACAGTCGAAACGCGACGATTGCACCACCGACAGCGCGCTGCATAATCAAGCCAACCAGATGAGCCAAACTCTCTCTTAGTTTAAGCCACACTTGGTGCCAAAAACCCTGACAACGGACAATTCAGAACAGACGCACCTTAGAATAGATTATCAATTTTATCAGTCGGTTAGCCATAGGGTCAAAGGAAGGGATATCACTGCGGTCAGTGCCAAACCATCCAGCTACAAAATGCAATTGTTCAATAAAATGTTGCTATAAGGCCTTCTGTGAACGAAAATATGAGGTGCGAAAATATATTTCATCCATAATATACGAGAAAAATTAATGAAAAAAATGATTGCTTTAGCGATGTTCTTTCTCGGTGTGAGCTTAAACAGTGTCAACGCCCAATCACTAATCAAACCAGGTACATGCGAACTTATAATTTCTTCAAAGAAGACATACGACCTCGCTCGGCAATATGTAAGAAGCACGCCGAACAATAAAAATGCAAAAATATTCAAGACGCAAAACGGCTGGTACGCAGTCTCGATAGGATCATTGAAGCCTCATCAAGAGGACAAGATCATCACTGAGTGGAAAAAGAACCGAAGAATCCCACAGGACTCGTTTTGTTCAACTGGTGAAAAGTTCGTCACTGAGTACAACTGGAAAACCGGGAAAACCGTACCGGCAAAGCACACGTCAGTCAGCACTAAGTCACCGAAAAGATCTAACTCGAACAGCGATAGATCCTTTGTAAACGCTGGATTATGCCGAATGATTTATAACCAAGGAAAATCCCCAAACGGCCTGCTCGAACCAGTACAGCAACAAATGGAAAAACGAGGCCGATGGGAGTACGAAATCGGCGTCTATAAGCTAAAAAACGGAGAATACGCAGCTGCCGAAACAATGTTCAAATTACCAAAGTATCCAAAGTATTATCCTGAGTTGAACCGAGAAAAACTCAGAAAAGTGAGTTCAGACAGGACCGGAGGTAGGCTTCTGCCAACAGCGCGCTGTACTGATGGAACAGACATAGCTTCGGATACAGGAATGCGTCTGAAGAAGGTTGGCAAAAAGGGAAGCCACCTTTTTGTAAAAGCACTGAACGCTGGCGCAAAAACCCTGAGAGATTCGTCTTCAGTTAAAATTTCGAGAGAAGATGCTAAACGATCAGAGCTACAACGTTGTCATGACTATTATGTAGCTGAAAAATTCGGTTTCAAGAACACTCACAAATACTGTGTGATCGAGTACTGCAATTCAAACAATGGTAGCTGGTACTGCAAAGCTGAGCCTAAAAGATAAAATAAACGCCGAAGCCTCGCCCAACGATTAAAGGGATTTTGGCTTCGGTCATTCGTCAGAAATCAATGTCGAGTTTGCTGTGCTTAGCTTGAAAAGCGCGTGATCGTAGCAAGGAATTTGCACGCTTTTCACCAGACAGTCTGGTAGTAATCCCCCCATTTTTTTAGGGATTACCCCACTACCATGTGAAGTGGTCCGGCTTTTTAGGACAGTTTTGCGGCTCTGCTAAGATGCATCTGGTCTATGTTCATGCCGCTTTTCGTATTTCTGCTTGGGTGAAGTATGCGGTGTCCGGCGTGCGCTTATCAAGGGCGGTGTGAGGGCGCTCTGAGTTGTAGAACCCGATCCAGTTATCGATGATGCGTTTTGCTTGGAAGCCGTCAGTGATTTCGTGCAGATAGACAGCCTCCTGTTTGAGTGACCGCCACAACCGTTCAATGAAGATGTTGTCTAAATAGCGGCCGCGGCCATCCATTGAGATTTTGATGTCAGTCTTGGTCAAAGTGGTGATCCAGCCCGCCCCTGTGTATTGGCTGCCTTGATCCGTATTCATTATTTCTGGCTTTCCATATTTGGCGATTGCCTCCTCCAGCGCCTCAACACAGAAGCTGGCATCCAGCGTATTTGAGAGCCGCCAGGACAGCACCTTGCGCGTTGCCCAATCCATGATTGCCACCAGATACAAAAAGCCGCGCTTGACCGGGATGTAGGTGATGTCGCTACACCAAACCTGATTGGGTCGCGTGATTGCCAGCTTTCTCAGCAGGTACGGGTAAATGCGGTTCTCAGGATGCTTCTTGCTGGTGTTTGGCCCCTTGTATGCGGCCTGCAATCCCATAATGCCCATCAGGCGACGCACACGATGCCGCCCAGCCGAGAACCCAGATTGGGGAAGGTAAGCTGCAATCTGGCGGCTGCCAAAGAACGGGTATTTCGTGAAGACCCGATCAATCTCATTCAACAGCTTTAACGTTTCAGTATTCACACCTACGGGCGTGTAATACAGCGACGACCGGCTGATCCTCAGCAACTTGCATTGGCGCGTCAGGCTCAGCTTCGTGTTCTTCTTACGGATCATCTCGCGACGTTCAGACGGGCTCATCGCTTCAGCCCTTGTGACAAAAAATCGTTCTCCACCGCAAGCTGGCCGATCTTGGCGTGCAGATCTTTGATCTCGCCGTCCTTGTTCTCAGCCTTCTTGATTTTGTCCGAAAACACCCCGGCCATGCCTTCAATCGCCTGCCGTTTCCATGTGCTCACCTGCGTCGGGTGAAGTTGGCGCTTGGCTGCAATCTCCTGAACTGTCTTGTCACCACGTAGCGCCTCAAGCGCCACAGCAGCCTTAAACTTGTCTGAAAAGTTCCGTCGCTTCGTCATTCTCGTATCCATTCATCAGTGGTGGATACATCTTAGCACGCTGTCCAATTTTGCCGGACCACTTCACTTTGCCAGTCTGTGAATTAAGCCCTGGCGGCCTTAATGACGTTTTCGAGGGTAACCTCGGACACAAAACGCAGCTTCTGCCCTTCCTCGATCAACTCACGGGCACGCTCGATTTTTGTGCCGAAGTGAGTGGTGCGCCAGTGGCGTGAAGCTGTTGAGGAGATCACTACAAAGTCAGTTTTCTTCGTTGTCCGAGATGCGCAGATTCCGCCAACGCTTACGATCTCGGACATAATGAAAGACCGAGGCCCCATACGCATTGGACCAGTCAGGACGAATACAGAACCCACAATTTCTATTTCGTTTGGATCTGTAATCGGCTCATCAAGTTTTGCAACTGACCCAATGTTGGGGATACCGGTGTCGATGAAGCCGTCTCCCACCAGTTGTGCAATCCATTCCTGGATTTCCTCGGCTTCATTGTCCGTTAGGATGTCATCATCCATTGCCGTTTCAACTGCAGCTTTCAGGGGTGAGAACGGAGATGCATTCATCAGGATGTGTGAAGATTTGAAACGCTGGAGAATGGCGCGAACTTCGGCTTCAAGAACCCTCCCATCACAGATGATTCCAGCACAAAACCCGAGAAACTCATTCATTTCATCAGTTTCAACGGAAGTTGATCCTGAACCAAGTTCTGCCCGTTTGTCGTCGATCACTTGCTTCAGCTGATCCACCAGGTCTGTTTCGGACGAAAAGCACTTCGCCCGAATGTCATCCGCCAGATCGGAGGCATCCGGGTCGTTGAAGAACTCAGCAAACTTTCCAGCTTCGGCCAAGATGGCGTCTTCTTCACCCTCCTCAATACGCTGCGAGGACAAAGCGCCATCGAGAAAACCAATCCAATAAACTACCCGTTTCCGGGTATTGGCGGATTTATTGAAGGCGTTATGGCGTTCTTCGAGTTCGCGCTCGTGAATGTTGAGTAATGCTTTGCCAGATAAATTCATTTATGCACCGTTTTTCTATGCTTCGAATATACGATCGTAAGGCAAGAAAAGGCAAAGATGATTTCGTGTTGAGCCGAAAAACTCATTCCCAACATGATTTACGGGCACGGCATTAATGTTTACCGCAGCATTGGAAAATTTGAGCCTCTTGCAGTCATTCGCTACAGATTTCATTGATGATCTCGATACGGACGTTCCCACCGTCCGCTGTGGAAGCTCAGTTTTTTCTTCAATTGCGGTCACCCTCATCAACGGCCTCCTCAACCTGCACCTTGGCGTTCGGAATAAAGAATATAGCTTGCGCGGCAAAAGCAATGCGCCCTATTTTACGTTGAGCGATAGAAAACAGAGCCCAATGATCCCACTTCCTGATGAATTTGAACATGTGGACGCAGGCCTCCGCAATAGAACGATGACAGGTCATGAAGCCTCAAGAATCGTCTTCGTGTCACGAAAAAAACTCGGCCCACCTTGGCACTGGAAGTCTTGGAAGGCTGCTCGAGCAAGAGTCTTGGGAACACACTGCGAGACCTGTGGCGCGGGGAAGGAAGCCATCCTCTACGTGCAACACACATTCCGCGTGCCTCGTGTCAAACCGTACATTGAGCAGGCAAAAAAGGAATTTGAATCTAAAGAACCACAGCCTGATTATCGCCCCGCCCTTTATGAAGAATATGCAGAGATAAAGAATGCAGTCGTGCCCGTCCTGAGGGATTGCTGCCCGATCTGCGCAAGCCTTTCAATTCAATTTCGCAAGAAGGCTGCAACTTGGATTTGTAACGGTAGCGTCGGAGGACATTACTGCGCTCATGTATTTGCCACACCGGCCCAAAAGCCAGGCACCACAGCGAACCAGCGAAGAGCCGTCAAAGCTGAAATATACGAAGCTTATCACCGTAAGCTTCTCGCTCGCAAATACGACTGGATGCGAGATGCGATGCTTGCATGGATTTCTGATATGAGGAGGTACCTGTCTCTACGCGACACCAAGACCTTGTGTAAACGCTGCGCCTTTCTTGAAGACATGACCGATGCAAAACCATGCAGGTCCTGTGGGTTCGCCTATCCGAAAAACGAGACCGTTTGTCCCGACTGTGGCGAGCAGGAAATAGACACAGCAAGATGTCCGCTTTAGGAAATCTCACTGCGATGAGCGTCGAGGAATTGTCTGCCTGAAGTGGGTCGGCCATTAAATAACATGCGAAGCTGCAACTGAGAACAGCTACCTGCTTAGCACGGCCAAAGAGGGCTTAGACCGGACTTTAACTACGAGCGTAAGAAAAGTTAACGTTGAGTGATGCGGGGATCGTTCGGTCTGCAAGCGCTCAGTTTTCGATGCCGTTGCGAATACCTCTGGATTGACGGGCGGAAGCTGCATTTCTCACTAAGGTCCGGTATGCGGACCGAAGCTGACGTTAGGTGCGCTATCGTGACAACCCATTGAAACCTGATATGTTTCAACGAAACGGATTGAATAGGGCCTCCATGTATAATCTTTTTGTTTCCTCCAGAAGTGAATCTTGGAATGGGGACGCTTGGCTGATCGAGCGCAGCAGGTGTGTTCGGGAATATACCAGCGAAGCGTTTGAAAATGAATTTGGAGCGCTTGGCGTGGAAGAGATAGATCAGCTCCGTCGCTTTCCCTGCATCTTTGCATATGAAGCAGCCAAAGGACTTGATCCGCATTTTGGGCTGATCCGGGATGTGACCGTCCGCGGTAAAGATGTCCGCATCGACTACGAGATTTATCCGCTCGATACATTCCTGACAGCATCGCAACTCGACGAAATGACTTTCGAACTGGAGATTGAGAAGTGGGAGTTGAACCGGACACATTGGGCAGTAAAGAACGTCGATCTACCGGCCGAATTAAGCCGGAAGGGCATTTCACTTCCCCGTTGGGCTTCAAGCGCGGGCCCGAGGATAAATCTGTCGAAACATCAGTTTGACGTCGCGTTGTCGTTTCCCGGCGAGGCTCGCCAGTATGTAGAGCAGGTCGCGCAGCACTTGGAGCGGCTGCTCGGTCCTGATCGATACTTCTATGATCGAAACTATACTGCGCAGCTCGCACGCCCTTCTCTCGATACCTTTCTTCAGGGGATTTACCGTGATCGTTCTCGACTAATTGTGGTGTTTGCCGGCGGCGACTATCAACGGAAAAACTGGTGCGGGATCGAGTTCAGGGCGGTACGCGAGATCATTAATGGACGCGACCATGATCGGATCATGTTCGTAAGAATGGACGATGGTGAGGTCGAAGGTATTTTTGGCCACGACGGGTATGTCGACGCCAGACAACACGAACCCGCAGAGATCGCGTCATTTATCGATGAGCGAGTGAATCTGCTTCGGACGTGACGTTCTGTCTGGCGAAATGGCCATCGGGCGATGACATAAAAAACCATCATCAAATATAGTGTGATTCAAAAATATTTTAGCGTTTTGAAACTATGCTGTTAATTTTCCAACTTCATACCTAACCCCGCTTTTTTTAACGACCTAAAGCCCCCCTGGAGCCAACTGAACAGACTGTAATCCCGTATGGAAAGTGGTTCCTCGCGCCGTGGATACAGCCATAAAATGCACGTAGAAATATTCCGGGGCGCTATCTTCATCAAATGCAGTTGCCCCCGCCGTCGTCATAAAATTCAAGCCTACATTAGAAACGTCGCCATTAATCTTGTCCTCCGAGGTCGGCAGCACCCACTCAGGCCTAACTGGGTTGCCAGCATAGTCTATGCCATACTCATAGTAGAGGTAGGCTACAAAATCATGTGGGGACGCGTCTGGCTTTGCCTGTCTAAATTTATATAATAGTTGACCAAGGTCGCCGAATGGCAGCAGCGACAGATGAAGATCGAACACTGTCGACGCACCCGGTTGTAATGTTATCGGTAGAGGCTCGCTGGTCTGAATTTCACAGATTCCAAGGCTCGCGCCATCACGCAGATGAAATGGCCCCGCAAGTTCGGGCTTGGGCAACTTGCTCGCGACATCACATTCGGTGTCAACTACTGTAATTTCGCGCTCAGACGTATTTATGAAAACGTAATCTTCACGATACGAAACACCAATATCAAAGCCAATATCAATATTCCAATTTCTGTTAAGGAGCGCTGTTTCCTTGCGGAGAATGTGTCTCTCAATTGGCTCCCAAGCGGCTACGAGTAAAGCGCATATCGAGATAATGAGAGCAAAGGTATCTCGTCCCATAACCAACCTAACAATTGAAATTTAAATAGTCCGAGCCATAATCCCGATCAACGATCAGTGCGCAGTAAGATGTCAACACGCTTCGCTCCACGCTCCAATTAATATAAAAAGCTGAGTTTAGCTCTGGATAAGCGTTGACGGAAAGTGCTTAGCGCCATCAACCTCGGCCCACCTTAGGAAAACACCGCAACCCACTATACGTACAAACTCCTGACTAACACACCTCGTACCTTTGCACTGGGGAGGACCAAAATCCCAACATTCTACCCACCAAAAATAAGAAATAGCGCGATCGCTCCCAAAACCCAAAGAACCCAACCAAGACCGGAAACGGAACTACCATCTGGATCCAACGAGGGATTGGTCCGAATGCTGCCTATTGAAACACCTTCAGCGGAAGCCTCAAACTCAAGCCTGATATAATGGCTACCGACTTGAAATGCTTGAGTCGCGGACTTTGAATATTGGCCATTTGGCGAGCTGAGATGAGACTGAAGGACTGGAACTTGCATTTGGACACCATCGAAAACAGTTTTGCGCTCCATCTTCTGTAGGTGGTTTAAAATATTCTGTTTTGTCTTGACGTCTCCAGACGAAATCCACTTGAAGCGATTTTCTAAGTTCTCAGGCATCTGAAAATCAGTGATAACTTTTTCTGAGTGCGATGTGATAGTGGAAAGGATATCTTCAATCGATGTATTGTAGCCTACAGTAAAAGTTGTGTTCGATTTGGGCCCAAGGTGAGTCCACAGATTTTCTACCAACTCATACTTTTTGGCCAGCGGCATCTTTGGAGGCAGAAGTCCAAATAGACGCTCTGCCACCATTCCGCTCATGTGGGTGCGGCCGATACGCCAATTTGGTATCGTTTTTTCTGCGTAATCTCGAGCAGATGATCCGTAAAGCCGCCCGTATTCGTCAAGAATTGGCTTTATGTCCCCCGCGGATAGGGAGAAAAAATATTCTTTCACATCCTTGTCAGTTCCGCCTAACTCTTTGGTTAGCGCCTCTGCTTCAGCGATATGCTGGCGTGCTCGCTCCATCCCCGGATTTTTCGATCTATTTCGCACACGGCCGCGGGCTCTATAACCATAATTACTTTGGCGGCGTGTCATATCCAATTCATCCCAAGCATAGAAATGAATCTCGAAAATAGCCCCTTCTTCGTTGTGTCATATCCAATCACGATATCCCCGACCGAAGTCTTTAATACTTTGGAGAAGTTTACATGACTTCCACCACCTATCAGTGCAATTGTTCGCTCCAAATTAGGGAGAACCTCGGTGTCGAATGCATTCAACACCGCCTGTTCTTCATTTGAACTGAGTGGTATGGGAGTCAGGAAACGGTAGAAGTCCACCCGCAATTCTTTGGGGCCTTTTCCGATCGGAACCTTAAAATTATGGGACTCCATCCGCTAACCCGCAAGCATGACGACAACCAGGACAAGTGCCGCGAGACCACCGAAGATGTAGTAAGGGGTCCAATTAGTATCTCCGGTTTGCGACCGAGACAGCTGTCCCCGTTGAGCTTCGGCGGTGTTGCCCATTATTATTTCAGTGCGACCGATGGAGGTGTCTTGAGTATGGGTAATCGTGACTGACGTTCCATCTTTCGCTGCCTCATGTGTAGCGCCACCTAAGTGGCTTAGCGTGGCATGAAGGGCGTCCACGTCAACCTTCATATCATGAGCCTTCTTGCTAACGTCTAATATTCCCCTCTGATATTCGACAAGCATAGCCGCACGCTGAGCTTCTGGAATTCCAGACAAATCGATCTCTTGGGAAGGACCAAAACTTATTTTCGTAGGGGTATGCTCGACTCTGACCAATACATCTCTTCGATCTTCTTTATCAGACACAGTATTTCCTCTCTAAAATTTTTCGCCGGCTCGCCAGCGCTTTGGGTTAATGAATTCGCCAGCCCAAATCCCTCTCCGAGCACGCCGCGCCTCGTCTTCAAACAGGATGTAGGATGGTTCGTATTTTCTATATGCCAGCGCCCACCCGTTTAGGATCATTGTAATCCCAAGATCGATATTATCGGCTTGGCAGACAGCCACGGTTCTTCCGTATCTATCTGTATCTTTGGACGAACAGGCCACAATCCGTCCTATTACAATGCTGCTGAGAAAGTTCGTTGCATCCCGACCGCACGAATAGCGAACCGTTGAGTTCTTGCAAAACTGGCTGGTCTCAGGGGCATCTATTCCGTGCAAACGTATACGCTGGCCCTGAATTTCGATCGTGTCGCCATCGATTATTGAAGCGCGACCTGTGATGTCGGCATCGGCTTGACCAGATGTCTCGTATACTTCTGCATTAAGTGATGTTTTATCTCTTTGCGAAAGCCCGCGAGCAAATGCCTCTGGAGTGCGGTAATTTTGATAACCCAACAACACCAAGGCTACGAAACCTGGTACTGCGAGCGCGAAAAGTCCTATTTTCGTCGAGCTATCCATCTCATTTCCAATCAAAGTCAGCACCACTCTGACTCGTTTGGAAGGTTTCCGCCACCCCAGATAGTCCATTCGTCAGAACGCAATACTTCAGGTTGCGAAAGGCGCATCTATGCCACACGATAACGATCTTTGATTGACGCATACAGAACGATGACGCGCAAAAACTCGGTTAATGAAGAAGTATAAAAGGTAAATTTCTTCCTGTGCGCGATCATTCCAACTCAGTGTGGATTGGTCAGATTGAGTGAATATAACTATAAGTATTGTAGTGGACTGAGAGAGCTATGAGCTGGGCCGAACAGATCATAATGCGGTCGCTTCGCTAAGATCGAACTTTATCTACTGGCGACTTTCCCGCGCGAATACCTGGCAGGGCTGCGTCGCAGACTACATTGTAGGGACATGATCTGCAGGTTTTTGTCTCGCAAAAAGCGAATGCCTGCCTTGCCGCATCTGGACTAAAAACCTCGGCGGGTTCGCCTACCACGCGACGCTCCTGCTTGGCATTTTCGATAACATTAGCCACGAATTCATCGTCGAGAGCATAGTAGCGGACAGCCTGGCCACTTAAACGGGCTCTGCTTGATTGCCCAGTACGGATAGCCAGCGTCTTCAACATACGTCCAATCGTGGTGAGATCTTGTAGTGATAAAAGATCGCGTGGCACAGCCGAAGCGGGGTCGAGCACCCGAGCCTCGGGCATTAAGGCCAACTCAGCCTGAATCTGTGAAAGTGAAATGAAATTCCTTGCACCTCGCTCGATGATGGCTTCGACAGCCTGAATTAAAAAATCCTCTGCCGATAGGTTGTCGGCTTTACTGTATGCTAATCGCCGAATGGCGCTCTGAACTGCCTCTAAGAATCTGGGGTTTCCGGTCATCTCTGCGATAGTTTCGAGCGGTGCGGCGATCTGTTCAGCCCGGCCGCCGCGCGATGCTACTCTCTGCCGGTAAATCCGATCGGCTTCAACGATATTGGACATGCCCCACGAGTGGAGCTCTTGGCGTAGTACTTCGGAAACACTCAAATCTCGACCACGAATAAGACCAGATTCTTGTACAGCAGCAGGCATTGGTCTGCAGCCTATCTGATACATCCGGGTCGCGTTAACGGCATCAATACCAGAAATGTTGGTAATGACTTTTGGTCCATAAAAATTCAAGGTCCGCGTGGTGCCGTTTTTTTCAACCACTGATTTTAGACCTGTTGATTTAGAATAGCTGACTTTGAGAACTTGATTAATGTCGCCGTAACCACCTTCGTCGTTACTTCTGCGCCCAACAGATTCCAAATCATCAAGGACTAATAGACCGCGTCCCTGATCGATAAAGCGCACAAACGCTTTTTCTGAGCCTCCACCAAGTACTTTACCGTTGAAGGACAAATCTGCAATTCCTTCGGCAAGTGATGTTTTGCCCGAACCTTTTTCCCCATTAAGTAATAAAAGTGGGATGGCTTCGAATGCATTGTAGCAGTAACTCATCATCACGTATGCTGAAATAAGATGATAATCGGTATCATTGGGCAACCAAGTTAGTTGGCGCAGAAATGCAATGATGTCCTCCATGACCTCACCTGTTGAACGGCTGCAAGGTTGACCTCTTTTTGAGTTTGTGACGAATGTATCTATGTTTTTCCAAGACCATGTTGAATAGTCGCGTGGCTTTGGAATGGTTAGAACTTCGGTACCATCATCAAGGACAGTCACTTTATCCTCTTCCTCAACCCCATATGGCGCGGGTGCGGTGTTCATTCCCAAAATTACACCATCTGAACGGACTACCCGAGTCTCATAGTAGCTTGCTTTTTCGGGAAACATACGGGAGCTTCCATCCGGCATCTGCCGTTTTCTTTTTATCGTAGCCACTCGGCGAACTTGAAATGGATAGTACATTTTCCCGTTCACGAAAGCACCGTTGATATTAATGCGCTGATCCTCGTAAACCCCATCGTCCTGTTCGCTAAGTGGAACCGAGTTATCTGTAATCGGCATAGGCAATCCTATGGCCGGTGCAGCATTTAATAGGGCTTCAAATTCTACAACACCGCGCTTTTGGGTATCTGCTTCGAAAAAGGCGGCCCAGTTCTTCCCGAGGTCGCGCGGGGGTTCAGCACGTAAAAATTCACGGCATGCTAATTCACGCACCTGTTTAGCGAGATCCTCCCCAGCGGCATCGTTATTTTGTCCGAGGAAAATGCGCTCCCATGGTGCCCAAAATTTTACGTCGTCCCATTCCGCGGGTTTCTCTGTGCTATGAGTGGACGAGATTATCGACATTTTGGCTTCAAGCGATGTGCCGCGGATTGCTTGGCGGACATGCCATAGATCCCTCACTCCCTGTATCACGAAGAGCCAACGTTTTCCCTCAATTGAACCGCTCCACGTAGTCTCCGGGGCACCCGCACACCAACTATCCTCATCAAGAGGGTTCAGGCTAAACCCTGGAACTGTAATCTTCATAATTCGTTTTGATAGCACGCCATTTCGGCCGACAACTGGCGCAGTTATCCAATTGCCACGTTTTATTCCGCCGTGGGAAAAATCGAGGCCCGAAAGGCCAACACCGAAGTGATCCATTAGAAAGTCAGGATCCAGTCCTCGCCCTTTAAGATAGTCCAAAGCCCATGGAGATTTCGAGAGGCGAGCGCGCAGCTTTCGGAGCGTGTCCGAAGAAATTTTCACCAACTCAGGCAATTTGGGCAACGGCTTTGAAATGTCGTCGACTACCTCTAAGCGTGGCGATGCATTCAATAGGTCGCCTAAATATTGGATCGCATCCGCAGTTGTGCAGTCACGAACTATTTGCGTTGCATCTACCAAATCTCCATATGCTTTTGTCCCAGATGGATTCCAGTTATTAAAACGCCCAGCCTCTTGACCAACAGTTTCGAATCGACAGCTTTGACCTATTCCACCCGCCGCGTCAGCTACCATATAGGAAGTTTTGTGTTTAGCGGCGTCCTTCCCGTATAAGTCATGAATGACTCGCTCAATGTGGCGCGCATTTGTAAGAAGTGTACGAATCACTGAAATGTCGTAACGACGGCTCATACTTTGCTCCCATCAGCGGGCAGGCTTGACCACAGAATATCTCGAGCACGCGCATGCCTCTGGCCCGGCAAAAAACGCGCATACGTTTCTCGTATCGTTGCTTCGCCATCAAGAAGCAGAGCCGCTGCGTCAGAGTATCCGCCTGTACTCCTGACTGCTGCTGTCGCCAAAACATGGCGTATAGAATGTGGCCCGTGCGCACGAAGTTCTGCAATAGCACCACGACCAGTGTAAGGGTTGTATATCCCATATGTCGTTACCATAGAGCGGTAAGCTTCGTAGTATGCAGAGGAACTCAATGCGCAGCTCTTAGAGTTTTTGGTGGTTTTCTTAACAAAGAACTCATCTGCACAATTTTCATTGCCGATAAGATCGGCCCTGGCATCGATGTACTCAGAAATTTCGGTAAACAGATGATCTCGATCGCTAAGGAGAAATGTATTTTCTTCTTCAACTGAATTGGAACCTGAATTCTTGAAAGCAGACCCGGGGATTCTAACTTTCCACCCGGAATCTTCGTACGACAGTTCTCCACGTTTTATACGTATCAACTCCTTCCAACTACGAGGCTTATGCTGTCGAGGGCAAAGCAAAAGCTCCCGGAGGTTCTTTTGTCTGAACCCAAGTTCCAAGCCTATTCGCAATAACATTAGCGCACGTAGTGCCTCCGCCCTTCTGACAGGATAAGTTTGATCCGGCATGCGACGTCGAATTTCGTAGACTATCTTGTAATATTCGTTAAGGGGAGCATCAGCGTTTAGTACCGGCAGTAATGCCTCGAAAGGATCACGGCCTTTACTTGATGCCTGTGCAACGTTTTTTATTCGTTGATTTAGATGCTCCTTGGCATCAGCGCATGCGTCACCCCAATTTTTCTTAACTTTTTCAATAGTCGCTTTAGAAATTAGCCCCGGAACATGAATAAGATGCTGTCCAAAATTGGGCGTTTGGGCAACAAGGCCAAATTTGGCATGGAGTAAAGACTCCAAAAGTATGAGAGGAGTTTCTATTGCTTTTGTATACCCTCCTCTGCGCGCTCTTTTCCATTCGATGAAGCGATCAACTGCCTCGGGTGAAAGACATATTGAGAGGGAAATAATTTCTTCCGGAAGACCCATCTGTTGAAGTGAACCAAGGAAAGCGCGCAATTCGTAGTCGGCTTTGTCTGCCGATACTCGGCCCCATTTCTCATTTCTCTTTTTACTAAACGGAACCATCGCTGCCATCTTAAACGATATTAACTCGTCCAGCTCTTTTAAAAGATGAGCGGGTGCCATGGTTAAACGCCCACTCGGCTTCCTTGCGAGCGCGTAAGCTGAAATATCCAGTGACTGCCCCGGCGATGTGGAAGATCCGTCTTCCAGAATTTCTTTCGGCGTCGATAAGATATTTTCCGAGATCCAGCTCAGAATTTCGTCTCTTTCAGTCAAAGATCTCTGCATATAGTTGTCAGGGAGATGTTTTGACACCCTCCGCTGAATGCTCGCAGGTAGTCCGGTCTCATGGCTAAGAGCTGACATCGGGATCTTCGGAAGCTTTTCTAACAGATATCCCGGACGAACATTAAATAGCTTTTCAAGCCGTTGGATATCATGCCGGCTGGATGGACGTGGAAGCTTGCTTCCCTGTTCCCAATTTCGGATTTTGGTACTATCAGGTTTCGCGCCGTCCTTAACGATTTCACAGGCTAAGTTGCGCCTTGTTAGCAAAGATGAAATCCGTAGCCGTGTAAGTCGCTCACCAAAAGTTTCTTTGCTGTACGTCGTATCGGAAAATTGGAGTAACTCTTTAGCCCATGGACGAATACGCGTACGCAATTCACCCTTCCAACGTCTTGCCGTGTTATCATTTCCAAGAGCTTTTTTCGAAAGGTCCCACTGTAAAGTGCCAACCAGTTCGTCGCGAACTATGTCGTCTTTTGAAATTGAATTGGCTTCCATAAATGCAGTTAGTGACCGCGTAGTGTTCGATACGGCATTCGCGTTACTTGGACGCCCAGGGTGCTCGATCTCGAGTTCCACACGTCGACGATCTTTTACGTGCTGAAGTAGCATGTGATAGCTAATGCCTGATTTCCCGTTTGTTTCCGCAACCAAAGCCTTGGGGGTTTCAAATTCGCCCTTCATTTATTCTCCTCCTGTGTCATTCGGAGTTTATTTTGGCGGAATGTTTGCAATCCAAAGCTCAAATGTGAGAAAATCGGTACGTTTGCGGAAAAACCAAACATAATTACGTCTAATAATCTGATTTAATTAGATAAAATATTTGTGTTGATAGCTGTCCCCGCGCTGTGTCGGCACTTTAGACTGGGACAACGCTACCGACACACTTTTCAGCTATCCGGTACACAGAGCGACACAGGTACTGAACCGACACTCCAATAATAATTTATTGAATAAATATATATCGTTAGCGTAGCAGAACAGGCGCAAGGAATTGGGTTCTAATTCTCACTGGCGGCGGGCCGACACATTCTCTACCACAATCCACACCCACCCCATTGCGACTATTTCTAAGGATTTAATGGATATACTGTACTGATTTACGGCGCTCGAACATCGCCGATAAAGGTGTTAGAAAAAGCCTTTCCTTTACAGATAAAAATCCACCTTTAACGTGGTCGTTCAACTTTATTTTTCTATTGTTAACGCAATTCTACGTAACACTAAGTTTTTAAAAAATAAATTCGAGGCTTCGGTTCGTCAGGTATAGGCTCCACCATACACCTACCAAAAATCCAGCATAAATGTTTCGCACCCTTCGGGGCTGACTGACGCGCGTTCGCGAGGCGTTACATGTGCTGCGCATCTTTAGCGCGGCTCAACGCGGACAAAGATATTTTCCTCCTGTACTAGACGACCGGTCTAATAGCTCCTATCTCCCTCCTATGACAGAGCAAAAGAAATCAGATCAAACGCGGCAGAAGATCCTGACCGCCGGACGATCGCTCATCAGCAAGCACGGGTTCGGCGCCGTCGGGCTGGCGCGCATCCTCAAGGAAAGCGACGTTCCCAAAGGGTCGTTCTATTACTACTTTCCGTCCAAGGACGGCTTTGGTCAGGCGCTATTGCATGATTATGTCGCCGACTATCTGGCGCGCATCGATACCCTGTGCAGCGGGGCGGGGTCTGCGCATGACAAGCTTACGGCCTTTTGGTCAGCATGGCTGGCGCATGCGCACTCCGAAGGAATCGCCAACCAGTGCCTTGTGGTCAAATTGGGTGCCGAGGTCGCCGATTTGTCAGATGACATGCGCCGTATTCTAAATGACGGCGTGGCAGAACTTGTGACCCGTATTGCGGACCTGTTGGTTGCCGGAGCGAACGACGGCTCCGTCCCGCCGATCAGTGATCCGCGTGCGACCGCGCAGATGCTTTATGCCAAATTCCTAGGGGCCGCGATCCTGTCAAAACTCTCGCAGGATCAAATCCCGCTACAGCAGGCTTTGTCAGAAACCACCGATTTTCTAGCCATACGATAAACACAAGAAAGCGAGACCCCTATGAAAGCAGCAGTCCACAACAGCTTTGGCGAACCCATCGACGTCATTGAAAGCACCCAAGTCGACACCCCCACCGCAGGCGCGGGCGAGGTTCTGGTCAAGATGACCCTGTCCCCGATCCACAACCACGATCTGTGGACGATCCGCGGCAACTACGGCTACAAACCCGAGCTTCCCGGTGCGATTGGCGGGAGCGAAGCGCTTGGCACGGTAGAGGCCGTTGGCGAGGGCGTGGATGAGGCAATGATCGGCCAGCGCGTGTCGATTGCGGGCGTGCATGGCACATGGGCTGACTACTTTGTTGCCCCCGCCACTGGCGTTCTTCCCCTGCCCGACGCGATCTCTGATGTCGCCGGTGCGCAGTTGATCGCCATGCCGTTCAGCGCGATTTCCTTGCTGGAAACGCTGAAGGCAAAGAAGGGCGACTGGATCGTCCAGACCGCTGCGAACGGGGCCGTGGGCAAGATCATGACCACACTCGCCAAAAGCCGCGGCATCAACCTGCTGAACCTCGTGCGCCGCGAAGAGGCAGTGAAAGAGCTCACCGATCTGGGCATCGACAATGTACTGTCGACCTCCGAAGACGGCTGGCAGGACAAAGCCCGCGCGATCATCGGTGAAAAGGGGGCCGCATCAGCAATCGACTCTGTCGGTGGTGACATCTCTGCCGTTCTGGTCGATTTGCTGGGACTGGACGGCGAGCTTGTCGTTTTCGGGACAGCCACCGGTGCGCCGATGCCGCTGAATTCGGGTGCGCTGATCATGAAGCACATCACGGTAAAAGGCTTCTGGGGTTCCCGCGTGAGCGGCGAGATGGACCCCGAAGAGCGCAAGCGCCTGATCACAGAGCTGGTGACGCTGGTCGCCAAAGGCGAGCTGGTGCTGGAAGATGGCGGGCAGTTCGGGTTGGACGATCTGTCTGGCGCACTGAAAGCGTCGCTGACACCGGGTCGTTCTGGTAAAGTGATGATCCGCGGCTAAACGCAGCTGCACCGAAAACAAAGGCGCGGCCCGCCCCCTGATCATGCGTCAGAGGGCGGGCCGTTTTCGTATCGCAGGTCGATCTTAGGCCGCGATTTTTAGAACGGCAGCCCTGTATAATTCTCGGCCAGATCCCGCCGCGCCGTTTCGCTTTGTGCCAGATGGGCAAGCGACGCCCGACGCATCTGTGGTGCAAAGCTGTCTTCGCCCTCGAACTGGTGCAGCATGGTCGTCATCTGCCAGCTGAACCGCATCGCCTTCCATATCCGCGCCAGCGCATGTGCCGAATAGCCATCAATACCGCGCTTATCCCCTCGCTTGAGCGCCGCGATCAACGCGTCGTGCAAATAGAACACATCCGACACCGCAAGGTTCAGCCCCTTGGCGCCGGTCGGGGGGACGATATGCGCAGCGTCGCCCACCAGAAACAGATTGCCCCACCGCAACGGCTCGCTCACAAACGACCGCAGCGGCGCGATGGATTTTTCGATCGACGGACCGGTGATCAATGCGCTGGCCACGGACTGAGGCAGCCGTTGCTTCAGCGCCTCCCAAAAACGGTCATCGCTCCAGTCTGCGACGTTCTCTGAGGAGGCCACCTGAATGTAATACCGGCTCAGACTTTCGCTGCGCATAGAGGCAAGGGCGAAGCCGTGTTCGGAGCTGGCATAGATCAATTCGTCATTCACCGGTTTCGTACGCGACAGAACCCCCAGCCAGCCAAAGGGGTAGACCCGTTCGAATTCCTTGCGTTTGGCGGCAGGGATCGTCTTGCGGCTGACACCGTGAAATCCGTCACAGCCTGCGACGTAGGTGCAGGTAATCTCTTGGTGTTGACCATCCTTGAGAAAGGACACCGTGGGCGCGTTGGTGTCTGCGCCGGCAATGACCACGTCCTCGACCTCGTGGATGATCGTCGCACCCATTCTGTCCTGAGCCTCGTATAGATCGCGGGTGACTTCGGTCTGGCCATAAACCATGACCTGTTTCCCGATCAGCTTTTGGAAATCGATATGCACCATCAGATCGTTGTCGGTCAGATAGCAGCCCTGATGCGCCAAGCCCTGCTGGTCCATCCGCGCGCCCACACCGGCGTGGCGCAGCAGGTTCGTCGTGCCGTCTTCCAACACACCGGCGCGGATTCGAGACAGAACATGGTCGCGGGTGGTCCGTTCAAGAACGACAGTGCTGACACCTGCATTATTCAGCAGTTGCGACAACAACAGACCAGATGGTCCGCCACCGATAATGACGACTTGAGTTTTCATTTTAGGTTTCCCTGCCCGACTATCGAATTAACCTATTGTACGAAACGTGCAGGATAAATGGATCGCGACTGCATTTGCTGGTACTATTCGTGCATGACAAAGCTTTCCCCGATCCCCAGCTATGCGCTTTTTGGTGAAACGAAAGGGTTTCCCGATGTGCTGCATTGCGAACGGATCAAGGACCGCGCACCGGATCACGCTTGGCATATCGCGCCGCATCGCCACGCTCGGCTCGCGCAGGTGTTGTATATTCTGTCGGGCGGTGGCACCGCAAATATCGAGGGTGACCGCTTTGCCCTGACACAGGGTTCGGTCGTGTTTATTCCACCACGCATGGTGCATAGCTTCGACTTTACCCCCAACACCCAAGGCATGGTGCAGTCCTTTCCCATCGCGATCCTGCACAGCATAGGGCCGCTAAATGCAGAACTGGGCAAAGCGCTGTCCAAACCCACGGTCGGGCGGGCGGCCGGCACCTTGGTTGCGCTGATGACACAGCTTGAAACCGTGACCGCCCAGACCGGCGCCCCGTTTCGGGCTCAGATCGCTGTGGGGCTAGGGCAAGCGGTTCTGTCCAGCATCGCGGCATGGGGGACGACGCAAAAGGACGGCAGCGCCCCGCTCGACGACCGGCTGTCGCGACTGGACCAGTTGATCAGTGATCCGGCCAGCGCGGGCTGGACGGCCAAGGATTTTGCCGGCAGCATTGGCGTCAGCACAGGACATCTGTCGCGCCTGTGCCGTGCAGCCAAGGGCCAGTCCGCCACCGCCTATATCGAAGCCCGCCACGTCGAAGAAGCCTGCCGCATGTTGGCATTCACGCGCCTTTCAGTGGCCGAGGTGGGCTACCGTCTGGGCTTTGCCGACCCGTCCTATTTCTCGCGGCGATTTCGTACCGTTCAAGGCGTCACCCCGTCGCAATACCGCCATCAGTTCGCAACCTGACCACTGCTTCCCTGCACCACAGGTTGAAGAGTCGGCAATTCCGCGCCCCAAAACTGACAAACGTCAGATTTATTAACCGTTATCGCTAACAGCCGTTTGACCTCCCCCTGACGATGCGTGAAGGTGACGTCAGGGAGCCTGCGCAAATCGTGTTGCGCAGAATAAAGAAACCAAAGTTTCTGGGAGGAAATCTAATGACTAAAGGCAATATGAACCGCCGCACCATGCTGCGTGGGGCCGCTCTTGGCGCGCTGGCAACACCGGCGCTGGTTGGCAAGGGTATCGCACAAGGTAAGGTAAACTGGCGCGTGCAAGCGCACTGGCCCAAGGCGTCCAGCTCTTTCAACGACAGCCTCGGTAAACTGGCAGAAGTGCTTGAGGCGCGCACCGAAGGCGCGTTCAAGATGGATTTGCTGGGTGCGGGTGAATTCGCCAAAGGCCCCGACATCTACAACATCGTGCGCAAAGGCGTTGTGCCCATGGGGACGGTCAGCCCGTCCTATGTGCAGGATCAGGCGCAGGCCGCGTCCTTCCTGTTCGGCATCCCCGGCACCTTCCGTCAGGCGTGGGAAATGGAACACGCGATCAAGAACCTTGGCCTTGAGGCGCTGGTGAACGAAGACCTGAACGCCGACGGCGTGATGATGAAGACGGAAAAAGTACTGCCCGTCGAAATCGTCGTCTCGAAGAAAATCGAATCCGCCGAAGACTTCAAAGGACTCAAGCTGCGGTCGTCGGGGACGATGCTGGATTACCTCCAGTCCGCCGGTGCCGCACCGCAATACATTCCGGGGTCCGAGCTTTATCAATCGCTCAGCTCGGGCGTTGTGGATGGCGCACACTGGGGGGCCGCCGTGGGGGCGCAATCCATGTCCCTGTGGGAGGTCTGCAAATACCACTACAAACCCGCGCTTGGTCAAACCACTGACGCCTTCATCCTTAACATGGATGCCGTCGACGGGCTGGAAGACGATCTGCGTACCGCCCTGCTCGACACGATGGAGACGCGTTTCTTCCAACGCTCGGCCGAATATCAACACGCCGAAGCCATCGCGATTTCCGAGGGCGTTGCCGAGAATGGCGTAGAGGTGTTGCAACTGCCCGACGATGTGCTGGCAATCCTTGCGGATGCGTCGTCCAAGATCCTCGATACAGAGGCGCAGAAAGGCGAACGCGCGGCGAAGGCGGCAGACATCTACAAAACCTTGATGACCGACCTCGGCTATCTTTAAGCGTCTGATCCGGGGGGATACCCCCCGGTAAGGCCGCGCTGAAAATCATTGTAGCCGCCTGATATGTCTTTGCATTTCTGGCGGCTCGTTTTTGTCCTGAGGGAGAAACGTTTTGTTTAAACTTGCGCGCTTCATCACGCAATTGAACCGCATTATCGGCTATTGGATCAGCTTTTGCGTGCTGATTATCTTTGCCCTGCTCTTGGCCGATGTGGTCATGCGCTATCTGATCGGACAGCCCGCGATCTGGACTGCCGAACTGGCAACGCTGATCTTTGGAGTCTATGCGATCATCGGGGGCGGGTACCTGCTGACCGAACGCGGTCACGTGAACGTCGATATTATTTATGGCCAGTTTTCACCCAAGCGCAAAGCGCTGGTCGACATCGTAACATGGCCGCTGTTCGTGATCTTTGTCGGTGTGCTGCTGTGGCAGGGCTATGACATCGCGTCAGAAGCCATCGCCGATATGGAGCGGTCGAATTCCGTCTGGAAGGCCCCGCTGTGGCCGACCAAATCCCTGATCCCCGTCGCGGCGCTGCTGCTGCTGTTGCAGGGGTTCGTACGCCTTTGGGCCGATGTGCGCACCCTGATGGGACTGCCCAATGATCCCGCAATTTTTGGTCAACCCGCTACCGGTGACACCGAAGCCGCCCAAGCCGCTGGAGGCCACTCATGAGCGTCGAAATTCTGACCATGCTATTCTTTGGCGCGCTGCTGCTGTTTGTGATGCTCGGCACGCCGCTTGCCTTTGCCCTTGGGGGGATTTCAGTCATCTTCCTGTACGCCGAAATGGGCGATCTAGGGTTCTATCTGCTCGCCTCTAAAATGTGGGAGACGATGCAATCACCCACCCTTATGGCGATCCCGCTGTTTGTCTTCATGGCGATCCTGCTCGAGAAATCGGGGGTCGCGAATGACCTTTACGATATGATGCACGAATGGTGGGGCGGCCTGCGTGGCGGTCTGGCCATCGGCACGGTGCTGATCTGCGTGATCTTTGCCGCCATGTCGGGCATCTCGGGTGCGGCGGTTGTGACAATGGGGACCATCGCGCTGCCCAAGATGCTGGAACGGGGCTATGACAAAAAGCTCGCACTCGGGGCGATCAACGCGGGCGGCGGCTGGGGCATCCTGATCCCGCCCTCGATCCTCATGGTGCTCTATTCGCTGCTCACCGAGGTGTCTGTCGGTCGGCTGTTCGCAGCGGGCATCGGGCCGGGGCTGCTGCTGTTTTTCCTCGTGTCCGTCTATATCGGCGGGCGCTGCTGGATGCAGCCCGAACTCGGTCCTGCCCTGCCAAAGGAAGAACGCGCAAGTTGGGGCCAGAAGTTCCGCTCTCTCAAAGCGGTAATTTTGCCAATCCTGATCGTGGTTATCGTACTTGGTGCCATCTTTGGCGGTTTCGCCACACCGACCGAAGCCGCTGCAATCGGTGTTTTTGGGGCGATGGTCGCAACCGGCATCAACCGGCAACTGTCGTGGGTCGTGATCCGCGACGCGTCGGTTGCGACGCTTAAGCTGACGGCGCTGATCATGTGGATCCTGTTTGCGGCGCACGCCTTTAGCACGGCCTATACGGCGCTTGGGGCACAAAGCCTGATCCAGGACATGATGAACCTTGTGCCCGGTGGGCGTTGGGGGTCGCTGATCTTTATGCTCGCGGTTCTGTTCATCCTTGGCATGGTGCTGGATCCGGTGGGGATCATGTTGATCACCCTGCCCGTGTTCCTGCCTGTGGTGCAGAGCTATGGCTTTGATCCGATCTGGTTCGGCATTCTGTTCATCATCATGATGGAGGTCGGGTATATGACCCCGCCCTTCGGCTTTAACCTCTTTTACCTCAAAGGGGTGGCCCCGCCGGATGTGACGATGGGCGACATCTATGCCTCTGTGACGCCCTATGTGATCGTCACGCTGATCGGGGTCTTGCTGATCATCCTGATCCCCGAGATCGCGACCTATCTGCCCAAGTACTTCTACGGGTAGGCCGACCGCAAAACTGCTTTGACCCGCGCCCAAGCTGCGGGTCAAAGCCACTGACGGGATATGCCCAAATTATAGGCATCCGTCGCGAAGCAGCCTCAAATTGCGCCAAAAATGCCCGTTTCGGATCGCACCCGACGGGAATCACGCTATCCAGATGGGAGTTATTTTCAACTGGACGAGGCCCCCCATCAACATCGCCGCCCATACCGATCAGGCTTTCGCCGTGCCGATGCAACCCCGCGCCCGCGGGGCGTTGCGCATCAGCAGCAAGACCTATGGCGAGACGTCGGTGATCGACGATCTGTACCAGCAGGGCTGCTTCAAGGCGCTCTTTCCGCGGGCGGCGGCGGGTGGTCTGACGGGGGTTTTCCTCAACACCTCTGGCGGGATGACGGGCGGCGACGAGCTGTCGATCCACGCCACTGCCGGTGCGGACAGCCGCCTGACCCTGACCAGTCAGGCTGCCGAACGTGTCTATCTGGCGCAACCCGGCCCGATGGCACAGATGACGACGCGGCTGGTCGCAAAAGGCGGGGCGCGGGTCGATTGGTTGCCACAGGAAACGATCCTGTTCAACGGCTCTGCCCTGCGTCGCAAGCTGGACGTAGATTTAGCTGACGATGCCTGTTTCTTTGGCGTCGAACCGCTGGTCTTTGGACGCGTGTCCATGGGCGAGACGCTAACTGACGCGCGCTTTGCCGATAACATCACGATCCGCCGCGACGGGCGTCCTGTCTTTGCCGACGCCGTGCGCCTGTCTGGCAATATCCACGCGCAGCTGGCGGGCACCGCCACGGCGGGCGGAAACTGCGCTATGGCCAGCGTGATCTATGCCGCCCCCGATGCCGAGGCGCTGCTTGCCCCCCTGCGCGCCCTGCTGCCCGCCAGCGCCGGTGCCAGCCTGATCCGCGAGGGCATTCTTTATGCCCGCATCCTCGCGCCTGACAGTTACATCCTGCGCCAGTCGCTGGTGCCGGTCATCGCCCGCCTGCATGGCGCGGCCCCTCCCAAAACATGGATGCTTTGACATGCAGCTGACCCCCCGTGAAAAAGATAAACTGCTGATCGCCATGGCGGCCGAAGTCGCGCGCAAGCGCTTGGCCCGCGGCGTCAAGCTGAACCACCCCGAAGCGATTGCCCTGATCACCGATACCGTCGTCGAAGGCGCACGCGATGGCCGCAGCGTGGCCGAGATGATGCAGGCCGGTGCCCAAGTCATCACCCGCGACGACTGTATGGAAGGCATCGCCGAGATGATCCACGACGTGCAGGTCGAAGCCACTTTCCCCGACGGGACCAAGCTGGTCACCGTGCACAACCCCATCCGCTAGACCCCATTCGCAAGAAAGGCCCCCGTTATGAAATATCTGATGATCCTGCCCGCCGCCCTTTTGGCCGGCCCGGCCCTTGCCCACCCCGGTGCGCACATCGCCCCCCATGGTGCTGAATGGATGCCTGTCTTTATGGGCCTTGCCGTCATCGCCACCGCCGCGATCGTCGCCCTGCGCGGGCGGACCAAGGCCCCCCGCAAGGCGCGCCAATGATCCCCGGCGAAGTGCTCTGTGCCGCGGGGGACATCACCCTGAACGCGGATCGCACGGCCATCACCCTGATGGTCGCCAATACCGGCGACCGTCCGGTGCAGGTCGGCAGCCATTATCATTTCGCCGAAACCAACCCCGCGCTTGATTTTGACCGCACCGCTGCACGCGGCCACCGTCTGGACATCGCCGCAGGCACCGCCGTGCGCTTTGAACCCGGTCAACGCCGAGAGGTGCATCTGATCCCGCTTGCCGGTGACCGCAAGGTGTACGGGTTCAACGCTGAAGTGATGGGCGCGCTCTAAGGCGCTTCGAGGAAAGAGACACCGATGACCACCACACTCCCCCGCTCTGAATATGCAGCGATGTACGGCCCCACCACGGGCGACCGGCTACGGCTGGCTGACACCGATCTGATCATCGAGGTCGAACGCGATCTGACGACCTATGGCGAAGAGGTGAAGTTCGGCGGCGGCAAGGTGATCCGTGACGGCATGGGCCAGTCGCAGGTCACGCGGGCGAATGGTGCGGTGGATACCGTGATTACCAACGCGCTGATCGTCGACCACTCCGGTATCTACAAGGCGGATGTGGCGCTGAAGGACGGGCGCATCGCGGCGATTGGCAAGGCGGGCAACCCCGACACCCAGCCCAACGTCGACATCATCATCGGACCGGGAACCGAGATCATCGCCGGCGAAGGGCGCATCCTGACCGCCGGCGGTTTCGACAGCCACATCCACTTTATCGCACCCCAGCAAATGGAGGACGCGCTCCATTCCGGTGTGACCACCTGCTTTGGCGGCGGCACCGGTCCTGCGCATGGCACGCTCGCCACCACCTGCACCCCCGGCCCATGGCATATCGGGCGCATGTTGCAGGCGATGGACGGCGTGGTGATGAATATCGGCCTCGCGGGCAAGGGCAACGCAAGCCAGCCCGGTGCCCTGATCGAAATGGTGAACGGCGGGGCCTGTGCGCTGAAGCTGCACGAAGATTGGGGCACCACCCCCGCCGCGATTGATTGCTGCCTGTCGGTCGCGGACGACATGGACGTGCAGGTGATGATCCACACCGATACGTTGAATGAATCCGGCTTTGTCGAACATACGCTCGGCGCGATTAAGGGCCGGACGATCCATGCCTTCCATACCGAGGGCGCAGGCGGCGGCCACGCCCCCGACATCATCAAGATTTGCGGCGAAGAACACGTGCTGCCGTCATCGACCAACCCCACGCGCCCGTTTACGGTGAACACGCTCGAAGAGCATCTGGACATGCTGATGGTCTGTCACCACCTCGATAAATCCATCCCCGAAGACGTCGCCTTTGCCGAAAGCCGGATTAGACGCGAGACGATTGCCGCCGAGGATATCCTGCATGACATCGGCGCGTTCTCGATCATCGCTAGCGACAGTCAGGCCATGGGACGTGTGGGCGAGGTGCTGATCCGCACGTGGCAAACCGCCGACAAGATGCGCAAGCAGCGCGGGCGCTTGCCGCAAGAAACCGGCGACAACGACAATTTCCGCGTCAAACGATATATCGCGAAATACACGATCAATCCGGCAATCGCCCATGGTGTCAGCCGCGAGGTCGGCTCGATAGAGGTCGGCAAAAAGGCCGATCTGGTGCTGTGGAATCCCGCCTTCTTTGGAGTGAAGCCTGAGATGGTGTTGATGTCGGGCATGATCGTCGTGGCCCAGATGGGCGACCCGAATGCGTCGATCCCCACGCCGCAACCAGTCTATACCCGCCCGATGTTCGGGGCTTATGGCAGCGCGCTTCAACATTGCGCCGTGACCTTTATCTCGGAAGCCGCGCAATCGGGCGGACTGCGCGACAGACTTGGCCTGCGCAAACAGACCATCGCGGTGCAAAACACCCGCAACATCGGCAAATCCGATCTGATCCATAACTCGGCCACCCCCAAGGTAGAGGTAAACCCCGAAACCTACGAAGTCCGCGCAGATGGCGAGCTGCTAACCTGCGCGCCCGCTGAAACCGTCCCCATGGCGCAACGCTATTTCATGTTCTGAGGCCCCAAGATGACCGATCTCCCCCCCGCCCATATGATCAAACGCCACGGCCAGTGGGACCACGCGGATGACAGCTGCGTGTTGACCTACGACGACCGTTTTTTACGCCGCAAGCGGTTGCTCACCAGTCACAATCGCGGCTTTCTGGTGGATCTGGCGCATACGGAATCACTGAACCACGGGGATGCGTTCGAACTCGAAGGCGGCAAGATCATCGAAGTCATCGCCGCACGCGAAGCCCTGCTCGAGATCACCGGCGCCGATCTGGTGCGTCTGGCGTGGCATATCGGCAACCGGCACTGCCCCTGCCAGCTTGAACCGGGTCGGCTGTTGATCCAGAACGACCACGTGATCCGCGACATGCTGACCAAGCTCGGCGCGACGCTGCGCGATGTGTCCGAACCGTTCATTCCCGAAGGCGGTGCCTATGGCCACGGGCGCACCCACAGCCACGCGCATTAGGCCGCTTTGACGATGCAGACCCAAGCGCTGATCACATTGGCCCAATGGTTGTCCCCCAGCTTTCCCATCGGCGCATTCAGCTATAGCCACGGGCTTGAGATGGCGGTGCAGGACGGTACCATTCACGATGCGGCCAGCCTTCAGGCTTGGCTGTCGGATATTATCGCCCACGGTGCAGGCCGGACCGATGCGATCCTGCTGAACGCTGGCTTTGCGGGCGACGGGGTGCACGAGGTGGATGCGCTGGCGCGCGCGCTGGCACCATCGTCGGAACGACTGACCGAGATGACCCAGCAGGGCGCGGCTTTCGTACGGGTGGTTAATGACGTCTGGGGGCATGACTTGCCCGACCTGACCCTACCCATTGCCTTTGGTGCGGCCTGCACAGCACAGGGCTTGCCCGTAGAGCAAGGCGCGAACCTGTTCCTGCATGCCTTTGTCAGCGCGCTGGTCTCGGCCGCGATCCGTGCGGTGCCTTTGGGCCAAACGGACGGGCAGCGGGTCATCACCGCGCTCGCCCCTTTGTGCTACCAAACGGTGACGCTGGCCCTGTCACAAACCGTCGACGATATCGGCAGCGCCTGTTTTCTGGCTGATATCGCATCGATGCAACATGAAACGCTTTACTCTAGGATGTTCCAGACATGACCTCTCCCCATGGACCGCTTCGCATTGGAATTGGTGGCCCCGTTGGCGCGGGCAAGACCACGACGACCGCCGCGCTGTGCCGCGCCATGCGCGACCATTGGTCAATCGGCGTCATCACAAACGACATCTACACCCAAGAAGACGCCGAAGCGCTCATGCGGCTTCAAGTCCTGCCGCAAGACCGGATCATCGGTGTCGAAACCGGCGGCTGCCCACATACTGCCATTCGCGAAGATGCCTCGATCAATCTTGCCGCCATCGCGCGGATGCGTGATCGCCATCCCGATCTGGACTGTGTGCTGATCGAATCCGGCGGCGATAACCTGTCTGCGACCTTCAGCCCCGAGCTGGCAGATGTGACGCTTTACGTGATCGATGTAGCCGCAGGCGAAGAGATCCCGCGCAAAGGCGGGCCGGCGATTACAAAGTCAGACATCCTGATCATCAATAAAACAGACCTCGCGCCGCATGTGGGGGCGTCGCTCGAGGTGATGGATCGTGATGCAAAACGGATGCGCGGCGATCTGCCCTATCTCTTTGCAGAGATGAAACACGATAAGGGCGTGGCAGCGCTGCTGGACCTGATTGTTAAGATTGGTGGCCTCCGCCCGGTTCCCGAAAATTAACAATTTGCAATAATAGTGGCGGAATTTTGCCCAAAAAAATCCCGGCACTATGTTTTTCGGCAAGAATCGCGGAATGTCTGCCGGACTTTACTGGGACAGTAAGGTGAGTGAAACGAGCAGCAGGACAGATAAATGAGCGTGAAACGCCAGTGGACGTCGAAAATCGGTATTTCAATTCTGTCCGCAGCCCTGCTGCTGACAGCGGCCTGTGCCCGCGGCCCGGTTGAGGTTCAAACCATCAGCCAAGCGGGCATCAACCCCGACCTACACGCCATGGCGATCCGCGAAGTTCGCGTTCTGCAATCCAAAGGCCAGCGCGTTTGGTGCGTACCCTTCGCGCGCAACGCCAGCGGTGTCCAAATCCGCGGCAACGCCAACACTTGGTGGGCCAAAGCCAACGGCCTTTACGAGCGCGGCACAAAACCCGCTGTCGGCGCAGTGATGGCGTTCAAAGGCACCCGCCGGAACCCGATGGGCCATGTCGCCGTGGTCTCCGAAGTTGTTTCCCCCCGCGAGATCAAGGTTGATCACGCCAACTGGAAGCGCAACAAGATCTCGCTGGCCATGACCGTCAAAGACGTGTCGCCCCGCAACGACTGGTCTGATGTGCGGTTGGAAAGCCAGGCTGGATCATTCGGCAGCGTTTATCCGATCAACGGGTTTATCTACCCCAACACGAAAAAGGGCCCGTCCAACGAGATGGCCCAGGCCCCCGTGTTTGCATTTTCAGCGACACCGACACAAAGCAACTAATCAGCGGGGCGGCAACGCTCCTCATGGTTGCAAATCTGCTGACACTGGCGTTGGGTAGGCACACCTAGATAACAGGATGCCCCCAATGACCCAGCAGCAAAACGCCTCTTGGCAGATCACCAAACCCGCGACCCGCAGCCGCAAAGGCATCGTCGCGTCGCAAAGCCGTGTGGCGGCTCAGGTCGGGGCGGATGTCATGGCGCAGGGCGGCAATGCGGTGGATGCCGCCATTGCCACCTCCTTTGCGCTTGGGGCGGCTGAGCCGTGGATGAGCGGAATGGGTGGCGGCGGCTTTATGGTCGTGCGTATGGCCGGCGAGAAGACAGCCAAAGTCATTGAGTTCGGAATGAAATCCCCCATCGGGCTGGATGTTGCCGACTATCCAATCGTCGGTGGCAAGGCGAGCGATCTGTTTCCGTGGTCTTCCGTGCTGGACGACCGCAACGTTTTCGGGGCCAAGGCGATTGCCATTCCCGGTCAGGTCGCGGGCATGGGGCTGGCGCATGAACACTTTGCCACGAAACCTTGGGCCGATCTGCTCTCCCCTGCGATCAAGCTTGCCGATGCGGGGCTGCCCGTCGATTGGTACACGCAACTGATCCTGGGCGGCTCGGCCAAAGACCTCGCCCCCTTCCCTGCCTCGGCTGAGACGTTCCTTGATGAAGACGGTTTTCCGAAATCCTCGGGGTGGACCGCCTTGGGCGAGACGACATGCGACCTGAGCCGTCTTGCGGCATCGCTGCGCACCGTGGCGACAGACGGGCCGCGTGCATTTTACGAAGGGCCGCTGGCGCAGTCGATTGTCGCGGATTTGGAAGCGGCGGGCGGACACCATGCGGCCGAGGATCTGGCGCAATATCAGGCGACACTGGTCGATGCGATGCACTATGCCTACCGCGACCACGAGGTGATCGCCACGCCGACGCTGACCGCAGGCCCCACCATGCGCCGCGCACTTGATCTTATGACGGCTTGGCAGCCCGGCACTGACACCCCCGACGCCGATGCGTTCATCGCCTATGACCGCGCCATCCGGCAGGCCAATCAGGAACGTTATGACACGATGGGCGATACCGAACATGAACCTGATCCGTCCTGCACAACACACTTTAGCGTCGTGGACGAAGCAGGCAATATGGTCGCCGTCACGCAAACGCTGCTGTCGATCTTTGGCTCGCGGATGATGCTGCCGCAATCCGGCATCCTGATGAACAACGGTATCATGTGGTTCGACCCCGAACAGGGCAAGCCTAACTCGCTCGGGCCAAACAAGCGTTGCCTTGCCAATATGTGCCCCACCCTGCTGCACCGCGCTGATGGATCGCAATTCGCGCTTGGCGCATCGGGCGGGCGCAAGATCATGCCCGCGGTGGTCGAGCTGACTTCGCTCCTGCTCGATTACGGGATGGATCTGGAAACCGCCTTTCACGCACCGCGCACGGATATGAGCCTTGCCGACATCACCATCGCGGATCAGGCGCTCCCGCCTCAGGTGATCGCGACGTTGAAAGAGACGCTGGAAAACGTCGTGACTGCACCGCGCACGATCTTCCCCTATCACTTCGCCTGCCCCTCTGCTGTCGGCCGAAAGGGTGATGAAAACACCGGCGCGACAGAGGTGATGTCGGCGTGGGGGGATGCGATCAGCGCCTGAAAGAAAGGCGGCGGAGCATAGCCGCTCTGACCTGTGCGCCTGACAAAGAGATGTACATTCGCGTCATAACCGACTAGGGACGGGCGCAACACGTGGCTGGCGTATCCGCTTTTGCCGCGACGCGCGTATTTGTAGCGCGACATTTTCTCAGACAGGACAATCCCTTGATCCAAACCATCGCAGACGCGCTTGCCACCCAAGGCTATGATTCGCTAACTCCCGTCCAAGAGGCGGTCACCAATCCCGATCTGGTCGAAGCCGACCTTTTGGTATCGGCCCAAACCGGGTCGGGCAAAACAGTCGCCTTTGGCCTGGCCATCGCGCCAACCCTTTTGGGTGACGCTGAAAAATTCGGCCACGCGGGCGCGCCGTTGGCGCTTGTTATCGCACCGACACGCGAACTGGCCATGCAGGTCAGCCGCGAACTGACATGGCTTTATGGCAAGGCCGGTGCCGTTGTGACCACCTGCGTTGGCGGTATGGACACACGCACCGAACGCCGTGCACTGGACCGTGGCGCGCATATCGTCGTCGCCACACCGGGCCGCCTGTGCGACCACATCAAACGCAACAACATCAACCTGTCCGACATCCGCGCCGTGGTGCTGGACGAAGCAGACGAGATGCTGGATCTGGGTTTCCGCGAGGAACTGGAATACATCCTCTCGGAAGCACCGGAAGAGCGCCGCACCCTGTTGTTCTCGGCCACCGTCCCCGCGGCGATTGCTAAGCTGGCGAAATCTTACCAGCGTAACGCACAGCGCGTTGAAACCGTTGGCGAGCAAAAGCAGCACTCCGATATCGAATACCGTGCGCTGAACGTGCACCCGCGTGATACCGAAAACGCCATCATCAACGTGCTGCGGTACTACGAGGCAAAGAACGCCATCGTATTCTGCAACACCCGCGCCGCCGTTGCGCGCCTGACCACCCGCTTTACCAACCGCGGTTTTTCGGTCGTGGCGCTGTCGGGCGAGCTGTCGCAGTCTGAACGGACCAACGCGCTGCAAGCGCTGCGCGACGGACGGGCCCGCGTTTGTATCGCGACAGATGTGGCCGCACGTGGCATCGACTTGCCCAACCTTGAACTGGTTGTGCATGCTGATCTGCCGTCAAACTCTGACACATTGCTGCACCGGTCGGGCCGTACCGGCCGTGCGGGTCGCAAAGGTGTGTCCGCACTGATCGTCCCTGCCAAGCTGCGCAGCAAAGCCAACCGCCTGATTGGTGGTGCCAAGCTGAAAGTCGAATGGGCCAACCCGCCCTCCGCCGAAGACGTGAACGCCGAAGACGAAAAGCGCTTGCTGGCCGACTCCGCTTGGTCGAACCCGATCCCCGATGATGCAACGGGCTTTGTTGCGAACCTCGTGGAGCAGTTCAGCCCCGAGCAACTCGCGACCGCTTTTGTGAACCTTTATCGTGCGCGCCAGTCCGCGCCCGAGCAATTGGCAGAGCCCGGCACCCCCGCCGATGAACGCCCCCGTGGCGACTTTGGCCCGTCGGTCTGGTTCTCGATCTCGATCGGGCGCAACGACGAAGCCGAACCGCGTACGATCTTGCCGATGATCTGCCGCATGGGCGATCTGACCAAGGATGACGTGGGCGCGATCCGTGTGCAGCCAAGCCATACCTTTGTCGAAATCCTCGCGACGTCAGCCGATAAATTCACCAACGCACTTGGCTCCGACATGAAAGTCGAAGACGGCGCTGTTGTGACAAAGCTCGACAAGGCTCCTGATCTGTCCCGCGGGCCCAAGCCCGGCGGCCGCGGCCCGAAACCCCAGCGTGGCGGTTCCCGCTTTGATGACAACGCGCGCCCGGATCGCGGCCCGCGTCCGGACCGTGCACCTTTCGATCCCGACGCGCCAAGCGCACCGCGCAAACCGCGTGCGGCGGGCACCGAAGAGGCCTCGGTCTCTTATGACAAGCCACGCGGGCCACGCCCCGACAAAGGGTTCGACAAACCGCGCGGCGACAAGCCCAAGTTTGACAAGCCAAAGGCCCCCAAAGGTGAACGCCCGCCCAAGTCGCACAAGACCGAACGGACACCAATGAAGCCCGGTGCCGCACCGAAACCAAAGTCTGCGGGCAAACCCGACAGCTTTGACAAGCCCAAGGCCAAAGCTGTCTGGAAAAAAGACAAGCCGGCGGATCGCGCGGCTGGCGACAGCAAACCTGCGGGCGACAAGCCGTTCAAGGCGCGTGCCGCTGACCCGTCGAAACGCTTTGTCCCTCCGGGCAAAGTGGGTGCCAAGCCCAAGGGTGGAAAGCCTGCGGGCAAACCCGCCGGTGGCGACGCATCCCCCAAGCGCGGCAAGTCGAGCTTTCGCCCGAAATAAGCGCATAAGCGCACGCCACGCTTAGAACCGGGGAAATATAGATCAATCAAATGCTTAGGGGCTGGAATTTTAATCAATTCCAGCCCCTTTTGCGTGCGTCACCCCCCCAAAGCTCCCCTGCGGGGCAGGTTTTTGCTTTTCAGAGGGGGACGTTGCTCCTAACAATCACTGCATAGGGACCGAAACAGGCGCAGGACGCCTGCGCACGGGCCGTTAGAAACAGGGTGCTTTGCCACCCGTCCCAATCCCAACCTCGGAAAGGTCACGCACATGGATGGTACATTTAGCGAAAACGATATCTCCCGTGTGGTCGAGGCAGATCGCGCGCACATCTGGCATCACCTCAGCCAGCATAAAGCCTATGAAACCACCGACCCGCGCATCATCGTTGAAGGCAAGGGCATGCGTGTCTGGGATCAAAAGGGCAAAGAGCATCTGGACGCTGTGTCCGGTGGCGTCTGGACGGTCAACGTCGGCTATGGCCGCGAAAGCATCGCCAATGCGGTACGCGACCAGCTGATCAAGCTGAACTATTTCGCGGGCTCTGCCGGGTCCATTCCGGGGTCGATCTTTGCGGAAAAGCTGATCGCTAAGATGCCGGGCATGAGCCGTCTCTACTACTGCAACTCCGGCTCTGAGGCGAACGAGAAAGCCTTTAAGATGATCCGCCAGATCGCCCACAAACGCTATGGCGGCAAGAAGCACAAGATTCTCTATCGCGACCGTGATTACCACGGCACGACCATCGCTTGCCTGTCTGCAGGCGGTCAGGACGAACGGAACGCGCAATACGGCCCGTTTACCGACGGCTTCGTCCGCGTGCCCCATTGTCTTGAGTATCGCAAGTTTGAACAGGATGGCGCCCCCGAGGATAACTACGGCATTTGGGCAGCCGACCAGATCGAGAAAATCATCCTTGCCGAAGGCCCCGATACCGTGGGCGGGCTCTGCCTTGAACCCGTTACAGCGGGCGGCGGTGTTATCACGCCTCCGGACGGCTATTGGGAACGCGTGCAGGAAATCTGCCGCAAATATGACGTTCTGCTGCACATCGACGAAGTCGTCTGTGGTATCGGGCGTACCGGCGAATGGTTCGGCTATCAGCACTTTGGCGTCCAGCCGGATATGGTCACAATGGCCAAAGGCGTCGCGTCGGGCTATGCGGCAATCGCCTGCCTTGTGACAACCGAGGAGGTATTCAACCTGTTCAAGGACGACGCCAGCGATCCGATGAACTATTTCCGCGACATCTCGACGTTTGGCGGCTGTACCGCAGGCCCCACCGCCGCGATTGAAAACATGGCCATCATAGAGCGCGAAAACCTGCTGCAAAACACCTGCGACATGGGGCAATATATGCTCGAAGAGCTCGAAGAGCTGTCGGACAAATACGATGCCATCGGGCAGGTGCGCGGCAAGGGTCTGTTCCTTGGTGCAGAGCTGGTGCAGGACCGCAGCACCCGCGTGCCAGTGGTCGAAGCGCAGATACAGGCCGTGGTGGCCGATTGTATGGCCCAAGGTGTGATTATTGGGGCGACCAACCGGTCGGTACCCGGCAAGAACAACACCCTTTGCTTCAGCCCTGCGTTGATCGCGCAAAAAGACGACATCGATCAGATCATTGCGGCAGTGGATGGGGCAATGGGACGTGTGTTTGGCAGCAAATAATCAACTGCCTAGGCACTTTGTCGCCGATTAATTTATTCTTGCTGGAACCATACCCGTTCCATGACGTTAAGTACCGAAGCTAGTATGGAGTATAATATGAAAAAGCTACTTTTGGTCCTGCCTATGGTTGGCGCACTCGCCGCGTGCGAAACGCAGACCCAAACTTCTATCACCGGCGCTGCCGCTGGTGCTGCACTGGGTGCTTCCGTTTCCGGCGGAGATGACAAAACCAAAGGCGCCATTATCGGTGGCCTCGCTGGTGCTGCTGCAGGTGCATACCTTGGTCGCGGCAAAAACGGCCAGTGTGTGTATCAGAACTCTGCAGGTCAGCGTTACACGGCTGCTTGCCCATAAGCCTTTTCTGCTCCCGAAGGCAGATATTCAAATTAGGCCTCGGCAATTTGCCGGGGCCTTTTTTATGTCTCGCAGGCGGAATGCAGAACGCTAACGCCCAATAAAAAAGGGCGGCTCGATGCCGCCCCGTCTTGGGTCATGTCTTAAAATGTCACGTGCTCTAGTCGATAAGGCCAGCATGCTTTAGTCCGCGATCCACCAGCGCTTTGGTCGCATCCGTCAGCGGTACCAATGGCAAGCGGACCTCGTCCGAGCACAAGCCAAGACGTGCCATGGCGTATTTCACGCCGACCAGCCCCGGCTCTGTAAAGATCGCGGTGTGCAATGGCATCAGCTGGTCTTGAATTTTCAGCGCCGACGCATAATCCCCCGCAAGGCAGAACGCCTGCATCTGGCTCAGCAGTTTGGGTGCCACATTCGCTGTGACCGAGATACAGCCGACGCCGCCTTGGGCGTTGAACCCGTGCGCCGTGGCGTCCTCGCCCGAGAGCTGGACAAAATCCGGCCCGCACAGCATCCGCTGGTCACAGACCCGCGCCAGATCGCCGGTGGCATCCTTGACACCGATGATGCGCGGCAGCTTGGAAAGCTCGGCCATGGTTTCGGGCAGCATATCAACGACTGACCGGCCGGGGATGTTGTAGATGATGATCGGCAGACCGCAGGCTTCGTGGATCGCGGTGAAATGCGCAATCAGTCCGGCTTGGGTCGGCTTGTTGTAATAGGGTGTGACAACCAGAACCGCATCCGCGCCAACGCTTTCAGCGTGCTTGGCCAGACGGATGCTCTCGGTGGTATTGTTCGAACCGGCACCTGCAACGACAGGGATACGCCCTGCGGCGGCTTTGACAACTTCTGCGACGACAGTTTCATGCTCGGCATGGGTCAGGGTGGGCGATTCACCTGTGGTTCCGACAGGCACCAGCCCGTTCGATCCTTCGGCGATGTGCCACTCAACCAGCTTCTTGAGCGTGTCCAGATCCAGCGCGCCGTCCGTGAACGGCGTGACGAGTGCAGGTAGTGAACCTTGTAGCATATGCACGCTCCTATTCTTGCGTTGCTGGGCAAGCGCCCATTTGCTGATAGCGGCAAGGTGAGTTGAAACCCTCGCGCCGTGACGTATGTTGCAAGGCTGTAGCCTTTGACCAGTAGGAATTGCAAGTGATGAGACGCGCCTTGGCGACGCTGACGATGGTTTTTGCCCTCTCCGTTCCGGCATATGCGGAACGGCCCCGCCCGCTTGGCTGGGCGATGGATGCAATGCGTTCGGGCAGTTGGGACAACGCGGCGCTGATCGCGCGGCGCGACGGGGCCGTGGCGGTAGATATTATCGAATGGCATCGTCTGAGGTCGGGACGCGGCACCTATGCCGAAGTGACCGACTTTCTCAAGCGCCGCCCCGATTGGCCGGGCGAGGCTTATTTGCGCAGACAATCCGAAGACGCCGTCCTACGCGAAGGCGACAAAGCGGTGCTGGATTTCTTTACGGCACAAGGCCCCCAGACCCCCGATGCGGTGCTGGCCCATGCGGCCGCACTGGTCCGCGCTGATCGTTCGGGCGAGGCGCAGGCGCGGCTGGTACTCGCCTGGCGTACCCTCCCCATGAGCGGGAACGAACAGGCAAAATTCATCGACGCGCATGGCGCCCTGCTCAAGGGCCATCACGCCGCCAGACTGGAAGAGATGCTGTGGCAGCGCGAACACGCCGAGGCCCGCCAGATGTTCGATCTGGTCGGCGACGGCGACAAGGCATTGGCTGAAACTCGTATTGCGTTGCAGAACCGCGAAGGCGACGTGAACGCGTTGATCGAAGCCCTGCCCGCCAGCGAAAAAAGCGATCCGGGTCTGCAAGCCGACCGGTTCGAGTGGCGCATCCGCAAAGGATTTAGCGACAGCGCCAAGGATTTGATGCTGTCGCAGTCCACCAGCGCGGCGGCCCTAGGCCAGCCCGCGGCATGGGCCAACCGCCGCCGCGCCCTTGCCCGCAATGAAATGCGCACTGGTGATCCCGCCCGCGCCTATCAGATGGCATCGAAACACTTCCTGACGGAAGGATCGCACTTTGCTGATCTGGAATGGCTGTCTGGCTATATCGCCCTGCGCTTCCTCAAGGATCCAAAGCTGGCACTTGGTCATTTTCAGGCCCATGATGGCGCGGTTGAATCGCCCATCAGCCAAGGGCGTGCAGGCTATTGGCAAGGCCGCGCGTTTGAGGCCATGGACGATGCCGAAGGTGCCGCCAAAGCCTATGCGCAAGGGGCCAAATTCCAATCGTCGTTCTATGGCTTGCTTGCCGCAGAACGCGGCAACCTGCCGTTTGATACCAGCCTTGCAGGACCGCGCCCCGAACAGGACTGGCGTTCATCCGCGCTCGCTCAGGCTCCGTTGTTTCAGGCCGGATTGCTGCTGCAAGCCTCTGGCGAGCTGTCGACAGCGGAACGGTTCTGGACCCATCTGGCAGAACAGCTGATCACCGAAGACGCCACGCTGTTGGGTCAGGCCGCAATGGATGTGGGCCAGCCGCATTTGGCGGTCATGATCGGCAAACGCGTAGCACAGCGGGGCATCACCATCGCAGGCCCCTATTACGCGCTGCACGACGCGATCAAGCTCGACCTGAATATGGCACCTGAAATGGTACTGGCCATTGCCCGCCGCGAAAGCGAATTCGACCCCGTGGTGCAAAGCCATGTGGGCGCACGTGGCCTGATGCAGCTGATGCCCGCCACGGCTAAGGATGTCGCACGCGATCTGGATATCAGCGCCTTACACACCACTGACCGGCTGACCGCCGACCCGGAATACAACGCTTTGCTGGGGTCCGAATACCTGTCGCAGATGGCGGGGCGGTTTAACGGGAATGTCGTGATGGTTTCTGCCGCGTATAACGCCGGCCCCTCGCGCCCGACGCGCTGGATGGACGCCTATGGCGACCCGCGCGAAGGCGACATTGATATCGTCGACTGGATCGAGATGATTCCGTTCCGCGAAACCCAGAACTATGTGATGCGGGTGACGGAAAGCCTCCCCGTCTACCGCGCACGCATGGGCAAAGACCCCCTGCCCCAACCCTTTACCGAGGAGCTAACGGGCACGACCCTTTTGCCGTTCGCGCCAAAAGGTGAATAGCCCCGCCGCGACGATTAAGGCCGCACCGATGGCAACATTGGTGCGTACCGTTTCGCCAAAGATCGAAATTCCGATGATCGCGGCAAACACCAGCTGCAAATAGGCAAAGGGCTGGACGGCGCTGGCTTCAGCCACTTCATAGCAGCGGATCAGCAGCCAGTGCCCGGTGACGCCGGTGATGCACAGGCAGGCCATGATCAACCAGTCGCTGGCGATCATCGGCTCCCAATACCAGATGCCGGTGGCCGTCATCGCCACCGAACCGGTCACGCCGGTCCAGAAAAAGCTCGTTGCGGTTTTGTCCTTACGCCCGACATAGCGCGTCAGCAGCCCGTAGACCGCGAACATCGCAGCGGCCAACAGCGGGATCACGGCGGCAGGGTCAAAGACGTTCATCCCCGGCTGCAAGATGATCAGTACCCCGATAAAGCCGACCCCGATCGCCGCCCACCTGCGCCAGCCGACGCTCTCGCCCAAGACGGGGCCGGACAATGCGGCCACCAGCAGCGGATAGCAGGTAAAGACCGCGTGGCTTTCCACAAGGCCAAGGATGGTGAAGGCAACAATCATCACGCAAATCTCTGCCGCCAGCAGCAATCCGCGAAAGATCTGGAGCACCGGCTGGCTGGTCCGTGCGGCAGCACGCAGCCCACCCGCATGGCGTTTGGCCAGCGCAATCACAAAGGCCGCAAAGAACCAGTAGCGGATCATCACGACCATCATCACATTGTATTCAGACGCAAGATGCCGCGACAGCCCGTCCTGCACCGCAAAGACAAAGGTCGTGATCACCATCAGGGTGATGCCAAGCGGGATGTTGTTCGACTGCGCCGACGCAGCCGCGCGGTTGGTTGCCATGCTCATACGCGCACGGCGCGGGTCATATGCCGTTTGCGGCCATAGCCGGTCGTGCGTTCCACCGCGAAGCCCGCGCTTTCCAGTGCTCGGCGTACCGCACCGGCGGCAGTATAGGTCGCAGCGGTCCCGAATGGTGCCGTGTGACGCGCCACATCATGCAGCAGGTCCGGCTCCCACAGCTCGGGGTTTTTGGCGGGGGAGAATCCGTCAAGGAACCATGCATCCGCCAGACCGCCCCATGCCGGCACCGCGCGTCGCGCATCGCCAATGACCACAGTCAGCACCACATCGCCAAAGCGCATCTCTCCGCCCTTGGGTGACCACGCGGCAAGCAACGCGTCACGCTTGCCGTCGAAATCGGGAAATGACCGATGCGCTTGCGCCATATCTTCGGACGACAGCGGGAAGGCTTCGAACGAGGTGAAATGCAGCGCGCCTTTCGCGCCGTTGCGCACCCATGCGTCCCAGGCCACGAGAAAATTCAGCCCTGTCCCGAACCCCAACTCTGCGATGCGGAACCCGTCGCGGAAGCGGTTGGCCAGATCGTTGCCTTCGATAAAGACATGCTGCGTTTCCTCTACCCCGTTATCAAGACTGAAGTACGGATCATCGAATTTCGAGGACACCGGAACGCCGCTGTCTTTCCATTCAATCTCAGCTGTCTGGTTCTCCATGGGATGGCCTTGTGCTATGGGCTTTGCCGAACACTGCGCAAAAAGGGCAAGGATTGGCAATGGCCGAAATCACGATACGCGGCGCGGGGATATTCGGCCTGTCGGTGGCATGGGCCTGCGTGCAACGCGGGGCTACGGTGCAGATCGTTGACCCGAACGGGCCAGCTGCAGGCAGCAGCGGCGGCATCGTCGGCGCGCTGGCCCCGCATGTGCCCGAGAACTGGAACGCCAAGAAAGCCTTTCAACGCGACAGTTTGCTAATGGCTGAAGGCTTCTGGCAAGAGGTTGAACAAGCGGGCGGTGGCATCGCGGGTTATGCCCGCAAGGGGCGACTACAACCCGTCGCGGATGACGCAGCACTGGCATTGGCGCAGCAGCGGACCGAAACGGCCAAGGCGCTGTGGCAAGGTCAGGCCACATGGTCCGTGATCCGCGCGACTGATACAGAATGGCAGCCCGACAGCCCGACCGGCTGGTTGATCTACGACACGCTCAGCGGCCTGATCCACCCCCGCCGCGCCTGTGACGCGCTGGTGCGGGCACTGGCGGCCAAGGGCGTGACTGTACAGGCCGAGAGTGCGGATCGCGGACAGGTGCTGTGGGCAACAGGCGTCGCCGGGCTAGAGCAGATGACCGCCAATCACACGCGCCTTGTGGGCGCTGGTGTCAAAGGTCAGGCAGCGCTGTTGCGGTATGACGCAGGCGGCCTGCCGCAGCTTTTTGCAGGGGGCGTGCATATGATCCCGCATAGCGACGGCACTGTCGCCATTGGGTCGACCACCGAGCGGAACTATACCACGCCCGACCAGACCGATGCACAGCTTGATGATGTGATTGCGGCGGCGCGTGCTGCGGTGCCCGTCTTACGCGATGCGCCGGTCATCACCCGCTGGGCCGGTGTGCGCCCGCGCAGCCGTAGTCGTGCCCCGATGTTGGGCGGCTTGCCCGACAAACCCGGCCATTTCGTAGCCAATGGCGGGTTCAAGATCGGGTTCGGCATGGCCCCTAAGGTGGCTCACGTCATGGCTGATCTGATGCTGGAAGGGCGCGATATCATCCCTGACGGGTTTCGCGTCGAAGACAATCTTTGACCCTGACGCCCCGTCCCACCATTTTTCACCGCAGCTGAAACGCAAAAGGGCCCCGGCATATGCCGAGGCCCTTTCAGATGAGTGACGCCAAAGCTTAGCCAGCGTTTGGCAGGATCACGATCTCAACGCGGCGGTTTTGTGATTTGCCGGCTGCGTTCAAGTTGCTTGCAACCGGCTGGCTTTCACCGCGGCCCACAGACCGGATACGGCTGCCTGGGACGCCATTGGACACCAGCACGTTTGCGACGGCGCGCGCACGGCCTTCGGACAGTTGCTGGTTATAGGACGCTTGGCCATCGCTGTCGGTGTGACCGATGACTTGCAGCGTGGAATTGCTGTACACGTTCACGTTGCGTGCCAAGGCGGCCAAGTCGTTCTGCATGCCGGACTGAACCTGCGTGCTGTCTGTCGCGAACAGAATGTCCTGTGGCAGGGTCACAATCAGGCGGTCACCAGTGTTGGTGATGATGACGTCGGAATCCAGCTGACGGCGCAGGTCGGCCTCTTGCTTGTCCAGCGAATAGCCATAGCCAGCGCCCAATGCACCGCCTGCAACCGCACCGGCCAACGCGCCTTGTGCGCGGTTGCCGTCACCTTTGGACAGCGCGCCGATCACGGCACCGGTACCTGCACCGATCAGCGCACCGTTACGTGTGTTGGCGTTCGGGTCGTTGGGGTTGCCGCCAATCGGACCGGGTTCACAAGCAGCCAGCGCCAGAACGCTTGTCAGAGCTACAGCAATAGAGGTTTTCGAAAATGTCATATCTTATTCTGCCTTTAAGTTGTGGCCCCGTTCGGGCGAGGCAATCTTCACATAACGCCTTACACCAGCCTTTGTTCCCGTTGAACCGGCAGGATTATGTGCATAGGCAGCAACCCGCCGACGGCCTGTCAGGCATCAGCGCGGGCAGATTCAAACGCCAGCATGACACGCTTGACCGGCAATCCCCAGTGATAGCCTCCCAAGCCGCCGGATTTGCGCAAGGCGCGGTGGCAGGGGATCAGCCAGCTGATCGGGTTGCGCCCCACCGCTGTGCCCACGGCCCGCACCGCTTTGGGCGTGCCAATTGTTTGGGCGATCTCGGAATAAGTGGTGACATGGCCCGACGGGATCGCCAGCAGCGCCTCCCACACTTTGATCTGGAACGGCGCGCCGATCAGATACATCGGAGCCTTCTCTGCCCCGCCCCCCTGCACGCCGAATGCAATCTGCACCCAGTCCTGCAGCAGTGCCGGATCTTCGCAAAAACGCGCCCCCGGCCAGCGGCGGCACAAATCCTCCATCGCGGCGTCGGTGCCCATTTCTGCCGAAAAGGCGAGCCCGCATATTCCCCGTGGCGTGCCCATGACCAGCGCAGGGCCAAAGGGGCTGTCGAACCACCCCCACGATATCACAAGCCCCTCACCCTTACGGGCAAAATCACCGGGGCTCATCGCCTCCCATCGCAGAAACATATCGTGCAAACGACCCGAACCGGACAGCCCCAGCTCATGCGCCGTGTCCAGCGTGGTAAAGCGATCGCGCAGCAGTGATTTGGCGTGATCCAGCATCAGGTATTGCTGATAGCGTTTGGGCGACACGCCCACCCACTGCGAGAAAAGCCGCTGAAAATGGGCCGGGCTCATCCCCATTTCGCCAGCAATCTGGTCCAACGCCAGCGGATCGGCGGCGGCGTCTATCAGATCAATCGCCCGCCGCATTACGCCGTAATGGTAGGCGCTGTCGCCTGCGGTGGCGGCTTCATCGGGGGCGGGTGTCTGGGGCTGGGGTTGCGTATGTGTCATGCTCGCAGACTACGGCAGGGCCCGCGCGCGCGCGACCCGAAACATGCGCCTAATGGCCGGCACCATCTACCGCAGCGACCGCGCGAAAATCGCCCTGCGCGGCTTGCCCTAGGGGGCGAAACCACGCATACCTTGGCGCATGGCCAAAACCCTTGATTATCACACGATCCGCGAGATTTTTACCCGCTTTCAGGATGCCGAGGCGGAGCCAAAAGGCGAGCTGGATCACACCAACGTCTATACATTGCTGGTCGCTGTCGCGCTGAGCGCGCAGGCGACGGATGCGGGGGTGAACAAGGCCACGAAATCCCTGTTCGAGATCGTCGAGCATCCACAGCAGATGCTGGACCTCGGGCTGGACGGGTTGACCGAACATATCAAATCTATCGGCCTGTTCCGCCAAAAAGCCAAAAACGTCATGAAGCTCAGCCAGCTTCTGGTGGATGACTATGACGGGGTCGTGCCCAACAGCCGTGCGGCGCTGCAATCGCTGCCGGGTGTGGGCCGCAAGACGGCGAATGTCGTGCTGAACATGTGGTGGCAGTATCCGGCCCAAGCGGTCGACACCCATATCTTTCGCGTTGGCAACCGCACCCTGATCGCGCCCGGCAAAACCGTGGACGCGGTAGAGCGCGCCATCGAAGACAATATTCCCGTTGATTTCCAACACCATGCCCACCACTGGATGATCCTGCACGGGCGATACCATTGCAAAGCACGCAAACCTTTGTGCAGAACCTGCATCATCCGTGACCTTTGCCCCTATGAGGAAAAAACCGAATGACCCAATACGAAGTGGTTGGCATCGGCAACGCCGTTGTCGATGTGATCTCGCATGCGGATGACACGTTTCTGAACGACAACGGCATCGAAAAAGGCATCATGCAACTGGTAGAGCGTGACCGCGCCGAAAGCCTTTATGCCACGATGCAGGACCGACTGCAGACCCCAGGCGGGTCGGTCGCCAATACCATCGCGGGCATCGGTGCGCTTGGCCTGTCCACGGCCTTTATCGGGCGGGTCCGCGATGATGAACTGGGCCAGTTCTATGCCAAAGCGATGACCGACATCGGCATCGATTTTGTCAACGCCCCTGTGGCCGAGGGCGAGAACCCAACCTCGCGCTGCATGATCTTTGTGACCCCGGATGGGGAACGCTCGTTGAACACCTATCTTGGCATCTCGACGGGGCTTACCTCGGACGACGTACCGCAGGCGGTGACGTCCAAGGCCAAGCTGATGTTCCTCGAGGGCTACCTTTTTGACCACGACGCCGGCAAAACCGCATTCCGCGAAGCGGCGCGGGCGGCAACGGCGGGGGGCGGCATGGCGGGGATCGCTATTTCCGACCCCTTCTGCGTGGAACGCCACCGGGATGACTTTCTTGCGCTGATCGAAAACGATTTGGGCTATGTCATCGGCAACGAAGCCGAACTCCGCGCCCTGTGGGAAACCGACGATACCGAAGTCGCTCTGGCCAAAACGGCCGAGATTTGCCCGCTGGTGGTCTGCACCCGCTCGGGCGACGGGGTCACGCTGAAGCGCGGCGAGGAACGCGTTGATGTGCCCGTCGAAAAGGTCGTGCCAGTCGATGCCACCGGCGCGGGCGATCAATTCGCGGCAGGATTCCTCTATGGCATGGCCACGGGTCGTGACCTCGAGACATGCGGCAAGATGGGCAACATCTGCGCGGCCGAGGTCATCAGCCACATTGGCCCGCGCCCGCAAACCTCGATGATGGCCCTGTTCAAAGAGCAAGGGCTGGTCTGATGCTGACGGACGGATACCACGAAGTACCGCTTGGCAAGCTGGCGATGGTCGTCACGCATCTTGAGATGCGCGAGGCCGCGCCCTTGCGCGATGTCCCCGCCCCCGAGGGCCTGACCTTGCGCGCGCTGACACCAACGCTGGACTGGTACCGTGATATCTTTCGCCGTGTCGGTAAGGACTGGCTGTGGTTCGGACGTCTCACAAAAACTGACGCCGAATTGCAGGCGCTTTTGTCGGACGTGGACACGCAGTTTTTCACGCTGACGAAAGATGGCCGTGACGAGGCGCTGCTCGAGCTCAAGTTCACCGCCGACGGCACTTGCGAGCTGGCTTATTTTGGCCTAACGCCCACGCTGATCGGGTCGGGTGCAGGGCGCTATCTGATGAACCACGCGATCCGTACCGCCTGGGCGCGGCCGATCTCGCGGTTTCATCTGCATACCTGCACGCTCGACAGTCCGCAGGCACTGTCCTTTTATATCCGCAGCGGGTTTGCCCCGTTCAAACGGCAGGTCGAGGTCGCGGATGATCCGCGCTTGATCGATCTGCTGGAAAAGGATGCAGGGGCGCATGTGCCGACTATCGGCTAGCGCCCCCCGCGCCGATCACCCCATCCGTTCAGAGGCGTAGGACCCCGGCGAGGCAGGAAAGACCACCGTCTTGTTGCCATTCACAAACACGCGCCGGTGGATATGCGCGTGGATCGCCCGCGCCAACACCTGACTTTCGACATCTCGCCCGAGCGAAACATAGTCTTCGGCAGATTGCGCATGGGTGACGCGCACGATGTCCTGCTCGATGATCGGCCCTTCGTCGAGATCGGCGGTCACGTAATGCGACGTCGCCCCGATCAGCTTTACCCCGCGTTGGAACGCCTGCTTATAGGGGTTCGCTCCCTTGAAACTGGGCAGGAACGAGTGGTGGATATTGATGATCCGCCCCGACATCTTTTGGCACATCTCGTCCGACAGGATTTGCATGTAACGCGCCAGCACAATCAGCTCGGCCCCCGCGTCTTCGACCACCGCCATGATCCGCGCTTCGGCGTCGGCCTTGTTTTCTGGCGTGACCTTGATGCAGTGGAACGGGATGTCGTTGTTCACGACGACCTTTTGATACTCCATATGGTTGGACACCACCGCGACGATATCAATCGGCAGCGCGCCGATGCGCCAGCGGTACAGCAGGTCATTCAGGCAATGCCCAAAGCGCGAGACCATGATGACGACTTTCATCTTTACCGCCTCGTCGTGGAACTCATAGGCCATGTCAAAGGGCCGCGCCGCATCGGCAAAGCCGTCCGAGAGCGTCGCCAGATCAACGTCGGCCTCGCTTTCAAAGCTGACGCGCATGAAGAAACCGCCGGTTTCCTTGTCGTCGAACTGAGAGCTGTCAGAGATGTTGCAGTCTTGATCGGCCAGATAATTCGCGATCGCCGCGACGACCCCACGCGCAGAGGGGCATTTCACGGTCAGGGCATATGTCTTCATCGGGTGTATCCTGTGGCTAGACGGTCCGACGTCGCGCGCCGATAGCCACCTGTTTCCTATCCGTCCCTGCCCCGTCAAGTTCGCGATGCGCAAAAAAGGGAACGACCGACAGTGGTACCCGCCAAATCAACGCAATCGGTTTCCGATCATGCACATTGGACCATATCCGCTACGCAATCGGGCAAAAGTCGAACGTCGCGCGCCCGTGTGTCAGGCGTTCGCGAAATGGTCTGCAAAGGCGTTGACCACGGCGGTATAGACCTCGCGCTTGAAGGGTACGATGTTGTCGACCAGATCGTGCACCGGCAGCCAGCGCCAGTCAGAAAATTCGGGGTGTTCGGTATCAAGGTTGATCTCGTCGTCCGACCCGTGAAAGCGCAGCAGGAACCATTTCTGCTCTTGCCCGCGGAACTGGCCTTTCCAAATGTTGGGCACCAGATCGACCGGCAGGTCATACGGCAGCCATCCCTCGGTCTGTGCCACCACTGTGACAGAGCTTGGGGGGATGCCGGTTTCTTCCTCCAGCTCGCGCAGGGCGGCGACTTCGGCGTGTTCACCCTTTTCGACGCCACCTTGTGGCATCTGCCATGCGTCCTGATCGCGGTCCCGACGCTGCCCGACAAACACGTGCCCGTCGGCATTGACCAGCATGACCCCGACACAGGGGCGATAGGGCAGTTGGGCGATTTCGTCTGGCGTCATGTCAGGGGCCTTTCGCGGCAAGAGAAGTCCCACGGGCGTTAGCACGAATCCCGCAGCCATGTATATTGGCTTACGCAGCGTTGTGCGTGACAGGACCGCAGGCTTGGGGTGAACTGCAGCACAGAACTGCCCAGCACCATACATTCAGCCCTCGAAAGGTTTGCCAAATGTCCGACTATCCGCACCTTCTTGCCCCGCTTGATCTGGGGTTCACGACGTTGAAAAACCGCGTGCTGATGGGGTCTATGCATACCGGGCTTGAGGAAACGCAGGATTGGAACCGCGTTGCCGAATTCTATGCCACCCGTGCACGCGGGGATGTGGGGTTGATGGTCACGGGTGGCATTGGCCCGAACCCCGAAGGGTCGGTCGCCCATGGTGCGGCAATGATGGTCTCGCAAAAGGACGTGGACAACCACAGCATCGTCACCGACCGCGTCCACGAGGCCGGCGGCAAGATCGCGATGCAAATCCTGCACGCGGGTCGCTATGCCTTTAGCCCCGACTGCGTGGCCCCTTCGGCGATCAAATCCCCGATCTCGATGTTCGCCCCGAAAGAGCTGGACGCCGACGGCATTGAAAAGCAGATCAGCGATATCGCCGCCTGCGCCCTGCGTGCCAAACAAGCGGGCTATGACGGGGTAGAGGTGATGGGGTCCGAAGGGTATTTCCTGAACCAGTTTCTTGTCACCCACACCAACAAGCGCGAGGACGAATGGGGCGGGTCATACGAGAACCGCATGAAGCTACCCGTCGAGGTCGTGCGCCGCGTGCGCGAGGCCGTGGGCCCTGACTTCATCCTCATATACCGTCTGTCGATGATCGACCTGATCCCTAACGGATCGACATTCGATGAGGTCGTCCAGCTTGCCAAGGCGGTTGAGGCCGCAGGGGCCACGATCATCAATACCGGCATCGGCTGGCACGAGGCGCGCATCCCGACGATCCAGACCTCTGTGCCGCGGGCGGCCTTTGCATGGGTCACGAAAAAGCTGATGGGTCAGGTGGGCATCCCGCTCATCACCTCCAACCGGATCAACACCCCCGAAGTCGCCGAAGAGGTTCTGGTGGACGGCTGCGCTGATATGGTGTCGATGGCGCGTCCCATGCTGGCCGATGCCGATTTCGTCGCCAAGGCAGCGGCAGGCAAGTCCGACCAGATCGCACCATGTATCGCCTGCAATCAGGCCTGTCTGGACCATACCTTTGGCGGCAAAATCTCTACCTGTCTGGTCAACCCGCGCGCCTGCTATGAAACCGAACTGCGCGTCGATCCCGCCGATGCGGTCAAATCCATCGCTGTGGTGGGGGCCGGCCCTGCGGGTCTGTCAGCGGCCATCACGGCGGCAGAGCGCGGCCACAAGGTCACGATCTTTGACCGCGCATCAGAGATTGGCGGCCAGTTGAACCTTGCCAAGCAGGTCGCCGGCAAAGAGGAATTCTGGGGCCTCGTCGACTGGTACCGCGCGATGATCAAAGAGCATGGTGTCGCGGTCCAGTTGAACACCGAAGTCTCGGCCAACGATCTGGGCGATTATGACGAGGTGATCATCGCCACCGGTGTTGTCCCACGTGATCCGCAAATCCCCGGTCAGGACGCAGGCAATGTCGTCAGCTATATCGATATCCTGAACGGCACCGATACGGCGGGCCAAAAGGTCGCCGTGATCGGTGCGGGCGGCATCGGGTTCGATGTGTCTGAACATCTGGTCCACGATGGTGAAAGCACCACGACCAACCTACCCGAGTGGATGAAGGAATGGGGCGTCACGGACCCTGCCGTACACCGCTCTGGCCTCGCGCCCGAAGGGCCGCAACCCCACGCCCCTGCCCGCGAAGTCACCATGTTGCAGCGCAAGACCACCAAGGTCGGCAAAGGCCTGGGAAAAACGACCGGATGGATCCACCGCGCATCCCTGACCATGAAAAACGTGCAGATGATTGCGGGCGTGAACTACGAAAAGATCGACGCAGCGGGGCTGCACATCAGCTTTGGCGAAGCGCGCGAAAAGCCGCAGGTGATCGCGGCCGATACTATTGTGCTTTGCGCGGGCCAGCTGTCGGACCGGTCGCTTGCCGATGCGCTTGAAGCCAAAGGCATCCCTTGTCACGTTATCGGTGGCGCGGATGTCGCGGCTGAGCTTGATGCGAAACGTGCGATTGACCAAGGCACCCGTCTGGCCGCCGCGCTGTAAGCTATCGTTCCGACATTAGGGCAGGCTGTGGCGGCCTGCCCTGCCCTTTGCCTGCCTTACCCAAGCAGCACGGCTTGCGCCTCGGCTCCGGTCTGTCAAAATGCGCGGGATAAATAGTTGTTTCAGGGTGTGGCCATGCCGATTTGCGTTTTCGATATCTTTGCCGACGGCACGACCCAGGTGCCCGCCGATACAAAGCTGACTGGGCCGGGCATTTATCGCTGGTGGCACTTTGATCTGGCTGACCCGATGCTCGACCCTTGGGTGCGCGAACATCTGCATGAAATCCCCGCCGGATCGCTGATCCAGAAACAGACCCGCCCGCGCTGTGACCGCTTTGAAGGCGGGCTGATCCTGAACCTGCGTGGCATTAACATGAACGAGGGGCAGGACGCCGATGAAATGGTATCGGTGCGGATGTATGTGGATTCCGACCTGCTGATCACCGTGCGCCGCAAGAAAGTCTTTGCCATCGACGCGATCCGCCGCGACGCCGAAGCGCAAAAGGCCCCTCCCAGCCCTGCCGAGTTCCTTGAGGAACTGGTGGGCCGTCTGACCCAACGGGTGCAAGAACACGTCGCGGGGCTGGATGAACAGGCGGAGTTCTTTGAGGACGATCTAGAAGACAAGAACACCCCGATGCCGCACGAACTGCCCGAAATCCGGCGCAGCGTGATCCGGCTGCGGCGCTATCTTGATCCGCAACGGGTGGCCCTGACCAAGCTTGCAGCCTTTGATATTCCGTTGATCCCTGACGACAGCCAGCTGGAACTGCGCGAACAAGCCAACAGCGCGCTGATTGCCGTCGAAGAGTTGGACGAATTGCGCGACCGTCTGGTGTCGGTTCAGGAAGAGCATGACGCCAATACGGCGCAACGGCAGGCGCGGCATGGGTATGTGCTTTCGGTGGCTGCCGCGATCTTTCTGCCGCTGGGGTTTCTGACCGGTCTGTTCGGGGTCAACGTCGGCGGGATGCCGGGTGTGGATCATCCATGGGCATTTGCCATTTTGTGTCTGGGCATGGTCGGACTGGCGCTGCTGATGTTTCTGGCCCTGAAACTGGTGCGCTGGATCTAGTCCCCGCCTGTTTCCCCGCCGCGAACGATCCCTACAAATACCTCTCCACTGTCTCACCACTGCCGTGATCCTGCCTGATTTGGCCGCCATACCATTTTCAGACGCAGATGATGAAAGGGGACGGGTATGGACCGCCTGACAGAGATGGAAGCATTCGCCACGGTCGTGGACCAAGGTGGCTTTACCGATGCTGCCAAAAAGATGGGTATCTCCAAATCCGCTGTATCCAAACATGTCTCATCGCTAGAGGCGCGGCTTGGGGCGCGGTTGCTGAACCGGACGACCCGCCGTGTCAGCCCGACAGAGATCGGCCTTGCCTATTATGACCGCGCCCGCCGTGTGTTGAATGATGCGGGCGAAGCCGATGCGCTGGTGACGTCGATGCAATCGGCCCCTTCAGGGCTGCTGCGCATCTCTGTTGCGACCGATTTTGGCGTCAATCACCTGTCGCCTGCCCTGTCCGACTTTCTGGCCGATTTCCCCGATATCACCGTCAACATGGTGCTGAACAACCGCTATGTTGAACTGATCAGCGAAGGCTTCGACATGGCTGTCCGTATCGGAGAGCTGGAAGACAGCACCCTACGCGCCCGCAAACTGACCGAGACGACCAAACGCATGATCGCGTCGCCCGGTTATTTCGAGAAATACGGCCGCCCCGAAAAGATCGACGATCTGAACGATCACAAGCTGCTGCATTATTCGAACCAATCCAGCGGCAATATGTGGAAGCTGACCTCCCCCTCGGGCGAAAAGCGTCAGGTGCGCACGGCGGGCTGGCTGTCGGTCAATGATGGGCAATCGCTGCTGAATGCCGCCATCTCGGGTCTTGGCATAGCCTATCTGCCCAGCTTTCTTTACGCTGACGCGATGGAAAAAGGGCTGGTCGAAGATGCGATCCCCGATCTGCCGCCCGAAACCCAAGGCATCTATGCCGTCTATCCTCCGGGTCGGTTCACCCAGCCCAAGGTGCGCGCTTTCATTGATTTTCTAGCCCATACCTTTGCCGAAAAAGGTCCTACGGACTGGTAACACGAGATCACCAACTGCCCTCGGTGAACTTGGCCCGCATGTGGCCGACCCCGCTCCCTTTTCAGGGCAGCGGGGATTTTTCTGTGTGCGGTATTCAGCTGGCGGGCAACAGGACGGCTTCGACACGGCGGTTCGCATCCCGCCCCGCTTCCGTTTGATTAGATGCAATCGGCGACAGATACCCCATGCCCTGCGCGTCGATCCGGTCGGCCGCGATTCCATGCGCCGCGATCAACCGCTGCCGGACCGCTGCCGCGCGGTTTTTCGACAGCGTGATATTGCCCTGTAGCCCCCCTACGCTGTCCGTGTGCCCCACCAGAGCAATCCGCAGATCGGGTTGATCCTTCAGCACCGCCGCAAGATTGACCAGCGCGTCGAACTCCCCCTGTCCCAAGGCCGCAGTGCCGGTATCGAAATCCAGCGCCGCGAGCACGACATGGCCGAATTTCTCCAACGCAGATGCCATCTTGGACGGGCTTTGCGCGGGAGCGTCAGGGGCTGCTGGTTGGGGATCTTGGGTCACAATCGAGGCCACAGGACCGGCTGCGCCCCCTTGGGTATCGGCCTGCACGATTTGAAGATAGGCAGAGGTATCGGTGGTGCTGATCAACAGCGTCACAACCGCGTCTGGCGCTTGCAGCGATCCTTTGACGGCGGTGACAAACTGGTACTGACGCAGGTCGACATACATGTTCGGCGCGGGCAGTGTTTCAATCGCAAAGCGGAAATCAAAGCCCCCGCAAACCACAGCACTGCAATCGAGCACGATCCTGTAGTCCGCGGCTTCAAGCTGCGTGCGCAAGGGCCGCATGACCTGCAAGGGGGTCAGGCCGGGCGCTTCCAGCCGCCAAGCCGATCGCGCGATGGCCCCTTCGATTGTGACGCTGGCAAAGCCGCCGTCCTCATAGGCAGAGGTCGGCGCAAGGTAGCTATCGGGACCGGTATCGCGCGCCACGGTTTGCCGCGCCGCTGCGGGCAAGGACAATTCCAATGCGTTTGCCCCGCCCGCCAGCAAAAGCCAGATCAGCCCGGCACGCCAGCTGATCATCTGAATTGCGCGTGATAGCCGTCGTTCGGCTTCATCTCGGTGGCGCTGGCGACGCGGTTGGTCATGTTGAAGAACCCCGCGACCGATGCGATGTCAAAGATGTCGCGGTCCGAAAAGCCCACATCGCGCAGCGCCTGACGGTCCGCCTCGGTTGTTTTGGCGCTGGCAACGGTCAGATGTTCGGCGAACGCCAGCATCGCGGTTTGGCGTGCGTCCAGATCAGCGACGCGCCAGTTCATCACCATCTGTTCGCCGAGGATCGGGTTGCCCGACAACTGCCGCACGGCCGCGCCATGGGCCGTCAGACAATAGTAGCATTTGTTCACCGACGACACGACGACCGCGATCATCTCGCGCTCGAGCTTTGATAGGTTCGACGCGCCCAGCATCAGGTCGTTATACATCGCGGTAAACGCGTTCAGCTTGTCCATGTCAAAGGCATAGGCCTGCAGCACATTCGGCACCATCCCCAGCTTTTCCTGACAGACATCAAAGTATTTCTGCGTGTCCTCGGGCAGCGGATCAACCATCGGCAGGTTCAGGGCAGTGGGGGTATCATGCGCCATGGGGCGGCTCCTTTAGTCAGGGAATTGACGGTAATGATAGTGCCCCACCAGATCAAAGCCCAGACCCTGATACAGGCGGTTCGCGCCCGCGTTCGTCTGTGTGCAAAGAACCGCCATCTGCGTCGCCCCCTGCGCCTGTGCCCAGAAACCGGCGCTGCGCATCAGCCATTTGGCGACGCCCTGCCCGCGCTGGTGTTCCAGCACCTCGACCGCATGGACCATGCACACCCCGTCATGCAGCGCGGCAAAGGCCACGCCACCGGGCATCTCGTTCCAGCGGGTCAGGATTGCGGTTTTGGTCGCGGCGCGGTGCATCACGTTGATCCGTTCGGGACCGACGCCGCCCTTGGCCCAAATCTCGGTCATGATGGCCAGCGGTTCCCATATCTGGAACGCGGTCACACGCGGCATTGGCACATCAGTCAGCTTGCCCACAGGTGCCACATAGAGGTTGACCGGATCGATAATGTCATACCCACGCGCGGCAAGCTCTGCGTCCAGCGTATCGTCGCCGTCGCGGATCATGAAAATGGGCCGCTGGTCCATCGCCCGCATCGCGGCCTCGGCCTGACCGACATCAGCATTGGGCCCGGCTATCGTAGCGGCTGAGACGCGCTTGCCGCCGCCCTGCCCGTCACGCAGGGTCCAGCCTGTTTCAGTCCAGATTTTCGCAGCGGGCCACGTGTGGTCGATGACGTGATAGAGCTGCGCCAGATCGGTCATGGGAACACCTTTGCAAGTTCGGCAATGGCCGCGTCGATCTCGGCCTGATCATTGCCACGGATCACGATATGCGCGCCGTATTTGCCGTCTTTCTGGAACGGATAGGACCCGATGGCGAGGGTCGGATAGGCCGTTGCCAGCTCCCCCAATGGGCCAGCAATATCGCCCTCGCCCCGTTCGATCCGATGGGTGGCGCTGATCAGCGGCGCACCACCGGTCAGCGTCGGTAAAACGCTGGCAACCATCGCTTCGAACACCGCGGGCACACCAGCCATGACATAGACGTTCTCCAGCTTGAACCCCGGCGCGGCGGACACAGGGTTATCGATCAGCGTGGCATCATCAGGGATCCGCGCCATGCGCAGGCGGGCGGTGTTCAGCTCGGTTGCGCTTTTGGCATAGTGTTCGGCCAGAATAGCGCGGGCATCCTCGCGCACATCGATATTCTTGTTGAACGCAGCGGCAATGCAATCGGCGGTGATGTCATCATGAGTCGGCCCGATGCCGCCACTGGTGAACACGCTGTCATAGACCCGCGACAGTTCCTGCACCGCGGCGATGATGGTGCCGTTTTCGTCGCCCACCACACGGACTTCCTTTAGGTCGATCCCGACGCTGGTCAGTTGCCCCGCCAGATGGTGCATGTTTGAATCGCGGGTGCGCCCCGACAGGATTTCATCGCCGATTACGATCATCGCAGCAGTGGGATTGGGCATGGCTGTCTCCTTGAGGGGCCGTTGATTGAGGTATAGGTCACACCCCATGCGCTTTCAAACCGAACTTGTCCCCGCCCGCCTGATCCGCCGCTACAAACGGTTTCTAGCCGATTGCCAGCTAGACGACGGCACCGAGGTGACGGCCCATTGCGCCAACCCCGGGTCGATGATGGGTCTGGCGACACCGGGCATGAAAATCTGGCTTGAGCCCAATGATGACCCCAAGCGCAAGCTGAACTATGGCTGGCGGCTGGTTGACCATGAAAACGGGCATTTCACCGGCGTCGATACCGCGCTGCCGAACCGCGCGATCAAGGCCGCATTGATGGATCGGCAGATCGCCCCCTTTGCCGGTTACACCACCGTGCGGCCCGAGGTGAAATACGGTGAAAACTCGCGTATCGACTTTCTGCTGACCGAAACCGGTCTGCCCGACGCCTATGTCGAGGTAAAGTCTGCCACCCTGTCACGTACCGACGGTTTGGTCGAATTCCCCGATAGCGTAACCAAACGCGGCACCAAGCATCTGGGCGAACTGGCGCAGATGGCGCGTGACGGGCACCGCGCTGTGCTATTGTATCTGGTGCAGCGTACCGATTGCAGCGCCTTTTGCGTGGCCGCCGACATCGACCCCGCTTATGCGGCGGCCTTTGCCGACGCCCGTGCCGCCGGACTGGAAACCCATATCATTGGCACCCATATCAGCCCCCAAGGGGTCAGCGTTGCAGGTACAATCCCCCTAATCGACCCGCCTGCACTGGTTCTTGGGAACCAAGCGGGTTAGACAACATCAAATTCATATGACGGAGACAGCGGTGATGAACGAACACCGAGGACGCCAGACCAAAGATGGCATTCGCATTTACGACCCCTCGGATTTTGCGGGGATGCACGCGGCGGGCAAGCTGGCGGCGCAAATCCTTGATGATATTGCCGAACATGTCTTTGTCGGGCAGACTACCGGCGCCATCGACGGCGTCATCACGCAGATGGTCGAAGACGCAGGCGCGAAATCGGCCACCATCGGGTACAAAGGCTATCAGCACGCCAGCTGCATCTCTTTGAACCACGTCGTATGCCACGGCATCCCAGGTGACAAAAAGCTCAAGGATGGCGACATTCTGAACATCGACGTCACCGTGATCGTCGATGGCTGGTTTGGCGATACCTCGCGGATGTATGTCGCAGGCAAGCTGTCGCGCAAATCAGAGCGGTTGATCAACATCACCCATGACGCACTGATGCGCGGCATAGAGGTCGTGAAACCCGGCAATACCTTTGGCGACATCGGTCACGCGATCCAGACCTTTGCGGAATCCCACCGGATGAGCGTTGTCACGGATTTTTGCGGTCACGGGCTAGGGCGCGTTTTCCATGCCCCGCCAAATGTACTGCACTATGGCCGCCCCGGCACCGGTGCGGTGCTAGAGCCCGGCATGTTCTTTACCATCGAACCGATGGTCAATCTGGGCCGTGCCGAAACCAAGGTACTGGCCGATGATTGGACAGCCGTGACCCGCGACAAATCCCTGTCAGCGCAGTTTGAACATTCGATTGGCGTGACGGAAACCGGCTGCGAGATCTTTACCCAATCCCCCGGCGGCATGTTCCACCCGACCTATAGCCAGGGCTGATTTTCAGCCCCGGCGCTTGGCAATCTCAAGCTCGATCACGGCCCACAATACGCTGCCTGCATAGGCAAAGCAGCACAGGACCAATGTGGCCCAGGGAAAGCTGACAAGACAGGCGATGAAGCCGGTAAAGAAGATCAGGAAATAGGTCACGTTGGTCCGCGAAAAGCTGACCGACTTTAACGACCATGTCGGGATGCGGCTGACCATGACCCAGCCGACCAGCACGATATAGAGGCAAGTCAACGCATCCGGCATCGCAGCACCGGGGCCAAAGGCATAGGGCAGGTAGATCGGCAACATCACCAGCATCGCGCCCGCAGGCGACGGCACGCCGGTAAAATAGCCACCGTCGTCCAGCGGGTCTTTGGTCCGCGAATCCACGTTGAACCGCGCCAGTCGCATCACGCAGCAAATCGCAAAGACCAGCACGCTCAGCCAGCCCGCGCGGTAGAAATCCTGCAGCCCCCAGAAATACACCACCAAGGGCGGGGCGACGCCAAAGTTCACGAAATCCGCGAGACTATCCAGTTCGGCACCGATCTTGCTGTTGCTGCCCAGATAGCGCGCAGTGCTGCCGTCCATCCCGTCAAGGATGCTGGCCAGCGTAATCAACGCGACGGCCAGCGAAAAATTCCCCTCGGCGGCAAACCGGATAGCCGAAATACCTGCACAGATCGCGGCAATGGTCAGCATGTTAGGTAACAGCTGCAGCAGCGAAAATTCGGTTTTCACTTTATCGGGTGCGACGGGGGGCATATCTGTCATTTAGGAAAGCTCCGCCAGAACGGTTTCGCCTGCGACCATGGTTTGCCCGATGCTGACGCGCGGGGTGACGCCTTCGGGCAGATAGACATCAACACGTGACCCAAAGCGGATCAGGCCAAAGCGCTGACCCGCCTGCGTATGCGCGCCTTTCTTGGTGAAGCAAACGATACGACGCGCCACCAGTCCGGCGATTTGCACGGCTGCCACCTCGCGGCCATCGGCCATTTTGATACGCAGGCTGTTGCGTTCGTTATCCTCGCTCGCTTTGTCCAGCGAGGCGTTGAAAAACTTGCCGGGGCGATAAGCAATTTCGGTGATCTCGCCTGCGACGGGCGCGCGATTCACGTGGCAGTTAAACACGTTCATGAACACGCTGACCCGCGTCAGGGGTGTGTCTGCCATCCCCAGTTCTGCGGGCGGCACGGCAGGTTCGATCAGCGATACGATGCCATCGGCAGGGCTGATGACAAGGTGGTCGCCCTTGGGTGTCACACGTTCTGGGTCGCGGAAAAAGTAGTAGCACCACACGGTTGCGCCGACACCCAGCCACCCCAGAGGTTCAGCGATGATGAAAAGTACCAACGTGATCGCCGCAAAGATAGCCACGAACTTGCGCCCCTCGGGGTGCATCGGCTTGATGAAGGTGCTGGTCATGCTCAGGCTCATGGCGGTCTACTTTCCTTTAGGTCTTTGTGTAGCACATAGGCCGCAGCGCCCCGAATGCAAAGCGGCATCTAGCAGCGGCCCTCTCGGCTACTCTGGTGTCAGCAGCGTGATCCAAGTGTCGCCATATTTGCGCTTGTCCTCGCGGGTGAACCCTGGGGGCGGATCAAGCGGGGCATTCTCCTCGCAGACGATCATGGCATTGCGGGTCAACCAGCCGCCTGCACGCGCCTTGATCAACGCGGCCTGCCCCATGCCTTTGCCATAGGGCGGATCAAGAAAGACCAGATCGAACGGTGCCGCGATCCAGTCGCCAAGCGCTGTCGCATCCGACCGCATCAGCGTCGTTTCACCCTCGACCCGCAGCTTTTTGATGTTCTCGGTGATCAGCTTTTGCCCGACGCGCCCGTTCTCGATGAACACGACTTCGCGGGCCCCGCGCGACAGCGCCTCTAGGCCCAAGGCACCCGTCCCTGCGAACAGGTCCAGCACCCGCGCGCCGTTGATGACGTTGTGATGGGTCAGCATGGAAAACAGGCTCTCGCGCACACGATCAGAGGTGGGGCGCAAATGCGCTTCGGTGTCGCCCTTGCCCACATCAGCCAGCTGCGTACCACGGTGTTTGCCGGCGATGATCCTCATGATTTCAGCAGCGCTTTCATGTCTGTGGCGGGGTCTTCGATCAGCGCGGGCGCTGGGGATTTGCCCGCCTCGATCAACCGGCGCCCGATCATGAACCCGCGCGGATCGTTCATCGCGTCCACCGCCAGAAGTTCGTCCCCGCGATAGTACCAAAAGGCCACACTATCGGCATCGGTGCGGCGGGTAATGACACGGTCATAGCCCATGTTCAGCCCTGCGATCTGCAGTTTTACGTCATATTGGTCGGACCAGAACCACGGCTTTGCGACATATTCCTTATCCGCACCCATGATATTCTCTGCCACCAGTTCGGCCTGATCGATGGCGTTGGGGACGGATTCCAGCCGGATACGTCCGCCGCGATAGGGGAAGGACGCGCAGTCGCCCGCAGCCCAGACATGCGGCGCAGAGGTGCGGCCGTGCGTGTCCGTCATGATCCCGTTGTCATTCACAATGCCTGCAGCATCGGCCAGCGCTGTTGCCGCCCCGATACCAACGCCGACGATCACGAAATCCACCGCAAGTTCAGACCCGTCCGACAGCTGCGCGCCGGTGACATGGGTATCGCCCGTCAAACGTTCCAGACCAACCCCCTCGCGGATGGTCACCCCATGCGCGGCATGAAGGTCGCGGAAAAAGTCAGAGGTCTGCGGCGCTGCAACCCGTCGCAAGATGCGGTCGCCCATTTCTACCAGTGTCACCTGCAACCCAAGCTTGGCCGCAACCGAGGCCGCCTCTAGCCCGATATAGCCACCGCCGACGATCAGCACCCGCGCGCCTTTGGTAAAGCGCGGCCCCATCGTATCGACGTCCGTTAGGTCGCGTACCATATGCACGCCCTCCAGATCGCCCCCGATGCGGGCAGGCAGGCGGCGTGGGAACGATCCGGTGGTCAGCACCAGATCATCATAGGGCATGTCCCCGCCGTTCACCCGAATGGTCTGCGCTGCCGGATCGATGCTGTCGACAGTGGTGCCCAGCATCAGGTCGATCCCGTGATCGGGATAAAAGCTTTCGGGCCGCAGATAGAGCCGTTCAAGCGCCATGTCGCCCAACAGATAGGCTTTGGACAGGGGGGGGCGTTGGTAAGGGGGCACGGTCTCCGCGCCGATCAACGTGATTTTCCCTTCAAAGCCGGAGTTGCGCAGCTTAGCCACACAGGATGACCCCGCCTGCCCTGCCCCGATCACCACCACATGACCCATCCTAGCCCCTTTCGAAAAAACCGTGTTCCTGCCTGCGTGCAAAGCCTATATCTTCCTTGAAGACAAACGCAATGACACGAAAGGTCTCGCATATGACGATTTCCCAAGGCGACACGCTGCCCGACGCAACGCTGGTGCAAATGGGGCCGGACGGCCCAAAGCCTGTGCAGATGGCTGACAAGCTAAAGGGCCGCAAGGTCGTCGTCTTTGCCGTGCCCGGTGCCTATACGCCGACCTGTGATTCCGCGCATGTGCCCAGCTTTGTCCGCACCAAGGACCAGTTCGACGCCAAGGGCGTGGACGAGATCATCTGCGTATCGTGCAACGACCCGTTCGTCATGGCGGCTTGGGGTGAATCAACCGGCGCGACAGCGGCGGGCATCACCATGCTGGCCGATGCCAGCAGCGCCTTTACCAAAGCAATCGGCATGGAATTCTCGGCCGAGCCCGCGGGCCTGATCTCGCGCTCCAAACGCTATGCGATGCTAGTGGATGATGGCAAGGTCACGCTGTTCCAAGCCGAAGTGCAAGCCGGCGTATGTGACATGTCGGGCGGCGAAGCGCTGCTGGACAACATGTAAACCCGCGATACGGTAAAAACGAAAAACGCAGCCTCGGGAGGCCCGGGGCTGCGTTTTTCTTTGGTAACGGTGACTGTGTCTGTGACTGGGCCTGTGACTGGCGGTTTAGCCCGCTTTGACCTCGCCCATCAGCCCGTCCATCTTACGCGCCAGCTTGGCGTCGAGCGAGCTTAGGCCGTCAACGTCATGTGTCGTCAGGGTGACGATGACCTTGTTATAGACGTTCTCCCACTCTGGGTGGTGATTCCACTTTTCGGCCCAGATCGCCGCGCGGGTCATCCAGCCGAACGCATCCGCAAAATCATTGAACTTGAATGTTTTGACGATGGCGTCGCGGTCATCCACCATGGCCCAGCCTGTGCTGAACAAGGGTGCCAATACGGTTTTGCGCGTCTCTTCGCTTAATCTTTCGCTCATTCCTGTTCCTCAACCTCGACCCTTTTGAACGGGCCGTAATCTGTCAAAATATCTATCTCTTCGTCAACGGCTGCCCGTTCCTGTACAAGATAGTCTTGAACGGCCCGCATAAAACCCTCGTCGCGCATCCAATGGAGCGACCACGTCGCCTGTGGCAGGTAACCGCGCGCCAGCTTGTGTTCACCCTGCGCCCCTGCCTCTACCGTAGAAAGACCCAGTTTGATCGCGATATCGATGGCCTGATAATAGCACAATTCAAAGTGCAGGAACGGGTGATGTTCGCTGCAGCCCCAGTAGCGCCCATAAAGCGCATCGGCACCGATAAAGTTCAGCGCCCCCGCCACCCACTCACCGTCCCGCTTGGCCAGCACCAATGCCATGTCGTCGCGCAGCTGGTCTTGGGCAATGTCGAAGAAGGCGCGCGTCAGATAAGGCGTGCCCCATTTGCGCGCGCCGGTGTCCTGATAAAAGCGCCAGAAGGCATCCCAATGTTCAGGACGCAGGTCATCGCCGGTGAACACCTCTATCTCGCCGCCGAACGCCTGCGCCTGCTGGCGTTCCTTGCGGATGTTCTTGCGCTTGCGCGAGCTGAGCGTGTCAAGGAAACCGTCGAAATCAGCGAACCCGTGATTGTGCCAATGGAACTGCTGGCTTTTGCGGGTCAACAAGCCCAGCTGCTCGGCTGCTGTCGCCTCTGCTTTGGTGCAAAAGGTGATGTGAAGCGACGACAGCCCGTTGGAATCGGTCAGCTGGACCGCCCCTTGGATCAGGGCTGCAGTGCCCGTCTCTTCGAACCCCGGCCGCGTAAGGAACCGGCGGCCCGTAGCGGGGGTGTGGGGCACGGCGATCTGCAGCTTGGGGTAATAGCGCCCGCCGGCGCGTTCGAACGCATGGGCCCAGCTGTGATCAAAGATGTATTCCCCCTGACTATGCGCTTTGGCGTACATCGGGGCGACCGCGATGACCTGCCCGTCGATAACGGCACTGAGGTACTGGGGCTGCCAGCCTGTGCCGGGGCCGACACTGCCGCTTTCCTCTAGCGCCGACAGGAGGCGATAGGTGGTGAAAGGGTCCGCAGGGCGCCCCCCTGCTGCGACCTCGGGGCAGGCACATGCATCCCACGCGTCCTGACCAATCTGCGCGATGCCCGAAGCAATTCTGATTTCGACGTCGCGCGCGTTCATTCTGGGTGTCCCGTTGTCATAGTCCTTATCTGTGGCCAAAGCCGGACGGTTCAACCTTGCAGCGGCGCGTCATAGCCTTCGAAGGTGATATTATGCGCAAATTCGCGCGCGCCGTTTTCGACCGATAGACTGCGCACCGTCCAGCAGCAGATCATGGCACCTGCCTCGCGCAGCTCTGCCACGCGGGGGCGGGGCAGATCATCGACCTCGTGGCTGATAAAACAGGCCCCTGTGCGGTCGTAATCAGGGATCTCGCGCAGGTGGTCACAGGTGGCTTTGGGCAGCGGCCATTCGACATAGCGATAGGCGCTGGTCACCAAACCGCGCGGCAGATCCGGCAGCAGGTCAGCCATGCGCGCAACGCTGTTGGGGTTGAACGACATGACGGCGACATCACCACCGTAGCCCCGCAGCGCATCTGCTGTCGCTTGCTCTAACGGGCCGATATCCTTGCCCATGGCACCGTCCTGATCCTTGATCTCGATCAGCAGGGGCACGCGCCCCGCGACCAGCGCCAGTACCTGCGGCAAGGTGGGAATGGTGTCGCTGCCGCCCGTCAGCGCAATCTGGCACAGGTCATCGGCATCGAACTGCCGGAGGGCTCCGGTCTGGGCCGTCAGACGGTCAAGCGCGTAATCATGAAACACCAGCGCCACACCGTCGCGCGACAGCTGCACGTCAAGTTCGATCCCATATCCGCGATCCATCGCTGCCTGAAACGCGGCAAAGCTGTTTTCGGGCCGTCCGGCATCGCGGTGATGAAAACCGCGATGCGCTATAGGGATCGTATAGAACGCCTCGGGTAGGGTCATTCGATTTCAAAGATGCCTTCGATTTCGACCGCGACACCCAGTGGCAGGGACGCTGCAGAGACTGCCGACCGTGCATGACGGCCCGCGTCGCCCAAGGCTTCGACCAGAAAATCAGAGGCACCGTTGACCACTTTGGGCTGGTCGGTGAAATCGGCGGTGGAATTCACAAACGCCGTCAGCTTGACCACCCGCTTGAGCCGCTCGATATCGCCACCACAGGCCGCTTGGACTTGCGCCAGCAAGCTGATCGCGCATGTCTTGGCCGCTTCGGCACCAGCAGCCACGTCCATATCTGCACCCAGTTTGCCCATGATGAACCCGTCCGGCCCGTTCGAGATCTGCCCCGACACGTAGACCGTGTTTCCCGTGACCACAAAGGGCACATAGTTCGCCGCGGGGGCCGGTGCGTCAGGCAGGGTAACGCCAAGATCGTTCAAACGGCTGGTGATGCTCATGGGAGGCTTCCTTGAAATGAGTGGTCGTTGGCGGGACGATAGCGCTGCGATACGCAAACGAAAAGGGCCAAGAGGGACGAACGGCAACACCTGCCAGCAACACGGGGGCGACCAAGGAGACTCATGTTGCGTATTTCAGGTACCCTGCGCATAACAAATCATGTTTTTCACGTGTTTTCGGGATTTTTACCATGATTAAGGCCACGACCCTCTCCACATCGCTGCGCGCCCTTGCGGGTGTCACTTTGGTTGCGGGCCTTGCGGCCTGTAGCGGTGCCTCGCGCACCCAGCCTGCCGGGATCAATGACCCGCACGAGCCCAGCAACCGCAAGATACATGCGCTCAATCAAAAGATCAGCGGCTCTGGCAAACCGAACCGCGTGGCGGCTGCGGTCCCGACCGAGTTCCAGTCTGTCATTCACAACGTGTCTGAAAACCTGTCGATGCCACAGGCCGCCGTGAACAGCGCCTTGCAAGCCGACTTTGCGGGCTTCGGTTTGGCGACATACCGCTTTTTGGTGAACAGCACGCTGGGTATGGGTGGCCTCTTTGACGTGGCAAGCGACTTCAAAGTGCCCGAGCATGATACGGATTTTGGCGAAACGCTGTATGTCTGGGGTGTGGGCGAAGGCCCCTACTACGAACTGCCGGTGCTTGGCCCGTCGACCCGCCGTGACACAGCCGGTCGCATGGTGGATCTGTTCACCAACCCACTGTCCTATACGCTCGATAGCCCCGAGAAATACGTAGGCACCGTCACCGGCTATGCCGATAGCGTGTTCGAAAAGAACCGCCGTATCGTGAATGGCCAGCAGGTGCCTATTTCGGCCGCGGGCGACAGCTATGCCCAAGCGCGCCAAGAGTATCTGCAACAGCGCCGCGCAGATCTGGCCCGTCCCACCAGCATCGCCGCCACGACCGGCCCGCGCAGCACCAACTAGGGTAGCTCTCTGCGGGGGGGCGCTCGGGCTGAAAGCCAGTGCTAGCCGCCAAGCCGTATTATAGAATCAAGAAGGGAGGCCGGATCGTTCCGGCCTCCCTTCTTTCGTTTCAGTGTCCCCTAAAGCGAGGCGCGTGCCCGTTACCCGCCAAAGATATCGCGGAGCACCCTGTCGATGACCCCCAGCGGGTTGTCTTGACGCGGTAGGCGCTGCGGCTGCTGCGGTTGTTGGGGCTGTTGTGGTTGCGGCGGCGGTGCCTGAACCACGGGCGGTTCGGGCACAATCATCGGCAGCGGCGTGTTGGGCAAACCGTCATGCACCCGCACCATGACCTGCTTCCAGATCTCGGTCGGCAACCCGCCTCCCGATACCCCTGTCAAAGGCGTGTTGTCGTCATACCCCATCCAGACACCGGCCACGTAATCAGCCGAAAAGCCGATGAACCACGCATCACGGTTGGCCTGTGTCGTACCCGTTTTACCGGCCAGCTCGCGCCCACCGAACTGTGCGCGCTGACCGGTGCCGGAGGACACGACTTTTTCCATCATATAGACCAGCTTCAGGGCGGCATCTTCTTGAATGACCCGCTCACCGATACCACCGCCGGTACCCATCACCGGTTCGGTATCCCCCTGCAACGTCAGATCAAGCAAACCGTAAGGTTTGACCGACGACCCGCCGTTCAGGATGCCCGCATAAGCCCCCGTCATCTCGAGCAGCGTGCTTTCGGAGGCGCCAAGCGCCAGTGCCGGACCGGCAGCAAGATCGCTTTTGATCCCGAATTGCTCTGCCACTTCGCTGACCAGATCGCGCCCGACGCTTTCGGATACTTTGACTGCCGGAATGTTAAGCGAATCCTTCAGGGCGTCGGTCAACGTCACATTCCCCTTGAACCTGTTGGTATAGTTCTTGGGACACCACTCGCCCGACCCGGGGATGTTCAAACAATATGGCGCGTCCTCAATCAGATCGTTGGGCGAATACCCCAGATCCAAGGCGGCGGCGTAGATAAAGGGTTTGAACGCGGACCCGGTCTGGCGCATCGCTTGGGTGGCGCGGTTAAAGGCACCCGCAACCTTGGTCTTGCGCCCGCCAACCATACCGCGCACGGCACCATCTGCAGACATGATCACCACAGCGGCCTGTGCCTTGGACCCGTCACGCACCTGATTTTCAAAAACCCAGCTGAGCCCCTCTTCGGCGGCGCGTTGGATCTTCTGGTCCAGCGTGGTTTTGATCACCACATCTTCGGTGGTGTTGCGGGTAAAGAACTCGGGGCCCGACGACATCACCCAATCAGCGAAATACCCGCCCGCTTCGGCCTCCGCGGCCTCTGACAGCTCTGCGGGGTTGGCGATGGCGTTATCCGCCTCGGCCTTACTCAGATAGCCCTGATCTTCCATCAAACGGATCACGGTGGCCGCGCGGCTTTGGGAACGATCAAGGTTATTGGTGGGTGACAGTGTGGTCGGGGCCGTCAACAGCCCCGCAAGCATCGCACCCTCGGCAGGCTTCAACGCCGCCGCCGGTTTGCCAAAGAAACGCTGTGCGGCAGCTTCGGCCCCGAACGCACCGCCGCCCATATAGGCCCTGTTCAGATAGATAGAGAGGATGTCATTCTTGGAGTACTTTGTCTCCATCGCCATGGAAAACAGCGCCTCTTTGCCCTTGCGCGACAGTGAGGACCGGCGGCATTCGGATTCGTATTCCTTTTCCGTTTGCCCCGATGTGGCATCATAGGGTTCACCCAGACACAGCAGCTTGGCGACCTGTTGCGTGATCGTCGACCCGCCGTGGCCCGACAACGGCCCGCGCCCTTCGCTCAGGTTGATCTTGACCGCAGACGCGATGCCGCGCGGACTGATACCAAAGTGCTTGTAGAACCGTTTGTCTTCGGTTGCGATGACCGCGTTTTTCAACGCAGGCGATACGCTTTCGGCGGTCACGATCCCGCCGAACTGATCGCCACGCCACGCAAAGACATCACCATAGCGATCCTTGAGCGTGACAGACCCGCGGGCGCGCCCGTCCAACAACGCCTCGAGCGGGGGCAGCGTGGTGTAGAAATAGCCAACAGCAAGCGCGACCATCAGCACCGCGACAGCCGTCACACGCCAGATGATCGTCCAGATCAAACGGAACACCCACCGCACCAACGCGGCCAGCCAACCGATCGGCCCCTTGGGGCGCGCGGGGGCGCGCCGCGCGGGCTTACGTTTGGCGGAGGCCTTTTTCGCAACGGGTTTGCGGGGCGGATTGCCGCCTTTGCCCGCGGTGCGCTTGTCGGCAACCAAGGGCCGCTTCCGTTTGGATGAATCACTCATATGCTGCTCACTGAACCGTTCTTTTTTTCGCACTCTATCCTGCAGAACGCGGTTTGTTTAGCGTCGACGCCACTTTGCGCCACCTAATTAACGCCCAATAATAAGGCACCCTCCTTCGGGATGCCCAATATTTACGCAATCACACCCTCTACCAGAGGGACTAAGCGCGATGAACCCTTCCTTCAAGGGCCACCGGCCGGTCTTTTGTTCAAGGCATACCGCAGGAGATACCTGCCATCTGGAAGAGGGATTATAGGTGAAACTCATTATCGCAACAATCAAGCCATTCAAGCTCGAGGAAGTGCGTGAAGCACTGACCGAAGCGGGCGTGCGCGGCCTGATGGTGACCGAGATCAAGGGCTTTGGTGCCCAGTCCGGCCACACCGAAATTTACCGCGGCGCAGAATATGTCGTGAACTTCGTGCCCAAGGTGAAGCTCGAGCTGGTGGTCGCAGACGCGCTGGCCGACCAGATGGTCGAGACAATCACCCGCACCGCGCATACCGGCAAAATCGGCGACGGCAAAATCTTTGTGCTCGACGTTGAACAGGCCGTGCGCGTGCGCACTGGCGAAACCGGCGAAGACGCCATCTGACCCCCACGTCCGAGGAATTGACGACATGACATCACGACTTCTTATCCCCCTTGCCGCCGCAGCCACGCTGCTGCCGTCCTTGGGTTTCGCGCAGGAGGCCGAGTATGCAACCGCGGCTGACACTGCTTTCATCTTCAACACGATCCTTTTCCTGATCGGCGGCTTCCTGGTGTTCTGGATGGCAGCGGGTTTTGCCATGCTCGAAGCGGGTCTGGTGCGATCCAAGAACGTGACCACACAGCTGACCAAGAACATCGCGCTGTTTGCGCTGGCGGCCATTCTGTACTGGCTGGTGGGCTATAACATCATGTACCCCGGTGACGCATGGATCATTCCCGGCGTATTCGGCACCTTTGCCACCAAAGACATCAAGACGGCGATCGATGCGGGCGGCTATTCCAACGCGTCCGACTTCTTCTTCCAGTTGATGTTCTGCGCGACCACCGCGTCCATCGTTTCGGGCACCTTGGCCGAGCGTATCAAGCTGTGGCCCTTCCTGATCTTCACCGTTGTGCTGACCGGCTTTATCTATCCGATCGAAGCAAGCTGGCAGTGGGGCGCAGGCTGGTTGTCTGACGCGGGCTTCAGCGACTTTGCGGGCTCGACTTTGGTGCACGCAGCTGGCGGCTTTGCGGCGCTGGCAGGGGTGCTGGTTCTTGGCCCTCGTATCGGCAAGTACAAAGATGGCCGTGTGATCCCGATGCAGGGTTCGAACCTGCCACTCGCCACTTTGGGTACGTTCATCCTGTGGCTGGGTTGGTTCGGCTTTAACGGCGGCTCGCAGTTGGCCATGGGAACGATGATCGACGCCGACGCTGTTGCGCAGATCTTTGCCAACACCAACATGGCCGCAGCTGCGGGTGCCATTGCCGCGCTGGTCCTGACGCAGATGCTGTACAAAAAGCCCGACCTGACAATGGTCCTGAACGGCGCGCTTGCCGGTCTGGTGTCCATCACGGCTGGTCCGCTTGACCCGACCCTGTTTGGTGCGCTTTGGATTGGTGCTGTCGGTGGTGCGATCGTGGTCTTCGCAGTGCCCTTCCTTGACAAGCTCAAGATCGATGACGTGGTCGGTGCGATCCCGGTTCACCTGATGGCGGGTTTCTGGGGCACTTTGGTCGTGCCGGTTTACACCGAAGGGACATCCTTTGTGACACAGATCATCGGCTTTGCCTCGATCGGTGCCTTTGTCTTCATCGTGTCGCTGATCGTCTGGATGATCCTGAAAGCCACCACCGGCATCCGCGTGAGCGAAGAAGCAGAGATCGTTGGCCTTGATGTGTCCGAACTGGGCATGGAAGCCTATCCCGAGTTCTCGAAAAGCTAAGGCCTAAATCACTGCAGGCAGGCAGGTGCCCGGGCGTTCGCGCCCGGGTTTTTCTATGGGTCGAGGCTGCGTGTGACCCGCTGTGCGCTTAAACAAAAACCGCCGCGCTGAGGTATCAGCGCGGCGGTTAGAGTATTTTTAAAAGGGTGAAGCAGCGGTTAGATGCCGACCTCGATGATCGCTTTGGCGAGGATCGGTACGGTTTCAGCGTTCAGGCCGGCGATGTTCATGCGGCTGTCGCTCACCATATAGATGCCGTGGTCTTCGCGCAGCTTGTCGACCATTTCAGACGTGGTCCCAAGGCGCGAGAACATGCCGCGGTGTTCGGCGAGAAAGCCAAAGCGGTCCGAGCCGGACAGACGCTGAAGCTCGCTTGCGAGTTGGGTGCGCAGGCCCAGCATGGTGTTCCGGATGTCTTCGAGTTCTGCCATCCAGTCGCTGCGCAAGGCATCGTCGTTCAGGATGGTGGTGACGATGCGAGCACCGTGATCTGGCGGGAAGCTGAAGTTCTGGCGGTTGAGAAAGGCCAGCGTGCCCTGGTTCAACTTTTGCGCCGAAGTGTCCGCCGAAAGCGCCATTAGGATGCCGGTGCGTTCACGGTAGATCCCGAAGTTCTTGGAGCAGCTTGCCGCGATCAGACACTCCGGCACCGCTGCCGCGACCTTGCGCGTGGCCGCCGCATCAGCGTCCAGCCCGTCGCCAAAGCCCTGATAGGCGATGTCGATCATCGGGGTGGCACCGGTGTCTTGCAGAACCTTGATCACCGCATCCCACTGCGATGCGTTCAGGTTGGCACCGGTCGGGTTGTGGCAGCAACCGTGCAACAAGACCACATCGCCTTTTTGCGCGGTCTTGAGGTCGGCGATCATGCCATCGAAATCAACGCCACGGGTGTCGTCGTCGAAATAACGATATGGCACCATCTCCATCCCCAGATACTTGAGGATCGACAGGTGGTTCGGCCATGTCGGGTTGGACACAAAGACCCGTGCGTTCGGGCGGGCCATCTGGATTAGCTCAAACGCCTGGCGGATCGCGCCGGTACCGCCCGGCGTCGCAGCCGCAGCCACCTGGGCGCGGGGGACCGCATCGCCAAGCACCATCCGCACCATCGCATCACCGAAAGCAGGATCGCCCGCCAGACCGGTATAGGCCTTGCTGTTCTGGGTTTCCCACAGCTGATGTTCGGCCGCTTTTACCGCGCGCATGACGGGCGTCAGCCCCGTGGCATCTTTGTACACGCCCACACCAAGGTCGATCTTGGTGTCGCGGGGGTCGTCCTTGTACATCTGCATCAAGGCAAGGATTTTATCGGCGGGCTGCGCCTGTAGGGTTTCGAACATTATGCGTCTCCGGTCGCAACGGGCACGGTGGGAAACATCCCCCATTCTGCCCAAGATCCATCGTAAAGGGACCAATCGGTGTGGCCCATCCGTTCCAATGCCAACGCTAGTATGGCGGCAGTGATGCCCGACCCGCAGGTGGTGATCACGGGCTGCGACAGGTCGATCCCTGCTGCCTCGAATGCAGCCTTGGTCTCGGCTACGGATTTTAGTGTTTTGTCGTCGTTCAGCAGCTCTGTGTAGGGCAGGTTGCGCGAACCGGGGATGTGACCTGCACGCAAACCTTCGCGTGGTTCGGGGGCCTCGCCGCGGAAGCGGGCGGCTGCGCGGGCATCAACGATTTGTGGTGCCTTGAGTTTCGAAGCTTGTGCCACCTGTGTCACGTCGCGCACCAGCTGGTTCTGGAACCGCACGGTCATGTGACGGTCGCGCGGGATCGGCGGCATGTCTTCGGTCGGGCGGCCTTCGGCGACCCATTTGGGCAAGCCACCGTCCAGCACGGCCACATTTTCCTGCCCCATCAAGCGAAACAGCCACCACACGCGCGCAGCAGACAACAGCCCTGACCCGTCATAGATCACCACCTGATGCCCGTCGCCCACACCCAAAGCACGCATCCGCGACATGAACTTTTCCGCAGGCGGTGCCATATGCGGCATGTCCGACCGCGCATCCGAGATTTCATCGATGTCAAAGAAGCGGGCACCGGGAATATGCGCTTGGTTGTATTCGGCTTTGGGGTCACGGCCCGCATCGGGCAAATACCAAGATGCGTCCAGCAAGCGCAGGTCCGGATCCTTAAGGTGCTGCGCCAGCCAATCGGTTGAAACAAGCGTTTTCGGATTGTCAGCCATGGGTCCACCCCCTTTTAGAACAGGTTTTTCAATGCCTACCCGCGACGGCCGCCGCAAGCAAGAGCCCGTGGCAGTGCACATGCAGCATAAGCCGAAAATGAATAAGGAGTTACCAGTTCAGCAGGGCAAACGCCAATTAGCAGGCGTCAGCCGTGGTCTTTCAGCAGACGTTGTTTTTGCCGTGACCAATCACGCTTGGCGGCAGTTTCGCGTTTGTCGTGCAGTTTCTTACCCTTGGCGATGCCGATCTTGATCTTGGCCATGCCACGGTGGTTGAAATACATCACCATCGGCACCAGCGTCATGCCCTTGCGTTGGGTTTCATTCCACAGGTGCGACAACTGTTTTTTGGACACCAGCAGCTTGCGGCGACGGCGCTCTTCGTGGGTAAATGTCTTGGCCTGCTTATAGGGCGCGACGTAGGAGTTCACCAACCACAGCTCGCCATCTTCCACGGCAGCATAGCTTTCGGCGATGTTGGCACCGCCGTTGCGCAGGGATTTCACCTCGGAGCCTTCAAGGATGATGCCGCATTCAACGTCGTCGTCGATAGCGTAATCAAACCGCGCACGGCGGTTTTCTGCGATGACCTTGTAGTTCGGGTCCGATTTGGAAGATAATTTAACCTGTGACATGCCAAGGATGTAGGGCGTCACGGCGCTGCGCGCAAGATGCAGCTGCGGGGTTTGCGCGGCGGGACCCCGAGCGTCCCGCCGACAGTTTAGTCACCCAGCTTGGCATGCACCTCTGCAAGGTCGATCTCGCCCGTGGGCATCTTGTTTGCAGGGTTGTCGAAGTCGTATTTGAACAGCTCGAAATCCCGTTTGAAGATTTCGCGCACCAGATGCATCGACAGATCGTCAAAGTAGTCTTCTACCGGATGGGCACGCTTGGGGCCGTGGCCTTCGGATTCGTTAAAGCGCGGGATATCACCGAGATTTACGGGATGGGGCGTGTCGATGGCGTCCAGAACGCTTTGCATGCCGTCGTTGAATTTCTCGGTCCAGATGATCTTGTCATAGGTGCCGCCGTTCACAATGAACGTACTGACATGGCCCGATTGCGCTGACCAGTGAATGTCGGGGTCCATGGGCCGACGCCAGCGGATGGTGTCGCGGGCGAACAGCAAGAACCGGCGGAAGCTGGCGATTTGGTCAAACTCTTGCTTGCCGTCATCGCCGCCGACTTCGATCCCGTATTTCTGCATCAAAAGCGGCACCAGATTGCCGCGGTACCGGCGACCGTTCCGCTGAATGCCGCAAATCTTGTCAAAGAAAGAGCTGAGAACCCGCGTGTAAGGGTTGCGCACGCAGGTGAACGCGAAGGAATTGTGGTTTTCCACGTTGTTCGTGATCAGCGGCTGGGACGCGTCTTGCGCCCATTTGTGCATCCCCGATTTTGAATCGTGGATATCCCCATCAAAGAATTCGCCATGATCCGAATAGAACATGATTTGTCCAATGGTCGAGCAGGCGCATTTGGGCACCACCCGGTACACCACGCTCTCGCTTTCTGTCATCCACGTCCCTGGAAAACCCATATTCGGCTCGGCCTCCTAAATTTTTTTGTACTTATGCTGCCATTTATGGCGACAGAATGGCCCAAATAAAGAAAAAGCAAATATTCGTGGTTTATTCAATCGCTGTTCGCCTTTATCTAACAAACTCGTCCAGAGCAGAGGGGATGCGTGTTTCACGATGGCCAGCATAGCCTATATCCTTTTGTGTCATAAAGACCCCCTTGCCGTCATCAAGCAAGCGGAGAGATTAACGGCGTCTGGTGACTATATGTCGATCCACTTTGACGCCTCGGCCAGCCCGTCTGATTTCGCCCAGATCAGCCAAGCGCTTGGCAAGAACCCGAATGTGACTTTTGCCAGCAAACGCATCCGCTGCGGCTGGGGGGAATGGTCGCTGGTGCAAGCGACGCTGAACGCGGTCGAAAGCGCGATCGACGCCTTCCCGCGCGCCACGCATTTCTACATGCTGTCGGGCGATTGCATGCCAATAAAATCCGCCGAATACATCCACGATTACCTCGACGACAATGACTACGATTTCATCGAGAGCTTTGACTATTTCGAAAGCGACTGGATTAAGACCGGCTGGAAAGAAGAACGGCTGATCTATCGGCACTGGTTCAACGAACGCACCCAGAAAAAGCGGTTCTATGGCATGTTCGAGCTGCAAAAGCGCCTTGGCCTGACGCGCGAGATACCCGCGGATCTGCAGATCCAGATTGGCAGTCAGTGGTGGTGTCTGCGCCGCCAGACCGTCGAAGCCGTGATTGCATTCACCCGTGCGCGCAAGGATGTGATGCGGTTTTTCAGGACAACCTGGATCCCGGACGAGACGTTTTTCCAGACCATCGTACGCCATATCGTGCCCGAAGCCGAATTACGCGTGCGCACCCTGACGTTCCTGATGTTCACCGATTACGGAATGCCGGTGACATTTTATAACGATCACTACGATCTTTTGCTGTCGCAGGATTATCTTTTTGCCCGCAAGATCAGTAGCGAGGCGCTGGACCTCAAGCGCCGGCTGGGACTGTTGTATTCGGCCCGCGATGTCGAGGTTCAGATCAGCAACGAGGGGCGCAACCTGTTCAAGTTCCTCACCAATCGAGGCCGGATCGGGCGGCGTTTTTCAACCCGTTTTTGGGAAAAGGAAAGCACGCTGGGGCGCGAACGCGAGCTGCTGATCGTGGTGTGCAAAAAATGGCATGTGGCCAAACGTGTGCTTGAACAGATGCGTCAGGCGACCAACCTGCCTGCGCTCGAATACCTTTTCAGCGAACAGGACACCGCCCTGCCCGATCTGGGTGGTATCCAGAACTCTTTGGGCAAACGCACCCGTCACCGTCGGTCTTTGATGCGCATGCTGTTTGATTATTACGACACCGACCAGTTGATCGTCTGCATGGACCCTGGTGATATCGATTTGCTGAACGACTTTGCCGCTGACAGGTCAGTCACGCGGGTGCTGGAGATCGAATGCCAGTTCTCGGACGACTACCTTGTCGGACACGCCAAACGTGTCGGGCTGGCGGGCGAGCGCACCTCTGTCGACACACTAGAGCGGCTTTTGCCCACGATCCGCAATGATCTGACGCTGGAATCCGATCGTATCCGCGACGCGCAGTTCGAAAACTACGCCCGCGTGCGCGAAACAGCCTCGGCACAGGAAAACACCGAAGCGCTGGCCGCCTTTCTGCGCATATCGCCGGAGCAGGCACGCCCCATCGCCGATACCCACCATCTTTTTACCGACTGAGGACTGCCCATGGCCTATACCTACGACGATCAGAACATCTTTGCCAAAATCCTGCGCGGCGAAATTCCGAACAACACGGTTTACGATTCCGAACACGCGCTGGCGTTTCGGGACATTGAACCGCAGGCCCCCACGCATGTGCTGGTGATCCCCAAGGGGCCGTACATCAGCTTTGACCACTTCGCCGCAGAGGCAACCGATGCCGAAATCGTCGGCTATGTCCGCGCTATTTCAAAGGTGTGCAAAGCCGAAGGCGTCACTCTGGATGCGGGCGAAGGCTTTCGCATGATCGCCAACGCAGGCGCGCATGGCGTCCAAGAGGTTCCGCATTTGCATGTGCATATCCTGGGTGGCCGACCCATGGGGCGCATGGTGGCGCGCCCCAGCTGACCACCACCACTTTAAGAACAAGCGCGACGGGCGCGGCGTGATCTCGCGCCGCGCTTATTTGTTTTTGCGGCCCGCCCGCCAACGTGCAAAACGCCCCTGCTTTTCGGCTAAATCGTCTTCCAGCCGCTCGAGCGTCGGGTCAATGCGGGCGCGTCTGAACCGACGCCAGCGCACCCAGATCGCATACACCAGCGCCGCGAACAGGATCAGGATGATGATGTTCAGGAAACGGATGCCCTTGCTTGCATCCGGCCCGTCCACTGGACGTACAGACACCGCATTGGGGAAGATCGACAGGAATTCATTCCGCCAACCATAGTGTTTCAGCGCGACATACTTCGGGGTCCCCGCGGCAGATTTGAGATCCGATGCCTCAGCTTGCAGGTTCGTCGTGTCGAACTTGAAATACGGCGGCCAGCCCCAGCCGGTGTCTTCGTTGCGGTAGACCATGACGTCGCCCTTGGCCCGGCGCGACTGGATAAAGAACACGTCGCGGTTGCCTACGGCGGTGCTGTTGCCCACATCAGCGTTCGACCAGAAGATCGAATTATCGCCAAAATCGATGCGCTTTTCATAGGTGTCGGTGATCCGCACGATATCGACCTGAGGCAACGTATAATGAAAGAACCCGGCAATGATCAGCCAGATCACGCCCCAGAAGGCCCATTTGATAATCGCCATCGGCGTTTCCCCTTAATTAAAGTTGGTGAGGTAGACGGTCAGGATGACCAGCCCCACCGGGACAACATAGACCCCAAGGATCAGCTTGCGGCGGATTGACCCGTCATATCGTTTGAGCCCTCGTTGCACGAATGTGTCGCGATCCACAAGGCGCGGTCCCGCCGCCCACTTCTGGTGCAGTTTGCCCCGCCGGACCCGACGAGAATAAATCGACAGCGCGATATAGAGGATGGTCAGAACGACAAAACCGATAACGATCAACTTTAGCAAAGCCAGCATATGCCTGAGCCTCTTTCGTGTCGCGTGCTAGTCGGTCAACGGCCAGATGACCTTTAACTCGCCGCCGCTTTCACGTTCGGGCGTTACCAGCTCTCCGCCTAATTGTTGTGCCGCGGCAAGCAGAATGCGCATACCAAGGCCTGTGCCGGTTGTCTGATTGTTGGGAATACCGGGGCCATCGTCAATGCAGCTCAGGTGGTAAAAACCATCCTTGCGTTCACCGCGCAGCTCAAACGTCCCGCGTTTGCGGCCCTCATAGGCGTATTTCGCAGCATTGGTCATCGCCTCGTTCACAATCATCCCGACAGAGGACGCGCTACGCGACGACAGATGCGTCGTTTCAACTTCTACGGTGACATGCACCCCATCTGGCATCTGTTGGCTGGTGGAATGCGCAACCTTTCTCAGGAAGGCCGCGATATCCACTGCCGCACCGGTGTCGGTCAGATACAAAGCTTCGTGGAGGCTGCTAATGGTCGAAAGACGCCCCTGAATGGTGTCGAGTGCTGCGCGGGCCTCGGGGGATTTCTCGCTTCGGATCTGGATGCGGATCAACGCCTCCAGCGACTGGAGCGAGTTTTTCACGCGGTGATCCACCTCTTTGCGCAAGACTTCGGCATCGGCCAGCGCCTTGTGCAATTCGATCTGCCGCATCGCCTGCCCCGCCAGAACCTTGAGAGCACGCCGTTGAAAATCGTTCAGCTGGTGCGGTTTTCTGTCGAGCACACACAATGTACCAAGCGGCAGGTTCCTGTCGTCTTCCAACAGCGCGCCCGCGTAAAACCGGATAGAGTCGTCGCCGGTGACGAAATTATTGTCAGCTGTGCGCGGGTCGATGGTGGTGTCGTTCACCTCGAGGTAATCATCCCCGGCAATGGCATGGGCGCAAATGCTATCGGTGATGTCGCTGCCGTCAATCTCTAACCCGATTTTGGATTTAAACCACTGGCGATCATCATCCACGAGAGAGATCAGCGCAATCGGCACCTCGCAAATCTCTGCCGCGAGGCGGGTAATGTCGTCGAACCCTTCTTCGGGCGTAGTGTCTAGAATGTTATACCCTCGCAGCAACGCGAGGCGCATTTCTTCTTGCTTAATTAAAGATGCTTTCATCGACAATACTCACGATACGGCGTGCAGAAAGCACTTTTTACAAACCCCACAGATCGGAGGACAGAACGCAAATGGCCTGACACCCCACCCTGCGACAGCGATGGGTCAAAATATCTACGTTATGGTATACGTCAAGCCGTATTCCCGATTTGTCCCGCCGGGGTCGTCCGCCCCCCTGGGCAAACGGGTGCCCCCCGAAAAATGGGGGGCACTGCATTTATCCTACGACGTTGAAATCAGGGCCATAAGGGTAACCTGTGATGTTGTCGTTGCCGTCTTCGGTAATCACCAGAATGTCATGTTCGCGGTAGCCGCCCGCGCCTGGCTGGCCTTCGGGAAGGGTCAACATCGGCTCCATCGAGATGACCATGCCGGGTTCAAGCACCGTATCGATGTCCTCGCGCAGCTCCAGACCGGCTTCGCGGCCATAGAAATGCGACAGCACGCCGAACGAATGGCCGTACCCAAAAGTGCGGTATTGCAGCAGGTCACGTTCTTCGAGGAAGGCGTTGATCTTGTGGGTGACGTCGGCGCAGCTGACACCGGGTTTCAGCAGGCTCATCCCGTATTCATGGGCCGCGACGTTGGCTTCCCAAATCTTCAGGCTGGCGGGGTCCACCTCTCCGGCGAACAGGGTGCGTTCCAGTGCCACATAATAGGCCGAGATCATCGGGAAGGTATTCAGCGACAGGATATCGCCGCGTTCCAGCTGCCGTGCGGTGACCGGATTATGCGCGCCGTCGGTGTTGATGCCAGATTGGAACCACACCCATGTGTCGCGGTATTCGGCGTCAGGGAACCGCTTGGCAATCTCAAGCTCCATCGCGTCGCGGCCGGCCATGGCGATGTCGATCTCGCGCGCGCCAACCTTGACGGCATCGCGGATCGCGTAACCGCCCACGTCGGCCACCTGAGCGGCCTGCCGGATCAACGCGATCTCTGCCGGAGATTTATGCATCCGCTGGCGCATCGTCGTCTCGAACAGGTCGATCATCACCACCGGCTCGAGGAAATCCTCTAGCTTGTCGCGCTGCATCAGGGTCAGGTGGTCGCCCTCATAGCCAATCGTCGCACCCTTGCCCGTGACCGACGCCACAGCGCGCCAGTAATTGTCGCGCTGCCAGTCGGTATAGGTGATGTTGTCGGCAAAGCTGCGCCGCCACGGCTGGCCTGCGTCAATGCCCGCCGAAATGGTCACACATTCCGTCTCCGTTACCACCAGCCCGTAGGGACGGCCAAAGGCGCAGTACAGAAAGCCCGAATAATAGGCGATGTTGTGCATCGACGTGAAAACCGCAGCCGTCGCACCGGCCGCATCCATGCGTTCGCGCAGCTCTTCCAGACGCGCTTCGTATTCGGCGGCGTCAAACGGCAGCGGAGACTTCGTGCCGTTGTGGAAACGGTACATATCGGGACGTGCGGTTTTGGATGTATTGGTCATATCAGACCCTCCTTCTCAGAAAGGTCCCGGCGTGCAGGACGCAAGGGCCGTGAAATGCTGGACGACGCCATCGTCCAAACCCGCCCCCTGTCTCGCCGATTTGCGCCGTCCGATCAAGGCTCACTTTATCCCAAGCAGCGCTTTCACCATATCGCTGTCCGGATCTTCAAGCAGATCGATAATATCAAAATGGTGCCGCCCGTCGACGACGAACTGCTTGGCCCCCCAAACGCGCGAGAATTGCTCGGCTTGTTCAAGGAAAGCGGGGCGTTCATCGGCACCGACCCAAATCGTGACATTCACCCCATGGGGCGGGGTCATGTTGACGGGGCTTTCAGCGGTTGCTTCGGCTTCGTCCAGTTTCAAGATCTCGTTCATAGAGGTCTGCAGCAGCGGCATCAGATCGGCCACGGGCGAGATGGCAACGATATTATCAATGCGGTCACGCACGTCTCCGGACAGGATCAGCGGGTCGGTCATCCGTGCGACCTGCTGCCCGCCTGCGGAATGCCCGACCAAAGCCAAAGCGCCTTGCGTACGTTTCGCGATTTCACTGATGGCACGGCCGACCTGCCCCGTGATCTGAGCGATCCGCACATCGGGACATAGATCATAGCCGACCATCGCAACCGCATAACCGCGCGCCAATGGACCAGCGGCCAGATGCGACCAATCGGCAGGGGCAAAGGCCTTCCAATAGCCGCCGTGGATAAAGATTACGGTGCCGCGTGACACGCCTTCGGGTTCGAAAAGATCAAACACCTCGCGGTCCGTCGGCCCGTACGAGATGTTCTTTTGCGCACGAAATCCCAGCTTCTTGCGGAATGCCGCTGCGGCCTTTTGCCAGCGGGGCGGAAATGCCTCTGCGTTCTCGATATAAGCGGCGTTTGCATAGGCGTCGTCTAGCTGCATGTGGTCCTCCGTCAGCGTCCCGTAATGATGTGGAACTAGACAATCATAGCGAATGTTGCTTTGGGTACCACAGACAAAAGCGGAGAGATCAAAATGACTGACGCAAAGACTGACCTAAAATCAATGCTCAAAGATCCCAGCCTGTTGGAAACCCGCGCCTATATCGGCGGTGAATGGGTCGATGGCGATGATGGCACCTTTGATGTGGTGAACCCCGCCCGCGGCGACGTGATCGCCAAGGTTGCCAACCTTAGCCGTGCGCAGGTGGCCGGTGCCATCGCTCAGGCAGAAAAGGCGCAAAAGGAATGGGCCAGCTGGACCGGCAAGGAACGTGCCGGCGTCATGCGTAAATGGTTCGACCTGATGATGGAAAACCAGGACGATCTGGGTGCGATCTTGACCGCTGAACAGGGCAAGCCCCTGGGCGAAGCCAAGGGCGAGATCGCCTATGGTGCGTCCTTCATCGAATTCTTCGGCGAAGAAGCCAAACGTGTGTACGGCGAAACCATCCCCGGCCACCAGCGCGACAAGCGGATCACCGTGATCAAGCAGCCCATCGGCGTTGCCGCGTCGATCACCCCGTGGAACTTCCCCAACGCAATGATCACCCGCAAGGCCGCGCCCGCGTTGGCCGCCGGTTGCGCCTTTGTTGCGCGCCCTGCTGCGGAAACACCGCTGTCAGCGATCGTCATGGGTGTGCTGGCCGAACGTGCAGGCATCCCCGCGGGCGTGTTCAACGTGGTGCCATCCTCGTCCTCCTCCGCCGTGGGCAAGGAATTCTGCGAAAACCCCGCCGTGCGCAAACTGACCTTCACCGGATCAACCGAAGTGGGCCGCATCCTGCTGAAACAGGCTGCCGATCAGGTCATGAAATGCTCGATGGAGCTGGGGGGCAATGCGCCGTTCATCGTGTTTGACGATGCCGATCTGGACGCCGCTGTCGAAGGCGCGATCCTGTGCAAGTTCCGCAACAACGGCCAGACCTGCGTCTGTGCAAACCGCATCTATGTGCAGGCCGGTGTCTATGACGCCTTCGCCGCCAAGCTGAAGGCCCGCGTCGAAAAGATGAAGGTCGGTGACGGCTTTGAAGACGGCGTTGATCTGGGGCCGCTGATCAACGGCGATGCCTCCGAAAAAGTGAAAGAGCATGTCGAGGACGCGCTGTCGAAAGGCGCTGAAATCCTGCTGGGCAGCAAAGAAGAGAAGATGGGCGGCAACTTCCTTGCGCCGACCATCATCACGGGTGTGACGCAGGATATGAAGGTCTCGAAAGAGGAAACCTTTGGCCCGCTGGCACCGCTGTTCAAATTCGACAACGAAGACGACGTGATCGCAATGGCCAATGACACGATCTTTGGCCTCGCCTCCTACTTCTACGCCAAAGACCTGAGCCGCGTGTACAAGGTCGCCGAGGCGCTGGAATATGGCATTGTAGGTGTGAACACCGGCATCATCTCGACCGAGGTCGCGCCGTTTGGCGGCGTCAAACAGTCCGGTCTGGGCCGCGAAGGCAGCCACCACGGGATCGAAGACTATCTGGAAATGAAATACATCTGCATGTCGGTCTGACCTGCGGATATTGGAAATGTGAAAACGGGCGGCGGGGTGATCCTGCCGCCCGTTTTCTTTGGAAGTCAGCCGTTTAGCGCACGGGTGATCAACTGCCCCAATCGTTCGATACCCACTGCGATCTTGTCTTGGGTCGAGGTCGAATAGCTCAACCTTAGAGTATTGCGCCCCGACCCGTCCGCGAAAAACGCGTGCCCCGGCACAAAGGCGACCCGTTCGCTTTCCAGCGATTGCTTCAGCAGCTCGGCCCCGTCCAGCGTGTCGGGCAACGTCACCCAGATGAACATGCCGCCTTCGGGCTTGGTCCAGCTCACGCCTTTGGGCATATGGGCTTCCAATGCCGCAAGCATCGCATCCCGACGGGCGCGATAGGCGCTGCGGATCGTGTCGATATGGCTGTCGAAATGCTGCTCTGCGACTGACGATATTGCGATCTGGTTCAATGTGGCACTGTGCAGATCGGCGGCTTGCTTCATCAACACCAGCTGCGAGATCACGGGCATGGCGGCACAGACCCATCCAACGCGCAGCCCCGGCGACAGCGTTTTGGAAAAGCTGCCACAATAGATCGTACGGCAGGCTTCAAGATCACCGCCTTTACGCGCCGCCTCCAGCGCGAGGATCGGCGGGATCGGGTCCCCGTCGAAACGCAGCGATTGATAGGCCGCGTCTTCGATCACCGCGATCTCCATCTCCTCGGCCAGATCAATCACCCGTTCGCGCGCGGCGCGGTTGACTGTGGCACCGGTAGGGTTGGCAAAATCGACGGAAAGATAGGCGAACTTCGCCGCCCCGCCTGCATCCTTCGCGGCCGCGGTATAGTCCGCGCCGCTGCGGTTGCTAAGCGGATCGAGCTTGTCATAGCGCGGCTCGTAAGCGTTAAAGGCCCCCAAGGCCCCCAGATAGGTCGGCCAGCCCACCAGCGCCGTATCGCCCGGCGACAGAAACAGCTTGCCCAGATAATCCAGCGCCTGCTGCGAGCCTGATGTGATCAGAATGTTGTCCGGCGTCGCAGGAATACCGATCGCCTGCATCTGCGCCGCGATCCAGACGCGCAAAGGTTTGTGCCCCTCGCTGGTGGAATACTGCAACCCCTGCGCCGCCATCGGCCCGCTCAGTGCCTCGGCAAAGGCGTCCTGAAACGCGGCCTTCGGGAACAGATCAGGATCGGGAATGCCACCAGCAAAAGAGATAATATCGGGCTGATCCAACAGCTTGAGAAGCTCGCGAATTTCCGACGCCTTCATGCGTGTGGCGCGTGTTGCAAAAATTTCCTGTAGTGACATCCCGCGTTCCTCCCCCGACTGGATCGGGGCACTCTGACGGCAGCGGTATTTTAAGTCAATAACTGTGACCTAGCCGCCGCTCGGGCGCAAAGAAGCCCGGCGCAAATGCACCGGGCTTCATCTATCGCACTGGAAGGGCTTAGTTGACGGTATTCGCGTCAACTACATCCTTTTCGATCGCTTTGCGCGCGCGCGAAATCTGGATCTGGCGCGGCTTCAGCGCTTCGGGCACCTGACGCTCAAGGTCGATGTGCAGCATACCATCGGCATGGGCCGCACCAGTAACCTGCACGTGATCCGCCAGATGGAAACGGCGTTCAAACGCACGGGTAGCAATGCCGCGATGCAGATAGGTTTTATCCGTATCCTCATCGACTTTACGGGCCGACACGATCAGCGACTTTTCACGCACTTCGACGCTAAGATCACCTTCGGTGAATCCGGCGACGGCGATGCTGATACGATAGGAATCGTCGTCCAGCTTTTCGATGTTATAGGGGGGATAGCTCGGCTGGGGCGCGTCGCTGGCCATCACGCGGTCCATCAGGTTGGCGATTTGGTCAAAGCCGACAGTCGAACGGTGCAGCGGTGCAAAATCAAAACTACGCATAGGTATTCATCCTCGTTTGAGCGATAATATGGTCAGACCTTCCATCTTGGACAGGCCTTGGGTTGCTGTCCGAAACCCTTTCAAAGGCGTTCCGGTGAGATGAATGTGGGGTTGGGTAATTCGCGTTTCAAGGGCCTACAAAAGGCGCGCGATACCTGCATCAGGGTTTGATGAATTTCGCGCCTGTGGTGCGGCGGCGATCCTCGGAAGTGATGCGCTTGCTGATGACGCCACCGCTTTGAAACACCCCTTTGCCCGCGACCAAATCGGCCTGAAGACGGGCCAACGGCGCGCCAAGTGCAGTGCCAAGCGACACTTCCTTGTTGTCGACATTGGCCTTGGCAGAGACCACCGACACAATCTGCGGCACACCGTTTTCGAAGGTAAAAATCGGCGCACCGCTGGCTCCGAAATCGACGGAGCATGTGGTCACCAGCACGCCCTCTTGGCGGGCCAAAACGCTGCAGACCTCTTGCAGGGAGGGGGCCTCGGAGCGGTCCTTGGCATAGCTGACGACACCCAGCTGGTCGCCTTGTCGCGGGCGGCGGGCTGTGTCGAAAGGTTTGATCGTGGTGTTACGGATCGGGCGGTCGAGCTCCAGCAGCGCCAGATCGTTGCGCACGCGGTCCGACGACACGACGCCATCATAGACATAGTCGGGATGTACCACTGCGCGGCGCACGTTCCGGTACGCGCCCGCCCGGCCGTTGCGCCAGCCTGCCAGAAATTCGACTTCTGAGTGGTCAATGCGTTGTTTGCTGTCTTTGTCATACAGACAATGCGCTGCCGTCAGCACCAGCCGGGGCGCGATCAACGCACCGGTGCAAAAGCCCTTGCCGCGGATATCCAGACGGCCCACGGCCTCCCACGCGCCGGCATCCACCCCCGTATCCAGCCTGCGCAGACGCGCATCCTGAGCAAGCCCGGCGGTTGCCACAGTCAGACACATAATAGAAATAGCTACCCAACGGCGCACGGATATCGCTCCTACTTCGGCAAAATGAGGTCTTATGAAGTCCCTCGTATTTCCGAGATAAGGCGAAAATGCGGCGAAACCGCTATCTGAACCGAGGAATCTGCAAGTTTGCGCCTTTTTCTTGCGACAGCGCCGGAGGCTTCGGCCCACCCGAGGCCCAATCCAGCAGCTCTACCGTATGCACTACAGGGACGCCCGCCGCCGATCCGATCTGCATCATACAGCCGATATTCCCCGCCGCGATCACATCGGGGTTCTTGGCCATCAGGGTTCTGACCTTACGATCTTTCAACTGCTTGGAAATTTCGGGCTGCATCAGATTATACGTCCCTGCTGACCCGCAACACAGATGCGAATCCGCTGGTTCAACGACGCTAAAGCCCGCACGTTTCAGCAAATCCTTGGGATAGCTTTTGATCTGCTGGCCGTGCTGCAACGAACAGGCGGCGTGGTAGGCGACCGTGATGCCGTGGTGCGCGGGCGTTGGGGCCTTTGCTGCGTCAATGCCCGCGATATCGCCCTTGGCGGGGTTGGGCACCGCGCTTGGGTACGCGTCCCCCGCAAGATCATGCAGTACCTCGGATACGTCCTTTGCGATCGCCGCCACCCGCGCCGCATCTGCCGCCAGCGGATCGTTGCGGAACATGTGGCCGTAGTCTTTCACCGTGGTCCCGCAGCCCGACGTGTTGATGACGATGGCATCGAGCCCCTGCCCGTCCATCTCGGCGCACCACGCCTTGATGTTGCGCGCGGCCGTCGCATGGCTTTCGCTGGTTTTGCCCATGTGATGGGTCAGCGCCCCACAGCACCCCGCGCCTTCGGCCACGACAACCTCGCAGCCCTGCCGTGTCAGCAGCCTGATGGTGGCGTCGTTGATATCGGTGTTCAGCGCCTTTTGCGCACAGCCCGTCATCAGCGCCACCCTTTTGCGCGCTGCCCCTTGGGCGGGGAAGCTTTGCGGATCATCGTTGCGGCTGACCGGCGGGATCGTCTTGGGTGCCATCTCGAGCATCGCACGCAGCCGCGCATCGGGCATCAGCCGCGCAAACGGACGCCCGATCTTGGCCCCCAGCAGCGCCAGCCGAAAGCGTGTAGGATAGGGCAGGATACGCGCCAGAACCCACCGCAAGGCACGGTCGCTGAAGGGCCGTTTGTAGCGTTTTTCGATATAGTCGCGGGCGTGATCCACCAGATGCATATAGTGCACGCCCGAGGGGCAGGTTGTCATACAGGCCAGACAGGACAGGCAGCGGTCGATATGTTTGACCGTCTTTTCATCCGGATCGCGGTCATTTTCGAGCATGTCCTTGATCAGGTAGATGCGCCCGCGCGGGCTGTCCAACTCATCGCCCAAAATCTGATAGGTCGGGCATGTGGCGGTGCAAAAGCCACAATGGACACAGGCACGCAAAATCTCGTTGCTGCGGGCCGTTGCGGGGTTTTTCAACTGTTCTGCGGTGAATGTGGTTTGCATGAAAGCTCCGGCATGGCGGGCGCGAGACCCTAAAAACATGAGTTAGGTTAAGCGGCGAGTGCACTGGCCCAGATCAGGCCGAACCACGGCAGTGTCGTGCCCACGATCCCCAGTACATTTGACCACCGCCGCGTGGTGGCTCCGGGATAGGCATGGCGCAGCACCTGCGCGACAAAGGCCAGAACGGCGATCCAGCCCAGCCAGATGCAGGCAATCCCCCCGATCGACGCAAGCAGGTTTTCGCCCCAGTACTGCGCCACGCCATAGCGTATCCCCACCCCAGCCACGGCACATAGAAAGGCCAGCAGCACCAGCCTGCGCAAGCTGCGACGGCTGGGTTCGCCTCGCACTAAGCCCAGAAACACCAATGGCCCGCCGATAAAGACGATAAGAAAGACACCCAGCAAGGTCATGCGACGCGGTCCAGCTGACCTGCGTTGAAAATGCCCTTGGGGTCGAACTGCGCGCGCAACGCGTTTGTCAAACGCGCCACGCCTGCAGGTTCGGGGTGGAACACGCCCAATCGGGCCTTGGTCTGCGCATCGGCCCGCACCAGCGTTGCATGTCCATCCATCAGCCCGACAGCCGCGCGCAAATCATGGCCCGCAGCGGTGTGCAGCCAGATCAGCCCGCCCGCCCAGTCATATGTCCATTCTTCTGCCCCCGATCGCGCCGCGATACCCGGCGCATCAGAGGGTTTGCACGACACCCGCCACACGTCGCCCTGCCCGCCGTGAAACGCAGCAACGTCGCGGATACCGGACCACAGGTCCTGTGTCGCCACACTGTCGCGCTGTTCGATCTCTGCGCTGGTTTTGGACAGTAGCGATTGAAGCTGACCCAAACGATAGGCGACCGATGCCTCGAACCCTTCAATCCGCAGCGCGGTTTCGCGCGTGGCGGGGTCGTGGGCGGCCCCTGTGACCTCGAACGGACTGCCAAGTGCCCCCGCCATCGCAGCGACAGCGGCTGCGTCTTCGAGGCCGTGCAAAACCAGCGTCGCCTGCGTCTCGGGACGCGGCAGCACCTTCATCGACACTTCGCTGAGCACACCAAGGGTACCGAAAGACCCGGCCAGCAGCTTTACCAGATCATAGCCGGTCACGTTCTTCATCACACGCCCGCCGTTTTTCACCACGGCACCGCGCCCGTCGACAAAGCGCACCCCCAACAGAAAATCCCGCGCGGCCCCGACAGAGATGCGGCGCGGCCCGCTGATGTTGCCCGCCATGACGCCGCCGATGGTGGGCGTGCCGGTGGTGCCCAACAGCCCGCGATGGTCCATCGGCTCGAACGCGAGGCGCTGGTTCTCGGCGGCCAATGTCTTTTCGATCTCGGCCACCGGGGTGCCGGGTTTCGCTACCAGTGTCAGCGCGCCGGGCTCGTACAGCGTGATCCCCTGCAGCCCCGCGACGCTAACAACCTGACCCGTTGCAGGAATACCCCGCGTGCCGCCGCCCTGAACCGACACCGGCCCTGCGGCCTCTTTGATCGCATCGACCAGTGCTTCTTCGGATGTGATCGCCATAGCTGTGGCTCCTTCGTCGTCAGTGTGATCGGCTTGCGATCATCGGTTCATCGGGTATCGAGGGGTTATTGTGCCGCCAGCGCCACGGCGCGGCGGGTTTCTGACGCGTCCAGCGGAAAAACTTTGGCGGGGTTCAGCAGCCACGCGGGGTCGAACACGTCTTTCACGGCCATCTGCGCCTCAAGGTCGTCGTATGCGTATTGCACATGCATCAGGTCGCGCTTTTCGATGCCGACGCCATGTTCGCCGGTCAGACAGCCGCCCACCTCTACGCAGAGTTTGAGGATTTCAGCGCCGAATTTTTCGCACAGCTCCAGATCACCGGGCTTGTTCGCATCGAACAGGATCAGCGGATGCATATTGCCGTCGCCCGCGTGAAAAACGTTCCCGACCTTGAGCCCATATTCATCGCTCATCTCTTTGATGCGCTTGAGCACGAAGGGCAGCGACGTCACAGGTATGGTGCCATCAAGACACATGTAATCGTTGATCTGCCCCATCGCCCCAAAGGCCGATTTGCGACCCAGCCAGATTTTCGCGCTTTCCTCCGCGGATTTGGATTGCCGCAGCTCGACCGGATTATGGCGCTGCGCAATCTGAGATATCAGGCCCAACTGATGGTCGATCTCTGCGTCAGAACCTTCGACCTCGATGATCAGCAAGGCTTCGCACATGGGGTAGCCGGCTTTGGCAAACGCCTCTGTCGCTTCGATGCAGGGGCGGTCCATGAATTCGATCGCGACGGGCAACACCCCCGCCTTGATGATGTCAGAGACGCATTCCCCCGCGACCTCGTTATCGTCGAACCCGATCAACACGGGCCGCGCGCCTTCGGGTTTGTGCAAGATGCGCAGGGTGGCTTCGGTCACGACCCCCAATTGCCCTTCGGAGCCGCAGATCAGCCCCAAAAGATCCAGTCCGCCCGCGTCCAGATACCCGCCGCCGACCTCGATCACCTCGCCGTCCATCAATACCATGGTGACGCCCATCAGGTTGTTTGTCGTCACGCCGTATTTCAAACAATGCGCGCCGCCCGAATTCATCGCGATATTACCCGCGATGGCACAGGCCAGCTGGCTGGACGGGTCCGGCGCGTAAAAGAAGCCATCCTCTTCGACCGCGCCGGTCACGCTTAGGTTGGTCCGTCCGGTTTGCACCTTGATGATCCGGTTGGCGTAATCGGTTTCGATCACGCCATTCATGCGGGCCACGCCAAGGATCACGCAGTCGGCCGTGGGCAGCGCCCCACCCGCCAGCGACGTGCCAGAGCCGCGCGGCACCACCGGCACCCCTTCTTCGTGACAGATGCGTAGCACATCCGACACCTGCTGCGTTGTATAGGGCAGCACGGCCACCATCGGGGCGCATTTATACGCGGTCAGCGCATCACATTCATAGGCGCGCGTCTCGCGTTCGTCGGAAATCACAGCATCATCAGGCAAGACCTGACGCAGCCGTTCAACGACACGCGCCTTGCGGGCGATCACAACCTGACTGGGAATAGGCATTTCCATGACGAACCTCCAATTTGGTAAAATAATATGACCAATTAATAGCATTGGCAACACAGAACCAGTCGGCGTATGCAGCTTAGCATGACTTGGATGGATCGCATCGCCCTGTTTCAACCGCTGGATTATGCCGCTTTGGCAATGATTTTTTGCGCTTGGCTCGCCATTGGTTGGCGCATCGAACACGCCAATCCCGCAAAGCCGTCAGTGTCGCTTATTATGGCGCAATACCGGCGCGAGTGGATGGCGCAGATGGTCACCCGACAGCCCCGCATCTTTGATTCACAGATGATCAGCACACTACGTCAAAGCACAGCGTTTTTTGCCTCTACCAGCATGATCGCATTAGGTGGGACGCTGGCGCTTTTGGGCAATAGTGAACGGCTGTCCACCGTGGTCGCAGACCTTGCGCTGACCGACCTGCCAACCGTGGTGTGGGAATTCAAAATGCTGTTGCCGCTGTTCTTTTTAACCAACGGCTTTTTGAAATTCGTCTGGTCAAACCGGCTATTCGGGTACTGCTCTGTCTTGATGGCCGCTGTTCCCAACGACCCGAATGACCGCCGCGCACGGCCGCTGGCGTCCAAAGCGGCAGAGATCAACATCACCGCCGCCCGCAGTTTCAATCGGGGGTTACGGTCGCTTTATTTCGCGATGGCTAGTCTGGCGTGGATCATCGGCCCGATCCCCCTGATTATTGCCGCCATTGTCACAGTGATTATCATCTGGCGCCGCGAATTCACGTCACTGTCAAGACGCATTCTATTGGAAAACGAGGACGGCTAGTCTATATGTTTGTTTTTAAGGCATTGGTGTAGTCATGTACAAATTGATCCTTTCCATCCCGCTGCTGATTGCAGCACAGGTCGCTTCGGCTGACCCTACCGCGATTAATTCGGTGCGCGTCTCGAAAGAGGGCGGCCTGTATAAATTCGACGTGACCATCAGCCACGGCGATACTGGCTGGGATCACTTTTCAGACGCCTGGCGCATTTTGGACACCGACGGCAACCAGCTGGCGATCCGCGAGCTGATCCACCCCCATGTAGATGAACAACCACTGACACGGTCGCTGTCCGGCATTAAATTGCCAGCCGGCACGACCGAAGTCGGCATTCAGGCACGCGAAACGCAATCCGGCTGGGGCAAAGAGATCAGAAAAGTACAGATCAAGTAAGGCCGACGGCACGCTAGACGCGGTGGTACGGTCCGCCCGACAGGATAGAGGCCGCGCGATACAGCTGTTCTGTCAACATGACGCGCACCATCATATGCGGCCAGACCATCTTGCCAAATGACAAGGCGTGATCTGCCTCGCGGCGCAGCTCCTTGTCGATGCCATCTGCCCCGCCAATGACAAAGCACATGTCGCCCCGCCCTTGATCCCGCCAGCCTCCCAGACGGTTGGCAAAATCGGGTGACGTTTCGACGCGGCCCCGTTCGTCCATCACACAGATCAGCGATCCTGCCGGAATGGCACGGCGCAACAAAGCAGCTTCGGCGGGCATGCCGCCGTTTTTCTTGTCCTCAACCTCGATCACGCGCGCGGGCCCAAGGCCCAGCGCGCGACCGGTTCGATCAAACCGGTTTAGATAATCGTCAATGAGGTCTTTTTCCGGTCCGGCGCGTAAGCGCCCGACCGCACAGATGTGAACACGCATGAAGCCTACCGGAGAGGCGGCTTAATGCGGCATCACGGCTGGGGCTTCTGTGGTCATCCACATCTTCTCCAGCTGGTAGAATTCACGGACTTCCGGACGGAACACGTGAACGATCACATCGCCAGTGTCGATCAGAACCCAATCACCGGTTTCCCTGCCTTCGACCTTGGGCGAACGGCCATAGTCATCCTTGACCATCTGTGCCAGCTTTTCCGCGATTGCAGAAACCTGACGCGAAGACCGGCCCGTGCACACGACCATATAGTCGCCGATGGCCGTTTTGCCGCGCAGATCGATCTGCACAATTTCTTCGGCTTTATCGTCGTCGAGCTGGGAAAGAATTGAAGCCAGCAATGCGTCGCTTGTGGCTGTGTTTTGATCAGCAACCATCAGGGCTGCCTGCGGGGTAGCAGTCGGAACTGCATTTGAAAGCGTTGACAGGACATTGTCCTCCTTTAGACGCGCCGACAGTCCCCCGGCGCTGGGGATGTCCTAGAATAGGCGTGCCGAAGTGAAATTTCAATGACAAGCAGTCCAGACAGGCATTTACTGGCTCTTTACTGTCACGATTGGCGCTTTGCCCGCTGCCCAATTCAAGCAACGCGGCGCGCAAGGTCGTGAAGGAGCCGAGCACCCGCCATAGCGGCAAGGGCCGTGTTCCGCCGAAAATTTTCTTTTCTGGTAACGCTTTGCCGTATCATGCCAAGGTAATCCCCGCCGCATAGCCCCCAGTGTTTGACGATCTATGGCTCGCGCGCCCCGTATGACTTATTGGGCCACACGAAAGACGTGGGGTCACAGCTATTTATCATAAAAGACCAACTGCCACCTGTGCTCTTCCCGTCACAGCGCACCCCAGACAACGGAAACCCACGACTGATTCCCGTTGCAGCCAAAGCCTCGTACCGCGCCATCGATGTTGGCCTTAGCCCCCGCCCTCAGGACCTTCAGGTGCGATGCGCGACAAGGCCAGCTTGCTGTCATCCAGCATTTTAACCTCGCGCTGCGGAAAGGGGATGGAAATGCCGTTCTCTTTGAACGTATCCCACAGCGCGAGATAGACATTCCCCCTGATGTTGGTTAGCCCGCCGGTCGGGTCCTTGATCCAGAACCGCAGGATATAGTCGACGCTGCTGTCGCCAAAGCCAACAATGTGACAGACCGGCGCTTTAAAATTCAGCACCCGATCTACCCCGATCGCCGCATCCACGGCCAGCTTGCGCACCACATGCGGATCATCGTCGTAGGCCGTGCCGAAATAGATATCGAGCCGCACAAAATCATTGGAGTGGGACCAGTTCACCACCTGCCCGGTGATCAGGTCTTCGTTCGGGATCAAGTATTCCTTGCCGTCCCGTGTCACAACGGAGGCATAGCGCGCACCCAGCGTCTGGATCCACCCAAAGGTATCGCCAAGGCTGATCACATCCCCCGGCTTGATGGATTTGTCGATCAGGATGATGATCCCCGACACAAGGTTCGACACGACCTTTTGCAGACCGAAACCAAGGCCAACACCGATCGCCCCCGACAGAACCGCAAGGCCGGTCAGATCGATCCCGACCGCCTTGACGCCCATAAAGAACGCAATGCCATAGAGGGTCAGCTGCACCCCCTTCACGGCCAACACCTGCATAGAGGGGCTGATGTCTTCGTTTTTGCGGATCGTGGCAGCGCTGGTCTGACTAATGATCCGCGCAACGGAAAAGAACATGCCAATCACCACCAGCGCTGTGATCACGGTCAGCAGCGACAGGCGGAAATCACCAACAGACAGCGCAACTTGGTCCAGAAACGCCGAGACATCATCGACGACGTTCAGCGCATAGAGCGTGGCATAGATCCACAGCCCCCATGTCACGAGCCGCCGCATGGGCCGGTTGCGCACCAGCCGCGCGGCAAAGGCAATACAGACCCAAACCGCAACCAGCGTCGCGAATATACCAATCAGATAGGACCGCGACGGCCAAGTGATATTCTGCATCACCAGATACACCGCACCCGCCAACGCTGCGAACCACATCAGCCCGAGCCGGCGTTTGACCTGTACCACCATGCGCAGTTGCCATTTCGACCACCCCTCACGCGAGCGGACCCAGTTTTGCAACCAGTTGCCCGACGCGTGATGCAGCCCCCAAGATGCCAGCGCCAACCCCAGCAGGATAAACATCTGGTACTGCCGCCAGCCGGGTTGCATCAGGCTCTCTGCCAGCCCGATGCCCCCCGTTATCAACGCCTGAATGCTTTCAAGGAAGTGGGCAAAAGGGTCTGGGGTCATCGTGAACTTTCTAAGCAGGAAACATATACCGCGCTGCAATGGTGGGACAATCCCGAGCACCGCGCAAGAACCGATCCCCGCCCCGACGTATAAGCATGCAATCCGATGCGCCCCCGCCACCGCCTTGCGCCGTCACACACCTTGATCACAGGGTCGAAAGCGGCTAGCAAAGCCGATATGACACATGTTTCAGACGATCTGTTCAACATTTGCGACCGCGCCCGTTTGCGCGAACGCTTTTATGGGGCAACCCACACTGTGCTGGCGCGACTATAAACGCCTGCCTGCGCCTTGGCGCTCGTCTTTCGTACACCCCAATACCTTGCTTACATAACATACGGGAGAGGACCACATGTCCCCCAAAACGCTTTATGATAAAATCTGGGATGCCCATGTCGCGCACGAAGCCGACGATGGTACCTGCCTTTTGTACATCGACCGTCACCTCGTCCACGAAGTGACCAGCCCGCAAGCCTTTGAAGGGCTGCGGATGACGGGCCGCACCGTGCGCCGCCCCGACCAGACAATCGCCGTGCCCGATCACAACGTGCCGACCACGCTGGACCGCGCCAACGCCGCGACGATGACCGAAGACAGCCGCGTTCAGGTTGCTGCGCTTGATACCAACGCCAAGGAATTCGGGCTGCACTATTACCCCGTGTCCGACGTGCGTCAGGGCATCGTGCATATCGTTGGCCCGGAACAGGGCTGGACCCTGCCCGGCATGACTGTTGTCTGCGGCGACAGCCACACGGCGACACATGGCGCGTTCGGCTCGCTGGCCCACGGGATCGGCACCTCAGAGGTCGAACACGTGCTGGCGACGCAAACGCTGATCCAGAAAAAGTCCAAGAACATGAAGGTCGAGATCACCGGCAAGCTTGCCCCCGGTGTGACGGCCAAGGACGTCACCATGACCGTGATCGGTGAAACCGGCACGGCGGGTGGCACCGGCTATGTCATCGAATATTGCGGCGAAGCGATCCGTGATCTGTCGATGGAAGGCCGCATGACCGTCTGCAACATGGCCATCGAGGGCGGCGCGCGCGCAGGCCTGATCGCGCCCGATGACAAGACGTTCGAATATTGCAAAGGCCGCCCCCACGCGCCCAAAGGTGCCCAGTGGGAAGCTGCGTTGGACTGGTGGAAAACGCTTTACTCCGATGACGACGCGCATTGGGACAAGGTCATCACCATCAAGGGCGAAGACATCGCGCCAGCCGTAACCTGGGGCACCTCGCCCGAGGACGTTCTGCCGATCACCGCCAAAGTGCCCGCCGCATCTGACTTTACCGGCGGCAAGGTCGACGCGGCGAAACGCGCGATTGAATACATGGGCCTGACCGAAGGCATGGCGTTGACCGACATCGAGATCGACACCGTGTTCATCGGGTCCTGCACCAACGGCCGCATCGAAGACCTGCGCGCTGCCGCGGCAGTCTTGAAGGGCAAGAAGATCAAGGAAGGCATGCGTGCCATGATCGTTCCCGGGTCGGGGCTCGTGCGGGCACAAGCCGAAGAAGAAGGCCTTGCCGATATCTTCAAGGACGCTGGCTTTGAATGGCGGCTTGCGGGCTGCTCGATGTGTCTGGCGATGAACCCTGACCAACTGGCACCGGGCGAACGCTGCGCATCGACATCCAACCGCAACTTCGAAGGCCGTCAGGGCTTTAAGGGGCGCACCCACTTGATGTCACCCGCGATGGCTGCCGCAGCAGCGCTCACCGGACGTTTGACCGATATCCGCCAGCTTGACGCGTAAGCGGCCAGCATATCAAAGGACAACAAGACAATGAATAAATTCGACAAGCTTTCCGGGATCGCGGCCCCCATGCCGATGGTGAATATCGACACCGATATGATCATCCCCAAGCAGTTCCTGAAAACGATCAAACGGTCGGGCCTTGGGGTGAACCTGTTCGACGAAATGCGCTATGACCGCGACGGCAACGAAGTGCCTGATTTCATCCTGAACAAGCCGCAATACCGCGAAACACAGATTCTGGTAGCAGGCGATAACTTTGGCTGTGGCTCTTCGCGCGAACACGCGCCTTGGGCGATTGCCGATTTTGGCATCACCTGCGTGATTGCGCCCAGTTTTGCGGATATCTTTTACAGCAACTGTTTCAAGAACGGCATCCTGCCCATTGCCCTGCCGCAAGAACAGGTCGATCTGCTGATGAAAGACGCGGATAAGGGATCTAACGCGCGGATCGAGGTGGACCTTGAGGCGCAGACGATCACCAGCTCTGATGGCGAAGTCTTCACCTTCCAGGTCGACGCGTTCAAAAAGCACTGCTTGATGAACGGTCTGGACGATATCGGCCTGACCATGGAAAAAGCGGCTTCGATCGACAGCTTCGAATCTGCTGCCGCACAGGCGCGTCCTTGGGTGTAAGGCCTATGGCCGCGGGCCTTTGAGGCTGCTGGCTTGACCTAACCGTGGGTTGAGAGTTATAAATAGTTGTGGGCGTCGCGTGAATGCCCACAACATATCGTGGGTAGCGTTATTCGCGCCGCAGTAATGATGCAATATCGCACCATACCTGCGCCCTAATTGCCTCAGGTCCATCGCCATTGTCAGGAATCCTCTTGAGGAATGTGGCGAAAGAAGACACAATTGAGGCAATTCTGAGGCAGGCCTTCGACACCCGAGGGCATCAAGTTGGAACAAGCACGCGGCAAAGTATCGTGGCTGGCCAGTTTGGAAGGGTAGTTTTGTGATTGCACGTATATCCGGCGCGGCAGCGCGTGGCATTCTGGTGGCATTGCTGATCGCAACGCCGGCCCTCATGTTACCCGCTGTGCTTAATGATGCCAGTCAGATCACCATGCTGGTGGCGCTGATTGCCTGTTTCCTCACGTTTATCGAATACAATTCCAATTTCCCCAGCATCATCGAATTTCGCGATGCCGCGCCGTTCAACCGGCTGCGCTATGTCTGCCTGCTGGTGACGGTCATCGTGCTGACGCTGATCCTGAAGCAAAAGGTCAGCCCGTCGGTTCTGGGCGGGGCGATGACCTCTATCGGGACGATCCTCGGCAACGCGATGGACTTTCCTTTCTCACCCGTGCGTATGATTGTTCTGATGCTGCCCGAAAACGCCAGCGACGCGCTGGTCGCGTCGGTGCGCACGTCGGCGGGCATGGCCTATCTGATCTCGCTGATCTCGATGGGCGCGTTTCTGGTGCTGGTTCGCATCATGAACTGGCCTGTGCGTCAGGGGGCCTTTAACGTTTGGGTGAACCTGCCATTGTTTGACCCAACAGCGGGCGGAGACGTCATCTATCGGCTGCAACGGGATGCACGGGTCAATATCGCGCTTGGTTTCCTGCTGCCCTTCCTGATCCCCGCGGTGGTCAAAGCGGCCTCTGATCTGCTAGACCCGATTACATTGCAGAACCCGCATACCCAGATCTGGACAGTCGCCGCATGGGCCTTCCTTCCTGCCAGTATCATCATGCGCGGCATTGCCATGGGCAAGATCGCCGAGATGATCGAAGAGAAACGCCGTCGTGCCTATGCCGACGACGCGGAAAAAGACCACGGCTTGCAGCCAGCCTGATCGCGGGCACCCTGCTTGCCGCGACAGCCGCCAGCGCGGACCCGCTGCGCATCGCCACCTTTAACACCGAATTATCACGCGCCGGACCAGGTCTGCTGCTGCGGGATCTGGCCAAAGGGTCGGACCCAAAGATCAGCGCCGTGATGCGTCTGCTGGCGAATGTCTCTGCCGATGTCATCGTGTTGCAAGGCATCGACTATGACCTCGACGGGACCACGCTTGGTGCTTTCGCAGATGTGCTTGGCGAAAGCGGTCCCGTCTACCCCCACCGTTTTGCGCTGCCCCCCAATGCCGGACGCCCCACGGGGCTGGATATGGATGGTGATGGCCAAACAGGCGGCGCACGCGATGGTCAGGGGTATGGGCGGTTCTTTGGCGCGGGCGCGATGGCGATCCTGTCGCGTCATCCGGTTATCGACACTGGCGTGCAGGATCATACCGCATTTCTGTGGCGCGACCTGCCCGATGCGCTGCTGCCCCGAACAAAGAATGGCCCCTTCCCCTCTGATGCGGTGCAACAGGTGCAGCGCCTTGCGTCGCACGGCGCGTGGGTCGTACCGATCGCCATCCCCGATCAACCGCCCGTAACCTTGCTGACCTTCTATGCCACGCCCCCTGTGTTCGATGGACCAGAGGACCGAAACGGCAAACGCAACCACGATGAAATCCTGTTTTGGGATCACTATCTGGCAGGCACCTTTGGTCCACCGCCAAACAAACGCGTTGTCCTGTTAGGGGATGCGAACCTTGATCCGACCAAAGGCGAAGGGTTGAAAGTCGCAATCCAGACCCTGCTGGATCACCCCGCCCTGCAAGACCCGCTGGCGGATCAACCCACCGTTACCTTCGACAGTTTGGGGGACATGCGCGTCGACTATCTGCTGCCCTCGACCGACTGGCGCGTTGTGGCGTCGGGTGTTGCGCGTGACCCTGCTGCCAGCCGTCACGGCGTGGTCTGGGCCGATCTTGACCGCTAGCCGTTCTTGACCCCTCCCCCTCCCCGCGCTACGCCGCTGTGAACGTATTTTTCAGGAGACATCGCATGGCCAACCCAACACTGCTAATCCTCGCCGGTGACGGCATCGGCCCCGAGGTCATGGGCCAAGTTGTTCGCATCATCGACTGGTTTGGCGACAAGCGCGATCTGGCCTTTGACGTGGAACACGATCTGGTTGGCGGCGCCGCCTATGACAAGCACGGCACGCCCTTGCATGACGACACGATGGCCAAAGCACTGGCGGCGGACGCTGTTTTGCTTGGTGCCGTCGGCGGGCCAAAGTACGACGCGCTTGATTTCAGCGTCAAACCCGAACGCGGCCTGCTGCGTCTGCGCAAGGAAATGGACCTGTTCTCGAACCTGCGTCCGGCACAATGCTTTGACGCGCTGGCAGATTTCTCCTCGCTGAAGAAAGAGCTCGTCGCCGGGCTCGACATCATGATCGTGCGCGAACTGACATCGGGTGTCTACTTTGGCGAACCGCGCGGAATATTCGAAGAAGGCAACGAGCGCGTCGGCATCAATACGCAGCGCTACACCGAATCCGAGATTGACCGCGTCGCACGGTCGGCCTTTGAACTGGCACGTCGTCGGGGCAACAAAGTCTGCTCGATGGAAAAAGCCAACGTCATGGAAAGCGGCATCTTGTGGCGCGAGGTCGTGCAAAAAGTGCATGACGAAGATTACCCCGATGTCGAACTGTCCCACATGTACGCCGACAACGGCGCGATGCAGCTGGTCCGCGCGCCCAAGCAGTTCGACGTGATCGTCACCGACAACCTGTTCGGCGATATCCTGTCCGACTGCGCCGCGATGTTGACCGGTTCACTGGGGATGCTGCCCTCTGCGTCGCTGGGTGCCCCGAATGCCGATGGACGCCCCAAGGCGCTTTACGAACCCGTCCACGGCTCCGCGCCCGATATCGCGGGACAGGGCAAAGCGAACCCCATCGCCTGTATCCTCAGCTTTGCCATGGCGCTGCGCTATTCCTTTGACCAAGGCGATGAAGCCGCGCGTCTGGAAAAAGCCGTCGAACAGGTTCTTGCCGATGGTGCGCGCACCGCAGACCTGATGGGCCCCGAAGGCGGCTCCCCTATCTCGACCTCGGAAATGGGCGACGCCATCCTCGCAGCGCTCGACGCGAGCCTGTAAGACAAAGAACGCAGCCCTGCCGGACCACCGGCGGGGCTACTCCGATCTCCGCTGCACCGCCGCGATCGCGAAATCGGCTTCGTCATAGCCAGACGCATCAGACGCCGCCGCGCAGCACTTTCCCTAAATTTCGTGAAACCCGCACCCGCCCTAACCAAGGGCACGTAGGTAGCAATGGTGACCCCGATTGGATTCGAACCAATAACCTGCCCCTTAGGAGGGGGCTGCTCTATCCAGTTGAGCCACGGGGCCACGGGTTTTCCTTAGCGTAAAATGCGGTGGTGATCCAGTCACAGAACCTGACATCTCGGCAGCTCTGAGGCGGGGTGCTTGATATGGTGATTGCCTGTGATCATGGGACGCACTACGCTGTTGATAGAATACCACTTTCAAGCAGGACAAGCGCCTTTGACACAGCCTCCGAAACGCCCGTTGACCCTTCGTGATGTATCCGATGCCTGCGGGGTGTCGGAAATGACGGTCAGCCGGGTCCTGCGAAAACGCGGCGATGTCTCCGATGCGACGCGGCGGCGGGTGTTGGCGGCGGCCAAGGAACTGGGATACGTGCCCAACCAGATCGCCGGATCGCTGGCATCCCAGCGGGTCAATCTGGTCGCGGTGATCATTCCGTCGCTGTCGAACATGGTCTTCCCCGAGGTGCTGAACGGCATCAATCAGGTGCTGGAAGACACGCCGTTGCAGCCGGTTGTGGGCGTGACGGACTATATGCCCGAAAAAGAAGAGCGCGTTTTGTACGAAATGCTGTCCTGGCGGCCTTCGGGCGTGATCATCGCGGGACTGGAACATTCCGATGCGACGCGTGCCATGCTCAAGAACGCGGGCATCCCCGTGGTCGAGATCATGGACGTGGACGGACGTCCGATTGATGCGATGGTGGGCATCTCGCACCGCCGCGCAGGACAGGAAATGGCCAAGGCAATCCTCAAGGAAGGCTATGAACACATCGGGTTCATGGGCACCAAGATGCCATTGGACCACCGCGCACGTAAACGGTTCGAAGGGTTCACCGAAGGGCTTGCCAAAGCAGGAATAGAGATCGAGGACCGCGCGTTCTATTCCGGCGGCTCCGCGCTGGCGAAAGGGCGCGAGATGACGCAAGACATGCTCGAACGGTCGCCCGAACTGGATTTCCTGTATTATTCAAACGACATGATCGGCGCAGGCGGGCTGCTTTATCTGATCGATCAGGGCATTGATATTCCGGGGCAGATTGGCCTTGCCGGCTTTAACAACGTGGAGCTTTTGCAGGGCCTGCCCCGCCAGCTTGCCACGATGGACGCCTGCCGGCTTGAGGTCGGACAGGCCGCTGCGCGTATTATCCTGAATGATACGCTGGATGAACCGGACCCGGATCTGCAAACGCAAATCACCCTGACACCCACCTTGTCGCTGGGGGATACACTGCGCCGCAACCGCAAGGTATGACCCTCGCCACGCTTGGCAATCGTGACGCGCGTCGCATCTTTTTGCACCGTCACTTGCTCGGCGATGCTCCGCAAGGCCCCGCCGGCGGGGACGCCCTGTTGCAGCTGATCCGCGGCTTGGGGTTTGTGCAGCTGGACAGCATTAACACAGTGGCGCGGGCGCATGACCTGATTCTGTTCTCGCGCCGGCAACGCTATCGTCCGCAGGCGCTGAAAACCCTGTATGAACGCGATGGCGCGCTGTTTGAACACTGGACCCACGACGCCGCTGTGATCCCGATGGGCTTTTACCCTTATTGGGAATTGCGCCGGCAGCGCGACGCGCAGATGCTGCGCAAGCGGTACAAAAACTGGCACAAACATGATTTCGAAGGGCGGTTCCAGACCGTGCTGGACCAGATCCGGTCAGATGGGCCGGTGTCGTCGTCTGATGTCGGGCAGGACGAACCGCGCTCAAATGGCGGGTGGTGGGATTGGCATCCGTCAAAGACCGCGCTGGAATATCTGTGGCGTGCAGGGGCGCTTTGCGTGGTGGGGCGCGACGGCTTTCAAAAACGCTATGACCTGACAGAGCGGGTGATAGACGCGGGGCTTTGCGACCCGTGGCAGGCACCGGATGAGGCACAGACCATCAATTGGTGTTGCAGCGGGGCGCTGGACCGTTTGGGTTTTGCCACACCGGGCGAACTGGCTGCGTTTTGGGCACATATTACCCCCGCAGAGGCGAAAGTGTGGGTCACCCAGGAACAGGCTGCCGGTCGGATTGAGCAGGTCCAGATCGCGGGCGCCGACGGCACGCCTCATCGCAGCTATGCCCGTCCGGGTCTGGCACGCGACCCCGCGATAGACATTGCCCCCACCGCGCGGCTGCGGGTGCTCAGTCCCTTCGACCCTGCTCTGCGCGACCGCAAACGTGCCGAACGTCTGTTCGGGTTTCGCTACCGGATAGAGATGTTCGTCCCCGCACCAAAACGGGTTTATGGCTACTATGTGTTCCCGATCCTGCAAGGCGAGAGCATCATCGCCCGCGTTGACATGAAGGCGCACCGCGACCGCGATACGCTGGTGGTACGCGCCCTTTGGCCAGAGCCGGGCACGCGTTGGGGTAAAGGCAAACAGGTCGCGTTTGAGGCTGAACTGGCCCGTATTGTCCGACTCGCAGGCGTCACCCACATCACATTCGAAGACGGCTGGCTGCGCTGAACCGACCGGTTTCGCCTAACGCATTGGCACTGAAACCTTGAGTGCGCGCTAACGATTACAATTTGTAAACATTTTGTTGACGTATTGCTTTTCCCTGCCAAAGTAAGCGGAAAGGAATCAAGAACCATGCCGCACCACCTTTGTTTTCATCCGATGGGTCGCCCATGACACGCCATGTGGTCGTCGTGGGGGCGGGTATCGTCGGTGTGTCATCGGCCATCTGGCTGCAACGCGCAGGCGCGCAGGTCACGATCATCGACCGTGCAGCACCGGGCACAGGCACGTCGCATGGGAATGCGGGCGTGCTTGCCGCTTGTGCCGTGGCACCGGTCACAGCGCCCGGCCTGATTGCCAAAGCGCCCGCGATGCTGCTGAACCCCGATGTGCCGCTTTATCTGCGCCTGTCCTATCTGCCGCGCTTGTTGCCGTGGCTGGGCAAATATCTGCGTGTGGCGAATGACCGCGACACCCGCCGGATCGCGCAGGGTCTTGCGCCTATCGTGGGTGACAGTGTCGAGCAGCACAAAAGCCTGACCGCCGATCTGGGCCTGTCTGACTGGGTGACAGACAGCGACTATGTCTTTGCCTATCGCAACCGCGCGGCCTTTGACGCCGAGGCCTATACCTGGGCGCTGCGGGCGGATGCCGGCTTCACGCCCGATCTGATCGAAGGCGGCCAGGTCCGCGAGTATGAACCGACCCTTGGGCCGGATATTCACCTGCTTGCCACCATGAAGGACCACGGCTTTATCCGCGACCCCGGCGGATATGTGACCGCTTTGGCACAGGCCTTTGAACAGGGCGGCGGCACGATACTGCAGGCCGAGGTCAAGGACTTCGACCTCTCAGCCGGCGCGATCTGTGGCATAGAGACAACCCAAGGCCGCGTGGCCTGTGATGATGTCGTGCTTGCCACCGGCGTCTGGTCAAAACCGCTGATGGCCAAGCTGGGGCTGAATGTCCCGCTGGAAACCGAACGCGGCTACCATGTGATCTTTGAGGGCGCGACGGGCGGGCCAACGCGCCCTGTGATGATCGCCAGTGGTAAATTCGTTGCCACCCCCATGGCGCAGGGCCTACGCTGCGCGGGTATCCTAGAGTTCGGCGGACTTGACGCCGCCCCTTCCAAAGCACCGCTGGCGCTGTTGCGGCGTCAGGCCAAGGCGGCCTTTCCGCAGCTGACTGCCGCGCGTGAAATCGAATGGCTGGGGCACAGACCTGCCCCCAGCGACAGTCTGCCCCTGATTGGGCAGGTTGGCACAAGCCGGGTCTTTACCGCCTTCGGGCATCACCACATCGGGTTGACAGGCGGGCCCAAAACAGGCCGCCTTGTTGCGGGATTGGTCATGGGGCACCCCGTGAACACCAATCTGCAGCCTTATGCACCACAACGGTTTAGCAAGGGTTAACCCTGCAAGCCAAAGACCAACCAACAAGGAGAGAACCACATGAAACGTACGACAAAATTGATGACAGGTGCCGCAACCGCGGCCCTGACGCTCACCACCGCCCTGCCCGCCTTTGCCGCGGAAAAGTGGGACATGCCGATGGCCTATTCGGCATCGAACTTCCATTCCGAGAACGGCGTTGAATTCGCCAACTGCGTGAGCGAAGGCACCGCAGGCGAAATCGAAATCACCGTACACCCCGGCGGGTCGCTGATCGCGGGTGCCGATATCAAACGCGCGATCCAGACGGGTCAGGTCCAGTTGGGCGAACGCATCCTGTCGGGTCACCAGAACGAAAACGCGATCTTCGGCTTTGACTCGATCCCGTTCCTTGCGCCGTCCTTCGAGGCGTCTGATAAACTGTGGCAAGCCGCCAAACCCAAGATCGAAGAGCTGCTGGCAGAGCAAAATCTGACCCTGCTGTATAACGTGCCATGGCCGCCACAGGGCCTGTACTTCAAGAAAGAGGTCAACACGGTCGAGGACATGAAAGGCGTCAAGTTCCGGTCCTACAACAACGCGACCAGCCGTCTGGCAGAGCTGACAGGCATGCTGCCCGTCACCATCGAAGCCGCCGAGCTAAGCCAAGCCTTCGCCACCGGCGTTGCGGAATCGATGATCTCCTCCGGTGCGACCGGCTATGACCAGAAAGTCTGGGAAAGCCTGACGCATTTCTACGAGGTCGACGCTTGGCTGCCGCGCAACTACATCATGGTCAACAACGACGTGTGGAACGATGTCTCGGAAGAGAATAAATCCATCATCACCACCTGTGCCAGCGATGCAGAAACACGCGGGCTGCAAGCCTCCAAGGACTATACACAGTTCACCTATGAAGGGCTGCGCGAAGGCGGCATGACCGTGGAACCCGCCAGCGAAGATCTGATGTCCGGCCTGCGCGACATCGGCGGCACCATGACATCCGAATGGCTGGAGAATGCAGGCGAGGACGGTCAGGCGATCGTCGATAGCTACAAATCCATGCAGTAAATCCGCAGACGGCGGCACCCCACACCGGTGCCGCCGTTTTCCTGCGATCCGCCAAACCGGAGACCTTTCTCATGAACATCCTGCGACGCCTGCTTGATTTCATCTATTTCGCATCTGGTGCCTTGGCTGCCGTCAGTCTTGTCGCGATCCTGCTGCTGATTGTGGTGCAGATGATTGCACGATGGACCGGCGAGGTTTTCCCCGGTGCGGCAAGCTATGCCGGCTATGCGATGGCCGCCTCCAGCTTTCTGGCCTTTGCCAACGCGCTGAACCGCGGCGCGCATATCCGCGTATCGGTGCTGCTGAACGCCCTGCCCGCTGGCCCGAAACGGCTGCTTGAAATCTGGTGTTTTGGCCTTGCCGCCGCCATCGCGTGGTATTTTACCTACTACGCCTATTGGTTCGTCTACTGGTCATGGAAGTTCAACGAAGTCAGTCAGGCACAAGACGCCACGTCCTTGTGGATTCCGCAATCCGTGATGGTTGTGGGTGGCGGTATCCTTGCCGTCGCGCTGACCGATAACCTGCTATATCTGATCGTAAAAGGCGAACACCGTCTCACCCGCGATCTTGTCGATCAAAGTTTTGGGGAGTGACGCTGTGACGGAACTTTATGCGATCATTCTATTTATCACCGTCCTGTTGTTCTTGCTGGGCTCCGGCGTCTGGGTCGGTCTGGCGCTGATGGGAGTCGCCTGGTTCGGGATGGAGCTGTTTACCACCCGCCCCGTTGGCGATGCCATGGTCACGACGATCTGGGCCTCGTCCAGCTCGTGGACGCTGACCGCGCTACCGCTGTTCATCTGGATGGGCGAAATTCTGTTCAGGACACGACTATCCGAGGATATGTTCAAGGGGCTTTCGCCGTGGCTGGCAAAATTGCCGGGCGGGTTGGTCCATACCAATATCGTCGGCTGCACGGTCTTTGCCGCCGTATCGGGATCCTCTGCTGCGACGCTGTCGACCGTGGGCAAGATGTCGATCCCCGAACTGCGCGCGCGCAACTATCCTGAAAAGATGATCATCGGCACCCTTGCTGGTGCCGCGACCCTTGGGTTGATGATCCCGCCGTCGCTGGCGTTGATCGTTTACGGCGTGACTGTGAACGAAAGCATCACCGAACTGTTCTTTGCCGGCGTCCTGCCGGGGCTTATTCTGGCGCTGATGTTCATGGCCTATGTCGCCTTTATCGCGCTGACCTCAAAGGACTGGAACCCCGACGTCGAAACGGGGATGAGCTTTGCTGCCAAGCTGCGCAACTCGCGTTTTCTACTGCCGGTCTTTGGGCTGATCACGGTGGTGATCGGGTCCATGTATCTGGGCTATGCCACCGCGACAGAGGCCGCTGCTATTGGCGTGCTGGGATCACTGGCGCTGGCGCTGATGCAAGGGTCGCTGAACTGGACCAGCTTTCAAGAAAGCCTGATGGGCGCAATGCGCACCTCTGCGATGATCGCGCTGATCCTTGCAGGTGCTGCCTTTCTCAAGCTGTCGATGGGCTTTACCGGCCTGCCGCGTGCGCTGGCGGACGGGATTGCCGCGCTTGAACTGACGCGCTTTCAACTGCTGATGGCGCTGCTGGTGTTCTATATCGTGTTGGGCATGTTCCTTGATGGAATTTCGTCGGTCGTGCTGACGATGGCTGTGGTCGAACCCATGGTGCGCGGCGCGGGGATCGACTTGATCTGGTTCGGTATCTTTGTTGTGGTCGTCGTTGAAATGGCGCAGATCACGCCGCCGATCGGGTTCAACCTTTTCGTCATCCAAGGCATGACGGATCACGAGATGGGATATATCACCAAAGCCGCCTTGCCGATGTTCCTGATCATGGTGGTGATGGTCTTTGTCCTGATCTTTTTCCCCGACATCGCGACATGGCTTCCCGATAATCTAAGGCAGGTGCCGCAATGAGCGACTTCCCCCTAATCCAGACTGTTGGCCTGTCCGGCGTGCTGGTGCGCTTTGCTGACACGATGTCAGAGCCCGCGAACCGCGCTGCCCTGTCATTCCGCGCCGCCGTAGATGCCGCCGACTGGCCAGAAGTGGCAGAGACAAGCACATCGCTGGTCTCGACCTTCCTGCAAATCGATCTGGTGGCCGTGTCGGTGGACACCGTGCTGGACCGGCTGCACGACCTGCTGGCGACGCGCGACTGGTACACCTCTGATCTGCCGACAGGGCGCACGCTGTGGCATGTGCCCACGGTCTATGGCACCGACCTTGCGCCGCAACTGGAAGAAGCGGCTGAGCTTGCGGGGCTGGACCCCGACGCGGCGATTGCGCAGCTGTCGCAGGCCCGTGTGCGGGTGCTGACCATCGGCTTTGCCCCCGGCCAACCCTATATGGGCGAGCTGCCGCAGAACTGGGATATTCCCCGCCAACAGGGGCTGACAAAATCCGTCCCCGCCGGCGCGTTGATTGTGGCAATCAGACAGCTGATCATCTTTACCAACGCGTCGCCCACGGGATGGCGACACATCGGGCAAACCGCATTCAAAACGTTTCGGCCGCGCAGCGACACGCCCTTTGCGCTCTCGCCGGGGGACGAGCTGTGCTTTCCCGCCATTTCGCGCAGCGCATATGACAAAATCACCGCCTCTGACGAAACCGGTCAGGGCGGTGCAGAGACAGAGGTACTGGCATGACCGTGACCCTCACCATCGCCCAGGCCGGCCCCGCCCTGACGATACAGGATATGGGCCGACCCGGCTGGCGTGCCCAAGGGCTGACCAAGGGCGGCGCCGCTGATCCTGTCGCAGTTTACGAAGGGGCCGCCTTGCTGGGCCAGTCCCCCGACCTTGCTGCGATAGAGATGACGGGCACCGGCGGGACCTTTACCGCTGACGCCGACATCCGCATCGCGCTGACAGGGGCCACAATGGCCGCCAGCATCGACGGGGATGCCATCGTCTGGAACGCCAGCCACATGCTGCCCGCAGGGGCCAAGCTGACCATCGGCGGCACCACAGGCGGCACCTATGGCTACCTGCACGTGGGCGGGGGCATTGCCTCTGATACACTGCTGGGGGCCCGTGCCAGCCACCTGAGCGCCGGTCTGGGGCAGCCCTTGGCCGCGGGCGACGCGCTCTCCCTTGGGGCCGACAAATCGCGCGAGACGGGGCTGCAACTGCCGCGTGACGGCCGCTTTGACGGGGGCACCGTACGCGCCGTGGCCAGCATGCAGACCGATCACTTTACCCCCGAAGAACGCCAGCGATTTGTAACCACCGCCTTTACCCGTGATCCGCGTGCCAACCGCATGGGCGTGCGCATGGATCACGACGGTACAGGTTTCAGCGCCGACGGCGGGCTGACCATCCTGTCCGAAGTCATCGTACCCGGCGATATCCAGATCACCGGCGACGGCGCGCCCTTTGTGTTGATGGGCGAATGCCAGACCACCGGCGGCTACCCTCGTATCGGGACCGTCATTCCCCGCGACCTGCCACGCGTGGCGCAAGCCGCATCTGGCACCGCGATCCAGTTCGAGTTCATCACCCTCGAAGATGCCATCACGCTCGAGACGCAGCACCGTCGCGACATCAAGGCGCTTGGCGGCCAGATCACCCCGCTGATCCGCGACCCCGCCAAAATCCGCAACCTGCTGGCCTATCAGCTGGTGGGCGGTGCGATCTCTGCCACCGACAACCCCTTTGAAGAGGAGCATTAAATGCCGACCGTCGATCTAAACGCCGATATGGGCGAAAGCTATGGCCCATGGAAAATGGGCGATGATGCCGCTTTGCTGCAAATCATCAGCTCTGCCAACATCGCCTGTGGTGGCCATGCAGGCGACGCCGATGTGATGTCAGCCACAATGACGCTGGCCCGCGATAACGGTGTCGGCATTGGCGCGCACCCCGGTTTCATGGATCTGGCCGGCTTTGGCCGCAATCGCATGTCGGTGCCACGGGGCACGCTGCAAAATCAGGTCCGCTATCAGGTCGCCGCCAGCGTCGGCATGGCCCGCAGCCTTGGCACATCGGTCCGTCACCTGAAACTGCACGGCGCGCTCGCCAATATGGCGTCAGAGGATGAAGTGTTGGCCCGAGACCTTTACGAGGCAGCGCTCAGCGTCGCGCCTGATCTGATCGTCATGGTACTGGCCGCCACAGCGCAACAGGACGCGGTGCAATCGCTGGGCTGCGCCTGGGCCGGAGAAATCTTTGCCGACCGCGCCTATAACGACGACGCGACGCTAGTCGACCGCTCTAAACCCGGCGCGGTGATTCACGACGCAGCGCTCGCGGGCGAGCGTATGGTGAAAATGGTCAAAGCAGGCGCGATCCTGACCGAGGGTGGCAAAACGATTCCAGCGGCCATCGACACGATCTGCCTACACGGCGACACGCCCGAAGCGGTCGACATTGCCCGCGCGGTCAAATCATCGCTGCAAGATGCAGGGATCGCGCTGAAAACTTTTGAAGGCCATCGCGGCTAGTTTCTAACCCCCTAGCCCGAAACGAAAAACAGCGCCCCGAGGGACGCTGTTTTTTTCGTTCCAGTTAAACTGGAAAGGTAGTGGTGAGCCCGTCCGGGTTCGAACCGGAGACCTACTGATTAAAAGTCAGTTGCTCTACCAACTGAGCTACAGGCCCACTAGGCGGCTTACTAGAAAGGTGTGGCGTTGGGGTCAAGCAGAAACGTACGAAAAACTTCACTCAAGCTGGATTAGTTTCAAATGCCGCGTTATATGCGCCGAATGTATAGTGATTTGACCAACGGTTTGCCCTTCATGAAGATGCATGGGCTGGGAAATGATTTTGTCGTGCTGGATGCGCGCAAAAAGGTCGTGCTGGATGCGCGCCAGAAAGATGTGCCGGATGCGGGACTTGAGGGCGTCCCTTCTCTTCCAGAGGTAACCCCTGCCCTCGCGCAGGCCATCGGGCATCGCCAGTTCGGTGTGGGCTTTGATCAGTTGGCAGTTATCACGGATGGCGCGGCAGACGCCCACCTGACGTTCTTTAACGCCGACGGGTCCACCTCTGCTGCTTGTGGCAATGCCACCCGCTGCATCGCGCGTTTCCTGATGGACGAAACCGGCAAGACGCAGCTGCACCTGACCACGGACCGCGGTGATCTGGCGGCGCGGGACGCGGGGAACGGGCTGACAGCCGTGAACATGGGCCACCCGCAGCTTGAATGGGACGAAATTCCACTGGCCCGCCAGATGGATACGCTCGAGTTGCCGATGGATGGTGCCCCGACGGCCACCGGCATGGGCAATCCGCATTGCACCTTCTTTGTCGACGATGTGGACGCGATTGATCTGGCCGCTTTTGGCCCCGGCATAGAGCATCACGCGCTCTATCCCGAACGCACCAACGTGCAGGTCGCGCAAATTGTCGGCCCCGATCATATCCGCATGCGCGTGTGGGAACGGGGTGTGGGCATTACGCTGGCGTCCGGCTCCTCCAGCTGCGCGACGGCGGTTGCAGCGTCTCGCAGGGGGCTCACAGGGCGTGCTGTGCGCATCGATCTGGACGGCGGCACCCTGCACATCGACTGGCGCGAGGATGGCGTCTGGATGACCGGCCCGTCGGCCCATGTATTCAGCGGCGTGCTGACCCCTTCTTTTCTGGAAAGCCTGACATGAGCACCCCGATCTTTTCGAATCACGGTTGCCGCCTGAACGCCTATGAGACCGAGGCGATGAAGGAACTGGCCGAGCAGGCGGGCCTGAAGGATGCGGTGATCGTCAACACCTGCGCCGTCACCGCCGAGGCCGTACGCAAGGCGCGTCAGGACATCCGCAAACTGCGCAAGGCGAACCCGAACGCACGGCTGATCGTCACCGGCTGCGCCGCGCAGACCGAACCGGATACCTTTACCAAGATGGCAGAGGTCGACGTCGTGATCGGCAACACCGAAAAGATGGTTGGCGCGACGTGGCAGGGACTTGCGGCTGATTTTATCGGCGAGACAGAGGCGCTTCAGGTTGACGACATCATGTCGGTCACCGAGACGGCAGGCCACTTGATCGACGGCTTTGGCACGCGCAGCCGCGCCTATGTTCAGGTCCAGAACGGCTGCGACCACCGCTGTACCTTCTGCATCATCCCCTATGGCCGTGGCAATTCACGGTCGGTCCCTGCGGGCGTTGTCGTGGATCAGATCAAGCGGCTGGTCGACAAGGGCTTTAACGAGGTCGTGCTGACCGGCGTGGACCTGACCAGCTGGGGCGCGGACCTTCCCGCGACGCCCAGGCTGGGGGATCTGGTCATGCGCATCCTGCGGCTGGTGCCCGACCTGCCGCGCTTGCGGATCAGTTCGATCGATTCCATCGAGGTGGACGACAACCTGATGCAGGCCATCGCCACCGAACCGCGCCTGATGCCACACCTGCACCTGAGCTTGCAGCACGGCGACGATATGATTCTGAAACGGATGAAGCGCCGCCACCTGCGCGACGATGCCATCCGCTTTGCCCAAGACGCCCGCAAGCTGCGCCCCGACATGACCTTTGGCGCGGACATCATCGCAGGCTTTCCGACTGAAACCGACGCTATGTTCGAAAATTCGCTCAAGTTGGTGACGGAATGCGATTTGACCTGGCTGCACGTCTTCCCCTACTCCGCCCGCGAAGGCACCCCCGCCGCACGGATGCCGGCGGTGAACGGCACCGTGATCAAGGAACGCGCCGCACAGTTACGCGCCGCCGGCGAAGCGCAGGTCAGCCGCCACCTTGCTGCCCAACAAGGGCGTGCGCATCAGGTGTTGATGGAAAGCCCCACCATGGGCCGGACAGAGCAATTCACCGAGACCCATTTCGCCATCCCCCAAACCGAAGGCGCGATTATTCCCGCCACGATCACCGGCCAGACTGAAGGCCATCTGCTGGCTGTGTGAGCCGTCGCAGTTTGTAAACCTTTCTCCACTAGGGTGATTCCCTAGTGAGAAAGGGTAAGTATGAGCGAAATTGTCGAATGGGTCCTCGAAATGGACGTGCGGGACGGTCAGGATGATCATGTCCAACCGCTGCTTGAGGACATGATAAAAGCCGCGCGGGTAGATGAGCCGCGCACGCTGCACTGTGAATTCTATATGTCCGATGACCGTCGCAGCTGTACCGCGCTGGAACGTTACGCCGATAATGCCGCCGTGATGGCGCATTTCGCGCAGTTCGGCGGGCGCTTTGCCGAAAGGTTCACGCAGCTCTTTATACCCGCACGGCTTACCGTCTACGGGCCGGCAAACGTTTCCGTTATGATGGCGCTGGCAGGCTTTGGTGCTACTAGAATGGATCGGGTCGCGGGATTTCATCGCTAACGCAGTGGCTTCGATACGGGCGGATGCCAAAAGCCGCACGGACGTAAAACACCCATCGACCCAAAGAAAAGCCCCCCGGATCGCACAGGATCCGGGGGGCTTTCATCAGTCGTTAGCCTTGTGAAAGACGATTAGTCTTCCTTGTGCTTCACAGGGGCCCAAAGACGTTTGTTGGTCAGGTACAGCAGGACCGACAGAAGCGTCAGGAACAGAACGCCCGCAAAACCGGCTTGCTTGCGTGCCATCAGCTTGGGCTCGGCTGTCCACATCAGGAAGGCCGCGACGTCTTCGGCTTCGTGGTGGAGATCAGACTCGTGGCCATCGTTATACGTGACGTCATCGCCGTACAGTGGCGGTGCCATCGCGATCCAGCTGCCTCCAACTGTGGCGTGGCCTTCTTCGTCCTTGCAGGACTCGGGGAAGCCGCCGCTCGCGAACGCAGTGTTGTAGTGACCGGGGAAATCCTCGGGGGCGCAGGCTGGGGCTTCTTCGTAGCCGGTCATCAGGGACGCGATATATTCGGGTCCGCCCATGCCTTTGAAGAACTGGTTGATCCCCAGACCGTAAGGCCCGTGGAAACCGGCGCGCTTTTTGGCCATCAAGCTAAGGTCTGGCGCGGTTTCCAGCGCAGACCCAGGGAAATGGTCGACCGGCGTGCCGGGGCGGATATCGTCCAGCTCGGCGTCAAAGATATCAAAGTTCGCTGCATAGGCGCGGACCTGATCTTCGGGAAGTTGAGGGCCACCATCATCCGCAAGGGTACGGATCGGCACGAACTTCATACCGTGGCATGCAGAGCAGACCTCGGTATAGATTTGCAGACCGCGTTGCAGCTGGTTGGTATCGAAGGCCCCGAACGGCCCTTCGAAAGAGAAGTCGAAGTCTTCGATATGCGCTTCACCACCAGCGGCGAAAGCAGCGGAACCTGCAAAGCCCAGGGCGACAACAGCCGAAAGGAAGGTTTTCTTGATCATTGTCATGGTCCTTACTCTGCTGGCTTGACCAGCGTCTTGGTGCCGCCGGTTTTTGGCGCGTAATGCGCGTCAAAGTCGGCTTCGATGGTTTCAGGCTGCGCGCCCGGCTTTTCGATCACACCCAGAAGCGGCAGGATCACCAGGAAATACGCAAACCAGTAGGCCGACGCGATGAGAGAGAAGCTAGCATAAGGTTCTTCCGCAGGCATGGCACCCAGCCACATCAGCGCGAAGAAGTCGATCACCAGCAGCGCAAACCACCATTTGAACATGGGACGATAGCGGCCCGAACGCACCGAGGATGTGTCCAGCCAAGGCACCAACGCCATCACCGCAATCGCACCGAACATCGCCAGAACACCAAAGAACTTGGCGTCGATGATGCCACCGGTCACGAAGGACGCAATCTGAACGACCCAGACTTCGGCGGTAAAGGCACGCAGGATCGCGTAGAACGGCAAGAAGTACCATTCAGGCACAATATGCGCAGGCGTCGAAAGCGGGTTTGCCTCGATATAGTTATCGGGGTGGCCCAGATAGTTCGGCATGAATCCCACGATCGCAAAGAACACAACCAGGATCACGGCCAGCGCGAACAGGTCTTTCATCACGAAGTAGGGCCAGAACGGCAGCGTATCTTTTTTCGCGTCTTCCTTGCTGGTGCGACGGACTTCGACACCTGTGGGGTTGTTGTTCCCGGTGGTGTGGAACGCCCAGATGTGGACGATCACCAGACCGGCAATCACGAAGGGCAGCAGATAGTGCAAGCTGAAGAAGCGGTTCAGCGTGGCGTTATCAACCGCAGGCCCGCCCAGCAGAAGCGTTTGCAGGCTTTCCCCGATGAACGGGATCGCACCGAACAGACCGGTGATAACCGTTGCACCCCAGAAAGACATCTGACCCCAAGGCAGAACATAGCCCATAAAGCCGGTTGCCATCATCAGAAGATAGATCAGCATGCCGATGATCCAGGTGATTTCACGTGGCGCTTTATACGACCCGTAGTACAGGCCGCGGAAGATGTGCGCGTAGACCGCAACAAAGAACAACGAGGCACCATTCATGTGCATGTAGCGCAGCATATAGCCGCCGTTCACGTTACGCATAATGTGCTCGACGCTCGCAAACGCCGCATCAACGTGAGGCGTGTAATGCATCGCCAGAACGATGCCGGTCACGATTTGCAGCGCCAGACAGAACGTCAGAACAATGCCCCAGATCCACATCCAGTTCAGGTTCTTCGGTGTCGGGATCATCAAAGTGTCATACAGCAGCCCAACAACGGGAAGACGGCTATGAAGCCACTTTTGCCCGTTTGTTTTCGGCTCGTAATGGTCGTGAGGAATTCCAGCCATTCCAGTTCTCCCTTAACCTAATTTGATCGTGGTTTCATCCACGAATTCTGCGACGGGCACCAGCAGGTTGCGCGGTGCTGGCCCTTTGCGGATACGGCCCGCAGTGTCATAGTGAGACCCGTGGCAAGGGCAGAACCAGCCGCCAAAGTCACCCGCGTCGCCCAGTGGAACGCAACCCAAGTGGGTACAGACCCCAACCATGACTAGCCAGTCTTCCTTGCCAATCATCGCCCGATTTTCGTCTGTTGCGGCAGCACCGTTTGCAAGGTTGTTGTTCTCTGCACCTGCGTCCGGCAGATCAGCCAGATCAACCGATCTCGCTTCGTCGATTTCTTCTTGGGTGCGACGGCGGACAAAAACCGGCTTACCCAACCATTTGACCGTGAGCTGTGTACCTGGCTCGACCGCGGACACATCGACGCGGATGGACGACAGCGCCTTCACATCTGCGGACGGGTTCATCTGATTGACCAAAGGCCAGACGGCTGCGCCGACGGCGACCGCACCTGTACCAGCTGTGGCATAATAGAGGAAATCCCTCCGGGTGCCTGCGTGATCTTCTGCTTGGGACACGGGTTAACTCCAAATCGAGGGCCTGACGGCCATTAAATCAAGGGGCGGCGCTGACGCACCTCCCACAATTCTTTTGGTTACTAGCGGGCTGCGTCGCGCACGTCCAGATACCTTTGTCGCGCAAACCGTCGCAGTGTTGCATTCCTTCAAGGGTGACGGTTGGAATTTTTGCGCTTTTATCCGGCCGGAGGCGCGGTTGCCTGCATGGATGCACGCGAATCAAAGCGGCGCGCCCAGTCGGCCAGGGCGTCATTGCCCTTGCGCCAGTTGCGAGCGTCATGCCGGAAATCAAGATATCCCAAGGCGCAACCGACCGCGATTTGCCCCATATCCAGCGGACCGGAAAGCTGGCTGATCCAGCGCGTGTTCAATGCAGCGCAGGCGCGGTCGATCTTTGCCCACTGGCCTTCGACCCATTCAGGCATCTGCTTGTCCGCCGGACGCATCCGCCCTTCGTACACCATCGCCAGCGCCGCATCCAAAATGCCGTCCGCCGTCGCCTCGAGCGTCAGCGTGTCCCAGCGGCGGCTGCCGGTCGGGTACAGCTTGCCCCCTGCGCGATCGTCCAGATAGGCGCAAATCACGCGGCTGTCGTACAGCGCCGGCCCCTCGTCGCGCACCAGCGCGGGCACTTTGGCGAGCGGGTTATTGGGCAGCAGCGCCGCATCAGCTGCAAGCGGCGTGGTTGTGATATTCTCAAGCGTGAGGTCTTCAAGCTGGCCGGTTTCGTGCAGCAACACCATGACTTTGCGGACATAGGGCGATGTCGGGGAATAGGATAGTTTCATGCGTGTCTCCTCCTCAGGGTTCGGTCGGACTATCACCGTCAACCGCGCCCTGTGCAATCGCTTGTTGATCAGGTGTTTGTCGCCGCACGCATCTGGCGGGCGAGCGTGCCTGTTCCAGCGCCAAAGCCGTGCGCCTCCACGCCATCTGCAGCTGCAAGCCGCACCGCGTCCGGTTTGTTCTGGCTCAGCTTCCACGTGCCATCGACACCGGTGATCCGCATCCGGCAGGGCACGATCATGCGCATCATTTTTTGCATGGTCAAAGGTGCCATCTTGGCAGTGGTCCAAGGTGGCTTGGGCAGCAGACGATCTTCGAACCAGGCGGATTGGCGATCTAGCAGGTCCAGCAGCTCTTCTTGCGGACGCAGTTCCAGCGCGCCGGTCAGATGCACAGCCACATAGTTCCATGTCGGCACCTGATCGTCGATGTCGTACCAGTCGGGCGAGACATAGCTGTCGCCCCCGCTGATGGCGAGCTTCACCGGCAACGCCGACGTTAGCGCCCGCGCAATCGGATTTGATCGGACCAGATGCAAATCCACCTGATCCCCCGCTTCGTTCAGCAAAAACGGGATATGGCTGATCAATGGCCCATCGTCGCCAGTGGCAGCAAGCACACCAAAACTGCGGTCGCGCGCAAAGGCGATGTTCTTGGCGGTGTTGGCGTCGTGGTAAACGGGATTGGGGTGCATAACGTAGGGTCCAAACTGCAAACGCACTTTTGGTATTGCAGACCTGCCCCCGCCTTGGCAACGTACAAGCATTCTCAGGGCGGGGCGCAATTCCCCACCGGCGGTATGTGGCCCCAGTGCCACGAGCCCGCGAGCGCAACGCGCCCCTAATGGGACGCTTGGTCAGCAGATCTGGTGAGATGCCAGAGCCGACGGTCATAGTCCGGATGAAAGAGAATGCGTTTGCTGCGGCCCCACGGGGTCCGTCTGTAATCGTGATCGCCTTGGGTGACTTGTGTCGCTGACGAAAAAAAGGAGATCACTATGACACACACCCGCTACGCCTTTGTAAAAGCACGCTGGCACGCCGATATTGTGGACCGCGCTTATGACGGGTTTGCAGAATCCATCCCCGCCAGCCAGATCGACGTGGTCGATGTCCCCGGCGCGTTCGAGATGCCGCTGATGGCACAGACCCTCGCCAAATCCGGCAAGTATGATGCAATCATCTGCGCCGCCTTTGTGGTTGATGGCGGCATCTACCGTCATGATTTCGTGGCTGCAGCCGTGGTCGACGGGCTGATGCGCGTGGGCCTTGATACGGGCGTGCCTGTGCTATCCGTGTCCCTGACGCCGCATCACTATCAGGAAACCGACCACCACAATGCGATCTATCGCGCGCATTTCGTCGAAAAGGGCCGCGAGGCAGCTTCGGCGGCGCTTGGCATTGTGGCAGCGCGGCAATTGCTCGACGCCTGATACCCCTTTATTGCGCGGGCCTGAGCGTCAGGCCCGCTGCGCCCCGATTCTGGCAATGCCCAGAACATCCAACACTTTGGCTTCGATGTGTTCGGCGTTCATCCCCGCGACCGCGTACATATCGGCAGGGCTTGCCTGATCGATAAAGGTATCGGGCAATACCATCGACCGGTACTTCAGCCCCTCGTCGAACACGCCCTCATCCGCCAGAAGCTGCGCCACATGGCTGCCAAAACCGCCCACGGCCCCTTCTTCGATGGTGATCAGCGCCTCGTGGTCGGCCGCCAACGACAGGATCATGTCGCGGTCCAGCGGCTTGGCAAAGCGTGCGTCGGCGATGGTGGGCGTGATCCCCTTGGCCCGCAGCGCCTCGGCGGCTTTTTCCACCTCGGACAGGCGCGTCCCAAAGGACAGCAGCGCCACGCGCTTGCCTTGGGCGATGATGCGCCCTTTGCCGATCTCCAACGGCACACCGCGTTCTGGCATCGTCACGCCCGCGCCTTCGCCCCGTGGGAAACGGAAGGCAATCGGGCCATAGTCATAGGCCGCAGCCGTCGCGACCATATGCACCAGCTCTGCCTCGTCCGCGGCGGCCATCACGACGAAACCGGGCAGGTTCGCCAAAAACGCCACATCAAACGCACCCGCATGGGTGGCCCCGTCGGCCCCGACCAGTCCCGCGCGATCAATCGCAAACCGCACCGGCAAACGCTGGATCGCCACGTCATGCACCACCTGATCGTAGCCGCGCTGCAGGAACGTTGAATACATCGTGCAAAACGGCTTCATTCCGCCCGCCGCCAATCCGGCAGAGAATGTCACCCCGTGCTGTTCCGCAATGCCCACGTCAAAGCACCGGCTGGGATAGCGTTCAGCAAAAAGGTTGAGCCCCGTCCCGTCCGGCATCGCGGCGGTCACGGCGCAAATCTTGTCGTCGTTCGCCGCTTCGGCAATCAGGCTGTCCGCAAAGACGCGGGTATAGCTTGGCGCGTTCGACGGCGCTTTCTTTTGCTCGCCTGTCAGCACATTGAACTTGGCGGTCGCGTGGCCTTTATCGCGGGCGGCTTCGGCGGGGCCATAGCCCTTGCCCTTTTTGGTGATCACATGGATCAACACCGGCCCCGTCGCCCGTGCCTTGACCGTGCGCAACACGGGCAGCAATTGGTTCAGGTCATGCCCGTCAATCGGCCCGAGATAGGAAAACCCAAGCTGTTCGAACAACGTCCCGCCCACGGCCATGCCCTTGAGCATATCCTTGGCGCGCTTGGCCCCCTCGCGGAACGGGCCAGGCAACATGCTGACCGCACCCTTGGCTGCGGCCTTGAAGTCCTGAAACGGTTCTTCGGCGTACAAACGGCTGAGGTATGTGGACATCGCCCCCACAGGCGGCGCGATCGACATTTCGTTGTCGTTCAGAATAACGAACATCCGCTTTTTCAAATGGCCCGCGTTGTTCATCGCTTCATAGGCCATGCCTGCCGACATGGACCCATCGCCAATCACCGCAATCGCATCGCCCAGACCTTCGGGCACATTGCCCCCCAGATCACGCGCCACCGTAAAGCCAAGAGCCGCGCTGATAGAGGTCGACGAATGCGCCGCACCGAAGGGATCGTAGGGTGATTCACTGCGTTTGGTAAAACCGCTCAACCCGTCCTTCATCCGCAGGGTGCGGATGCGGTCGCGGCGTTCGGTCAGGATTTTATGCGGGTAGCACTGGTGGCTTACGTCCCAGATCAGCTTGTCCTTGGGTGTATCGAACACCGAATGGATCGCGACCGTCAGTTCAACCACCCCCAGACCCGCGCCCAGATGGCCGCCCGTCTCGGACACGGCAGAAATCGTCTCTGCCCGCAGTTCATGGGACAGTTTCACCAGCTCTGCGTCCGAGAAATTCTTCAGATCGGCAGGGCGGTTTACACGGTCCAAAAGGGGCGTATCGGGTCTATCGGTCATCTGGCTCTCCACCGGATCAGCTTTTGCGGGCAATAACGAAGCGGGCTGCGTCTCGCAAGGTTTCCCCGTCTGTGCCGTAAGGGGACAGGGCATCACAAGCAGCATCGACAAGATCACGGGCACGCGCACGGGCGGGGTCGAGCCCCAGCAACGATACAAAAGTCGCCTTGCCCGCATCGGCATCCTTGCCGACGGCTTTGCCCACCGTGGCGGCGTCGCCTTCAATGTCAAGAATGTCATCGGCAATCTGGAACGCCAGCCCGAGGTTGCGCGCGTAGCTGCGCAGGGCGGCAGGATCATCGCACGCCATCACCGGCCCTGCTGTCGCAGCCCATTCGATCAGCGCACCGGTCTTGCCGGCCTGAAGCGTTGTGATCTGGTCCAGCGTCAGCGGTTGGCGTGCGGTTTCGGCGGCGATGTCCATCGCCTGCCCACCGACCATGCCCCGCACACCGGCGGCCCGCGCCAACCCAGCCACGAGCGCAACCCGTTCAGCATCGCCACAGCCCGTCGCCGCGACCAGTTCAAACGCCAGTGTTTGCAGCGCATCGCCAGCCAGAACCGCCGTCGCCTCGTCCCACTTTAGGTGCACTGTGGGCTGGCCCCGACGCAGCGCGTCATCATCCATGCAAGGCATATCATCATGCACCAGCGAATAGGCGTGCAACGCCTCGATGGCACCAGCGGCGGGGGCGGCCTGCGCGCCCATCACCCCGTGCAACCGCGCGCTTTCGATCACCAGAAACGCCCGCAGACCCTTGCCGCCTGTCACGGCATAGCGCATCGCCTCGGCCACAGTGCCGTCCAGCCCGCCAAGTCCGTGCAGGATTTGGCCGATCGCCAGATCCGCAGCCTTTGGCAACGCCTCTGCAAAGGGCTTTCGCGTCAGCTCGGTCTCAAGCGAGATGTCAAACCCCGTCAACAGGAGTCACTCCGACAGGGTTGCCGTCGCCGTCCAGCGTGATCTGCGCAACTTTCTCTTCCGCTTCCTTGAGCTTGGTTTCGCAGCGTTTCTTGAGCTTGGCACCGCGTTCGTACAGCGAAATGCTTTCGTCCAGCGCCACATCGCCCCGCTCTAGCTGGCCCAGAACCTTTTCCAGTTCCGCCATCGCCGCCTCAAAGCTCATCTCTTCTACCGGAGTATCTGTCATTGCCGTGAATCCCATCAATCAAACTTGGCCCAAACATAGCCCGCCCGCGCTTTGGCTTCCAGTGACCGTGCCGATTTATTGGGCGCAAATTCTCTTGCGCCAATTTTGCGGATCAAACCCCCTGCAGCTTGGGGGCGTCAGTCGGGTGCCAGCATATAGCCCGCGCCGCGTACGGTTTGCAGATAGCGGGGCTGTTTGGGGTTATCTTCGATTTTGCGGCGCAGACGCGTGATCTGCACATCAACCGCGCGTTCCTGCGCCTGCCCGCGGTCGCGGCCTAGTTCTTCGACCAGTTTGGACCGGCTGAGCGCCGCCCCCGGCTGGGCGGCAAAAATCCGCATCAGCTGGATTTCGGTGGCGGTCAATCGCACCAGATCGTCGCCCTGCCACAGCTCGCCGCGTTCGATATCATAGCGGATCGCGCCCATCGACAGGACCTTGGGCGCTGCATCTGCGACGCGGGTGTCCGGCATACGGCGCAGGATCGCGTTGATCCGCAGCAGCAGCTCCTTGGGTTCAAACGGTTTGGCAAGGTAATCATCCGCCCCTGCTTCCAGCCCGTCGATGCGGTTTTCCGTCTCGCCCTTGGCGGTCAGCAGCAGGATTGGCGTTTGCATGGTTTCGCGCAGACCACGGGTCAGGCTCAGCCCGTCCTCGCCCGGCATCATCACATCCAACACGATCAGATCAAAATCCAACCCCGCCAGAATGCGCCGTGCATGGGCCGCGTCGCGGGCCGTGGTCACCAGAAAGCCATGCCGCATCAGAAACTTTTGCAACAAGGACCGGATACGTTCGTCATCATCGACGATCAGCAGGTGCGCATCTGCCTCTTTCATGCGCCATTCTCCTTTAGGCGCGTGTAGCTGTGGTGCATTTCAGGGTCCATCATCGCCTCCAGCACGGTGCGGAAACCCGCAACCGCTTCTGGTCCGGCATCGCGGAACGCGCTGCGCATCCGCATCCGTTGTGCATCAGACAATGTCTGTTCGAGCGCGCGCCCTGCGTCGGTCAGATACAAATGCCGCTCCCGCTTGTCGGTTTTTCCCACTTGGCTTTTGACAAGACCATCGGCGATCAACGTGCGCAAGACACGATTAAGGGATTGTTTTGTAACACCCAAAATCCCCAGCAGGTTGTTCACCGTCGTGCCCGGTGCACGGTTGATAAAGTGGATTGCACGGTGGTGTGCGCGACCATAGGCCATGTCCACCAGTATCTTGTCGGGGTCGGCCGTGAAACCACGGTAGGCAAAGAACATCGCCTCGATCCCCTGACGCAGCTGTTCATCCGTTAGGAATAGCAGGTTCTCGCCCGTGTGTGATGATGGGCCGCGTCCGTCCGCCATTGTCGTCTCCCGTTGCTGCGCCAAGAGCTTACGTCAGCGTTGTTGACTTTCCAAGTGTCAAAGGCTATCGAATCCCATGTTTTGCGTAATTATATGTCTGCACGCAGCGGGTTTGACGCAATTTTCATAAACCCCAAGGTGCTTTGAGGAAGGATACATCATGGACGGCGCATATGACGATCGCGACGGCAAAATCTGGTTGGACGGCAAAATGGTCGATTGGCGCGAGGCCAATGTCCATATTCTGACCCATGCCATGCACTATGCGTCATCGGTGTTCGAAGGCGAACGCTGCTACAACGGCAAGATTTTCAAAAGCCGCGAACACTCTGAACGGCTGCGGAAATCGGCAGAGTACCTCGATTTTGAAATCCCCTATTCCGTCGATGAAATCGAGACCGCGAAATACGAAATGCTCAAGGCGAACGGCTGGACCGACGCCTATGTCCGCGCAGTCGCATGGCGCGGCGCGGGACCTGATATGGGTGTTTCGGCGGCGCGCAACCCTGTGCGGCTGGCCATCGCCGGCTGGGAATGGGGCAACTATTATGGCGACGCCAAGATGCAGGGTGCCAAGCTCGACATCTCCAAATGGAAACGCCCCTCGCCCGAGACGATCCCCGTGCACGCCAAAGCGGCTGGTCTGTATATGATCTGCACCACCTCCAAACACGCGGCAGAGGCCAAGGGTTGTTCTGACGCGCTGTTCATGGATTACCGCGGCTATGTGGCCGAAGCGACCGGCGCGAACATCTTTTTCGTAAAGGACGGCGAAGTGCACACGCCGCTGGCCGATTGCTTCCTCAACGGGCTGACACGTCAGACCGTGATCGGGATGCTCAAAGACAAGGGCCTGACCGTGCACGAACGCCACATCATGCCCGAAGAGCTGGAAGGCTTTGAACAGTGCTGGCTGACCGGCACCGCAGCCGAAGTCACGCCCGTCGGCCAGATCGGCGACTACACCTTCGAGGTCGGCGCGCTGACCCGCGAGATTTCGGAAGACTACGAAAAGCTCGTCCGGGCCTGAACCGGCCCGCATACGCAAAACGGCGCGAGGGTTCAGCCCCCGCGCCGTTTTCATTTACGCGATGCGCGTGATCCTAGCGGGTCAGTAAAGCGCGACCGGATTGATCATTGCTTGCACCGTGCCTTTGATCAGCGGCTGTCCCAGCACGAACATGAACTCTTGCACCCCTTCAGCGACCAAGGGGCCCGTGTTCATGGTTTCCAGAATATAGATGCCATTGTCCTTGAGCAGCGTGACGTGACCATAGAACACCTTGTCACCCTCTTTCGGCGGAATGGACTCTAGGCCCCACGTGTCTGCGCCCACGGCCATCGGATTCATCGCTGCGACAAAAACCGCGCCTTCGTTATTCAGCCCCGGTTCGGTCGACCCCCACGCGCTTGGGTCGCTTTCCATCATGCCATCGGTCCAACCGGTGTGAAACAGAACGATATCGCCTTCGTTCACGGTGACCTGTTGCGCTTCCATCGCGGCGGTGATCTCTGCCTCGCCGAAATGCTCTCCGGCGGCCAGCACGTCCTTGCCCATATGCTTGGCCATATCAATGATCACAGCGCGCCCGACCAAGGGCGGCACAGCGTGGGTCCCCAATTTTGTCAGGCCGCTGATTGCCGAGATCTCCTTTTCGTCCAGACAGTTATAGTACATCCCGTTTTCCCCGAGATGCCCCAGCCCGTCCAGCTGCGACCCGATTCCGATCCAGGTTTGCAGCAAGTCGTCATTATAGTTGCCTTCATAGCCAAAGGACGACAGTTTTTGCCCACCGTGCTGGTTGGGCTGAACGATTTGCAGGTTCAAAGACCGCGGCGGAAAGGCAGGGGTGTCCGGCCCGATCACGATCCCCAGCGGCATGGATTTGCCTTGTTTGATCAGTTTGGCCGCCTCTAGCGTGCGGGCGTCGCTGATCAGGTTGGCCGATCCCAATTGATCCTCTGCCCCCCATTGCGACGGGGCGCAGTCTTGCGCCCATGCGGCAGTTGCCCCGAAACCAATGGATACGGCAGTAGCAATAATCTTGGTTAATTTCATGTTTCCCTCCCAGAAAGCAGGGCGCGGAACACTCAGGAGACCTGCGATTCCACACCCTAGAGGGTCAGGCTAGCACGAATTGCAATCCTGACACGCATTTTCGCGTGCTGTCAGCTTGGGGTTCCTTGGGGGGTGCTGCTCGCCTTGGACTTGGACCGGTCCAGCCCCAATTGCCGTTCCCGCCAGATGATCGCGGCACCGCCCGCAATGACCAGACCGGCCCCGATCAGGATCGCAGGTGTCGGGATTTCGCTGAACAACACCCAGCCGATCAGCACCGCGAAAATCATCGAGGCATAGTCGAATGGGGCCAGCATCGACACTGGCCCATAGCGATATGACGCGGTGATCATGATCTGCGACACCCCGCCGATCATGCCCGACAGGATCAACAACGCCGAGACCGGCCAACCGGGATTAACCCACCAAAGCGGCTCCCAGTTGATCACCATCCCTGCGGGCAGGGTAAAGAACGAAAGGCAGGTCGCGGTGAGTGAAAAGTAGAACACGATGGCCGCCGTGCTGTCGGTTTGCACCAGACGGCGCACGTGGATCTGGACAAGCGCACGCATGATCGACGCAGCCACCACCATAATCGCGCCCATCATCGCCAGTTGCGACACGCTATCCTCCTCCACGGTGAAGCGGGGGTACAGAACGATCAACACCCCGATCAACCCGATCGCGACAGCGGACAGGCGGAACACACGCACCTGTTCGCCCAAGAATATCGCGGCAAAGATCACGGTGAACAGCGGCGTGGCATAGCCGATAGCCGTCACCTCTGGCAGGGGCAGCAGGCTTAGCCCCGCAAAGGTCAGCGCCATCGCCGTTGTCCCGAAGATACCGCGCCAGACGTGCCCCATCAGGTTGCTTGGCTTTAACCCGTCGCGCAGGTCACCGCGTTGCCACAGCCATAGGATGATCATCGGAAAGGCAAAAAACGACCGGTAGAACACGGCTTGGGCGGCGGGCACGGTGTCCGTCGCGATCTTGATGAGGGCTGCCATGACCGAGAACAGAAAGACCGCCCCCAGTTTAAGGGCGATGGCCCGGCCGGGGCGGTGCTCTGTCGTGGTGCTTTGCATGGCGAATACTTGCGCCTGTGCGTTTCAAGTTGCAAGACCCGGCGTCAACCTGCGCGTGTTATTCCCACCCATGTGCGGAAAATCCGAGCGTCCTGTGCGACTTAGCCGATGACGCCCTGATTTTCGCCGACCTGACCGCGATGCAGCAGCATATGATCCAGCAGCACACAGGCCATCATCGCCTCGCCCACGGGCACGGCGCGGATACCAACGCACGGATCGTGGCGACCCTTGGTGATGATCTCTGTGTCTTCGCCAGATTTGGTGATCGTTTTGCGGGTGGTCAGGATGCTCGACGTCGGTTTGACCGCGAAACGCAGCACGATATCTTGGCCGGTGCTGATGCCGCCCAGAATACCGCCCGCATGGTTCGACGAATAGACAGGGCCGTCGGCACCCATGCTGATCTCGTCTGCGTTCAACTCTCCGGTCAGCATGGCGGCGGACATGCCTTCGCCGATCTCGACGCCTTTGACGGCGTTGATGCTCATCATCGCTGCGGCCAGATCGGTGTCGAGCTTGCCATAGACCGGCGCGCCAAGGCCCGCGGGCACGCCGCGTGCCGTTATCTCGATGATCGCGCCAACGGACGATCCTGACTTGCGCAGACCGTCCAGATACGCGGCCCAGTCGTCAGCCGCTTTGGCGTCGGGCACCCAGAAGGGGTTCTGTTCAATCTGGTCCCAATCAAACGTATCTCGGTCGATTTTATGCGGGCCCATCTGCACCATGTAACCGGTGATCTGCACTTTCGGGGCAATCGCCTTGATCGCCTCGCGGGCGAGGCCGCCTGCGGCCACACGCGACGCGGTTTCACGTGCCGATGACCGCCCGCCGCCGCGATAATCGCGGATGCCGTATTTCTGGAAATACGTGATGTCGGCGTGACCGGGGCGGAACTTGTCTTTGATGTCGCCGTAGTCCTTGGACCGCTGGTCGGTGTTCTCGATCATCAGCTGGATCGGCGTGCCGGTGGTGACGCCTTCGAACACACCTGACAGGATCCGCACCTCGTCCGCTTCGCGGCGCTGCGTGGTGTATTTGTTCTGGCCGGGTTTGCGCTTGTCCATCCACTGCTGGATCATCTCTTCGGTGATCGTCACACCGGGGGGGCAGCCGTCAACCGTGGCCCCCAAAGCAGGCCCGTGGCTTTCGCCCCAGGTGGTCACGCGGAAAAGATGGCCAAAGCTGTTGATCGACATGGGATGTGCTCCTTTGGCGGTGATCCTTAACGGGGGCAGGACCATGCCTCAAGGGGTTTCACCTTGCGCGTGGGCCACAGGCGTTCTACCGATAAGGCACCTCGGGGGGCCAATAGGCTGAGATGTGCGCGCACGGACCCGTTGAACCTGAACCGGTTAACACCGGCGGAGGGAAGGTCTGGACACACCTCCAACGCTTTCTGACGCCGCATTTTGGAGGATGCCATGAAGTATCTTACACTTGCTGCCACCACACTTTTCGCCACCTCGGCGCTGGCCGAGACGCCTGAACTGGTGGTCTATACCTACGATAGCTTTGTCGCCGAATGGGGCCCCGGCCCGGTGATCGAAGCTGCCTTTGAAGCAGAGTGTGCCTGTGATCTGAAATTCGTCGGCATGGGCGATGGCGCGGCGCTGCTGGCGCGGCTCAAGCTGGAAGGCGCGCGTTCTGACGCCGATCTGGTACTGGGGCTTGATACCAGCCTGATCGCGGCGGCCAAGGAAACAGGGTTGTTCGCGACTGCCACAGTTGATGCGGATTACGACCTGCCCGTCACATGGGAGGACGACAGCTTTGCCCCCTACGACTGGGGCTATTTTGCCTTTGTCCATAACGCCGATCTGACACCGCCTGCGAACTTTCGCGCGCTGGCCGACAGTGACCTCAAAATCGTGATCCAAGACCCGCGGTCCTCTACCCCCGGTCTGGGTCTGCTGATGTGGGTCAAGGAGGCTTACGGCGACGAGGCCCCCGCGATCTGGGAAGGTTTGGCGGATAACGTCGTGACCGTGACCAAAGGCTGGTCCGAAGCCTACGGCCTGTTCCTTGAAGGCGAGGCCGACATGGTGCTGAGCTATACCACGTCCCCCGCCTACCACCTGATCGCCGAAGAAGACGCGACCAAAGCCGCCGCCGCTTTTGACGAAGGGCACTACATGCAAATCGAAGTCGTCGGCAAACTGGCGGGCACCGACCAGCCCGCGCTGGCCGATCAATTCATGCAGTTCATGGTATCTGACGCCGCGCAATCTGTGCTGCCCACGACCAACTGGATGTACCCCGCCGTTACGCCCCAAGGGGGTCTGCCAGAGGGTTTCGACCAGTTGATCCAGCCGGGCAAGGCGCTGTTGATCCCGAACGATGACGTGCCCGCCCTGCGCGAGGAAGCATTGGCCGAATGGCTTTCCGCTCTCTCGCAATAAGCACCAAGTCCGGCATCAGCGCCGCCCTTTTTGTGGCGGCGCTGATCCTTGTTGCGGTAGTGGCCGTGCTGTGGCGGGCCGAGTTCGGCAGCGGGCTTGGCCCCGCCGATTGGGCCGCGATCCGGTTTACCGTGCTACAAGCCGTGCTTTCTGCGCTGCTTTCTACCGCGCTGGCGATCCCTGTGGCCCGTGCGCTGGCGCGGCGGCGCTTTGTCGGGCGCGGGCTGCTGGTGACGCTGCTTGGGGCGCCGTTTATCCTGCCGGTGATCGTCGCCGTGCTGGGGGTGCTTGCGGTGTTTGGCCGCGCGGGCTGGCTGAATGCGGGTCTGGCGCTGGTCGGACTGTCCGGCATCTCTATCTACGGGCTGCACGGAGTCGTGCTGGCACATGTCTTCTTTAACCTGCCACTGGCAACGCGACTGCTGTTGCAGGCGTGGCAAACCGTGCCCGCTGAACGTTTCCGGCTGGCAGCGCAGCTTGACCTTACCCCCCGCGCCGTGTTCCGCAGCATTGAACTGCCCCTGCTCCGCCAGATCCTGCCCGGCACAGCGGCGTTGATCTTTGTGATCTGCCTGACCAGTTTTGCCGTGGCCCTGACACTGGGCGGCGGCCCCCGTGCCACCACGATCGAGCTGGCAATCTATCAAGCGTTCCGTTTCGACTTTGACCTGAACCGCGCGGCACTGCTGTCGCTGGTGCAGCTTGGCCTTGCCGGTAGCACAGCGGCGCTGGCGTTGTGGATCATCCCCGCCATCAGTCTGGGGGGCGGGCAGGACCGCCCGCTACAACGGTGGGATGCACGCGGCGGGCTGCAACGGGGGCTGGATGCGCTGTTCATCACACTGGCGGCGGGGTTTTTGTTGTTGCCACTGGCCTCGGTCGTGCTGCGCGGGGTAATCGGTCTGCCGCAGATGCCTGTCAGCGTATGGCAGGCAGCGGGAACCTCTGTCACCGTGGCGTTGATCAGCGTGGGGGTGTTGCTGGTGCTTGCCCTGCCCCTCGCGGGCTGGATTGCAACCCGCGCCCGCGGCGGCATAGAGGCAGTGGGCCTGTTGGGTCTTGCCGCATCGCCGCTGATGATCGGCACCGGCTGGTTCATTCTGATCAACCCTGTCGCCAGCCCTTTTGCGCTGGCCTTGCCCGTGACGGCGCTGGTCAATGCGCTGATGGCCCTGCCCTTTGCGCTACGAATTCTGGTGCCCCGCCTGCGCGACACGGTTCAGGTTTACGGCAGGCAGGCGCAAATGTTGGGGCTGCGCGGTTGGCCGCTTTGGCGTTGGCTGATCTTGCCACGGCTGCGCCCGCAGATCGGGTTTGCCGCAGGGTTGACCGGTGCGCTGTCGATGGGCGATCTGGGGGTCATCGCCTTATTCGCTGACCCTGACAGTGCGACCCTGCCGCTACAAATGTACCGGCTGATGGGGGCCTACCGGATGGAGGCCGCCGCCGGTGCGGCACTGATCCTGTTGGCGTTATCGCTGGGGATTTTCTGGATATTCGACAAGGGAGGGCGCTGGCATGCTGACGCTTGAGACCGCGCAGATTACCCAAGGCAGCTTTGCCTTGCACGCCGACCTGACCATTGCACCTGCGCAAACCTATGCGGTGATCGGCCCCTCGGGGGCGGGGAAATCGACACTGCTGGGGGCGCTTTGCGGATTTATACCGTTGAGCAAGGGCAAGCTGCTCTGGCAGGGCGCGGACATCACCCACGCCGCCCCCGGCGCGCGACCCATGACGATGCTGTTTCAGGACAACAACCTGTTCCCCCACCTCAGCGTCTTGCAGAATGTCGGCCTTGGCCTGCGCCCCGACCTGCGGCTGCGCAGCACCGAACAGTCCCGCGTAGAAGATGCGCTTGCGCGGGTCGGGCTGCAGGATATGGCAACACGCAAACCTGCGGAACTGTCGGGCGGGCAGCAAAGCCGTGTGGCGCTGGCGCGTGTGCTGGTACAGGCGCGCCCGCTGGTGTTACTGGATGAACCCTTTGCCGCACTGGGTCCTGCCCTGCGCAACGATATGCTTGATCTGGTGGCAGAGCTGGCCGCAGAAACCGGCGCAGCGCTGATCATGGTGACCCACGCCCCCGAAGACGTGCGCCGTATCGCGGATCAGGTGATCTTTGTCGAAAGCGGCACTGCGCAGGCACCGCAGCCCGCTGTAGCACTTATGGATAATCCGCCCGACGCGCTGCGTGCCTATCTTGGGTGATCAGAACACAATGGTGTAAAAGCTCAACGACGTGATCAGGATCATCAGATAGCCGAGCAGCACATAGAGCCCATCGCGGGTAAACAGGCCAAAGGCAAATAGCGCCACAGTGCCGCCGCCAAGCGAAGAGGCGAAGGGTACGAATTCCAGCAACGGCCAAGCGACCGGCATAACCACGCAAGTAACCAGGGTCAGCAGCCGCATCGGCCCCGTGGTCAGGAACTGAAGCCGCTTGCCCGAGTGACGGTCGAAAAACGCCGCGGGCTTGCGCAGCCACTTGACCCCGAACTGCAATCTCGAAGATTTCACTTCGCGGCGCAGCAGGAACTGCGGCAGCCACAACCGTTTGCGCCCATAGACCGCCTGCGCCGACAGAAGGATGATGACCAGCGCCATAAAGCTGGACACGCCGAACACCCCTGACAGGGGGGACACCAGCAACAACGCCGCCAACAGGATAAACGGAAGCAGGGACCGCTCTCCGAATTCATTCAACACGTCGTCTATCGTTACGGTGTCGTGGCGGGCTGCATGTTCCACTCCATCCAGCAGATGGGTCAGACTTCGCTCGTCAGTATCTTGCATCTGCCCCCCAAAGGTCAGCCGTCTTGTTCAATCAATGCCGCAAGCCCCGATCGATAGGTCGGGTACTGCGGTACCCAGCCCAACGCCTGCTTGGTGCGGTCGTTCCGAACCTTCTTGCTTTCCGCGTAAAAGCTGCGGGCCATCGGGGTCATATCGGCCTCTTCAAACGGGATCGCGGGGGGCACGGGCAGGCCGAGCAGTTCCGCCGCGTGAGCGATCACATCCTGAGGCGGCGCGGGGTCGTCGTCGCACAGGTTATAGACAGCCCCCGCATCGGGGCGCTGCAATGACAGCTCAAGCGCTTGGGCAATGTCTTCGACGTGGATGCGGGAAAACACCTGCCCCTGCTTGATGATCCGCCGCGCCGTACCGGCACGCACCTTGGCAAAGGGGCCGCGCCCGGGGCCATAGATGCCCGCCAAACGAAAGATATGCAGCGGCAAATCAGGGATCGCCTGCCACCGCGCCTCTGCCGTGACCCGGGCACGCCCGCGCTTTGTCGATGGTGTGAGAGGCGTGTCTTCGTCCACCCAATCGCCCGCGTGATCGCCGTAAACGCCCGTGGTCGACAGATAGCCAACCCACCGTAGATCGATGGCCGCGCGGGTGACCGCATCTTCCACCGCATTCAACACAGGGTCGCCAGCACTGTCCGGTCCGGCGGAGACAAGCACGTTGGGAAACTCTGCGATCAACGCGCCCAGATCAGCGCCGGGCCAAACGATCGGCTCTACACCCGTGGCGGCAATGGCGTCGGCCTTGTCAGCGCTGCGCGTGGTGCCGACGATACGCCAGCCCTGCGGCACCAGACGCGCCGCCAATGCGCGCGCGCTAAAACCGTGACCGATTGAAAGCAGCGTTTTGTCCATGGGACGTCCTTTCTATGTCGTCGTCTTGGGCAGGTTGATCCGCTGGCCTTTGGGGACCAACGCATTCATCTGCGCGATATGTTCCGGCAGGCACTTGGACAAAAAGTCATACGTCTTGACCACATGCGCCCGTGCCGCAGGCCCTAAATGCGCATATCGCGTCGGATGGGCCAAGACTTCTGCCACCTGATCGCCCAGCGCATCGGGATCAAAGAAATCGCACAGCAGGCCGGTTTCGCCATGGGTAATCGCCTCGCGCACGGGGGCCACATCAGAGCCGACAATCGTCGCGCCCATCGCCATCGCTTCGAGCAGGGACCACGACAGCACAAACGGCATCGTCAGATACAAATGGCAGCGGCTGATCTGCACGACCTTCTGGTAATCCTCGTAAGGCAGCTTGCCCAGAAAATGCACGCGGGACCAATCCACGTCCTTGCCAACCTCTGCCTCCATCTCGGCGCGCAGCCCGCCGGGGTGTTTACTTTTGCCGCCATAAGACGTGTCATTCCCGCCCACCACCAGCACCCGCGCATTGGGCCGTTGTTTCAGGATGCGAGGCAGCGCCCGCATGAACACATGGAATCCCCGCGTGCGTTCAAGGTTGCGCGATACGAAGGTCAGCACCTCGTCGTCCTTCGTCAGTACGTGGTTCAGCCGCCCGAGTTTCAGCGTCACCGACGGGTTCGGGCGCAGCTGATCGGTGCGTATCCCATCGTGGCAGACATAGAGCTTGCGATGAAAGCTTTGCGGGAAACGGTCGCGCTGCCAGTAGGTCGGGCTTAGCCCCACATCAACGGTTTCGATATTCGCCAGCGGCACGGCGTTGCGCGCATGCAGCAAAAACGGCGTGTTCTCGGTCACGGGCTCTTCGGGGTCAAAGCCCACGGGCCCGCCGGTTTCGCTGTAATAGTATTCGAAAAAGCCGATGATCGGGACATCGGGCCATATCTGTTTGAAAAACGTCAGCTCCCCCCACCCCACGTGTCCCACGACAATATCCGGCTTGAACCCTTCGCTGCGTTCGATCTGCTTGGCCGCACGGGCAGCGCCCAAACCGTTGCCCGTGGATTCCTCCCAGTTCTTTGACAGCCCATAGGCGTTCTCTGCCGGTCGGTGATGAGTCTTGTAGACCCGCGTTTCGACGCCATCAAAGCGGGGCGGGTTCTTGCGTTGGGTCAGAAAATAGATCTGGTGCGCACGTTGGTCGGCCAGCCATTGCACCAGCTCGCGGTATTGGCCGGGCATATTCTGGTGCACAAACATAATCTTCATGGGATAGCCTTACGTGCTGTTGGTCGCCCACAGTTAGCCCAGTCGGCATGGACAGTGCAAACGTCACAAAGCCTCGTGCTTGAACCTCGGGCAATCTTCGTGTCAACGTCAGGTATGAAAGAACACACATTCCCCTCATGGCCCGATGTGGCTGAACAACTGGTCGCCGTCGCAGCGGGACGCAGCGCTGCGGATACGATCATCACCGGCGGTATCTGGGTCAACGTGCATACGCGCGAAACCCTGCCGGACCATGACATCGCGATCAAGGCGGGCCGGATCGCCTTTGTCGGGCCGGACGCCAGCCATTGCAAAGGCGATGCGACCAAGGTGATCGAGGCCAAGGGCCGCTATATGATCCCGGGGCTGTGCGACGGGCATATGCACATCGAAAGCGGCATGTTGACACCTGCGGAATTTGCCCGCGCCGTAATCCCCCATGGCACCACGTCAATGTTCACCGACCCGCACGAGATCGCCAATGTGCTGGGGCTGGAAGGCGTGCGCATGATGCATGACGAAGCCTTGATGCAGCCGGTGAATATCTTCACGCAAATGCCATCCTGTGCGCCCTCCGCCCCCGGCCTCGAGACCACCGGCTTTGAAATCACGGCAGAGGATGTCGCCGAGGCGATGCACTGGCCCGGTATCATCGGTCTGGGCGAGATGATGAACTTCCCCGGTGTGACGGCGGGCGACCCCAAGATGCTGGCCGAGATCGCGGCGACGCAACGCGCGGGCAAGACCGTGGGCGGGCACTATGCCTCGCCCGATCTGGGACCTGCCTTTGCTGCCTATGTGGCGGGCGGTCCGGCGGATGATCACGAAGGCACCTGCGAGGCAGACGCGATTGCGCGGATGCGTCAAGGGATGCGGTCGATGATCCGGCTGGGGTCTGCTTGGTACGACATCGAGACGCAGATCACCGCGATTACCGAAAAGGGGCTGGATTCGCGCAATATGATCCTGTGCACCGATGACTGCCATTCCGGCACCTTGGTGAATGACGGCCATATGAACCGCGTGGTGCGCCATGCCATCGACTGCGGCTGCGACCCTTTAATTGCGCTGCAAATGGCGACGATCAACACCGCGACGCATTTCGGGCTTGAACGCGAGATAGGGTCGCTGACGCCTGGACGACGTGCAGATGTGATCCTGACCTCTGACCTGAAAACCCTGCCCATCGAGACGGTGATCGCGCGCGGTCAGATCGTGGCCCAAGATGGTGCCTGTCTGGTGGAGTGTCCGCATTACGACTGGCCGCCCCATGCCCGGCAAACCGTGAACATGGGCAAAGACCTTGGCGCCGATGATTTCCAGATCACGGCGCCTGCGGGGGCCAATGCTGTTACCGCCAATGTGATCGGCGTCGTCGAAAATCAAGCCCCGACCCGTGCGCTGAAATTCGAACTGCCCGTGACCGAAGGGCGCGTGCAATCCACGGGCGAGGTCTGCCAGATCGCGCTGGTTGAACGGCATCGCGGCACGGGCACTGTTGTCAACGCGCTGGTGTCTGGCTTTGGGTATCAGGGGCCGATGGCGATGGCGTCTACTGTGGCCCATGACAGTCACCACATGATCGTGGTGGGCACTGATACCGACAATATGGCGATGGCCGCGAACCGTCTGCGCGACGTCGGCGGCGGGATCACCATCTTTAAGGACGGCGCAGAGCTGGCCATGGTCGAACTGCCGATCGCTGGCCTGATGTCCGACAACCCCGCATCCGATGTCGCCGCCAAGACCGAAGCGATGATGCAGGCGATGCGCGATTGTGGGTGCACGTTGAACAACGCCTATATGCAGCATTCCCTTCTGGCACTTGTTGTCATTCCCGAATTGCGCATCTCTGACCTCGGACTGGTTGATGTGCGCAGTTTTGAATTTATTCCTTTGTTAGAGCCTGTTTCATGACCAAAATCCTGACCCCAGATGCCCGCCCCGCCGAACAATTCACCGACGCTGCCGCCGCCGTTGCGCGCCTGATCGAACTTTACAGCCAAGCAACGGGTTTCCTGAGCGAACATTTCCAGAAAGCGATGGATAGTGCGGCCCCCGAAACACGGATCAGGGCGTTCTACCCCGAGATCCGGTTCACCACCTCCAGCTATGCGCAGGTGGATTCGCGGCTGTCCTTTGGTCATGTGTCGTCGCCCGGCACGTTTTCGGCGACGATCACGCGGCCCGAACTGTTCAAACACTACCTAACGCAGCAAATTGGGCTGCTGATTGAAAACCACGGTCAACCCGTGACGATCGCTGTGTCGGATACTCCTATTCCGGTGCATTTCGCGGTTTCCAATGATGACAGCGTGACGATCCCGCAGGAAGGCGCTGCCGATTTCACCCTGCGCGATGTGTTTGATGTGCCGGACCTGAGCACCACAAATGACGATATCGTAAACGGGACCTATCTGCCCGTGGACAATGTACGCCCGCTGGCCCCCTTCACCGCGCAGCGTGTCGATTATTCGCTGGCACGGCTAACGCATTACACCGCCACCGATCCCGACCATTTCCAAAGCCACGTATTGTTCACCAATTACCAGTTCTACGTCACCGAGTTCGAGGAATACGCCCGCGCCATGCTGCGTGACCCTGATAGCGGCTACACGTCCTTCGTCTCTACCGGCAACGTCGAGATTTCGGACGGCGACGCGCCGCTGCATGCGTCGGTCAAAACACCGCAGATGCCGACCTATCACCTGAAACGCGCGAACGGGTCGGGCATCACGCTGGTTAATATCGGCGTCGGACCGTCCAACGCAAAAACCGCGACGGACCACATCGCCGTGCTGCGCCCCAATGCGTGGCTGATGGTTGGTCACTGCGCTGGCCTGCGCAACACCCAAGCGCTTGGGGATTTCGTGCTGGCGCATGGCTATCTGCGTGAAGACCACGTGCTGGACGACGATCTGCCGGTCTGGGTGCCGATCCCTGCGCTGGCGGAAATCCAGATCGCACTGGAAGACGCCGTTGAACAGGTCACCCAGCTTGAAGGCTACGAGCTGAAACGGATCATGCGCACAGGCACCGTCGCCACCATCGACAACCGCAACTGGGAACTGCGCGATCAATCCGGTCCGGTGCAGCGGCTTAGCCAGTCCCGCGCCGTGGCGCTGGATATGGAAAGTGCCACGATCGCAGCCAACGGCTACCGGTTCCGTGTGCCCTACGGCACGTTGCTTTGCGTCTCTGACAAACCGCTGCATGGCGAATTGAAACTGCCCGGGATGGCGTCGGATTTCTATAAAACGCAGGTTGCGCGGCACTTGATGATTGGTATTCGGGCGATGGAACAACTGCGCGATATGCCGTTAGAGCGGTTGCATAGCCGGAAATTACGCTCTTTTGACGAAACTGCCTTTCTCTGAAGGTCGAAATCGGCTGAAAACAGCATGTTTTCACGGTTTCTTGCGACCTATTCGTTGTGTTCATACACAACATACCGTTACATTCTGCCCGTGAGGCCCTAATCCGGGCGGACGAAGGAGAAAAACAAGATGGCAACTAAACCAATGACAAAAACCCAGCTCGTCGCGGCTTTGGCTGAGGAAATGGGCGAAGACAAGAAATCGGCAAGCGCGGCACTGGACGCGGTTTGCGCGTTGATCACCAAAGAAGTTTCCGGCGGTGGCGCTGTGACCCTTCCGGGCATTGGCAAAATCTATTGCCGCGAGCGCCCCGAGCGTATGGTGCGCAACCCCGCCACTGGCGAACAGTTCAAGAAAGAAGCGGACAAGGTCGTCAAGATGACCATCGCGAAAGCGCTGAAAGACAGCGTTAACGAATAAGACTGTTCACAGTCTATTCTGACAAAGGGTCGCCCGCGGGGCGGCCCTTTGCGTTTGTGGCGGGTCTATGTTGCATCAAAAGCGCTTGCCCCTTCGGACCGACTGCGAAACTCTACGGCACCATACCGACCTGAAAGGCTTCCTCATGGATATACGCGCAATTCTCATGGGGCTGGCTTTTGCGGTGATGTGGTCGTCGGCGTTCACCTCGGCCCGGATCATCGTCGCAGATGCGTCCCCCCTTATGGCGCTGTCAGCGCGGTATCTTATTTCCGGCCTGCTGGGTGTCGGGATCGCGCTGGCGCTTGGCCAGACATGGCGGCTGACGCGCGCGCAATGGCGCGCCACCATCGTCTTCGGCATCCTGCAAAACGCGATCTATCTGGGTCTGAACTTTGTGGCGATGCAAACGGTGCAGGCGTCATTGGCCGCGATTGTCGCCTCGACCATGCCGCTTCTGGTCGGACTGGCGACATGGCTGTTTCTGGGTGAAAAGCTTAGGCCGTTGGGCATCGCAGGGTTGGTCGCCGGTGTGATCGGGGTGACAATCATCATGGGTGCACGGATTGGCGGCGGCGTTGATTTGACGGGGCTGCTGCTGTGCGGGGTCGGTGTGATTGCGCTGTCCGCCGCGACCTTGCTGGTGCGCGGTGCTACATCCGGCGGGAACTTCATGATGGTGGTCGGCTTGCAAATGCTGGTTGGCTGCGTCGCGCTGACCTTTGCAACCGTGCTGTTTGAAACGCCACGCATCACCCCAAGCTGGCCGCTGGCGCTGGCGTTCCTGTACACCTGTCTGGTGCCGGGGCTGTTGGCCACGGTGGTCTGGTTCTGGCTGGTCAACCGCATCGGGGCGACCCGCGCTGCGACCTTCCATTTTCTCAACCCGTTCTTCGGGGTCGCGATTGCCTGGTTGTTGCTGGGTGAACCTTTGGGCCCCCAAGATATCCTTGGCGTGGCCGTGATCGCCTTGGGTATCCTTGCAGTGCAGGTCTCGCGCCAGCGCCGCACCTGACCCCGCGCCCCTTGGGCTGAACCACCACAAGGGGGTCACAGATCAGTGCGCCGGTGCAATACCCCTTTGAAAAACGCGCGCAGGCCCCATTTAATATATCAAACCGCAAAGGAGCCCTTCCATGCCCACCTATGAAAAGACCGACGCCGCCCTTAACGCTTTGTCGCCCGAAGAATTCCGTGTCACCCAGCAAGACGGCACCGAACGTCCGGGCACGGGCAAGCTACTGGATAACAAAGAACCGGGCATCTATGTCGACATCGTCTCGGGGGAACCGCTGTTCGCGTCCTCTGACAAATACGAATCCGGCTGTGGTTGGCCGAGCTTTACCAAACCCATCGAACCGGCCCATGTCAGTGAATTGCGCGACGCATCGCTGGGGATGGTCCGCACCGAAGTGCGCAGCGCCCATGGCGACAGCCATCTGGGTCACGTCTTCCCCGACGGTCCCGCAGACCGTGGCGGACTGCGCTATTGCATCAATTCCGCCTCGCTGCGCTTTATTCATCGTGACGACATGCAAGACGCAGGCTATGGCGATTATATCAACCAAGTGGAGGATGTAGCATGAGCGAACAACGCGCAGTACTGGCCGGAGGATGCTTTTGGGGCATGCAGGACCTGATCCGCAAACGCGAAGGGGTTGTGTCGACCCGCGTGGGCTATTCGGGCGGCGACGTGCCCAACGCCACCTACCGTGACCACGGCACCCACGCCGAGGCGATCGAGGTGACGTTTAACGACGACGTAATCAGCTATCGTGACCTGTTGGAACTGTTCTTCCAGATCCACGACCCGACAACTATGAACCGTCAAGGCAACGACCGCGGCCTCAGCTACCGTTCCGCGATCTATTTCGTAGACGAAGATCAAAAAGCCACGGCGCTGGACACGATTGCAGACGTCGAAGCATCGGGCATCTGGCCCGGCAAAGTCGTGACCGAGGTCGAACCCGTCAGCGATTTCTGGGAAGCAGAGCCAGAGCATCAAGATTACCTTGAGCGTATCCCAAACGGCTATACCTGCCATTTCCCGCGTCCCGATTGGGTGCTGCCCAAACGCGCGGCAGCGGAATAACACAACGAAACGGCGCAGCCCCATAGGGTTTGCGCCGTTTTCTTTGAGGGGTGTCTAGACCAATGCGACCCTCGGTCGGCCCGTCGCTTCAACCGTGAGCACCGCTTCGATAAAGACCTTGCGGCTTTCGACTTCGGCATAGCGGATATCGCGCTGCACCTCGGTTTGCATGTCGACCACGCCCGCTGCCCGTGCCGCTGTCTCTGCCTTTTCCCGCAGCGTGTTTTCAAGCGTTTCAAGCGCCTGTGTCTGATCGGTAAAATCCTGCGGCCCGTCGGTCAGATACACTCTGAACCGCCCCTCTGCCGGGGACGTCACCGTGCCGCTTTCCCGCATGGTCACCCGCCCGACGACAGCGCCAATGGCATTTGCCACTGCGGCGTGTTCAGGCAGGATCATCTGCGTGCGCAGCCGTTCGCCCACCGCCGGATAATAGGCCGCAGCAGAGGCCCCAAGCCCGATCACCGGCACGTTCAACGCGGCTTCGATCCGCACAAGCCCTGCGTGACCCCGCAACCCGCGCTGCAACAGTTCGTGCCGGGCAAGCGTTTCGGGTTCTGCATCAAAGGCAGGGTCTTCCTCGGCCAGCGTCGCCTCTAGCAACGCCAGACTGGTCTGTTCGGTCAATTGATCCACGATCATCTGCGCCATAACGGCAGGATCAGGGGCCAACATCTGCCCCGCCCCTGTACGCCGCCGCCCGAACAGCCGCAGCGCCTTCTGCGCGGCCTCTGCGTCCCACGCATCCACGCGGCCCAGCGCATGGCTCGCATCCGAAGGGGTGACGCCGGCAAGCTGGACCAGCCCGCGTTCGACCAACCGTTTGAGGGCACCGGTTTCAATCCGCGCGCGCACGATTTCCGCCATCGGGTGCAGCCCATCGCCGATGCGTTCCAGCAAGGCTTCCTCGCGCACGGTGATCCCCTCGCGGGTTTGTCCGGAAACCGCACGCACAAAGCGCCCGTCATATTCGCCAGGCGTGGTGCTGCGCAGCTGTGCATCCAGTGCGGCGTGAACAACATCCGGCGCCTCTGTTGCGATCAAGGCCACGGGCAAGACCCGCTTTGGCCCCAGCGTCACGCCGCCTTGCAACCCTTCGGTCAGGAAATGGACCTCGCTGTCGCCCCCCAGACCGGTGGTGCGCATGGCGACGGCCTCTACCATCGTGCGGTAGCTGCCGACGCGGGCACCTGCGGGGTCAATCGCCGGCCGTCCGTCGCGCAGCAGGGCCACATCCGTGGTGGTGCCGCCGATATCACTGACCAACGCATGTGCCGCGCCGGTCATCCACCGCGCCCCGACAATCGAGGCCGCAGGCCCGCTGAGAATCGTTTCAATCGGTCGCGCACGCGCCTGTGCCGCAGAGATCAGTGCCCCATCGCCGCGTACGACCATCAACGGGGCCGTCACGCCGATGTCAGTCAACACATCCTCGGCGCGGCCAATCAACCTGTCGATCATCCCGATGAGCCGCGCATTCAGCACCGCCGTCAGCGCCCGTTTCGGCCCGTTGAGCTTGGCCGACAGTTGATGCGAGGCCGACACAGGCCGGCCCGTCACCTGCGCCACAAACGCAGCAACCCGCTGTTCGTGGACAGGGTTGCGCGTCGCAAACTGACTGGCGACCGCGAACCCGCTGACCTGCGATTCTTGCGCAGTCAGAAACGCGACCAGCGCGTCTTCGTCCAGCGGGGAAAGCTCTGCGCCTGCGTGGTCATGTCCGCCGCCCAAGATCAGATAGGGATCACCGTTCAGGGCCTCTGCCAGCCCGTGCGCCTGAAGATCACGTTCTTTGAAACCGACATAGATCAGCGCCACGCGCCCGCCCTGCCCTTCGACCAATGCATTGGTTGCCAGCGTGGTGGATAGCGACGCCATCGCCACCTGACCCGCTGAAACATCAGCAGCCTCCAACACGCGGCGCACGGCTTGCCCCACACCGATGGCCAGATCGCCGCGGGTGGTCAGCGCCTTGGCCGAAGCGATCACCGTGGTTTCATCCCGGATCAGTACCGCATCCGTATAGGTGCCGCCCGTATCCACCCCAAGCAAAAGCGCCATTCAATTATCCTTGCACCGTTTTCCTAGGGTTTACCTGTTCCCGCGCAGCGGTCCAGCCCTGTCAGCCGTGGTTTTCGCCAAGACGCGTCACAGCCCATTGTGCAGCATCAACAACTGTGGCGTCAGGATCGTCCAGCAGACCCTGTGCCACAGGGACCAGCCGCGCCTGACCGGAGTTGCCAATGGCGTAAAGCACGTTGCGCATGAACCGGTTGCGCCCGATCCGCTTGATCGGCGACCCACTGAACCGCAGCCGGAACGCGGCATCATCCAGCGTCGCCAGCCCTGCCAGATCAGGGGCACCGACACCGCCGTGATAGCGCAGATCGCTCGCCGCGACGGCGAACTTGTTCCACGGGCAGGCGGCAAGGCAATCGTCACAGCCGTAGATGCGGTTGCCCATCTTGCTGCGCAATTCCAAATCGACCGGCCCGTTGTGTTCAATCGTCAGATAGGAAATACAGCGCCGCGCATCCAGTTGATAGGGCGCGGGAAACGCATTGGTCGGGCAAGCCGTGAGGCATGACCGGCACGACCCGCAGTGATCCACCTCTGGCGCGTCGGGGGTGAAATCCAATGTGGTGAAGATCGCGCCAAGAAAGGCCCAGTTCCCCCAGTCGCGGCTAAGCAGATTCGTGTGCTTGCCCTGCCAGCCCAGCCCCGCCGCCTGCCCCAACGCTTTTTCCGGCACGGGGGCTGTATCGACAAAGACTTTCACCTCGCAAGGTTCTTGCGCCACCAGCCAGCGCGCCACCCGCTTGAGCCGTTTCTTTACGATGTCGTGGTAATCGCGTCCCTGCGCATAGACCGACACGCCTGCCTTGTCGGGGTGGTTCAGCACCTCGGTCGGATCGTATTCAGGCGTATAGCTCTCGGCCAGCATGATCACCGACCGCGCTTCGGGCCAAAGCGCTGCGGGGTTGCCGCGCCAGGCCATGCGGTCGGCCATCCATGACATCTGCCCGTGGTACCCTGCCTCGACAAAGGCCTGCAGCCGTTCGGGCACCTCGGGCACTGCATCGGGTCGGCAGATACGGCACGAGACAAAGCCCTCGTCCAGCGCCTGCGCCACCAACCGCCCCCGCAGGGCGTCCGTATCAACCGCCGGTGTCACAGACATCCGGCGGGGTGCGGACTAGAAATCAAGGTCATTGTAGTGTTTCGGCGGTGGGAAGCCGGGCACCTGATCGGCCAGCAACGACCGGAACGCCGGGCGGGATTTGATCTTGGCATACCAGTCCTTGACCACGTCGGACCGGTTCCAGTCCACATCCGAGATATAATCAAGCGAGGACAGATGCGCCGCCGCTGCGAAATCGGCCAGCGTCATCACGTCGCCCGCCAGCCAGCGCCGGTGGTCCAGCAGCCACGCCATATAATCGATGTGGTATTTGATCGCCTTGGCCCCGTCCTTGACGTTGCGGCTGTCAGGAAACCCCTGCTTCATCACCTTTTTATTCACCCGCTCGTACAGCAGCTTTGAGGTGACTTCGTCGTGGAACTTGTCATCGAACCAGCTGACCAGACGGCGGACTTCAAGCCGCTGAATCGGATCACTGGGCATCAGCGACGGCTCGGGGCGGGTTTCTTCGATGTATTCACAGATCGCAGCGCTTTCGGACATGATGATGCCGTCGAGCTGTAAGACGGGGACTTTACCCGCAGGGTTGCGACGCATGAAATCTGGGTCTTGCTCCCAATACCGCTCTTCGACGCGTTCTACCTCGATCTTCTTCTCGGCGAGGCTCAGCCGGACTTTGCGGCAGAACGGCGACAGCGGGACGTGAAACAGGCGGGCCATAAAGGGGTTCCGGTACTAACAAACAAGGGTTTCATCCTCATGCCCGTCTTGGTTGGGTTTTTCAACTCTCGAAACAGGCTGCCCGCCCGTCCTTGCTGATTGTCGCCGCACCATCACGGATTTGGGCACTGCGCTTGCGCACCGAAGCGGACGGTCGCGTGGCAGAGCGCGTTTTGGGCGAGGGCAGGATCGCGGCCAGCCGTGCGGCTTGTGTCGCCGTCAGCTTGGCGGGAATCACCCCGAAATAATGTTGCGCCGCTGCATCGATACCAAAGATGCCTTCGTCAAACTCGGCGACGTTCAGATAGACCTCGATGATCCGTCGTTTGGTCCAGACGGTTTCGACCAGCGGCGTGATGCCGGCCTCAAGCGCTTTGCGCAGCCAAGTGCGCCCGTGCCACAGATAGACATTCTTGACCGTCTGCTGCGAGAGGGTAGAAGCGCCACGGTTCGACCCTTCGGCAATAGCGCGCTTGATCGCAGCCAGATCAAAGCCCCAATGATTGCAGAAATTCGCGTCTTCTGCCGCCACCACAGACCGTGCCATGACAGGGGCCACTTCTTCCAGCGCGACCCATTGCTGGTCGACGCCCCCCAACCTGCGGCCTTCGCTGAACATATAAGGCGTGGTTGGCGGGTTAAGCACCGCAAACAGCAGCACCATTGCGACCAACAGGCCAAGCACGGTCAGCACCAGCTTGAACGCGCCCCTGACGACGCGCCGCTTCAACGACCGCAGCTGCGCCGCGGGTGACGGCGGCTTTGCCCTGGTCTTGCTTTTGGATTTCGAAGATGCGCGTTTTGCCATAGCCATCAGCTATATCGCGCAACGCGCTTATTGTGAACGGGCACTGCGGGCGGAAATTCCTTTTGCCAGATAGGCTCCGATCAGCGCCGATGCCTTGGGCGACGGGTGGGTGTTGTCGCTGGCAAAGAGGCTGGGGTCATTGCGGTCGATCACCAATTCGGAATCAAGAAACGTCACCCCCGGCGTCTGTGCGGCAAAACGCGCAATGCGGCGTTCCAGCAGCACCAGATCATCGCGGCAGCCTTCGAATGACCCTTTGCCGTTGCCGGCGTAATATCCCATCCACATCACCTGCGCACCGCTGCTGCGCAAGCGGGACAGAAAGGCCGGAACCTCTCCGCTGGCCGCATCCGCACCGATCAGCGTGTCGACCACCGGCGTGCAAGCCCCGCATTTGCAATCGTTGAGCCCCAGATCATTGGCACCGCCATTGACGATAATCCAGTTCCAGCGCCCGCCGGGGTATTGGTCCTGAATGTCGAACCCCACGGCAGACAAAAGCGTGCTGTCATTGCTGAACTGCGCGCCCGGGACGGCCTTGCTGATCACATCACGATCAAGCGCTGTCGCCATCGCATCGGGGATCGCCTGATCGTTCGATCCGTTCCACGCCATCACGGAATCACCGATCACCAGAATATCGCCGCCGCCCTTGGGCGTGCGGTCGGTACAGGCCGACAGGGTCAGCCCCAACATCAGCACAGCCATTAGCCCTGCGCGCGAGAGTATAGATTTGATCATCGTCCAACTATAGACCGCATCCGGCCACGGTAAAGCGTATCAACCCGACAAAAGAAATCGGGCGCGAGGTTCCCCCCGCGCCCGATTCTTTCACTCGTTGCTTACTCCGCCGGTATCGCGTGCTCTTCGACGCTGAGAGGGGCGGGCAGATGGATCAACATCTCTTTGGGGCAAATCTGGACAAAGTTATCCTTTTCGATGTCCCAATGCTGCAGGATGTCTTCGGCCTTGCGGCTGTTGGTTTCCTGCAAGTGCCGTTCGATCAGGCCCTTCAGCTGGTTTTCCCAATGCGCCACCGTGACGGGGCAGGTCACCAGTGTTTCACGGTTCAGCATTTTCTCGACCTTGCCATCGGGGTTGTACAGATAGGCCATACCGCCCGTCATCCCCGCGCCAAAGTTTGCGCCGATCTCGCCCAGGATCACGGCCACGCCACCGGTCATGTATTCGCACCCGTTGCTGCCACAGCCTTCGATCACCACATGCGCACCAGAGTTGCGGACCCCGAAACGTTCACCTGCACGGCCCGCTGCGAACAGGAAGCCCTTGGTCGCGCCATACAGCACGGTGTTGCCGATGATGGTGTTCTCAGAGGCCACGATGGTGCTTGCCATCGATGGACGCACGACGATGGTACCGCCCGACAGGCCCTTGCCAACATAGTCGTTCGCATCGCCCGATACTTCAAGCTTGAGCCCCGGTGCCGCGAACGCCCCCAGCGACTGCCCCGCCGAACCGGTCAGCTTGACTGTCAGGTGATCGGGCTGCAGCTGGTTGTTCATACCGAAGTTGCGGATGATGTGGCTCGAGACGCGGGTGCCCACGGTACGGTGCGTGTTCTGCACCGCATAGCTGAGCTGCATCTTCTCGCCATCCTCAAGGAACCGTGCGGCGTCGCGCACGATTTCAGAGTCCAGCGTGTCCAACACAGCGTTGCGCGGCTTGTTGCGGTCATAGACGATCTCTGCCGCGCCATCGACGGTGATAAGCAGCGGGTTGAGATCAAGATCGTCAAGGTGGGCAGAGCCACGGCTGACCTGCGCCAGCAGATCGGCACGGCCAATCACGTCATCCAGACTACGCGCCCCGATAGAGGCGAGCAATTCGCGGACTTCGGTGGCGTAGAAGGTGATCAGGTTCACAACCTTATCGGCGTTGCCGGTGAACTTGCCACGCAGCGCTTCGTCTTGGGTACAGACGCCGACGGGACAGGTGTTCGACTGGCACTGACGCACCATGATACAGCCCATCGCGATCAGAGCGGCGGTGCCAATGCCGTATTCCTCGGCCCCCATCATCGCGGCCATCACGATGTCACGGCCTGTGCGCAAACCACCATCGGTGCGCAGGGTGACGCGGTCACGCAGGTTGTTCATTGCCAGAACCTGATGCGCTTCGGTTAGGCCCATTTCCCATGGCAGACCCGCATATTTGATCGAGGTCGCAGGCGATGCACCCGTGCCGCCATTGTGGCCCGAGATCAGGATGATGTCCGCCTTGGCCTTCGCCACACCGGCGGCAATCGTGCCAACCCCCGACGACGCCACCAGTTTCACGGTCACCTTACAACGCGGGTTGATCTGCTTGAGGTCATAGATCAGCTGCGCAAGGTCTTCGATGGAATAGATATCGTGGTGCGGCGGAGGAGAGATCAGCGTCACCCCCTTGGTGGAATGGCGCAGACGGGCAATCAGGTCAGTGACCTTCATACCGGGCAGCTGGCCGCCCTCGCCGGGTTTGGCCCCCTGGGCGACCTTGATCTCAAGCTCTTCGCACTGGTTCAGGTATTCGGCGGTCACACCGAAACGACCCGACGCCACCTGCTTGATCTTGGCCGACGGGTTATCACCGTTGGCCTCGGGCACGAAGTGCGCCGGATCTTCGCCGCCTTCGCCAGAGTCTGACTTGGCCCCGATGCGGTTCATGGCAACGTTCAGGGTCTTGTGTGCCTCGGGCGACAGCGCGCCAAGGGACATGCCCGGCGTCACGAAACGCTTGCGAATAGAGGTGATGGATTCGACCTCTTCGATGGGCACAGGGGCCCCCAGTGGCTTGATATCCAGCAGATCCCGCAGATGGATTGGCGGATTGCTTTGCATCTTGGCGCTATACTGCTTCCACATTTGGTAGGACGCTTTGTTGCAGGCCATTTGCAGCATGTGCATCGACGATGCTTCCCATGCGTGGGTCTCGCCGGATTGACGCGCTTTGTAGAAGCCGCCGATGGGCATAACGACGCCGTCGCCCTGCCAGCCACGATCGTGGACCGCCTCGGCCTTGCGCTGAATACCGGTCACACCGATCCCGCTGATACGGCTGGTCATGCCGGGGAAATATTCCGCACACATGGCGCGGCTTAGACCCACGGCTTCGAAATTCAGGCCGCCGCGGTAGGACGACATGACGCTGATCCCCATCTTGGCCATGATTTTCAGCAGACCTTGGTCAATCGCCTCGCGGTAGCGGGCCATCGCGGTGGTCAGGTTCATGTCCAGCAAACCACGACCGATGCGATCCGCCAGCGAATCCTCGGCAAGGTAGGCATTCACCACGGTCGCGCCGCAGCCGATCAGCACGGCAAAATAATGCGGGTCCACACATTCAGCCGCCCGCACGTTGAGCGAGGTAAACGTCCGCAGGCCCTTGCGGGTCAACTGGCTGTGCACGGCAGATGTCGCAAGGATCATCGGCATCGCCACACGGGTCGCGTTGCTGAACTGGTCGGTCAGCACGATGTGACCGGCACCAGAACGAACCGCGTCCTCGGCTTCGTCGCGGATGCGGCGCAGGTTTTCGCTCAGGTTGTTGCCGCCTGCCTCGAAGGTACAGTCGATGGTGACAGAGTTCGCGTTGAATTCGGTCATCAACTGATCAAACTGCGCGTTCGCAAGGAACGGGCTGTCGAGCACAAGAATCTCTGTCTGCGCGCTGGATTCGTCCAACACGTTCTTGAGGTTCCCGAACCGCGTTTTCAGGCTCATGACGCGGAATTCGCGCAAGCTATCGATCGGCGGGTTGGTCACCTGGCTAAAGTTCTGGCGGAAGAAGTGGCTGAGCGGGCGGTACTGGTTCGACAGAACTGCCGACGGCGTGTCGTCGCCCATAGAAGCCAGCGTCTCTTTCGCATCTTCGGCCATCGGGGCGAGGATTTGTTCAAGGTCTTCGATGGTGTAGCCCGCTGCCACCTGACGGCGGCGCAGTTCGTCGCCCGAAAACAGCGCCTTTTCCTCGACATCGCCAAGCGCTTTGTCCAGCTCGTTGATCTTGCCGACCCATTCGCCAAAGGGGCGCGACGCGGCGAGCTTGTCCTTGATTTCGGTATCGCCGAACATTTTGCCTTCTTCGATATCGACCGCCAGCAACTGACCGGGGCCAAGCGCGCCTTTGCGTACGACATTCGCCTCGTCCTGCGGCACCATGCCCGCTTCGGAACCGGCGATCAGCATGCCGTCAGCGGTGACGACGAAACGCATCGGGCGCAGGCCGTTGCGGTCAAGGCCGGCGCAAACCCAGCGGCCGTCAGTCATTGCCAGCGCTGCGGGACCATCCCAAGGCTCCATCACGGAGTTGCAGTAGGAATACATGTCGCGCCACGCCTGAGGCAGCTCGACCGCTTGCTTTGACCAGCTTTCAGGCACCAGCATTGTTTTCGCCATGGGGGCTGAACGACCCGCGCGCACCAGCACCTCGAACACCGCATCCAGCGCGGCAGAGTCGGACGACCCGGCGGCGACGATCGGTTTGATGTCTTCGGCCATTTCGCCAAACGTGCCCGACGCCATGCGGATCTCGTGGCTTTTCATCCAGTTGATGTTGCCCTTGAGCGTGTTGATCTCGCCGTTGTGGGCCAGCATGCGGAATGGCTGCGCCAACCACCACTGTGGGAAGGTGTTGGTAGAATAACGCTGGTGATAGATCGCAAACGCGGATTCAAAGCGTTCGTCCATCAGGTCGGGATAGAAGTTGGCCACATCCTGCGCCAGCATCATACCCTTGTAGATGATCGACCGGCAGGACATCGACGCGATGTAAAGGGTCGGCACCTGTGCGGCCAGCGCGGCTTTTTCGATGCGACGACGGATGACATAAAGCTCACGCTCGAATGTTTCCTCGTCCACGCCCTTGGCGTTCGAAATCAGGATCTGTTCGATCTCGGGGCGGGTCGCGTTGGCCTTGTCGCCCAGAACCGACGTATCCACAGGCACGTGGCGCCAGCCGTAGATATAGTAGCCCATGCGCAGCACTTCGGTTTCAACGATGGTCCGGCAGGTTTCCTGCGCGGCAAAGTTGGTGCGCGGCAAAAAGACCTGACCGACGGCGATCAGTTCGCCTTCGCGGGGGCTGTGACCGGTGCGGCGCACCTGATCATAGAAAAAGTTGACGGGGATCTGCACGTGAATGCCTGCGCCGTCGCCGGTTTTACCGTCCGCATCAACAGCCCCGCGGTGCCAGATCGCCTTGAGCGCCTTGATGCCGTTTTCAACAACCGCACGGCTGCTGGAGCCGTCGATGTTCACGACAAGGCCAACACCGCAGGATGAATGCTCTTCTTCTTCGGAATACAGACCGTTTTCTGCCATGAAAGCGCGTTTTGCTTCTTCGCGTGCTACCCAGGCGTCATCATACTTGGTCATTTGGAATCTCCTAAATCGGGCGCGCCCGAGGCGCGAAATATCAACTGAAAGGGGCGTTTATTCGGCGGCGATGGCCACGCTGGCCCCCATCTTTTCAAGGATCGCCTGCGCACAATCGCGCCCGTCCTTGATGGCCCAGACCACCAGTGACGCGCCGCGCACGATGTCACCCACGGCATAGACACCATCCAGATCGGTCGCGCCGGTGATATAGTCGGCCTTGATCGTGCCCCAGCGGTTCACCGGCAGCTCTGGCGTGTTCCACAGTTTGGGCAGGTCTTCGGGTTCAAAGCCAAGCGCCATGATCACCAGATCGGCCTCTTCGACATAATCAGCACCCTCGATCACCTCGGGGGCCTGACGGCCAGAGACATCGGGCGCGCCAAGACGCATCTTTTGCACCATCACACCGGTGACCGGATCGCCGACGAACCCTTTGGGCGCGGACAGCCATTCAAATACCACGCCTTCTTCTTCGGCGTTCTGCACTTCGCGTTGCGAGCCGGGCATGTTGGTGCGGTCACGACGATAAAGACATTTCACCGACGTGGCCCCCTGGCGGATCGAGGTCCGCACACAGTCCATCGCAGTATCACCGCCGCCAATGACGACGACCTTTTTACCCTGCGCGTTAAATCGACCGGAGTCGAATTCCTCGACCGCGTCGCCAAAGCTTTTGCGGTTGCTCACGGTCAGGAAATCAATCGCGCGTTCCAGACCCACACCGCCAACGCCGGGGGCCTGAATATCACGTGTCTTATAAACGCCCGTCGCGATGATTACGGCGTCATGCTTGGCGCGGATATCAGCAAAGCTGATGTCGACACCCACATCGCAGTTCAATTCAAAGTTAACGCCACCTTCGGCCAACTGATCGTTGCGGCGCATGACGATATCTTTTTCCAGTTTGAATCCGGGGATACCATAGGTCAGCAAGCCACCCGCGCGGTCATAGCGATCATAGATCGTAACCTGCACACCCGCACGGCGCAGCACGTCCGCAGCGGCCAGACCGCCAGGCCCTGCGCCGATGATACCGACGGATTCGGCACGTTCGGTCTTGGGCTTGATCGCCTGCACCCAGCCGTTTTCCCATGCGGTATCGGTGATGTATTTCTCGACAGAGCCGATGGTCACAGTGCCGTGGCCGGATTGTTCAATCACACAGTTGCCTTCGCACAGACGGTCCTGCGGGCAGATGCGGCCGCAGATTTCGGGGAAGGTGTTGGTGGCCTGACTGATCTCGTAGGCTTCCTTCAGGCGCCCTTCGGCGGTCAGGCGCAGCCAGTCGGGGATGTTATTGTGCAGCGGGCAATGCGTCTGGCAATATGGAACGCCACACTGGCTACAGCGGCTGGATTGCTCCTGCGCTTTCTCATCCGCGTATTCCGCATAAATCTCTTTAAAGTCTTCACGACGAAGATTCGGCATCCGTTTTTCGGGCATATCCCGGGAAACCGTTGTAAACTTGAGCATTGGCTGCTTTGCCATCTTGGATCTCTCCGCATGAAACACGTTGCTGCCCCCTCATACACAGGCTCTTAAAGGATATAAAGGCAGCATTGCTGACCTATATACATATTATTTTCATTCGCACGCATTTATCTGGCGGATATATCCCCATTTTATGTCCGATTCGGCCTTAACAACCTACTTCCCTTCCATCCCCCCAAAGTTGTAGCCCTATGGCACCGAGAACGTTTCAAAGGCCGGCCCCTTCATGACCCTGTTTCAATTACTGCTCGTCGCAATCATTCAGGGGCTGACAGAGTTCTTGCCCGTCTCGTCCTCGGGTCATCTGATTTTGCTGCCCACGCTCACCGGCGGACCCGATCAGGGGCTTGCCATTGATGTGGCGGTGCATGTCGGCACGCTTCTTGCTGTGGTTCTATATTTTCGCACCGAAGTCGCAGAGGCCACTATAGGACTTGGCCGCTTGCTACGCGGCAAGATGGACACCCCCGGCGCGCGGCTTGCGGCGCTTTTGATTATTGCAACGATTCCGGTTCTGGTGGTCGGGCTGGTGATCAAGCTGCTGGGGATCGACGAGATGCTCCGCTCTGTTGCGGTGATCGGCTGGACGATGCTGCTGTTCGGGATTGTACTGTATTGGGCCGACCACACAGGTCGCAGCGACCGCAACACCGAAGACTGGAACATGAAAGGTGCCGTCTGGATGGGGCTCGCGCAAGCCATCGCGCTGATCCCCGGCACCTCGCGGTCGGGCATCACGATCACCGCGGCACGCAAACTGGGCTATGATCGCGCCAGCGCCGCGACGCTTTCCATGCTGATGTCGATCCCCACGATCCTCGCCTCGGGTGCACTTTTGTCACTGGACGTGATCGGAGAGGCCGACGCGCAGCTTGCCCGTGACGCATCCATCGCCGCCGCCTTCGCCTTTGTCGCGGCACTTGCGGCCTTGACCTTGATGATGCGCCTGCTGCGGAGCGTGAATTTCACCCCCTATGTGATCTACCGCATCCTACTGGGGGCCGCGCTGCTGGTGTATGCCTACAGCTAAAGAAAAGGCCCCGCCGTTGCCGGCAGGGCCTTTCTGTATTCCGAATGCTACTGGCTCAGGTCCGCAGATTTTTCGCGGATTTCTTGATCTCGTCATACTGACCCGACGGGCGGAAACGCCACAGATACTCGGGCAGCACCGATCCCATAGACACAGGGGTGATCCCCAGAGCGTCAAAGCCTCGCGCGCCCTCGCCTACGACGTTATCATGGGCCAGGTTCTTGATCTGATCACGGGTCAACGTGTTGTTCTTGATCAAACCGAAGGTCACCGATTGCAGCACATCCAAACCAAAGGCGATCATCCGCGCGACAAACGTTGGTAATGCGATGACCAGACGACGGCGGTTTACCACACCCAGCATACGCTGCATCAGGCCGCGAAAGCTCTCGACCTCGGGTCCGCCCAATTCGTAGATACCCGCCGGGGCCTTGCCCGTCACCGCCAGCTCTGCCGCATGGGCGACGTCATCGACATAAACCGGCTGGAACAATGTATCCGCACCCACCGCAGGGATCGCAGGGCTGATCCGCGTCATACCGGCAAAACGGTTAAAGAAGTCATCCTCGGGCCCGAACACGATCGAGGGGCGCAGAATAACGGCATCGGGCATGTATTTCAGCACGCCGGCCTCTCCCATCGCCTTGGTCTGGGCATAGTCGCTATCGGTCTCGGCATTCGCACCGATGGCAGAGATCTGAACCAAGCGCTGCACCCCTTCGACTGCAGACAGGCGCGCAATACGCTCAGCACCGTCAGCCTGAATCGCGTCAAAGGTGTTCTTGCCAGCCTCGGCCATGATCCCAACGCAGTTCACCACCGCATCAGCGCCCCGCAACACATCGCGCACAGATGCGTCATCGCGGATGTTGCAAAAGACCGGTTCGACCTGCCCAACGGTGCCATAGGTACGCACGAATAACGCTTCGTTCGGGCGACGCACCGCAACGCGCACACGCCATCCCGCCAACGCCATGCGGCGAACGATATACCGCCCCACAAACCCGGAACCGCCGTAAACCGTGACCAGCTTTGCCATGATGATACCCCTGACCAGAAAATCTAGGGCAACAGATACATCCCCCCCCCTTGAGGAACAAGCAGCAATTCCGGCCCAAAGTGCCGCCCACAGCCGATCCAGCGCAACAAATCGCGCCCCTCGCCAATTATTCTGTCGTCACTTCGTTTTGTTGCGAGAATCCAATTGACACCCCCGCCCCACAGCAATAAACGCTCCCTCACAACCCCCCTGTGCCCAGGTGGCGGAATGGTAGACGCGCTAGCTTCAGGTGCTAGTACTGGCAACGGTGTGGAGGTTCGAGTCCTCTCCTGGGCACCACTTATCCCCGATAAGCAAGTTACCTAGAAAAATCATTTACGGTTTTTCATTCCCTGATCTCCTCTTACGTACTTAGTTTCTGCCTGCCTTTCGTCGCATTGTGCTTGAGATGGGATTGGAAACGCGCTTTCTGGGATTTTTGGAATGTACCGCACGCCGAGAGGTCAAGCAGGCACAGCCCAATTCGGGATGCGCTACCCTTGTCGCCATTGGGCGAACGGTGGGCCTCAGAAATTTAAATGACGGCGCGAAATCGTAGCAAGTCCAGCTTGTATATGCGCGGCCTATCACGCTAATGCGGCAACATAGTGACCAAATGCTCTGCCACCGAACCACCTTAGCTTAACAAAGGGCAACCGCCCCTCGGGACATCTTGGCTGGCAACGTAAAAAGGCCCGGCAACTGCCGGGCCTCCCTAAAGTCCTAAATCCAGCTATTAGCGGATAACGCTTACGATCGCATTGGTTTCAGGGTTTACGATGACCGTCTGGCCATTGATGTCAACGTAACGGTATTCCGACTGCGAAGGAATTTCGTATAGGACGACGTCCTGAGGTACGCCGGCACCGACCGCGACTTCACCGTCAAGGTAAACTGTCTCTACCGGGTTGCTTTCGATATATGTCACCGTCTCTACAGTGGGTTCAACTGCTGCCGAACCGGCCGCGCCCCCGAGGATACCGCCTGCGATGATGCCGCCCACGGGACCGCCAGCAGCATATGCCGCGAGCGAACCGATCACTGCGCCAGCTGTCGCACCTTGGCGCTCATCTTTCAGAGTTTCACCGGTGTCCTCGTACGTCACTGTGGTGACTTCCACTGCCGCAGGACGTTCCGTTACCACATAAGCCTCTTCTTCGGCTGAAACAGTCAGGTAGGGCGCGTAGGACCAACCCTCAACGCCATTATATGAGACTTTGCACCACGTGCCGTCTGCGACACAACCGTCGAGCGTCGCTGCTTCGCCACCAGGGATGACACCCAGAATGGTGTAGTTATTGGCAGGGCCACTGCGGATGTTCAGATCGGTTGCGGCGCTTGCATCCATCGCCATCGCCGATACAGGCAGAACGGCGGCCAGCGCCAGGGAAGATACCATTGTAAATTTTGTAAAAGACGTTTTCATCGTTATTCTCCTCACTAGCCGCGTAGCAGTTGATCTGCTGTCACCCTGTTCGGTGCTGCGGCATCTGGGTTGATAACCTCCAGATATGGCAAAGGTTCCACCGTTGGTTCTCACCGTGATTGGACCCCGGCAGAGTTTTGCTTATAGGTCCTGACCTGCCCCCCGAAACTTCCCTCAGTTTAATGTAGAGTTTGCTCAACCTTCGAAGGAGCAAACAGATGCGACAGAGCCGTTTTACTGAAGCCCAAATTATCGGAATGATCAAAGAACAGGAAGCTGGCATGCCGACGGCAGAGGTGTGCCGCAGGCATGGCTTGAGTCCCGCGTCGTTCTACAAGTTCAAAGCCAAATATGGTGGCATGAACGTTTCTGATACTCATCGCCTTAGATCGCTGGAGGATGAGAACGCCAAGCTGAAGCGCCTTCTGGCGGACACGATGTTGGACAATGTTGTGTTGAAGGATTTGCTGGGAAAGAACTGACGACACCGAATGTGCGACGGGCCGCAGCACGCAAGGCAATGCGAGACCATGATATCTCGCAGCGCCGGGCGTGCAGGCTTGTCGGTGTCGATCCCAAGACCGTCCGGCGCGATCAGTCACCGGATAATCCAGAAGTTCGCGAAGAGATGAAAGCGATTGCCAGCAAGCGACGGCGCTTTGGCTACCGCCGGATCGGTGTGCTGCTGGAACGCAAGGGAAGGATCATGAACCACAAGAAACTGTATCGCCTTTATACTGAAGAAAAGCTGGGCGTTAGACGGCGCAGGGGCCGCAAGCGTGCGCGTGGCTCGCGGACACCAATGCCGGTTGCTTTGCGTCCTGGCGAGCGTTGGTCCTTAGATTTTGTGTCGGATACGTTCGGCGCGTCACGCAAGTTCCGCATGCTGGCTGTAAACGACGATTGTTGCCGCGAGAACCTCTGCTTGGTGGCTGACACCAGCATCTCGGGCGCTCGTGTCGCGCGGGAACTTGACGCGCTTGTCCGTATTTATGGAAAGCCTGCCTGCATTGTCAGTGATAACGGCACGGAGTTTACCAGTCGTGCGATCCTAAAATGGGCCGGTGATAACGACGTTGATTGGCATTACATCGACCCCGGCAAACCCCAGCAGAATGGCTTCATAGAAAGCTTCAATGGCAGCCTGCGCGACGAGCTGTTGAATGAGGAAATCTTCGATACGTTGGATGACGCCCGTCGCAAGCTGGCACTCTGGCGATACGACTACAACAACGTCAGGCCGCACTCATCGCTTGGGAACCAAACACCGGCAGAAGCTCGTCGAGCGCTTGAGCAATTTGAGGGCTCCGCGCAAGACGCGCTTGCCCAAACTGACGACGAAGAATATGAAACCCAGACCCGCAAACTCTCGTTATGAATGAGGGAGCCTCGGGGGGCAGGTCAGTCCGGATTCAGTCTAGAAGTTGCGGTATGGCATTCGCAGCTTTGCACCATGCTTGCCGGTCATCGGCCTGAAAACAGGATGGAACTTCGATCTGTCGCGATTCCAGATCCGTCATTTAGCGTCCGTTTTAAATTTTGTCCCCACGAGAGGGGGGCGTTCATAGTAGAGGTTCTTTGGACATCGTTTCATAAAAAAGCTTGAGGCGGATCTGGCTACTCAGGCTCAGGATCCTATTGAGATCACACCGGACTTAGCAGCACTCCACCGTGCGGCGATTGACGACATCTCCGACATCCTTAACGACCCGGATGTTGTGCATCGCGCGTCTGAAGTCCTCGGCGCGCTTATCGACAGCATTACAATCCGTCACGATGCGGAGCGTGGCCATACGGCGCTGCTGGAGGGTAAGCCGTCGGGATTGTTGAGCTTTGCGTACAGCAAAAAAGCCGCGACCTGATTGGGTGCGGCTTGTGTGTTAAGTTTGGTTGCGGGAGTAGGATTTGAACCTACGACCTTCAGGTTATGAGCCTGACGAGCTACCGGGCTGCTCCATCCCGCGCCGGGTGCCAATGAGTATGTATTGGCTTATTAATTGTCATCGCAGAGAGATACGTTATTTAGAGGTTTTGCTAGGTTTGGCGGTGACCTACTCTCCCACGTCTTAAGACGCAGTACCATTGGCGCAGTAGCACTTAACTGCCGAGTTCGGGATGGGATCGGGTGTTTTGCTTACGCTATGACCACCAAACCGAGTAAAACCTCTAAATGTCCAAGTCAGTACAACTGATTGTATGTGTATGCTTTTGTCTCAGTAGATTAGTCTTTCTTCTACTGGATCAAATCAAGCCTATCGAGCAATTAGTACCAGTCAACTGAACGTATTACTACGCTTACATCTCTGGCCTATCGACGAGGTGGTCTACCTCGGCTCTCAGGGATACCTTGTTTTGAGGGGGGCTTCCCGCTTAGATGCCTTCAGCGGTTATCCTGTCCGATCATAGCTACCCAGCACTGCTATTGGCATAACAACTGGTCCACCAGTGGATCGTTCACCCCGGTCCTCTCGTACTAGGGGCAACTCCTCTCAAGTATCCTACACCCACGGAAGATAGGGACCGAACTGTCTCACGACGTTCTAAACCCAGCTCACGTACCTCTTTAAACGGCGAACAGCCGTACCCTTGGGACCTGCTCCAGCCCCAGGATGAGATGAGCCGACATCGAGGTGCCAAACACTGCCGTCGATATGGACTCTTGGGCAGTATCAGCCTGTTATCCCCGGCGTACCTTTTATCCGTTGAGCGATGGCCCTCCCACTTGGGACCACCGGATCACTATGGCCGTCTTTCGACTCTGCTCGACTTGTCAGTCTCGCAGTCAGGCTGGCTTCTGCCATTGCACTCAACGAGCGATTTCCGACCGCTCTGAGCCAACCTTCGCGCGCCTCCGTTACGATTTAGGAGGCGACCGCCCCAGTCAAACTACCCACCACACAGGGTCCCGGATCCGGATAACGGACCGCGGTTAGACATCAAGCAGAACAAGGGTGGTATCTCAAGGGAGGCTCCACGCAAACTGGCGTTCACGCTTCAAAGCCCACCACCTATCCTGCACATGTTCGGCCTAATGCCAGTGTGAAGTTGTAGTAAAGGTGCACGGGGTCTTTCCGTCTAACCGCGGGTAACCGGCATCTTGACCGGTAATTCAATTTCGCTGAGTCTATGTTGGAGACAGCGGGGAAGTCGTTACGCCATTCGTGCAGGTCGGAACTTACCCGACAAGGAATTTCGCTACCTTAGGACCGTTATAGTTACGGCCGCCGTTTACCTGGGCTTCAATTCAGAGCTCTCACCCCTCCTTTTAACCTTCAGGCACCGGGCAGGCGTCAGACCCTATACGTCGTCTTACGACTTCGCAGAGCCCTGTGTTTTTAATAAACAGTCGCCACCCCCTGGTTTGTGCCCCCAGCCCGTACTTGCGTACAGACCGGGCCTCCTTCTCGCGAACTTACGGAGGTATTTTGCCGAGTTCCTTCAACATAGTTCTCTCAAGCGCCTTGGTATTCTCTACCTATCCACCTGTGTCGGTTTAGGGTACGATCTAACGATGGAGCTATTTCCAGGAACCTCTAAGCAGCCCATTCAATCCGATAAGGATGAACTACCTTCGAGATCCGTCACTTCCATCTGGCCCAGGAATATTAACCTGGTTCCCATCGACTACGCCTTTCGGCCTCGCCTTAGGGGTCGGCTTACCCTGCTCAGATTAGCTTTAAGCAGGAACCCTTGGATTTTCGGCGAGAGTGTCTCTCACACTCTTTGTCGCTACTCATGTCATCATTCTCACTAGTGATCTCTCCACGGGATCCCTCACAGGCCCGCTTCACAGAAAGCTCCTTGTGTCCAATTCCACCCGAAGGAGGATAAGGACACATGGAACTATGTCACACTACGCTCTGCTACCATGCAATAAATGCATCCTAAGCTTCGGC